>NZ_CP038157.1:0-1200000 GCF_007641235.1 Corynebacterium sanguinis
CGACGACATGGAGTGCAGCAGGTACCAGGCACAGTCGACGCCTTTGAGCGCGCGGTCGACGTCGGCCCTTTCGGCCGCGTCGCCCTCGACGATCTCCACCTCCCCGCTATCGAGGTAGCGGGCCCAGTCCATGGTCAGGGCCTTGTCGCGACTGCGGCACAGGCAGCGAACCTTCCACCCGCGTTCGACCAGTTCGAGGACGACGCGCTGGCCGATAAACCCGGTGGCACCTGTAACGAGAGCAGTCCTCATAGTCTTCAGCTTATACTTCCACTGATGGCACTACCTAAGTTCACCTTCCTCCTGCCGTGCCTGCTGGGCGCCGCGGGACTCTTCGTCGCCCGCCAATCGGGTGATGGATCGGCGGGCTTTTACGCGGCAACGGTACTGACAGCCATCGTCTACGCCACCACCTGGTGGTTCATGGGCTCGCGCAACGCTTTCGCCGGGCCCGGCAAAGCCGCTGACATCGCGCGGGGGGTGGCCATCGGCGCGGCCCTCGCCACCATCTTCGTTGCGGGGGCCGTTATTGTCAGCCGCATCCCTCCCCTCGCTGAACCTGTCGGCCAGCTGCTGGCGACGACGGAGAAAGGCGGGCTCGCGCCGACCCTGCTCGTTCTCATCCTCAACGGAATCGGCGAGGAGCTCGTTTACCGTGACGCAGTCCCGCGCCAGCTCCGCGTGCACGGCCTGCTGCACCACACGACGTCGATTAGCGCGGTGTCGCTGGCGCTGTACTGCCTTGTCACCGCGGCGATGGGTGTCTGGCTGCTCATTCTGGCCGCCGCAGTCATCGGTGCCGTGGCCCACTACGAAGCTTTCCGCGGCGGGAGGCTATACAGTTCGATTTCGCTGCACCTGACCTGGAGCACCGGCATGCTTTTCCTTTTGCCGCTGTTTTTCCGCTGAGGCTTCCCGATAATCCTGGAGGACGGACATGATCGAGTTCCGCAACGTGTCAAAGACCTACGACGGCAACGCCCTCCCTGCCGTCGCCGACTTCAGCTTCACCGTGGGCACGGGAACAACCACCTGCTTCGTGGGGCCCTCGGGGTGCGGCAAGACAACACTGCTGCGCATGGTCAACCGCATGGTCGAACCCGACTCGGGGACAGTGCTTGTCCGTGGAGCGGATGTGGCCGATTCCGACCCAGTCACGCTGAGACGCAGCATCGGGTATGTGATGCAGCACTCCGGCCTGATGCCCCACCGCACGGTACTGGATAACGTCGCCGACATCGCGAAGTTGTCCGGGGCAGGCAAGGGCGAGGCGAAGCGGCGCGCCGCGGACATGCTTGAGCTGGTCAACCTCGGCTCGTCCCTGTTCGGCCGCTACCCGGCGGAACTCTCCGGGGGCCAGGCCCAGCGCGTCGGCGTGGCCCGTGGCATGGTGACGCGTCCGGACATCCTCATCATGGACGAGCCTTTCGGCGCGGTTGATCCCGTGGTCCGCCGCAGCCTGCAACGCGAAGTGCTTGCGCTGAAGGACACTGTGGCCACGACCGTGCTCATGGTCACCCACGACATCGACGAAGCCTTCCTGCTTGGTGACGAAGTCGTGATCCTCGGCCAGCACGCCCGTATCGAACAAGCGGGAACCCCGGAAAAAATCGTCGCGCACCCGGCCAATGAGGCGGTGCGCGAGTTCATCGGGGCGGAGAACTGGCACGTGCGTACCGTCCAGCGCGACGGGGAGACCCTGGTGGTGGACGCGACCGGCAAGGTGCGGGGGGTTCTGAAATGAATTGGACGTGGCTCGGATCCAACGCAGGGCGCATCGGGTCTCTCGCGATCGACCACCTGCTGCTGGCGCTACCCGCGATCTTCGCGGCGTTTTTCATCGCGGTGCCGATCGGTTGGCTCGCGCATCGCGCCGGCCGCGTACGCGAAACCCTCGTCGTGGCCACGAGCCTGATTTACGTCGTGCCCTCGCTGGCCATGTTTGTCCTGTTGCCGCTTGTGCTGGGCACCTCGGTGCTCTCACCGCTCAACGTCGTTGTCGCCATGACCCTCTACGGCATTGCGCTGATGGTGCGCTCGGCGACCGACTCCTTCGGCTCCGTGCCCGCGGATGTGCGCCAATCGGCGATCGCGACCGGGTACTCCCCGCTGAGGCGGATTCTCCGAGTGGAGCTTCCCCTCGCAGGCCCGGGGTTGCTCGCCGGCGTGCGCGTCGTGGCGGCTTCAACGATCAGCCTTGTTTCGGTCGGCGCCCTCATCGGTGTCCAGTCGCTGGGCACGCTGTTCACGGAGGGGTTTCAACGGTCCTTCCCCACTCAGATCATCGCGGGGCTTATCGGGACGATTCTCCTCGCCGTGCTTGTCGACGCACTCCTCGTCGCGTTCGGCAGAGTCACCATGCCGTGGACACGTAAGGCGGGTCTGAAGTGAACTATCTTGTGACTCGTGAGAATTGGGGTGGGGACACCGGATTTGCCGTCCGTCTCCTCGAGCACGTGGGGTACTCTGCTCTCGCCGTTTTTCTGGCGCTGTTAGTTGCGGCGCCAGTGGGGATCGCGATCGGTCACTCCCGGCGCGGCGCGAACACCGTGCTTTCCATTGCCGGCGCCTTGCGTGCGCTGCCCGCCCTGGGGTTGCTGACATGGTTGGCCATTTCGCTTCCGCGGGGCGCAACGCTGCCGCTGATTCCGGCGACGATCGTCCTCGTGATGCTGGCCATCGCTCCCCTCCTCGCCGGGTTTGTCGCCGGATTCGATTCCGTTTCGCGTCAGGTCGTGCACTCCGCCAGAGCAGCGGGTTACAGCGAGGCCCAGATCCTGACCCGAGTTGAGCTCCCGTTGGCGGCACCCGTCATCATCGGCGGGTTGCGCTCCTGCGTTGTACAGGTCATCGCGACGGCGACGGTGGTTTCATTTATCGGCCTCGGAGGATTGGGGCGCTACCTCATCGACGGGCTCGCCGTGCAGGACTACCCGCGCATGGTTGCGGGAGCACTGCTGGTCACAGCCTTGGCACTGGTAACCGACCTGACCCTCGCGGGGGTGCAACGCTTCCTGGCTCCGCGATCGCATTAAGGTGGGCGCACATGAAACTCACTGCAGCCGCGGGCGCAATTGTCGTCGCCACCTTGACCCTCACCGCGTGCGGTTCCGACGATCCGTTCGCCGTCAGCGGTGAGGCGGGCACCGTTGTCATTGGAACCGCGAACTTCCCTGAATCCGAGATCATCGGCCAGATCTGGGCCGAGGCGCTGCGCCAGGAAGGTTTCGACGTCGACGTCAACTCCGGCATCGGTTCCCGCGAGGTGTACCTCGGGGCACTGCAGGAAGGCAGCATCAATGTCGTCCCGGAGTACTCGGGCAATCTCACCCAGTTCTACGGCGGCACCCCCGCCGATGAAGCGGCGCTCGCCGAGGCCTTACCGGATGACCTGGAAGCCGGGGATTTCAGCCCGGCCGAGTCCAAGGACGCCTACCGCGTTACCCGGCAGCTCGCGGATGAACGAGGCTTGGGAACCATCGCCGATTTAGACAAGCTCGACCAGATCACCATCGCAGCGCCGCCGGAGTTCGCCGAGCGGCCGTACGGCCCCGCAGGCCTGAGCGATGTCTACGGAATCGATGCCGCCAAAATCAGCGTCAACCCGATCTCGGACGGTGGCGGCCCGCTGACCGTTCAGGCCCTCGTCGAAGGTGCCGCTAACGTTGGCAACATCTTCACAACCTCCCCCGCTCTGCTGAGCAACGGGGAGGAAGCCGACGTGGTCATTCTCGAAGATCCGGAGAACCTCATCCCCCCGCAGAACGTCGTTCCGGTGATCAAGGCGGGCTCACTGCCCGACGGCGCCCTCGACGTGATTAACTCGGTAAACGCGCAGCTGACCACTGAGGACCTCGTTGAGATGAACCTGCGCAATGTCGGCCCGGAGCGTGCTGAACCGAGCGCCATCGCGCAGGATTTCGTCTCTAGCTTGAGCTAGCGACTGTCACGCGCACGCCCGACTTCGGTCGGGCGAGGATCTCGGTCATGGAGTAGTTGGTGTCGATCGCCTCCGCCGAGATACGGACCTCCGGTCGCGCGAGAGCTTCGACAGCTGCGGACAGAGCCGTCACCGCGATCTTCTCCCCCGGGCAACGATGCCCAGTGCGCACGTCAGCACCGCCCTGCGGGATGAACGGCTTGATTGTCTCCGCCTCGGACTGGGTTTCGTACGCCATGAAACGCTCCGGATCAAAGCTCGCCGGGTTATCCCACTCCTCGGCCGAGTGGAGGGTGCCGACGAAGTCGAGAATGACGCGCTGCCCCTGATGGATGGGGCAGCCCTCGAATTCCGTGTCTTTGGTCGCCTTGGCTGGAAACATTGGCACGAACGGGTAGAAACGGCGAACTTCCTGGGCGAATGCGAAAGCTTCACGGCCGGTTTCGGACTCGTTGATGCGGGTGCGCCACTGAGGGTTCTCCGCGAGCGCAACGGCGGCGAAAGAGGCGAAGAAGCCGACGGCGACCGTGGGGCGCGTGAGGTTTTGCAGCTCGATGCCGGCGGTGCGGGCGTCGACACGCTCGCCGCTGGCGTCGGTGAGTTGTGCCATGTGTTCGAGCACGCAGTCCGGGCGGGCGGTAATCCTGCCTTCACGGACATCGGTGATCAGCGCTTCGGCCCAGTTGTCGAGCTGGCGGCGCTGCCAAAATGCTCTGGGGGTTCCGGTGGCGGTGCCGAAGTTGTCAAGCAGCGTGATCATGCGGCCGACTAACTCGTCGGTGTTTTCTGCGGGCAGATCGATGCCCGCCCAGCGGAAGGCAGCACGACCGAACGCGAGGGAAAGATCCTCGAAAACGTTGCCCTGGGCGCCTTCCCAGCCAGCGACTGCTCGCTCCACTTCCTCCGCGACCAGCGGCGCGAACTCGGCGACCCGCTCGTCTTCGTAAGCCATCGCCGCCATCTGTGCTTTACGCACCTTGTGCTCCTCGCCGTCGAGATTGTGCACCGCGCCTTTGCCCACGAGGGCATCGCCGATGACGGGCGGCATGGCACCTTCGCGCTGCATGACATCCTCGTCGTAGAACAAGTCGATGCCGGCAGAACCGCGCACGATGGTCGCGTCCTGTCCGAGGAGTTTTGTGGTTACGGGGCACATGGATTCGGGTTCGAGGCCCGCCGTTTTGCGGAGGTTCGAGGGAAGAAGGTAGCCGTCTGTGAGGAATTGGATGGTGCGGTCGCCTGAGACTCGTGGGTTCTGGTTGGACGTCATGCGCACCAGCGTACGTATACTCGCACCGTGCCCGCTCCCCGTATCGGCCTCGTCATCCCCTGTCTCAATGACGCGGACCTGCTCGCCCCCTGCCTAGACAGCGTGTCGCGCCAGCGCGAACCCTTCGACTGCGTCATCGTGGTTGATAACGGATCGACGGATAACACAGCAGATGTGGCGCGTTCCTATGGCGCGGTCGTCGTTTCCGAACCCCGCCGAGGCGTGACGTGGGCTTCCCACGCGGGCTACAGCGAGGCGGCGGCGCGGGGCCTCGATGTCATCGTGCGTATCGACGCCGACGTGCGCGTCTCGCCAACCTTCAGCCTGCAATGGAAAAACGCATGGGAGGAGGCAGCCAGCAACCCGAACAAGGACGTTGTCGGCATGACCGGCGCCGCACGCTTCGACCTCCCAGGGTGGCGCGGCCGGCTCCTCAGCGCCCTGTATCTGCGTGCGTACCGTTACAGCGTGGGCTCCGCGCTCGGACACACGCCGTTTTTCGGCACGAACTGCACCCTGTCCGCCGCCTGGTGGCTCGACGTGCGCGACGCCATTGACCCGAGCGACACCTTTTCCCACGATGACATCCAGATGTCTTTCGCGGTGCGCGCCCACGAAACGGTTCTGTTCCGTCCGGAGATCACGCTGCTGACTGACCCCCGCCCGCTGCGCGGCGCCCGCCAGCTCGCCCGACGCTTCTCGCGCGGGATGCACTCGATGCGCCAAGGATTCAAGAACTCCCCGCCGCAGCGTCGACTGTGTGAGCGCGTATAAGCTTTGTCAGCATGGAGTCGTCCCGTACCTTGTCCCGCTACGACCTGATGTGCGATCGCGTCGCCGCCCAGGTCATTGCCCAGTACTCAACAAGTTTTTCGCTCGCCACGCGGTTTCTCGCCCCACGCGTGCGCACTGACGTGCGCAACCTCTACGCGATGGTGCGCATCGCCGACGAAATTGTCGACGGGGCCGCCGGAGCGGACGCGGCACAGCTTCTCGACGCCTACGAAACGCAGGTTCTCGCCGCACCAGCGGCACGCTTCCATACCGATCCGGTACTCCACGCCTGGGCCAATAGCGCTCGCCGGTGCGATTTTTCCGCGGAGCATGTCACGGCCTTCTTCGCCTCCATGCGCCGCGACCTGAACCAATCCACCTACGACCCGGCCGACTTCGACGCCTACGTCTACGGCTCCGCCGAGGTCATCGGGCTGATGTGCGTGGCCGCGTTCGTGGCCGACGAGCCCGTCACCGACGCGCAGCGCGCCGAGTTGGATGAGGGCGCCTGCGCGCTGGGCGCGGCGTTTCAGAAGGTAAATTTCCTGCGCGATCTCGCCGAGGACCGGGACGACCTTGGCCGCACCTACTTCCCCCTGCTGCGCGGCCGCGGAATCGACGACGCGGTCAAGGCCGAGCTTGTCGACGACATCCGCGCCGACCTCGCACGTGCCCGCCGCGCCATCCCGCTCATCCCCTCCTCGGCGCGCGGGGCCGTCGCCGCCGCGGAAGCGCTGTTTAGCGAGCTCAACGAGCGCATCGACGCCACCCCGGCCGCGACCCTGGCCACCACGCGCGTGTCCGTCCCGCGCCACCGCAAGATGTACGTCACCGCCCGCGCCGTAAGGAGAACCCGTGACTAAACACACCGCTATCGTTATCGGGGCTGGCGTCGCCGGCCTCGCCACCGCCGCCCTGCTCGGCCGCGAGGGCTACGACGTCAGCGTCGTCGAGCGCCTCGACTCCTGCGGCGGTCGTTCGGGCGAAGAGACCGTCGAGGGCTACCGCTTCGACACCGGCCCGTCCTGGTACCTGATGCCCGACGCCTTCGACCACTTCTTCGGCCTGTTTGGCAAGCGCACCGAAGACCTGCTCGATCTGGTCGAGCTGACCCCGGCCTACCGCCTGTTCCCGGAAAACGCCGAACCCGTCGATGTCATCTCGGGCCGCGAGGAGGCCATCGCGCTTTTCGACGCCCTCTCGCCCGGCGCCGGCCCCGCCCTGGGCGACTACCTGGATTCTGCCCGCGACACCTACGAGATGGCGGTCGAGCGCTTCCTGTACACCACGTTTAGCTCTTTGCGCCCGTTTTTCTCGCGCCGGCTCGCCGACCTCGCCCGCTTGCTGACGGTTCCGCTGGACAAGTACGTCGCCGCGCGCTTTCACGACACGCGCCTGCGCCAGATCCTGACGTATCCGGCAGTGTTCCTTTCCTCGCACCCGGCGCGCACCCCGTCGATGTACCACCTGATGAGCCACACGGATTTGGTCCAGGGGGTGAAGTACCCGCAGGGCGGGTTCGCCGCCGTGGTCGATGCGCTTGAAGCCCTCGCCCGCGACAACGGCGTCTCAATCCGTCTGAACTCCGATGTCACCGCTATCTCCTACGATGGCTCGCGCGCTACCGGTGTTCGCCTAGCCAGCGGCGAGACCATCGAGGCCGACATCGTCGTCTCCGCCGCGGACCTGCACTTTACTGAGACGCGCCTGCTGCCGCCGGGCAAGCGCACCTACCCGGAAAAGTGGTTCGGTTCTCGTGATCCGGGCCTGGGTACGGTGCTCCTCATGCTGGGCACCGACGTGAAACTGCCTCAGCTGGCCCACCACAACCTCCTTTTCAGCGAGCACTGGGATGACGACTTCGACGCGGTGTTTGACGGGCCCGTCGCCACGCGGCCGTTGAACTCCTCGCGCTCGATTTATGTCTCCATGCCTTCTGCGACGGACCCTTCTACTGCCCCGCCGGGTGGCGAGAACCTGTTCGTCCTCGTGCCCGTGCCCGCCGCTTCGGAGTTCGGCCACGGCGACATGTACAACGACCGCGCCTCCGCTGCCGTCGATGCGATTGCCGACGCCGCGATCGAGCAGATCGCCGCATGGTGCGACATCCCCGACCTGCGCAATCACATTCGCGTCCGCCGGACCCTCGGCCCGAGCGACTTCGCGCAGCGCTACCACGCCTGGTCGGGCGGCTCGATCGGCCCGGCGCACACCCTGCGCCAGTCCGCGTTCCTGCGCGGTAAGAACGTCTCCGCCAAGCTGGACAACCTCTACTACGCGGGCGCAACAACCGTGCCGGGCGTCGGCGTGCCGATGTGCCTGATCTCGGCCGAGAACGTGATCAAGCGCCTGCGCGGCGATCGCTCCCCCGGACCCCTGCCGGAGGAGTTTTAATGGCCTTCGCGTACCTGACGTTTCTGCTGCTCAGCATCGTCTGCATGGTGCTGTGCGACTGGCGGTTCACGCTCGCGTTCTTCGCCGACGCCCGCCGCGCCGCGCTGCTGTCGGCCGCGGTGGTCGCGCTGTTTCTGCTGTGGGACGCGCTCGGCATCGCCACCGGCACCTTCTTCCGCGGTGACTCCCCGTTCATGACCGGCGTCGAGCTCGCGCCCGAAATGCCCCTTGAGGAGCCGATCTTTTTGTTCTTCCTGACCTACCTCACGCTGAACGTGACCTCCGGCGCGCGAAAGGTGGTTGGCCCGTGACGTACCTGTTGATCAGCCTCCCGTTTCTGCTGGGGGCAGCGGTGCTGTGGGTGGGGAGTCGTCACGCGTATGCCTCCCAGTTCAAGGTGACCGCGATCGTGGCTGCGGTGCTGCTGACGCTGACGATCGTGTTTGACAACCTCATGGTCGCCGCAGGCCTGGTGGAGTACGACGGCGCGAACAACCTCGGCATTTACCTAGGCCTCATCCCCGTCGAGGACCTGTTCTACACCGTGTTCGTCTGCCTCGTGGTCACCGCGCTGTGGCCGGGGAAGGCCTCATGATCCGCGCCATCCTCGCCGCATCGCGGCCGATTAGCTGGGTCAATACCGCGGTGCCCTTTGCCCTGGCCTACCTGCTGGACACCAGCCGCTTCGACTGGCTCCTGCTCGTCGGCTTCGTGTTCTTCCTCATCCCGTACAACATCGCGATGTACGGCATCAACGACGTCTTCGATTACGAGTCCGACATCCGCAACCCGCGCAAGGGCGGGATCGAGGGCGCGGTGCTGCCGAAAAGCCTGCACCGCCCGTTACTCATCGCAGCGGGCGTGACGACGCTCCCCTTCGCGCTCGTCCTCTACGCCGCAGGCACCTGGGCCTCAGCGCTCTGGCTCACGGTCGCGCTCTTCGCGGTCTACGTCTACTCGGCCCCGCCGTTTCGGTTCAAGGAAATTCCCGTCCTCGACTCGGTGACGTCCTCGGCCCACTTCACGGTGCCGGCGCTGGTCGGCGCCACGATCGCCGACCCCGCGGTTTCCCATGGGTTTTGGCTGGCTGCGGCCGCGTTCTTCCTGTGGGGTATGGCGAGCCACGCGCTTGGCGCCGTCCAGGACGTCGTCGCCGATCGCGAGGGGGGCCTGAGCTCGATTGCGACGGGGCTCGGTGCACGGCTAACCACTCGGCTTGCCTGCGGCGGGTACGCCATCGCTGCCCTGCTGTGCTTCGCCCTGCCCTTCCCAGGTTGGGTGGTGGGTGTGCTCGGGTTCGGCTACGCCGCGAACGCGCTGCGTTTTGCCAACGTCACCGACGAGACATCGGCCGATGTGAACCGGGCGTGGCGGGTGTTTCTGTGGCTGAACTTCGCCACCGGCGGTGTGATCACCATGGCCGTGCTCTTTTTCCTGTTTCCGCCCTCGGCATAGGATTGTTTGGGGTACAAACATAGTATGCGTACCCAGACTATTGCCCTCACCCTGTGCGCCGCCCTCGCGTGCGCGCCCGTTGCCCAGGCCTCGCCGATCTACGATTCGGGCCTGGTCGTCCCCGCACCCCATGGCGCTGCCGGGACGCTGCTCGCGACCACCCCGCTTGACCCGAATGTGGGGCTGGGCAGCGCGGCGGCGCAGTATCGGTTCGCCTACACCACCACCAACCAGCACGATGCGCCCGCTGTGTCCACTGGGGCAATCTTCGTGCCCCGCGGTACGCCACCGGCTGGTGGCTGGCCCGTGATCGCGTGGGCGCACGGCACCGTGGGGCTGGGCAGCGAGTGCGCCCCGAGCCTCAACCCCCGCTCGCCCCGCGACGCGGAGTACCTGAACCGCTGGTTGGACGAGGGATACGCGATCGTCGCCTCGGA
The DNA here is from genome assembly GCF_007641235.1 of Corynebacterium sanguinis. Classification (NCBI taxonomy): domain Bacteria; kingdom Bacillati; phylum Actinomycetota; class Actinomycetes; order Mycobacteriales; family Corynebacteriaceae; genus Corynebacterium; species Corynebacterium sanguinis. The sequence goes on from NZ_CP038157.1 coordinate 10,271, forward strand.
CTACACCGGGCTTGGATCGCCGGGGTTCCACAGCTACCTCAATGGTGCGGTCGCCGCAGCCAACGTCGCCGACTCGGTCGCTGCTGCCCATCAGCTGCCGGAGATCGGGCTGTCGCCCCAGTGGTCGGTGGTTGGGCAGTCTCAGGGCGGGGGCGTTGCGCTACACGTCGCGCACCGCGCCACGCGGCTTAGCGAGGAGCTCGGCTTGGATTACCGCGGGGCGGTGGCCACGGGCGCGCCCGCCTACATCGAGAACCTGATCATCGCCGGCGGGCCGACGTTCCCTCCTGTTGCGCTGCCAGCCGGGTTGACCACGTACGCGCTCTACATTGTCGCCGCGCTCAACGAGGCCTACCCGGAGCTCGATATCGACTCAGCGCTCACCGACGAGGGTCGCGCGTTGGTCGCGGAGGCCTCCACGGGCTGCTACGCCAAGGTCGCCGAGACGTCGCGCGGGGTGAACCTCTCCCGCGCGTTCAACCGCCCGTTGCGCGATATCCCCGGATTCGAGCAGGCCGCGCGGGAGTTCATGTCCACGCCGGTTGCCGGTTACGATAAGCCTGTGTTTTTGGGCCATGGGCTTCACGACATCGACGTCCCCTCTCCGATCGGTGTGATGCTGGGTGCGGAAATGTGGCTGCGCCAGTTCGATTCCAACGCCCAGGTGGTCGTGCGCTTCTACCCCACCGATCACAGTGGGACGGTCAACGCGTCCACGGTGGATTCTGTTCCTTTCCTTCGGTCTCTTAACCAGAGTTAGCGTCTGGGTTGGTGGTGGGTTTGTGGGGGAAGGTCATGCGGTATTCCTGCTCGAGGCGTGTCAGGGCTTCGATGCAGGTGTCGTAGTTGCCGGTGGTGTCGTAGGCGTCGAGGATTGTGTGCCCTTTCGCCAGAAACGTCGCGACCCGGTCACGCAGGACACGTCGCTGGTCGAGGCTGTGGTTCCACCGGGGGTTGTCCGCCCCAAGCTGGGTGGTGATAAACCCATCGGGCTCGGTTAAGGCGTAGGTGCCGTCAGCAAATAGCCAGACGATGTCGCCGGTGGTGGGGTCGGGAATGTAGTAGGCACGACGATCCGTTTTCACGTTGTGGTGACGCTGACACAACGAGAACAAATTCGCTGGGGTTGTGCTTCCCCCGTCGGCGTAGGGGACGCGGTGATCAAGCTGGCAGTGCTGTGCATCGCGGGTACAGCCCGGCCAGACGCAGGTGCCGTCGCGGGCAATAGCGAACGCTTTGATCCGGGCCGAGGGAACATAGCCGTCGATCTCGTGGCCGGCAACATCACCAAGGTCCACGATGCGCGAGGCGTACTGTTCGGCCACAGCACTGCCCTCAGCATCGGTCCACCCCGTACCGGGGAAAAACACTGATGCACCGTCGACGATGTCACCATCGGGGCCCAGGGGTGCGAACCCGAAAATAGTCACCGTGGGTTGTGCGGTGAGTTCACCGGTGAGGATCAGGCGTGCTGCTTCGTCTTCGGTGATGTTGTTCTCTTGTGCCACGTGTGTGCGGTATTGCCGGATCAGGGCGTGGGTGGTGTTGTCGCACTCAATTGTGGTGCCGGAGCGTGCACCGAGCTCATAGTCGTAGATGACGAACGCGTCTTGTGGGCGGGTGCGGCGTTTGCGTTTAGCCGCGTCGTAGCCCACGGTGTTGTCGAGCTGGGCGATGAGCCGTCTAAGCCGGTGCACGATTGCTTTCGGTGTCAGCAACGGTTGGTTGGGTTTCGTGGCGGTAAACACCTCCACTAGGTACGCGTCAATGTGGGCGTAGACCTCGGTGTCGACGCCGGGGCCAAGTTCCGCAATGGCGGTATCAATGCTGGCAAGGCGTTTGATGTCTAACAGTCGTGTGGTGTGTTGAATCTGGCGCAGCCCGGGCAGGTCGATCAGGCGTCGGTAGGCGAAGATGGCTTTTTCGACTGCTGCTTTGCTCTCCCCGATCGCGTGCTGGATGTGGGTGATCTCTACTTCGAAGTCGTCGACCACATGTGCCGTCTCGGCCCAGGTGGAGAAGATCTCGTATTCGATGTCGCGTTTGTCTTGGCCCAGGCGTGCCAACGTGTCGTTTGGTCGTTGTGTACGGAAGAAATGGTCAACCCCCGTGTGCGTCGCATCCATGTGCGCCCCCCTTTCAACACCTGCCATTATAATCGCACAGGCATTCGTGCGCAATGGTTCGGGCGTGGATGTGTGCACACTATAGTGACACACGTGTGCTAAGCGGAAAGTTAGGGCCCAACAAAGACGGCGATCAGGAAAAGGAGGTAGGTTCCACCCGCAGCCACCGCCAGAATTTGCGACGGCGCTGACCATCTCCCCCGCACAGCAGCAATCGAAAAACCTGCAGCTAGCAGGACCCACACCACCGTATGGCCACCATCAACGATGCTACGACGCAGGCCGACAGCGTTGTCCACCCTGACGCCATCGCCAATCGTTGCAAAAATGGTAGCGACTGCCGCAGCCCCGATGGCCGCGGCTATGTACCCAAGGCGTCGTGAACGAACCGATCCTGCACCGAACATCAGGCAACCTCTGCTTCCTCGAGGCGACGCAGCCACTCGATCATGGTGCGATGCGACGCTAGGCCGTACTCCAGGGTTGCGCGATGGTATGCAAAAAATTCAGCACCGCCAGCGTCAAGCGTCTTCGCTTGTGCATCAATACTTTCCGCCATATCTAGCAAGGCACTCTCGGACGCTTCGGCCTCCTCGCGGATCAGTCTAAGGATCTCGCTGCGCTCCGCAGGGTCGGCGATGCGCCCAAGTAGAAAGACTTTCGCCAACACGCTCTGCTCGAGGTCTGATCCCGACGGGGTCGGCGAGTGCATCCACTCCGACCAGGAAGCGCGCCCCGATTGAGTGATGGAATACAGCTTGCGCCCACGCGCGTTCCCGGGATCAGGCTCCACCGCAGCCAGGCCGTCGTCGACTAGCCGCTTGAGCGCGCGTTCGATGCTCCCGAAACTTGCGCTATAGAAATGCGCGAGGCCGCTAGCGAAGCGCTTGTGTACATCGTAGAGCGAGAGCGGGCCGGTAAGCAGGAGGCCGAGAATGAGATGCTGCATAGACGAACAATATCACCCTTAGGGATATACGTCGCGCGCAACAAAATGTGCACCTCCGTAGAGAGTTTGAGAACCCTGGCCCGGCCCTGAAAACCGTGGCTTCTCGCCTGTCTCGGGGTGCCTACGAGCGTAGCGAACGGCCATCCGAACCCTCGGTGACCGACTCGCGGGGTCGTGTGGTGCGGTCAGTTGGGAAGACTCAAACCTCTCTGAGCGCCGCCGAGGTTGATGAGCTGGTGGCGCTGTACGAGCAGGGCATGACGCTAGCGCAGCTCGGTGAGCGGTTCGGCGTCTACCACCGAACGGTGGCCGCGCACCTCGTCCGCCGTTCCGTCCCGATGCGCGTGCGAGGGCTGGCTGAGGAGCACACGTGCGAGGCTGTGAGGCTCTACGAGGGCGGGATGACCTTGATGGAGGTTGGTCTGCATTTCGGGGTGAGTCAGGGGGCAGTGAAGAGGGCGGTGGCCGCAGCAGGTGCGACCATCCGCCCTCGGGGACGTCGGGTGGCGGTTACAGAGTGAAGTCCTCCTCGGAGTGCTTGGCCTCGTACTCGGCGATCGCCAGCATGATGCCGAGCTCGGGAGTCGCGGGAAGGCTCACGCGGCCTTGCCCGACGACGTAGAGGGGCACGTCGGCCTCGTCCAGCGCCTCGATGATGCGGGCGAACTCGGTAGACGGTCGGCTGAGTCGGTAGAGGTCCGCGACGATGAGCGCCGATGCCTGCCCGTCGCGGATGGTGGCGAGGGCCTGGTCGAGCGCGGGTCGTGTCCGGCCGTTGTCGTGGAACTCGCCGCTGACCTCGTAGCCGAGCTCGGCGGCCAGGCATTGGCAGGCGGCCCGCTGGTGAGCGTGGGTTGCCCAGTTCGGGCGTGCGCTGCGGGTGTAGATCACGGCGCCCATCACGCCACACTCGCCATCGGGTACTTGAGGGACTGTGCCTCGTTCATGCGGCGGGCGGCGACGCTCGACGGCCTCCTGGACGCGGGCGCGGACGAGCAAGATGACACTGACCAGGCCCATGATGAGGAACTTGAGCGCATTCCAGACGCTATGCCGATGTCGGCATAGCGTCTGTTATGCCGTGCTCGCGGTTATGCCGATGATGCTCGGGCGGTCCTGGTCAGCGGCGGTGGGCGGGGCGCGGTTGTCGGCATAATCGTGTGATCCTGATCGGCTGGTCTTCTCAACTTGAGGAGACAGGAGAGCAGTTCATGGTCAGGATCGAGATCGAGGGACGCGGTGTGCTCATCGCCGGTCCACTGGAAGACATAGCCCGCCGGTTCGAGGACGAGCTTGTCCGGCGGGGGTTCACGCGGAAGTCGCTGATGAACCAGTTGCGGCTGCTGGCCCATCTGTCCCGGTGGCTGCAGGCGCAGGGCATCGCGGTGGGCGAGTTGACGGCGGGGCAGGTCGAGGTGTTCCTCGCTGAGCGGCGCCGCACCCACACGGGCCTGTTCTCGCGAAAGGCGCTTGGCCCGACGCTGGAATGGCTCGCCTACGAGGGCGTGATCCCGGCCGCGGCGACCATCGCGCCGACGGCTACGGATCCGGTGGAGTTGGTCGGGTTTGAGGGGTATCTGCGCGTTGAGCGTCACCTGGCGGCGTCCACGATCGCGGCAAACGTGGCCCGGGCGCGCAGGTTCCTCGCCGGGTATGCCCCGCCAGAAGGAGCGGTCGCGTTGACCGCGGCGGAGGTGACGCGGGCGCTATTGGACGAGGGCGTCACCCGTCGCCCGGTGTCGGTGAAGGCGTTCGGATACACGCTCCGGGCGCTGCTGAGGTTCTTCTTCATCACCGGTGTGACGAGTCACGACCTTTCGGCGGCGACGCTGGTGATCCGTTCCCCGCAACCCTCCCGCCTTCCCGTCGGCGCGAGTCGCGACGAGGTGGCTGCACTCTTGGTCTCTTGCGACCGTGACACCAGCGCGGGACTGCGCGACCACGCGGTGCTCTTGCTCCTGGCCCACCTCGGGCTGCGTGCGATCGAGGTCGCCCGGCTCCGACTGGACGACCTCGACTGGCGCCGTGGCGAGATTCTCGTGCGGGGCAAGGGCAATCGTGACGAGCGGCTCCCGCTGCCCGCCGAGGTCGGTGAAGCGGTCGTCGCCTACCTGCAAGAGGCGCGCCCTGCCGGAGTCGGGTTCCGGGAGGTGTTCGCCGCCGACCGCGCGCCGCTTCGTCCCTTGACACGGGAAGCGGTCGGCGGGATCGTCGAACGCGCCTGCGACCGGGCGAGCCTGGCGAGGTTCGGGGCGCACCGGCTGCGGCACACCCTCGGCGAGCAGATGGTCGCCGCCGCGGTCCCGCTGGACGCGATCGGGCAAGTGCTGAGACACGAGACGGCGCTGACAACCGCGGGCTACGCGCGCGTCGATGTCACGGCGCTGCGCGACCTGGCGCAACCCTGGCCCGCCATGACGGGCGGCGGTCGGTCATGATCGCCTGGGAAGCGCACGTCGATGACTACTTGCGGCTGCGCCGCCAGCTCGGATTCACCCTGGTCTGGGACGAGCACCTCCTCGGACAGTTCACGACGCACCTGAACGCCGCCGGGGCCAGGCTCCTGACGACGACGGCGATGATCGACTGGGCCGGTCTGCCTCGCCCCGACGGCGGGGCCGGAGCATCACGCGCGGCAGTGAGGATGAGGGCGGTGCGCTCGTTCGCCGCCTACATGCACGCCCTCGACCCAGCCCACGAGGTCCCGCCCGCGGCGGTGTTCTCGCACCAGACGCGACGGACCATGCCCTACATCTACACGCCCGGCGAGATCACCGGTCTGCTGGAAGCGGCTGGCCGGCTGCGGCGATACGAGCGTTCGCGGATCTTCCCGGTCGTGTTCGGGCTCCTCGCGGCGACGGGCATGAGAGTCGGGGAACTCCTCGCGCTCGATGCCGACGAGGTCGACCTGGACGCCGGGATCATCACGGTCAGCCGCGGCAAGTCCCGCGACCCCCGGCTCGTCCCCGTCCATGCCACGACAGCGGCGACGCTCGCCGAGTATGCCGCCCGGCGCGCCGATCGCACGGCGCAGTCCGCGGCGTTCTTCATTGATCACCGCGGCAGGCGGCTGTCTCGCTGCAACACGCAGTATGCGTTCGAGCGGGCCCGCGAGGCCGCTGGCCTGACCGCGGGCGGGGCCAGGCCGCGGATGCACGATCTGCGGCACACGTTCGCGGTCACGACGCTGCTGGGCTGGTATCGCGAGGGGGCGGACGTCGCGGGCCTGCTGCCGAGGCTGTCGACCTACCTCGGCCACAGCAACCCGGCCAACACCTACTGGTATCTCACCGCCGTCCCGGAGCTGCTCGCCCACGCCGCCCGCATGCTCAACATCGCACAGCAGACGACGCGGGAGGCGCGCACATGACCGCGTTCGCTCCGCTGCTGCAGGCGTTCTTCACCGACCGGCTCATCACTCAACGCCACGCCAGCGCGAACACAATCGCCGCCTACCGCGACACGTTCAGGCTCCTGCTCGCCTACCTTCACGAGCACACCGGGACGGCACCTGCGGGCCTGGACATCGGCGATCTCGACGCGACCCGAGTCGGCGGGTTCCTCAGTCATCTCGAACACGAGCGGGGCAACAGTCCCCGCACCCGCAACGCGAGGCTCGCAGCGATCCACTCACTGTTCTCCTACGCCGCACTGCGGCATCCAGAGCACGCCGACACCATCGCCCGGGTCCTCGCGATCCCCGCCGCGAGAATCCAGCGCAACCTCGTCACCTGGCTCACCGACGCCGAGACCACCGCGCTGCTGGACGCCTGCGACCAGACCACCCGCACCGGAAGACGCGACCACGCGATGTTCGCCCTCGCGATCCAGACCGGGCTGCGTGTCAGCGAGCTGACCGGGCTGAACCTCGCCGACATCCGCACCGGGACCGGCGCGCACGTCCACTGCCTCGGCAAGGGCCGTAAGGAACGCGCCACCCCGCTGCTGCCCGACACCATCGCGATCATGAACGCCTGGATCACCGAACGCGCCACCCCCGGCACGGAGCCGCTGTTCGCGACGACCACAGGCCGGCGCCTGAGCCGCGACGCGGTCGAAGCCAGGCTCCGCCACACCACCGCGGGAGCGGCCAAGTCCTGCCCGTCACTGACGGGCAAGAACGTCACCGTCCACACGCTGCGTCACACCGCAGCGATGCGGCTGCTGCACGCGGGCGTCGACGCGACCGTGATCGCGCTCTGGCTCGGGCACGAGAACGTCGCCACGACCAGCATCTACATCCACGCCGACATGACCATCAAGGAGCAAGCGATCGCGAAGACCACACCGGTCGGCACCAGCCCCAGCCCGCGCTACCAGCCCAGCGACACGCTCCTGGCGTTCCTCGACCGGCTCTGATTATGCCGACAACCGCAGCCCGCCCACCGCCGCTGACCAGGACCGCCCGAGCATCATCGGCATAACCGCGAGCACGGCATAACAGCAGAACAGGAGCACGAGGAGGTTCAGCCAGCCCGGGCCGCCGCCCTCGATCAGCGTGATGCAGTAGTTCGCTGCGAGGAAGTACGGGACCGCGAGGAGCATCGCGAGGATGCCCCACTTCAGGCCGCGGCGGGTGCGGATCGCGTCGAGCGCGATGTTGGTGGGCATGTAACGCCGCAGGTAGTAGCGGGCGTGGGCGCTGAGCGCCCAGAGCAGTCGGATCATGGCGTTTCCTCTCGTGGCACGGTCAGGTGACGAGACAGTGCGTAGAGAGTGGCCCGAGGGCCTGTCCGCGAGGGACGCCACATCAAGGAGGAATCTGCCTCCCCTCCAGAGTACGACGCTCCGGCGACATTCGTAAGAGGTGCGCCCGGGGATTCGGGCGGCGCTCGCGCACCTGTCTGGCACACACGGATGGGAGCCGGGCATGGTCACGATCACTTCTCTCGCCAAGGACGAACGCTCCGCACGGGTCGCCCTGGCATCGACCTTGGAGCCCGACGACGCCGTGACCGGCAGGCTCCTCGCCGCGGTCGGCGCGGTCGAGACCGTGCGCCTGGCAGCCGGTGCCGGCGCACTCCCGAAGAACGTCGATGCGGTCGAGGCCAGGCTGTGGCGCAACAAGGTCGCCCCGCGAATGGATGCCCGCACGGTCACGCAGGCACTCGCGGAGACTGACCGCCTCGGGCTGCGCATCCTCATCCCCAGCGACGATGAGTGGCCGACCGCCCTCAACGATCTGGGCAACCGCGCCCCCACCGCTCTATGGCTGCGAGGCGCTGTCTCCTACCTCACCGCGCCGCTGAACGATCGCGTCACGATCACCGGAGCCCGCGCCGCCACTAGTTACGGCGAGCACGTCACGGGCGAACTCGCCTCCAATCTGACCCATGCTGAGCGGATCATCGTGGCCGGCGGCGCCTACGGCATCGACGCCGCCGCACACCGAGCCGCACTCGCCACAGGCGGGCAGACCCTCGCCGTCATGGTCGGCGGCTTGGATCGCCTCTACCCATCCGGCAATCGTGAGCTGCTGGCACGAGTCGGAGACCTCGGCCTGCTCGCCAGTGAGATGCCGCCCGGCTCCGCGCCGACCAAGTGGCGTTTCCTCGCCCGCAATCGCATCCTCGGTGCCCTCTCCGGTGCAACCGTCGTCGTGGAGGCCGGCTATCGCTCCAGCTCCCTCAACGTCGCCGCCCGCGCTACGCAGCTCGGACGCCCGGTCGGCGCCGTGCCCGGCCCGGTAACCAGTGCCGCCAGCTCCGGCACGCACCGGCTCCTGCGCGAAGGCATCGCGTCCCTCATCACCGACGCCACAGACGTCACGGCCCTCCTCGACTCGCCCGCAGGTGGCGGCGGGCAGGCATTCGCGCGTGAGTCGGGCATCACCCCGTCCGCTCATCGGGAGGGGCGCGCGCTGTAGGCAGCCACTGGTCGGCGTCACCGCCAGTTGTCGCAGGTGATCCCTACGCTGGGGGTCATGATCTTCACCGCTCTGCATCGCGCCCTCGGGGTCGCTCCTGGACCTCTGACGGACGAACTGCTGGATGCGGCGGTGAGCAGCGGAGTCATGGAGACGACCGACCTGGACTGGAAGTCAGAGCTGCCCCCGGCGAAGGGACTACCGCAAACAGACTTCCCCAAGGACGTTGCAGCGATGGCGAACAGCGGCGGCGGCGTCATCGTGTTCGGAGTACGCGAGTCGCAGAAGGCCGCGACAGAGCGAGTCGACGTCGGAGAGTTCGATGAAGCGTACGAGCGATCCCTGCGCTCCGCAGCGATCACCGCTATCTCCCCGCCCGTCTTCGGCCTCAACGTGCACCGCCTCGGAACGGAGGGTGCCCGCGCTGTCGTCGTGGAAGTGCCGGCAAGCGTTGACGGGCCACACCTGATCTACCGCAACGACTACTTCGGCGCTCCGGTGCGCAACGACTCCGACACCGTATGGATGAAGGAACGACAGATCGAGGCGATGTACCGAGCACGCTTCGATGAACGCCGCCACGCCAGCGAAGCGCTCGACAACCTGTATGCCGAGACCGCGGGCGGCCGCGCCACGAGCGAACGCGCCTGGCTGATCGCTGTCGCCCACCCGCGCGTCCCTCGCCTCCACAACCGCCTGACGCGCGACGGAGCGCGCGACGTACTGACCAAGGCCGAAGGCCTCGCCCTGTTCTACGCCGGACGTGGAGGTGTGCACCCGCTGGAAAACGTCGACCGGCACAACCCACGACCGGGATCGCGGCGCTGGGTCGCCGTCAACACCGCAACGGGCGACAGATCACAGTGGAAGGAAGCATGGGCAAGTCTCCACCACGACGGATCAGTCACGCTCGCAGCCGCAATCGGCGGCCACCGCATGAGTAGCGACGGGTACTTCGAGGGATCGCAGGTCCAGTCGGACGCGGTCGAGTGCGGCGTCGCAGGCCTGATGGCTCTCATCCGGACGACCGCCGACGCGACGGGCAACGACGAGTACGACGTGCGCGTCGGGATCGAGTGGACCGGATCAGAGGCCCTGACGATCCTCACGGTGGATAACTTCGGCCACTCCTACGGTGGTGTCTCCACACCGTTGCACCGCTACATGCCTGTCGAGAGCACCGTGAACGCGGCGGCTGCCGACCTTGACTTCTACTGGCGTGTTCACGACCTCGCTCAGGATTGCGTCAACCAAGGCGGCGTATCAAACGTGCGGCTGATCCGTCCGCCCGAGCGCGAGGAGGCATAGTTCTTCCGCCTCCTCTGCGGTGGGCGGCCCTCGTCCCGTAGGAGCTGGCTACGTCAACGTTGTCGGCGTGAGCGGCCAGCCCTGTCCGATCTCCGGAACGGATTCAGAGAGCACGGCGACCTCAGTGGCTTTGCCGACGCGATGCGCTGAGTAGTGGAGCTCAAACTCTCGACGCCGACGCGCCGCGTAGAGCTCCGCCACCTGTGGAGCGTTGTCATAGGTAAGAATCCACGGCCTGTCTGCGACGGAGTTGAGGACCCGCGCAAGGTCTTCGTGGTCGGTTGCAGAGAAGGCGTTGAGGTACAACGAACCGGCCTTCTCGAAGTAGGGCGGGTCGGCGTAGATGAAGACATCGTCCTTGGGAGCGTACTCAGCGATGACCTCAATACCATCGCGCGACGTCGGGACGATGTTGTCTGCATAGAGCGACAGTATTCGGATACGTTCAGCAAGGCCGTCCCGGTTGAAGCGGGCGTCGATCTTGTAATTACCCGTTTGGTCTAGCCCGCCGATCGGGCCGCCGTTGAGCACCCCGGACCTGTTCGTGCGATTGAGATAGAAGGTGGCAAATCCGAGCTGTGACAGATCGCTGGTGTCGGCGGCAACATAGATTTCGCGCTGCCGCCGCCACTCGGTGACGTCAAGCTTGGCCTTGTGGATTCGCTCGATCAGCCATCCGGGCTCGGACTGAACCGTAGTCCAGAATGCGTGGATAGCCGGGTCGAGGTCGTTGATGACGACGCGCTCGACTTGCCCCGTTACCAGGAGACTGAGACCGGCGCCGACTCCGCCCGCATACGGCTCGACGTAGGTGCAGCCTGCGAGGTCCATATCGCGGATCATCTTGCGCAGGCGCGAGTACAAGGCAGACTTTCCGCCCGGGTACCGGAGCGGTGAGATTCGCGGGCGTCGTGTGGACACCCCGATGGCGCTCGTGCTCATGGCTTCATCACGTATCTCATGATCGAGTCGATGGAGGCCCACATTGAGAACGTTTGGTCGGGATCGACTAGGAAGTGGTGGTTGTGGTTGATCGCATTGAGCGAGTCGCCTGAGTTCGTGTACGTAACGAGCTTCCCTGTCCTGACGCCCTCGATGACCTGGATCAGGTGCTTCGGGCCGTTCGCCTTGACGTGTTCCAAGAGCCAGTTCAGGGCGTGGCCAAGTTGGACACGGCCGTTCTGGTTGTTCCCGGAGCCCTTGATGTCGATCGACTTTGCCTCCGCATACGCCTTGATCGACTTTTCCAGTACGGCCCGGATCATTAGGAAGGTGGCGTTAGGGAACTTTTGCACGTCGACCTCAGACAGTTCGCCGAGCAGCAGTTTCAACCCTTCGGGGTAACTCGCGGGAGCCTTGATCTGCCCGAGGTCGAGGTTCCTGAGCTTCTTCTTGGCTGGACGCTTCCTCGGAGGCTTCGGCTCCGCGGTGCCAGGCGCAGCGCTCGGAGGTTCTCCGAGACCAGGTGCCCCCGTGGGCGGAGTCGGCTTAGCGCCGGGGCCACCGGGCGGTGGGTTGTTCCCTCCGTCGGGAGTCGTCCCTGTAGTTGGGGTTGTGGGGTTAGGCGGAGCTGCTTCTCCCGCGTCAGCAACGATCTGACGCAGTTCCTTCATCAGCTGCGTGTAGCGAGGACTTGAGACCGAGTTCAGGCTGCGCGTGTTGATGTTCTCGTCGTACATCCCGCGAACGATTGCCGTAGCAACATCTTTGAAGACTTCGTCCGAGAGCGTCTTCGTGACGTTGCCGTCTGAATCCATCGTAAGCCCCGTCAGGTCAAGGAACTCTTTCGACTCGTAGATGCGCGCCAGCGTCGATAGGCCCCTGGCCCACTTCTTTGTTGCAAGGAAGTCTTGAAGCTCGGCCTCGTCGTAATGCACGGACTTGAAGAGATTGATGATGTGCGCTCGAAAGACGAATTTGCGAACGTCGATCGTGGGATACCTAGTCAGAAGTTCACGGAGCTTCCTCCCCGCGTCGATCTGCGCCTGGAAGAACGCCGCCTGCCTGCTGGGACTCCAGGCCCGCCGCAGGTTCCCGGTGTGGATAGCCGCGATCAACTGATCCGCTTCGGTCTGGTTCGGTGCAACCATGACCCGGACCTTCGCGAGCGCAGAGCGGTCTGGCAGAAGGGCCGCCAGCGACGCGACTCGCGCCTGATAGTCGGGGACCAACATCGGGTTCTGGATGGCTTTGAGTGCAGCGAGCCTGCGGTTCCCCTCAACCATCACATACTTACCGCGTCGCTTTAGGACGACCGGCGTCTCGTGTGTCAGATAGCCGACCTTGCAGATGCCCTCGACAAGCGCTAACGCATCTTCGTTGACGAACAGGTCTTCAATGATGTCGGCCTCGACCTTCGCGTCGGCCACTTCAAGGCGAACGTTTTTTGGATCGAGTTGGATTTCTTTCAGGACGTCAAGCTCAACTTCGGGCCAGTTCGAAGTATCTAGCATTTGTCACCGCCTAGGACACTGTTCATCTCGGACAGTGCCGTCACGACCTCACTCATTGTGCTCTGCTCCTGCCTGCGGCAGTGAACCGCGGACGTACGCAAGGACATCGCTCCTCACGAAGCGCCAAGCGCGTCCCACCTTCTCTCCGGGCAGCGACCCCGCGCGGGCGAGTGAGAGCACTGTCTTGGTGGAGACACGCAAGAGCGCTGCCGCTTCATCAGCGGTCAGAACCTCGTTATCTTCCGGCATCTTCTCGTAGCCTCCTTGTGCGGGACACATCTTCACGCTACCAGGTCGCGGGCTTCGTAGGTTGGCGTTCAGGCGCTACAAGGAGCGTCGGACCGGCCTAGTAGTAGCAGGCGATTGACGTGCGCTGTTCGGTTCTCTTTCGAGCGAGCGGGTTCGGTCAAGCGCAGCACGGGCGCGGGCGACGTCGATCTTCTGCGTCTCGGCTTCGGCGGGTGCTCCGAGGGGTGCGGGTCCGGTGATGCCGTAGCGGTCGCGGTAGGCGGCGATGGTGCGCGCGGCGTTCCGCCATGCCTGGGCCGCTCGTGCAGTCTTGGGTGGGGTTCCGAGTTTCGTGATCCACTCGTGTTTCTCGGTGAGTGCGGTGTCGAGGAGAGCATCGGCCCGGGCTTCGATGAGGTCGCGTCGCTCGGTCAGCGCTTGCCGCATCTCGGATGGCATGATGCCGGTGGCTTCGGGGATGAGGCCCACGATGAGACGTGGTGTTCTGCGTGCACGCCCGGCTCCCGCTGGCCTGGCGGTCGCGCGGGCAAGACGGTAGTGCAGGACCGCGGCGATGTCGTCGGCGTCCCCGAACCCGCGTGCTCGCACGAGGCGCGGCAGCAGGGTCTCGACGTCGTGCTGGTTGGCCTCGGCCCGACGGAGCTCGGCAGTCAGCGCTCCGAATGCGGGTGAGGCGATCGCGTCCTCGGCGTCGTCGTCGCTGAGCCCAGACGAGCGGACGAGCGCGGCCCAGCGGTCGTGTTGGGCGGCGGCGGCCAGGGTCTCGTACTCGGCGGTAAGCTGCGCGATCGAGGCCCAGGTGTCCTGCTCCGCAGTGATCGTCTCGTGCGCCGACAGCTCGGCACCGACGTGCTGCAGCACCCCGAACAACACGGACCGGGCTGTCGCCTCGGTGTTGTCGCCGGGGCGAGGGCCGTCGTGGGCGGGGTCGGGCTTGTCGACGGCGACGTAGGCGATGTTCTGCTCGCGCCCCCTCGTCATGGCGACATAGAACGTCTCTCTGGTCATCGACGCATCCGCCAGGACGTGCGAGGAGTCCACGGTGATGCCCTGCGCCCGGTATGACGTCACGGCGTAACCGAGATCGAGGTGTTCGGCCGCGTACTCGGCCGGGACCACGACCGAGGCGCCCCACGTGCGCCCTGCGCGGCGGAGGGTGAGAGCGCCGTCGTCACGGACCTCGGTGACCGTCCACCTATCGCCGTTGCGGACCCAGGACCGTCCCGCGCGGAGGCGGCGGTCGTTGCGGCGAGTGATGACCGTATCCCCGACCGCAGCCCTCATTCCGTCGTGCAGTTCGACCTCACGGCGGGCGTTCACGGTGCCGTCGAGGATCAGATCAGCGCGTGCCCGGTTGTTGAGCGCCTGGACGGACTCGTTCGAGGCGGTCACGAGCACACTGGCTCGCCCGGCGAGTGTGTCGTTGCGCCAGGCGGTGTAGGCGACGTCGATCATCTCCTCCGTCTCACCACCTCGGATGCGACCGTGTTCGGTGTAGGTGTCGATGACATCGGTGCGCCCATGCCGCAGCGCGAGGGACGCGGTCTTCTCCCACGGGTGGACGAACCGGTGCACGTCGACCAGCTCCGGGGCGTCGTCACGGTCGTGGACGAGGAGGGAGAACGCGCCACCGGCGGTGACGGACTGAAGCTGGGCGTGGTCCCCGACCAGCAGCACCTTCGCCCCGGCCTCCGCCGCCAAGGCGGTGATGCGGTCAAGGGAGAGCGTGCCCGCCAGCGATGCCTCGTCGACGATGACGAGCTGACCCTTGCGGAACGTCTCGCCGGCGCGGTCGTGAGTGTCGAGCCACTTGGCCGTGTTCTCGGTCTGGATGCCGAGGTCATCGGCCAGGACCTGCGCGGCGACCGCGGACGGCGCAAGCCCGACCACGCTGCCACGTCCGTGCTCGCGTTCCCACGCCCGCCGCAACGCTGACATCGCGGTGGTCTTCCCCGCCCCAGCAGGGCCGACCAGCACATCGACCACCCGGCCCGAGAGCGCGATCTTCGTCAGTGCGGCCGCCTGGTCGTCACCGAGCATCCGGCCCTTGCTGTCGGGCCGCTTCGTAACCCGTTCGACGGTGGTCAGCGGCACGGTCGGTGCGGTGGTGGTGCGGGCGCGTTCGAGGAGGCGGTCTTCGGCGGCCAGCAGCTCCTCGGAGGAGAACAGCGCGGAGTGCTTCGGCCGGAACACGCTCGTGCCGTCCGGTCGGCGGAACGCGGCCGGGCTGGATGCGAGCTCGGGCGGGGTCAGGCGCAGCGAAGCGGCTTCGGCGGCGTCTACGACCAGGCCGACGATAGCTTCGCGATCCTCTGTCGACGCGAACCGGTAGGCCATCGTCTGCCGCGCGGCCTCGGCAGTGAGGTTCCAGCGATGCCAGGTGGATCGCTTCTCACCGACCGCAGCCACAACGTCTGCCCCGAGCGAGTCGATCACATCCAACGGCACGTCGTCCGCGCGCAGCAGCAACGGCTCCTTGTTTGCCGTCACGCCGCGCGCCCACGAGGTCGTATCCGACCCGAGCACCTGCCCGGCCCGTTCCCGCCAGGAGGCGGTGAGGTCAGCCAGCGACCGGACTTCCTTCTCCGGCCGGGTCGAGAGGGTGGCCTGGGCGCGGAGCTTCATGATCGTCGCCGGCGACGGCCGCCGCCCATGCGCGTCGACGTACTGGCCGATGAGGCGGTCGGTCTCGGCATCAATGTGCCGGGCACGGGTGGAGAACTCCTTCACCATCGCCTCGGGCACCGCGGCGATCGCCCACGCGGGGTTGCGGTCGCGGCCCATGTCGCGCGCCTCCCACGAGACGCCAAACGAGCGAGTGAGGTGGTCAGCGAACACCGCCTCGTGCAGCTCGGAGAGGGCGACCACGGCGGCGTGCATCGGCCGCCCATCCAGCGACCGCCATTTGCCATCGAGGACGGTCTGCACCTTGTTGCTGATGACGACATGCGTGTGCAGGTGCGGGTCGCCCGCCCGGCTGTCGTAGTGATCGAACGCCGTGGCGACCAGACCTGCGACGTCGACCTGTGCAACCGCGCCGTCGCGGTCGGTTGCGCCGGTGCGGGTGGCTGCAACCTCCCGCTCCATGAACGCAACCACCTCCGCAACCGCAGCGTGATGCGCGTCCGCGATCAACGCCTGCGTCCCCGCGTCCGCGACCGCCCAGAGCACGCTGGCGGACTTCGGGATCGAGAACGTGAAGTCGAACCCCGCAACCGCCCGCCGCGTCCCGCGCCCGGCCTCCTCCGTGTCGATGGCCGCGACCGCCTCCGCGCGTGACGCCGGCCCGAGTGCGGGATCAAGCGCACTGGTACGTGCCTCGATCCGCTCGGCCACGGTTCGGTATTCGGGGTACGCGCGGCCCAGCGGTTCACCGGTGATCGGGTCTCGACCCATGCCGACCAGCAGCTGGAGCTGGGCTTCGGAGACCTGATCACCCACGCTGATCCGCCCGCCGCCGAGTGTGGCGACCCCGGCACCGAGCCAGCGACCGGGCGGGGTGCCCTCGGCGTTGTAGTAGCGCGTCAACGGAGTCGAGAGCGAGCGGTCGCCGTCGCCGGCCGCGACAGTGCGCAACAGGTACTTATACCCGTCACCCGCCGACATCACGCGCATCGAAACCGTCATCCGGCCCGCCCTCTCTGCCTGCTCACGAGGTGAGCAGCGGCCCGCCGAAGGCGGGCTCAACCTCGATCTGCAAGAGGCGTGGTGGCTCTGAGGGAGGCGGAGACGAAGGCTCCGTCAGAGGCCGGGCGCGGCGCGGTCAGCGAGGCACGGGAGGCACGGGAGGCGCGGGAGGCGCGGCGAGCACCTGGCAGATAACCAGCCCGGTCAGCGCTCGCAGAGGCAGCGACCGGGGATCACCGATCTGCCGGAGTCCTCATGCCGAACGCCAGCGACGAACCGGGCGACCGCCGCCTGCGGGTCGGGTCGCTGTTCTCCGGCTACGGCGGACTCGACCTCGCTGTCGAGGAGGTGTTCGACGCCCGCACGATCTGGTTCTCCGAGATCAACGAGCCCGTCGCCCGCGTCTTCGCCCACCACTGGCCCGACGCCCCCAACCTCGGCGACATCACCACCATCGACTGGAACACTGAAACCCGGGGCGCTTCAGAGGGAGTCCTCGGTGCACAGCGGCCAGGTCGGGCAGCCCAGCCCGGATGCGGTAAGCCTGACCGCCCCGCCGGTCGCGACGATCAGGATGTTCGCGGCCAGGGAGAGCTTCGCCCACACGAGCGGTCGGGCACGGACCCATTCCCACAGCCGCGCCCGCCAACCATCGCCCCGCCCGGCGACGTGGGGCGTGTCGAGGGGGCGGGTTTCAGGCACGGCGGTAGCGGCGTGCGCGGATGAACGAGGTCACCCCGAGAACCAGGTAGACCAGCAGCGCGACGAAGGTCAGGGTGCTGGCGATGACCGCTATAGGGCGCTCTGCGGTGCCCCCGAGGAGCTCCCCGAGCTTGAGGACGTTCATGAGCGTGCCGGCCAGGCCGACGAGCGCGACTGCCAGCGCCGCATGGATCGCGTGCCGGTGCGCCGCCTCTTTCCGGGAGATGAGTCCGGCGATCACCAGCAGGATGCCGAGGGCTGCGGGGATCAGCGCGGTGAGGCTGGATGCCCCCGACGCGATGTAGGCGACTATCCCGATCACAGTCACGACTGCCCCGGTCCCGATCGTCCACTTCGTCATGCTGTCGTTCCTCTCCACACACGGTTACGGTACCATTTAGTATAGTCTAGTGGTTGGTGAGGTACGGCGTCGATACGGAGGAGGCGGCACGGTGGTGAGGCCGAGTAAGAAGTCTGCGATCGTCGAGGCGGCGATGCGGGTCGCTGAGGAGCAGGGGCTGTCTGCGGTGACGATCGACGCTGTCGCCGAGCAGGCGGGCATCACCAAGGGGGGCCTGCTGTATCACTTCCCGAGCCGGACGGCACTGCTGAGTGGGGTGTATGAGCAGTTGGCGGCCGACTGGGAGAAGGAGATGGTCTCAGCCGCCGGGAAACCCGCTTCTGAGGCGACCCGTGCTGAGCGGTTGGCGGCGTATGTGCGGGTCGCGGCCCGGTCGATGACCCGCGCGGAACTGGTGTTCATGGCTGACGGCGCCGCGCACCGTGACCTCTTCGCACCCTGTGCGGAAGTGGCCGCGCGGTGGACGACCCCGCTCCCTCAGCCCGGCGTGGACGACAGGTATCCGCGGGAGGAGCTGCGGATGCTGACCGCACGGATGGCCGCCGACGGGCTGTGGAGCTACGAAGCCCTCACCGGGGAGCCCATCCCGCAGGCTCTGCGGGTGCAGCTCCTGGAACACATCGCCGCCTCCCTGGACACCACCAGCACGGACTCTGCGCGATGAACACAAGAATCTATGGCAACCGGCCGGGCGCAATGATCGAAAGAACTCCTGACACAAGAAGGCATCCCCGCACATGAACACTGTGAACACTCAAGCGTCATCGCTGTCATCGCGGCGGTGGGTGCTGCTGGTGACTGTCGCGTTCGGCCTGTTGCTGATCACGCTCGACAACTCGATCCTCTACACCGCCCTGCCCACCCTGACGGTGGACCTGGGCGCGTCGGCCTCCCAAGGCCTGTGGATCATCAACGCCTACCCGCTGGTGATGGCGGGCCTGCTGCTGGGGTCGGGAACCTTGGGTGACCGGTTCGGGCATCGCCGTCTCTTCCTGGTCGGTCTCACGCTCTTCGGGGCGGCGTCGCTGGTGGCCGCGTTCTCCCCGACACCGGAGGTCCTGATCGGTGCGCGTGCGCTCCTCGCGGTGGGGGCGGCGTGCATGATGCCCGCCACTCTCGCGCTGATCCGGCTCGGGTTCGATGACGTGCGGGAGCGGAACATCGCGATCGCGATCTGGGGCAGCATCTCCGTGGTCGGCGCCGCGCTCGGACCCATCGTCGGGGGTGCACTGTTGGAGCGGTTCTGGTGGGGGTCGGTGTTCCTCATCAACATCCCCGTCGTGATCGCAGCCCTCATCCTCACCCCGCTCGTCGTCCCTGCAGGAACCCGGGACCGGGCGAAGAAGTGGGATGCGATCTCCTCCCTCTACGCCCTCCTCACCCTCACCGGCGCGGTCCTCGCGATCAAAGAAGCCGCCCACACCCCGCAGAACTGGGCGATCGTCGCAGGCGCCACGGTCGTCGCGGCCATCGGCGGTGTCCTGTTCACCAGACGCCAGCTCCGCTCGAACGATCCGCTGCTGGACTTCGGGGTGTTCCGCAACCGCGCGTTCAGCGCCGGGATCATCACCGCAGCGACCGCAATGTTCGCCATCGGCGGCATCCAACTGGTCACCACGCAACGCTTCCAACTCGTCGACGGGTTCACCCCACTCCAAGCAGGACTCCTCGTGGCCGCTGTCGCGATCGGGGCTCTGCCCACCGGGATTCTCGGCGGCGCGTTCCTGCACAGGCTCGGGCTGCGCATCATCATCAGCGGAGGCTTCACCCTCGCCACAATCGGCATGATCATCACCCTCATCGGAGTGCAGACCGCGTTCCCGGTATTCGTGGCCGGGCTCGCCGTCACCGGCGCCGGATTGGGGGCCACGATGTCAGTCGCATCGACCGCGATCGTGGGGAACGTCCCCCCACGCAAGGCCGGTATGGCAGCCTCGGTCGAGGAAGTGTCCTACGAGTTCGGCAGCCTCATCGCCGTCGCCGTCCTCGGCAGCCTCCTCTCCCTCTTCTACACCTCCCGCATCCACCTCCCCCAGGGCGCCCCTGCCGAAGCCGCCGACAGCATCGCCACCGCCCGCGACCTCGCCAGCGACCATCCGGGCCTGCTCGACGCCGCCGCTATCGCGTTCAACAGCGGCTACACGACCATCATGATCATCATCGCCGTCGTGATCGCCGCAGGCGTCATCACCACCGGGTGGCTGCTCCGACAGTACGGACCCGGCAGCACCGCCTCCGCCTACGAAGACAACACCCACTAAGCCTCGCGCTAAGAGGATCACGACCTATGGATTGTCACCACCGCAACCACGCCGCGGAGCATCAATG
This sequence comes from Corynebacterium sanguinis, assembly GCF_007641235.1. Taxonomy (NCBI): domain Bacteria; kingdom Bacillati; phylum Actinomycetota; class Actinomycetes; order Mycobacteriales; family Corynebacteriaceae; genus Corynebacterium; species Corynebacterium sanguinis. The sequence continues at coordinate 30,240 of NZ_CP038157.1, forward strand.
ACACACACGCCCTCACGAAACGAACGCTTCTTCCGACTCGCCTTCCGCACCACCGCGCTCATCGAAGGCATCAGCTGGCTCGGCATGCTCACCGCCCTCGCTATCAAATACCCCCTCCACGGCAGCCCCCTACCCGTCACCATCTGGGGGGTGGGTGCACGGAATCGCATGGATCGCCTTCGTCCTCGCCTGCGTCGCCGCCGCCATCCGCTTCCGCTGGACCTGGTGGGCACTCCCCACCGGCATCATCGCCTCGATGCTCCCGTTCCTCACCGTCCCCTTCGACCTCTGGATGGAAAGAACCGGGCGACTCTCGACAGCGAACCGACCTGCCAACCACGTACAAACAACGGCTCCTCACCCCCTCACCAAGGAAGAGGCATCAAAAGACGTTTCTACGAAATGATATCAACCGCATTCAATAGAGTCTTAAGAAAGGACTCCCTGCGCTGATAGCGGCTGTTGCCATGTCACCCGCACATAGGAACAACGCGCGAGAACTGTGAGAGCAAGCGAATACCGCGATCCACATGAAGGGTCGTCTACGAGACCAGACAACCCCGGCACGAGGTTAATCAATCGCGGCGCACGGCTTCTGACGGCGATCGAAATCTCCCGCAGCGCAATGACCAGGCGAGTGATTCCTGCGGAGATAAAGATCCTGCACATTCTTGAGGGCGCAGCTGAAATCTCGACGGCACAGGGCCGGTACCTTCTCATGCCTGGCATGGCCTTGGCTCTAGGAGCTGGTGAATGGTGCCAGATGCGTCCGAGGCAATACGTCCGACTCTGGGCGGTGTACAGCGATGAACGCTTCTTGCGTGAACAGATGGCATGGTTCCTTCCCGACAAGACGCGGCTCCGCGCTGGCGTGCATCCTCACGACTGGGACGGGAGCCCACTCGTTCTGCATCCTGGTGTGTCTACCCTGCGCCGTGTCGAACCGATCTGGCGGCAGCTGAGCGTACTCGGCAACGGCACGAAGTCACCGGAGGTGGTGGCAGTACGTACCGTAGAACTGTTCGCCGGTTGGGTAGGCCTTGTGACTCCCGCGTTCCTCGCGCCGGATGCGGCCGCCAACTCAGATGGTACTGAGTTGAGCCAGGCAGGCGGGCTACTCATGTCGATCTCCTTGGCCGGACACGTGGGACGTGCAGTGCAGCTTCTGCGTGACCGCATGGCTGAGTCGTGGACGACTACGGCCCTCGCGCGTTCCGTCGCCGTCTCCCGTACTCACTTAACCCGCCTGTTCGTTGCCTGTACCGGCTTTCCACCGATGCGTTACCTCACGGAGATACGGCTGACAGAGTTCACCCGGCTCATTGATGAGACTGACTGGACTGTGGCACGTGCTGCGGGCGCAGTCGGCTGGCGCGATCCCCGGGTCGCCTCACGCTGGTTCTCCCGCCGCTACGGCATCACGCCATCGCAGTACCGCGCCAGCGGGCGTCCCGAAGGACGCCAAGCAAACCCTCCGCACTCACCGGCAGGCTGACTCGTCAACCCCCTCGACTCGCCGTATGTCGCGTACTTCTCGTCGTGTGAACCCTGAGCACTTGAAGGACTTCGACTCTACGCCGCACCGCAGGTAAACCGGATGAGACACGTCGGGTTCATCGTGGAGCCTGGCGGTCGCCACGCTCTGTTCCGTCCGTCTCGTTCCTGATCTCCCCGGCGCACCTAATGGTCGCAGGGGTCACCGGCTTGTGCCGTTGGCCTTGCCGGGAGGAGGTCACAGGTGGCGACGGACGAGGAGGCACGGGCTACGCGCGACGCGAAGCTCGAACAGCTCCATGAGCGGTTGACGGCTGCGGTCGACCTGCTTGTGTCGGGTGAGGATTGGAAGCGTGCGCTGGAGTTCGCTGCTCGGTTCCGGGCGCGCTCGTTCCGCAACACGCTGCTGATCCTCGCCCAGCATCTCGATGCTTACGAGCAGGGTCGTGTCGCGTCGCCGGAGCCGTCCTATGTCGCGGGCTATAAGCAGTGGCAGTCGCTGGGTCGGCAGGTGGAGCGGGGTCAGGCGGGGTATGTGATCTTCGCGCCGGTGACGGGTCGGTTCGCGTCGAGTAATCCGGCTGATTCTGAGTCGTGGCGGCGGCTGGGCCGGTTCGAGAAGCCGAAGCCCGGCGAGGTGGTGCGTTCCCGGATGGTCGGCGCGAAGCCCGCCTACGTCTGGGATGTGTCGCAGACCAGCGGTGATCCCGTGCCCGAGCGCCCTGCCCCGACGCTCCTGGAAGGCGAGGCGCCCGACGGGCTGTGGGCAGGGCTTGCCTCCTTGGTGGAGGCCGAAGGGTTCACGGTGACGCGCGTCGCGGATGAGCGGGAGATTCGTGGCGCGAACGGTGTCACGGACTACACGAACCGCACGGTGGCGGTGCGGTCGAACATGGACGACGCCGCGCAGGTGAAGACACTCGCGCACGAACTCGCACATGTGAAGCTCCACGGCCCCGACAACCCGGATGCGACCGGGCATCGCGGGATCGGTGAAGTCGAGGCGGAGTCGGTGGCGCTGATGATCGGTGCCGCGCACGGCATGGACACCACCGCCTACACGATCCCGTATATCTCCGGGTGGGCGGGTACGGTCAAGGACAAGGACCCGGCCGAGGTCGTGCAGGCCACCGGTGAACGCGTCCGCAAGACCGCCGGGGCGATCCTCGATGCCCTCGACACCGTCCAGGTCGGCACGGGCGACCCACCCGGCCTGACCCGTGAGTCCGCCACCCCGTCGCGAGGGGCCGGGGCGGAGCGAACAGTTCCGGCACTGGTCGAGCCAGCGCGTTCCTCGCGTGCGGCGGATGCCGTGGTGAGGGGGCTGTGATGAGCGTCGCCAGCGTCCTTGCCTCCCTCAGCGGGCTCCCGCTTCCGCAAGCCGCCGCGCGGCTCGCGGCGGCGGGGGTGCCGGTGTTCCCGTGCGTGCCGGGCGAGAAGCGTCCGCTCACCCGGCATGGGTTCCATGAGGCGAGCGTTGACCTGGCGCAGGTTGTGGCGTGGTGGCATCGCTGGCCGTCCGCGAACATCGGCGTCCCCACCGGCACCGCGTCTGGGGTCGATGTCGTGGATGTGGACCGCAAGCCGGACGGGAACGGGTTCGACGCCTTCGGTCGTGCCCGCCGGGCGGGGCTCGTGGAGGGGTGGGTGGCGGTGGTGCGCACGCCGTCCGGTGGTGCGCATTTCTACTACCCGGCCGACCCCGGCCGGTCGCAGCCGTCGTGGCAGGCGGCCGCGGCACGTGTCGACTTCCGTGGCACCGGCGGGTACGTCATCGTCCCTCCCTCCGCCGTCATGACCGTCCACGGCCCGGCCGGGTACTCGCTCACCGCGCACGGTAACCGGGAGCCGCGCCCGGTGGATGCGGCGGCGCTGCGGGACTTCCTCGATCCGCGTCCCGAGCCCGTCGTGCATCGGGCGCGGGGCCCTGTTCGTTCGGAGGACGCGAAGCGGCTGGCCGACTGGGTGGGCATGCGCGCGGAGGGCGAACGCAACCGTGGCCTGTTCTGGGCCTCCTGCCGCCTCGCGGAGGCGGGGTTGTCTCTGCCGGAGATGGTCGATGCGCTCGCCCCGGCGGGTGAGCGGGTCGGGTTGCCGCCGCGGGAGGTCGTCACGACGATCCGCTCCGCCTACCGCGCCACCCACGTCCAACCCGCACCATCCAGCGTGGTACGGGACGATGATCTGCGGCGCGTGCCGCGTCTTGCAGGGCAGGTGCTCTCATGAACCCGCAGGCGCCGGCACCTGTGCGGTCGCGGGGTGGCCGGGTGGCGGTGGCGACGGCGGTCGCCGGGACGGTGTTCATCGCTGCAGGTGCGTTCTGGCTCTCCTTCACCGCTCTGGCGGACCTTGCCCGCCGCTCCGGGATCGATGCGGGGCAGGCGTGGGCGTGGCCGCTGATCGTGGACGGGATCATCGTCGTCGCAACCGTTGCCGTCGTCGCGCTCGCTCGGCAGCGGTCGGCTTGGTATCCGTGGGTGCTGCTCGCTGCGGGTGCGCTGGTGTCGGTGACGGCGAACGCGATCCATGCCGTCGTCGCCGCCGATGCCGATGTGCCCGGGGTGCTGGCGGCGTCGGTGGCGGCGGTGCCGCCGCTGGTGCTGCTTGCGATCACGCACCTCACCGTCATCCTCACCCGACCGGCCTCCGAGGCCGCCAAGCCACATCTCGCCGACGAGGACGAGCCGACGCCGGAGAGCGGTCTGTCCGAGCTGCAGGCCGTTATTCCCACACCGGGGTCGGAGCAGACGCCCGCGCGGGAGGTGGCGGGGCGGTTGCGAGATGAGGAGGGCTGGTCGAACAAAGCGATCGCCCGGCACCTCGGCGTGCACCCCTCCACCGTGGGCCGCTGGTTCGCACGCCCCGAACTCACCACCCGTGACGAACAGGAGACGCCATGAACGACGACCAGCACACGTACGTCGAGCCCACCGCTACGGCGCTGCACGAGCGAGACCATGACCGTGCTGAGGAGACGCCGCGTGAAAGCGAGGCGTCGGCGCTGGCCCGGCACCGCGACCCGTCACTGGCCAAAGACTCGACGGCGAAGGACGCGGCGACGAGAGCGCGTGCTGGTGTGGAGTGGGTGCGTCCGACTGATCTGATGGCGTCGCGTTCGGCGCGGATAGTGGGGCGGGGTATCGATTTTCAGGCCGAGCTCGCCCGCCGCGCCCGCCGGGTACCTGGTCAGGCGTATCGGGCGACCCGTGACGGGGCACGGTCGGGTGCGCGGTTCGTGAGCGAGCGGGCACGGAAGCTGCCGCCGGTGACCGCGTTCGGTCGTGGTGGCGGGGAGCGGTTCTCATGGGTGTCGCGCTCCGGGATCGGGCTCGGGTAACCGCCATGCACGCCCCCAGCCAACGTCTGAGCGCGCCTGCTGGGGAGCGTGTGCGCACCTGCCTGTCAGGAGGTGCTCCCATGCAGACTGCATCAGACCGTGACAGGCGGAATCGTTTCGAGGACTCCGAGGCGCTGCGCGCCCTGCTGAATCGGCTCCATCAGGCGGGGCGTGGGGCGTGGCAGCGTGACCCGGAGGCGGCGGCGCTGATGGAGCACGCCGCGAACAAGTACGCCGCTCTCGCCCGCAAGCACGGCCTCGACCCGTGGGAGGCGGCTTCGGCGGCGTTCGAGGCGATGCGGGGAACTGCGACGCGGCGGGCGGATGACCCGTGGGCGGTGGTGACGCGGGCGGTGCAGGTGACCTGCACCGCCGAGGAACGCGGCAACGGACTGCTGTGCTCCGTGCATCAGGCCCGTCGCCCGAAGTATTCGGTGTTCCACGACGCCGAACGATTCAGCGACCGCGAGAACCCCCTGCCCGACTACCACCCCGCGTTCTGCTTCGACCCCTTCACCGACCCCGACGAGGACCCGGACGATGAGCGTCCGGTGCGGGAGCGGGCGATGAACGTCACCGCCGCCGTCGAGGACACGATCGCGTTCCTCTCGTGGGTCGGCTGGGAACCCTCGACAGCCCGGGCTGCGGTCGAGTACATCACCACCAGGTTGGCGGGGTCGCCGTCGCGGGCGTCGGCGTTCGAGGTGCTGCGCCGTGACCGGCAGGCCCGCGCCCTCCTGGACCTGCCGGGTGCGTCGTGGACGGCGCTGCTGCGGATCGTGCTCGGCACCCCCGACCCGACCCTCGCGCATACGAACGCTGGGCGCGGGTTGCTCGTGCGGCTCCTGATCGGCCAACCCCTGCGCGCACTCCTCACCGACGACGACCTCGTGATCACTGCCGGGCTCGCCGCCCCGCGCCTGGCAGGGGGCGAGGAGTCATGAGCACGGTGCCGGCGGGCCACATCGAGCTGGAGCGCGCGGTCGACTCCATCATCGTCGGCCGCCGGCACCGGCAAGACCACGGCGACCTTGCCCCGTTGGTGGAGTCGATCCGCCGCAACGGGCTCTTGCAGCCCATCACGATCACCCTCGACGGGCACCTGATCTGCGGCGCGCGGCGCCTCGCGGCGCTGAAACTCCTGGGCATCAAGACCGTCAACGTCTGGGTACGGTCCGGGATCTCCGACCGGCTCGGGCAACTCCTCGCCGAACAAGACGAGAACGTCCTGCACAAGCCGCTCACCCAGCTCGAAGCCGCAGCCCTCTACCGCGAACTCAAGACCCTGCTCGCCGAAGACGCCGCCCGCCGCCAGGAGGCCACCCGGTTCCAGACGACCGCAGACGACGCAGAAGACGGTGGTGCCAATTTGGCACCACCGCAGTTCGAGCAAGGCAAGGCTCGCGCTCAGGCTGCGCGGATGGTGACTGGCCGCGCGTCCTATACGACGTTGGAGCGCATCGGCCGGTTGGAGGACCTGGCCGCGGACGAGTCGCAGCCGGAACCGGTACGGGCGCGTGCGGCAGAGGAGGTCGAGCGGATCAAGGCAGGTGGGAGCGTCTATCCCTCGCACCTGCGCGTGAATGCCGAGCTGTCGCTGGCGGAGCTCAACCAGCTCGCCGCGGATCCCGCCCAGTCCGTCGAGGTGCGCGAACGAGCACGGGTCGAGGCGGATGCGGTGCGTGCGGCGGAGCAGGAGGCGAGGGCGGCGGAGTTGGAGCAGCTGGCAAAGGCCGCGCTCGCCCGCGTCAAAGCAGCCAAGGCCTCCGGGGAGAAGAAGCCAGCGCGGCCCGCGCTGACGGCGGTGAACACCGGGGAGCCGGTGCCGTTCCCGCTGACCGCGTTCCTGGCCACCTGGGACGACATGGCCGAATGGTGGACCCACTACGACCCCGCCGACGTCGGCCCAGCCCTCACCGCTGAACAGTGGGCACGGTTCGAGGAGACCATCGCCGGGACCATCGCGTTCACCGACGCCGCACGCGCGGCACGGCAAGACAGGGCCGAGCACATCGCCTGAACCGCGGGGCGGGTGCGGTGGTGCGCACCTTCCTGGCAACCACGCATCCGTTGTTGCCGTCCGGGAAGGACCCGTGCTCATGGACCCCGCCACGTCTGATGACCGTCGCCGTCGTCGCCTGCTGATCGCCGCCACCGCTGGCGGCCTCGCTCTGCTCTTGCTCGTCGGAGTCGGCATCTACGGCCTCGTCCGCGGCCCCGCCGCCCCGTCGGCCTCGACGCCGAACGAACGACCTTCCACCGCCGCGCCCGTGACACCGGCCCCGACCTCGGTCGCAGAGCTGGAGCCGCTGGACCAGCACCTTGGGCCGGAAGCGTTCGCCCAAGCGGTCGCTGAGGCGCTGTTCACCTGGGACACCACGACCGGGCACATGCCATCGGACTATGCGCAGGTGCTCGCGGATGCCGCGCACGGCAGCGAGGCCGACGCCTTCGTCGGTGACGTCCGCGCCTACATCCCGACGAACGATGCGTGGGCGCAGCTGCGCACCTACGCGACTCGGCAGTGGCTGACCCTCGACGAGGTGTTCGTCCCGGAGGCGTGGGAGACCGCCGTCGAGCAGGCAGCCCCCGGTCAGATACCTGATGGTGCGGTCGCGTACACCATCTCGGGGACACGGCACCGGGAAGGCATCTGGGGCACCGACCCCGTCGAGGCATCCCGCCCGGTCTCCTTCACTGTGTTCCTCGTCTGCACCCCGCCCAATCCCGGTCGCGGCACCGGGTCGGGGTTGTGTGAGGTGCTGCGGCTCTCACAGCTCGACAACCCTCTCCGCTGAGCCGAGGCCGTGATGAAGAAGCTCGCGCTCCTCGCCCTCACCTTGCTGCTCCTGGGGCCGTCCACGATCCTGCTGGGCGTCGCCACGCTCGGCGGAACACCTGCGACCGCCGCCGTCTGCACGCCCGGCTCGTTGGCGGTCGGCCCGATCCCGGACTCGCTGACCGCGACGACCCGCAACGGGGAGACGGTCACGCTGAACCGGCAACAGCTCACCCACGCCGCGACGATCATCACGGTCGGCGGGCAGACAGCCGGCGTCGGACGTGAAGGGGTGCTGATCGCGCTGATGGCTGCGCTGACCGAGTCGACCCTGCGGATGCTCGCCAACACGAGCGCCTATCCCGAGTCGGCGGAGTACCCCAACGACGGCGAGGGTTCGGATCACGACTCGCTCGGGCTGTTTCAGATGCGCCCGGTCAGCGGGTGGGGCACAGTCGCGGAGCTCATGGACCCCAGCTACCAGGCGAGAGCCTTCTACGGTGGCCCCACGGGCCCGAACTACCCATCGCCGCGGGGCCTGCTCGACATCGCCGGCTGGCAGCAGCTCGACCCCGGCGAAGCAGCCCAAGCCGTCGAGGTCAGCGCCTACCCGGACCGGTATCAGAACTACCAGCCGGTCGCCGAAGCGATCCTCACCGCCCTGACCCGTCCCGTGTCCTCCGGCAACGATGGCGGGGACGAGACGCCCGTCGTGCCCGAGACGACGCGCATCGTGTTCCCGCTGCCGGAGGGGACCTGGGCGCGGACGAGCCCGTTCGGATGGCGTAACGACCCGATCACCGGCGAACGCCGCTTCCACGCAGGCAGCGACTTCGCCGCCCCCGACGGCACCCCCATCTACGCCGTCGCGGACGGCATCGTCGTGCGAGCCGGATACACCGACGCAGGAGGCGGGGTCATCGTCATCGAGCACACCGTCCGGGGCGAGCGGGTCGCGTCGATGTACGTGCACATGTGGGCGCACGGCATCCATGTCGCAGAAGGCGACACCGTGACCGCCGGGCAGCGCATCGGAGACGTCGGCTCCTCGGGACACTCCACCGGCCCTCACCTGCACCTGCAAATCCACCCCGGCGGCGCAGACGCCGACCCGGTGAACTCCGACGCCTGGCTCACCGACCACGGCGCCGCTGAATCCGGCGCGAGCACGGCACCAAACGCAGGTTGCGCTCCGGGGCCGAACATCGCCGCGCCAACACCGTACACAGGTACCGATCCTGACGAGCTTCGGGACGATCCGACGAGCGGCGGCCAGATCACTGCCCGCATGGAGCACCTGCTCACACAGACCCGGGCCGCGTTTCCCGACTCCGGCTGGGCCTGCTGGTCACCGCGACCCGGCACCTCGTCGGAACACCCGCTCGGCAGAGCGTGCGATGTGACCTTCGGGAACACCATCGGAACGGCCGCGACCGGCGCCGCCCTCGACACGGGGTGGGCGATGACGAACTGGCTGCAGGCCAACGCCGCCGCCCTCGGAGTCGAGTATCTCATCTGGCAAGGCAAGATCTGGTCGCTCGCTCGCGCCGACGAGGGCTGGCGGCCCTACAACGGCGGGGGCATGCACGACCCCTCGGACATCACAGGCGGGCACTACGACCACCTGCACATCACCGTCCGAGAAGGACGATGACCATGGATGTGTTCCCCGACTTCGGCGGCGTCGGCGGCGCCGCCGACCTCCGCGCCATCGTTGGCGCGCTGCTCATGTTCGTGCTCGTCACCGCCGTGCTCATGCTCATCGTCTGCGCCATCATCTGGGCGATCGCGTCATCCAGCGGCAACTATCAGGCGGCGACCAAGGCTCGCACGGGTCTGTTCGTCGCGGTCGGCGCCGCCGCTCTCGCCGGGGCCGGCGTCGCGTGGCTCAACTTCCTGCTGGACGTCGGCACCCAACTCTGACTACCTCCGCCGCCGCTGGGATCGCGGGGTGCACCTGACGGACGAGAACCCCTTCTCGTCAATAGTCAGGAGCACCCCGTGATCGACATCGACCCCAACTCATCCGGTCTTCCCGGCATCGAGCAACTGCGCATCATCGTCGGCGCCGTCATGACCGTCGGCCTCATCCTCTCCGTCCTCGCGCTCATCGTCAGCGCGATCGTGTGGGGCTTCGGCGCCAACTCCTCCAACCCGCACCTCGCGAGCAGGGGCAAGGTCGGCGTTCTCGTGAGCTGCGGGGCGGCGATCATCTGCGGTGCCGCGGTGACGCTGATCAACTTCTTCTGGGGCGTCGGGCAGGCCGTGTGATGACCACCCGACATGACTCCCGGCCGCGGGGGTGGCTGCGGTGAGCGTCTGCGATGTCCCAGTCATCTCCTCCGTCTGCGACGCCGTGGGCGAAGGCACCGCCTCCCTGATCGCCGCCCCGTTCGACTGGCTCGCCCAAGCGATGGCCGGTGCCGCCGCGTGGCTGTTCGAGGCGGTCTGGTGGGTCTTCGACACCACGACCCTCGTGGACGTCACCAGCGCCGAGTACATCGGCGTCTACAACGTCCTGTTCGGCGTCGCTGTCTTCATCATGCTCGTGTTCTTCTGCTTGCAGCTCATCACCGGGCTCATCCACCGCGACCCGACCGCCCTCAACCGTGCCGCCCTCGGTCTCGCCAAGAGCGTGCTCGGATCGTTCCTGGTCATCACGCTGACCGCGTTGCTGCTGGAAGTGACCGACCAGCTCGCGGTCGGGATCGTCCAGGCCACCGGCAACACGATGGAAGGGATGGGGACCCAGATCGGGCTCCTCGCCGCAGGCCTGGCCACCATCAACATCACCGCTCCCGGTGTCGGCGCGATCCTGACGATCTTCCTCGCCGGACTCGCTATCAGCGCGGCGGCGATCGTGTGGTTCTCGCTGCTCATCCGCAAAGCCCTGCTGCTGGTCGCCATCGTGTTCGGGCCGGTCGCCCTGGCCGGGGCGACATGGGATGCGACCAAGGGATGGTTCGCCAAATGGGCGACCTTCGTCATCGCCCTCATCTTCTCCAAGCTCGTCCTCGTCGTGATCTTCCTCGTCGCCATCGGCCAGGTCTCCGCCCCCATCGAGGCGGACCTGGCATCCATCTCCGACCCGATCGCCGGCGTCGCGCTGATGTTCATCGCGGCGTTCGCCCCGTACATCACGTACAAGTTCCTGTCCTTCGTCGGGTTCGACATGTACCACGCGATGTCGTCGGAGCAGGAGGCGAAGTCGGCGCTGAACCGGCCTGTCCCAGTGCCGTCTGCGCCGAAGGCTGACACGGCCAAGAAGGTACTCGACGGCAGCACCGACTCCGGCAGCGCACCCTCGAACGGTGGCGGAGGAGGCGGTAGTCCAACACCGCCGCCTACCTCCTCGTCGGCGGCGCCCACCAGTGCGGGAGCCGGCACAGCGGGCACAGGAGCCGCCGCTTCCTCGACAGGGGCAGGAGCGGGAGCTGGCACCGCCGCTGGTGCCGGGGCCGGGACAGCGGGCGCTGCGGGTGCTGGTGCAGCCGCCGGCCCTGTGGGTGCTGCGGTCGTCGTCGGCGGTGCGGTGGTCAAGGGCGCGGCGACCGCCGGCCCGAAGGCCGGCAATGCGGTCGGTGGAGCGGCCGACAGTCAGGCAGGCGCGGCCACGGAGCAGGCATCCCCGCCGCTGGTTCCACCATCGCAAGGCACCCCGCCGCAGCGTCCCGCACCGTCGACGCCGCCCCCGGCCGCTCCGTCCTCGGCGCCGCCGTCCGGGCCGTCCACCGGCTCGGCGGAGTCCTCGCCCGCGCCTCGGCGCCGGTCGGACCCGCCACCTCCGCCGTCGTCCAAGCCGACCGGGAAGGGGTGACCTGCGATGTCTACGAACACGCACGCGAACAGTGACTACCCGTTGGCGGCGGTGCAGTTCTCCCGGCTCACCAAGCGCGGGATCATGCTGGGCCTGTCGCTGCCGCAACTCATCGTCCTCGGCATCGCCGTGCTCACAGTCGTCTTCTCGCTCTACCTCGGCGGCGGCCTGGCCTTCGCCTGGACCGCCCCGGTATGGGCCACCGCAGCACTGCTCGCGGTGATCCCCGCGGGTGGGCGGAAGGTGATCGAGTGGGTGCCCATCGTGGCCCGCTGGATCGCCCGCACGTATCTGGGGCAGCTCATTTATCGGCGCCGCGTCATCAAGCCGAGACCTGCCGGGACGCTCGCGCTTCCGGGTGATGCGGCACCGTTGCGGGAATGGGAGGACCCCGAGACCGGGGCGGCGATGATCCAAGACCCGCACGCGCAGACGCTGACTGCGATCCTCGGCGTCTCGCATCCGGCGTTCGTGCTCCTCGATCCCGGTGAGCAGCAGCGCAGGGTCTCCGGGTGGGGGCGCGTCCTCGCCGCGGCCTGCCGTTCGGGGCGCATCGCCCGCATCCAGGTGTCGGAGCGGACGCTGCCGGACTCGGGAACGGGGTTGGCGGAGTGGTGGCGCACGCACGGCACCGACGACGGGTCCTGGGCCGCGACCACCTACGCCGAGCTGATCGAGCGCGCCGGCCCCGCCGGGGAACGCCACGCCACGACGATCAGCCTGGCGCTGGACATGAAGGCCGCGAGCCGGCAGATCAGGACTTCCGGTGGCGGGATGCGCGGTGCCGCCGCGGTGCTCCGGCAGGAGATGACCACGCTGACGACGGCGCTGCGCGCAGCGGAGCTCACCTCGACGGGGTGGCTCACGCCCGGCGAGGTCGCCGTCATCCTGCGTTCGGCGTACGACCCGGCCGCCGCTCCCGCGCTAGAACGGCATGGCGACCTCGGGCGGGATCTGGCGACGGCGGGCCCGGTAGCGGTGACCGAGACGTGGGATCGGTTGCGGTCGGACAGTGCGTTCCATGCGGTGTTGTGGATCAGTGAGTGGCCCCGCTCGCAGGTCTACCCAGGGTTCCTTGCCCCGCTCGTGCTGTCCAACGGCATCCTCCGCACCCTCGCCCTGCACTACACGCCGGTGCGCGCCGATCAGGCCGCGCGGGACCTGCGGAAGAAGAAGACCGAACTCATCAGCGACCAGGCGCAGCGGCGCAAGATCGGGCAGATCGAAGACGCCGCCACCAGCGCCGAACTGGACGACGTCCTCCAGCAAGAGGCGGACCTGACCGCCGGGCACGGCGTCCTGCGCGTCTCCGGCCTCGTGTCCGTCTCCGCGCCGACCGTCGATGAGCTCGACGCCGCGGTCGCCGCGGTCGAGCAGGCCGCGATCCAAGCCTCCTGCGAGACCCGCCGCCTCGTCGGCCAGCAAGCCCAGGCCTTCACCGCCGCTGCGCTGCCGCTGTGCCGGCCGGTCTGACCCGGCGCACCTGCCCACCAACCATCCGACGCTTCTGTGAGGAACAACGCTCATGCCTACCTTCGATAACCCCGTCGCGGACGCCACGGAGGCGTCCGCCGCGTTGCGGGGCCTGGCCCACGCAACCCGCCAGTTCACCGACCCGGCCGACACCTACCCAGTGATCGGTGACCTGCTGTCCGGAGTCCGGTCGCTGCGGCAGGTACTGGATCAGCTCGCCGCCGCCCATATCGCTCCCCGTGCCCGCGCGCACGACGACGCCGGGAACCAGGCCACCGGCGCGACCTCGGCCCTCGCGGCCGCGGACGAGCTGCACCAGGCCGGCACACTCCTGGACTCCGTGGCCTGGCGGCTCGACGCCGCCTCCCAGCACTCCGGGCGTATCGCCTGGCACCCCGCACCCGACCCCGCAGACGCGGGGGCGGGGCGTACGAGCGTGCAGGCCGGGACGCTCACGCTGACGGTGTGGCCGGACGAGCCGCTGGGCCAGCACCAGCGCTACGCCTACCTCATCGAGCACCGGGACAGCGGGCAGAGCATCCAAGGGCGGGATCTGTTTACCGGGGCCGGCGCGCCTGTCTCACCGGAGCGGGCGCTGCGTGACCTCGCCGCCTACCTGACCGCAGCAGGCGATGCGCACCAACACGCCACCGACAACGGCACGGCGTATGAGGGGCCGTTCGATGAGTGGACCGCCGACGTCGCCCGGCAGAACTCCGACGCCCTGACCGAGCTGGCCGACCGCGGCCCGCAGGGCCCTGCGCCCACCGTTGGGGAGGCGGCGGGCGTGCGGTGGATCAGCGTCGTGTTCCTCCAAGGCTCCGAGGCCTACGAGGTGCTGGACCTCATCGACCGGGAGGGCACGGACGCGGCGATCGAGCACCTGGCCGGGTTCGACTACGGCGAGGAGACCGTACAGACAGCGCTCGAGAACGGCTACGTCTACGACGAGCCCCCGACCGGTGCCCTCGACAAGGTAGCGACCCGAGACGTCTACACCCTCACCTACAACCCGTTCCTCGGCCACGTCTCGCTACTGCGCGAGCACGGCGCCCTGCCCGACCCGGCACTCCTCGGCATCGACACCCCGATTCCCGCGCCCGCGTCGACCGCGGCGTCGGCGCGCGTCGCACACCAGCCTGCACGCGCGAACACCCAGGCGGCGAACCGCGAGCGCGGCGCGGGCGACTGGTTCACTCGACGCCCCGGTGCCGCCACGGCGCAGGGCCGGGGGCTCGCGCTGTGACCGCGCAGGACGAGGGCCGCCTGCACACGGCCGTGCTCGTCGGCCCCGAAGGCGAACGACGCCGGGCCCGTAAGGACCGCCGGCAGGCTGCGACCCGAATCGAGACCACCGCCCGCAAGGCACGGAAGGCCGAGGCGAAGGCCCTGTGGGAGGCGGAGCAGGCCGAGCGGCGCGCGACGACCTACCTGCCCGCCGCTGGCGAGCCGGGGCCTGCGGCGTTGCGCACGCCGGGCCGGTTCCGTCTCCCCAAGCACCAGGACACGAGTGCGACGTTGGCTGGGCAGTACCCGTTCCTGGCCGAAGGCGGCCTCGGATCGGAGGGGATCTTCGTCGGGCAGGACCTCTACTCCGGCGGGTCGTTCGTCTACGACCCGTGGGTGCTCTACCGGCGCGGGATCATCACCGCCCCCAACGTCGTCCTGGCCGGCATCGTCGGCTCCGGCAAGTCGAGCCTGGCAAAGTCGCTCTACACGCGCTCGCTCCCGTTCGGACGACGCGTCTACGTCCCCGGCGACCCGAAGGGCGAGCACACCGCCGTCGCCGAAGCCGTCGGTGGACGCGCAATCATCCTCGGCCACGGCCTCTCCAACCGCCTCAACCCTCTCGATGAGGGCCATAGGCCGTCCGCGGTGTCAGATGCGGAGTGGGCGATGCAGGTCGCCTCCCGCCGCCGCGACCTCATCGGCGCCCTCGCAGAGACCGTGCTGGACCGGGCGCTGACGCCGTTGGAGCACACCGCGATCGACCTCGCCCTCCAAGACGCGGTACGGAGCGCGGAGGTTCCGATCCTGCCGATGGTCGTCGACCGCATCCTTACCCCAACCTCGGCCGACGACGCGGATGGACGGCTCGCGGAAGACGGTCGGCTCGTCGGCCACGCCCTGCGCCGACTCGTCGCGGGCGACCTCCAAGGACTGTTCGACGGCCCGTCCACGGTCAGGTTCGACCCGTCCCTGCCAATGGTGTCCCTCGACCTGTCCCGGGTCGCGGAGAACAGCACCTTGATCTCGGTGCTGATGACGTGCTCGTCGGCGTGGATGGAGTCGGCCCTGTCCGACCCGGCAGGCGGGCAACGCTGGGTGATCTACGACGAAGCCTGGCGCCTGATGGCCTACCCGTCCCTCCTGCGGCGTATGGACGCCCAGTGGCGGCTCGCCCGGCACTTCGGAATCGCGAACATGCTGATCTTCCACAAGCTCTCCGACCTCGACAACGTCGGCGACCAGGGCTCCGCCATGCGCGCCCTCGCATCGTCGCTGCTGGCGAACGCGGAGACCAGGATCGTCTACCGGCAGGAAGCCGACCAGCTCGGCTCCACCGCAACAGCGCTCGGCCTCACGGGCACTGAGCAGAAGCTGCTTCCCGGCCTGGGGACCGGGCAGGGGCTGTGGCGCATCAAGGACCGCTCCTTCGTCGTGCAGCACCAACTCCACCCCGCCGAGTTCGCCGCCTTCGACACCACGAGCCGCATGATCGCAGAAACCGGGAAGTTCACCGTTGAGAATGACGAACCGTCGGCCTCGCTGACGGTTCCCGCCGCGGGCGGTGCGGCGTGATGGCCCGGCCCCGCTATAAGCGCACGATCATGCCCGCGTCTGTTCACCGTGACGAGGTCGAGGCTGTGCCGGTCGTTCTCCCGCTCGTGGTCATCACGATCACCGACGACGGACGCATGACGGTCACCGTCGACGGCGTGCCGTTCGAGCCGGAGCCGTTCGCGCCTCCGTGGCGACGAGAGGACTTCGCCGCCGTCCTCGACCAGCTCACCGAACAGCGCCGCTCGCCGGTGCGGGTCGAGGTGCGCGAAGCGGACGGAAGCACGTTCACCGACATCATCACTCCGACCAGACGCCGCCGCACCGAACCAAAACCCGCCCCCGCACCTGAGCCACCGGTCGCGAGTGCTCCGCCCGAACTCGTGGCGCTCCACGGCGAGGGGTTCGTGCCGGGCGAGGACGTGGCGATCGCCGTCGTCATCGCCCACGGCGATGCCGCCCCGGACGGCGCGATGCGCGGCCTGCTCACCGCCGACCAGCTCGCCGTGAGCCCGACCCGAGAGGTGATCCTGCTCGGCCGCGTCTCCGGGACGCTCACGATCGGGCACCCCGAATGACCACCCCGAGGCCGACGGGATCGCTCGGGGACGAGCTGAGCAACCTCGGCATCGGCCTCCTCATCGGCGCCGCGATCCTCGCCGCCATCCTCCGCGGCGCCGGCTCGGTCGCCGCGTGGATCACCGGGACCGGGCAACCCGCCGGCGGAGTCGAGGCCGGGTTGGGCGTGCTGCTCAACCCCGGCGACCCGGCGGCCGCGCTCGGCGCACCCGGTCTGAACGTCGTGGCGTACTGGATCACCGCCGCCGTCCTCATCCTCGCCGCCGCTGGCGCAGGGTGCTGGGGGTGGCGGTTCTTCCGCGAGCACGGCCGACAGGTCAAGAACGACCCCTACCGCATCCCCGGTATCGCCACCCGCACCGAGGTCACCAAGGCCGCCTCCGAGACCGCGCTGCTGCGCCGGGCCGGGCACCTGCGACCCTCGCTCCACAAGCCGACACCGGAGGACGTCGGCTACCGGATCGGCCAGTCGCGCGGCAAGAGCGTGTGGGCATCGGTGGAGGACAGCATCCTGCTGATCGGCCCGCCCCGGTCCGGGAAGGGCGCCCACATCGTCATCAACACCATCCTCGACGCACCCGGCGCAGTCGTCACCACCTCGACCCGGCCGGACAACCTCACCGCGACTCTCCGCGCCCGCGAGCGCATCGGCCCGGTCGCCGTGTTCGACCCACAGCACCTCGCCGAAGGCATCCCCGCAGGCCTCAGATGGTCACCCATCCGCGGGTGCGAGGACCCGCTGACCGCGATGATCCGCGCCACCGGACTCGCCGCCGGCACCGGCCTGTCCGCAGGCGGAGTCGAAGGCGGCGGGTTCTGGGAAGGCAAGACCCGCACCGCCCTCCAAGCCCTGCTCCACGCCGCTGCCCTCGACCGTCGCCCACCGGGTGAACTGTTCCGGTGGACCCTCGACCCATCCGCCGCCGCGGACGCAGTCGCGATCCTGACAGCGAACCCACGAGCGGCTGTCGGGTGGGCGGAGTCGCTACAGGCGATGATCGACTCCGACCCGAGAACCCGCGACTCCATCTGGCAAGGCGTCTCCCTCGCCCTCGCCGCCCTGGCGGACCCGCGCGTGCTCGACGCCGTGTCGCCGCGCGAAGGCGAGAACTTCGACCCCGAAGCCTTTCTCCGTGCCCGCGGAACGCTCTACCTGCTGGCGACCGGCGCCGGCGCCAACAACAGCGCGGCGTTGGTGGCGGCGTTCGTGGAAGACGTCGTGGAAGCCGCCCGCCGCATCGCCGCCGGAAGCCCCGGCGCGAGGCTCGACCCGCCCTTGCTGCTCGCCCTCGATGAGGTCGGCAACCTCGCCCCCTTACCGTCACTGCCCACGCTCATGGCCGAAGGCGGCGGCACCGGGATCACGACCATGCCCGTACTCCAAAGCCTCGCTCAGGCGCGGGAGAAATGGTCGGAGAACGCCGCCGGCGCGATCTGGGACGCCTCCATCGTCAAGATCATCCTCGGCGGCGCTTCCAACAGCCGCGACCTGCACGACCTGACCACGCTCATCGGCGAGCGCGACGAGGTGACCGACTCCACCACGGTCGGAGACCACGGCTCCCGCTCCGCGCAACGCTCCATCCGGCGCGTCCCGATCATGCCGCCCGACACGATCAGGACGTTGCCGTTCGGGACTGCGCTCGTGCTGCTGCGCTCCGCGCCGCCCATAGTCACGAGGATGCGGACCTGGCTCGACCGGCCGGATGCGAAGGAACTGCGGGCCGACCGGGCCGGCATCGAGGCGCTGCTGCAACGCCGTCCGCTGGAGGAGCCGGGCGCACCTGCCTGACACAAGGGCGGCCCCGGCTGTGGGGCCGCCCGTCGATGTCAGAAATGAGGACAGTCCGATGGCTCTCCACACGCAGGAATCCCTCTCCGGGTTTATCGCCTCCGACCCGCAGCTCACCTACACCGAGCGCGGCGACGCGCGCCTGTACGTCAAGATCGGCCAGGAACACTACCGCCGTGAGGAGGACGGGTCGTTCACGCAGACCGAGACGACCTTCCACGACCTCGTCGCGTTCAAGAAGACCGCCGAACGCGCGCACGACCGCCTCGCCAAGGGCGACAAGTTCGTCGCAGAGGGCTACGTCCGTGAGTACGACCGGACCACGCCGGAGGGCGAGGTAATCAAGGCTGAGGAGTTCGTGGCGAAGAAGCTCGGCCACGACCTTGCCCGCACCCGCTACGAGGTCAAGCGGACCCGCCGCCAGCCCGCCGTCACGCGAGAAGCCGCGGGGCAGTCCGTCGATGCCGAGGCGCGCCGCGAGGCCCGCAACGCCGCACCGGCGCTCGGACTCTGACCGGCGGTGACCATGATGAACGAGAACGACAGCGACGCGCCGGACCTGGGTGACGAGCCCGACCTCGATGAGGCGCCCGAGGAGTTCGAGGGGTCGTTGCTGCCCGAGCCGCCGCACCCTATCAACTGGAACCTCCTGACGAGCGAGGAAGCCGAGGCCGAGTGGCTGGAGCTGAATAAGTGGGTCAACTGGCTCCGCACGACATATGGTCTGCCCGCATCGGTGGTGCCGCCGTTCTGGCACCGCCACCCCGAGCTCGTCTGGGAGCTCTCGGCCCTGCACCTGCACTGGCTGGCCGCCTACGACAGCGAGCAGAACGCCTCCGCGCCGCTGGGCTGGCACCGCGACTTCGCCGACGCCAGACAGCGGCTCAGGGATTGGGTCGCCGCCTGCGGCACCCGCCTCGACCGAGACCGCCCCACCCGGCAGACCGTCTGGCCCGGCGAGGACCCGGCAGAGCCCGTCGAGGACCGGATCATCGCCAACCGCGACGAGGACTTCGTGCAGTTCGTCCTCGATGACGTCGCCGCCCGCAAGCAGGCCGAGGACGAGTTCTACGCCGGCCTCGACCCTGCCACTGGGGAGTTGCGCGACTGATGGGCACCTACGTCAAGAAGACCGACCGGCGCCGCTATGAGGACCGTTCATTCTCCGTACGCGCGGTACATCGCGAGGACGCCGACTTGCACAAGCTCGCCGAGGTTCTGATCCGGCTGACCTTGCAGGAGACCGGCCGATCGCGCGCCGAGCGTCGCGCCGCCGCAATACCGGAGACCTACCGTCCGGCAATGGTCGCCGACCAGGCATCCGGGTAGAATCGAGCACAAGCAAGCCTCGCGTCGACGTGGTGTTGTGGTCCCAAACCCCGCTCCGGCGGGCAACGTTTACGTGGCCGTTCCGGCCTAGTCCTAGAGCTTTCGGGCTTCCTCTCACGATCAGCACCCCTCGGGCGTTCAGCCCGAGCGCGAGGGCCGAGATTTCGTGAGAGCAGGCCCCCATGAGTACCACGTCCGCGCGCACTCCAGACCCGGTGCGCAGTCTCATCGAACCGCCCCAGGGCACCGCACTCGCGGTGTCCTACCTGCGCGTCTCCACCAAGGAGCAAGCCGAGAAGGGCGGCACCGATGAAGGCTTCTCCATTCCCGCCCAGCGCGAGGCCAACCGCCGCAAGGCCGAACAGCTCGGCGCGGTCATCGTGAAGGAGTTCATCGACGCGGGCGAGTCCGCCCGCAAGGCCGACCGGCCCGAGCTGATGCGGATGATCCAGTACGTCAAGCGCAACCGTGTCGCGTACTGCATCGTCCACAAGGTCGACCGGCTCGCCCGCAACCGCGCCGACGACGTAACGATCCACCTCGCCTTGCAGGAGGCCGGGGTCATGCTCGTCTCCGCGACCGAGAACATTGACGAGACCCCCAGCGGGATGCTGCTGCACGGCATCATGTCCACGATCGCGGAGTTCTACTCCCGCAATCTCGCCACCGAGGTCATCAAGGGCATGACGCAGAAAGCCGCCACCGGCGGCACGGTCGGCAAGGCACCGATCGGCTACCTCAACATCCGTTCCCGCGACGAGCTCGGCCGCGAAGTTCGCACGGTGCAGCTCGACCCCGACCGGGCACCGCTGATTGAGTGGGCATACAAGGCATACGCCTCCGGGAACTGGACCGTCAGCCAGATCCACGACGAGCTGACGTCGCGAGGGCTGGTCAGTCTTCCCACCCCGAAGCGGCCCTCGAAACCGCTCGCTGTGTCCTCGGTACACCGAATGCTGACGAACCCGTACTACAAGGGCGACGTGATCTACCGCGGCGTCGCCTACAAGGGTGCGCACCAGCCGCTCGTCCCGGCCGAGGTCTGGTACCAGGTGCAGTCCGTCCTCACCGCGCACAAGAGCGCATCCGAGGCAACCCAGGTGCACGACCACTACCTGAAAGGCACCGTCTACTGCGGGGCCTGCGGGTCCCGCCTCATCGTGTCAAACGCGAAGAACCGACACGGCAACGTCTACCCCTACTTCGTCTGCTCAGGGCGGCACTCCAAGCGGACCGACTGCACGAGGCAGGCCATCCTCATCGAGGACGTCGAGCACTTGATCGAGAACTACTACCAGCGCGTGCAACTCACCCCCGCCCGACGCGAAGCTCTGGCCGGGATGCTGCACCACGAGTTCGACCGGCTGATGTCCGCCGAAGCCGACGAACTCGCCCAGCTCACCGCGAACCGCGACCGCCTGGAGCACGAGCAAGACCGGCTCATGCAGGCCCACTACGCCGACGCGATCCCGCTCGCCGTCCTCAAACGGGAACAAGACCGCATCGCCGGAGAACTCGACCAGGTGAACCGCCGCCTCGACGCCCACCACGGCGAGTACACCGACGCCCGCGCGCACCTGGACGACGCCCTGAACCTGTTGGAGAACTGCGCCGACATCTACGCCCGCTGCGACGACGCCAACCGGCGCCTGTGCAACCAGGCCTTCTTCACCAAGGTCTACATCGAGGAGGACGACGAACTGCGCGTCGAGAACAACCGGCCCTTCGAGATGCTGCTCGACCCCGAGGTCAACGCCGACGCGCTCACCTGGGCAGAGAACGCCGACAAGGCCCGAACCCCAGCCCTTGATTCCTCGGGCCAAGGTTCGAGCCTTGTGCGTTGGGTGCCCCCAGTGGGACTCGAACCCACACTGAATCGATTTTAAGTCGACTGCCTCTGCCGATTGGGCTATAGGGGCGTGAGCACACACTTTACTCGCTCGCAGTAACCACCTTCTTGTCCACCCCGAACATATCCGCAAGGAAGTCGGACACCCACTGCACAAGCTCGGTATCGCGCAGGGTCGGCTGATTCACACCAGCGGCGGCGCGTGGCAGCGGCACCTGCAGCGCCTTGGCCGCGGCGCGGTAGTTCGCGCCCGGGTACAGGCGTTTGAGCCGCACCTGCTTCGAGTCCTGCAGCTCCACCGGCTGGAACTTGATGCGCGAGCCCTGCACCAAGATGTCAGACACCCCGGCGGAACGGGCCTGCTGACGCAAGCGGGCTACGGCAACGAGGTGCTCGACCTCGCGCGGGAGTGGGCCGAAGCGGTCGACCATTTCCTCGGTGACGGTCGCCAAGTCGGCGTCATCGCGTGACTCGGCAAGCTTGCGGTAAATCTCCAGACGCAGGCGCTCGGAGTTGACGTAGGTGTCCGGGATGTGGGCGTCGACAGGCAAATCGATGCGGATCTCCTTCGGGCCCTGGTCGGTGGCATCCACCGTCTCTCCGGTCATGAGCGCCTTGTACGTATCGACGGCCTCCCCAACGAGCCGGACATACATATCGAAGCCGACACCCGCGATGTGCCCCGACTGCTCCGCGCCCAGCACGTTGCCGGCGCCGCGCATCTCCAGGTCCTTTTGCGCCACCGCGATACCGGAGCCCAGGTCGTTGTTCTGCGCGATCGTCGCCAAGCGGTCGTACGAAGTCTCGGTCAGCGTCTTGTCCTTCGGATACAGGAAGTAGGCGTAGGCGCGATCGCGGGAACGACCGACGCGGCCGCGCAGCTGATGCAGCTGGGACAGGCCCATGTTTTGGGCGTTTTCCACGATCAGGGTGTTGGCGTTGGCGATATCCAGGCCCGTTTCCACGATCGTGGTGCACACGAGCACGTCGTACTCGCGGTTCCAGAACCCCTGCACCGTCTGCTCGAGCAGCTGCTCCGACATCTGGCCGTGCGCCACCACGACGCGCGCCTCGGGGACAAGCTCGCGCACGCGCCGCGCGGCCTTTTCAATGTCGGCGACCTTGTTGTGGATGTAGAAAATCTGGCCATCGCGCAGCAGCTCGCGCCGAATCGCCGCCGCGATCTGTTTATCCTCCTGCGGGCCGACGTAAGTCAGCACCGGGTGGCGGTCCTCCGGCGGAGTCGTGATCGACGTCATCTCGCGGATCCCGGTCAGCGACATCTCCAGGGTGCGCGGGATTGGCGTCGCCGTCATGGTGAGCACGTCGACGTGCGACTTTAGCGCCTTGATGTGCTCCTTGTGCTCGACGCCGAAGCGCTGCTCCTCATCGACCACGATGAGGCCCAGGTTCTTCCACTGCACGCCGGTAGCCAGCAGGCGGTGGGTGCCGATGACGACGTCAACGGAGCCGTCGGCAAGCCCAGCGAGCGTCTCCTTCGACTCCTTCGCCGAGGTAAAACGCGACAGCTCGCGGATGGTCACGCCGAAGCCGTCCATGCGGGTGGAGAACGTCGAATAGTGCTGCTGCGCCAGAAGGGTGGTCGGCACGAGCACCGCGACCTGCTTGCCGTCCTGCACCGCCTTGAACGCCGCGCGCACCGCGACCTCGGTCTTGCCGAAGCCGACGTCACCCACGATCACCCGATCCATCGGCGTCGGCTTCTCCATGTCGTCCTTAACCGCGCCGATCGCGAGGAGCTGGTCCTCCGTCTCCACGAACGGAAAGTTGTCCTCCATCTCCGCCTGCCACGGCGTGTCCGGCGCGAACGCGTGGCCCGGCGCGGCCTGGCGCTTGGCGTAAAGCTGCACCAACTCAGCCGCGATCTCCCGCACCGCCGCGCGCGCCTTGCGCTTGGTGCTCTTCCAGTCGGAGCCGCCCATTTTGCTTAACGACGGCTGCTCACCCCCGGAATACTTTGACAGCAAGTCCAGCGACTCCATCGGCACCCACAACTGGTCGTTGGGCTGGCCGCGCTTCGCCGGCTGGTACTCAAGCACGATGTACTCGCGGCGCGAGTCCTCGTCGCCCGTGTGGACGGTGCGCTCGGCCATCTTTACAAACCGGCCAATGCCGTGGGTCTCGTGCACCACGTAATCGCCGGGGCTCAGCGCGAGCGGGTCGACCCTGTTGCGCCGCCGCGGGGCGCGCCGCTTCGCGCCCGCGATATCGCCTACGCGGTTACCTGTCACATCGGTCTCAGTGACAACGACCATGTTTGGCCCCGGGAACACCAAACCCGCGTGCGACAACGCTTGGTAGAGCGTGACCTGGCCGGTCACCGGTTCGAGCCCGTCCGAGGCGATGCGCGCCGAGATCCCGTGCTCGCGCAGCCGCTCAGCGAAGCGCTCCACCGTGCCTTTGGCCGGGGCGACGAAGGCGGCGGTGCCGTTGTTGCTCTGCACGTGCAGCTTGACAGTGGCGAAGAGCTGCTCGATCGCCTTCGGATCGCCCTTCGGGGCGGGCGCGGGTTCGAACTCCAGCGGCAGGGTCGCCGTGTCGTCTGCGGCAAACATGCCGGGAGGCGCGAACGTCCACCAGCTACTGCCCGCCTTAAGCGTCGAGACGCGCAGCGACTCGAAGGAGCGATACGACGACGCCGAGACGTCGAGCCCCTCCACCGCGACGGGACCCTCCGCCCCCATCGCCGCCGCCTCCCAGCCGGCCTCGAGGAACTCCTTGTCGGTGACCTCAAGGTCTTCGATGCGGGCGCGGACCTTTTCCGGCGCCGTGACCAGCACGATCGACCCCTTCGGCAACAGCTCGGGAAGCACCTGGAAGGGCTTGTCGGTCAGCGCCGGGATGAGCGCCTCCATGCCGTCGGCGTGGTGCCCCTGGGAAATCCGGGTCAGCATCTGCACGAGCGTGGCGTTCTGCGGGTGCGCGCGGGCGAGCTCGTCGGCGCGTGCGGCCACGGGGTCGTCGATAAGCAACTGGCGAGCGGGGAAAAGCTCGACGGAGTCGACCTCGTCGATGCCGCGCTGATCCGCCACCGCGAAGGTGCGGATGTCCGTGACCTCGTCGCCCCAGAACTCGATGCGCACCGGGTGCTCGGCGGTGGTTGGGAAAACGTCGATTAGGCCGCCGCGGGTCGCGAACTCACCGCGCTTTGCCACCATGTCGACGTGCTCGTACGCGAATCGCGCGATCGACTCCGTGAGCTGCGTGAAGTCGTACTCGTGATCGCGGGCGATCACGATCGGGTCGATGACCGGCAACACCGGCTGGCACACCGCGCGCGCAGCTGCGACGATCACCCGCGGCATCTCGTGCAAGACCTTGAAGCGCCTGCCCACCACATCCGCCGCCGGGGAGAGCCGCTCGTGCGGCAGCGTCTCCAGCGCGGGGAAATGCGCGACATTCTCCGGTCTGATCAGCGCCGCCAACTCCGCGGTGAGATCCTCGGCCTCATGCCCCGTCGCGGTGACCAACAGCACCGGGACCTTGCGCGACAACGCGGCCGCGGCCCACGGGCGGGTCTGGTCGATCCCCATGACGTGGAGATGATCCTGGCCGATATTGCTCAGCAGGCCCTTGAGCTTCGGGTCCGTCAGCGCAACAGTAAGCAGCCCACCCAATGCGGGCACGGTGGTGGTCATAGTGGTGTTACTCAGTTCCCTTCACAGTGTGAATAATCTTCGGCTGCGCCTCCAGCCCAGCCAGCCCATTCCAGCACAGGTTCGCGACATGGGTCGCCACAGCGTACTTATCCGGCGAGCGCTGATCCAACCACCACAGAGCGGTCATGGACACGGCGCCCACGATCGCCTGCGCGTGCAACTGAGCGAGCTTGGGGTTCAGCCCGCGGTGACGGAACGCCTCCTCGAGCAGGTGAGACACCTGCACCGTTAGCGTGTTGAGCAACGTGGAGTAGGAGTGCTCGCCGCCCGGCATCTGGCCGTGCACGAGGATGACGAAGCCGTCCGTGTGGTCCTCAACGTAGCTCAGCAGGGCGAGGATGCCCCGCTCAATGCGCTCGCGCCAACGGCCCTCGCCGATCGAGGACAAAATCGCGTTGAACAGCCGCGCCTGCTCCTCCTCGATCACCGCGACGTACAAGCCCTCCTTGCCGCCGAAGTGCTCGTAGACCACGGGCTTGGACACCCCGGCGCGCGAGGAGATCTCCTCTACCGAAATGCCGTCGAATCCCCGCTCCGCGAAAGCGGACCGTCCGATACCGATGAGTTGCTCCCGGCGCTGCGAACCGGTCATACGCTGTCGAGCCATGCCCAATACCTTACTTGCGGGCGCGTGCGCTACACTATCGCCTGATATTTCCCCATGGTGTAATTGGCAACACTACGGTTTTTGGTACCGTCATTCTAGGTTCGAGTCCTGGTGGGGAAGCTTTGTTTTTTAGCGGGGTTTTCGCTAGTTGATGGCGGTTTTTTCGGTGTCTTGATTTTTGTCGCTCAGATCTGTTCCCGGGTGGGCGTTGGTGGGATGTCACGGTCGACGTTTTGGGGGGTTGTGAAACCCCAGGTCGCGGGTCGGCGTTTCGGCTTCACTGTGACATCTCGGGCGGTGGAATGTCACGGTCAACCAGTGGCGGGTCGCAAAACCCCAGGTCACTGGTTTTCGTATTGGCTTCACTGTGACGTCTCGGGCGGTGAAAAGTCACGGTCAATAGGTGTCACGATGTAAAACCCCAGGTCGCGGGTTTCCGGGTCGGCTTCACCGTGACATCTTGGGCGGTGGAATGTCCCAGTCAACCGACGGCAGACGAGAAAACCCCAACGCACATCGTTCACCTCAGATTGCCGCACCAAAGCTGTAACCTAATCGGGGTGGAACACCAGAAACACAACGCGACGCGGTTCATCTGGGCCAACGGCCTGCAGGGCATCGGTGACCAAATCGTCGCCGCGAAAACGCTTCTGCCCTGGCTGTTTACCGTCGCCGGGGTGCCCGCGTTCTTCACTGGCCTGTTGGTGCCGATCCGCGAGTCCGGCTCGATGCTGCCGCAGGCGGCGCTGAGCCCTTGGGTCAGCTCGAAGCCGAAGCGCAAGCGAGTGTGGCTGCTCGGCTCGTGGGGCCAGGCCCTCTCCGGCGTGGGCATCGCGGCCGCTGCCGCCACTCTCAGCGGCGTCGCCCTGGGCCTCGCTGTCATCGTGTGCCTCGCCGCGCTCAGCGTGTTCCGCGCGCTGTGTTCCATCGCCGGCAAAGACGTCCAGGGGCGCACGATCGACAAGGGCAAGCGCGGGCTGATCACCGGCCGCGCCACCGCGCTGTCCGGCGCGTTCACCCTCGCCATCGGCCTGGCGCTGACGCTGCTGCCCAACGAAGTGCCCCGCTGGATGATCGCGGCACTACTACTCGTCGGCGCGTCGACCTGGGGTTTTGCCTCGCTGGTGTTCCAGGGCATCCGCGAACCAGAAGCCGAGCACGACACGACCGTCGATGACGATAACTGGCTCGCCGTCACCTGGGAGCTAGTGACCAAGGACAAGGAGCTGCGCAACTTCCTCGTGGTCCGCTCGTTGATGCTGGTCACAGCTCTGTCCACCCCGTTCATCGTGGTGCTCGCCCAGGAGCAGGGCTCAGACCTGTCCAGCCTCGGTGCCTTCGTCATCGCCTCCGGCGGCGCCGCATTGCTCGGCGGCCGCATCTCCGGGATCTGGTCGGACAAGTCCTCCAAGCTCACCATGGCCTGGGCCGCAGCGGTCGCCTCCATCGTCATTGTGCTTTTGGTCCTGAGCGCTGATTTTGCGTCGTCAAGCGTGAATGCGATTGTCATGCCGGCCGGGTTCTTCGCGGTCAACCTCGCGCACACCGCGGTGCGCGTCAGCCGAAAGACCTACCTGGTGGACATGGCCGACGGGGAGCGCCGCACCCTGATCACCGGCGCATCCAACACGATCATGGGCGTGGTTATGCTCGTCGTGGGCGCGATCAGCTCCGCCGTCGCGGTCTTTGGCACCCAGGCCGCGCTGATCTTTCTCGCCGTGCTGGGCGCGGCGGGCGTGGCTGGGGCGTGGAACCTCAAGGACGTCTCGGCCTAGCGTTATGCTTTAAACCATGACTGAGCAGAATCAGTGTGCTGTCGTCGTCCTTGCGGCCGGCGCGGGCACCCGCATGAAATCGGCCACGCAAAAAACGCTGCACGAGATCGGCGGGCGAAGCCTCCTGTCGCACTCGCTGCACGCCGCCGCCGCGGTCAGCCCAAGCCACGTCGTCGCCGTCGTCGGGTTCCAGCGCGAGCAGGTCTCCCCCGCGGTCGACGAGATCGCGCAGCAGATGAGCATCGAGATCCTTCAGGCCGTCCAGGAGGAGCAAAACGGCACCGGCCACGCCGTGCAGTGCGGCCTAGAGACGCTGCCCGACTTCGACGGCACTGTCGTCGTCACCAACGCCGACGTGCCGCTGCTCGAGGGAGCAACGCTGCAAAAGCTTATCGACGCCCACGTCAACGCCCAGGCCGCCGTCACGGTGCTCACCCTCGAGTTTGACAACCCCACCGGCTACGGCCGCATCATCCGCGACGAGCGCGGCGCCGTTGTCGAAATCGTGGAGGAGAAAGACGCCGACGACGAGCAGAAGCGCGTCACCGAGGTCAACTCCGGGGTGTTCGCCTTCGACGGCGCCGTGCTCCGCGACGCGCTGACGCGCATCACCTCCGACAACGCCCAGGGCGAGCTTTACATCACCGACGTGCTCGCCATCGCACGTGGCGACGGTCGCACCGTCACCGCGTTCACCGCCCCCGACCCGCGCGAGCTCGCGGGTGTCAACGACCGCGTCCAGCTCGCCGCGGCCGGCAAGGAGCTCAACCGCCGCCTCGTCGAGCGCGCGATGCGCGGCGGTGCGACGATCATCGACCCCGACACCACCTGGATCGGCGTGGACGTCGAGATCGGCGCGGACGTCGTGATCCACCCGAACACCCATCTCTGGGGATCGACGGTGATTAGCGACGGCGCCGAGATCGGCCCGGACACCACCCTGCGCGACATGGAGGTCGGCCCCGGCGCGACGGTCACCCGCACCCAAGGCTCGCTCAGCGTCATCGGCGCCAACGCCCAGGTCGGCCCGTTCACCTACATCCGCCCCGGCACCGAGCTCGGCGAGGGCGGCAAGCTCGGCGGGTTCGTCGAGTCGAAGAACGCCGTCATCGGTGCCGGCTCGAAGATCCCGCACCTGACTTACATTGGCGACGCGACCGTGGGCACCAACTCCAACATCGGCTGCTCGAGCGTCTTCGCCAACTACGACGGCGTGAACAAGCACCACACCACGATCGGCAACAACGTGCGCGCCGGCTCCGACACGACCTTCGTCGCGCCGGTGACCGTCGGTGACGGCGCGTACACCGGCGCGGGTACTGTTGTCACCGACGACGTGCCCGCCGGGGCCTTGGCCATCAAGGAGGGCCGTCAGCGCAACATCGAGGGCTGGGTGGAGAAGAAACGCCCAGGGACAGACGCGGCAGCGGCAGCAGCGGCAGCCAAGGAAGAGAAGTAAAGGATCGCCACATGACCGGATACTCCACCCAAACCTTCAAAGACCTCAAGGTTTTTACCGGGCGCGCCCACCTCGACCTCGCTGAGGCCGTGGCCAAGGAGCTCGACATCGAGTTGGTCCCCACCACGGCCCGCGACTTCGCCAACGGCGAGATCTTCATCCGCTTCGAGGAGTCCGTGCGCGGCGCCGACTGCTTTGTCATGCAGTCCCACGCCCAGCCGCTGAACAAGTGGCTGATGGAGCAGCTCATTATGATCGACGCGCTCAAGCGCGGCTCGGCGAAGCGCATCACCGCGATCGTGCCGTTTTACCCGTACGCGCGCCAGGACAAGAAGCACCGCGGCCGCGAGCCGATCTCCGCGCGCCTCGTCGCAGACCTGTTTGCCACCGCCGGCGCGGACCGCATCGTCTCGGTCGACCTGCACACCGACCAGATCCAGGGCTTCTTCGACGGCCCGGTCGATCACATGCACGCCATGCCGATCCTCACCGAGTACATCAAGTCGAAGTACTCGCTGGACAACCTCTGCGTGGTCTCCCCCGATGCCGGCCGCGTGAAGCAGGCTGAGAAGTGGGCCAACACGCTTGGCGACGCCCCCATGGCGTTCGTCCACAAGACCCGCGACATCGACGCCGCCAACAAGGTCGTGTCCAACCGCGTCGTCGGCGAGGTTGAGGGCAAGGACTGCATCCTGATGGACGACATGATCGATACCGGCGGCACCATCGCCGGCGCCGTCGGCGTGCTCAAAGACGCCGGCGCGAAGTCCGTGCTCATCGCCTGCACCCACGGCGTGTTCTCGGGTCCAGCCCGCGAGCGCCTCAGCCAGTGCGGCGCCGAGGAGGTCATCACCACCGACACTCTGCCGCAGAACACCGAGGGCTGGGATAACCTCACCGTGCTCTCGATCGCTCCCCTGCTGGCGAAGACGATCCGCGAGATCTTCGAAAACGGCTCGGTGACGACCCTGTTCGAGGGCCAGGCCTAGGGCATTTTGCCCGGGCCAGTGCCCCTGTTAAAATAAGGCCGTCTCGGCGAGGGCTCCCCATTGTGGGGCCGTTATCGACGCGATTGCCTAACTTATTTGCCTGCGATCACTCGACGAGAAGACTTTTTCTTATCCTGTTGGTCGCAGGTTTTTCCTGTGGCCAGTCACATATCTTCAAGGAGATACACATGGCTACTACCCCTCCCGTCGTCAAGGCGAACAAGCGCGAAGAGTTCGGCAAGGGAGCATCCCGCCGCCTGCGTCGCGACGGCCAGATCCCCGGCGTGCTCTACGAATCCGGTATCGAGAACGTCCACTTCTCCGTCGACCGCATCGAGATGACCGCCCTCGTGCGTAACGACGGCACCAACGCCATCCTCCAGCTCGAGGTCGATGGCAAGCAGCTTCTGTGCATGGTCAAGCACGTTGACCAGAACGTTCTCACCCTCGATATCGACCACATCGACCTGCTCGGCGTCAAGCGCGGCGAGAAGGTTACCGTCGAGGTCCCGGTCATCACCGAGGGCGAGGCAGTGGCCGACGCTGTCGTCCTGCAGGAGACGGACGTGCTCGAGATCGAGGTCGACGCGCTCAACATCCCGGACGAGATCGTCGTCAACATCGAGGGCAAGGAAATCGGCGACCAGATCTTCGCATCCGACGTTGCCCTGCCGGCCGGCGCCGAGCTCACCTCCGACCCGGAGGCGCTCGTGGTCAACGTCACCTACTTCCAGGAGGACGAGGAGCTCGAGGAAGCTGCCGCTGAGGCCGAGGCTGGCGGCGCTGAGGCTGGCGCCGACGCCGACGAGGACCAGGCTGAGGGCACCGTCGAAATCGCCGATGGTGGCGAGGGTGACGAGGGCGCATCCGAGTAAACTTCTTACTCGTGACTGTTCTCATTGTCGGGCTCGGCAACCCTGGTACGAAGTACGCCGCCACGCGCCACAACGCGGGCGTGCTCGTCCTAGAGGAGCTGCTCGACAGAGAACGTGCGCGTCTTAGCGTGCACAAGAAGACGAACACCGAGGTCGCCGAGCTCAGCGGCGGCCGGGTGCTCGCACGTACCCGCGGGTACATGAACGTCTCGGGTGGGCCTGTCAAGGCCCTCGCCGGGTACTACAAGGCCTCGCCGGCCGAGATCTACGTCATCTACGACGAGCTGGATCTCGGCTTTGGCGAGGTCTCGCTGCGTGTGGGCGGTGGCGACCACGGTCACAACGGGCTGAAGTCGGTCTCCGCGTCGCTGGGCACGCGCGAGTACAACAAACTGGCGGTGGGCATCGGCCGTCCGCCCGGGCGCATGGCCCCGGCCGATTACGTGCTGCGGCCCTTTACTAAGAAGGAAGCCGAGGAGCTGCCGATCATCGCCGCCGACGCGGCCGACCTGTTAGAGGGCCTTTCATGAGACTCGCCACGGTGCGGACTGCGGCGGGCACCGCCGCCGCGCGTGTCAACGACTTACGCAGCGCCACCCTCATCGAGGGTTACGCCGACGTGGGCGAGCTGCTGCGCAACCCCGAGTGGCGCGCGATCGCCACGCGCCCCGGCCCGGACGTGGAATTTAACCCGCTCGAGGTGGCGCCCATCGTGGTGCGGCCCGAAAAGATCATC
Source organism: Corynebacterium sanguinis (assembly GCF_007641235.1). Classification (NCBI taxonomy): domain Bacteria; kingdom Bacillati; phylum Actinomycetota; class Actinomycetes; order Mycobacteriales; family Corynebacteriaceae; genus Corynebacterium; species Corynebacterium sanguinis. The sequence goes on from NZ_CP038157.1 coordinate 61,591, forward strand.
TGCGTCGGCCTGAACTACGCCGCGCACATCGAGGAGATGGGCCACGAGCAACCCGACGTGCCCACCCTGTTTGTGAAGTTCGCCGACGCGCTGATCGGCGCTTTTGACGACGCCGAGGTGCCGGAGTTCAACGCCGGTGCGCTCGACTTCGAGGGCGAGCTCGCCGTCATCATCGGTGCCCACGCACGCCACGTCGACGACGCTGAGGCCACCGCCTGCATCGCCGGCTACAGCATCATCAACGACTACACCCAGCGCCACTTTCAGAAGCGCACCCAGCAGTGGCACCAGGGAAAATCCCTGGAAAAGACCGCGGGGTTCGGCCCGTGGCTCGACACCGAGTGGACGCCGGGCCCGCGGTTGCGCACCTACCTCAACGGCGAGCTCATGCAGTCCGCCCCGACCGATGATCTGGTGTTCTCGCCCGTCCGCCTGGTCTCCTTCATCTCGCACCTGTACCCGCTCGCGCCCAGCGACGTCATCGCCACCGGCACCCCGGCGGGCGTACTACACGCGCGCACCCCGCAGTCCTACTTGAAGGACGGCGACGTGGTCCGCGTCGAGATCGACGGGCTTGGAGCTATCGAGAACACGACGCGGGTGCGCTAAGCACTATATTCTTCTGACGTGTTGGATTTTGTGAGGAAATTGTTCGCCCGGGAGGCGTCGACAAGCGTGCAATGGCTCATCGTGGGCCTCGGAAACCCGGGGCAGCGCTACGCCGCGACCCGCCACAACGTGGGCTACATGGTCATCGACGAGCTGACCTGCCCCGAGCGCGCGAAGTGCGTTAAGCCGACGACGTACATGAACAGCTCCGGCGACTACGTCGCCCCGCTGGCGCGCAGGCTCGGGATCGACGCCGAGCACATCATCGTGTGCCACGATGAGCTCGACCTGCCCGCGGGCGCGGTGAAGCTCAAGCGCGGCGGCAACGAGAACGGACACAACGGGCTGAAATCGCTCACTGAGCACCTGGGCACGCGCGACTACCTGCGGGTGCGCCTGGGCATCGGGCGCCCGCCGGCGGGGACCGCGGTGGTGGACTACGTGCTCTCCGACATCGAGGGCGACATCTCCGAGCAGATCTCTCTCGCCGCGGAGGCCGTGCGCCTGATCGTGGAGAAGGGCCTGACCGCGGCGCAAAACGAGATTCACGCGCGCTAGCGCAGGCGGGTAATTAGCGCCTCGAGGTCGTCGAACACCGCGGTCAGTGCGTCGGCCTGGTAGGGCGCGGGGGTGAAGCGGCCCTCGGGGAATTCAGTCATGATCGACACCGCAACCTGGTTGCGCACGTTGGGCATCTCGAAGTTCGCGGTGATCTGCCGCCAGTGCTCGACCGCGCGCACGCCGCCCACCGCACCGTAGCCGACGAACGCGACGGGTTTGCCGGACCACTCGGAGCCCAGCGAGTCGACGGCGTTTTTCAGCGCCGCCGGGACGGAGTGGTTGTACTCCGGGGTGTCAAAGATGAAGGCCTCGCAGGCGTCGATCGCCTCGGACCAGCGCGTCACCTCGGCCGAGTCGTAGCTCTTGTTGGCGGCCATGGGGACCGTTTCGGCGTCGAAAAGCGGAAGGCGAAAATCGATTAGGTCGATCAAGGCGTAGTCGAAGCCCTCGCGGGCCTGCGCTGCCTCATCGACCCAGTGGGCGACCGCTTCTCCCACGCGGCCGTGGCGGGTTGATCCGAGAATGATTCCGATGGTCACGTAAACCTCCGATGTTGATGCGTCAACAATTATCGTGTTCCACTATACACGGGCTATTCTGGTGCAATTATGAGCACTCTTTCCGAGGCGGCGCGCCGTCGCACCTTCGCCGTAATCGCCCACCCCGACGCCGGCAAGTCCACCCTCACCGAGGCGCTCGCACTCCACGCGCACGTCATCTCCGAGGCCGGCGCCGTCCACGGCAAGGGAAACCGCAAGGCCACCGTCTCCGACTGGATGGAGATGGAAAAAGACCGCGGCATCTCCATCGCCTCGTCCGCGCTCCAATTCGAGTACCTCCCCGAGAACTCCACCGCGCCCGAGCCCTACGTGATCAACCTCGTGGACACCCCCGGCCACGCCGACTTCTCCGAGGACACCTACCGCGTGCTCTCCGCCGTCGACGCCGCGGTCATGCTCATCGACGCCGCCAAGGGCCTCGAGCCGCAGACCCTCAAGCTCTTCCGCGTGTGCAAGGCACGCGGCCTGCCGATTGTCACCGTGATCAACAAGTGGGACCGCGTGGGCCGAGAGCCGCTCGAGCTTATCGACGAGATCGTCACCGAAATCGACCTGCAGCCCACCCCGCTCTACTGGCCGGTGGGTGAGGCGGGCGACTTCCGCGGACTCGCCCACATAGACGACAACGGCGAGGCCGATCAGTACATCCGCTTCATCCGCACCGCCGGCGGCTCCACCATCGCACCCGAGGAACACTACAGCCCCGACGAGGCCCGATCGAAGGAGGAAGACGCCTGGGAAAGGGCGATCGAGGAGGCGGAGCTACTGGCCGCCGACGGCGCCGTGCACAACCAAGAGCTCTTCGAGCAGTGCGTCACCTCGCCGGTGATCTTCGCCTCCGCCATGCTCAACTTCGGCGTGCACCAGATCCTGGACACCCTGTGCGCCATCGCGCCCGCCCCGGCACAGCGCGAGTCGCTGGACAACCCGCGCGAGCTCGACGCCGACTTCTCCGGCGTGGTGTTCAAGGTCCAGGCCGGAATGGATAAGAACCACCGCGACTCCCTGGCGTTCATGCGCGTCGTCTCCGGCGAGTTCAACCGCGGCATGCAGGTCACCCATGCCCAGTCCGGGCGCACGTTTTCCACCAAGTACGCGCTGACCGTGTTCGGCCGCACCCGCGACACCGTGGACACCGCCTTCCCGGGCGACATCATCGGCTTGGTCAACGCCGGGTCGCTGGCGCCCGGTGACACCATCTACGCGGGCCGCAAGGTGCAGTTTCCGCCGATGCCGCAGTTCGCCCCGGAGCACTTCCGCACGCTGCGCGCGAAGTCGCTGGGCAAGTACAAGCAGTTCCGCAAGGCGCTCGAGCAGCTCGACGCCGAGGGCGTGGTGCAGATCCTGCGCAACGACACCCGCGGCGACGCCGCCCCCGTCATGGCGGCGGTCGGCCCAATGCAGTTCGAGGTCATGCAGGCCCGGATGGAAAACGAGTACAACGTCGAAACCATCACCGAGCCCGTGCCCTACTCCGTCGCGCGGCGCACCGACGCCGAGTCCGCGGCCGAGCTTGGCCGCCAGCGCGGCGTGGAGGTGTTCACCCGCACCGACGGCGAGCTCATCGCCCTGTTCGGCGACAAGTGGAAGCTCGCCTTCGTGGAGAAGGAAAACCCGCAGCTCACGATGGAGCCGCTCGTTGCGGACTAAGCGTCCCTGACCTTGTTGATGATGGCGGAGAAGTCTTTTCCGCCGTTGCCGCCCTCAACGAACTGCGCGTACTGGGTCGCCGCAATGCGACCCAGCACCGTCTCCGTGCCCGTCTGCTGCGCTGCCTCCATCGCCAACCCCAAGTCCTTGAGCATAAGCGTCGACGCGAATCCCGGCTCGAAATCGCGGTTCGCCGGAGAGCCCTCGACAAGGCCGGGGACTGGGGCGTTGACGCTGAGCGCCCACGAGTTTCCGGTGGCGTTAGACACGACGTCGAAGAACGCCTGCGGGTCCAAACCTAGGCGCTCGCCGAGCACAAGGGCCTCGCTGAGCACGATCTGGTGCACCGCCAAGATCATGTTGTTGCAGGCTTTGACGGCCTGGCCCGTGCCGGCGGGGCCGCAGTGCGTAATCGACGACCCCATCGCGCCCAGTAGCGGTTTCGCGCGCTCAAAGTCCTCGGCCTCGCCGCCGACCATAAACGCCAGCGTGCCTGCGCTCGCCCCGGCAATACCACCCGAGACCGGGGCGTCGAGAAAGCTCGACCCAGCAACGGCGACGCGCTGCGCCAGCTCGCGAGCTTCGGCGACGGCGATGGTGGAGACGTCGATAAGCAGCCGCGGCGAGGAATCCGCCGCGAGCAGCTCGTCGACCACCTGCGCGACCAGCGCCCCGTTGGGGAGGCTTGTGATGACAACCTCGGCGCGCTCGGCGGCCTGCGCCGCGGTCTCAGCGATGCTCACACCCTCGATCTGGCGATCCACCACGTCGAAGCCGATGACCTCGTGCCCGGCGCGGGCGAGGTTGGCGGCCATCGGGCCGCCCATGTTTCCCAGGCCGATAAACGCAACTGCAGTCATTAGCTCATCACCGGAATCGTGAACTCGGGCCCGGCGGACGTCTCGTCCGGCCAGCGCGTGGTAACGGTCTTGGTCTTGGTGTAGAAGCGGAACGAATCCGGGCCGTGCTGGTTCAAGTCGCCGAACCCGGAGGCCTTCCAGCCGCCGAAGGTGTGGTACGCGATCGGCACCGGAATGGGCACATTGATGCCCACCATGCCGACGTTGACGTTGGTGAGGAAATCGCGCGCCGCGCCGCCGTGGGAGGTAAAGATTGCCACGCCATTGCCGTAAGCGTTGTCGTTCGGGTACGCGATCGCCTCCTCGAGCGTGTCTGCGCGCACCATGCACAGCACCGGCCCGAAGATCTCCTCGGTGTAGATGCTCATCGACGCCTCAACGCGGTCGAACAGGGTCGGGCCGGCGAAGAAGCCGCCTGAAAGGCCGTCGCCGTCGAAGGAGGAAGACGAGGTGTCGATCCCGCGGCCGTCGACGACCAGCTCGGCACCCTGGTCCTCGCCCTCGGCGATCAACCGGCGCACCCGCGCGAGGGAATCCGCGCTGACCAGCGGGCCGTAGTCGGCCTCCGGGTCGAGGCTGTGGCCGACCGTGAGCGAGGGGATGCGCGCCACGAGGGCGTCGCGAAGCCGGTCGGCGGTCTCCTCGCCCACAGGCACGACGACGGAGAGCGCCATGCAGCGCTCGCCCGCCGAACCGTAGGCGGCGCCGACGAGCGCGTCAGCGGTGGCGTCGATGTCGGCGTCCGGTAGCACGATGGCGTGGTTTTTCGCCCCGCCGAAGCACTGGGCGCGCTTGCCCGTGGCGGCGCAGCGCTCGTAGATGTACTTCGCAATCGGCGTCGAGCCGACGAACCCGACCGCCTTAATCACGTCGGAATCCAACAGGGCGTCGACCGCCTGCTTATCGCCGTGGACGACGTTGAACACGCCCGCTGGCCCGCCCGCCTCGATGAAGAGCTCCGCGAGCCGCACGGGTACGGAGGGGTCGCGCTCCGAGGGCTTGAGTACGAAGGCGTTGCCGCAGGCCAGCGCCGGGCCCGCCTTCCACAGCGGGATCATCGCCGGGAAGTTGAACGGGGTGATCCCGGCGACCACGCCGAGCGGCTGGCGCAGCGAGAACGTGTCAATGCCCGAGCCGACCTGGCTCGAGTACTCGCCCTTGAGCTGGTGCGGGGCGCCCAGGCAGAACTCCAGCACATCGACGCCGCGCAGGATGTCGCCCTTGGCGTCGGCAAGCGTCTTGCCGTGCTCCAGCGACAGGGTGCGCGCCAGGGAATCGAGGTTGGCGTGGATCAGGCGGATCCACTCCATGATGACGCGCGCGCGGCGCTGCGGGTTCAGCGCCGCCCATGCGGGCTGCGCCTGTTGCGCGACGGCGATCGCGGCGTGGACGTCGTCAACGCTAGCGAGCACGACCTCGGCCTGCGTCTGGCCGGTGTTCGGGTTGAGCACCGGTGAGGTGCGCCCGGATGCGCCGGCGGAGGATTCGCCGCCGATGAAATGATGGATGGTTGTGCTCATAAGAAGGCTCCTAATTAGCGCGGCGGCATGCGCAGCGCGCCGTCGAGGCGGATGGTTTGGCCGTTGATGTAGTCGTTGTCGATGATGCTGAGCGCAAGCTGCGCGAACTCCTCGGGCCGCGCGAGACGGCGCGGGAACTGGACGTTTGCCTCCAGCTCGGCGCGGAACTCCGGGGTGATGCCTTCCATCATGGGGGTGGCCACGATGCCCGGTGCGATCGCGTTGACGCGCACGCCGAGCGAGGCGAGGTCGCGCGCGGCGGTGATCGACAGGGCGTGGACGGCGCCCTTGGAGGCGGCGTACGCGGCCTGGCCGACCTGGCCCTCGAAGGCCGCGACGGAGGCGGTGTTGATGACAACGCCGCGCTGGCCGTCGTCGTCGATGGGCTCGGTGCCGGCCATCGCCTCAGCGGCGGCGGTGAGCACGTGGAACGTGCCCATCAGGTTGACGTTGATTGTGGTGGCGAACACCTTCGGGTCGTGGGTGCCCTTGCGCCCGACGATGCGTGCCGACGGGCAAATGCCCGCGCAGTTGACAGCGACGCGCAGCGGCGCGTCCTGGGCCGCGCGCTTGACGGCGGCGCTGACGGCGGCGGCGTCGGTGACGTCAACGACCTCGTAGCGCACCCCCTCGATGCTCTCACCGGCGCGCAGGTCGAAGCCGGTCACGGCCACTCCGCGCTCGGCGAGCGCGCGCGCCGTTGCCTGGCCCAGGCCCGAGGCCGCACCCGTAACTACCGCTGACGTTGTTTGAAGATCCATGTGTTATTTCCCCTTGTGGTTAAACGAATGCGGACACGCCGGTGATGGCGCGGCCGACAATGAGTGAGTTGATGTCGTAGGTGCCCTCGTAGGTGAAAATTGCCTCGGCGTCGGCCATCATCTTCGACAGCCCGTGCTGCGTGATCATGCCATTGCCGCCGGCGATGCTGCGGCCCAGCGCCGCGGACTCGCGGGCGAGGCGGGTCGTTGTCGCCTTCGCCAGCGCCGCGAACGGCATCTCTAGGCGGCCCTGCTCCTGGATCCGCGCGACCTGCGCCATCATGGACAGCGAGGCGGTGGCGTTGCCGAGGATGCGCACGAGCGGCTCCTGGACGAGCTGGAACTTCGCGATCGGCCGGCCGAACTGCTCGCGGCTGACCCCGTACTCGCGCGCCTTGTCAAAGATGCCGAGCTGCAGCCCGGCCCCCTGCCACCCCACCCAGGCGCGCGAGGAGCAGAGGAAGTCGTTGACGTTGGCGAACGACTGCGCCCCCGGCACCGCGTTGTCGTGCGGGATGACAACGTCGGTGAAGGTCATGTTCGCGTTTTGCATGATGCGCAGGCCCATCTTGCCCTCGATCTTTGTCGCCTCCACGCCGTCGCGGTCGAGCTCGACGATGAACGCGCGGATCTCTCCGCCGACGGTGTCGCGGGCGAAGATGATGGCGAAGTCGGCGAACGTGCCCGCCCCGATCCACCGCTTCGCGCCGTTGATGACCCACCCGTCGTCGGTGCGCGTGGCGGTGGTGGACAATCCCCCGGCGATGTCCGAGCCGTGCTCGGGCTCGGTCAGCGCGAAGCAACCGACGGCCTCGAAGCGGCGCAACCCGGGCAGCCAGCGCTCCTTCTGCTCGTCCGAGCCGAGGGCGTCGATCATGCCGACGACCAGCTCGTTGTGGATGCCCACGAGGGTGGACAGGGAGACGTCGCAACGCGTCAGCTCTGCGTAGACCAGCCCGCGGAAAAGCCGCGAGGTGCCGCTGAGCTCAATCTCGCCCAAGCCCTGGCGCGCGAGCGGCGGCAGTAGGTCGAACGCCATTTCGTCGCGGTCCCAGTACTCCCCGACCGCCGGAGCGATCTCGGTCTGGAGGAACTCGTGAATGTCGTGCAGGCGGGTTTGCTCCTCGGCGCTGAGCTGGTCGGCGATGCCGAGGATGTCGGCGTGCGGGTAAGGGATGGAAGCGAGGTGGTCACGGGGTAGCAAAGGCGGCATAGAAACTCCAAGCTGGACGGTCTTTGTGGTTACTGTACCGCCGCGCACCCACCCCACGGGCCGTTTTACTTAATTTCAGTGAACTAAGAGTTACTAAACTTCGCCTCTCGCTTCTCGACGAACGCCGCCATGCCCTCCTTCTGATCGTTGGACGCGAAGATCGAGTGGAACGTCCGGCGCTCAAACAGCAGGCCCTGCGACAGCGACGTCTCCCCCACGGCGTTGATCTGCTCCTTGATCATGGTGGTGGCCACCAGCGATTTCGCTGCGATGGTCTCGGCGGTCTCCAGGGCGGAATCGAGAAGATCGGCGGCGTCGACGACGCGGGCGACCAGGCCCGCGCGCTCAGCTTCGTGGGCGTCCATCATCCGGCCGGTGAGGCACATTTCCATCGCTTTCGCCTTGCCGACGGCGCGGGTGAGGCGCTGCGACCCGCCCATGCCCGGTGTGACGCCGAGGTTGACCTCGGGCTGGCCAAACTTGGCGGTGTCCGAGGCGATGATGAAGTCGCACATCATCGCGAGCTCGCAGCCCCCGCCGAGGGCGTAGCCGCTGACCGCGGCGATCAGCGGCGTGCGCGCCCGCGTCAGCTCGTCCCAGCCGGCGAACCAGTCGGAGGTGTACATGTCGGTAGCCCCGCGCGAGGACATCTCCTTGATGTCGGCGCCGGCCGCGAAGGCCTTCTCGGAACCGGTGAGCACGATCGCACCGATCTCGTCGTTGGCATCGAAGTCGCGCACCGCGGCGACGACCTCCTCCATCGTCGCGGCGTTAACCGCGTTGAGCGCCTCCGGGCGGTTGAGCGTGATCAGGCCGACGCGGCCTCGGGTTTCAGTGATGATCATGGTGTCTTAAGCATCCAGAAGTAGTGCTTCGCCCTGGCCGCCGCCACCGCACAGGGCGACGCCTGCGCGCGTGGCAGCGCCCGCGGCCAAGCGGTGAGCTGCGTGAACAACAAGGCGCGCGCCCGAGGCCCCGATCGGGTGGCCCAGCGCGATCGCGCCGCCGTGCGGGTTGACTGTGCCGGAATCCACGCCGAGCTGGCGAGCCGAGTGGACGACGACCGAGGCGAACGCCTCGTTGATCTCAATGTGGTCGAGGGAGCCGACGTCCCAGCCTTGGCGCTCGAGCGCGACCTGCAGGGCGTTAGCGGGCTGGGCCTGCAGGGAGGCGTCCGGGCCCGCGATCTGCCCAGGCGCGCGCAGCGTGGCCAGCACGGCCCAGCCGTTGCTCTCGGCGTGTGCGCGCGTGGTGAGGACGACGGCGGCCGCGCCGTCGGTCAGCGGCGAGGAGTTGCCCGCGGTGATGCCGCCGTTGTCGGCGAAGACGGGGCGCAGCTTGGCCAGGCTCTCCTCGGTCACACCCTCGCGGATGCCCTCGTCCGTGGAAATCGGCGCCTCGACGAGCTCAGCGGCGAACACGCCGTCGCGCGTCGCGGCGAGCGCGCGCTGGTGCGACAGGGCCGCGACAGCGTCCTGCTCTTCGCGCGTCGCCGGGAAAACGTCCGCGTAGCGCTCGGTGAGCTGGCCCATGGAAATGCCCAGCCCGGCGTCGCTCAAGCCGTCGTGTTCGACGTGGTCCAGCACCTCGAAGGAGCCGTACTTCACGCCGCGGCGCGAGCGCGGCAACAGGTGCGGGGCGTTGGACATCGACTCCATGCCGCCCGCCACGACGACGTCGGCCTCACCGGAGCGCAAAAGGCGCGCGGCGTCTATCACCGCGGTGAGCCCGGAGAGGCAAACCTTGTTCACGGAAGAGGTGTGCGCCGCCGGGTGGATGCCCGCGGCCAGCGCCGCTTGCTTCGCGGGGTTCTGCTTCGCGCCGGCCTGCAGGACCTGGCCGAGGATCACGGCGTCGACCGCGTCGCCGGCGACGTTCGCGCCGGCCAGCGCGCCGCGGATCGCCAGCGCGCCGAGCTCGGTCGCGGGTTCGGCGGACAGCCCGCCGAGTAGCTTGCCAAACGGGGTGCGCGCAGCGCCCACAATGACGACATCGGATGCAGTCTTTTCGGTCTCAGTCATGCGTTTTTACAATCTCCTTGTTTGTCGTGCTAATTGTTTTGCCCATCTTAGCTAGGTCAGGAATTCTATCCACCCATCCCACTCGCGCTGGACCTGCTCCATCCCCGCGAGGTAGTTCGCGTTGAGGCGCTCGAGGCGGCGTTCGGTGGATTCCGCGCGCATGTCGTCCGGGAAAAGCACGACCGCGCGGCCGTCGCACTCAGCGTCCAGGATCTTCTGTTTCGAGGCGTTGTAGCGCTGCGAGCGCACCTCCAGCGCCTCGGCGATAGCTGGGGTCTTGCGGAAGAAGCGCCGCACCGCCGACACCTGCGTCATTGGGTTTTTCCAGTAGTCGCGCGGGCGCGTACCCAGCACGACGAATTTGTTGTACCCGGCGCGCTGGGCGGCGTCGATAAGCAGGCCCCCGGAGTCGCCCAGCGCGCCGTCGACGTAGGGGGTGTCGTCGATAAGCGTGGTGGGCATCATTGTCGGAATCGTCGACGAGGCCCGGGTGGCCAGCGACAACAGGCACGGGCTGGCGAGGAAGTCCTCGCGCGTCCACGCCACCGTCTCGCCCGTGTCCGAGCGCATCGCCTCAATGTGCAGCTCGGTTCCGGAGGCCTCGAACGCGGTGAAGTCGAAGGGCAGGAGGTCCTCGTGGTCGCCGTAGATGAACTCGGAGTTGAAGTACCCCTGGCCGCGCACTAGCTTGAGCCACCCGCCGAACTTCGGGTGGTTCGCGAAATCCGTGAAAGCCGCCTTCGCGCGCTCCGCATCGAGCGAGGCGTAGTTGCCCGCGTGCACTGAGCCAGCGGAAACCCCGCCGACCCAACCGAAGCGCACGCTTTCCTCAATGAAGCGGACGATCGCCGGGGCGGTGTAGGAATTGCGCATTCCCCCGCCCTCGACGACGAGCGCGGTGTCGCGGGCATCAATCACGATAGAAATTCCCTCCACGCGCCCCACTCGCGCTCGACCTGCGCCGTACCGGCGGCATAGTTGTCGCGCAGCTTAGCCACGTTGCGCTCGGTCGATTCGACCATCATCTCCTCCGGGAAGAACACCGCCGCCTTGCCCGCGGACTCGAGATCGAGCATGCGCTGCTTCGCCTCGTTGTAGAGCTCGGGGCGCGCCAGCACGGCATCAGCGACCGCCGGGTTGCGGCGCAAGAGCTGCTTGACGACGCCCGGCCGCGACGGCACCTCTTTGACGTACTCGCGCGGGCGGGTGGCCAGCACCAAGAACTTTTCGTACCCGGCGCGCTGGGCGGCGTCGATGAGCAGGCCCCCAGACGAGCCCAGCGCCCCGTCAACGTAGGGCACCCCGTCGATCATGGTGACGGGCATGATCAGCGGCAGCGTAGAGGACGCGCGGGTGGCGACGTTGAGGAGCTGGACCTCGGTGAAATCGGCGCGGTTCCACACCACCGTCTCCCCCGTGTCGGCGCGGGTGGCCTCGATGTGGATCTCCTCTGGCGTGGAGCGGAAGGTGTCGAAGTCAAAGGGTAGTTCCTCGGCCGAGTCCTCGTAGATGAACTGGCTGTTGAGCAGGCCCTTGCCACGAACGAGAAAACGCAGGCCCCCGAAGTTGGGGTGGCCCACGAAATCGGTAAACGCCACGCGGGCGCGTTGCGCATCCCGCGAGGCGTAATTGAGGGTGTGCACCGAGCCCGCCGAGACCCCGCCGACCCACCCGAACTGCACGTTGTTCTCAATAAACTTAACGATGGCGGGTGCGGTATAAGAGTTGCGCATCCCGCCGCCTTCGATGATCAGTGCGGTGTCACGGGCGTCAATCATGCCCACCAGCTTACTTACGGGGTCAGGGCTCCGCCTGTCACGGCGAGCGTCTCACCCGAGACGTAGGAGGCGTCCTCGGAGGCGAGGAACACGTACGCACCGGCGAGCTCGGCGGGCTGGCCAGCGCGGCCCATCTCGGAGTCCTGGCCGAACTGCACCAGCTTCTCCATCGGCTGGCCGTGCGAGGGCTGCAGCGGGGTCCAGATCGGGCCCGGGGCGACAGCGTTGACGCGGATGCCCTTGTCCGCCAGAAGCGCCATGGACATGCCCTTGGACATGTTGTTCATCGCGGCCTTGGTCACCGCGTAGTGCACCAGGGTGTCCGAGGGGTCGTAGGCCTGGATCGAGCTGGAGAAGATAATCGAGCTGCCCGGCTCCATGTGCGGCACGGCCGCCTGCGCTAGGTAGAAGGGGGCGTAGATGTTGGTCTTCATCGTTAAGTCCCACTCCTCTTCCGAGATGTCGAGGAAGTGGTCGTGCGCGATCTGGCGCCCGGCGTTGTTGACCAAGATGTCGATACCGCCCAGGCCCTTGACCGCCGCGTCAACGGTGTCGAAACAGGCCTGGCGGGTTTCCAGGTTGCCCGGGATGGCGACGGCCGTGCGCCCGGCGTCCTCGATCAGGCCGACGATGACCTTGGCGTCCTCTTCCTCCTCGGGCAGGTAGGCGATGGCCACGTCCGCGCCCTCACGGGCGTAAGCGATAGCTACGGCCGCTCCGATACCGGAGTCGCCGCCGGTGATCAGCGCCTTGCGGCCGGTGAGCTTGCCGGAGCCCGTGTAGGACTCCTCGCCTCGGTCGGCAACCGGCACCATGTCCGCGTCAAGACCCGGGTTGTCCTGGGTTTGCGCGGGCGGGGAAATAACGGGGTACTTCTTGCGGGGATCAATCAGTGTCATGGACCCGAGGTTACCCGTAAGTGCGCACTTATGCGTTTCGCCCTTTGATCTCGCGAGCGGAGCGATCCGCCCAGCGCTGCTGCTGGAGGCGGAACTTCACCGCGTCCATCGCCCGCGGCTGCGCCTGGATGTGGTGTTCCGAGTCCAGGCCCATCTGCAGCTCCTTCGCGCGCAGCACTTCGGCGTCGATTTTCAGGCCCAGCAGCAGCACGATGTTCATCGCCCACAACACGACGAGCAGCGCCAGGATGATGCCGAACGCACCGTAGGCGCTGCGCACGCCAATCGTGGAAAGGTAGAGCCCGAATAGCGCCCACACGACGCCGATGACCAGCAGCGCGAAGAAAGATCCGAGGGTCAGAAGCCGGAAGCGCCCCGGGCGCACGTTGGGCGCGAAGTAGTACAGCAGCGCCACAAGCAGCACGGAGACAGCGATCATGACGGGGATGCGGACCCAGCGCCACACCGGCAGGAAGATCTGGGTGAGGTACTCCACCGTCTCGGTCAGTCCCAGTGGCTCGGCAAGAGGTCTCAGCACCCCAGTGACCAGCGATTCTTGCAGCAGCGACGCGAAGATCAAGACAACAGCGCCGGCGACGAGCACGATGGTTAAAAGCCACATCGTCAGCCAGATCACCGGGAGCCTGCGGCCCTCCGCGCGGCCGTAGATCACGTTCGCGTTGCGCGAAAACGAGCGCACGTACGCCGAGGCGGAAAGCAGCGAGACCAGCACCGACACCACCAGAGCCACAGTGCTTTGCGACGGGCTGCCCACCACAGACTGCAAAAACTCCAGCGCATCACCACGCAGCTCCTCCGGCACATGCGTGGAGACGAACTCGGCCAGCAGCTCAGCCACTGCCTCCTGGTCACGCGGCAGCAGCAGAATCGCGATGGAATACAGCGCCAGCACCGTCGGCGCAAGCGACAGCACGGCGTAGTAGGTCAGCGCGGCTGCGCGATCGACCATCGCATCCATGCCGAAGTCCATCACAACCCGCTTGCCCACCAGCTTCCAACCCTGGGCGTTAAGCCGGTTGTTGCGGAGCTGAAGCGGGTTGTCGCGGCGGTGCGGCGGGGCGACGACTTCGACCTCGCCTGGGCCATAGGGCATGACCAAATCCGCACGGTGCGCTGCGACGTCATGCTCAGGGTGCTCAGGCTGGGTCATTTCGGGGCATCCTCGTTATCGATTCGATTTTCTTGCCGCGGGCCAGCTCGTCGACGATCTTGTCCATCTGCCGGATCCGGCGCATGAGCTCGTCGTCAATCTCCTCGACCCGCACCCCGCAGACGACGCCGGTGATCAGGTCAGCATGCGGGTTCAGCGCTGGGGCGTCGGCGAAGAACTCCCGCAGGTCCGCCCCACTGGCAGCCGCGGCGTGGAGGCTTGCGGGCGAGTGGCCAGTGAGCCACGTGAGAATGTGGTCGAGCTCGTCAACAGCTTTACCCTTGCGCTCAACCTTGGCAACGTAGAGGTCGTAAATCTTGCCGAAGGGGTAGGCAAAGACACGCTCGAGGTTGTTCATGACTGCCCAGGGTAGTTCCTCTAGGCTGCGGCCATGGGATTGATCGATTCTTTGCGCGCCTTGTTCGGTGCTGTGGCCGAAACCCCGCTGGTGGACTACCCCGCCGCGCCTGCCGAGCTCGCCGTCTCGACGCTCGAGGTGCGCACGTTGAACCTCTCGCCCGATACGGACGAGAAGCTAGTCGTGCTCACCCTTCCTTCAGGGGTGGCCGAGCGCGTCGCCGGTATGGATACGGCGCTGCGGGTCGTGCCGGAGGCTGGCCGGGCGGTCACCTTTGTGCGGGTAGGCTTTGACGCCGACCCGGCGCTGGACCCGAAGCTGGGGTGGATCATCCCCGTGACCGAGGCCACCGCCGCCGAGCTGCGCGCCCTGCCGGAAGGGCCCGGCGAGCACGAGCTGACAAGCATCCACCTCGCGATCGTCGTGGAAGACGCCGCGGGAGCTTAGGCGCGCCCGAGCGCCTCGCCGACGCGCTTGCCCGAGTGGATGCAGCCACCCAGGAAGGTGCCCTCGAGCGCGTTCTTGCCGTGCATTCCGCCGCCGCCGAAGCCGGCGACCTCACCACAGGCGAAGAGGCCATCGAAGACCGAGCCGTCGGCGTGAAGCGCGCGGCCCGACAGGTCCGTCTCGATGCCGCCGAGCGTCTTGCGCGTCAGCACGTGGAGGCGGACGGCGATCAAGGGGCCCTTCTTCTCGTCCAGGATGCGGTGCGGCGGGTGGACACGCACGATCTTGTCGCCGAGGAACTGGCGCGCCATGCGGATGTAGTTGACCTGGATGTCCTTGGAGAAGGCGTTGGAGAGCTGGGCGTCGCGCTCGAGCAGCTGGCGTTCGACAAACTCGGCGTCGATCTCGACGTCGCCAAGCTCGTTCATGCCCTTGACCAGGTCCTCGACCGTGTCCGCGGTGACCCAGTCTACGCCGTTCTTGTGGAACGCCTCGATCGCCATGGGCGTGCCGGGGCCGATCTTGCCCAGCAGCTTCTTAATCTCCTTGTCCGTCAGGTCAGGGTTCTGCTCCGAACCGGAGAAGATGAACTCCTTATCTGCGATTGCCTGGTTGAGGATGAACCAGGAGTAGCCGTGGCCGGTGCGGCCGATGTGCGCGAGCGCGGCGAGGTTGTCGGAGCCCGGGAACAGGTGCGTCGGCAGGCGCTTGCCCTCGGCGTCCATCCAGATCGCGGACGGGCCGGGGATGATGCGGATGCCGTGGTTCGGCCAGATCGGATCCCAGTTGATCATGCCCTCCGGGTAGTGCCACATGCGGTCGGTGTTGACCAGGTTGGCGCCGGCTTTCTTGGCGATGTCGATGCCGCGCCCGTCGACGTACGCCGGCACGCCCGTGACCATGTACTCGGGGCAGGGGCCCCAGCGATCATCCGGCCACATCGCGCGTACCTTATCCAGATTGCCACCGATGCCGCCGGTGGCGATGACGACTGCCGCGCCGCGGATCTCGAACGCGTCGCCCTCCTGCTTGTTGGAGGCGGCTCCGCGCACGGCGGGGTCGTCGTCAAGCACGATGCCCGTCACGCCTACGGCGCGCCCGGATTCGACGATGACGTCGTCAACGCGGTGGCGGAAGCGGAATTCCACCTTGCCCTGCTTCTCCGCCTCCAGCAACGGCTCGCGGAAGACGCGCACAACCTCGGGGCCGGTGCCCCAGGTGACGTGGAAGCGCGGCACGGAGTTGCCGTGGCCGGAGGCGTCGCCGGAGCCGCGCTCGGCCCAGCCGATCGTCGGCAGCACGCGCAGGCCCAAGTTCTTCAGGTAGGAGTGCATGTCGTGGGCGGCGAAGCGGACGAACTCGCGGCCCCACTGGCGCGGCCACTTGTCGTTGTCGGACGCGTCGTAGTCCGCTGAATTCTCCCAGTCCATCCAGGCGAGGTCCTCGAAGTCGTTGACCCGCATCATCTTCTGCTCCGGGGAGCCGACCATGAACAGGCCGCCGAGGGACCAGAACGCCTGGCCGCCGAGGTTCTCTCGGCTTTCTTGATCCACGAAGATGACGTGGCGGCCGGCTTTGCTGGCCTCAAAGCCGGCGACGAGGCCGGCGAGCCCCGTGCCGACGATGATGACCGGAGTATCAGTGTTGTGTGGTGCGCGTGCGCCGTCAGAATTCATAAGAGGAACCATACTCACATGATGCGACTATCGCGTTAGATTTTTCGTCCGAAAAATGTCACCTGACGTTCACCTGCTTCCACTCAGCAACGCTTAAGAATCACAGGTAACGTGAACGAGAAGCCCGCGCCCCGTGCCGGGCAGTTTAATGCTTAATGCGTGAAGTAGAAAGGTTGCCAAAAGTGAAGATTGCGATTCTGGGCGGAGACGGATTCTGTGGCTGGCCCGCGTCCCTCCACCTCTCTGACCTCGGTCACGACGTGATCATCGTGGACAACCTCTCACGGCGCCGCATCGATGAGGAGCTCGGCGCAGAGTCTTTGACCCCCATTGCGTCTATCGACGAGCGCCTTGCTGCGTGGAAGGAGGTATCCGGCAAGGAGATCGGCTTCCGCAACATCGACGTCGCCCAGGACTACGAGGGTCTGTTCGACTTCATCCAGGAGTTCAAGCCGGACGCCGTAGTGCACTTCGCCGAGCAGCGCGCCGCGCCGTACTCGATGAAAAACCCGCGCACGAAGCGCTACACCATTGACAACAACGTCAATGCCACGCACAACCTGCTCGTAGCCATCGTCGAATCCGGCCTGGACATCCACGTTGTCCACCTCGGCACGATGGGTGTCTACGGCTACGGCACCGCCGGGATGAAGATCCCGGAGGGCTACCTCGACATCAAGGTCGATACCGACGAGGGCACCACCGTTGAACAGCAGATTCTCTACCCCACCAACCCGGGGTCGGTCTACCACCTGACCAAGGTGCTGGACCAGAACCTGTTCGCGTACTTTGCCAAGAACGACGAGCTGCGCATCACCGACCTGCACCAGGGCATCATCTGGGGCACCCACACCCCGCAGACCGAGCGCGACGAGCGACTAATTAACCGCTTCGACTACGACGGCGATTACGGCACAGTGCTCAACCGCTTCCTCATGCAGGCGGCGATTGGCTACCCGCTGACCGTTCACGGCACGGGTGGGCAGACCCGCGGCTTCATCCACATCCGCGACATGGTCAAG
Organism: Corynebacterium sanguinis; assembly: GCF_007641235.1. Lineage (NCBI taxonomy): Bacteria > Bacillati > Actinomycetota > Actinomycetes > Mycobacteriales > Corynebacteriaceae > Corynebacterium > Corynebacterium sanguinis. The sequence continues at coordinate 78,697 of NZ_CP038157.1, forward strand.
TGCATCGAGATCGCCCTGGAGAACCCGCCGGCGCGCGGCGAGCGGGTGTTGATCCTGAACCAGATGACGGAAACCCACCGCGTTCGCGAGCTCGCGGAGCTGGTTTCGCGCCTGTCCGGCACCGAGTTCGCGCTGGTGCCCAACCCGCGCAAGGAGGCCGACGAGAACGAGCTGCACGTCACGAACGACACCTTCCTCGACCTCGGCCTGAAGCCGACAAAGCTGGAGGAGGGCCTGCTGCAGGAGGTCGAGGACGTGGCCAAGCACTACGCGCACCGCGTGGACCGCACGAAGATCCCGGCGCGCTCGCTGTGGACCCGCAACCAGTCTGAGGGCGTCCCCAGCGGCGAGAAGTAGATGCGCATCGCCCTGTTCACGGAGGTTTTCCTCCCCAAGATCGACGGCATTGTCACCCGCGTGACCCGCACGCTCGATCAGCTGGCAGAGCTTGGCCACGAGGTGCTCATTTTCGCCCCCGGCAAGGCGCCCGCCAGCTACGCCGGTTTCGAGGTCGTGCGCATGCCCTCCGTCCCCTTTTGGCCGATCTACCCGGAGATTCAGGTCGGTCTGCCGACCCCGGGGGTGTTCCGCCGCCTCAAGGAGTTCAACCCGGACGTGGTCCACGTGGTCAACCCGATGTGGCTGGCCGGGGCGGCGGCGCTCGTCGCCGAGCGGATGGGGCTGCCGATCCTGGGGTCCTTTCACACCGACGTGCCCGAGTACACGGTTCGCCTCGGCGCGGGGTGGCTGGCCGGGCCGTCGAAGTGGGGCATCCGCCAGTTTCACGGCAGGGCGCAGGTCAACCTGGTCACCTCCGCGCCAATGCTGGACAAGGCCGCCGAGTACCGCATTGGCAACGTCGACGTCTGGCCGAAGGCAGTGGACACGCAGAGCTTCAGCCCGGACAAGCGCACCCGAGAGATGCGCTCGCGGCTTAGCGACGGCCACCCCGACGCCCCCCTTGTCACCTACATCGGCCGGATTTCTGCCGAGAAGTCGACCGAGCGCACGCTCGGCATCATGGAGGCGGTGCGCAAGTCGGTCCCCGACGCCCGCCTCGCGCTGATCGGCGCCGGGCCGCAGCTCGACCAGCTGCGCCGCACGATGGACCGCGACTGGGTTACCTTCACGGGCTACCTCTCCGGCGACGAGTTGCACAAGGCGTACGCTTCGGGCGACGCGCTGATCTTCCCCTCGACGACGGAGACGCTGGGGTTCGCGGCGCTTGAGGCCTTCGCTTCGGGCGTGCCGGTTGTCGGCGCTCACGCGGGCGGTCTGCCCTACGTCATCGACGACGGCGTCACCGGGTTCCTGGTTGATCCTGGGGAGCCGGATGAGCGCTGGGCCCGCCCTATCATCGAGCTGTTGACGCGGCCTGAACTGCGAGAGTACATGTCGGGCGCGGCGCGCGAGGAGGCGCTGAAGTGGTCGTGGCGCACGGCGACGGAGCGCCTGGTGGAGTTCTATGAGGAAGCGCGGGCGTCGAAAAGTTAGCAGCGCTTGAGTTTTGCGTCTCGGCGCGGGCTATGTTGTTATTGCCGACATGACAACATTTAGAGATATTTACTTGCTCGTGGCCCGCATTCTGCTCGGTGTCGTCCTCATCGCCCACGGCTGGCAGAAGTTCAACGAATGGACCCTACCCGGCACCGCCGAGGCGTTCGCCGGCATGGGCGTGCCGCTGCCTGAGGTCACCAGCGCGATCGCCGCGATCGTCGAACTTGTCGGCGGCCTGCTCATCATCGCCGGCGCGTTTACGCCCATCGTGGGCGTGATCGTGGCCCTGCAGATGCTCGGTGCCTACTTCTTCGCTCACATGGGCAACGGCGTGTTCGTGGACAACGGCGGCTTCGAGCTCGTCGGCGTCATCGCCGCCGCATCCCTGGCGCTTGCCGGCGCCGGCGCGGGCCGTTTCAGCGCGGATCAGCTAATCGACACCCGCCGCGCGACGCGCTAGCGAATTTCGCTCGGCTCTTTGCGCGCCGGGAAGATCTCCGGGCGCACGCCCGCGATGTCCTCGACGATGCGAACCACCTGGTTGGAGTAACCGTACTCGTTGTCGTACCAGACGTAGAGCACCAGGTGGTTGCCGGAGGCGATCGTCGCCAGGCCGTCGACCACACCGGCGTGCGTGGAGCCGAGCAGGTCCGTCGAGACGATGTCCGGGGAGTTGATGTAATCAATCTGCTGGCGCAGGCTGGAATCGGTGGACACGCGACGCAGGAACTCGTTGACCTCGTCCTTTTCCACCTCTTTTTCCAGCTCGAGGTTGAGCACGGCCATGGACACGTCCGGCGTGGGCACGCGGATTGCGTTGCCGGTCAGCTTGCCCTCCAGCTCGGGCAGCGCCTTGGACACGGCCTTGGCGGCGCCGGTTTCGGTGAGCACCATGTTGAGCGCTGCGGCGCGGCCGCGGCGCGGGCCCTTGTGGTAGTTATCAGCCAGGTTCTGGTCGTTGGTGTAGGCGTGGACCGTCTCCACGTGACCGTGGCGCACGCCGTAGCGGTCGTTGATCACCTTCAGCACCGGGGTGATGCCGTTGGTCGTGCAGGATGCGGCCGAGATGATGTTGTCCGACTCATCGTTGGTGATGTCGGAGTGGTTGACGCCGTAGACAATGTTGCGCACATCGCCCTTGCCCGGGGCGGTGAGCAGGGCCTTCTGCACGCCCTTGGACTGAAGGTGCTGGGACAGCCCCGCGCGGTCGCGCCAGCGACCGGTGTTGTCGACCACGATGGCGTCGTTAATGCCGTAGGCGGTGTAGTCGATCGAGGAGGGGTCGTCCGAGTAGATCATCTGGATGGCGGTGCCGTTCGCCCAGATGATTTCCTTTTCGTGGTCGACGGTGATGGTGCCGTTGAAGGGGCCGTGGATGGAATCGCGGCGCAGCAGCGAGGCGCGCTTGACAATGTCGTCGTCGCCCTTCTTGCGTACCACCACCGCGCGCAGGCGCACGCCGCCGTAGGTCGCCTCGCGGGCGACCAGGATGCGCGCGAGCAGGCGGCCGATGCGGCCGAAGCCGTAGAGCACCACGTCGCGCGGCTCGGTCTGCTTCTCGCCCCCGATCGCGCCGGCGAGCTCCTGCTCGAGGAAGGAACGCAGGTCCTGGCCCTCGCTGCGCGAGTAGTTCTTCGCCAGGCGGCCCAGGTCGATGGAGCTGGTGCCCAGGTCGAGCTGGACCAGCTCCTTGAGGATCGGCAGGGTCTCATCCAGCGGAAGCTCGCGCTCGACGACGCGACGTGCGTAGCGGTGCGCCTTGATGATGTCGACGTCAGTGACGCCGACGAGGAGGCGACCATAGATCGACGTCACCGCGTTGTTCTCGCGGTGCAGCTGGCTGATCAGCGGCAGCATCTCCTGTGCGAGCGTTAGCTTGTGGTTCCAGTCGTTCTGGGTCTCGGTCGATGAAGTCGCAGTCACGGCACGCTTCCTTTTGTGTTACTCGGGTACGGGTTTTGCCAATTTATGTGCGCAAACGGGGGTGCGCATACGCCCCCATCCTAGCGATTCGGACATTTGAAGACCGGCTTTACCCCTGTTTGTTACCCCACATGGCGCAGCGCGTTGCGGTAGAGCTCGGGTTCGCGTGGTTCGGCGAAGTCCGCGTCGTTGGTTTTGTCGAGCAGCACCGCGCGCACGCCCTCAGCGAAATCGGGCTCGCGGCACATCACGGCGGCCAAGGCACGCTCGTTCTCGAGCGACTGCGCGAGGTCGAGCGATGAGTTCGCCGCCATCAGCTCGGACGCGGCAACCAGCGCGCTCGGCGACGCCTGCGCGGTGAGTTTCTCCACGAGCTGCGCGAGCTCTGGCGGGGCCGAATCCAACCGCTGCGAAATCTCCGGCCACGAGCCGACGAACACGCCCTCCACTGCGTCGAACCAACGCGCCAGCTCGGAATCGCCCGCTGGAAGGGAAACCTCGTCGAGCACGCCCAGGCCCTCGGCCGCGATGCGCTCGACGAGACCGTCGAGGCTGGCCACCTTGTGCGTCGCCAAGCCGGTGGCGAGCATGTCGTCGGCGCTGAGCCTGTATCCGGTCAGGGCGAGGAAGGTGCCGAGCGCGGCGGAGGGGCGCTTCGGCAGGTTCTGCAGCCTGTGGCTCATGCCGACATCGGTGATAAAGCCGATATTCATCTCCGGCATCGAGGCGAAGGCGTCCTCCGTGACCACCAGGTGCGAACCGTGGGCGGACACGCCCAGCCCGCCGCCCATGATCACGCCGTTGACGAGCGCGATGTAGGGCTTGGGGTAGTTGGCAATGGCGAGGTTCATCTCGTACTCGTCGGCGAAGTAGGAATCGACCTCCTCCGCGCGGCCTTCGACGACACCTTCGCGCGCGGCGCGGACGTCGCCGCCGGCGCAGAAGTGCTTGCCGGAGGAATGGATGATGACTTGCTCAATGGAGGCGTCGTCACGCCACTGATCGAGCGCGGCGGCGATCAGGCCGACCATCTCGTGGTTCAGTGAGTTCAGGGCTTTGGGTCGGTCGAGGGTGATAACTCCGGTATGGTGCAACACGGAAGTTTTTACAGGCTGGTTCATGCAATCCAGTGATACATGAAAGTTGGTCATGACAGCACCCCGTATCGTCGCGCTGGACATGGATGGCACGCTCGTCGACTCCTCCGGCACCATTCCCGAGGCGTTTTGGGGGTTGCTGGACCGCGCCCTCGACGCCGGAATCGTCATCGCCCCCGCCTCGGGCCGCCAGCTGGCCACGCTGCAGCACATGTTCTCGCGCAACGAGCCCGACACCTTCATCGCGGAAAACGGAGCAGTGGTGTGGCACAAGGGCGAGATCGTCTCCGTCAGCCCGCTCGCGCCTGGGGCCGTGCACCGCCTCGCCGCCGCTCTCGACACCGCCCCGTTTCGTGCCCATGCGGTGCTGTGCAAGCCCGAGATCTCCTACACCGCGGCTAATACCCCACCCGCAATCCAGGCAGAGGTGGACAAGTACTACCTGGCCAATGTTTGCGCCAGCTCGCTTCTCGACGCCCTGTCCAACGACCCGGACGACACCGTCAAGGTCGCCCTCTACGTCGAAACTGACGCCGAGCGCGACGCACTGCCGTGGCTGGGCGAGGTCGTCCCCGAGCTCAACGCGACCGTGAGTTCGCACCACTGGATTGACCTGATGGCGCCGGGGGTGAACAAGGGTGTGGCGCTGCGCGCGCTCGCCGAAACCCTCGGTGTCGCCCTTGCGGATGCCGCCGCGATCGGCGACTATCTCAACGACTACGCCATGCTCGAGGAAGCGGGCTGGGCCGTGGCGATGGGCAACGCGCACCCGGATCTGAAAGCCATCGCCGACGAAGTCGTCGGCACCAACGACGAGCACGGGGCGCTCGATCGCATCGAGCGGTGGATCACGTCGTGAGCGGGATCGATTTCCACCAAAGCGCCGACCTTGTCGCGCCGCAGCTTCTCGGCTGCATCATCGAACTCAATGGGGTGGCCATCCGGCTGACCGAGGTCGAGGCCTACCTCGGCACCGAGGACCCGGCGGCGCACACCTACCGCGGGAAGACGACGCGCAACGCGGCGATGTTCGGCCCGCCCGGCAGGCTCTACGTCTACTTCTCCTACGGCATCCACTTCAACGGCAACATCGTGTGCGCCCCCGAGGGAACCGGGCACGGCTGCCTCATGCGCGGCGGGGAGGTCATCTCCGGCCGCGACACGGCGCTCGGGCGCCGGCAGCGCCCCGACCGCAAACCCATCCCGGATGAGAACCTCGCCCGCGGGCCGGGCAACCTGGGCCAAGCACTCGGGCTGACGCTAGACGACAACGGCACCCCAGTTATCCTGCGACCACGCGAGGCGGAGCCGGAGTGGGTCGCGGGGCCGCGCATCGGGATCACCAAAAATGCCGATGCTCCGCTGCGCTTTTACATCCCGGGCGACAAGACGGTCTCCAGCCCGCGGGGAAGGCGTCGTTAAGCTTTCTTGCCCTTCTTTTTCTCCTCGAGCGCGGCTGCGGCGTCGGGAACGTAGCGGAACTCCCCGCGCGGCGGGCGCGTATAGTTCGACGACTCCGGCCGCTGCGGGATCTCCGGCAGGTCCATCGTCAGGTGCTCGTAGGGGATGGTTGACAGAAGGTGCGAGATGACGTTGATGCGCGAGCGCTTCTTGTCGTCCGATTCCACCGTGTACCACGGCGCCGACGGGATGTCCGTGTGCACGAACATCTCGTCTTTTGCCCGCGAGTAGTCCTCCCACCTGTTGATAGACTCCAGATCCATCGGCGAGAGCTTCCAGCGTCGCAGCGGGTCCTCCCGGCGCGACTCGAAACGGGCGTACTGCTCCTCGTCGGAAACGGAGAACCAGTACTTGCGCAGCATGATCCCGTCCTCGACGAGCAGACGCTCGAAAATCGGCGCCTGGTGCAGGAAGCGGCGGTACTCCTGCGAGGTGCAGAACCCCATGACCCGCTCGACGCCGGCGCGGTTGTACCAGGAGCGGTCGAAGATCACGATCTCGCCGGCCGCGGGCAGGCGCTCGACGTAGCGCTGGAAGTACCACTGGGTGCGCTCGCGCTCCGTCGGCTTGGGAAGCGCCTCAATCCGGCAGGTGCGCGGGTTGAGGTACTGGGTGATGCGCTTGATCGCCGAACCCTTGCCCGCCGCGTCGCGGCCCTCCATGACAATGACCAGACGCTCGCCGGTGGTGACCACCCAGTGCTGCATCGCCACGAGCTCCGCCTGGAGGCGCAACAGTTCCTTCTCGTAAGCCTTTTTCGACAGCTTTGGAGGCTTGTTCTGATTGTCGTTCTTAGCCAACTTTGAACTCCGCCATCTCATCCCACTCGGTCTTGCCCTCGATCAGCGTGTTGATGATCTGCGGGGTGCGCTTCAGAATCGTCGGGAAGAGCTCTTGTGCCGCCTTGAAGTGTGGCGAATTCACGTGCGCCTCGGCGGCGTCATCTTTGAAACCCTCGACGAGGATGTACTCGGACGGGTCCTCTTCGCTGCGGTACCAGTCGAAGAACAGGCAGCCCTCCTCCGCGCGGGTGGCATCCGTGAACGGGGCGACGAGCTCGCGGAAATTCTCCACGTGCTCGTCCAAGGGGTGGAATATGACGTTGATCAGGATCATGGCACCTAGGTTACTCGTTGCCGGACTCTAGCTTCTCCCCCAACTCAAGCCACTCCATCTCGTGCGCCTCGCGCTCCTCGCGCGCGTCGTCCAACTCCTTGGTCACCTGCCCGATCTGCTCGAAATCGGGCGCGTCCGCACTGGAGAGCTCGGCGATGCGTGCCTCCAGCGCACCGACGCGCTCATCGGCCTTGGCGATCTTGCGCTCAAGCGCGTTCATCTGTTTGCGCAGCTCGCGCTCTTCCTGCGAGGACATTGAGCGCTGCTTGACGACGCCGCCCTTGCCGCCACCCAAGTCAAGTGGGCCGCTGCTGCCCTCCTCGTGCTGGCGGCGCTGCAGGTACTGCTCAATCCCGCCCGGCAGGTTGGTCAACTCGCCGTCGCCGAACAGCGCGTAGGTGCTATCGGCGATGCGCTCGATGAGGTAGCGATCGTGGGAGATCACGACCAGGGTCCCGGCCCAGCCGTCGAGCAGGTCCTCGAGCTCCTGGAGCGTGTCGATGTCGAGGTCGTTGGTGGGCTCGTCGAGAAGCAGCACGTTGGGCTCGCTCATCAGCACGCGGGTGAGCTGCAGGCGGCGGCGCTCGCCGCCGGAGAGGTCGCCGACCGGGGTGCGCTGGCGCTTCGGGCTGAACCCGAGCCGCTCGGCGAGCTGAGAGGCGGAGATGTCCTTGCCGCCGAGCTGGATGTAGGTGGCAACGTCCTCTACGGCGTCGATGACGCGGCGCGTGGGGTCGAGGTCGTCGAGCTCCTGGCGCAACCAGCCGATGCGGGTGGTCTGCCCCTCGACGCGTTTGCCGGCGGCCAGCGGGTACTCGCCGGCGAGCACGCGCAGCAGCGTGGTCTTGCCGGAGCCGTTGACGCCGACGAGGCCGATGCGCTCGCCCGGCGCGAGGCGCCACGTCAGGTCGTCCGCCAGCACGCGTCCGTCCGGCGCCTCGATGCGCGCGTCGTGCAGCTCGATGACCACCTTGCCCTGGCGCGCCTTCGAAAACGCCATGAGCTCCACAGTGTCGCGCGGGGCGGGCACGTTGGCGATCAGCGCCTCGGCCGCTTCGATACGGTAGCGCGGCTTCGACGTGCGCGCCGGGGCGCCGCGGCGCAGCCACGCGAGCTCCTTGCGCGCGAGGTTGGCGCGGCGCTGCTCGACCGCGTCGGCCTGGCGGGCCCGCTCGGCGCGCGCGAAGGTCCAGTCGTTGTACCCGCCGGCGTAGACGTCGACGGTGCCGTCGTGGACTTCCCACGTGAGCGTGGCCACCGTGTCCAGGAACCAGCGGTCGTGCGTCACCACCACGACCGCGATTTTGCGGGCCAGCAGATGCTCGGCGAGCCACTGCACGCCCTCGACGTCAAGGTGGTTGGTCGGCTCGTCGAGCACGACAAGGTCGAGGTCTTGGACTAGGGCGGCGGCGAGGTTCACGCGCCGGCGCTCCCCGCCCGAGAGCTGCCCCACCGGGGTGTCCAGCCCGAGCTCCACCACCCCGGTGCCTTGCAGCACCTCGCGCACCTTCGCGTTCGAGGCCCACTGGTAGGTGGCGACACCGAGCGGTTCGACAACGGCCTCACCGATGGTGAGGTTCTCGTCTAGGTCGAAGCGCTGGGTCACCACGGCCATGCGCAGGTCCGAGTTGTGGGAGACGCGTCCGGCGTCGGGCGCCTCGATTCCGGTGAGGACCTCGAGCAGGGTGGTTTTGCCTCCGCCGTTGACGCCGACGATGCCGATGCGGTCGCCGGTTTGCACGCCGAGCGACACGCCGTCCAGCAGGGTCTTTAGCCCCCAGGACTTGGAGACGTTTTCGAGGTTGATCAGGTTCGCCATAGGCTGACCAGTCTAGACCACCCCCGCTAGCTCAACGCCGAGTGCAGGTACGAGCTGCGGCGGAGCTTGCCGACGATGTGCGCGCAGGCCAACGCGTCGGAATCCGCGGTGTGGTGGACCAGGTCGAAAGTCGGGGCGCAGTAGGCGGCAACCGTCGGCAGCCGGTAGTCGCGCAGCCCCGGGATCAGCCGGCGCGCGGTGCGGCACGTGCAGTAGAACTGCGCAGGGAACGTGCCGGTGAAGTAGTAGGCGTCGAGCGCGCGCCACACCGCGGCGTCGAACGGGGCGTTGTGGGCCCACACGGGCAGCTCGCCGACAAGTGCATGGACGTCGTCGGCAATGTCGTACCAGGTGGGGGCCTGCTCCACGTCGCCGCGCTCGATGCCGTGGATGTAGGTGAAGTCGAAGCGGATGTACTCCTCCGGCGGGCGCAGGTAGGTTACCAGCTGGTCAACCACCCTGTCGCCCGCGACCTTGACCAGCGCGACCTGGCAGGCAGACGCGGGGCTGAGCCGGTTGGCGGTCTCGAAATCGACGGTGACGAACTCAGGCGCGTGAAGCGCCTCGCGCGTCGGGATGTAAACGGCTGGTCTCATGAGCACTCACGCTATCGCCCAGCCCAGACAGACTCCGTGAGGTTTTCGCACTAGTATTCTAGAACTTCACGCGCGCCCGTCGTCGGGCCAGCCGCGCACACTATCTCGTAGCCGTCGAAGGCGGCTTCGATGCGGTCGCGGGCATCCAGCGCATCTTCTTCGTCTTCGCACAGCAGCGCCACGGTCGGCCCGGAGCCGGAGACGATCGCCCGCAGCCCGCAGTCGGCCGCGAAGTCAAGCAGCGCCCGAAGCTGCGGGCGCATCGCCACGGCAACCGGCTGCAGGTCGTTGTGCAGCGCGCGGGCGACCAGCCGGGGCTCCCCGGTAAGCAGGCACCGGGACAGCGTGGTGGTGTTGAGGTGCGGAACGACCGAGGCGTCGTTGTGGCGCAGGTCGTCGAGACGCGAAAACGCCTCCCCCGTCGGCAGCGGCACGCTGGGGTTGATAAACACCCACCAGTACAACCCGCGCGACATCATCTCCACCACCTCGTCACCCCGGCCCGCGCCCAGCGCGGTGCCACCCATCAGGCAAAACGGCACGTCGGCACCCAGCGACTTGGCAAGATCCACGATGGTGTCGCGGCTCAGCGTGGTACCGCCGTAGTGCCCCACGAACGCGTTCGCGGCGAGCAGCGCGGCCGCCGCGTCGGCGGAGCCGCCTGCCATGCCGCCAGCGACGAAGACGTTCTTCTCCACCTCAATGCTCACCCGTGGCAGCGACACCGCGCCGTCGATGCGGCGGTAGGCGTCCACCACCGCGTCGACCGCGCGCCACGCGAGGTTGGCCGGCGTGTCTATGTCTTCTGCCGGCCGCTTCACGCCAAACGACGTCGTCATGCCCGTGACCACGGAGCCCTGCGTCACCCGTGGAGCTCGCGTGTCGACGCTCAACCTCACCGTCTCCCACAGATCAACGGATTGGAACACCGTCACCAGATCGTGATAGCCATCGGCGCGCGCCTCCCCCACCCCGAGGTGGAGGTTCACCTTCGCGGGCGCGGTGGCAACGAAATGGAGGATCACTGCGCGCCCCCGGCCCGGGCGAGGCGGATGAAGTCGTCGACCGAGAGCTTCTCGCCGCGCAACCCGGGGTCGATGCCGGCGTCGACAAGCGCCTGCTCGGCCGCCGCGGGCGAGCCGTACACGCCCGCCAGCGTCGAACGCAGGGTCTTGCGTCGCTGGGCGAACGCGGCGTCGACAAGCGGGAACACGGATGAGCGCAAGTTGCGATCGGTGTCCGGGTCAACGTCGATACGCACCAGCCCGGACTCGATGTTCGGCGCTGGCCAGAACACGTTTTTGCCGATCGTCCCGGCGCGGCTGACGCGCCCGTAGAAGGCGGCCTTGACGCTGGGCACGCCGTAGATCTTCGAGCCCGGCTCGGCGGCGAGGCGGTCCGCGACTTCTTTTTGCACCATGACCAGTACCCGGCGAATCGTCGGGAACTCCTCGAGCAGGTGCAGCAGCACGGGCACGGAGACGTTGTACGGCAGGTTGGCCACTAGCGCCGTCGGAGCGCGCGAGATGTCCGCCCGGCGCACGCGCAGCGCGTCCGCGCAAACGACCTCGAGGCGCTCGGCGAAGCTTTCAGCGCGCTGTTCGACGGTACGCGCCAGGCGGCCCGCGAGGCGCGGGTCGATCTCCAGCGCGATGACGTGGGCGACGGAATCGATCAGCCCGAGGGTAAGCGAGCCCAGCCCGGGGCCGACCTCGACGACGACGTCGTCGGCGCTCAGCTCCGCGGCCGCGACGATGCGGCGAACCGTGTTCGGGTCGTGCACGAAGTTCTGGCCGAGCTTCTTCGTCGGGGTCACCCCGAGCTCGCTGGCCAGCTCGCGGACCTCAACGGGTCCGAGGAGGTGGGACTCAACCACCGTTAGCGCAGGCCCAGCTTCGCGGTGCAGGCGGGCCAGGCGCCCCAGCCCTGGGCGGCCTGGGTCTTCTCGGCGATCGCGATCTGCTGCTCGCGGGTGGCCAGATCGGCGGTCGGCGCGTACTGGGTGCCGCCGTAGGCCGCCCAGGTGCCCGGGTTGAACTGCAGGCCGCCGTGGTAGCCGTTGCCGGTGTTGATCGACCAGTTGCCGCCGGACTCGCACTGCGCGATCTGGTCCCACACCGAGCCGCCGGCGACCGACGGGGCGCTCGCGGCGGTGGCGGCGGGGGCAGCGGCGGCCTTGGTGCCGCGGACGACGGTGGCGGGAACCGCGGGGCGGATCTCCTTCTCGCCGGCCGGGCCGGAGGACTCCACGACGCCGTTGACGGTGACGGTACGGTGCAGCACCTTCTTCTCACCCTTCGCGCCCGGCTCGCGGACCTCCTCGGTACCCGCGGGGAGGTTGTTGTCCTCCACCACGTGGGCCGGGGCGTCGAACTCGACGGTCTCGGAGGTCTCGGAGACGTCGACGCGGTCGAGCACGATCTGCATGTTCGGCTCGAGCGGGGCCTGAAGCGGGACGTTGAGGCGGTCTTTGGAGTCGAAGGTGATCCCGCGGGCGGCGAGCAGGTCGCCGACGGTCTTGGCGGCCTCCGAGGTGTAGACGACGTTGCCGCCGTCCTTGATGGAGACGATCTTCGGGGTGGTCACGTCGATGGTCATGCCATCGGTCAGCGGCTGGTCCGGGTGCGCGCTCAGTGCCGAGGCGGCGGTAATGCCGGCCTCGCTGACCAGGTCCGCGACCGTCGCGGCGGTAGACGTGAGCTGCTGCTCAGCGCCGTCGATCACCAGTGCGACCGGCTTGGCGGTGCGCACCGTGACGGTGGCCCCGGACTGCAGTGCGTCCGACGGCGCCGGGTAGACGAGGTCGGCTGCGCCCACCTGCACGCCGGCCGCCTGCAGCGCGCCCTCGACGTTGTCCGAGTAGGTGCGCACCGTGGTGGCTTCGCCGTTGACGTCGACGGTGACGTTCTTCTGGGCCGCTGCGGCGGCGGTGGCGGCGCCGCCGACGATGACAGCGCCTGCGACGCTGCCCGCGATAACGCGGCGGGTGGCGGAGGTGGTGGAGTTAATGCGCTTGGCAGCCATAAATCGTGTTCCCTAACATCGGTAAGTGTCCTGGCAGTCGTTGTAACAATACGGTAACAATCCGTAATACGCAATATCGTGCGGGGGCTAGACCCCGAACATGCGGCTGTACGTCTGTCCCACCTCGTTGGCAAGCTCGGCGGGCTCGATGCCCCGCGCCTGCGCCACCACGGCCGCGGTGTGCCCGATCAGCGACGGCTCGTTGCGCGCGCCCCGAAACGGTTCCGGGGTCATGTACGGCGCGTCGGTCTCAATCAGAAGCTGCCCCACCGGGGCGAGCGCGGCGGCCTCGCGCAGGTAGTCGTTGCGCTTGAACGTGACGTTTCCGGCAAACGACAGCACGTACCCGCGCTCGATCGCTTCGCGCGCCACATCGACCGGGGAGGAGAAGCAGTGCAGCATCACCTCGCGCGGGCGTGGGGAATCGGCGAGGATGCGCAGCATGTCCTCGTCGCCCTCGCGGTTGTGGATCATCAGCGACTTGCCGGTGTCCACGGCGAGCTGAATGTGGAAGCGAAACGCCTCCTCCTGCACCTCAAGCGGGGCGGTGCCGTCAGGGTCGTGGGTGATCCAGTAGGCGTCCACTCCCGTCTCGCCGATGGCGACGCAGCGCGGGTCCGCGGCCATCTCGGTCAGGCGGGTGCGCGCGGCGCTATCCAGCTCGTGGGCGCGCGTCGGGTGGATCGCGCACGCCGCGACAACGCTTGGGTGCTCGTGGGCGGCGGCGAGTGCCCTTTCCGCCTCATCCAGTCCGTCGCCGACGGTGCAGATCCGCTCCACGCCGGCCGCCTTGGCCCGCGCAACCAGCTCGGAGAGCGGTTCTTTGATGGAGGCGAGGTGCGTGTGGGCGTCGACAAGCCCGGCGATCGGCTCCGCGGGGACCGGCGTCGGGCGCTTCTTTTTACTCATACGATAGAGACTATGGCATTCGCAGACATCGACGCTTCGACCCGCTCCCAGATCGAGACCGACCTGCTCGAGGCCGCCGCGCGCGGCATCACCGGCGACGCAACGGCCATCGCGGAGTCCTTCGAGGCGGTGATCACGGAGTACCTCGCCTCCGACCCCGACCTGAAGCGCTCCTTCCCGCGCGGGGAGACCGCCCGCATCTACGGCACGGCGCTTGGCGACGCCCTCGTGCGCGAGCACGGCTTTTCCTGGAAGCTGCTTCACGACGACTACGGCACCGACCTCGTCGTCATGCAAACCCCGGAGCGCTACACCGCCCCCATCGTCGTGGTCGACTCGCGATTCGAGGATGACGAGCCCGGCAAGCTCACCGCATTCATTAAGCAGTTTCTCTAGCGGAGTTCACGGGTATCGTCGGGGGTATGAACCAGATCACGCTGCCGGCCCACACCGCGCTCGTCGCCCACGACACTGTCGGCCCCGACGCGCTCCGCGAGTTCTTCGACCACTACTACCCGCTGCTCCACGAATTCACCGAATCCGTCGGGGTGCTGCCCCAGGCCGCGCGTGCCTACTACTTCAGCCCACCCGGCGAGGCGTTCGATATCGCGGCCGGGTTCGTCATCGCCGACGAGGATCTCGACCTCATCGCCCCGCTTATCGACGACATCGGCGACGGCCACGTCTCCTTGAAGCGCTTCGAAGAGATCGAGGCCGTAGTAAAGCGCGTCACCTGTGCGTACAGCGATCTCGGGGCGCAGTGGGACGAGTTCGCCGCGGCCACGGAGGCGGACGGCCACGCCGTGGACAGACTGCTCATCGAGGAGTACGTCACCATGGGCGACGACCAGGACGCGCCGGTGACGGACCTGTTTATCCCGCTAACTCGTCCTCAATAAAGACGCGCCGGGAGGCGGCGAGCCCAGCCCGCCGAGAACAAGCGAGAGCAACGCCGACGAGCAGCGGCCCGGCGGCCGCGAGGATGTAGCCGACGGGCTGCACAAACCCAGACAGCCGCGCGGTGACGATCACCGTGCGGGTGCGCGCCGGGATCAGTGCCAGCGCCAGCGGGAAGCACCAGCCGCCGAGGCCGGAGGTGCGCAGCAGAAGATCGGCGCGGTGGTGGGTGCGAACACCACGCCCAGGTACCCGGCGGCGCAGAAACCGACACGGTGGCCGAGTAGATGGTGGTCAGCGCGACGATGTGCGCGCCGCCGTACTTGTTGATCCATGCCGGCAGGATCACGTTGACCAGCGCGATGCCGCCCGCCACGGAGATCGTAGCCAGGATAAACAGAGAAATCATCGGAGCGAACGGGCGCAGCGCGAGGCCCGCGGCCGTTGCGATGGCGGCCGCGAGCAGCGTCGGCGTCAACCCGACCCGGCGCGCCAGCGGCACCGCGCTGAGCCCGAAGACGCAAAACAGTGCCCCGGGCATCGCGGTGATCACCCCGCCGATGGAGGCGGGGGCGTTGTAGTGCGCTAGGACGTCGTCAAGCACGGCGCCTACCGACGCCATACCGGCGCGCAGGTTAATCGCGGCGATGGCCACCGCGACGAACAGCAACGCGGGGCGCATTACTGGACGGGCGCCCACGCGGGTCCGGTTTCGCCGAGTTCGGGATCCAGCTTGGCAATCAGCGGCTGCGGCTTGCTCAGTGCCGTGCCCGGGGTGACGTCAACGCGAGCCCACACGGCCTTCTGCTTGGTGTAGTCGCCGGTGATGGTCATGTAGGTCTGGCCCTTGTCGGGCAGGCCGGCCCCGACGAGCTCGACATCGGCGTCGTCGGTGACCTCCTCGATCACCGGGCTCACCGCCCACCGCCCGTCGCGACCCAGCGTCTCGTGCACGCGCTGCGCGGTGTGCGGGATAAAGGGGGTGAGCATGGCGTTGCAGTCGGAGACGACCTGCAGCGCGGTCCACAGCACCGTGGCCAAGCGGTCGCGCTGCGCCGGGTCCTTCGCCAGCTTCCACGGTTCGTTCTCCGCGATGTAGGCGTTGGCCTCTCCGACGACGTGCATGACCTTGGTAATCGCGTTCTTGAACTTCGCCTCTCCCAAGTCCGCGCCGGCCTCGACGAAGGTGCGCTCGGCCAGGTCCAGGATGCGCTGGTCAGATTCCTCCAGCACGCCAGGCGCGGGCACCTCGCCGAAGTTCTTGTGGGCCATGGACACCGTGCGGTTAACCAGGTTGCCCCACCCGTTGGCCAGCTCGTTGTTCACCCGGCGCACGAACTCGTCCCAGGTGAAGTCCGTGTCGTTGTTTTCTGGGCCGGCGACCGCGATGAAGTAGCGCAGCGGGTCCGGTCCAAACTCGGCGAGGAAGTCCTTGACGTAGATCACCACGCCCTTCGACGAGGAGAACTTCGAGCCGGACATGGTGAGAAACTCCGAGGACACGACCTCGGTGGGCAGGTTGAGCTCCCCGAGCACACCCGGGCTGCCGCCGGTCGCGCCCTTGCCCGCGTAGCCGAGCAGCTCCGCCGGCCAGATCTGCGAGTGGAAGGTGATGTTGTCCTTGCCCATGAAGTAGTAGCCCTCGGTGGCGGGGTCCTGCCAAAACGCCTTCCACGCATCCGGGTCGCCCGAGCGCGCCGCCCACTCGATCGAGGCGGAGAGGTAGCCCACCACCGCGTCGAACCACACGTAGAGCTTCTTCGAGGGGTTGTCCTGCCAGCCCTCGACCGGGATCGGGATGCCCCAGTCAATGTCGCGGGTCATCGCACGCGGGCGCATGTCCTCGAGTAGGTTCAGGGAGAACTTCAGCACGTTGGGGCGCCAGTCTTCGCGGGTCCCAAGCCACGTCTTCAGGGCGTCGTGAAGCGAGGGCAAATCGAGCATGAAGTGCTCGGTGTCGACGAACTCCGGGGTCTCCCCGTTGATCTTGGACACCGGGTTGATCAGGTCGGCCGGATCGAGCTGGTTGCCGCAGGTGTCGCACTGGTCGCCGCGCGCGTCGGTCGCGCCGCAGATCGGGCAGGTGCCCTCAATGTAGCGATCCGGCAGGGTGCGACCCGTTGACGGGGAAATCGCGCCCCGGGTGGTCTCCTTGACCATGTAACCGTTGGCGTAGAGCCCCTTGAACAGCTCCTGCACCACGGCGTAGTGGTTACGAGTGGTGGTGCGGGTGAACAAGTCGTAGGACAGGCCCAGGCCCGCGAGGTCCTCGACGATCTGCGCGTTGTAGCGATCCGCGAGCTCCTTGACAGTCACGCCCTCCTTGTCCGCCTGGACCAGAAGCGGGGTGCCGTGCTCATCGGTGCCGGAGACCATGAGCACATTGCGGCCCGTCATGCGCTGGTAGCGCGCAAAAACATCGGAGGGAACCCCGAAACCGGCGACGTGGCCGATGTGGCGGGGGCCGTTGGCATAGGGCCAGGCAACGCAAACGAGGACGTTGTCGTGAGAAGTCATGGCCTCAACCTTACTGCCGGCCCGGGGTGATGATTCACTTTACCTGCCGTTTGCGGGCTTCTAGCTGGAGCTGCTCGCGGTGGCGGCGGCGCTCCACCGCGAGCTGCCGGGCGAAGCGCTCCTGTTCCTTGGCATCGAGGTAGATCGGGTCATTGGAGACATCTTTAACAATCGCGA
Organism: Corynebacterium sanguinis; assembly: GCF_007641235.1. NCBI lineage: Bacteria > Bacillati > Actinomycetota > Actinomycetes > Mycobacteriales > Corynebacteriaceae > Corynebacterium > Corynebacterium sanguinis. The sequence goes on from NZ_CP038157.1 coordinate 95,730, forward strand.
ACATCAGCGCGACGAGGATGAACAAGAACGGTGTCGCCGCGACGATGGTGACCGACTGCAAGGAGTTGAGCGCGTCGCTGCCACCGTTGACCAGCAGCATCAGACCGACACCCGCGGTTCCGAGGCCGAAGACCGCGGCGAGCCATGATTTGGCATTAATGCGCCCATTCTGCGCCATCGACGCCATCACTGTGGAGGCCGAGTCGGCGGAGGTGATGAAGAACGTCCCGAGCAAAATCACGGCGAAGATGCCCATGAAGAATCCGCCGGGCAGGCTGTGCAAAAGGCTAAAGAGCTGGTCTTCGGGGTCCCCGGAGCCGTAGATCGAGTTACCCTCCTGCTCGAGTTTGATGGCGTAGCCGCCGAAGATGGTAAACCAGATTGTCGACAGCATCGAAGGCACGAGCAATACGCCGAGGCAGAACTCGCGGATCGTGCGCCCACGCGAGATGCGCGCCAGGAACATGCCGACGAAGGGCGACCATGAGATCCACCACGCCCAGTAGAAGATGGTCCAGCCAGAGAGAAACGCCCCCGCCTCGCCGTCGGCGCTTTCCGCGGTGCGGGCCGCCATGGAGAAGAATTGGTTCACGTAGGAACCAATCGCGGTGGGCAGCATGTTCAGCATGCTGACCGTTGGCCCGACAACGAAGACGAAGACTGCCAAGAGCGCAGCGATGATCATGTTGAAGTTAGACAACAGCCGGATTCCGCGCGAGACGCCGGAGACTGCGGAGATCAAAAAAGCAAGTGTGAGTACCGAAATGATGCCGATGGTCAGCTGCGTCGAGGGGGATTCGACGAACCCGGAGGCGCGCAGCCCCGAGGTGATTTGCAGCGCGCCGAGGCCGAGCGAGCAGGCCGTGCCGAAGATGGTGGCGAAGATGGCGAGCGCATCGATGATCTTGCCCACGAAGCCCTCAGCGCCCTTTTGCCCGATCATCGGGACAAAGGCGCTGGACAGGAGCTGCTTCCGGCCGAGTCGGAAGGTTGAGTATGCGATAGCCAGCCCGATCACGGCATAGAGTGCCCACGGGTGCAGCGTCCAGTGGAACATCGTCTGCGCCATGGAGGTGCCCACCTCGTTGGCCGGCCGTCCAGGAACACCGTCGCGGTACATGCTCAGCGGCTCGGATGCGCCGTAGAACATGAGCCCGATGCCCATGCCAGCGGCAAACATCATGGAAATCCACGACGCGGTGGAGAACTCGGGCTGCTCGCCGGGCCTGCCGAGGCGGATGGAGCCGAACTTTGAGAAGGCGATCACCAAAACGAAGCCGACGAAAATGGTGCCGAACAGCACAAAGGCCCAACCGAGATTGCTGATGACCCAGCTAAACGACTCGTTGGCGAACGCCGCGAAGCTGTTGGGGCCAATCAGGCCCCAGGCGACGATGCCCGCAACAACCACCACGATAGGGATGACGACCGCCCAGGTAATCGGGGCGTTGTCGTCGTCTGCCTCCGACCTAACGGTGTCGTCTTGGGCCGCCGAGAGACTCTCACCCCTGTGCTCGGCGTCGATCAGTGCTGCGAGCTCGCTCGTTGCCGACGGTGCGGAATCCGCTTCAAGGTCCTTGTCGCTCAATGGATGTCGCTCCTTTAGTGCTACTAGTGAGACGATTCTCAGGCGCTAGGCAGGCTACCCCACGTCGACGACATTCGTTAACCGAGATCGCGCTGTGTGAGGGCCTCGTCGTACAGATCCCCAGCCTTCACGCCGTGGGCGCGCGCGATGTCTTTCACCACGTCTTTGAGCCTTTCACCAGCATCGACGCGCGCCCTGACGGCATCGACCAGGTCGGTTGCGTTCCGCGCTGCGGGCGCGCCGCCCTCAATGACCACGGTGATCTCGCCGCGCAGCCCCTCGGCCGCCCACTGGGCGAGCTCGCTTAACGACGCCCTTTTCACCTCCTCGTAAGTCTTCGTCAGCTCGCGGCACACCGCGGCGCGCCGGTCGCCCCCGAGCACGTCAGCGGCGTCGGCAAGCGTGGCGCCGATGCGGTGCGGAGACTCGAAGAAGCACACGGCGCGGTGCTGGTCTTTTAGCGTTTCAAGCCATGCGCGGCGCGGGCCGGACTTGCGGGGTGCGAAACCGTCGAAGATGAAGTGGCCCACGTTCAGCCCGGATAGCGCGAGCGCCGTGGTCACCGCGGACGGCCCCGGCACGCAGGTGACGTTCACGCCGGCATCGTGCGCGGCGGAGACGACCACGTGGCCAGGGTCGGAGACCAGCGGCATCCCGGCGTCCGTGACGACGAGGACCATGCGGGTGCGGGCGGCGTCGATAAGCTCGTCGACGCGAAGCTTTTCGTTGTGGTCGAAGTTCGACACCACCTTGGCCGCGAGCTCGACCCCCAGCGCCGCCGCGAGCTGGCGGGTGCGGCGGGTGTCCTCCGCCGCGATCACGTCGGCGGCGCCCAGCGCCTCGACGAGGCGGGCCGAGGCGTCGCTGATGTTGCCCAGTGGGGTGGCCGCGAGCACGATGCCGGTGGCGGGGACGGTGGATTCGCTCTCGCTCATGGGGACCAAGGGTAATATCCCCGGGGTGACTACGGCCATCTCCCCCAAACGAGTTGCCCCGAGCCCGCCGGTAACCATCCCGTGGGCCAGGCGCGACACCGTGGCGCTGGCTATCGTGGCAGGGCTCGCGCTGTTGACCCGGCTCATCGGGCTGACCCAGCCCACCGCCGGCGGCACCCCCATCTTCGACGAGAAGCACTACGTCCCGCAGGCGTGGGACATGGTGCGCTCGTTTTCCAACCCGGTGCTCGGCGGGATCGAGTCGAACCCCGCCTACGGCCTGGTCGTGCACCCGCCGCTGGGCAAGCAGCTTTTGGCCATTGGCGAGTTCCTCTTCGGCTACACCCCACTCGGTTGGCGGATCATGCCCGCGCTCTTTGGCGTCGGGACCGTGGTGTTCACCCTGTTGCTGTGCCGCCGGCTGACCCAATCGACGGCGTTGGGGTTTGTGGCCGGGCTCATTGCCGTGTTCGACGGCGTGTTGCTGGTGACTGCGAAGTTCGGCATGCTCGACGTCTTCCAGGTGTTTTTCATCGTCGCCGCGGCCTGGACGCTGGCCGGCGATATGCGCGAGGCCCACGCGCGCATGCACCACGCGCAGATTACGGGCAATTTCGGCCCTCGCCTTGGGTTTCGCTGGTGGCGCTTCGCCACCGGCGTGCTTTTGGGCTTAGCACTGTCCGTGAAGTGGTCGGGGCTGTACTACATCGCGTTTTTCGGCCTGCTCTCCGCTTTCTGGGACCTGTGGCTGCGCCGCCGTTACGGGGTTGCCAAGCCCGTCGTGGGCACGCTGCTTCGCGACGTCCCGGCCGCGCTTGCCTCCCTCGTGGTGGTCCCGGCGCTGCTCTACATCTTCTCCTGGCGCGCCTGGTTCGCATCCGAAACATCCGTTTACCGCCACGCCGCTGTCGATGGGACGATCTCCGGCTCGGACTGGCCCTGGCTCGGAGCGCTGCCGGACGCTGTAGCGAGCTGGCTGTACTACCACCTCTCGGTGGCGGACTTCCACGCCAGTTTGACGTCGTCAAGCGGGCACTCGCACCCCTGGGACTCCAAGCCATGGGCGTGGCTCGTCGGCGCGCGCCCGATCCTGTACTACTCGGCGACCGACATTGACTGCGGGTTCACGACCTGCCGCGAGATGATCTTCCTCTTCGGTACTCCCGCGATCTGGTGGCTGACGGTGCCGGTGCTGCTGTGGTCTGCGTGGGTGTGGCTGACGCGCCGAGACGCCCGAGTCATCGTGCCGCTCATCGCGTTCGCGGCCGGATTTGTGCCTTGGCTGGCCGCGTTCGACCGTCAGATGTACTTCTTCTACGCTGCCGCGCTCGCGCCGTTTATCTGCGTGCTGCTCACCATCGCCGTCGGCTACGTGGCGCGGCTTGGCACCGCCGTGCCGCTGAAGTGGGTGCGCAAGCTCGCGGGATACCCCGTGACCACCGGCCAGCTCGCCGTGATTGTGTACCTGGCGCTGGTGGTCGGGATGTTCATCTACTTCGCGCCGATCCTCTACGGCATCCGCATCCCGGACTTCTACTACGCGTTGATTATGTGGTTGCCGAGCTGGCGGTAGTTTGGTTTGGTTGTGCGTTGTGCTGGGGTGGGTGTTGCGGTCGGTTAGATGTCACGGTCAACGGCTGGGCTGTGGTTGCGTCCTGGGGTTTTGCGGCCGGGTGGGGCCTGAGTGTGACATCTCACCCGGTCAGATGTCACGGTCAACGGTTCTGCCGTGGTTGCGACCTGCGGTTTTACCGCCGGGTGCGCCTTGACTGTGACATCTCACCCGGCCAAACGTCACGGTCGATGGTTGCAGAGTGATCGCGACCTGCGGTTTCACGGCCGGGCGCGCCTCGACCGTGACATCTCACCGCCCCACCAAACAACGAAAACCCACCCTACGTCGGATCCGCACCCAGCGACCGCCACGCCCGGCGCAGCTGCGGCCCGCGATCCACGGCGAGGGTACCCAGCAGCGCGATGAGGGTCGGCAGCAGGATCAGAACGTGGGGCGCCACGCCCGAACCGGTATCGAGCACTGCGTCGCGCACCACAAAACCCAGAGTGAAGGTAAACATGGTGCCCACCACCAGCGCGATGCCGGGGATCTGGGCCGGGCGCGCCGCGGTGTAGGCGAGCGCGGTGGCCACGCCGAGGCGCACCGATGCCGTGCCCGACTCTCCTCCATTGACAAGGTGCATCACTGCCCACGCCAGCCACACCAGCGCCGCCGCGACAAGCGCAACACGGCACAGGGTCAGCAGCACCATGCGCCGCTGCGACAGCTTGCGCCACTCGCCCTCGACACCGGCGAGGATCACCGTGGAGAGGTTTTCCGGTGGCGCCATCCCGCCGCCAATCTCGGCGAAGCGCAGGTTGCGAGACAGGGAGAGAATCCGCTGGTAGTAGGCGCTGCACTCGGCGCACTCGGCGACGTGGGCGTCGACGACGGCGTCGTCAAGCCCGCTCGATTCCCCGTCGACGCGGGCGGAGAGCGCGGCGCGCACCTGGTCGTGGCTAAGCACGAGCTAACACCCCGTCGAGGCTGGCGCGCCCGGCGCCGAAGACGACCACGATAAACAGCGCGCTCGCGAGCACCACCGGGTACTCCACCCCGCCGGCCTCGGCGAAGAACCCGTGGTCAAGGTGGACAAAGTAGGCGGCCGCCGCGGCGAGCAGCGCCAACACACCCGCGACCAACGTGGTCAGCAGACCGATAACCAGCAGCGCACCGCCGATGAGCTCGACGGACCCGGCGAGGTAGGCGCTGAGCTTAGGCTGGGGCACGCCCCATTCGGCGAATTGCGCGGCCGAGCGCGCCATGCCCGTTTCAAACCAGCGGCGGTAACCGTGGGCGACGAAAACGGCGCCGAGGACAAAACGCAACACCAAAAGCGCGAAGTCGCGAACCGCGGGCCTGTTCATGTGGAATAGATTACCTGTGGAACCTGCGGGCGCGAACTACAGTCCAACAGGGTATGAAACTCAAAGAAAACGGACTCATCATCGGCGACGACGGCCGCGCCCGCCCCCCCCTGGGCCGCCGCCGACGAGTTGCTGCGCAACTACTACGACACCGAGTGGGGCATGCCCGTGACCGACGAGCGCGGCATGTTCGAGCGCGTCTGCCTCGAGGGCTTCCAAGTGGGCTTGTCGTGGCGGCTGATCCTGCAAAAGCGCGACGCGCTGCGCGAGGCCTTCTGCGGCTTCGACCCCGATGCCGTCGCGTGCATGGACTCGATCGAGCATTTGCTTTCCGACGCCTCCCTGATACGCAACCGCCGCAAACTCGAGGCGGTGATCACCAACGCCCGGGCCACCGTCGCCCTGCGCGAACGCGGCACCGACCTCGCCGAGTTCGTCTGGTCGTACCAGCCGGAGACGACCCCGGCGCCGACAACGATGGACGAGGTGCCCACGCGCTCGCACGAGTCCGAGCAGCTGGCGAAGGATCTCAAGGCGCTCGGGTTCCGCTTCGTCGGCCCGGTAACCATGTACGCGCTCATGGAGTCGACGGGGGTTGTGGATACGCACCTGGTGGGTAGCTGGCGCAGGGGCTCCTCCGGTATCTGGGGGTAGGGTGGCAGCCATGCATGTCGGAGCGGCCATCGCACAGTCCCTTGAAGCACACCACGTCTCGCACGTGTTTATGGTCCCCGGGGAGAGTTTCCTCGCGGTGCTCGACGGGATGCACGACAGCTCCATCGCCTCCGTCGTGTGCCGCCACGAGGGCGGCGCCGCCTACGCCGCCGAGGCGCACGGCAAGGCCACCGGCCGCGCGGGCGTGGCCATGGTCACCCGCGGCCCCGGCGCGGCGAACGCTAAGATTGGCGTCTACACGGCGTGGCAGGACGAGGTCCCCCTCATTCTTTTCGTCGGCCTCGTGCCGGTGAAGGACCGCTACCGGGAGTCGTTCCAAGAGTTCGACATCAACGTGTGGTTCGGCGACATCACCAAGGGCGTGTTCGTCGTCGACGACGCGCAGCGCGCCAGCCGTGTCGTCGCCAACGCGTTCCACCTCGCCCAGTCGGGTCGGCGCGGCCCGGTCGTCGTCGGCCTGCCCGAGGACGTGCTGCTCGAGGAGTTCACCGGGGAGATCGCGGGGCCGATGGCTACCGCGCAGGGCGCGGTGGCGGACCACGACATCGCGATCATCACCGAAGCACTACGCGGCGCCCGCGCCCCGCTCATCTTCGAAGGCGGCCAGGGCTGGACCCAGCAGGCCTGCGACGCGGTGCAGAGCTTCGCCGAGCGCTACTCCATCCCCGTGGTCAACGACATGCGCTCGACCGACCGCATCAACTTCGACTCCCCCGCCAACGCGGGATGGCTGGGTACCGCCCGCAACGAGGAGACGGCGCGGTTGCTGGAGGAGGCCGACGTGCTGCTGTGCATCGGCGCGAAGCTGTGGGACAAGCCCACCGACAACTTCACGCTGCGCCAGTCCCTCGATGCGGTCAACATCGTGGTCAACTCCGACGCCGGACTTAAGGGCTCCTCCGGGGCGCTGACCCACCACGTCCTCGCCGACCCGCACGCTTTTGCCCAGGTGATCGACGAGATCGCGCTAGATTCCAAGCCGGACACCACTCAATGGTTCGCCAAAGCCCGCAATATTCACGCCGAGTTTTCCGCCATCCCCGCCCCGGGGGAGCGTTTCGCCAACCTGCCCGAGGGCGCGGTGGATTTCTACCACGTCCTCGAGCAGGTCACGGCCCGACTCGACGACACCGCGCTCACTGCGTTCGGCGCCGGTAACCACTGCTTCTGGCCGCAGCGCTTCTTCCCCACGCGGCGCTTCCCCTCTATGCTTGCCCCGCGCCTGGGCTCCATGGGCTACTCCGTCGCCGCTGGTTTGGCCGCGAAGCTCGCGCTGCCGGAGAGGACCGTGGTGGTCTTCGCGGGCGACGGGGAGCTGCTGATGAACGGCCAAGAGATCGTCACCGCGGTGCGCTACGAGGCTCCGATGCTGATTGTGGTGGTGGACAACCAGCAGTACGGCACGATCCGCGCTCATCAGGAGAAGCACTTCCCGGGCCGGGTGGAGGGCACACAGCTATCCAACCCGGACTTCGCCGCGTGGTCCCAGGCGATGGGTGCGTGGGCGGAGACGGTCAGCCGCGACGACGAAGTCGACGGTGCCGTGCAGCGCGCGTTCGCCGCGCTTGACGACGCCCACGTCGCCGTCCTGCACGTCATCGTCGACCAGGACCACGCCACCCCGGAAGGCAGCGCCCAGGCCTAGTCCGCTTCCTCCCAGACCTCCTTCGCGGCCGAGAGGTTGAGCACCGCGATGATCAAACCGACGGCGATGTCGAACCACGCCGTGGCGTAGACGAAGGTGAGCAGGCCCGCGATGATGATCAGGACGTTAGATAGGGCGTCGTTACGCGCGGCGAGCCAAGCCCCGGTGGCCAGAGCGACCCCGGTGCCGCGCACCTTGAGCAAAATCAGCGCGCAGATGACGTTGACTACCAGCGCGCCTGCCGCAACGAGGGTGAGGCCCTCCGGGGCCGGTGGCACGGGGTTGAGCACCTTGTACACCACCATCACTAGTGCTGCGATGGCGGGAAGGAGGATCAGGCCGGCGAGCACCTTCGCAGCAACCCGCCTGCGCGCCGCCGGCCACGCCACCGCGACGAAAACCAGCAGGTTGATCGCGGTGTCTTCCAGGAAATCGACGGAGTCGGCGAGCAACGCCGCGGAGCCGAGCGCCGCCGCGGCGACAATCTCGACGACGAAGTAGGCGAGGTTGAGCAGCGCGACGATAAGGACCGCGCGGCGCACTAGCTAGCGCGGTGGTAGTCGTCGTACTCGTAGCTCACGGCTGCCGGTGCTGCGTAGTGGTAGTCGAGGTTCGCGAAATCGGGGCTTTCGTCGTCAAGCTCGACGATAACGGCGCCGGGCACGCGGCGCTCACGCGGCAGCGCCGCGGAGTCGGCGGAGGTCACCACACCCATCCGAGCGCGGCGCAGCTGGCGCACGCGGCGCGCGTGCAGGGCGCGTTCCTGCTTCACCACGGAACGCAGCACCACCATGAACCAGACCGTCAGCGCAACCGTGATCGCCGGCACGACCCAGGCCCAGCCGCCGACCACGAACGCGAAAACCACGGCGATGACGTCGGCGACGATGAGACCGAGCAGCGTGCGCTGGCGGCGCTTGAACCTGTCCTCGCGAGCCGCGTGCTCGCGCTCTGGGTCCCAGCCGCCGCGGCCGCGGCGGTTCTGCGCGAACGCGATCTCCTCGGCGGTGAGCTCAGAGTGGTCCTCGATCTGCTCGGTGTCGTCCTCCGCTGCCGGAGCAGCCGTGACCTCGTCCTCGACAACGAGCTGCTCGTCGGCATAGCCGTAGTCGCCCGGGGAGGCGTAGGAGGCGTCGACCTCGTAGTGGTCCTGCTCGATGTCGCCCGCATCGTCCGCCTCAGCCTGAAGCACCGACCACGCGGTGGATCCCGAGGGGGCGGGCTGCTCCTCCTCGACGACAACCTCGCCGTCGATGTGTTCCTGCTCGGGCTCGTCGACACGCAGGCTAATCGCGGTGGAGCCACCGGTACTGGCCAGCGGCGCCGCTTCAGCCTCGACGACCTCGTAGTCGGCCACCGCGGAGTCGTCGTGGCGGTGCACGTCGGCGGCGGAGAGCTTGGGGCGGCGGCGCTGCGCCACCGGCTCGCTGCCGCCGGCGTGCAGCACCCGGGTGGCATCATAGCCGTCGCCGGAGTGGCGGATCGGCTTGTTGTTGCCCATGACGATCGGGGCCAGGACGATCACCCAGACGACGATGATCAGCACGATGATGAGGCTGAGGCTGCCCATGTGGGGAGGCCACCTTTCTTGCAGCGGGGATTAAACAATGGAGTCGGGTTGTAAGGTTATCGGCCCGAAACCTCTGTGCCTTTCAGCCACGCCGTACCCTGCCCTCGGCGATCAACCGGGCCAGGGCCGTGGAGTGGTAGTCGTCCGCGTTGAGCGCCACGAAGTGGTGGTCGCGCCACTGCCCGTCGATGTGCAGGTTGCGGCGCATGTAACCCTCTTGGCGGTAGCCGTTGGCCACAAGCACTTTGCCCGAGGCCGGGTTGTCGGGCAGGTAGGTCGCGGTGACCCGGTGCATGCCGACGCGCCCGAAGGCGTGGTCGGTGCCGAGCGCACAAGCGGCCGTCGCCAGGCCGCGGCCCATGAAGGCCGAGTGGACCCAGTAGCCGATCCAGCATTCGGAGACGGAGCCGTGCTGGATGTTGCCCAGCGTGACCTGGCCGGCAAAGCGGCCGTCTAGCTCGATGACCAGGGGCACGACCACCCCGTCGAGGGCGAGTCGGCGCAGGTTGGAGTAGGTGGAGCGCCAAGCACCGCGGGTGTGCGCGCCCGCCCATGAGGTGGGCACGGTCGGCTCGACGGGCTTGAGCCAGCGCTCGTCGGCCACGCGGTAGCGCGCCCAGTCGGTACCGTCGCCGGCGCGCAGCTCGCGCAGCCGCAGTCGGGCACCGTCGGGGAGGAACACCGCGGGCGTCGCTTCGGGCCACCCGGGGTGGAACCCGCCCGAGCTGAGGCCGAGAAATGCAAGCATGGCCCGCTACCGCTGCTGCAGGAACTCGACGTCGACGAGGTCGCCGGGGCGGACCTCGGTGACGTCGTCAGGGATGCGGATCAGCGCGTTGGCCTCCGCGAAGCCGGCGAGAAGGTGCGCGGGCGCGCCCTCGGCGCCGCTGAGCGGCTGGACCAGGTAGTCGCCTGTTTCCGCGTCACGCATGAGCCGCCCGCGCACGAGGCCGAGGCGTCCGGGGAGCGAGTTGATCGGCCCGAGCGAGCGCGCCTGGACGCTGCGCCGCGTCGGCGTCGCCTTGCCCAGAGACTGCCGGATCGCCGGGCGGATCAGCGTCTCGAAGATGACCAGCGAGCTGACCGCGTTCGTCGGCAGCAAAAACACGGGCACGCGCTCCTCGCCCACCAGCCCGTAGCCCTGCACCGATCCGGGGTGCATGGCCACGCGCGTGGTGTCGATCTCCCCGAGCTCGCGAAGCACCTCCTGCAGCGGCGCCGCGGAGCTGCCCCCGACAGCGCCCGTGATGATGAGCATTTCGCTTCTCGACGCCTGGTGGGCGACCGTTTCCTTCAACCTGCGCGGCTCGGCGTTGATAATTCCGGCGCGGGTCACGGTGGCCCCGGCCTCAATCGCTGCCGCCGCGACCGCGTAGGAGGCGACGTCGTAGACCTGGCCGAGGCCTGGGCTGCGCTCGATGTCGACGAGCTCGAGGCCGTAGGCCATGACGGTGACGCGGGGACGCGGGTACACCAGCACCTTGTTGCGGCCCGCGGCGGCGAGCAGGCCGATCTGCGCCGGGCCGATCACCGAGCCCTGGCGCACGGCGACGTCGCCGGGCTGGATGTCGTCGCCGACCCGGCGCACGAAGTCGCCGGTGCGCACGGGGCGCGTCGGCGTCATGCGCTTGCGGCCGCGGTCGCTCCACTGCAGCGGGAGCACGGCGTCGGCAAGCGTGGGCAAGGGAGCCCCGGTTGCGACGCGCACGGCCTGCTTGGGCTGCAGGCGCAGCGGCTTCTGCGAACCCGCGGCGACCTCGCCGACGACGGGAAGCGACCGCTCGGCCGCCTTGCCCTCCTCCTGGACCGCGGCGGGCCCGGATCCCAGCGCTACCCCGCCACCGACGTCCACGGCGCGCACCGCGTACCCGTCGACCGCGGCCTGGGCGAAGCCGGGAAGCGGCGCCGCGGCGGCGACTTCCTCCGCGCACATCAGGCCGAGGGCGTCCGAAATTGCGACGCGGATGGGCTCCGGGACAGGCGCGGCGTCGACCACCATCGCCAACTGCTCGTCCACGCTGCGCATCTTGGGCATCATGGTTGCAGACTACATTTCCGCTTCGTACTCACGCAGGATCGCCTTGATGGCGGTGTAGAGCGCCGGGCCGTACTTCTCGTCACGCAAACCGAAGTCGACGTTGGCGGGGATGTATCCCGCCGGGTTGCCCAGGTCGTGGCGCTTGCCCTCGTGCACCACGACGTGGACGGGGTGGCCCTCCTGGATCATCAGCTCGATCGCGTCGGTGAGCTGCAGCTCGCCTCCCTTGCCGGGGGTGATGCGGCGCAGCGCGTCGAAGATGGCGCGGTCCAGCAGGTAGCGCCCCGTTGCGACGAGCGTCGACGGCGCCTCCTCCTTGGCGGGCTTTTCCACCATGCCGCGGACCTTCTTCACCGCGAACCCGTCGAACGCGGCGTCGTGCTGGGCGTCGATGTCCTCGACGTCGAACACTCCGTAGTTGAAAACCTCGTCCGGGGTGACGTTGAACGCGCAGAGCACGGAACCGCCGAGCTCCGCGCGCACGCGCGCCATCTTGTCCATCACTCCGGTGGGCAGAACGAGGTCGTCGGGAAGCATGACCGCCACAACATCCTCGTCGTCGTCGAGCGCCGCCTCGGCGCAGCCGACCGCGTGGCCGAGGCCGAGCGGCTTCTCCTGGATCACCGACACGGCGTCGATCAGCTTCGACGCGCGCGCGACCTTTTCCACCTGGGCGGTCTTGCCGCGCTCGGTGAGCGTCTCGCACAGGGACTCAAACTCGCCGAAGTGGCGCATGATCTCCTGCTTCTCCGGGGCGGTGATGATCGCCAGGCGCCTCGCTCCCGCCTCGGCGGCCTCCTCGGCGATGAGCTCGATGCCGGGCGTGTCCACCACAGGCAACAGCTCCTTCGGCACCGTCTTCGTCGCTGGCAGGAACCTCGTTCCCATGCCGGCCGCCGGCACAACGACGGTTCTGATTCCGGGCGAGGGGTTCTCACTGGTAGTCCGCATAAGGTTGGAGCTTACCCCCGGCCCCCGCCGATTCCGGGAGCGACCCTTGGGTGGCCGGTGTGCGAGAATGCCCCCATGTCACCGAAGTCGGCGATGCGAGAGCGGCACCTCGCTTATCGACGCCACCTCCGCGCCCGCCCCGGCCTCAAGCGCGAGCTCGACCAGGCGATTACCGCGCACGCGGTGGACTACCTGTCGTCGTTCGGCGGGGAAAACGCCGCGGCGTACGTCCCGCTCGCCTCCGAGCCGGGGGGCGACGGCTTCGTCGCCTCCCTCGCCGCCGCGTGCCGGCGCCTCTTTCTCCCCGTCTCGTTGTCTGGCGGAGTGTTGCAGTTCTCGCCGCACGATCACGCGTTGGCCCCCGGCGCCCTGGGCATCGCGGAACCGGTCGGGGCGCGGTTCAACTCGAACGTGCTGCGCTCCTGCCGCGTCGTCATCGTGCCTGCCCTGGGCGTCGGCCGGGACGGCATGCGGCTGGGCAAGGGCGCGGGCTACTACGACCGCGCCCTGGCAGGGTTGGACGTGCCCACCGTGGCGGTGGTCTACGAGCGCGAGTTCGTCGCGGCGGTTCCGCACGACCCGCACGACGTCCCCGTCAACGCCGTGATTACCGAGCGCGGAGTGAGGCTGCTCTAAGCCGTGAGGGAACCTGTGGGGCCCGCGCGCAGTCCAATAGGGGTATGAACGTTCTGGATGCGCTGCGCGAACCCGGCTACCGCCGCAGCGTCCTGCTCCGCCGGGCCGCGGCCGCGGCGCTTCTCGCTGCGGCCGCGCTCAACGCGGCGGCAAACCGGGCCGCGGACCCGCTCGTTGTCACGTTTGCGCAGCCCGCCGACGCGGGCCAGGTCCTCCAGGACGCCGACGTTGAGCTGCGCCGGCTGCCTCAGGAGGCGATCCCGGACAACGCGCTGCGGGAGGTGGACGCGGCCGCGGGCCACATCGTCGCGGCCGCCGCTTCGCGCGGAGAAGTCGTGACCACGACCCGCTTGGTCGGGCCCGACCTCGCCCGCGAGCTCGTCCCAGCGGGCGCGGCCGAGACGTATTCAATGGTGCCCGTCGCCCTCGCGGAGCCGGACATCATCCCGATGCTGCACCACGGCGCCACCGTGGACGTAGTGACTGTGTCTGCGGACGGCACCCACCCCGAGACCATCGCCGCAGGCGGGCGCGTCGCGCTCGCCGGCGCGGACGGCAGCGAGGGCACCGTCATGCTGCTGCTCAAAGACTCCCAGGCCGCCGCGGTGGCCGCCGCCTCCCTGTCGACCCCCCTGACGGTCTTGCTGGGCGGAGAACCGTAAAGCTATGGTATAAAGTTTCTGGGCCATTTCGGGCCCCCGACAGAAAAGGAACGGACATGCTCAAGGGTTTCAAAGACTTCATCATGCGCGGGAACGTCATCGACCTCGCGGTCGGTGTTGTGATCGGCGCTGCGTTCACCGCCATCGTCACCGCGTTCTCCGACAACATCATCAACCCGCTCATCGCGGGCCTCGGCGGATCCGAGTTCGGTTTCGGCTTCAACGCCATCCCGGGCAACGACGCGACCTTCCTCAACTTCGGCGCGCTGCTGACGGCGATCATCAACTTCCTGCTCATCGCGGCCGTCGTCTACTTCTTCATCGTCGCCCCGATGAACAAGCTCGACGAGATGCAGAAGCGCAAGCGCGGCATCAGCGAGGACGAGCCCGCCCCGACCGACACCGAGCTGCTCACCGAGATCCGCGACCTGCTCGCGGGCCAGAGCAAGCCGGGCAGCGCCGGCACCACCGGCACCGGCAGCACGATCGACCCTCAGCTGCCGTAGTGCGGCGGACGCTCGTCCTCGTAGTACTCCAGATCGCTTAGCGGGGGCGGGACATCGTCGTCTAAGACGACAAACTCATCGTCCGCGGCGCGGGGCTCGACCGAGTCCGCCGCGCGGTCATACTCCACATCGGCGGTGCGCTTCGCGCGTCGCCTTTTTCGTTGCGGGTTAGGCACGGGGCTAGACGCTGTACTTGTTCAGGTCCGCGATGAGGTGCGCGACGAGCGGCTGGAGGGTGGACACTCCGTCCCGGATCGCCTGGCGGCTCGCCGCCAAGTTGACCACCACCGTCGAGCCGGAGACCCCGCAGATGCCGCGGGAGGTGGCGGCGTCGATGGCGCCGCAGGTCTGGCCGGAGGAGCGGATCGCCTGGCCGACGCCCGGAACCATCTTGTCGATCACGGCGCGTGTCGCCTCCGGGGTCTTATCGCGCGGGCCGACCCCGGTGCCGCCGATGGTCAGGACCAAGTCGACACCGCCGACCACACCGGTCTCGATCGCCTTGCGAATGTCCGACTTCTTCGATTTGACGCGCACAACGGCGTCGACGAGGAAACCCGCCTCCGCGAGCAGCTCGCCGACGAGCTTGTGCGTGTCGTCCGCCGGGTCGTCGTAGCGGTGGTCGGAGACTAGCACGACGAGCGCGCACGGCGGGACTGGGGCGTTGTCCTCTAGTTCTGTCGCCATGAGGAAAGCATCGTCTGGTTCGCGCAGCTCCAGTGCGTCCATTGCGTTGGGCATGGGCTTTCCCCTTCTGTTGATCCTTTTAAGGCCCCGACGGGCGGTGTGCAGATATGAACTTACTCCGAACTGAGCGTCACATCTACTGTTCTCGGATCTGGGTCCCCCTCGGAGCTAACTTCCAAGGTCACGGTCTCGCCGAAGTCCTGCGATCGGGTGGCCGCGATCAACGCGTCAGCCGAATCGATGGGGCGATCATTCAACCGGGTGATCACGTCGCCCGTCTTGATCCCGGCCGCGTCAGCGGGGCTACCTGGCTCCACCCCGGCCACCGTCGCCCCGTTCGCCTGGTCGACGATGCTGACCTGGACGCCGAGCATCGGCTGGCGCGCCTCGCCCGTATCAATCAACTGCTTGGCCACGCGCTGCGCGAAGTTCGCCGGGATGGCGAAACCAAGGCCGATGGAGCCGGCGCCGCCTTGCGGCCCGGAGGCCATGGACGCGATGACTGAGTTCATGCCCACGAGGTTGCCGTTCATATCCACAAGCGGGCCGCCGGAGTTACCGGGGTTGATCGCCGCGTCGGTTTGGATGCCGTCCATCAGCGAGCTCTCGCCGCCACCCTGTGACGCGCGCACGGGGCGGTTGAGGGCGGAGACGATGCCGCTGGTCACGGTCGCGGAGAAGCCGAGCGGGGAGCCCACGGCGACGACTTCCTGACCCACGCGCAGATCGTCCGAGTTGCCGAAGCGGATCACGGGAAGGTTGTCGACGCCCTCGATCTTGAGCACGCCGACGTCGGTGTTGACGTCGGAGGCGACGTAGGTGGCCGGGTGCGTGGTGCCGTCGTTAAGCGTGACGGCGATCCTGGCGCCATCGGCGCCCTCCGCAATGACGTGGTGGTTGGTCAGAACGTACCCGTCCGCGGAGATGATGGAGCCGGATCCCTCGGCGCTGCCGCGCGGGGAGTCAACCGTGATCGAGACAACGGCGGGCAGGACCGTGGCCGCTACCTCCTCGACCGAGCCTTCGGGCGCGGGCGCGTTGTCGGTGGCGGGCTCGGCGTCGAGCGCGTCGCTGACGTAGGCCTGGTTGTTCTTGCCGGAGATGGTGCCGGCGGCGAAGCCCGCGCCGGCACCGGCGAGGAGGGACGTGATGAGCGCGATCGCGACAACGGGGCGGCGGCGCGGCTCGGGGCGCGGCTGAGCGGTGCTGACCTGATAGACGCCTTGGGGCGGTATGGGATTTGTCATGTGCGACATTGTTCACGCGTCACCTGTGGCGCTTCTGCGCTGGGCAAAGCGTGTAGCATAACACTTCCTGAACGTTTCCTGAATAACAAAACCGGGCCCCGCAAGCGGGGACCCGGTTAAGTAAGGATGAGCGTTTTCTTAGAACTGCTCGACGTCGATCAGGCCAGCCTGAGCGGCCTTGACCAGGCGGCGCGGGATGCGCACCTCCTGGCCGTCAATCTTGACGGTCTGCAGGTCGGGGTTGTCGGCCTTCCACTGGGAGCGGCGCGAGTGCGTGTTAGCGCGGGACTTACGGAATTTCTGTACAGCCATGGTGAGTTTTTATTCCTTCGACCTTCTAGTTCTTAGTTCGCGGACTTCTTCTTGCGGCGGGCCATGCCACCGAAGCGCTGGTTGAACTTCTCAACGCGGCCAGCAGTGTCCATGAGACGCTGCGCGCCGGTCCAGAACGGGTGGGACTCGGAGGTCACGTCAACGACGATGAGCGGGTACTCGTTGCCGTCTTCCCACTGCTCGGTGCGATCGGAGGTCATCGTGGAGCGGGTCAGGAACTTGTTTCCCGTGTTACCGTCCTGGATGATCACCGGATGGTAATCCGGGTGAATATCATTCTTCATTGCTTGATTCGTCTCCCTCAGGATTGAACTACAGGTCGGTTCCGCGCGGCTATTCGTTAGGCGGATCGTGCCTGAGTTGGGTGCGAAAATGGTCGTGGTCCAACAAAGGTCCAACAGGCGCTGGACAACTCGAAATATCCTACATGTCACGAGCGAGCTGGCCTAATTGCTTGAAGCTTGTCGACGAGCCGGTGCATCACAATCTCCACCGGGCCTCGCGAGAAGCGGCGCAGCCACAGACTGCTCGCCGCCATTAACCCGAGGCAGATCAGCGCGTAAATGCCGAGCACGGGCAGCGTCTGACCTTCACCGGAGGTGACGCGCGCAAGCCCCAGGCCGAAGTCGTAGAACACGATAGACGCGATGATGTTTTGGAGGATGTAGCAGCTCAACGCGGTGCGTCCGACGTTGGCGAAGGCCTTCCCCACAGCGCCGAGGCGGTTGCCGCGGCGGACGTAGAATGCCGCGATCAGTGCCAGGACACCAAAGGCGACGATGGCGGAGGTAACGTAGCGGGTAGTCATCGCCGCGGCGGACGTCGCAAACAGGCGCAGGCCCCAGTCCAGCGGGAGGCCGAAGCCCAGGCCCACGATGAGCACCTTGCGGCGCAGATCCGCGCGGGCGGGATCAAACAGCCCGGCGCGGTAGAGGCGCGCGCCGATGATGAAAATGCCCAGCCCCATCATGAACATGATCGGGATCTCGAGGCGGCCTTCCACGAAGTGGCTCACGCGGTGCTGCACCATTGCCCAGTAGTTGTCGGTGGGCACACCCAGCTGCATCATGTCCTCGGGCGCGTCCTGCCCGCCGTCTGACATGGCGGAGCTAAAGAAAGTGAGGAGGGCGTCGAGGACGACGATCGCGCCGACGTGCACGGTCAAAGCCACCCACATGAAGATCTTCTGCACCCGCTCGCTGCGCGCCAGGATGGGTGCGACGGCGAGGGCCGTGAGCCCGTAGCCCATGAGCACGTCGAATTCGAAGACGAAAATGTAGTTGATCAGACCCTCGACGGCGAGCAGCCCGGCGCGCCAGTAGTAACCGCCGGGCCAGCGTTGGCCGCGGCGTTCGGCCGACTGACGCTGAATTTCGAGCCCGATGCCGAACATGATGGTGAGCAGGCCGAGGAACTTGCCGTCCGTGATCAGGTGCAGCACGGCGTTGATCACGGCGTCCACGCTGGGGTTGGAACCAACCTCGCGCGCCAACGTGAAGTTGACGTTGCCGAACAGCGCCTCCATGGTCAGGGACTTCTCACCTGCGGCGGACGCGGAAAAGATCCAGATGTTGGTGGCGAGGGTGCCGAGAATTGCGATGCCGCGGGCGACATCAAGTCCGACATGGCGCGCGCCAGAAAGGGCGGTTGTACTCATGTGTGTGACGCTACGGCGCATAACGGGAGCCCCGAAAGTGCCCACGGTCATGATTTTCACCGTCCGACACCATGACCCCGGTCACGGGTGGGCGACGTAGATTATGAGCCATGCCCGCCGCCGCACAGACTTCCTCGGTGTTCTTTCTGCGCTTCCTGGACTATTTCTGCATCCTGTTTGTCGCGCTGCTGTTGAATTCGGCTGCCCTCACCACGGCGCGGCTCGCCCCGCTCGGCGCGTCTCTCGCCGTCTTCCTCGGCGCGTGGGTGCTGTGGCGGTTCATCCCCTCCCCCGCCACCGCCGTCGCGGTGGCAGCGGCGAGCACCATCGTCTTAGCGGTCGGTGACAACGCGCTCAGCGTGATGGGCCTGTGGCTCGGCTTCGTGGCCCTTGCGCGCTCACTCGGTAACACCGCCTCGCGCGTCTTCGCCATCATCCCCGTTGTCATCATCGTCGCGCTTCACCTTCAGGCCGGCAGCGATCCCGCAAAGATCCTCATCGAGTTCGTCGCCGCTTGTGTGGTGTCCGTCGCCGGCGTGGCGCTGGGGCGGACGGTGAACCAGATTTTCGCCAGCGAGGAGGCGCTGCGCGCCGCCAATGTCAGGGTCCGCGAACTCACGCTGGCGCAGGAGCGCCACCGTTTGGCGACCAGTCTCCACGACAACCTGGGGCACCGTCTGACCATTATCGCCTACGGCATCGACGCAGTCAGGCGCATCATGCCCACCAAACCCGATGCGGCCGCCGAGGAGCTGCGCACCCTGCGCGGCCACGTTTCCGCCGCGCTCGACGCGATGCGCACCACCGTTCGTGCAATCACTCCACTTGAGCTTGTCGACGGCGACCTGACCGCAACGTGCCGCCAGCTCGCCGAGTGGTTTCGGGGCACAGGCGTGGACATCACGCTCGAGAGCTCTCTGCGCACCCCGCCGCCGGAGCAGGTAGCCACCCTCGCCCTGGTCTTCGTGCAGGAGGCGCTGACGAACGTCGTGCGCCACGCGGGCGCGGACACCGCCGTGATCACGCTCAGCGACACCGCGGTCAGCGTCGCCGACGACGGATCGGGAAACGACACACCACCCGGCTTTGGCATCACCTCCCTGAAGGAGCGCGCCGAGAAAATCGGCGGCAATGTCGCCTCCGAGGCGCACGGCGGCATCGACGGCGGGTTCCGTATCACACTGCGCTTTCCCGTGGCAGGGGGTGCGCGGTGAAGACAACACCGATTCGGGCGTTGCTCATCGACGACCACGAAATGCTGCTGCGCGGCTTGCGCCTGATCTTCGACACCATCGACGGCATCGACATTGTCGCGGCAACGACCGCGGGAGCTGAAGCGCTGATGCTCGCCCGCGAGCACACCGTCGACATCATCATCACTGACGCCGCGATGCCCGGGGTCGACGGGTTGGGCGTCGTCAAGCAATGCGCGCCCGAATTTCCCGTGCTGGTGCTTACCACCTTCGACGACGCCTCGCTGGTTTCGGCGCTGCTGAGCGCGGGGGCCGCGGGCTACATTCTCAAAGACGTCGCACCGGAGCAGTTCGCGCGCGCCATCGCGGACGCGGCGGCCGGCGGGCTGGTGCTCGACCCGCGGATCGCGCGGTTCGCCCACGAAGCCCCGACCAACGAGCTCGCCATCTTGACGCGCGCCGAACGCGGCGTGGCGGAACTGATCGCGCAGGGCAAAACCAACCAGGAGATCGCGGCGCAGCTCCACCTGGCGGAGGGAACCGTGAAGAACCACGTGTCCCGGATCCTGGGCAAAGTCGGTGCGCGCGACCGCACGGTGCTAGCACTCCGGCTATCCGGATCGCTGCGCGGTAGCGATTAGGAAAACAACCCCGGAAACTGTAAAGTTGACTCTCGCTGTTGTCGAAGTACACGTTTACGCCTGCGTCAACCGATTGCTACCTCACCCCCTCACAGGTAATCAGCGCGTGGGCGGCAGAAGAGAAAGAAGTCAACCCATGTCGGCACATTGCCAGGTCACGGGACGTCAGCCGTCGTTCGGCAAGACCGTCTCGCACTCGCACCGCCGCCACTCCCGCCGTTGGAACCCCAACGTGCAGAAGAAGCGGTTCTACCTGCCCTCCGAGGGCCGTACCATTACCCTGAACGTTTCAACCAAGGGTCTTAAGATCATCGACCGTGACGGCATCGAGTCCGTCGTGGCGTCCATCCGGGCACGAGGTGAGAAGATCTAATGGCACGTAACGATATCCGCCCGATCATCAAGCTCAAGAGCACCGCGGGCACCGGGTTCACCTACGTGACCCGTAAGAACAAGCGCAACAACCCGGATCGCATCACGCTGAAGAAGTACGACCCGGTTGTTCGCAAGCACGTCGAATTCCGCGAGGAGCGATAATTTATGGCTAAGAAGTCTAAGATCGCCAAGAACGAGCAGCGCAAGGAGATCGTCGCCCGCTACGCCGAGCGTCGCGCTGAGCTCAAGGCAATCATCCGCAATGCAGAGACGTCCGATGAGGACCGTCTCGAGGCTCAGTTTGAGCTCAACCGTCAGCCCCGCGACGCTTCCCCGGTTCGCGTGCGCAACCGTGACTCGCACGATGGGCGCCCCCGCGGCTACCTCCGCAAGTTCGGCCTGTCCCGTGTCCGCATGCGCGAGATGGCTCACCGCGGTGAGCTTCCGGGCGTCCGTAAGTCCTCGTGGTAAGGAGGAGCGAAAACTATGAAGCGTGGAAATAACCAGCGCAAGCAGCGCATGGAGCAGTCCCGTCGCCCGAAGAAGAACCCGCTCAAGGCCGAAGGCATTGAGAAGGTCGACTACAAGGACGTCAAGACCCTCCGTCTGTTCATCTCGGATCGTCACAAGATCCGTTCCCGCCGCGTCACGGGTCTGACCCCGCAGCAGCAGCGCCAGGTCGCTACCGCTGTGAAGAACGCGCGCGAGATGGCTCTCCTGCCGTTCACCAGCCGCTAAGGCCCGGTTGACAACAGCAGCGTAGGGTCTACTCGACTCGTGAAGGCACCCGCCCCCGTTGGGGTGGGTGCCTTCTACTATTCCCCATCCCGCTACGGTTAGAATTGGTTATATGTCAGGATCCGTGGGTCGCCCCCGCAAGAATCGTCCACGTCGCAGAGGAAAGACCGCCCGCGACGAGATTCTTGACGCTTCTTCCGAGCTGTTCACGGTCCAGGGTTTCGCTACGACATCGACCCACCAGATCGCGGATGCCGTCGGTATCCGCCAGGCGTCGCTGTACTACCACTTCCCATCGAAGACGGAAATCTTCCTGACCCTGCTGATGGGCACCGTCCAGCCGGCGCTGGATCTCGCCCAGGACCTCGCGGAGATGGACGAGTCCCCCGCCCTAAAGCTGTGGGCACTGGTGGCCGCTGAGACGCGCATTTTGCTGTCATCGAATTGGAACATCGGCCGGCTGTACCAGCTGCCCGTGGCGAACTCGGAGGAGTTCAACGACTACCACGATGCGCGCCGCTCGCTCGAGGACGTCTTCCGCGACCTTGCAGCCGAAATCGTCGGCGACGACGACCCGCGTATCGAGATGCCTTTCCAGATGACCCTCGCCGCGATCGAGCTGCGCGACAACACCGGCAAGGCGCCTTACCCGCTTGTCGACGACGCCCTGCCCGCGCCGTCGGTGATGATCGCAGACGCCGTCCTCGACGTCCTTCACGCCGACCTGCCAGCGAATCGCGGCATGCGCACCCTGGACTTGGTAGCCAGGGTGCTCGACGAGCCTGTTGATACCGAGCGCTAGTGCGCGAGTATCAGCAGTCTGCCTCTGGAAGGGAATCCAAGAGCAGCGAAAGCCCGTTTGCCACTTCATCCGCCATCGCCTGCGCAGTTCCGTAGTCCTCTGCCGCAGGGATGACCGTCAACGCGATTGCGCTGGTGGCCCCATCACTCCTTGTAACACGTGCGAGCTGACGCACCTGGTAACCGCCACTGGTGTCTGGGCCCCAGCCAACTTTGAGCGCTGCACCGGGCAACCGTCCCAGACCGTAGGCTTGCTCACTATTGACCTGGCCCATCAGCGCTATCACGGGCTCGGCTTCCGCTAAGCACGCAAGGTGGGACGCGATAACCGCTTCCTGGCTCGTGGAAAGCAGCGTCTGCCCGTACGTGGAGAATTCAGGGCGAACCTTCTCTGTATTTACGGCAACGCCCACTGTCGCTTCGGCTAGGACCTGATTAACCTGCTCGGGATCGAGGTTGATCCACATCTGCTCGGCAGCCGCGTTATCCGACGCCTGGATTGCAGGCGGCGCATACTCGCGCGCAAGCTGTGGGTCACTGCGGTACGCCGCGACGCTTATGGGAACCTTGATCGTCGACCAGGCGGGGTAGGCAGCGTCATCTCCAGCGCTGACAACTTGGCCCTCGCCTGCCACAGCGATACCGACCGTCCCCCCGTAGTACATCGCAACCGAATCAGCGACGCTTTGAAGCTGCGTGCGCAGGTCAGGGGTGACGGTAGTTGGCGATGCCTCGCCGGGAGGAGGTACTACGAAGGTAGTGATAGTCACGGTCGCCTTTGCATCGCGGGAGGAGGTAGGAGCGATGTCGGAAATACCGAGGGTCCCGGCACTACATCCGCTCAAAACCGCAAGAGCTGTAGCTGCTACTGCGACGTTGAAGAATCGCTTGCTCACGAAATCTTGACAACGGCGTTATCGCCACCGCGGCACGTCACGACTGTAGTGCCAGAGCAGCTCATCGCGTACGTGCGCCCAGTGGTCGGGCTATAAGCCTCCACCGTGACGTTCGGACCACCCGCATTGTTGCAGGCATCGAGGATTGCGAGATAAACGTTGGCCGCGAACCCCTCACTTGTCACAGAGGTTGCACTCCAGTAAGTCGAGTAGCTACAGCTTGACTTCGGGGACGCGGGAGCAGCGGCACCCGGGTTTGAGCCACCATTGGACGCGGGTTGGAGAGTTTGAGTCTCGACGACTGTTGCTACCTGGCTCGAGCCCGCCTCGGAGCCCATCTGCCCCCTCCCAACAAAAAACGCGAGCATCCCAACAAGCACAAGTAGGAGAAACGCGATGACTACCCCTACTGCAATGGGTGCCCCATTCCCGCCTCGATTCGGCGGCACAGTCGCGGGGTAACTCCAGCTCCGATCCTCAGGGGCATTGTAGTAGGTCATCGGCGTTCTCCCTGCCAGCTCGGATAATGGAGCAACGTTACCATTACCTGAGTGCGAAGTGAGCAAACAACGTGTATTTGCTGCAAGCCGACTAGTGCGCGAAGTGGCGGGTGCCGGTGAGGTACATCGTCACTCCGGCTTCCTTCGCCGCGACGATGACCTCTTCGTCGCGGATGGAGCCACCGGGCTGCACCACCGCGGTGACACCGGCGTCCGCGAGCACCTCGAAGCCGTCGGCGAAGGGGAAGAACGCGTCTGATGCGGCGACCGCGCCGGTGGTGCGGTTGACGCCGTCGTCAAGCGTGTTGGCGCGCTCGACCGCGAGCTTGGCGGAATCGACGCGGTTGACCTGGCCCATTCCGACGCCCACTGATGCGCCGCCGGAGGCGATGAGGATCGCGTTGGACTTCACGCAACGGATCGAGCGCCACGCGAACTCGAGGTCCGCGAGCACCTCAGCGGTGGCGGGTTCGCCCGCCACGAGCTGCCAGTTGTCGGGGTTATCGCCCTCGGCTTGGAACGTGTCGCGCTCTTGGACGAGGAAGCCTCCGGAGATCTGCCTGACCTCCTCGCCGCGGAACTCCGGATCGACCTCAAGGATGCGCAGGTTCTTCTTCTCCTTGAGCAGCTCCAGGGCCGCCTCTTCGTAGGAGGGTGCGACGACGACCTCGGTGAAGATCGGTTTGATGGACTCGGCGAGCTCGACGGTGACCTCACGGTTGACGGCGATCACGCCGCCGTACGCGGAGACGGGGTCGCAGGCGTGGGCGAGCCGGTGGGCTTCAGCGATCGACTCGTCGGACACCGCGATGCCACAGGGGTTGGCGTGCTTGATGATTGCCACGCACGGGCGGTCGTGGTCCCAGGCGGCGCGCCACGCGGCGTCGGCGTCCTGGTAGTTGTTGTAGCTCATTTCCTTACCACCGTGCTGGGTGGCGTCGGCAAGCCCCCAGCCCTCGTTGATCAGGCTCGCCGCTTGGTGCGGGTTTTCGCCGTAGCGTAGGCCCCCCTCGCCCTCGCCGTCGAGCTGCTCGGCGAACCAGTCGGAGACGGCCGCGTCGTAGTCGGCGGTGTGCGAGAAGGCCTCGAGTGCGAGCCCGCGGCGCTGCTCCAGGGAGAAGCCGGGGCCGCGCACGGCGTCGATGACGTCGGCGTAGCGCTCCGGGTCGGTGACGATGGCCACCGAGGGGTGGTTCTTCGCAGCGGCGCGCACCATCGACGGCCCGCCGATGTCGATCTGCTCGACGCACTCGTCAAAGGACGCCCCCGAGGCGACCGTCTCCTCGAAGGGGTAAAGGTTAACCACCACGAGCTGGAAGGGCTCGATGCCGAGCTCGGTGAGCTGACGCGCGTGGTCGTCGTCACGCAAGTCCGCGAGGATGCCCGCGTGGACGCGCGGGTGCAGCGTTTTCACGCGCCCGCCCAGCACCTCGGGAAAACCGGTGAGGTCCGCGACCTCGGTGACCGCGACGCCGGCGTCGGCGATGCGCTTGGCGGTAGACCCCGTGGAGACGATCTCTACCCCGGCCTCACCGAGCGCGCGGGCCAGCTCGTCCAAGCCGGTCTTGTCGTAGACGCTGACTAGCGCACGCTTGATCTGGATGTGGTTCTGTGCCATGAGACGCTGACCTTTCCGTCGTTTTCGTTATCTATGTGGGCGCGGCGCAGCACGTCGACGATGAGCGCGCGCTCATGAACCTTGATTCTTTCGTGCAATTCGGCCTCGGTCTCGCCGTCGCGGACCTCCACGGCCTTTTGGGCGATGATCTCGCCCGTATCCACGCCGGCATCGATGTAGTGGACGGTCGTGCCGGTGACCTTGACGCCGTACGCCAGCGCGTCGCGCACGGCGTGCGCGCCGGGGAAGGACGGCAGCAGGGCCGGGTGGGTGTTAATCAGGCGGCCCTCGAAGCGCTCAAGGAACTCTTGACCGACGATGCGCATGAACCCCGCGGAGACGACGATGTCGGGCTCGCCTTGGCTCACAGCATCGCGCAGCGCCCGATTCCACTGCGCGCGATCCTGGCCAAGTTCAACGATTTCCGTGCGCACCCCGGCGGCCGCCGCGCGCTCGATCGCCGGGCAATCGGTATCGGCGACGACCAGGCTCACGCGGTAGGAATCGTCCTGGTTATCGAGGATGGACTGAAGCAGCGTCCCTGACCCCGAGACGAGCACGGCTACCGATTTTTGGGATGGTTCAGTCACGCCGACCAGCTTAGTCCTCGGACTCGACATCGTCCGTGGGAGGCACCCATTTCGTGCTGCCACCGCTTGTCGACGGCTCTTCCACTGCTTCGGTCTCCGGTTCGGGTGCTGGCTCTGGTTCCGGCTCTGGTTCCGGCTCCGGTTCGGGTTCGGTCTCCGGTTCGGGCTCCGGCTGTGCTGGGCGGCGCAGGCGCCCGACGAGCCAGACGATCCCTCCCACGGCGACCACCCACGCCATGCCTAGAAGCGGCAGCGCGAGCGGGTGGGCGCCGATGTAGCCGTACGCCCCGGCACTTCCCCCGACGTACGGGATGGTGATCAGCAGCAGCACCCCAACCCAGGCCGCGACGACTGCGACATTCTTCATCGCCAGCGAGCGGGTGGCGAAGAACTGGGCGAGCACCGCGGCGGGGATCAGCATCAACACGGGAGCCCACACAGCGGCGGCGCCGGGGATGGCGGCGAAGAGCGGGAACGCGGGCAAAGCAACCGGGTCCACGCTAAACAGTGAGGCCGAGGCCGCGGCGTACTCGACGCTCCCGCCCAGCAGGGCGCTTAAGGTGGCCACGGCTGCGTTGGGTAGGTACAGAATGCTCAACAGAATCAGGGTGGCGGTGCCGGTGCCCGGCAGCGTGGGGTAGGAGTCAAGAAGCTGCGCGATGCGGCCGCTGCCCGCGATAAGCAAGGCGATGAACACGACCGCCGCGGCGAGCACAAGACGCAGCACGATGGTTGAGGCGGTGAATGCCGCGTCGACAACGAACTCGGGTACGCCCACGCGCCGCGCGAGCGCACGCCAGACCACGGGGCTGATGCCCGCGACGATGCCGAGCGCGTGGACCAGGAGCGGCACGGCGAGCGCGGCGGCGATGTTCGGAAGCTCAACGGGGTACACGTTCGAGGCGTCGCCGACCATGAGCAGCGCGATGCAGGTCAGCGTAAACGGGATGCCGAGGCCCAGCGCGGCGATCGCGCCGAGGTCGAGGATGCTCACGCGCTTTGTGGTTGCCGCGCGCACGCGCTGCGCGACAAGCGCCGCGATCGCGAGCGGCACCAGCGCCGGGGTGAGCCCCAGCGTGACGCCGTCGAAGCGGGCGGGGGCGCCGTGGCCGACAAGCCACATTTCGCCTATCGACGCCGGCAGGTACGCCAGCGGAGAGCCCGACAGGAGCACCACCGCGAGGCTGAGAACGACGACCGCGAGCGCGATGAAGCCGCTCGGGGCGGCGGCGGTGGGCAGGTACAGGCGGAGTCGTTGCCCCCACGTTTCAGGTGCTTTCTCGGCGGCAGCTGGGCGCGGCGCGGGCGCGGGGCGGCGCTCAGGCCGGCGGCGCCGGCGCCGCGTCGCGTTCGGGGCTGATTGCGGGCTCGACTTCGTACTCATTGCCGCTATTGTCCCACCGAAGTAAACAGTGCCGGGTAAGGAACACCCGTTAAGGCGCGGTTTGGAACCGGTGTAACGCTTTCGCCTGAGTAACGGTTAAAAGAAAACCGGCGAGTGGCTTGCCTTGTCTTGACCGAACCGTTACAGTATCCCTTCGTAGATAACGAGAAGGTTACGATACCTTCACGGTACGGATCCAAGCGGACAATTTGGAGAGGACTAGATGTACAATTCCACGAAGGCGCGCACGGGCGGCAAGCATCGTAAGCAGTCCCCCAATAAGGGGCGCGTCGCTCTCGTCGCCGTCGCAACGGGTGCCGTGTCCACCGCCGGCGTGTCCGGCGCAGCTGCTGCAGCTCTCCAGTCCGACAAGGCCTCCGAGCCCACCGTTGACTTTGAGCTCGCAGCCGACGCCGATGCCGTCGATACGCAGCTTTCTTCCGCTGACGCCGCTCCCCAAATCCTCGCGATCGCTGAGTACAAGCCGGTGGAGAACCTCTCGGATCAGCTCAACAAGGCTGTGCAGCACTCTGAGCTCGCCGCCAAGGCTGATGAGCTGCTGCGCGCACCGTCATCCGTTAAGCCTGCTGAGGGCGCTTTCACCTCCGGCTTCGGCCCGCGTTGGGGCGCGTTCCACGCTGGCATCGATATCGCGAACGTGACCAACACGCCGATCCTCGCCGTGCTCGACGGCACCGTGCTCGACTCCGGCCCAGCTCAGGGTTACGGCCAGTGGATTCGCCTGCTTCACGACGACGGCACCATCACCGTTTACGGCCACATGGAGACCCTCGATGTCGCCGTCGGCGAGCGCGTGAAGGCCGGCCAGAAAATCGCGGGCATGGGCAACCGTGGCTTCTCCACCGGAACCCACCTGCACTTCGAGGTGCACCCGAACGGTGCCGACGCTGTTGATCCCGTGCCGTGGCTCGCCGCGCTTGGCATCACGGTGTAAAAGTTCCCGCTAACCCGCCCCCTGTGGGCGGGTTTTTTCATGCGCGCGCATGCTTTCGGGGGTAGTGAACGCCACCCCCGGCCCCTAAATCACTTTAGCAACAATTTTCACTTCCGTTTCACCGCTGTACGCAGGCGGTTCTTTAGGCACGGGAACACAGTTTCGACAAAACTGTACGTAGTGGCATTGCCCGGGCCCCCGCAGCCCGATAAGTTCTAACCCTGTTCGACGCTCCCCGACTCCAGAGGTATCCGGAACACATGAAACGCCCCCTTCTCGCCGCGCTTGCGGCGACCCTGACGCTGTCGGCCGCCGCCGTCCCCGCCTCCGCTATCACCGTCAATCTCGACGGCGTGCCCGCGAGCAGCGATATCGAGATCGCGAACGCTCTCGCCTTAGCCGTGGGCAAGATTTACACCAACGGTGCCACGTTCACCGCGGGCGACCACTCCATTGTGTTTGACCCCCGAGCCGAGGAGCAGCGCCTGAACCTTCCCGCCGAAACGATCCAGATCGTCCCGCCCGAAGGCTCCGACACCGTGGTCTACCAGACGGGCGCGACCTCTGATGGCCGCACCGTGGTCACTCCCGCGACAGGCCGCCTGAGTTCCGGTTTCGGCCCCCGCGGGGGACGCATCCACCAGGGCATCGACATCGCCAACGACTCCGGCTCGCCCATCTATGCGGTAATGGACGGCACCGTCATCAACGCCGGCCCGGCCCAGGGCTTCGGTAACTGGGTAGTCATCAAGCACGATGGTGGCGAGGTCTCGGTCTACGGCCACATGCGCAACTACAGCGTCTCGGTAGGCCAGCGCGTCTCCGCCGGGGAGCAGATCGCGCAAATCGGCAACGAAGGCCGCTCCACTGGGCCTCACCTCCACTTCGAGATCAGGCCGGACGGTGTCACACCCGTCGATCCGCAGGTCTGGCTCAACAAGCAGGGCATCCGCATCTAATTACCGGCTAGAGCTTTTCCATCGGCACGCCGCCGATGAGCATCAACCTAACCGTGCCGGAAGACCCGAAATCGATCACGACTGTCTCTCGCACGCCGGATCCCTCAACGGATTCGACTGTGCCGAGGCCGTACTTCGCGTGGTTGACCCGGTCGCCTGGGGCGAGCTGGAGGTTCTTGTTCACTCGCGTCTTCGTGGGCGCGGGGCGTCGGCGAGGAGTGCCCCAGGCGTCTGACGTGACGCTGCGCTCCGGTTCCACCCTGCGCCAGTCGATGAGGTCCTCAGGGACCTCAGCGAGGAAGCGGCTGGCGGGGTTGGTCACCGGGGATCCCCACGAGGACCGCAGCACGGCGCGGGTCAGATACAGCCTGGTCCGAGCGCGCGTAATGCCGACGTACGCTAGACGACGCTCCTCCGCCAGCTCCTCCGGGTCCCCGAGCGCGCGCAGGTGCGGGAACTGCCCGTCCTCCCAGCCGGTGACGAACACGTACGGAAATTCCAGGCCCTTCGCCGTGTGCAGGGTCATTAGCGTGACTACCCCCTGGTCACTGTCGGGGAGCTGGTCCGCGTCGGCGACGAGCGAGACCCGCTCCAAAAACGCCTGCAGCGACCCGGGCATCGGCTCACCCTCCTCTACCACGCTGTCGAGCTCCTCCTGGCTCATGTACGCCACTTGGTTGGCGGCCTCCGAGGAGAACTCGCGGGCCACGGAGACGAGCTCGTTGAGGTTGTCCAAGCGCGCGCCGTCCTGCGGATCGTTGGAGGCCTCCAGCTCCGCGCGGTAGCCGGTGGCCTCCAGGATGCGCGTGACCAGCACCCCCAGGTCCGGCATGCCGGTGACCTCGTTGGTCATCTCGGCCATGTCGGTGCGCAGCTTGTCGAGAAGCGAGACGAAGCCCGCGATCGCGTTCTGTGAGCGCGCCGCGAGCATGTCGACGTTGCCGGTGGAGGCGTCGATAAGCGCCTGGCCAAAGCTGATCCCGTTGTTCTGCGCGTGCAGCGCCACCATCGCCTGCGCCTTGTCGCCGATCGCGCGCTTGGGCACGTTGACGATGCGCCGCAGGCTGACCGTGTCGTCCGAGTTGTCGAGGACCTTCATGTAGGCGACGATGTCGCGGATCTCGCGGCGCTCGTAAAAGCGCGTGCCGCCGACGACCTTGTAGGGGATGCCGGAGCGGATGAAGATGTCCTCCAGCGCGCGCGAGGCGTTGTTGGTGCGGTACATCACCGCGATGTCGCTGTAGCGACAGCCCTGGTCGGCAAGGTGGTCGATTTCGCTGGCGATGAAGCGGGCCTCGTCGTGCTCGTTGTCCGCGACGTAGCCGGTGATCTTCTCCCCCGCCCCGTGCGAGGTCCACAGGTTCTTCGGGCGCCGGCCCTGGTTCTGGGCAATCACGGCGTTCGCCGCGCCGAGGATGTTCTGGGTGGAGCGGTAGTTCTGCTCCAGCATCACCGTGGTGGCGTTCGGGTAATCGCGCTCGAACTCCTCGATGTTGCGGATCGTCGCGCCGCGAAACGCGTAGATCGACTGGTCAGAATCACCCACGACCGCGAGCTCCGGGGCGTCCTCGCCGCTGCCGACGAGGGTGTGGATGAGCTCGTACTGAGCGTGGTTAGTGTCCTGATACTCGTCGACTAACACGTGGCGGAAGCGACGCCGGTAGTACTCGGTGACATGGGGGTGCTCCTTGAAGATGCGCACCACTTCCCCGATAAGGTCGTCGAAGTCGAGCGCGTTGGCCTGGCGCAGCCGGCGCTGGTAGTCCGCGTACACGCGCGCGACGGTCAGGTCGAAGGGGTTGCGGGTGCGTTCCGCGCGCTCGCTGGCCTCCGCTGGGCCGACGAGCTCGTTTTTATGGTTCGAGATCGCGTTGGCCAACGTCCGCGCCGAGAACTTCTTGAGATCGAGGTTGTGGTCCTTCGCGATCATGGACAGAAGCCGGCGCGAGTCGTCCGAGTCGTAGATGGTGAAGTTGGTGTTGAGCCCCTCGACGAGTTGCGCCTGCTGGCGCAGGATGCGCACGCACACCGAGTGGAAGGTGGCCACCCACATGCGCTGCGCCTCGGGGCCCACCAGGTTGGCCACGCGCTCCTTCATCTCGGCGGCGGCCTTGTTGGTAAACGTAATGGCGAGGATCTGCCACGGCGCGACCCCGCGTTCCTGCAGCAGGTAGGCAATCCTGCGGGTCAGTACCGCCGTCTTTCCAGAGCCGGCGCCAGCGATGATCAGCAGCGGGCCGCCGCTGTGCTTCACGGCGGCTTCTTGCTGCGGGTTGAGTCCCAAAACCAGATCTGTGTTCATGATGCCCCTAACCCTACAATCACGTTGGGACATAGCCCCCTAGGTGGCATAATGGGCACACATGAGCGACTTCGACATCCGCACGCCGTCTGGGACCGATGATCCGCTATCCGACGCCGAGATCCAGGCCTACCGCAAAGAGATCGACCGGCTCGACCGCGTCATCCTCGACGCGGTGAAGCGGCGCTCCGAGGTGTCTCGGGCGATCGGCAAGACCCGGATGGGCTCGGGCGGCACGCGCCTCGTGCACACCCGCGAGGTCGCGATTATCAACCAGTTCCGCGACGAGATCGGCGAGGAAGGCCCCGCGCTGGCGGGTATCCTGCTGCGCCTCGGCCGCGGCAAGCTGGGCTAGTTAGTCCTCGAGCGAATCGAGCACGACCTCGAACTCGAGCAGCTGCGCCCCGGTTGCCACCGGCTTGCCGCCGCCCGCGTGGGCGCCGCGGCCTTCGCCGGCCCACCATGCGTCGTAGGATTCCTGGTCCGCCCAGCGCGTGACCACGAAGTAGCGGTCCTCGCCCTTGACCGGGCGCAGCAGCTGGAAACCCTCGAACCCGGGCTGCGAATCGATCGCGTGCTTGCGCGCGGCGAAGCGACGCTCGAGTTCTTCCCCGCCTGAGGCGGGCACGGAAATTGCGTTGATTTTCACGATACTCATGCGCTCCATTATGCCTTCTCGCGCGCGCGTTTTTGACTAGCGTAGAGGCCATGACTTCGATTACCTCCACTGCCGCCTGGACGCGCCTTGAGAAGCTGCATGCCGAGAAAAACCTTTCGCTTCGCGAGCTGTTCGCGGCCGAGGCCAACCGGGCCGACACGTACACCTTCGACGCGGCTGGCCTGCACGTCGACCTGTCCAAGAACCTGATCGACAACGACATCCTCGAGGCCCTGCTTTCGCTTGCCGACGAAGCCTCCCTGACCACACGCATCGAAGACATGTTCACGGGCGTGCACATCAACAACACCGAGGACCGCGCCGTGCTGCACACCGCGCTGCGCCTGCCGGTGGATCAGGACCTGCGTGTCGACGGCCAGGACGCCGCCGCCGACGTCCACGAGGTGCTCGGGCGGATGCGCGACTTCGCCTCGGCCCTGCGCTCCGGGGCGTGGCAGGGCGCGACCGGCCACACCATCAAGAAGGTGGTCAACATCGGCATCGGCGGCTCCGACCTGGGCCCCGCGATGGCCACCAAGGCGCTGCGGGCCTACGCCACCGCGGGCATTAGCGCCGAGTTCGTCTCCAACGTCGATCCCGCCGACTTGGTCAGCGTGCTGGAGCGCTGCAACCCGGAAGAGACGCTGTTTATCGTGGCCTCGAAGACGTTTACCACCCAGGAGACCCTTTCCAACGCGCACGCCGCGAAGCGCTGGGTGCTCGACCATTTCGACGGAGACGACTCCGTCATTGCGAAGCACTTCGTCGCGGTGTCCACGAACGCGGAAAAGGTCGCAGAGTTCGGCATCGACACCGCCAACATGTTCCCGTTCTGGGATTGGGTGGGCGGGCGCTACTCCGTCGACTCCGCCATTGGCCTGTCGCTCATGGCCGTCATCGGCCCGCTCGACTTCATGCGCTTCCTCGAGGGCTTCCGCGCTGTCGACGAGCACTTCCGCACTGCACCGCTGCGCGAGAACATCCCGGCGCTGATGGGCCTGCTCAACGTGTGGTACCGCAACTTCCACGGGGCACAGACCCACGCGGTGCTGCCCTACTCCGAGGACTTGGCGCGCTTCCCCGCCTACCTGCAGCAGCTGACGATGGAGTCTAACGGCAAGTCCGTCACCCGTGGCGGCGAGGCAGTGGGCTACGACACCGGCGAGATCTTCTGGGGCGAACCGGGCACCAACGGCCAGCACGCCTTCTACCAGCTCATCCACCAGGGCACGACGCTGATCCCGGCGGACTTCATCGGCTTCGCCACCCCGAAGCAGGACCTGCCGGCCGCGGACGGGTCGGGCTCGATGCACGACCTGTTGATGGGCAACTTCTTCGCCCAGACGAAGGTCCTGGCGTTCGGTAAGACGGAGTCCGAGATTGTTGCGGAGGGCGTCGATAAGCAGCTTGCGCCTCACAAGGTGATGCCGGGCAACCGCCCGACCACCACGATTGTGGCCAAGGAGCTGACCCCGCACACGCTGGGTGCACTGATTGCGCTGTACGAGCACATCACGTTCACCGAGTCCGTGATCTGGGACATCAACGCCTTCGACCAGTGGGGCGTCGAGCTGGGCAAGCAGCAGGCCAACGACCTGGCCGCGGCAGTGTCGGGCGAGGTCGAACCGGACACGGGCGACTCCTCGACCGATTCCCTGATCTCCTGGTACCGAAACGCGAAGTAAATGGGCGACTCAATCTCAACCGACCGCTACACGCCGAGACAGCGCACGGTCTACCGCGCGCGGCTTGTCGACGAGCTCGAAGTTTTTGACCGCCACCTGCAGCAGGCGGATTTTGTCAGCCAGGGCACGATTGGTCTCGAGCTCGAGCTGAACCTGGTCGACGACGCGATGGATCCAGCGCCGCTGAACCACAAGGTTCTGGCTAACTTGAGCGACGAGTACCAGTCGGAGATCGGCTCGTACAACGTGGAGCTGAACCTGCCCCCGCAGTCCATCGACGGCGACGGGCTGCGCGCGCTGGAGTCCCACCTGCGCCAGCGCCTCGGCGCGGTGCACGCCGCGGCGGGTAAGGCGGGCACGCGTGTAGCGATGATCGGCACCCTGCCGACGATGACTACGGAATTTCTGGAGGACCCGGGCTGGATCACCGACGAGCACCGCTACCGCGGCTTGAACCACTCGATCATGGAGTCGCGCGGTGAGCTGCTCCACATCGATGTTGCCCGGATGGAGTCCTACCAGCACGATTTCGAGGACATCTCCACCGAATCGACGTGCACGTCGATGCAGCTGCACCTGCAGGTTTCGCCGAACCGCTTCGCGGACGCGTGGAACGCCTCGCAGGCGATCGCGGGTGTGCAGGCGGCGATTGGGGCGAACTCGCCGCTGTTCATGGGCCGCAGGCTGTGGCACGAGTCGCGCGTCCCCGTGTTCCAGCAGGCGATTGATACGCGTACCCAGGAGCTGATTAACCAGGGCGTGCGCCCGCGCGTGTGGTTCGGCGAGCGCTGGATCACCTCCGTGTTCGACCTGTTCGAGGAGAACGTGCGCTACTTCTCGCCGCTGCTGCCGGAGGGCCGCGTCGAGGCCGGCAAGCCCGTGATGAGCGGCGAGAACCCGGGGCTGCACTACCTGAACCTGCAAAACGGCACGGTGTGGCGCTGGAACCGCCCGATTTACGATCCCAACGGGGAGCTGTCGCACATCCGCGTGGAAAACCGCCTCCTGCCTGCGGGCCCGACGGTCAAGGACATCATTGCCGACGCCGCGTTCTACTACGGGCTGGTGAAGTTCCTCGGCGAGCAGACGCGCCCGGTGTGGTCGCGGATGAGCTTCGCCACCGCGGAGGCGAACTTCATCTCCGGCGCGCGCGATGGGTTAACCGCGCGCCTGGAATGGCCCACCCTGGGCACCATTGACGTCGTGGAGCTCGTCGGCTCTCATTTGCTTGACGACGCCCGCCTAGGCCTCGAAGCCCTCGGCGTCGCCCCGGACTGCATCGAGGACTACCTCGGCATCATCCATGGCCGGGTGGACAACCGCCAGAACGGGGCGACGTGGCAGCTCGCCGCGCTGACGGAGGCGGGGGCTGGCTCGCGGCCGGATACGCGGCAGCGTCGTGAAGCTTTGGCGCGGGTTCTCAGGCAATACCTGGCTAACCAGGAGGCAGGCGCGCCCGTGCATACTTGGTCGACCTCGGTCGAGTAAGGCACAATGTCCGGCATGCAAGCGATTATTGACTGGCTCGTCAACTTGATGGAGGTGATCGGCGCTCCGGGTGTCGGTCTGGCAATTCTGGCGGAGAACCTGTTCCCGCCGATCCCCTCCGAGGTGGTTTTGCCTTTGGCGGGCTTCACCGTGGCGCAGGGTTCGTTGAACTTTGTGTCGGTGTTCGTGTGGTCGCTGATCGGCTCGGTGGCCGGCGCGTATCTGCTCTACGGCCTCGGCGCGTGGCTGGGCGCGCAGCGCCTGCGCGCGATCGCGGACTGGATGTGGCTGGTCAAGGCCTCCGACGTGGATAACGCCCTCGCGTGGTTTGACAAGTACGGCAAGGTGTCGGTGTTCTTCGGGCGCCTGATTCCGGGCGTGCGCTCGCTGATTTCGATCCCCGCCGGCCTCGACCGGATGAACCTTGTCACCTTCGGCCTGTGGACGACGCTGGGCTCCGCGATCTGGAACGCGATCCTGATCTACCTCGGCTTCGTGCTCGGCGACAACTGGCACATCGTGGGCGGATACGTGGATACCTACTCGAATGTGATCTACGTCATCCTCATCCTGCTCATCCTTGTCTTCCTGGGCTTCCTCATCCGCCGTGCCATGAAGGAGCGGCAGGCTGGCACCGCGGACACCACCAAATAACGCGCTCTAAGTCGCCCGCGCCGCCGAGGAACCCTTTGCGGATGAGCGTGGTGCACCTGCGGCAGGGCTTGTTGTTGCGCCCGAACACGTAGCTTGTCTCCCCGGCCCGTTTGACCCCCGTGGTCACCCGGACTGGGGAGTCTTTATTTGCCCACATGAGCCTGCGCGCGAGCCGCACATGCTTATCGACGTCCACCTCACGCACCTTCCTCGCCGGGTGCGTGCCCGCGAGGAAGCAGATCTCCGCGCGGTACTCGTTGCCGATGCCGGCGGCGTTTTTCTGGTCTAGCAGCGCCCGGCCGATCTCCATCTCGGGTGTGCGGAGGATGCGCCTGACCACCTCGTCGTGGTCGAAGTCCTCGGCCAGCATGTCGGGGCCGAGGTAGCTCATGCGCGTGGGGTACTCGCGCGTCGGGAAGACGTCGACAAGCCCAAGCTCGTGGCCGACGATCTCGATATCACCTTTGGCGTCGGCGAGGCGCAGTACCACGCGCGCGGTGTGGCCGGGCTTGCGCCAGCGCGTGCCCGCGCGGTGGATGGACCACGTGCCCTCCATTTTCAGGTGCGTGTGCAGGGTTTCGGGCCCGAACTGCATGAACAGGTGCTTGCCCAGCGGCCAGACGCGGTCGCAGGTCAGGCCCGTGAAGTCGACGGTGGCAAACCGCGGTACGCGCAGGCTGGTGTGGGTGACCTCGCGCCCTGCCATGAGCTGCAGGCGCTTGGACAACTGGTAGACGGAATCGCCTTCGGGCACTTTTTAAAAAATCTTTCTCTCAACGGTTGGTAGTCGAATATATGTTCTATATTATCGTGGGTAAAGGGAGGGGGGACAATGGAAACGACAACGCCCGACAACCACCGAACAGCAGGCGCACAGCTCATCATCGAGGGTGAGTACCTGGTGTTTTCCCAGTACAGCGAGGATCATGCCAACAGCATAGACCGCGACCTCGACATCGAAATCGCCGAGCTGATGGCACTGACACGCCGCGGCAAAACGTTCGTCGAGTCCGGCATCTTCGGCTACAGCCGCCTGCGCGACCTGCCGCGGCTGCGCGCGCTGCACGCCACGCTCAAGCTTCTCGACGTCCCCCGCCTCGCCGCCATCGACAAAACCTTGCGCGTGCTGCCCGCACACACCGCGCCTGAAACCTTCGCGCTTTTCGACGACGCCCTGGTGTCAATGTTCACGCGCGCAGGCACGACGCTGCCGAGCCTGTGGAGCATCACCCGCCGGCTGCGCCGACTCATTGCAGAGATCGACACCTCGGTGAACTTCGACCCGAAGCGGCGCAAGAAACGGGAGGAATCGACCGCGCCCAACGCGACCTTCCACCCGGTCTCCACCGGCTCCGGCGAGCGCAGTGCGTTGACCCTCACCGCCGACACCGCAACCATGGCCGCTGGCGGGAGCTTCATCCGCGCCACGGCTAAGGAGCACAAACTCGGCCTCGCAGACAGCATCATCAAGCTGCTCACCGGATCACTCAACCCAGCCCCCGCACCCGTGCTGCACATTTTCACCCCGGGTCGCGACGGCGCACGCGTACCGGGCAGCTCGGCCTACCTGCCCGGGTTCGGCTGGACCGACGCCGACGCCACGGCGGTTCCAGAGGATCTGCTCGAATTTTTCCCACCAACGACGACCAACCTTGACGACGTGCGCGCCAAAAGCGTCGACAGGTACTCCCCCACGGCCGAGATGGCCGACTACGCGCGCGCCAGGGACGGCACATGCATTTTCCCCGGGTGCCACACGCCCGCCGACAAGTGCCAGTTAGACCACCGCATCCCCTTCAACGGAGGAGGAAAAACTACCCCCGAAAATTTGTTCTGTTTATGTCAGCATCACCACAACGTGAAAACCGATCGACGGGCCTTCTACATCCCCGACCCCGCCACCGGTGACACCCTGTGGATCTTTGCCAACCGCACCTGGCTGACCAGCGAATCGAACGGAATCCTGGCGGGGCAGATTACCCCTTCCAGTCCGCGGTGGAGGTCAACCCCGGCTTCGAGCCACGCGGCACGCTCCCGGGTGGCGAGGTTCAATGCGCAGTGCCACACGCTGTGCGACGCCTACGATGTCGGCGGCGACTACGACGCGTGCGTCAACGCCATCCGCGTGCTGGAGCAGGAGTCCGGTCTCGTGTTCGAGTTCCACCCCGAGCCAGAAGATCTGTCCTGGATTCCGCCGGAGCCACCGTACGAGGAGTACGGCTAGTCGTCGAAACTCAGCTCGCCCATCGCCTCGGCCACCGTCCGGCCGCGGCGCTTGGGCGGGGTGGAGGTGGACCCGCCAATCTTCGCTCCCTTGTGCGTGACGGCCGCGCCGAAGTCACGCAGCGAAAACGCGGGCTCGCCGTTGAGCTTTTCCACGTTGAGCGGCTTCATCCGCCCCGCAGCAACGGCCTGCGACAGGGTCGAGATCACCAGCGGCATGGGGTCGTCGATCCCCTCGGGGAAATGGTCGAAGAACGTCGTCATGGTCTTGCCGCCGCGGGTGATGTGCGCGGCGAGGAGGCCGTCGATAAGCACAACCATGGCACCGGCGGAACGCGTCGGGCCCTGGGCGGGCCACGGCAGCGCGGCACCGTACGGGTTGGCCGGGTCAGTGGCGGCGAGCACGTACATCAGTGGCTCGCGCGTGCCCGAGGGCCAGCCCACCACGTCGTCGGAATCCTGGTGCCCGCGCAGGCGGTCAATCGTCGCGGGTGTAGAGAACTGCGACGCGCCGAGGCCCTCGATGAGGTATCCGCGCATCGCCTTGCCGGACTCCTCGAAACCGGAGAGCACCTTGTACGCCAGCGCGAAGCCGCCCAGCACGTCCTCGGCGACGACGCTGCCGCGCGTGACCACGCCGTAGCGGTCAAGCCACGCCTCGCCGAACGCCACCGAGCGGCGGGTCGCATCCGTATCGACGCTCGGAGTGGCGGCCCAGCGGCCCACCATGTCCGGTGGGGTCACCGTGGCAAAGGAAGTGCGGCCCGTGCGCACCCGTGAGCGCGACGGCCGCCGCTTGGCGCGGTGAGCCGTCTTCCCGCCGGACAGGCGCGCCCGGATCGGGGCGAAAGAATCGGGGGCGACGAACCCTGCCTCCACGAGGTCCCAGATCGATTCGCGCAGCTCCTCGACGGTCGTGCCCTGCAACAGGTCCGTAAACAGGAACCCTCCCCCGCCGCGCACTTTCTCCAGCACCTGGGCCTGGGTTAGCGACAGCGTCGGCTCGACGGAATCCGGCATGAGCTGGCCGGCGTAGTCGGCGGGCAGCAGCATCAGCCACGGGTCGCGCGCGCCCGCCTTCCCCGCGCCGACGATGGAGATCTCCCCGGAGGCGGTCAGCTCGTCGAGCATCACCGGGTTGTAGTCGCCCACGCGCGACGGCAGCACGTGCGACTCCCACGCAGAGGCGGGCAGCCGCACCCCGGCGAGTTGCTCCAATACCGTGTACACCCCGTCGGCGCCGCGCAGCGCCGCGACCTGGCCCGCCGGCGCGACGTGCGACCAGCTCGGCAAGAAGCGCCCAAACGCGGACTGGGACACGGGCCGGGTCTGCGCGCGCGCCGCGGCCAGGGAGCGCGAACGGATGATGCGCAGCACCTCCACCGCCACGTACTCCTGCTCGGACACGCCCTGGCGGTAGCGGCCCTCGAACACCTTGCCCGCGTCCACCAGCGGCGCCAGCGCGGAGTAGGCCGCACCGACCGCGAGGCCGAAGGCGTCGGCAAGCTCGCGCAGCACGAACGGCCCGCGGGTGCGCACCCACCTGCTGACCAGCTGCGCTAAGGCGTCGTTAATCGTGGCGACCTGCGCCGCCACCCCGGGCGGGACCGGCACGCCGAGGCCGTCGCGCAACAGCGGCGCGTCGAGAACCTGGGCGATGTGCTCGCGACCGCCGATGCGCACCCGCATCACGCGCGCGCCGAGCGAGGACTCGAGGGAGGCCAGCGGGACCGATGAGTATTCCGAGAGCTCGTCGATCGCGACCGGGCCGGCGATGCGCAGGGTGTCGGCGAACTGCTCAGAGGTCTGCGCCTTGCCCACCCGGCGCAGCGAGGCATCCACCTCGGCGATGATGTCGGCGTCGAGAAGCTCGCGCAGCTCGACGGTGCCCAGCAGCTTCGCAAGCAGCGACGGGTCGAGCGAGAGCGCGGCCGCGCGCTTCTCCGCCAGCGGGGTGCCACCCTCGTACATGAAGGCGCCGGTGTAGTTGAACAGCAGCGAGGAGGCGAACGGGCTCGGCTGCTCGGTGGTGACCTCGGCGACGCGAATGCGCCGCGTCTGCAGGTGCTGCATCACCTCGCGCAGGGCAGGCAGGTCGTAGACGTCCTGCAGACACTCGCGCACCGTTTCCAAGATGATGGGAAACGACGGGTAGTTGCGAGCGACATCGAGAAGCTGCTCTGCGCGCTGGCGCTGCTGCCACAAGGGCGCGCGCTTGCCGGGGTTGCGCCGCGGCAGGAGCAACGCGCGCGCCGCGCATTCCCGGAAACGCGAGGCGAACAGGGCGGAGTTGCCCACCTGCTCGGTGACAATGTCCGCGATCTCGTCGGCATCGAAGGAAAACAGGGAGGAGTCCGGCTCTTTCTCACCCTGCGGCAGGCGCAGCACGATACCGTCGTCGCCGGCGACCGCCTGGGCGTCCATCCCCGTGTCCTGGGCGATACGCC
Organism: Corynebacterium sanguinis; assembly: GCF_007641235.1. Taxonomy (NCBI): domain Bacteria; kingdom Bacillati; phylum Actinomycetota; class Actinomycetes; order Mycobacteriales; family Corynebacteriaceae; genus Corynebacterium; species Corynebacterium sanguinis. Next base: position 135,889 of record NZ_CP038157.1, read on the forward strand.
AGCCCGCGGCCAGCGCCCATGCGGCGTTGACCCCCTTGCCAAACGGGGTGTGCAGCACAACGCGCCAATCACCCAGCTCGTCGGTGAATCGCTCGAGCACCAGCGTGGTGTCGTCCGGGATGATGCCGGTGGCCTCCTCCTGCTCGTCGAGGTAGGCAATCAGGTTGCGGCGCGCGAACTCATCGAGCGAGGCGTCGAGCGGGCCCGAGCGTGCTTGACGACGAAACTCCCCCAACGCCTTGCCTAGCTCATACGGCCTGCCCAACGAATCACCCGTCCAAAAGGGCAGCCTGCCGGTGTGACCCGGCGCGGGCGTGACCTGCACCTGGTCGCGGGTGATGTTCTCGATGCGCCAGCTCGACGCTCCGAGGGTAAACACGTCGCCGACGCGCGACTCGTAGACCATCTCCTCGTCGAGCTCGCCGACGCGACGCGGCGCGGATCCCTCTCCCCCGCCAACGAGGAACACCCCGAACATGCCGCGGTCCGGGATCGTGCCGGCGTTGGTCACCGCCACGCGCTGCGCGCCGGGGCGGGCTTTCAGCACCGCGCCGTCGAGGATCGCGCGGGGCCGAAGCTCCGCGAAGTCCGTCGATGGGTACACGCCCACGACCAGATCAATCACCGCGTCGAACACGTCGCGCGACAGGTTGCGGTACGGCCAGGCGCCGCGCACGGTGTCGTACCACTCGTCGACGTCGAGGTCCTCGACGGAGACCGCGGCGATCGTCTGCTGCGTCAACACGTCGAGCGGGGACAGGGGCGTGCGCAGCTCCTCGATCTGGCCGGCGCGCATGCGTGGCACCGTCACCGCCGTCTGCACGAGGTCGGAGCGGTGCTTCGGGTAGAACGCGCCGGCGGAGGTTTCGCCAACGGAGTGCCCGGCGCGGCCGACGCGCTGCAGGCCGGAGGCCACCGACGGCGGCGACTCCACCTGAATCACCAGGTCAACCGCGCCCATGTCGATGCCGAGCTCGAGCGAGGACGTCGAGATCACGGCTTTCAGCGTGCCCTCTTTCAGCATCGTCTCGGTGGTCAGGCGCTCCTCCTTCGACACCGAGCCGTGGTGGGCGCGCGCGATCAGCGTCGGCGCGTGCCCCGCGGTGTCGACGGCTTTCATCAGCTGCGCGGGCGGGCGTCGTAAAGCGGGGCTTAAAGCGTCTGGGTCGTGCTCAATCGCCCACAGCTCGTTGAGCTGGCTGGTCAGGCGCTCGGCGGTGCGCCGCGAGTTGACAAAGACGATGGTCGAGCGGTGCGCCATCACCTTGTCGTACACCGCGCGCTCGATATGGGGCCAGATGCTTTTCGACGCCCCCACCGGCGCCGGGTCCAGCAAGTCATCTACGATCGCCTCGCCAATCGTCGACGCCTCCTCCGGCACGGGCAGATCACTCATGTCCTCGACGGGAACGTGCACGTCAAGCGACCACTTCTTCTCCGCCGGTGGGTTGACAATCGTGGTCTTCGGGCCGAGGAAGTTCGCGACCTCCTCCAGCGGGCGCACCGTGGCGGAAAGGCCGATGCGCTGGAACGGTCCCGTGATGCGGCGTAAACGCTCGAGCGAGAGCGCCAGGTGCACGCCGCGTTTCGTTCCCGCCAGGGCGTGGATCTCGTCGACGATGACGGTGTCGACTGTTTTGAGGATTCCAGCGGCCTTCGACGTGAGCATGAGGTAGAGCGACTCGGGCGTGGTGATCAGGATGTCCGGGGGCTTGCGCACCTGCCTATTGCGCTCCGCCTGCGGGGTATCGCCCGAGCGCACGCCCACCGAAATGTCCGGGGTGTCTAAGCCCATGCGCTGCGCCACGCGCGCGATGCCGCCGAGCGGGGCGCGCAGGTTGTTCTCCACGTCCACACCCAACGCCTTGAGCGGGGAGATGTAGAGCACCTTGACCCCGCCGTGGGTGGAGCGCGTCGAGCCGTCGATAGGCAGCGCCTGCTGGCCCGCACGCTCCACCAGCGAGTTGAGCGACCAGAGGAACGCGGCGAGCGTCTTACCGGAGCCGGTCGGCGCGACAACAAGGGCGTTTTCGCCTGCGGAGATCGTGCGCCACGCCCCCTCCTGGACCGCGGTCGGGGCTGCAAACACCTCGGCGAACCACGTCGCCACCTGGGGGTGGAAACGGTCCAAAACGCTTGCAGTCATGCGGAACACTTTAACCGGGTAATGTTTGGGCCATGACTGTACCGGACTCCCAGCACTCCGACTCGCGGCTGACCAACCTCATCGCCCAGGGTACGGGCGAGATCCTCAAGGGGATCCGCGGCGTCGGGCTGCTCCGCGGCCGCGAGCTCGGCGAGGCGGGCGACGACCTCGCCCAAAACTGGATCGCCCGCGTGCTCGCCCAGCACCGGCCTGACGACGGCTTCCTCTCCGAGGAGGCCGCCGACAACTCGGAGCGCCTGGACAAGGAGCGCGTCTGGATTGTCGACCCACTCGACGGCACCAAGGAGTTCGCCACCGGCCGCCAGGACTGGGCCGTCCACGTCGCGCTGGTGGAAAACGGCGTTCCCACCCACGCCGCGGTCGGCCTGCCCGACCTGGGCGTGGTGTTCAAGTCCTCCGATGTGCGCCACGTTTCCGGTCCCCTGTCGCGCCGCATCGCGCTGTCGCGCAACCGCCCGCCGGAGGTGGCGCAGTTCGTCGCCGACAAGCTCGGCTTCGAAACCGTCGGGGTCGGCTCCGCCGGGGCGAAGGCGATGCACGTGCTGCTGGGTGACTACGACGCCTACATCCACGCCGGCGGCCAGTACGAGTGGGACCAGGCCGCGCCCGTCGGGGTGTCGCTGGCCGCGGGGCTGCACGCCTCGCGTCTCGACGGCTCCGAGTTGCGCTACAACAACGCCGACACCTACATCCCCGACCTGCTAATCTGCCGCCCTGAGCTGGCCGAGGACATCCTCAAAGCCTGCGCCGAGTACCTCGAGCAGCACGGCTCCTTCGATGGCCTTGCTGGCACGTAGCGAACCCATTAAGGTCACTGCACATGACTGTGCCCGCCCCCTATGAAAATTTGCTGCGCGACATCCTGGACAACGGCTCGGCTAAGGGCGACCGAACGGGCACCGGGACGCTTAGCGTTTTCGGTCGCCAGCTGCGCTACGACCTCTCCAGTGCGTTTCCGCTGCTGACCACCAAGAAGGTCTACTTCAAGGGCGTTGTCGGCGAGCTGCTGTGGTTCCTGCGCGGCGAGTCGAACGTGACCTGGCTTCAGGACAACAACATCCGCATCTGGAACGAGTGGGCGGATGAGGACGGCGAGCTCGGCCCCGTCTACGGCGTGCAGTGGCGCTCGTGGCCGACCCCGGACGGCTCGCACATCGACCAGATCTCCGAGTCGCTGCGCCTGCTTCGCGACGACCCCGAGTCGCGCCGCAACCTCGTCTCGGCGTGGAACGTCTCCGAGCTGGACAAGATGGCGCTCATGCCCTGCCACCTGCTCTTCCAGCTCTACGTGGCGGACGGTCGGTTGAGCATGCAGGTCTACCAGCGCTCCGCCGACATGTTCTTGGGCGTGCCGTTCAACATCGCCTCGTACTCGCTGTTGACGCACATGTTCGCGCAGCAGGCGGGCCTCAAGGTCGGCGAGCTGATCTGGACCGGAGGCGACTGCCACATCTACAACAACCACATCGAGCAGGTAAAAGAGCAGCTTTCCCGCGAGGTGCGCCCCTACCCCACGCTCGAGCTGACCAAGGCACCGAGCCTGTTCGAATACGACTTCGATGACATCAAAGTTGTCGGATACGACCCCCACCCGACCATCACGGCGGAGGTGGCGGTCTAGTGCTGGGCGCGATCTGGGCCCAGAGTCTCGACGGCGTGATCGGCGACGGCGCCGGCATGCCCTGGCACCTGCCGGAGGACCTGAAGCATTTCAAGGAGATCACCTTCGGCCACCCGATCATCATGGGCCGACGCACCTGGGAGGCTCTGCCGATGCGACCGCTGCCGGGGCGCCCCAACCACGTTGTGTCCTCGCGCGAGGCCGGCACCTGGTCCAACGGCGCATTCGTCTCCCGCGACCTACCGGACTTGGAAACCGACGCCTGGATCATCGGCGGCGCCCAGCTCTACGAGGCCACCATCGACGAGGTCGACATCATCGAGCGCACGCTTATCGACGCCCACCTCGCCGCCGCAATCGGCCGCAACGCCGTCTTCGCTCCCCGCCTGACCGAGGACTTCAAACTCGTCTCGGACGGCGGCTGGCTCACCTCCTCAACCGGACTGCGCTACCGCTTCCAGCGCTTCGAAAGGATCTGACATGACCTCCCCCGTAACCGTCTACGCCACCAGCTGGTGCCCCTACTGCCGCGTCCTGCTCGCCGGGCTCAAGCGCACCGATGTCGACTACGAGGTCGTCGACGTCGACGACCCGAAGAACGCCGAGTTCTCGGACTGGGTCGCCTCCGTCAACAACGGCAACAGGATCGTGCCCACGGTGCGCTTTTCCGACGGCACCCACGCCACGAATCCAGCTGTGGATGTTGTCGCGGCGAAGTACCGCGAGCTCACTTCCTAAATTTCCCGGACGTAGAAGCAGTCCGGGAACCGCGTGGTTGCGGCCTCCCACCCGGCCTCGGCCGAGGGCATGGCGGTAAGCCGGGCGATCGATACGCGTTGAATCTCCCACTTCACATCGGTCTTGATCATGATGTGGCGGCCGTGCTCAGATTTCACCGGTTTCCACCCCTGGAGGCCGGCGGCGTTGAGCTGTTCCACCTCGTCGTTGCGGTCCACCGGTCCAAGCATTCTGGATGTGGGCGGAAGTTCAGGCGCGGGGCGGTAGTTCGGGTCAACGCGCTGCTGCACGGCCTGGCGGGACACACCGAGATGCTTGCCGATGCGCGACCACGAGACGCCATCGTTGTGGGCGGCCAGCAATGCCTGCACCTCCAGTTCGGTGGCGACTCGGGCGATACGGGCGAACCGGTCGGCATCCTTCAACGAGTCCGGCACGTCGGTGGTGGGGGCGTCGATACGCGTCGCGAGCTCGGTGATGTCCACGGCGAGGCGGGCGTCATTGTCCTGCATGCCGGTTACTGCTCGTCGGCCGGGCGCCAGGGCTCGGCGTGGAAGCTGCGCCGTTTGATGAGGTGGTCGAGCCACTTGAAGATGGCGTAGAACAGGGCGGTCACCACTGCGAAGTAGACCACGGCAAGTGGAATGGCGACGCTGACGAAGATTCCGATGAAGGCGAGGATGACAACGGCAATGAACGCGAGGAGTAGAAGTTGACGGCTTCTCTTGATCTTGGGTTCGGTAGTCATGGGGCAAGTTTAACTTGCACGTAACGAGGCTGGCAAGTCTATCTTGCACCCCTGGTTGTTGATTTAGGGGTGAGATTGAGCGTGCGGTAACCTAATGCCACTGCCCTAGTAGCTCAGTGGATAGAGCACGGCTCTCCTAAAGCCGGTGTCGGAGGTTCGATTCCTCTCTGGGGCGCTCATGTCATGAGTCGCGACATGGTTGACAGATCAGTCGCGACATGGTTGGCAAACCGGTGTCCCGGGTTTTGTTTTTCCGGGGCGCCGGTTATGCGTTTTAGCTCAGGGGTGGGTCGCCTTTTCGCCAGTATGGTTTTTGGTATTGGCGGGTGGTGTCGATGTAGTGTTCGGCGATGATTTCGCTGGTTTCTTGTGTGGATGTGGTGATGTGGTTGTCGGTGATGACCATGAGGATGTTCTCCCCGGCCCATGCTCGTCCGATTCCTAGGTGGTAGAGCCTGCCTGCGTAGCGGATGCTGACTTTGCCGTTGGGGGCGACGATGTCGTGGCGCACGCGCCATTCTTGGGTGGGCGTGGTGGTGGGGGTGGCTTTCGGCCCTGTTGTGTAGGCGGTCTCGGGGGTGCGCCGTCCTAGGGCGCGGTGCGGGCGTTGTGTGTTGTAGTAGCCGGCGAATTCGTCGAGTTGGTGTTGTAGCTGTGTGATGGTTTCCGCTGGTGGTTGTGCGCTGATCCATTTTTTTAATGTTTGGTGGAACCGTTCGATTTTGCCTTGGGTTTGCGGGTGGCCCGGCCTGCCGTTCTTTTGCTGGATGCGGTGGGTTGTCAGGACTTTCTCGAAGGCGTTTCGCCCGCCTTTGCGTCCGGCCAGGCGTGCGGTGAACACCAGGCCGTTGTCGGTCAATGTTGATGCCGGTGGGCCGTAGATGTCGATGAGTCGGGATAGTTCGTCTGCGACGGCCACGCCGGTGAAGGCGGCGCGGGTGGTCATCGACAGCAGGTAGCGGGAGTGATCGTCGATGAAGTCGAGGACTTCTACCCGGGTGCCGTCGAGAAGGAACAGGTGGGTGATGTCTGCCTGCCAGCATTCGTTGGGCATGGCGGCTTCGAACCTGATGTAGGAGCTGCGCGGCTTCTTCTGCGGCTGCGGGGTCACTAAACCGGCGGCGGTGATGATCCTGCGGATTGTTGATGGTGATGGCACGCGCATGCCTTGGCGCTCCAGGTGGAAGGCAATCGTGTCGGGGCCCGCGTCGAAACCGGCCCGGGTGAGTTCTTTGCGTATCTCGATGATGTGGTTGCGCAGCGGTTCGGGTACGGCGTGCTGGTGGGTGCGCGGTGCGCGGGACTTCGGGGCGATAGCGTCGGGTCCGCCTGTATCAAAGTCGGCCAGGATTTTGTAGACCCTTTGGCGTGAGATGTTGAAGCGGGCGGCGACTTTTGCCACGGGTTCGTGTTGTTCTCTGACGGCTTTAACGATGGCGAGGTTGCGGTTGGGGCTGTTCACCGTGTCAACAATGTCGCGGCTGATCAGCTTGACGGCCGCCGAAACGCGCCCCGGCACCAGTGTCAACAATGTCGCGACTGACCTGACAACCATCATCCCAGGTGGTTTTGCGACCCTAACTGTCAACGATGTCGCGACTGACCTGACAACCATCACAACCGCCACCCCAGGCACGCCCTGTCAACTATGTCGTGACTTCGGACACTCTCTGGGGCGCTCAAAGAAAACCCCCTGACCTTTCATTTTAAGAGGCCAGAGGGTTTTTGCTCTTTATAGGGAGCGCTACGGAGCACCCGGGAGAACCCCTCGGGGCTCATCATGTCGTGGGATTGTCGTGAGATCGCAGAGCCCTCAGTCCAGTTACGAAAGTCAGACTCGGAGTAAAGGAGGTCCAGCAATCTACACCTCAGGGAACCGCGCTACTGGAAGCGCATCCCAAACACGCAGATCACCGGGTCCGAGAGTTGTGGAGTCAAATATAAGTTGGAAGCGAGCTGTAGGCGGCAAAGGGAACCCACCTCATATACCTCCAGGTGAAAGACATCTCTTCGCAAAGATATTCTTATTATTGTGACAACCCGCGTCTACTCCTTTGATCAGGTGAATCTTTCGGTGGCCAAGTCGAAATGTGGTATCCCCACGGGGAGCACTTCGCCTCACTGGAATCGTGTTGGGCAGCGGGGAGGGCAGGGAGAGCCAGGCCAAAACCGAAGAAGAGCTTCGCCTGAGTGAGAGAACCCGAGTGAAGAAAGAGGAGCCGCTCACCCGGCGCGACATCGACGTTGTTGAGGGGGTTCACCCTGTGGTCGTATCTGAGTAGTCGGTTGCTTCGTCCGTGGAGAGGTTGCTCTTAACCAGGGTTTTCTCGCTGTTGGAGGGGGAAAACTCCGAGGGGTGGGGGTTGTTTACATGGGGTGGCTGTCTGGAAGTTGGGAGGGATCTTCCTAGAGTAGGAAGAAACTCGCCTCAAGAAAGACAGGTTGCTCTTGTTTAATCACGCCTCTTTTATTTGGAGTGCCGCCGACCTTCTGCGTGGAACCTACAAGCAGCACCAGTACGGCAACATCATCCTCCCCTTCACCGTTCTCGCTCGTCTTGACGGAGTACTGGCTCCCACCAAGCAAGCGGTGCTGGCGGCCATCGAAGGCCTTGACCCGGAGCAGACGCCTTCGGCGGGTATGTTGCGCAACCGGGCTGGTCACGACTACTCCTTCTACAACCGTTCTCAACATGACCTGCGATCGTTGCAGGGCGATGTGGATAACCTGGAGGAAAACCTCCGCGACTATGTCAACGCTTTCTCTCCGAACGTGCGCGATATTTTCGAGCAGTACAAATTCGATGAGATCATTATCGACCTCGCCAACAACGACCTGCTGCTGGAGATCCTTCAGCACTTCGCCAAGGCTGACCTGCGCCCCGAGGCAGTATCCAATGAGGTGATGGGTCATATCTTCGAAGAGCTCATCCGGAAATTCGCGGAAGCCTCTAACGAGACTGCCGGTGAGCACTTCACCCCGCGTGAGGTCATCGACTTGATGGTCACCATCTTGTTAGACGGGGATGCCGATCTGACCACTCCAGGGGTGATTCGCTCGGTCTATGACCCCACGGCGGGCACGGGCGGAATGCTCTCGGCGGCTGATAATAAGATCAAAGACTTCAATAAGCACGCCCAGGTCAACCTGCTTGGCCAGGAGATCAACCCCGAGTCTTATGCGATTTGCAAGGCCGACATGGTGGCCAAGGGCCAGCCGATCACTAATATCCAGCTCGGCAACACCTTGACGAACCCGGCGTTTGAGGATCAGACCTTTCACTACGCGTTGTCGAACCCTCCCTTTGGTGTGGCGTGGAAAAAGGACAGGCCGGCGGTGGAGCGCGAGCATAAGATCGCTGGTTATTCTGGGCGCTTTGGCCCCGGGTTGCCGCGAGTCTCTGACGGCTCGTTGTTGTTTCTCATGCACCTGGTCTCGAAGCTACGTGAACCCGGCCTGCAGGGAGGTGCAGCTGGTCGAGGGGCCATCGTGCTCAATGGCTCGCCGCTGTTTACCGGTGGAGCAGGCTCGGGAGAGTCGAATATCCGTAAGTGGGTGCTCGACAACGACTATCTTGAGGCGATCATCGGGTTGCCGACAGACATGTTCTACAACACCGGGATCTCCACGTATGTCTGGATTCTCAACAAAGACAAAGACCCCGCTCGCAAGGGCAAGGTCCAGCTGATCGACGCCACCGAGATGTCCGTCAAGATGCGCAAGTCGATCGGCTCTAAGCGCAAGATGCTCTCCGGCGAGAACATCAAAACGATCGCCATGCTGTACGGGGACTTCGTAGAATCCGAGCACTCGAAGATCTTCGACACCACCGACTTTTACTATCGCACCATCACGGTGGAGCGGCCGTTGAAGCTCAACTACGCGTTCACCTCCCAGCGCATCGACAAGGTGATGACTGCCCGGCCGGTGGCCAGGCTCGAGGAGGGCGAGCAGGAAGCCCTCCAGGCGGCCCTGAGAGGCGCTGAGGCGGCCACTGGCGGGGTCGTGTCCACCAACCGGGCCCAGTTCACCACAGAGCTTAAGAAAGCCCTGTCTGCCGAAGAGATCGTTCTCAAGCCGGCTGTGCTCAAGGCTGTGATCACTGAACTCGGGGAACACGATGACCAGGGTGAGCTTGTCATGAAGGCGGGCAAACCCGAAGCAGACGCTAGCCTGCGGGATACGGAAAACGTCCCCTGGGATCAGGACATCCACGACTACCTCGAACGAGAAGTCAAACCCTTCGTCCCTGATGCTTGGATCGATGAATCCAAGACGAAAGAAGGCGTCGAGATCCCCTTCACCCGCCACTTCTGTAAGTACGTCCCTCCACGTCCGCTAGAGGAGATTGACCGGGATCTCGACGAAGTTCTTGGCCGCATCCGTCTCCGCCTGGAGCAGGTGAAAGCATGAGAAAGATTCCACTTAAACGTCTTGTTTCCCGGCCGGTAGTGAATGGATTAGGGCTTTCAGGTTCTGAAAATAATACGGATGACCCTAGGTATATCCGGATCACGGACATAGGAGCCGATGGCAAGCTTCGCGACGAGGTATTCGCCTCACAACCACGCCAGTTGATCGGGGATGCCTGGGTCCACTCAGGGGATATCCTAGTTGCTTCAGTCGGAGCCACAGTCGGAAAGTCTTACTTGCATCTGTCAGAGGGAGACTTCTGTTACGCCGGATATCTATCACGGGTCCGGCCAGACATGTCGAAGGCAGAACCACGCTTCCTCGGCTACTGGATGGAATCTCACGATTGGTGGGAACAAGTGCGACAACGAATTGTAGGATCAACGATTGAGAACCTAAGTGCATCGAAAATCGCCTCGTTCTCGGTTCCTCTTGTCTCACTAGAAGAGCAAGGTCTGATTGCGGATTATCTCGACCGAGAAACCGCCGAAATCGACGCCTTCCTCGAGGATCTCAAACAACTAAAGGCTTACACCGCTGAACGGGCTCGTGCACTTCTCGAGCACGAACTGTGGGCTACCGCTAAAGAGTTTGCCCCTCTGCGTCGCTTCTTGCTTCGAGTTGATCAGGGAATAAGTCCGGAAGCTGACTCTTCTCCTGCCGGCCCAGGAGAGCTAGGGGTTTTAAAAGCTGGTTGCACGAATCATGGACGCTTTGATCTTTGGGCGAATAAGCGGCTAGATAATTCAGATCAGTTCACAGCATCAATGTTTGTCGCTGAAGGCGATCTGATTGTGACTCGCGCTAGCGGAAGCCTTATGCATGTCGGATCTGCAGCCCTAGTTCCGCACCTGGATCGCCAACTGGCTATGTCTGATAAACACTATCGTCTTGTGACCGATGACCACTTGGATAGCGAATATCTGGCGCTTGTAATGCAAACAGCTCGCTGGCGTACGCAGCTGGAACCTCTTGTGTCTGGTGCTCAAGGACTCGCGAGAAATATCTCCATTCCCAACCTCAAGACGCTTGAAGTACCTGTTGTCTCTCGTATGCAGCAGGAAGAAGTCAAGGAAAAACTCCGTGAACAGGTTCAGAAGGTAGCAATGGCTTCTGACGATGTCGATGCTCTAATCTCTCTAGGCGAGGAACGACGTTCGGCACTCATCTCTGCTGCTGTCACTGGTCAGATCGATGTAACAGCTCAGGGTATGTCCGCCGCAGAGCAGCTGCAGGATGAGCTGGAGGCCAAAGTATGAGTGTGGGTGCGCATCGGGAGGTTCATCTCCAACGGTTTGTCGTTGACCACCTCACCTCCCATGGATGGTTGTCGTCGAAGGGCAATGAGGGCTATGACAAAGAACGAGCCCTGTTTGTTCCCGACCTGCTGGGATGGCTGGAGGAAACCGATCCGGAGAACTACCACCGGATCGTTCCGAAAGACGGACCCGAGGCGGCAGTGACCAAAGGCCAGAAGCGGATCCTCGACCGAGTAGCCAAGCAGCTAGGGGTGGAGGAAAAACACGGCGGCGGCACCCTGAATGTTCTGCGTCATGGTGTCGATATGGTGGGGGCGAAGAAGTTCAGCCTGCTGCAGATGCCGCCGGCCAACGATAAGAACCCTCGCCTGACCAAACGCTACGAGCGCAACCGCCTGCGAGTCGTCGAGGAGTTGGTCTATTCCACCCGCCACGGCAACCGGTTGGATCTGACGTTATTCGCCAACGGTATTCCTGTCGCTACCGCCGAGATCAAGACGGAGTTCACCCAGTCGCTGGATCAGGCGAAGGCTCAGTATCGCACCCAGCGCCTTCCTCAGGGGGAGCCGTTGTTGACGGCTGGGCGAGGTGCCTTGGTTCATTTCGCGGTCACTGATCGTCGTATAGCCATGACCACCTTCCTCAATGGTCAGCACACGAGGTTTCTGCCCTTTGATCAGAGCCATGAAGGGGGTGCCGGTAACCCGCCGTCGGCGACGGGGCATGCGACTAGTTACTTCTGGGAGGAGATCCTTGATCGGGATACGTGGTTGACGATTTTGACGAAGTTTATCTACACCAACCACCAACACAAGGCCGACCCGCTCACTGGCAAGATCACCACGACCTCACAGATCCGCTTCCCTCGGTTTCACCAGTGGCGGGCAGTGTCCAAGATCGCGAAAGCGGCTGCGGTAGAAGGCCCGGGGCATAACTACCTCATTCAACATTCCGCAGGATCAGGTAAAACGGATTCGATTGCGTGGACCGCTCACCGTCTAGCCTCGTTGCACAATGAGGCCGGCGAGAAGGTCTTCGATACCGTTTTCGTCATCGCCGATCGACAGGTGTTGGATCGCCAGCTCCAGGACGCGGTTCAACAGCTAGAAACGGTGGCTGGTACTTTCCAAGCGATTGAATCCGGGGGCAGTGGGTCGAAAACTGCCCGGTTAACAGAGGTTCTGACCAGTGGAACGGCGAAGATCGTTGGAGTGACCTTACAGACTTTTCCGCATGCGCTCGCAGCGCTACAAGACCCGGATAACCAGGAGAAGCTTGCGGGACGGACGTTTGCTGTGATCGCTGACGAGGCGCACTCGTCTCAAACTGGTAGCTCCGCGAAGGCTTTGCGGGAGATGCTCTACCTAGGCAAGGAGGCTGAAGAGGTCGATTGGGAGGAGCCCGGCGCTGATCAAGACGCCCTGGCTGCGATGGCCGCTCGCAGTGACGAGGACAAGCGGTTGAGCTACTTCGCGTTTACTGCCACTCCGAAAGAAAAGACCCTGCAGCTATTTGGACGGCGCAATCCGGCTAGCCAGGAGCTGGAGCCGTTTGACCTGTACCCAATGAAGCAGGCCATCGAGGAGGGGTTCATTCTCGATGTGCTCAAAAACTACACCACCTTCGAGATGGCCGCCCGCGTAGCCGAGAAGGGCCAAGACCCCAGTGTCGCAGCCGAGCAGCAGCCGGGCGGCCTCTCAGCAGAGGCGGCTATAAACGACGGAGAAGTTGATGTTCGGCAAGGAACTCGGGCGTATATCAACTTCGTTGAACACCACCCGACGAATGTCGCCTCCAAGGTCGACGTCATCCTCGATCACTACCGATCCACGGTTCAACCTCATCTAGGTGGCCGTGCCAAGGCAATGATCGTGACCGCTTCTCGAGCAGCTGCGGTGCGCTATGCCCGGGCCTTAGACAAAGCGATCACTGAGCGAAACCTACCCCTGCAGACCCTGGTGGCCTTTTCCGGGGAGGTCCCTGACCCGGATGTTCCTTCGTTGCCGGGCACACTGCAGACGATGGTCACCGAGACCAGTATGAACCCCGTCCTCAATGGACGGGATCTGGCCGATGTGTTCGCTCAAGACGGCCAGAATATCCTCGTGGTGGCCAATAAGTATCAGACTGGATTCGATCAACCCTTGCTGGTGGGCATGTACGTCGACAAGCAACTCTCGGGCATCGCTGCGGTGCAGACGTTGTCACGACTCAACCGCAAGGTCGACGGCAAGACCGACACCTACGTTCTTGATTTTGTCAACGACGCCGAGCAAATCCTCGCCTCGTTTCAGACCTACTACGAAGCAGCGCATATTGGGACGGAGTCCGACCCGGATCTCGTCGCTGATCTGATCGCCAAGCTCGAAGCCCAGCGCATCTTCACCTGGGCAGAAGTCGACCAAGTGTGGGAAGCATGGTCTGCCAAACGCACTCCCACCGCGCGGAAACACGCTCAGTTTTCTAGGCACCTGTTGCCGGCCGTGGAGAGATTTGAGAATGCGTGGGAGCAAGCGATACGCACCGAGGATGATCAGCGACGAGAAGAACTTCTCGACTTCAAGGCGGTGTTGGCTCAGTATGTGAAAGCTTATTCGTTTTTCAGCCAGATCCTGCACTTCGGTGACCCCCGCTACGAGAAGATGTCGGTCTTCGCCGACCTGCTGGCGAAAGCGCTGCGGAACTTTACAGCGGACGCCGAAAAACCGGAGGCAGTGGACGTCTCTGATGTGGTGCTGACCCACTACCGGCTGGAAAAGATCCGCGAAGATGACCTAGGGCTCAGCGCTACCGATGGTGAGGCTCCGGGTCTAACGGGTATGACCGAGGCGGGGTTGACGAAGGCTCGTGAATCGGAGCAGGTCAGAAAGTCGGAGTTGATTGAGAAGGTCAACAAGTACTTCGGTGACCTCGAAGCCAAGGACGAATACAAGGTCAACTTCATCGAGACGTTGCTTGCTGAAGCCGCTGATCACCCCGAGTTGGAGATGCAGGCGAAAAACAACTCGAAGATCGACTTCGCCAGCTCCCCGCAGCTGCAGGTCATCTTGGAGGATGCGCTCTGGCAGCAGGAGGAATCGTCCAACGAGGTTCTCAAGTCTGCCCGCGAGATGACGACTCTGAGGTTGGTGGAGATGGCCATGGAGTTCGGGCTCTTCGAGCGCCTCAGGGGCCAGGACACCGGCTGAGCGCCCTTGGGTCTACCTGGCGAGTGTCACCGCCGCCTGACGGCAGACTAGGGCGCAGAACCGGGGCGGAGAAGGCTGCAGTCATCGAAAAATAGGTGGCGCGTGCTGTCATCTGGCTAGGCTGGGGTGGTCAGTATCCGTAGCTGCGGAACTTATCGATGGAGGAATCATCATGGCTGTATCTCCGGAAAGCCTCTCGGCTGCCCTGTCTGCCCTCGGCCCTGCCGAGGAGGCAGTCACCGCAGAGACGGTGTGGGCACAGTCATCGAAGTTCTTCTTATCTCATTGGACGAGCAGGTGGCCCGAAACGCTACCCCTGCCCTCGGTTCTCGACAACCCGAACACGGTTTAGGGTCAACATGCACAAACATTACTTGTCGATCAAACGCCCACCGGACTTGAAGAATGGCCGATCCAGACAACTAACTCAATATGCTCAACCGCTTATACTGAACGATTGTGACTCAAGCTGATCCGAACATCGAAACAGTCGCCTCTCTGCATCTAGACGGCGACCGTTTTGAAGATTTCGGAATGCCCGCTGCAACTGCCCAAGAAATCGCAGCATTAGACGAACTTCTCTATCAACTCATCGAACTTCGCTGGCGAGCAAAACACCCTGATAATTCCAAACTGCCGAACAACTTTAGGCAGGATTACGAACTTCGCATCAACACTATTGCGGAAGGGTCAGCAACACCGCTCCTGGAAAGAAGACGAAGCATCCCAGATGCCCCAACACTTTTCCCCGCTTCTTCTGACGAATTCACCGAGGATTATCGCCAGGCGGTGGCGGAGTTAGAAGAAATTCTCAGGGTTGCGTCAGAGTACGGGCAACTACCCGAAAGCGTATATGCGTTACCTTCGCCAGCAATCCGCAACATTGGTTCGACTCTCCGTGAGGATGAGAAGCTGCAAGTCGGGCACGGCAGGATCACTGACTGGAGCGATAAACCTGCTTACACGACGTTCGCCCGTAAGTACCTGCTTGAACAACTGGACAAGCCACAACAAAAGCATGTCACCTATAGCGGACTTGTACGAAGCACGAACGTATCGAGTGGCACCTTCAGCTTTGTGGATGTCGAGTCTCGCGTTTCAGCAACGGCGGCCTACGACAACGGCTTCGAACTCGAAATTGATGGAGAAAATGAACAAACCTGGGCTTGGGTCGAAGTTTCAGGTGAAGTCGAATTCACCATCAATTCGAACTCGCATACCTTCACGTCCGTTGACAGCATCAACACGAGCCAGCTCACTCCCGATTACAACCGATTGCAGGGACGTCTCAATGAGATTGGAGACTTGCAGCCGGGATGGCTTGATGGTGAAATCGGCGACGCATTTACGAAGAATCAACTCGACGAAGCTCAAGCTGTACTAAAAGCTTCTGTTGTGGCAGGCAAATTGCCGGATACAGTGGCACCGTCCATTGAAGGGGCAATTGAATTTTCGTGGATTGATGGCAATCAGCATTTCTCAATCGAGGTGGAACCCGAAGGCAGTTTTTACTTCCACAAGTCCAACACCGACTCGATGAATGCGACCAGTAAGGACGTGGAGTCCTTGAGCAAATACCCCTCAGACCTCATTCTCGAATGGGTTCGGAGGACAGTTTAGTGACTCAGCCAAACCAACTAACTGAACCTGATCTGGTGATCCTCCGAATTATCAACGCTCAGCACTTCGACAACGGGATAGTTACGCGAGCAGCTTTCGCTCTGTCTTCAAACGACAATTACAAACTCTCAGTTAATCAAGAAAGCAGAATCACACCAGGCGACGCGTTGGAGCAAAAATCCGCAATCCTCCGGGCGAGGAAAGAAAGTGAAGGAAAACCTTTCACCCCGCCTCCTGCGGTTGCGAGGATGACCGTGGGTGAAATCGAGGACATCCCTTTACCCACCGAGGAAGGAGAGCTACAGGATGGCGAGCAAGCGGCTCTTTCAGTTTGGGATGATTCCATGCTTGAAGGAACTCCCGAAAGCCATGCCTACTTGGATTTTGAGCGGACGTACGAGCCGAAAGAACGTCGCAAGGCGGTTTACAACCGATTAGCCGCAATTGCCAATCAGAACGGTAAATTGTTTTTACCCGACCACTAGCCGGATTATCGGCTAACAAACGTGCATTTCACCTCTTTGTTTTCTTGGGCGATGCCAGTTGGTCATTTCGGGCATGCCGTACCTTCTAGCGTTGACTGAATGAACCCAAATGAATCGGCCTGAGTTTTTCGGAGACTACGGGTAAAAGCCTTACTGGGCTTTTCGGGTGGTGTTGAATTCCTCGTAGTCCTGCTCGTATTCGATCGGGGGAACGTCACCGATCGACGAGTGCAGGCGCTGGTGATTGTACCAGTAGACCCACGAGGCCGTTTCCGTTTCGACCTCCCGGGCATCCCTCCATGTGCGTGCGGGATCGACGTCGATGAGCTCAGTCTTGTACAGCCCGATCGTCGACTCCATCATCGCGTTGTCCAGAGCATCACCGACCGAGCCGATCGAGCCCTGGAGTCCGGCGTCTGCCAGCGCGTCGGTGAACGCCAGCGAGGTGTATTGGGCAGGTTCAACCGGTGGTTGCAACACCGGCCTGTTTCAGGGATTGTAGTGCTTCACCGAAGACTTCGGCGGGGGTCTTCCAGCCGAGGGGCTTGCGGGGTCTGTTGTTGAGGGTGTGGGCCACCGCTTCGAGGTCGTCTGCGCTCCAGCGGGACAGGTCGGTGCCCTTGGGGAAGTACTGACGTAGCAGGCCGTTGGTGTTCTCGTTGGTGGGCCGTTGCCACGGGGAGTGCGGATCAGCGAAGAACACCTTGGTGCCAGTCTCAAGAGTGAACGCGGCATGTCCTGATAGTTCCTTGCCGCGGTCCCAGGTGATCGTCTTGCGTAACTGCTGGGGCAGGGTCGTGATCGCAGCGGCCAGAGCCGCGTTCATCGCGACTGCACCGTAGCCGCCCAGCGCGGGGCCGTTCTTAACCGGAGGGTGCTCGCCCCAGCCGTCGAGGCGGGGCAAGCGGACCAGGATCGTCGCGCGGCTGCGACGCTCGACCAAGGTCCCGATCGCAGAGCGGCCGGTCCCGATGACCAGGTCACCTTCCCAGTGTCCTGGAACAGCGCGATCAGCGGCTTCTGCGGGGCGTTGGCTGATCACGACCTCGGCGCCGACATGACCGCCGGGTTTGTTCCGGGAACGCTCACGGGGCTGTCGCAACGCCCTGCCCGTTCGCAGGCAAGCCACCAGCTCACGCTTCAGCGCGCCGCGGCCTTCGATGAACAACGCCTGGTAGATCGCCTCATGACTGATACGCATTGACTCATCATCAGGGAAATCCAGCTTCAAGCGGTGACTGATCTGCTCCGGGCTCCAACTGGTGGCCCACCGTCGATCTTGCCGACGAGGCTTGTTCAACCCCTTCCACGTCGGCGTGACCGGCCCTTCCACCGGCGTCCCGTCCGGGCCAGTGACCTTCCCAGAGAGTCTGTCCTGGACATAGTCGCGAAGCCGCAGGTTGGCCACCAGCTTCGCGGTCTTGGGTCGTTTCGCGGCCTCTTGGGCTTTCCATTGGGCCACCGTGGCGCGATACTCCAGCTTCCCGCTGCGGGTAGCAGCGTTGCGGCGCAACTCCCGACTGATCGTGCCCGGATCCCGCCCAAGGGTACGCGCGATCGACCGGACACCGCGTCCCTGAGCACGCAAGATCGCGATCTCCTCTCGCTCCTCGAAACTGAGATAACGACCAGTTGGCTCCGTCAACGTCAGCGGTGGCATACCGCCAGCGTGACGGAACCACCGTGATCCGACCGGCACCGACACCCCCACCGCCAGCGCTGCCTCCGCTGTCGTGACCCCGGCCGCGATCAGGCGCCAGAATTGTCGCTGCACCGCCCTCGATGGCTGCGGTCTGCCCGGAGAGCGCATTGCTGGCCGCAACGCCCGGTCCGCGCGCCACTGCCGCCGCATCCCCTCCGGGCCCTCGCTGGTCTTCATGCTCCAGTCCTTGGTCGCCATCCTTGAACACCTTTCTCACCTCAAGGTGTTGCGACGACCAGTTGAATCCGCCCTGGCTGCCCCGATCGCTGTGGTGAATTAGCTGGTTTCCATGGATTCGCCCTGCAGTCGTTAACGCATGCTCCAAAGCCTCCATCGGCAGCGCGTTGGTGCGCATTGTCGAGCGTGTAGCGACACCAACAATCTTTCGGCTGAATACATCCACGACAAACGCGGTATAAGCGAATCCTGACAGGGTGCGAACGTAGGTAATGTCGGCAACCCAAAGCCTGCCTGGTGCCTGCGCACGGAAGTTTCGGCGCACAAGGTCCGGGCGATGATCCGGTGTCTTCGGGCTGATCGTAGTTAGTGGGGTTCGCCCACGTCTGCGGCCAGAAACGCCTGCGAGTTTCATCAGACGTGCGGTCTTGTCGCGACCAATATGAAAGCCTTCACGGTTCATCGCGTGCCACATTTTGCGGATGCCGTAGACCGAGAAATTCTCCGCATGCACACGCTGTATCTCTGGGATGAGCAGGCTATCGCTTAAGGCCCTTGCACTGGGAACACGAGTGGTCGCCTTGCGGTAGCCACGAGAGGTGATGAATCCACGATCTGCCTGTTTTAGAACTCTGCAGATGGCCTCGACCCCAAATTGATCTTTGTACGCGTCGATGTAGGAGATCATTTGGTCGTGGGTCGGTCGAGTTCCGCCGCGAAAAAAGCCGAAGCTGTCTTAAGAATCCCGTTTGCTCGTTTCAGTTCGCGGTTTTCTCGACGCAGACGCCTGAGTTCTTCTTCCATTGTTTCGCCGCCTGAAGCGTCAGAATTATCGCGTACTGAAGCGCTGTCACGGTACCAAGCCCGCAACGTGTGGTGGGATACACCAAGCAGCTCACCGACCTCCGTGTAGGCGCGTTGCAGTGAGCAAGACTCCAGGCGGACCCTTTCGATGATCTGATGGACCGCCTTCTCCTTGAACTCGACGGAATACTTTCTAGGCATAGTTCAATCCTTCCTTAGCTGAGGTAGGAACTAAACCCAGGACGCTTCAGCCCAGCAAGTACGACACCGCCCCCCAAGAACGCGCGGTACGTATGTACTTCGAACGTCTCGAAGACGGCGACATCTCCAAGGCAGCCGCCCGCCGAGAGATCAGCGAACTGCTCGGCGTAAAGGAATCCACCCTGCGCAACTGGATCCGAAAACAGGAAAAGCAGGAACAAGCACCCCAGCCCGGCTCCCTGTCCTACGAGCAGCTCCAGGCTGCCTACGAGGAGCAGGCCAAGGAAGTCGCCAAACTGCGACGAGCCAATGAGATCCTCAAGACGGCGTCAGCTTTTTTCGCCCAAGCGGAGCTCGACCGCAAACTTCGGTAGTCGTGGATTTCATCCGCACCTACCGGAACCGCTTCGGGGTCGAGCCAATCTGCGAAACCTTGACTGCCCACGGCATCGCGATTGCCCCGAGCACCTTCTACGCCCACCAGTCCCGCGGCTTCGGCCCCACCGGAGCCGAACTCGACGAAGCGTACGCCGCCCACCGCATCTACCGACTGTGGGAGGAAAACCGCAAGGTCTATGGCCGGCGCAAGCTCTGGAAAGCAGCCATCCGTGACGGCATGCTTATTGGTCGTGACCAGGCGGAACGGCTGATGAAGATCACCGGCATCCGCGGTGTGTCCCGCGGGATGCACCGCAAGAAGACGACCGTGGCCAATCCTGCGCACCGCCGGCACCCGGACCGAATAGGCCGTCGGTGGAGGTATCCGTCGCATCCGGATCAGTGGTGGATCGCGGACTTCACCTACGCCTGGACGCGAAAGGGATTCTGCTACGTCGCCTTCATCGTCGACGCCTACTCGCGGCAGGTCCTCGGCTGGGTCGTCACCACGGTGATGGACACCAGGATGGTGCTCATGGCCCTGGAACACGCGTTGTTCAGCCGCAGACGCACCCGCATGGATTTCACCGCCACCGGCATCGTCCATCACTCGGACGCCGGGGCGCAAGGCGGATTCAACTGGTCGTCGCAACACCTTGAGGTGAGAAAGGTGTTCAAGGATGGCGACCAAGGACTGGAGCATGAAGACCAGCGAGGGCCCGGAGGGGATGCGGCGGCAGTGGCGCGCGGACCGGGCGTTGCGGCCAGCAATGCGCTCTCCGGGCAGACCGCAGCCATCGAGGGCGGTGCAGCGACAATTCTGGCGCCTGATCGCGGCCGGGGTCACGACAGCGGAGGCAGCGCTGGCGGTGGGGGTGTCGGTGCCGGTCGGATCACGGTGGTTCCGTCACGCTGGCGGTATGCCACCGCTGACGTTGACGGAGCCAACTGGTCGTTATCTCAGTTTCGAGGAGCGAGAGGAGATCGCGATCTTGCGTGCTCAGGGACGCGGTGTCCGGTCGATCGCGCGTACCCTTGGGCGGGATCCGGGCACGATCAGTCGGGAGTTGCGCCGCAACGCTGCTACCCGCAGCGGGAAGCTGGAGTATCGCGCCACGGTGGCCCAATGGAAAGCCCAAGAGGCCGCGAAACGACCCAAGACCGCGAAGCTGGTGGCCAACCTGCGGCTTCGCGACTATGTCCAGGACAGACTCTCTGGGAAGGTCACTGGCCCGGACGGGACGCCGGTGGAAGGGCCGGTCACGCCGACGTGGAAGGGGTTGAACAAGCCTCGTCGGCAAGATCGACGGTGGGCCACCAGTTGGAGCCCGGAGCAGATCAGTCACCGCTTGAAGCTGGATTTCCCTGATGATGAGTCAATGCGTATCAGTCATGAGGCGATCTACCAGGCGTTGTTCATCGAAGGCCGCGGCGCGCTGAAGCGTGAGCTGGTGGCTTGCCTGCGAACGGGCAGGGCGTTGCGACAGCCCCGTGAGCGTTCCCGGAACAAACCCGGCGGTCATGTCGGCGCCGAGGTCGTGATCAGCCAACGCCCCGCAGAAGCCGCTGATCGCGCTGTTCCAGGACACTGGGAAGGTGACCTGGTCATCGGGACCGGCCGCTCTGCGATCGGGACCTTGGTCGAGCGTCGCAGCCGCGCGACGATCCTGGTCCGCTTGCCCCGCCTCGACGGCTGGGGCGAGCACCCTCCGGTTAAGAACGGCCCCGCGCTGGGCGGCTACGGTGCAGTCGCGATGAACGCGGCTCTGGCCGCTGCGATCACGACCCTGCCCCAGCAGTTACGCAAGACGATCACCTGGGACCGCGGCAAGGAACTATCAGGACATGCCGCGTTCACTCTTGAGACTGGCACCAAGGTGTTCTTCGCTGATCCGCACTCCCCGTGGCAACGGCCCACCAACGAGAACACCAACGGCCTGCTACGTCAGTACTTCCCCAAGGGCACCGACCTGTCCCGCTGGAGCGCAGACGACCTCGAAGCGGTGGCCCACACCCTCAACAACAGACCCCGCAAGCCCCTCGGCTGGAAGACCCCCGCCGAAGTCTTCGGTGAAGCACTACAATCCCTGAAACAGGCCGGTGTTGCAACCACCGGTTGAACCTGCCCAATACACCTCGCTGGCGTTCACCGACGCGCTGGCAGACGCCGGACTCCAGGGCTCGATCGGCTCGGTCGGTGATGCTCTGGACAACGCGATGATGGAGTCGACGATCGGGCTGTACAAGACTGAGCTCATCGACGTCGATCCCGCACGCACATGGAGGGATGCCCGGGAGGTCGAAACGGAAACGGCCTCGTGGGTCTACTGGTACAATCACCAGCGCCTGCACTCGTCGATCGGTGACGTTCCCCCGATCGAATACGAGCAGGACTACGAGGAATTCAACACCACCCGAAAAGCCCAGTAAGGCTTTTACCCGTAGTCTCCGAAAAACTCAGGCCGATTCAAACCAAACGCTGCGGTTCTGGTGCCAACCTTCGAGAAGATGCGAGTGACGTGGATAGCAGAGCACATGAGGCACTTTGTTCCCGACACCGCAATCGCTAACGCCGCTGGTGTGAAGAGTCTGCGGAACTATGAACGATTCCGACCCGCCGAGCAATCTCTGGAGCAGTTCCGTGGTCTTATGCACCGGGCGGAGACGAAACAGGCGGGGCTTGTCGTAGTGAAATAGTTGGTCTTTTGTCTTAGACCCTGTGCCTTGGAGGTACAGGGTCGCTTTTAGGGGCGGTAGGGTGTGAGGAAAACTGAAAATTGGCAGGAGGAGCGGGTAATTGGAAGATGTTAAGTATCCAGCATCGAGGATTGTTCGAATGCCCCCTTTCCCCATTAAGCTCGGGGTGGAAATTTTTCCCGGGCTAAGGAGCACCGATGACTGGCTTGCCGCTGATGGGTGTCTTCGTCGTCGCGATCGTCGTTTTGATCCTGATGATCTCCAAGTGGAAGATCCACCCCTTCCTCTCACTTCTTTTTGTGTCGCTCGTCTTCGGCCTGATCGGCGGAATTCCGCTGCTCGACATCAAAGACGCCGACGGGGCGCTGGTCACCCCGGGTATCGCGTCGGTCATCGGCGAGGGCTTTGCGGCGACGTTTAAATCCTTCGGGCTCGTCGTCATCTTCGGCACGCTCATCGGCTTCATCCTGGAAAAGACTGGTGCGGCCTTTCAGCTTGCCGACGCCATCGTGCGCGTGATTGGCACACGTCATCCCGTCCTGGCCATCCAGCTGATGGGATGGGTTGTGAGCATCCCGGTCTTTTCCGACTCTGGATTCGTCATCCTCAATCCTGTACGCAGGGCGCTCGCCCAGCGCACAGGAGCCTCGCCGGCAACCATGGCGATCGCCCTGTCCGCTGGTCTGTTTACTTCCCACGTGTTCATCCCGCCCACGCCCGGACCGCTTGCGTCCGCGGCGAACCTCGGCCTGGAGAACAACCTGTTGCTCGTGATGGCACTCGGTACGCTCGTGTCCATCCCCGTCATGATCGCCGCCTACTTCTACTCCGTCTGGATCGGCCCGTCGCTTCACACCCCGGAGACGGAAGCGGTCCCAGACACCGACGTCGAGGCCGCCTACAACGAGCTGAAGAACTCCTACACCCGGCTGCCGTCAACGGCGTTGTCCCTCGCCCCGATCCTCGTGCCGATCCTGCTCATGGCGGCTGGGTCCATCACCTCCGCGGCGGGGCTCGGCGGCGGGTTCGGCCGCGCGATCGTGTTCGCCGGCACCCCGATGATCGCCCTCGGTATCGGTTTCCTCTTCGCCGTGCTCTTGCTGGCGGATACCCACATGATGGACCGCTTCTACACCTTCGTCGAGGACGGCCTGCGCACGGTCGGCCCGATCATCCTCATCACGGCCGCCGGCGGCGTGCTCGGACGCGTCATCTCCTCGACCGACGTGGTGGACTTCATTTCCAACAACGCGACCCAGCTGGCGAGCCTCGGACTGTTCTTCCCCTTCCTCATCTCCGCGTTGTTCAAGACAGCGCAGGGCTCGGCCACCGTCGCGATGGTCACCACGTCCAGCCTCGTCGCGCCGCTTCTGCCGACCCTGGGGTTGGAGTCCCCCGTGCAGGTCGGCCTTGCAGTGATGGCCATCTCCGCTGGCTCTCTCGTGGTCTCCCACGCCAACGACAGCCACTTCTGGGTGGTCACCAACTTCTCTAAGATGACCCCGCAGCAGGCGTACCGCTCGCAGACCGCGGTGACCGGCGTGATGGGGTGCACCGCCATGGTCTTCATCTGGATCCTTGGGCTCTTCCTAGTCTAGTGTTGAAGCCCTATGACTGGCTACCTCACCCCCACCAAGAAGGTCCGCGTTTCCGATCTCAAGGAGAAGAAGGCTCGGCGCGAGCCGTGGGCGATGCTCACCGCCTACGATTACTCCACTGCCCGCGTGTTCGCCGAGGCAGGAATCGAGTGCATGCTGGTGGGCGACTCCGCCGCCAACGTCGTCTTCGGCTACGACACCACCAACAAAGTCTCCCTCGATGAGATGGCCTACCTCGCGGCGGCGGTGGTGCGCGGCGCAGGCAACGCGCTCGTGGTGGCGGATCTGCCGTTTGGCACCTACGAGGCCAGCGACGAGCAGGCCGTGCTCAGCGCTACCGGGCTCATCCACCGCAGCGGGGCGCACATGGTCAAGCTCGAGGGCGGCGTGCGGGTCGCCTCGCGCATCCGCGCCCTGAAAAACGCGGGTCTCGCGGTCTGCGCGCACGTCGGCTTTACCCCGCAGTCGGTCGACAACCTCGGCGGGTTCAAGGTCCAGGGCCGCGACGCGGGCGCAAAGGCGCTGCGCGCGGACACCAAGGCCGTGGTGGACGCCGGCGCCGATATGGTGGTCTTCGAGATGGTCCCGGCGCAGCTCGCCGCCGAGCTGACCGAGCAGTGCCCGGTGCCCACCATCGGCATCGGCGCGGGCGCGGGGACCGATGCGCAGGTGTTGGTGTGGCACGACATGGCCGATCTTCCTGCGGGCAATCGGCGCCCGAAGTTCGTGCGCCAGTTCGGCCAGGTCGGGGCGGAGCTCGGCCAGGCCGCGGCGGCGTACAAGCAGGCCGTGCACGAGGGTTCCTTCCCCGCCGCCGAGCACAGCTTCTAGCCGACGCTCACCCGGGCGTTGTCGATCAGCCTGGTCGTGCCCACGCGCGCGGCCACCAGCAGGCGGGCGGGGCCGCTGTAGCCGGCGGGAATGTCCTGCAGGTTGGGTGTGGTTAACGCCAGGTAGTCTAGGTCGACGTCGGGGGAGGCGTCGAGAAGCAAGCGGGCTTTTTCAAAGCTGCCGGTAGCGAGCGCGCGCGAGAGGATCTCGGCGGTGCTGGCCTCATCGGCGGAGAGGTAGCGGTTGCGCGAGGACATCGCGAGGCCGGATTCTTCGCGCACGATCGGGCAGCCGTGGACGGCGACGGGAATGTTGAGGTCTTCGACCATCTGCCGGATGAGCACGAGCTGCTGATAGTCCTTCTCCCCGAAGAATGCGTCCGTGGCTCGTGTGAGCGCAAACAGCTTAGCGACGACCGTGAGCACGCCCGCGAAGTGCGTCGGGCGCGACGCACCCTCGAGGATCATCCCCGCCGGGCCCGGGTGGATCGTCGTGCGCGGGCCGGTCGGGTACATCGTGGCAACCGACGGGGCGAACACCGCGTCGACGCCCTCGCGCTCGAGCAACGCGACATCGGCGCTAAGCGTGCGCGGGTAGGCGTCGAGGTCTTCGCCCGGCGCGAACTGCAGCGGGTTGACAAAAATGCTCACCACCACCGGTGAGCCGGTTGTCTGTGCCGCGCGGACCAGCGACAGGTGCCCGTCGTGCAGCGCACCCATGGTGGGCACGAGGGCGAGCGTGCGGGGGTGGCCGATGGCGGCTTCAAGCTCTGCGGGTGTATGAACGAGTTCGGTCATGTTTGAAAAACTTATCGTGGCAGAGCAAAGGAGTCACACTATGGACACCTATCACGTCGACTACGACTGGGCGTGGGGCACAAAACGCCCGGGAGACCTGGTCACGCTGCGCGCCCACCTGGAGTTTCCCGACCCCGCCACGGCGAAGCGGGCGGTGGCGGGGTTCTTCGACAACCTCATGGCCGTCCACGGGTTCCACGGGGCCGGCGGCTGGGCGGCTGAGGAGGTCACACCCGCGCCCGGCCCGACGCAACGCGTGATCGACTTCACCGCCGGCGGCCAGGACGTTGCCGACGCCATCGGCTACGCCGCCGAGGACGCGGTCGAGCACTTCAGCGCCTTCCCGGGTGCTACCGTGCGCTGGGAGCACATGCCCTACTGAACAACGGCACCCTCGGGCGTCAAGCGCACCGATTCGAAAGCCACGGGGAAATGCACGTTTGCGTCTTGGGCGGCGAGGAACTCGCGCGACTTGGCCACGTTGTCCGCCGGAACCGGCAGCGGCTTGAGCGGCTTCGACAGTGAGTGACCGAAGTGGTCCCAGTGGACGGGGATGACCAGCTCCGGCTCCAGCTGCTCGACGGTGTGGCGCCAGTACTCGCTTCTAAAATCGTCCGACTGGCGGCCGAGCGCACCGATACCGAGGTAGACCACCCGGGCTTTGAGCCCGTCGAGAAAACCCGGGATGTAGTTCGCGCTCGGCAGGACCAATATATTGCCCTCGGGGTGGCTGAAGTGGAAGACGAAGCAGCCACCGTCTTTGAACTTCAGCGTGTGGCACGGGGAGCTGAGTCGGTCGCGGATGAAGCCTGGAGCGATGTTTCCGGGGCTGTGCGGGGCCTCGATGACGCGCACGGTGAACGCTCCGACCGCGATGTCATCGCCGTCGGCGATCAGGGCCATCTGCGAATCGGTGAGGCCCTCTCCCCTGCCGTAGTTCAGCGTCGACTCCGAGCCGTACATTGTCCCGCCCACCTTTTTAACGACGGCGGGTGCGTCCATGAGGTGGTCGTAGTGCGAGTGCGCGACAAAGAGAGCATCGAGCTTGTCGACGCCACCCCTGCCCAGCGCCGCGTCGATCTCACTGTCGCTGGGTCGAAGCCGCCCGACCACGAGGCGGGCGAGCGAGGGGCGCGTGAGGAAGGCGTCGACGAAGATGCTGGTCTCGCCGTCTGTGAGGTGCACGCTGGATGTTCCGTAGAACGTGCTGGTAATCATGTGCCCAATGTTAGCACCCAGATGGTATGTTGCAGAAGTAAATTAGTGTGATTGTTGTTGTTAGGAACCTGGAGGTTTCCATGCCCCTGAACCGTCGCCGCTTCCTCGCCACCGCGGGCCTGACCACCGCCGCGGCCATCGGGCTCTCCCCCGTCGCTAAGGCCCAGCGCACCGTGGTGGGCACCGCGCTCGACTACTCTGCGGGCGTGCCTTCGGGGCGCTCGGTCAAGGCCGCCGGCCACCTCGGTGCGGTGCGCTACGTCTCCCAGCCGCGCCCCAACGCCACCTGGATGAGGGGCAAGCCCGTCGCCCTTACAGAAACCCAGGATTTCAAGGCCAACGGCTTGGCGACGGCGTCCGTCTACCAGTTCGGCCGCGCCC
This sequence comes from Corynebacterium sanguinis, assembly GCF_007641235.1. NCBI lineage: Bacteria > Bacillati > Actinomycetota > Actinomycetes > Mycobacteriales > Corynebacteriaceae > Corynebacterium > Corynebacterium sanguinis. Next base: position 162,912 of record NZ_CP038157.1, read on the forward strand.
AGACCGCCGACTGGCTCGGCGGGGCGGCCTCCGCGGCGATCCACGCCCCGCAGGCCATCGAACTGCACCGCGCGGCGGGCGGGCCGACGGGGCGCCCGATCTACATCGCGATTGACGACAACCCCACCCGCGCCCAGTACGACAACCAGATCCGCCCCTTCCTGCGCGCGTTCTGCACCGCGCTCAGCGTCGCGGGCTACGCCACGGGCGTCTACGGCAACTACAACACCATCGAATGGGCCGCAAACGACGGTATCGGCACCTTCTTCTGGATGCACGACTGGGGCTCCGGCGGACGCCTCCACCCGCGCGCGAACATCCACCAGGTGGCGAAGTGGCAGACCACCATCGACGGAGTGGTCTGCGACATCAACGACGTCTACACCGCCGACTGGGGCCAGTGGACACCAGGCCAGGCGGCCGCGCCGGTCGTGCAGCTTCCCAACATTCCCATCGAGCAGCTCCTGCAGAGCTCAAGCGAGATGTCCTCGCAAGGCAACGCCGCCCTGCAGCAGGCGTTGGACCAGGCCCGCGCCTTCCTGCCCTAATCAATGAAAAAATGACCCACCATATGGTGGGTCATTTTTTATTCTCAGCGCGTCTAATTAGTGGTCGACCGGGGCCTCCACACCGACGCCGGTCAGCGACCGAACTTCCATCTCGGACTGGAGGGCATCGAGGTTGTCCGGCTTGCCCACGAAGGTGCCGATGATGCCGGCCAAGAACGCCAGCGGGATCGACACGATGCCCGGGCTGGTCAGCGGGAAGATGGACCAGTCAGCGTTGGGGAACATCGCAGTCGGCGTACCCGAGACCGCGGGCGAGAGCGCGATGAGGACGAGCGCGGTGACAAGACCTGTGTACATCGAGGCGACCGCACCGGTGGTGTTGAAGCGCTTCCAGTATAGCGAGTACAAGATGGTGGGCAGGTTGGCGGACGCCGCGATGGCGAAGGCCAGCGAGACCAGGAAGGCGACGTTCTGGCTCATCGCGAGGATTCCCAGCACGATGGAGACCACACCGATGACAACCACAGTGATGCGCGAGACCCGCACCTGCTCGGCCTCCGTGGCGGTGCCGTCGCGAAGCACGGCGTCGTAGATGTCGTGGGCGACCGAGGCGGATGCGGTAATGGCCAGCCCGGCCACGACGGCCAGAACCGTCGCGAAGGCAACCGCGGAGATCAGCGCCATGAAGATGGAGCCGCCGAGCTCGAAGGCGAGCAGCGGCGCCGCCGCGTTCGCCCCGCCCGGGGCTGCCAGGATGCGGTCCGGGCCGACGAGCGCAGCTGCGCCGTAGCCGAGCACCAGGGTGAGCAGGTAGAAGGCACCGATGAGCACGATGGCCCAGGTTACGGACTTGCGCGCCTCCTTAGCGGTGGGCACGGTGTAGAAGCGCATCAGGACGTGCGGCAGGCCGGCGGTGCCGAGCACCAAGGACAGGCCGAGCGAGATGAAGTCGATCTGGCTGGTCAGTGAGGCGCCGTACTTCAGGCCCGGGGCCATGATGTCGGTGGCCTCGTAACCCTTCTCCTGAATGTACTCCGAGGCGCCGTGCGCACCAATTGCGTCGGTGAACAGGGTGTTCATACCACCGCGCACTGCGATAAAGACGAGCACGGTCATGATCGCGACACCGCTAATGAGCAGCACGGCCTTGATCATCTGCACGTAGGTGGTGCCCTTCATGCCGCCGATGAGCACGTAGGCGATCATCACGATGCCGACGATGAAGACGCACAGTGCCTGCGCCCAGAAGGTGTGCAGGTCAAGCAGTACCGAGACGAGGGAGCCTGCGCCCGCCATCTGCGCGATGAGGTAGAACAGCGAGACGAACAGCGTGCCGAAGGCCGCCGCGACGCGCACGGGCTTCTGGCGCAGGCGGAACGACAGCACGTCGGCCATGGTGAAGCGGCCCACGTTGCGCAGCGGCTCCGCGACGAGCAGCAGGGCGACTAGCCATGCGACGAAGAAGCCGATCGAGTACAGGAACCCGTCGTAGCCGGTCAGCGCGATCGAGCCGACGATGCCGAGGAAGGACGCGGCCGAGAGGTAGTCGCCCGCGATGGCGAGGCCGTTTTGCGTGCCGCTAAAAGAGGCGCCACCGGTGTAGAAGTCCGCGGACTCGGAGGTGGTCTTGCCAGCGCGGGTCACAATGAACATCGTGACGATGATGAAGACAGCGAAGATGGCAATGTTGAGCAGCGGATTGCCCACGCCTTGCGGTTGTGCGGCCTCCTGGGCCAGGTAAGTGGTGTTCATGGTGCCTAGCCCTCCATTACTTCGCGAATATGAGCCGCGCGCGGCTCAATGTTTTTGTTCGCGTACTTGACGTAGACGTACGTGATGATGAACGTGGTGATGAACTGGGCGATACCCAGCCAGATGCCCACGTTCATCCCGAGGAAGGGCTGTGCCATCGTCTGTGGGAAGAATGTCGCCACGACGACGTAGAAGATGTACCAGACGAAGAAGGCGACGGAAACCGGGAAGGTGAAGCCGCGGTAGGATTTCCGAAGCTCCTGGAACTCCTCGCTGTTTTGCATGGCGACGAACTCGTCCGGAGTCGGTTCTCTTCGGGTGGGAAATGCGGTGGATCCTTGGGATTGCGACACTGACCCATCCTTTCTGTGCTGCCTACGTGTGGAAACTAACGCTCTCACATGCGTTGGTTATAACTGGACACACAAAATTTATCGGAAGCGCCAAGCTTTTTTGCCAAGTTCGCACATCAAAATCTTCGCTGGATCAGCCCGCTACCCCCGAGAAGGTAGTTTTACTGCGGAGACTAACTGTCCCCCCGCTACCCCCGCCGCGCTCGCTAATCGACGTCCCCGGGAAACGTCAGCGGATCCCCCGACATCCTCTCTCCCGCGATCCCGTCCAACGCCGCGATCTCGGCCTCGCTCAGCGCCACATCCACGGCGCCGAGGTTCTCCACGAGGCGCTGCGGGTTGGACGTCTTCGGGATCACGGAGCAGCCATGCCGCATCAGGTGCGCGAGCACCACCTGCGCCGGCGTGGCGCCGTGCGCGTCGGCGATCGCTCCAATCTCGGGCTCGGAGAAGTTCTCACCGCGCGCCAGCGGCGCCCACGCCTCGGTGCAGATGCCATGGCTGGAGTGGAAGTCGCGCAACTCGGGCTGCGTAAAGCCCACGTGGAGTTCAACCTGATTGAGCACCGGAGTTACCCCGGTGGCGGCGATGACCTCCGAGAGCACCTCCGGGTAGAAGTTGGCTACCCCGGCGGCCTTGAGCGCCCCGCCCTCCTTGAGCCGCGCGACGCGCTCGAAGGCTTGGGCGTAGAGGCCGCGCTGCGGCCACGGCCAGTGCACGAGGTAGATGTCGATGTAGTCGAGCCCGAGACGGCGCAAGGATTCCTCGAAGGCCTCCTCCACGCGGTCCTGGTCGTCGTTCCACAGCTTCGTGGTCACGATCAGCTCGTCGCGGGTGACGTCGCCGGCCGCGATCGCATCGTTGATCGCCCGGCCGACTTCCTCTTCATTGCCGTAGAGCGCCGCGGTGTCTATGTGCCGGTAGCCCAGCTCGATCGCGGTGCGGACAATGGTTTCGGCCTCGGCGCCTACCAACTTGTAGGTGCCGAGGCCCAGGAGCGGAAGCTCAGTTCCGTTGTTCAGGGTTGTCGCAGGAATTCGCATAACCCCGATTGTGCCAAATTTAGCTGGCGTCGAGCAGATCGATGACGAACACGAGCGTGCGCCCGGACAGCGGGTGCCCGCCGCCGGCCGGCCCGTAGGCCTTCTCCGGCGGGATGGTCAGCTCGCGACGGCCGCCGACTTTCATGCCCGGGATGCCCTCCTGCCAGCCTTCGATGAGGCCTGCCAGCGGGAACTCCGCGGCCTCGCCGCGGTCCCAGGAGGAGTCGAACTCCTCGCCGGTCTCGTAGTCGACGCCCAAGTAGTGCACTCGGACGAAGCCTCCTTCAACAGCTTCGGCGCCCTCACCGACGGTGAGGTCCTCGATAACAAGGTCGACGGGTGCCGGTTCGGTCGGGAGGGAAATCGTGGGCTTTTCCATTGTTGAGACAGCTCCTTGTCTAGCGCTGGTCGCGCGGTACGAATTCGCGCTTGGTGGCGCCGGTGTAGATCTGGCGCGGGCGGTTGATCTTGGAGTTCATTGCCAGCTGCTCGCGGTAGTGAGCGATCCAGCCCGGCAGGCGGCCGATGGCGAAGAGCACCGTGAAGAAGTTCGTCGGGAAGCCCATCGCGCGGTAGATCAGGCCGGTGTAGAAGTCAACGTTCGGGTAGAGCTTGCGGGAGATGAAGTAGTCGTCGTTCAGAGCGATCTCCTCGAGCTTCATAGCGAGGTCAAGCAGCTCGTCGCCGCCGAAGTGCTCGAGCACCTCGTGAGCGGTCTCCTTCACGATCGCGGCGCGCGGGTCGTAGTTCTTGTACACGCGGTGGCCGAAGCCCATCAAGCGCACGCCCTTTTCCTTGTTCTTCACGCGGTCCATGAAGTCGGTGGCGTCGCCGTCGTGGTTGTTCTTGATGTCCTCGAGCATCTCGAGCACGGCCTGGTTAGCGCCGCCGTGAAGCGGGCCAGCCAGTGCGTTAATGCCACCGGCGATGGAGACGAACATGTTCGCCTGCGCGGAGCCGATCATGCGGACGGTGGAGGTGGAGCAGTTCTGCTCGTGGTCAGCATGCAGGATGAGCAGCTTGTCCAGCGCCTTGATCAGGACAGGGTCGACCTCATACGGCTCGGTCGGGTAGCCGAACATCATGCGCAGGAAGTTCTCTCGCGGGTTCAGGGAATTGTCCGGGTACATGTACGGCTTGCCCTTGGACGCGCGGAACGCGTACGCCGCGAGCATCGGCACCTTCGCCATGAGGCGCACGGTGGCCTTGTCCAGCTGCTCCTCGTCCAGCGGGTCAAGCTGATCCTGGTAGTAGGCGGAGAGGATGTTCACCGAGGAGGCCAGCACGGCCATCGGGTGGGCGTTGCGCGGGAAGATGTTGAACGCGGCCTTGAAGTCCTCGTCCAGGAGGGTGTGGTGGCGCAGCTCGGAGTTGAACTTGTCCAGCTCCTCGGTCGTCGGCAGCTCACCGTTGATCAGCAGGTAGGACACCTCGTTGAAGGTGGCGTTGTTGGCCAGATCAGCGATGTCGTAGCCGCGGTGGCGCAGAATGCCCTCGTCGCCGTCGATGTAGGTGATCTTCGACTCGGTGGAACCGGTGGATACGTAGCCGGGGTCGAAGGTGACCAGGCCGGTCTCGCCGAGCAGCTTGCCCAGCTCAAAGCCGTCGTTTCCCTCGGTGGCACGCTTGATTTCCATCTCGTACTCGCCACCCGGGTAGTGGAGCACGACCTTGTCGTTGTTCTCAGTAGCCACTGCAAACCTTTCCTCGTAAGAGTAGATGGGCACCCCATCGAGCCGCACGCGCGACGGTGGGAGCGTTATCAGTAAATCTTAGCAAAGCTTGTGATGCGGGCGACAGGTTTGCGTTAAATGCTTCCTCGGCACAATTCGAGCGCGTCGTGAAGTGGCCGGGGTGCTAGTATTCGACACCACGTAACACACAGAAAAGATTGAGGCACGAATGAGCAACTACCCCACCCTCCCCAGCGAACTTCTCCCAGCTGATGGCCGTTTCGGCTGTGGGCCGTCGAAGGTGCGCCCCGCCCAGCTTGACGCGCTGACTCGCGGTGCCACCTCCATCATCGGCACCTCCCACCGCCAGCTCGCGGTCAAGGACGTCGTGGGCGAGGTTCGGGAGGGTCTGAGTGAGCTCTTCAGCCTCCCCGATGGCTACGAGATTGTCCTCTCCCTCGGCGGCGCAACCGCCTTTTGGGACGCGGCCACCTTCGGCGTGATTGAGAACACGTCGGCGCACTTGAGCTTCGGCGAGTTTTCCTCCAAGTTTGCAAAGGCTGCGAAGAAGGCCCCGTGGCTGAACGACCCGCACGTGGTCGAGGCCGAGCCGGGCGACGCCCCCGACCCGCAGGCGCTTTCCGGGGTCGACGCGGACGTCGTCGCCTGGGCGCACAACGAGACGTCGACAGGCGCGAGCATCGATGTCGTGCGGCCCGCCAACACGGACGCGCTCGTGCTTATCGACGCCACCTCCGGCGCCGGGGGCCTACCGGTCGACATGTCCCAAGCCGACATCTACTACTTCTCGCCGCAGAAGAGCTTTGCCTCCGACGGCGGCCTGTGGCTGGCTGCGATGAGCCCCGCCGCGATCGAGCGCATCGAGTCGATCCACGCCTCGGGCCGCTTCATCCCCGCCTTCCTGGACCTGCAGACGGCCGTGGAGAACTCGCGCAAGAATCAGACCTACAACACCCCGGCCGTGGGGACCCTCCTCATGCTCGCCGACCAGGTGAAGTGGATGAACGACAACGGTGGCCTCGACGGCATGGTCAAGCGCACCAGCGCGAACGCCGAGGCACTCTACGGGTGGGCGGAGAATCACGAGCTGGCCACCCCCTACGTCAAGGACCCGGCGAAGCGCTCCCTCGTGGTGGGAACCGTCGACTTCGACGACGCGATCGACGCCGCCGAGCTGGCCAAGGCGCTGCGCGCGAACGGCGTCGTCGACACTGAGCCTTACCGCAAGCTGGGGCGCAACCAGCTGCGCATTGGTATGTTCCCCGCCATCGACACCTCGGATGTCGAAAAGCTCACTGGCGCGATTGATTTCCTCCTTGAGCAGGGTGTCGGGCGCTAAACCTGCTGTGGCGGCCGGATTCGTCGGTTAGGGTTTAAGGTGTCGAAGAAATAAAGGAGTTGTGATGCGTGAGCTCTACGCGGTCGCCGAGGAGTCGACCGAGACGTTCCTCGTTATGCGCGATGCCGACGGTGTGCGCTACCAGTTGGCGCGCGCGCAGCTGCACTCGCTTCACGGCCCTGCCGAGCACGACGCCGAACCCCTCGATGTTGAAGTAGTCGAAGCCGAGGTAGAGCCTTCGGACACCCCGACCTACGACTCGCTGCCGCGCGTGCCCTCCTTGCCGGACCCGGACCCGCTGTTCGCCACTCCCCTGTCGATGCGCCCGAGCGAGATCCAAGCGAAGATCCGCGCGGGTGCGACGCAAAAGGAACTGGCCGACGAAATGGGCGTTGCCGAAAGCCGCATCGAGGCCTACGCCCACCCGGTGCTGCTGGAGCGCTACCAGGTCGCCGAAGCCGCGAAGCAGTCGCACCCGCTGCGCGAGGGCGGGCCGGCCAAGCTCACGCTCTTTGAGATCCTCGCCACCGCGTTTGCCGCGCGGGGCAATTCGCTCAGCCACGCGGAGTGGGACGCAACGCGCGAACCCGGCGACGATTGGGTGGTCCACGTGCGGTGGAAGTCGGGGTTGAGCGAGAACGAGGGGCTGTGGTCGTTTAAGCGCGCCATGGGCGCCAAGGCCACGACGCAGCCACGCAACTCCGTCGCCGCCGACTTAACCGACCCCGACTTCGTGCAGCCGATTCGCTCGCTCACGGCCGTGGAGCCCGACACCCCGCAACTGCTCGAGCCGGAGGCCGGGACGGACGATTCCCCGGTGGTGGAGGGCGACTTCCTGCGCCACCCCGACGGCGACGAGCAGCCCCAGCAGCGCCGGCGCAAGGCCGTCACCCCGCACTGGGAAGACGTTCTGCTCGGAGTGAGAACGAACACGAAACGCCCCCGGAAGTAAGGACTACTCCGCCATGTCGCTGCCCTGCGTCGTCACAGTCTGGTTTGTCAACGCCCCCGACCCCGGCGCCGTGCTGAGCGGGGAGCCGAAGGCTGATCGCGGTTTCGGCCGCAAGCTACTCGCCCAGCTCAACCCCGCCTGGCCGATCACCGCGATCGGCGATTTCCCGCTCAACCGCTCCTCGCAGCCGGGCCGGGCGGAGTTCTACATCGCCGGCTACCCCGGCGTGGCCGTGGTGCAAACCTTCGTCGAAGACGTGACCACCGCGTCCGAGGCGGCGTCTGCGCTGCGCGAGACCTTGCCCGCCGCCGACACGTTCGTTTTCGTGGAGGGCACCGACTCGGACTTTGCCGGGTTCGCACACTTCGCCGGTTCCGAGCTGCGCCGGGCATTTTCGGCCACGCGCGACGTCGTCGCCGAGGACGCCGGCCTGCCCGAGCCGTTCGAGGCCCCGTTCTGGGCGGGCGAAACCGCCGAGCCCATCGGCGGGATTTCGCTACCCTTCGTACCCAAGGAACTCGCCGCCGCGGCCCAGACAAGCTGGATCGGCGTCGACGTCTCCCCGGATGGCCCCGACTTGAACGTCGTGGGCTACGCGGTGGATGGCCGACCCGAGCCGAAGATCGCGGCCCCCGCCCCGCGGACCAAGACCGTCGCGGAGGTCGCGTCGCGCCTCGCGGAGAAGGACAAAGGCTACGACGACTACGTCGCCGCCGATGCCGAGCCAGGTGACGGCGGGGAGTTCGCCGAGCTTGCCGACGCCTCCCTGGCCGCGGCAAAGCGCATCGGGCGCGGACTCTCCCGGCGCGCCAAGGCGCTGGCGGCGAAGGTGCAGGAGCGCATCCGCCACTCGGACCGCTAGCGCAGGCTGCGCTGGCGCTCGTAGAAGGCGATCGCGGCGCTGGTCGCAACGTTGAGCGAGTCCGTGCCGGGGGCCATGGGGATGCGGGCGCGGACGTCGGTGGCGCGCATCGCGTGCTCGGTCAGCCCTGGGCCCTCGCCGCCGACGAGCAGCGCGACTTTGTCCCAGGGGCGCCCGGTGGCGTCGACTAGCGCCTCGGCGAGATGCTCCGCGGCGTCGTCGGGGGTTAGCGACACGAGCCGCCACCCCGTATCGTGCAGCTCGTCCAGCGAGCGCTGCCAGGTGGTTGCGGCACCGTCGAGGTGCGCGAACGGCAGGCGGAGCGCGTGGCCCATGGAGACGCGCACGCTGCGGCGGTACAGCGGGTCGGCGGTCGCGGCGCCGAAGAGGACCCCGTCGACGTCCATGCCGGCGGCGTTGCGGAAAATCGCGCCGATGTTCTCGTGGTCGCCGACGCCCTCGAGGACCACCAGCGTGCGGGCTCCCTCGGTAACGTCGGCGACGCTCAAGGGCGCGGGGCGCTCGGCCACCGCGATCAGCCCGCGGTGCATGTCGTAGCCCGCGACCTCGGCCAGAAGCGGGCGCGTCACCTCGTAGACCCCCACCGACTCGGGCAGGCGCCCGCCGTAGTCGGAGAGGAAGCTGTCCAGGCGTCCCCCAAAGCCGATCACGCTGCGCAGCGGGAAGCGCGATTCCACTAAGCGGCCGCAGATCAGCGGGCCCTCCGCGTAGACGAGGCCACCGCGGGTGTCGGAGTGCTTCAGGTCGCGGACGTCGTCAAGGCGGGCGTCGGCGGGGTCGTCAATACGCGTGCGCATGCTAGGCGCCGAGCGCGGCCATGACGGGGCCGTGGGCAAAGAAGACGATAAACAGCGCGGAAATCAGCCACATGATCCAGTGGATCTCGCGGCTCTTGCCCGCAAACAGCGCCATGAGGGTAAAGGAGATGAAGCCGACGCCAATGCCGTGGGCGATGGAGAAGGTAAACGGCATGATCACGATCGTCAGAAATGCGGGCAGGGCGATGTGGAACTCGTTCCACTGAATCTGGCCCACCTGCATCATCATCAGCGCGCCGACGACGACGAGTACTGGGGCGGCGGCCTCGATGGGCACGATCGCGTACAGCGGAGTGAAGAACATTGCGGCGAGGAACAGAAGGCCGGTGACCACGTTGGCCAGGCCGGTGCGCGCGCCGTCGGCGATGCCTGCAGAGGAATCGACGTAGACCGTGTTCGATGACGCCGAGGCCGCGCCGCCGACGACCGCGCCGAGGCCCTCGACGACCAGGGCGCGCTTCATCCCCGGCAGGTTACCGTCGGCGTCGGCAACGCCCGCCTGGCGGCCCAGCGCGGTCATGGTGCCCATCGCGTCGAAGAAGTTGGCCAGCACCAGGGTGAACACCAGCAGCGAGGCCGCGACGACACCCGCGTGGACGAAGCCACCGACAAGGTCGATGTCGCCGACGATAGACAGATCGGGCACCCCGCCCAGGGACTCCGGGATCTGGGGCACGGCCAGTGACCAGCCCTGCGGGCTGTCCGCCGAGGAGCCGGAGCCGGTCAGCGCCTCGACGATGAGCGCGATAATCGTCGTCGCCACGATGCCGATGAACAGCCCGCCGCGGATGTTGCGGATCACCATGAACCCGCAGATGATCAGGCCGATGACAAAGACGAAGGTGGGCCACGACGCGATCGAGCCGCCGATACCCAGCTGGACGGGCACGGTAGTCATCGCGGCGTCTGGGACACGGCGCACGAAGCCGGCGTCGACAAGCCCAATGAGCGCGATGAACATGCCGATGCCCACGCTCATGGCCACCTTCATCGAGTCGGGGATGGCGCGGAACACGGCGGAACGGAACCCGGAGATCGCGAGGATGCAGATGATGATGCCGTCGATGACCACCAGGCCCATGGCCTCCGGCCAGGTCAGGCCCTCCTGGCCAACGAGCGTGACCGCCACCAGGGTGTTCAGGCCCAGGCCCGCTGCGATGCCGAACGGGTACTTCGCCACCACGCCGAACAGGATGGACATCACTCCGGCGGCCAGGGCGGTGGCCGCAGCGACCTGGGGGATGCCGAGGACCACGCCGTCGCGGTCGGGGCTCGTGCCGATGATCAGCGGGTTGAGCAGCACGATGTACGCCATAGCGAAGAAGGTGACCACGCCGCCGCGGATCTCGGTACCCACTGTCGAACCGCGCTCGGAAATGTGGAAGTATCGGTCAAGCCAGCCGGTGCTGGTGCCGGTCACGGCGGTGGATCCGCTAGAGCTCACGTGTTGTCCCCTTGTCTGACGGGTCTGACGGGCCTCACAGGTCTGACCCGGCGATGAAATTGTCAGTGCATAGCCTTACACCGCCGCGGGGAAATTCCAAACCGAAATGACAGAGAGTTTAAGGTCGAAATCGTGCACGTCTTTACCTTCGTCATCGTCGGTGGCTTCGTCACCGACGGTCGCGCCTACGTCCGCGCGCTGCGCGAACTTGGCGTGTCGGCGGCCGAGGTGAACCGCCTGCGGGTGCGGCTGGCCACCTTGAGCGGAACGCGGCGCGTCGTGGTGGAGGTCTCGCAGGGCACCTCCCCCACGGTGTCGGTGGCGCTGCGCCCCCTCGCCCCCGCGCCGACGGAGATCACCGTCGAGGCGCTGCCCGTCAAAGACAACCGCCTCCACCCCGCCCACTACGGCCCGGACCTGGGGTGGCAGCGCAGCGTGCTCGTCGAGCTCCCCATGCACGAAGCATTGCTTGTCGACGCCTCTTCCCGCGTCGTCCAGTGCGTCACGTCTCCCCTGCTCACCGTGGCCGACGGAGTAATCACTGTCTCCGCCCACCCCGACACGACCCCGTCGATCGCGCTCGACGGGGTGTTGAGCATCCTGGGGGATTTGGGCTGCTCCATCGAGCGCTCGCCCACGGGGTTCTCCGCCCACGAGCTCAAGCGCCTGGAGACGTGGGTGATCGACCCCGTCTACGGGGCCCGGCTTGTCAGCGCGTGGCGCGAGTACGGCGCGCTCGTCAGCGGGCGCACCTCGATCAACCGCGCCGGTGTGCCCACCCACCGCACCGTCAACGAGATTCGCCGCGCCCGGGCAGTCCAGGCCTAGAAGACGGGCCGCTCGTCGTCGTACACGTCCGCCGAGTCAAGCAGCTCGGGCGCGGCGACCTTGGTCTGCGAGTGTGCCCCGCAGCCGTAGCTCGAGGCGACGAGGCGCCCGTCCGCGGCGTACTCGTTGGCGCACACGCCGAAGTTCTCCCCCACAGGCGGGGCCATCGGGATGTAAAACGCGCACGTCCGACACGCCATCGCGGCCTGCTCGGCGAATTCGCTGGTCGGCCCGAAATCGCCGGTACGCCAGCGCTGCTTCGCCTCCTCCAGCCCGTTGACCGTGAGGTAGTTCGCGGTTTCGCGCCCGACAAAGGTAACGGCGTTTTTGTCAAAGGAGTCGTCGGTCAGCCGGTGGTCGTCCGGGGCGGGCTCCATGACGTCGCCGGGGCCGAGGTCGCCGGGGCGCAGGCGATCGGAGTAGGGCACCCACTCGGGTGCCTGCAGGGCGTCGGAGGCGGGGACGAGGGCGACTTCGTTGATGGTGACACGGCTCGCCCCGGTCGCACAGGCGACGACCGCGTTCCACTCCCAGCCCGGGTAGCCGGGCACGTCTGCCTCGAAGCGGTGGGTGGCCACGTTCGGGGACACGGCCGCTACGCCGATGTGGGGGCCGATGTCACCCTCGGCGATTTCTTCCAGGGCCTGCCTCGCAGCCGCGACGGCTGCCTCGCCGAGCAGAGGGCTGTTAGCGCGCCGGTGAGCGCGATTCCTGGACTGAGACACGAGGCCTAGTATAAGGGCATGCCCCGCTTAAGCCTCAAAGCCGCCGCGCCGCTTGCCGCATTGTTGTTGACACCTGCGCTGGTTTCGTGTTCTTCGCAGGAATTAAAGCAGCCGCGTGAACAGGGCGTCGAGAAGCTTAAGGCGGTGGTCGAAGAGCGCTATGACTTCGACCCCTCCAGCTTCACCCAGGGCCTCGAGGTCGCCGACGACGGCACGCTGTACGTCGGCACCGGCCAGGTGGGCAGCTCGCGGATCTACCGCGCGACCCCGGACGGGCAAGTCATGGCCAGCCGCGATATCGACCCGGGATTTTTTGGCGAGGGGTTAACGCGCGTCGACGACCACCTGTGGCAGCTGACCTGGCAGGACGGTGTCGCCATCAAGCGCGATGCGCAGACGCTCGACGAGCTGGGGCGCACCACCTACGAGGGCGAGGGCTGGGGCGTGTGCGCCCGCGACGGCGAGGTGATCCTCTCCGACGGCACCTCGCAGCTGCGGCGCATGGACCCAGAGACCCTCGCCGAGCGCGAGCGTTTCGACGTCACCCTCAACGGCACGGAAGTGCCGCGGCTCAACGAACTCGAGTGCGTGGGCGACCAGATCTTCGCCAACGTCTTCCTCACCACCGACATCGTGCGTATCGACGCCACCACGGGCGACGTCACCGCCGTGATCGACGCCTCCTCGCTGCCGAACAACGCCGCGCCCGACCCGAACAACGTGCTCAACGGGATTGCGCACATCCCGGGCACCGAGGAGTTCTACCTCTCCGGCAAGCGCTGGCCGGACCTCTACAGGGTGAGCTTTCAACCCGCTGCCGTAGGGTAGAGATCCATGAAACTCAAGGCGTGGCAGCTTCTGGCTCTCCTCATCGTCGCCGCGGTGGTGCTCGTCGGCGGGTTCTACCTCATTGTTGACTACCAGCGCAGCAAGCCCGCCGCCCCCGTGGGCGAGATTCGCGTGGTGGTGTCCAACGGCGGAACCGAGCTCGAGGTCGCTCCCTATACGGTGTGCGAGCTGGACGCGGAGTGCGTCGGGGGCGAGCCGCCGTCGTTTGACCTCGATCCCGCCTCCGAGGTGAGCGTGAGCGTTCCCGAGGATCTCGCGGCGTCGAGTTGGCGCCTGCTGAGCATTTACGACGACCCAGCGGCCAACGAGGAGCAAATCTTCCAATCCGGCCAGGCCAATCAGGCCTCGGTGCCCGCGGTGAAGGATTCCGCCCGGCTCGTCGTGGCGGAGGTCTCAGCGCTGGCCGTGGATACCAACGACGCAGGCGAGGAAGTCCCCGTGATTGCGACGTGGTCGGTGGCGTTCTCTTAAGCGTCGAGCTCTTTGGCCACAGCGCGCAGGATCTCGGCAACCTGCTTGCCGTGCGCTCGGTCCGGGTAGCGACCCGCCTCGAGGGCCGGCTGGATCTGCGTTTCAAGGACCGTCATCATGTCGGCGAGCAGCTTGTTGAGCTCCTCGGGCTTGTAGCGGTGCGTCTGGCGCCGCTTCGGCGTGTCCAAGACCTTGACGCGCAGCGCCTGGGGGCCGCGGCGCCCAGCGGCGAAGTCGAATTCGATGCGCTGGCCAGCGACGAGCTCGTCGACGCCTTCGGGTAGGACGTTCTTGCCCACGAACACGTCCTCATCGCCCGGGTTTGAGGCGAAGCCGAAACCCTTGTCAGCGTCGTACCACTTCACTTTTCCAACGGGCATGCCTTTTCCTTCCTTTCGAGAACCGCCATTGTACTACTCGCGATAACCGCCGCCGGTTCCGAATATTCTACTAACGTGATGCACGTCACTATAGGCCAGGAAAACCGTCCTGAACTGCGTTCTCACGCAATCTACTAAAGTGGATGTAACTCGTGTGAATCCGTTCCGTGCTGTCCGCGTGACTCAATCGTTATAAACCGATATAGTCGCCCGCAAGCCCGAACCCGGGCGCATAACCATATACCTTTGGCCACGCCGAATTCTGTCCGGCCTGAATCAATTCTTCCCCAACATTGACATTGTGGACAGAAGCGGAGGACCCACACGCGCGTCACCCACGCGCCGGAGGTCACTCCTAGGGGTGAAGCCGCACCCGCGGCCTGGCACCTTGCGCCAGAACCCGACAGCTAACTTCGCAGGCGGTTAACAAGAGAGGAAACACAATCTTCATGGCACGTCACTCTAAGCAGAACGCATCCTTCGCTAAGAAGGCGCTCGCTGGCACCGCTGCCGCGGCAGCACTGACCGGTATCATCGCACCGGCAGCCAACGCTGCTCCGGACTCCGATTGGGACCGCTTGGCTCAGTGCGAGGCCGGCGGCAACTGGTCCATCAACACCGGCAATGGCTACTACGGCGGTCTGCAGTTCTCCGCGTCCACCTGGCGCGCCTACGGTGGCGGCCAGTTCGCACCGTATGCTCACCAGGCAACCCGCGAGCAGCAGATCATCGTCGCCGAGCGCACCCTCGCCGGCCAGGGCTGGGGCGCATGGCCTTCCTGCTCCGCTCGCCTTGGCCTGAACTCCGCTCCGACCAACCGCGACGCCCAGGCCGCGCCTGCTCCGGCACCTGCTCCGGCACCTGCTCCGGCCCCGGCAGCCGCTCCGGCCGCAGCGCCGCAGGTTGACGCTCTGTACCACGCGATCGTTGCCCGCCTGAACGAGAACAACATCGCCGTCCCGGCCGAGCTGCACACCGCGTACGCAGCGAACCGCGACAACTACAACAACTTCTACCTCGCCAACAAGGCGCTTATCGACGCCGTCCTCGCCGGCGACGTCAACGCTGTCATCGCCAAGCTAGTCTAGCGAGCGGCGTTCTTCACCACCGTGATTTCCCATCCCGCGTCACGGTTTTGAGCGAAGTCCTCAATCCCGTGGCCGTTGTCGGCGGCCCACTGCGGGATGGACTCGGTTGCCTGCGTGCAGTCGAAGTCGATGACCAGCTTCTCGCCGTCGTCAAGCTCGGCGATGGCGTCCTTGGCCTCGATCAGCGGAAAGGGGCACACCGCCCCGAGGGTGTCTAGCTTGTAGCGCCCCGGCCCAATAGGACGCGCCTTCGTGGCGCGTTTTTGCGTTGTGGGCACGGTGATCAGTCCCGTTGCCACCTGGAACCCGCCGCCCTGCGGGGTGGATTCAATCACCGCGTCCTCCGCGGACCGGATGGAGTCCTCGGTGCTGTAGGTGCCCTGCGGCGCAGCAACCGAGGGCTTGAGCCAGATCTTGGACCCGACGAAGACGCCCAGGGCGATGAACCCGAGGGCGACCCACCCCTGGTAGCTGAACAGGGAGGTCTGCACCATGCCGTTGCCCACGGTGCAGCCGCCGGCGAGCGCCGCACCGACGCCCATGCCGATCCCGCCGACGATGGCGCGCACGGTCGTGGTGGCGTCAGGCACGCGCACGCGAAATTCCCCGGACGCCTTCGCGGCGATAAACGCGCCGATGAACAGGCCGATCACCAGCAGGGTGCCCCAGTTCAAGAACTTCTCCTCGCCCGTGGTGATGAAGGAGACTGCGTGCGCGCTCGGCGTGGTAATCCCGAGGCCGTCGTTGCGCCCGGTGGCGGCGGAGAGCGGCCACGCGATCACACCAAGGATGCCGATGAGCGTGCCCGCGGTGTAGGGGTGCAGCGCTTTCTTGTACCAGGGTTGCTGCAAGGTGACCTTCGGTCGCGCGGCGTCCTTGGCCAGGTAGTAATGCGCGGCCCAGGCCGTCGCTAGCGCGAGCGGGATGGCGAAAAACCAGGGGGAAACACCGAAGGTCTGCGGCAGCGTTGTCCAGCCGGTGTCCCACTGCTTCATCCAGGCCTCGAACCCGGAGAGCATGCCGTTTTTCATCGCGGCGGCGGACAGCGCGTAGAAAACCAGCGCGAACCAGGAGCCGACGAGGCCCTCGGCGGAGCGGTACCACGTGCCGGAGGCGCATCCGCCCGCGAGCACGATGGAGATGCCGAAGAGGAAACCGCCGGTAATGACGGCCACGGGCTGGAAGGTGCGGTAGTCCGGTGCGATGACGCCGAGCGTCGTCAAGGCGGCGAGGCCGACGGCGTGGACGGCGATGACGATGAAAAGGGCGACGAGTCCGCGGCCCTTTTTCTGCAGAAAGACATCGCGCAGCATGCCGGTGACGCAGAAGCGGCCGCGCTGCATGATGGCGCCGAGGGCGGCGCCGACGACAAGACCTGAAGCGAGCATGAGTGTCCTTATGTATACGGAATTGGTCACCCGGGACCGTACCGGATTCCGGCCACCTTGTCTAGCTGCTGCATACCGCTCTGTCTGTACTGCGGGGCGTGAAAGAACCCCCTCCCCGCGTAAACGGGGAAGGGGCCGAGTTAAGAGAACCGCTTAGCGGTTAATGCGGGTCGTCGGGTGGACGTAGCCCGTCTCCTCGTAGGGGCGCGGGAGAATCAAGTCGTCGCCGAACGGGCTGGACGCGCCCGCGAGCTTGGAAGAGATCTCCGTAATCGGGTGACCATTGCCAGGGGTGTGCTCAGGCCACGCCGGATTTGCGCGACCGATCTTGTCAACGTTGGAAGCCATGGGCCTATTGTTTCACGTCCGCGCGCTAAACGCACGTAAACTCACCCCCGATATGTCCGCTTTGCACTTGGCCCTCACCCGCTTCAGCGATGAGCAGCTGCGCGAGCTTCTCGACGCTCGCCCCGACGCCGCCTTCCCCACGCCGGCGTCGCTGGCCTCGCTGGCGACCCGGTTGACCCTCAGCGGCTCGATCGCGCGCGCCCTGCGCCGGCTCACCGCCGCGGACATCGCTCTTCTAGAAACGCTGGGCGACGCCGGCGCAGAGCTCGACCCGGTTGCACTCGACGCGATCAACGTACCCTTTGACACGCGCGAGCCGCTGGCGCGCCTGCGCACCCACGCCCTCGTGTTCGGACCCGACGAGGCGTTGCGCGTTGCCCCCGGCGTCCTCTCGGCGCTGCCCGCGGGCTGGCGCATCCTCGACCCCGCCCCCGCCAACCTGGCGCAGTCGCTCGACACGATCAGTCCCCGGGAGCGGCAGGTGCTGGACACGCTTGCTGCCTCCGGCTCGATCGGCACGACCCGCGGCGCCGCCCCGGACGCCGACCCGACGCTGCCGGTGCCGCGTCTGCTCTCCCTCGGGCTGCTCGTGCGGGTGAACTCCACGACCGTGCGGTTGCCGCGGCCGGTGCGCGAAGCCCTGTGCGGCACGCCCGTGCGCACCTACCCGCTCGAACCGGTCGCGCCGACGCATGCGGTTGAGCAATCGCGTGTCGACGCCGCCTCTACCGCCGCCGGGCTCGAAGCCGTGCGCCAGGTCCGCCGCACGATAGCCCACCTGCTCGACTCCCCGGTCGAGCTGCTCAAAGACGGCAGCGTCGGGGTGCGCGCCCGCGGCGCGCTGGAAAAGGAGCTCGGGTTCGACCCCGCGCTTGCCGTCACCGTGGCCGAATCCGCAGGCCTGATCGGTCGCGGCGCGATCGACGACACGGACTGCCTGGCCGCGACCCGCGACGGTGTCACCTGGCTGGGCAGCGCCCTGCCCGAGCAGTGGGCGGTGCTGATTCTGGGGTGGCTGGCCTCGCCGTGGCGCACCGAGCTGGACACGAAGCTGCTCAGCGAGGATTCGCGGGCGCCGGAGATCCGGTTTGTGAGGTTGAGCGTCGTCAAGCGGTTGTGCGCTGGCGCGATGGATAGCGAGACTTTGAGCGCAAACCTGCACCACTACAGCCCGATCCTGGCCTCCGGGATCTCGCCTGCTCTGCTGGGCAGCATTGTCGAGGAGGGCCACGCGATCGGCGCGCTCGCGCTGGACACCGCTGCCGCGCCCGGGCGCACGGTGGTCGAAGGCACCGACCTCGTCGAGGCGACGCGAGCGCTCGTGCCCGCGGAGATCAACTACGTCATCGCGCAGGCGGATCTGACCATCCTCGCCCCAGGGCCCCTGCCCCCGGAAATGGCGGCGACGCTGGAGTCCTTCGCCGACCTCGAATCGCCCGGGATGGCGAGTGTGTACCGGGTCACGCCGGCGACGGTGCAGCGCGCGCTGAACGCCGGGCGCACCGGCGCGGAGCTGACGCGCTGGTTGGAGCAGCACTGCGTCGGCGAGGTCCCGCAGGGGCTGCTGTTCCTGATCAACGACGCGGCCGCGACCCACGGCAGCATCCGCGTCGGCTCGGCGGCGAGCTACCTGCGCTGCGAGGACGAGGCTCTGCTCGCCTCAGCCGTGGCGCGCGTCGACGGGTTGGAGCTCATCGCCCCGACGGTCGCGATCTCGCAGGTGCCCGTGCCGCAGCTCGTCGCGCTCTTGCGCCAGCGCGGCTTTCAACCCGCCGCCGACGGCGACGGCACCGCGCTGCTTACGCTTCACGACGCCCCACAGCTCGTCGCGCCGACGCCGTCGACGGTGCCGCGCGAGCGCAGCATCGACGAGGCGCACCGCGAGGAGGTCATCCGCTCGCTGCGCGCGACGGGCGGGGCGGCTGAAACCGAGGAGCGGGATTTCCTGGAAACCCTGCGCGCCTCGGTGCGGGCGCGGCGGCCGGTCACCATCGGCTACGTGGACAAGCGCGGGCAGCGCACGCAGCGCAAGGTCATCCCCGTCACTGTCAACGCCGGGCTGATCGACGCCCTCGACGAGGCCACCGGCCGCGTGCTGCGCGTTGAGCTGTCGCGCATTACCGGCGTGGAGGATACCGCGACAGAACTGTAGCAAGTCGTTGTCGCGAGTACGGTGGTGCGTGACAGTCGCCAGTGTGGCATCTTTTTACGCTGTACCGAGGAGTAACAACCGTGCCCACCTTAGAAATCCGCAACCTCAGGAAGAGGTTCGGCACCACCCAAGCGCTCGACGACATGAGCCTTACCGTTCGCGAGGGCGAGATGTACGGCTTCGTCGGCTCGAACGGCGCCGGCAAGTCCACCACCATGCGCATCGCGCTCGGGGTGCTCGCGACCGATTCGGGCGAGGTGCTTTTCGACGGCCGCCCGCTTGACGATGACACCCGCCGCCGCATCGGCTACATGCCGGAGGAACGCGGCCTGTACGGCAAGGAAAAGATCCTCGACCAGCTCGTATTCCTGGCCAAGCTGCACGGCTTGAGCACTGAAACGGCCACGAACAACGCCACTGCGCTGCTCGAGGAGCTCGGTCTGAGCGAGCGCGCGGACGACAAGGTCGACGACCTCTCGCTGGGCAACCAGCAGCGCGTCCAGCTCGCGGCCAGCCTGATCCACGACCCGGACGTGCTCATCCTCGATGAGCCCTTCTCCGGCCTCGATCCCGTCGCGGTCGAGGTGATGAGCCGGATGCTCATCAACCGCGCGAAGCAGCACGGCGTGCCCGTGATTTTCTCCTCCCACCAGCTCGACCTCGTGCAACGTCTGTGCGACCGCGTCGGCATCGTCGCCCACGGCCGGATGGTCGCCGAGGGCGGGGTCGAGGAGCTGCGCAGCCGCGGCCCGGTGCGCTACCGCGTGGGCACCAGCGCACGCGGCTGGTACCCGGCGGGCACCGCGGTCGTCCAGGAGGACGCGGAGTCGGTCGTACTCGAAGTCACCGGTGTCGAGGCTGGATTCGACCAAGACATCCTGCGTGCCGCCATGGCAGCCGGCGACGTGCACGAATTTACCCGCGTGGTCCCCGACCTCACCGACCTGTTCAAGGAGGCAGTGCAGTAATGGCACAAAATACCTACTCCCACGCCGAAACCATCACCACCACTGCCGGGCGCGAGATCCAGGTGCTTGCGCGCACCAAGTCGATCTGGGTGACGGTGGCGATCCTCATCGTGTCCATCGTCGGCATGATCGGCTTCTTCTCCTGGCAGGCAAATAAGGACAGCGAAGAACCGGCCGTATCGCTTGCGGTCGTCGGGGTGCCGGAAGCGGCGTTCGCGGACGCGGGCTTCGATGTGAGCGAGGCGTCCAGCCGTGCGGACGCAGAGAAACTCGTGCGTAATGGCGACGTAGATACGGCCGTCGTGGCCAGCGAGCAGGGGTGGGAGGTGTTGGAGGACGGGGAGCCGTCGATGAGCACGCTCGGGCAAATCAGTTCCATCGCGACGCGCTACGCAAGTACCGAGGCGCTGAGCTCGCTGGGCCTGACCCCAGAGCAGTACGCCTCCGCGATGCCGAACACCGAGGTAACCGGCGTGGACATCTCGGCGGGCGGGCAGCGCTCCGAGGCGGACTTCGCGAAGCTGCTCACCGCCTTCGTCGCCCTGCTGGTCACCGTGTTCACCGTGATCCTGTTCGCCGCGAACATCGGCAGCCGCGTCACCGCGGAAAAATCCTCGCGCGTCATCGAGCTCATCCTGGCTGCCGTGCGCCCGATGGACTTTCTCGCCGGGAAGATCCTCGGCAACGTCGCGATGGGCCTGGCGCTGACCGCGCTCATCATCGGCTCCGGCATGGTGGCGCTGATGGTCTCGGGGCTAGACGAGGCCGTCGAGTTCTCCTACTCCATCCTGCCGATCATGCTCCTGTCGTGGATCCTGGCCATGCTGTTCTTCGGCGCGCTCTACGCCGCGGCCGGCTCGCTCGTGCAGCGCACCGAGGACCTGCAGTCCACCCAGGCACCGATTTTGTTCCTGCTGATGGGCTCGATGTACGTGCCCATGTTCGGTTGGTTGCAGACGTCCGCGACCTGGATGCAGGTGCTGAGCTGGATCCCGCCGTTTTCCATCTTCACCGCGCCGATCACCTACGCCGGCGGCGATTTCACCGTCGCGCAATTGCTCGGTTCCTACGCGCTCGCACTCGTGGCCACGATGGTGGCGATCTGGCTCGCAGGGCGTATCTACCGCAGCTCCATCTTGTACAACGGCGGCAAGCGGTCGTGGGTGCAGGCAATCCGCGCCTGATAGCGTGGGCGCATGCCCGCACAGCCAGACGGCCCGTTGATTGTCCAATCTGATCGGACGGTGCTTCTCGACGTCAACCACCCCGACGCGGGGGCCGCCCGCGCCGCGCTCGCCCCGTTCGCTGAGCTGGAGCGCGCCCCCGAGCACGTCCACACCTACCGCATCACCCCGCTCGCGTTGTGGAATGCGCGCGCCGCGGGGTTCGACGCGGAACAGGCCGTTGATACGCTCGAGCGCTTCTCCCGCTTTCCGGTGCCGCAGCCGCTGCTTATCGACGTCGCCGAGACGATGGCCCGCTACGGCCGCGTGCGCTTGGTCAACAGCCCGGCCCACGGCCTCGTGCTCGAGGCGGACGACCCCGCCATCTTGACGGAGATCTCGCGCCACAAGGCGATCTGGGGCCTGTTCGGCGCAGCCATTGACGATGTCATCGTCACCGTGTTCCCCTCCGAGCGCGGCCGCATCAAACAGGAACTGACCAAGATTAACTGGCCGGTCGAGGACCTCGCCGGCTACGTCGACGGCGAATCCCACCCGATCGAGCTCAACCACGACGGCTGGCAGCTGCGCGACTACCAGGCGTACGCCGCCGAGTCCTTCTGGGAGGGAGGCTCCGGTGTGGTGGTGCTGCCCTGCGGCGCCGGCAAGACGATTGTGGGCGCGGCGTCGATGGCGCAGGCGAAGACCACCACGCTGATCCTGGTCACGAACACGGTCGCCGGGCGGCAGTGGCGCGACGAGCTGCTGCGCCGCACGACGCTTCAACCGGAGGAAATCGGTGAGTACTCGGGCGAGCGCAAGGAGATCCGCCCGGTGACCATCGCCACCTACCAGGTGGTCACGCGCAAGACGAAGGGCGAGTACCGCGCACTCGAGTTATTCGACTCACGCGACTGGGGACTGATCATCTACGACGAGGTCCACTTGCTGCCCGCCCCTGTGTTTCGCATGGCCGCCGACCTGCAATCGCGCCGCCGCCTCGGGCTCACCGCCACACTCGTGCGCGAGGACGGCCGGGAAGACGACGTGTTCTCGCTGATCGGGCCCAAGCGCTACGACGCCCCCTGGAAAGAGCTTGAGATGGCCGGCTACATCGCCACGGCCGAGTGCGTGGAGGTGCGCACCTCACTTTCCGCCGACGAGCGGATGGCGTACGCCACCGCCGAAACCAAGCAGCGCTACCGGATCGCGGCGACGTCGCGGGGCAAGGACGCGGTCGTCGATAAGCTTCTTGCGCGGCACCAGGGAGAGCAGGTGCTGATCATCGGTGCCTACGTCGAGCAGCTCGAAGGTATCGCCGCGCGGACAAATGCCCCGCTGGTGCACGGCACGACGTCGACGAAGAAGCGCGAGGAGGCCTTCGACGCGTTTCGGTCCGGTGAGATTTCCACTCTCGTGGTGTCCAAGGTGGCGAATTTCTCCATCGACCTTCCCGAGGCCGCAGTCGGCATCCAGGTGTCCGGCACGTTCGGTTCGCGCCAGGAAGAGGCGCAGCGCCTCGGGCGGCTGCTTCGCCCGAAGGCCGACGGCGGCGGCGCACTGTTCTATACGGTCGTCGCGCGCGACACCCTCGACGCGGAATACGCCATGCGCCGCCAGCGCTTCCTCGCCGAGCAAGGCTATGCCTACCGCTTCGTCGACGCCGACGACCTTTAACATAGTGCGCATGAGCGGTTTTCAGTTTGAAGTCGACGAGGACTGGGCAAAGAAGCATAACGAGATGCTGCGCGACACGCGCTACCTCGTCATCTCCGCCATCGCGCTATTCGTTCTCTGTCTCGCCGGCGGGGTCGCCGTGTGGCTGCTCGTTGACCCGGCCTCGCCGTGGCGCCTGCTCGGGAGCCTGGGCCTTGTTTTGTTCGGCGTGATGATGCTTATCGTCGGCCTGGCCATTCCCCGCTCGGTCGGTTCCACGCAATCGCTTTTCGACGCCCACCCGCTTGCCCCGGCGATCATCGCAGACCTCCCCGGCACCCGCACCACCCTGCTCGCGCTGGTGAACACGACGGTCGACCCAGCCCAGCCCGCACGATGGGCGCTGACCTGCCGCGACGTTCAGGCGGTGCCACTGACGGAGGGCTCCGTGGGCACGAAGGTCCCGGTTGTCGCAGTTGGCGGGCAGCGTAACGCCGGCGACGCGGGCACCTGGCAGGTGATCACCCCGATGCCGATCGCGTGGGGCACGCCTGAGCGCGACGTTTTTTCCGACGCTGTCTCAGCCATCCCGGCAGAACAATGGAACACCCTGAGGCGCGCGAAGGACCGGCTTCCGGAAGTGCGCGCCGCGAAAAATAATTTGCTGATTCTCTAAGTTCGGCAATATGTGACGGGGGTAACCTATTTTCTAGGGAAATGATGAAAATCACTTAGGTAGGGGTTAGTATTTCAGCACTTAGTTTCCCCATCGAAACACGAGCCGTCGTTTGGCGGGAAGAGATCCGAAAGGAAGTCCCTAGTGTCCTCCACAATTTCCGCAGGTGGGGCCCCGTCCCCTGAGGAGACCGTCGTGATGGAGCGCTCCCGTGCAGCGCGCATCCTTGACTGGCGACCAGCAAGCGCCCTAGCCCGCATCGTCATCGTACTGTGCCTGGTCATCCCGCTCCTTCTCGCAGCAACGTTCATGTGGTCCATGTGGGACCCCGCCAAGACGCTCCCCAACGTTCCCCTCGCAGTGGTCAACGAGGACAAGGGCGCCGAAAACGGCGGCGAGTTCCAAGTTGTCGGCGACCAGGTGGTCCAGGGGCTGCTGGAAACCGAATACCTCGACTTTGAGGAACTTCCCGCCGA
Source organism: Corynebacterium sanguinis (assembly GCF_007641235.1). Lineage (NCBI taxonomy): Bacteria > Bacillati > Actinomycetota > Actinomycetes > Mycobacteriales > Corynebacteriaceae > Corynebacterium > Corynebacterium sanguinis. The sequence continues at coordinate 186,867 of NZ_CP038157.1, forward strand.
TGAGGCCCAGCTCGGCCTGACCAAGGGCGACTACCTGTTCGTGGTCACCATCCCGGAGGACTTCTCCGAGCGGACGGTCTCGCTGATCACCGACAACCCCCGCCAGTCCGAAGTTCTCGTGGAATACAACGACTACGGCGGCACGAACGGCAAGATCATCACCTCCTCGCTGATTCCGCAGCTGCAGGCCGAGATCTCCTCCACCATCTCGGAAACGTACGCCACCGAGACCCTGACCGGCCTTAACTCGCTCGGCGACGGCATCAAGCGCGCCGCAGACGGCGCCGGCCAGATCGACGACGGACTCGGCCAACTCCAGGATGGCACCGGACGGGCCGTCGACGGTATTAACCAGCTCGATAGCGGCGCGACCGACCTGAACGACGGTGCGGTGCAGCTCGATGCCGGCGCCTCCGAGCTCAACAGTGGCGCTGGCGAACTCAACGACGGCGCCCGCCGCCTCGAGGACGGCGCGTACCAGCTCAGCGACGGCCTTGTCACACTCAAGGACGGCACGACGCAGCTTGGCGACGGTGCCGCACAAATCGACGCCGGCGTCCAGGAACTGACCGGCACCCTGATCCCGATTCTCGAGCAGGCGCAGGGCATTGTAACCCAGGTCACTCCGGTGATCGGCACCCTGCGCAGCCTCGGCCTCAATGACCAGGCAGCCCAGATTGAGTCCGCGATATCGCGCATCGACCCAGCGAACCCGGCCAACATCGTCAACGACCTCAACCGTCTGCGCGCCGGCACCGCCGAGCTGAGCTACAACCTCAACAGCCCCGACGCCCCCTACATCAGCGGCGTTAACCAGCTCATCGACGGTTCCCAGCAGCTCGCCTCCGGCTCCACCGAACTGCGCGACGGCACCGATCGCCTCCTCGAGGGCACGGGCCGCCTCAAGGACGGCACCACCCAGCTCGCTGACGGCACCGTGCGTCTCAAGGACGGCACCACCCAACTTACCGACGGCGGCACGTAGCTTGCCGACGGCGTCCAGCAGCTCAAGGACGGCTCCGGCGAGCTGAAGTCGAAGCTTGACGAGGGCGCTGCCCAGGCCCCGGTCGTGTCGTACGTCGACCGCTCCGCACAGCAGATGGCTGTCCCGATCATCTTCGAGGAAGCCAACATGCACCCGACGCAGGAGCTCGTGGACCCGGCTAACCCGACCGTGAAGTCGATCGAAAGCGGCTTCTCCATCATCATCATGCTCGTGTTCGGCTACCTGGTCATGGCGATCCTGTCCGCACTGCTGCCGCACGTCGTTGGTCGCCGCAGTGAGAGCCGCACGGGTGCCGGTCCGGTCCTGCGTGCCCTGGCGATGATCTTCGGCATCAACCTCCTGGTCATGGGCATCTTCACCGCCCTGTCCGTGGTCCTCGGCTGGAGGCCCGACAACTGGCTGTCGATGGGTGCGGTGATCCTCCTCATCGCCGCCAGCGGCGCCGCCATGTTCCAGCTGTTCCGCATCCTGTTCGGCCGCCTGGTTGGTGGACTGTTCTCCATCGGCGTCTTCGCTCTCGGCCTGTTTGTCTTCGGCGGTGTCTGGCCGCTGCCGACCATCCCTGGACCGCTGCAGTTCATGCACAACCTGCACCCGATGAGCTACGCCCGCTACGCGTTCATTCGCGCAACGGATGGGCTTTACGACGGACGTTACTGGGCTTCCCTGCTGGTCCTGCTGGCAGTGACGGTGCTGGCGGCCATCGCGTCCATCATCATCTACAACGTCCGCCGCCAGGGCGTCGCTCAGGCGCTCGAGGAGGACGAAGTGGTTGTCACCACCACCGACCGTCGAGTCGGCGAAGAACCCCTGAACCCAGTCATCCGCTAATTAGCTCGCACTAAAGTGGCCGTTCCTTACGAGGGTCGGCCACTTTGCTAGTTGTGGGTATCGATTCGCTATGACTGGGAGGTAATGCCTGCGAGAGTTCCCACTCCCGCCAGACGGCCGTTGCTTGTCGAGATCGCCCGGACAACACCGGAAACGCACGACATGCTGCGGAGAACGGAGCCCGTGACCTCGGAGGCCAGCTTCGCGATAGCACTGATTTCTATGCGAATCCTCCGCGGAACCAAGGAATGGCATGAGTTCGGTCTCATCAAGTCATCCATCGGCTTCGCCTCGGGTGGAACAATCGTCTTAGGCCTCATCGCCGGGCTGTGAGCGCTCTTCGAAATGTAGCCCACTGGCGCTCTTTGAAATGTAGCCCAGTGTGGTCGTTGTTATTGTGCCTGATGTGGGGTTGGTGAGGGGGTTGTTGGTGTGGGTATTTCGCGTCCTTTGATGCGGTGGCTTACTCCTCGGTGTTGAAAGATTTTGGCGTGGTGGACGATGCGGTCGACCATGGCGGTGGCTACTGTGATGTCGCCGAAGCATTGCGCCCATTGGGAAAACGCTAGGTTTGAGGTCACGATGATGGAGCCGTGTTCGTAGCGTCTGGAGACGAGTTGGAAAAACAGGTTCGCCGCGTCAGCTTCGACGGGAATGTAGCCGAGTTCGTCGATGATGAGCAGGTGGTAGCGGTTTAATCGTTTCAGCAGCGTTTCGAGTTTGCCGGTGTTGTGGGCTTCGGTGAGGGTGTTTATCCACCCGGCGGCGGTGTCGAAGAGGACGCGATAGCCTTGCTGCGCTGCTGTGATGCCAAGTGCGGTGGCGAGGTGGGTTTTGCCGGTTCCGGGTGGGCCGAGCAGGACGACGTTTTCAGCTGTGGCGACCCAGGCCCCGGTTTCAAGGCGTGCGATTTCAGTGCGGTCAATACTGGGTTGTGCGGTGAAGTCGAAGTCGGCGATGGTTTTCACGGCCGGAAAGCCGGCGCGTTTGACGCGTAATGATGCTCCGGATTCCGCGCGGGCGGTCGCTTCGACGGATAGCACGGCGGCGAGGTACTCCTCGAATGTCCAGGATTGGCTACGTGCTTGATTGGCGATGGTTGAGTAGACGTTGTCGATGCGTGGGGCTTTCAACTCCCGTGCGAGGTGACTAATTGCCGCCGCGGTGTCGTGGGCGCTGGTGCGGGTCATAGGAAAGAGCTCTCCTTGGAGTTTGTGGGGCGTTGAGGCCGTGTTAGGCGATGTGGTCGTAGATGGATAGGTCAGCGATGTCAACAGCGGTATCTGGCTGGAATCTCTCGCCCGCCGTAGCTAGGTCGCGGCGCATGGCGCGGGCAGTTTGGGCGTGGGCGGGGTCGGTGATGACCTTGTGCTGGCCCCAATGGCGTGGGTGCACCGCGGCGGGTTCACCGTGTGGCCCGGTCACGGCGATTTCATCAAGCGTGCTGCGCACAGTGACTAGTCGGTCAATGAATGTCGGATCCACGCTGTACTGGTTGGTGTCAACGGTGACGTAGTAGTTACGCGGCAGGCGCACCGCGGGCCTGACACCGAACACCGGCGGATACGGTGGCAAGGGGCGCATCGCTCGCTGATCAGCTGCGAACAAGTCCGCCGGTGTGGCCTTCAACGTGGTGTGAACGCGTGCGTTGGCGATTGTGGTGAACCACTCATCAAGTTGGGCTTGCACATCCACCGGGTCGCTGAACCGGCGCCCGGGGAAGAAAGAACGCTTCATGTACCCGTTGGTGCGCTCGAGAGGGTGTCCGATTCTTTGTGTGCGGGGGCTTGGTTTACAAGTAGTCCGCGAATCGGTCGGGGTATGCCACGGCTAGTTGGTTGATGGCTTGTTTCCACCCGGTGGCTTTCGCTCCTTCAATATAGCCGCTGCATTCGATGGCGCGCTTCGCTTTCTTCGCTCGCTGGGCAGCGCGCTTGTCCTCGATGTTGCAGATCATCAGCCACAGCGTTTTCAGCGCCGCAGTATCGTTCGGGAACTGGCCGCGGTTGCGGGTGGCTTTCCGCAGCTCAGCATTCAGCGATTCGATCGAATTCGTGGTGTAGAGTACCCGCCGTGCCGCAGGCGGGAACTGCAAAAACGGCACAAACCGGTCCCAGGCGTCGCGCCAGACTTTGACCGATTGCGGATACTTCCGTCCCAGCTCGGACGCCTCGAACGCGTCCAGGGCGGCGCGGGCGGTGTCCTCATTCGGCGCGGTGTAGACCTCCCGCAACGCGCTGGATACGGGTTTGCGGTCTTGGTAAGACACCCACCTATTTGCCGCCCGGATCAGATGCACGATGCAGGTCTGCACCATGGAATTCGGCCAGGTTGCCTCCACGGCGTCCGGCAGGCCTTTGAGCCCGTCGCAACAGACGATGAACACGTCTTGGACCCCACGGTTGGCAAGGTCAGCGCACACGGATGCCCAAAAACTGGCGCCTTCATTGTCTGCGATCCACAATCCCAGGATGTGCTTGATGCCGTCCATGTCGACGCCTACCGCCATGTAGCAAGACTTGTTGACCACGCGGTGGCCATCGCGGATTTTTACGCGTAGCGCGTCGAGGAAGATCACCGGGTAGAACTCGTCCAACTGGCGGTTCTGCCACAGCATCACCTCATCAAGCACCGCGTCAGTAATCGTGCTGATGGTATCCGGGCTCATGTCCACCCCGAGGGTGGTGGCGAGGTGGTGCTGAATATCGCGCACGGTCATCCCACCGGCGTACAGCGAGATGATCATGTCGTCGAGCTCGGTCAAACGGCGCGACCCCTTCGGCACCATCTGCGGGGTGAACGTGCCGGCACGATCCCTGGGCATGGTGACCTCTAGTCGGCCGTAGCCGGAATCGACGGTCTTGGTGTACGACCCGTTGCGGTGATTGCTCTCCTGTGCGGTTTCCAACCGGGCTTTCGCCTTACGGTCGGCATGGCCGTAGCCCAAATGTGCATCCATCTCCGCCTGCAGACCGGCGTTGATCGATGCCTGCAACAGGCCTTTGACCAGATCGCTTGCATCATCTGCAGAGGTCGACAGTTCGCTGATCAAGCTGGCGAGCTCAGGATTTTCCATCAGCTTCTCGCTGATCTCATTGACCCTTGCCGGGTCGTGGCCTTTCTTCGGTGACACCTTAGTCATTATCGGTGAAACTCCTTCTAGATCAGAGCCTCACACACAAACTTCCTGACACCCTCGCGCTCGACGATGCCTTTAGATTCCGGGTCCCGCGGTGGGGTCTGAACGATTCTGCAGCCCAGCGCCCCGCCGAATGCGGCAACAGGCTCGCACAGCTTCGCCTTGCCAATCCCGGACTCGTGATCCCACACGAGCCGATCTGGTACCGCTTGGAAATCACGTGTTATCAACTGCCACATCCCGGCGATCAAGTCATCAGTCGTGCGCGAGGGAAGCACACACGCCGCAGCGAAACGAGAATGCGAGGCTGCCATCACCAACACCGGCAACGCGCGGTAGACCCCATCAGCATCAGGTAGTCCACCCGGTGCAAAAGTGAGATCACATTGGATCTCACGCCCCGGGGAGTGAGTAAGGGTATCGACTGGGTCGGCGGGCATATACTCAGGCCGGATCCTGGCAACGTGTTTGCGAAATCATGAATCCGAGCCTGTCCAGCCCACTCGCTGAGCCAACACCTTGGCATTAAGCTGCGGTGTTTCCGCGAGAAGTTCCCTGACCTGCGGTTCAAACGGATCGAAACTCGTTCCTTTGGCATCCCGTGGCTTGTAACAAGGCGGCGAATCTGAAGCCAAAGCCTTCTCCACCGTCTTCTTCGCACAGCCCACTTCGGCCGCGATCTTCCTCAATGACAGACCCTGCCCACGCAGGTATCGGATCTGCGCCCATTCCTCCAATGAAATCACCCATCCAATCTTTTCCGGGTGGGCTACTTTTCGAGGAGCGTTTTGGGCTACTTTTCAAAGAGCGCTGACAGAGCCACTGGGTGAAGCAACTACAACAGGCGGACCACCCGCACACCCGTGCCTTGGCCGAGGTCATCGAGGAGATGGGCCGGCTCTACGGCGGGATTCATGCCCACCTGGAGCCATCCCAGGTTCCTCCCTTGCCACCGTGGCTTATCCAGGCCTTGGAAAATGATCTTCGTCTTTCACCTGAGGTCATCAATGAACTCAGCCAAGATGAAGCCCAGCAGCTCCTCATCCCTTACTGGACACAACCCCAGGATCAGAGCGAAACACCCACAACCAGGTCCGGTTGTGGGGATTGGTCAATGCTGCCCAAAGGCAGCTGCACGAGCCATCCATTGATACAGGTACGGGTGGCCCAGTTCCTGGGACCTGGGCCACCCGGCCTTCGGTAGAGGTGTGGGAAAGGAAACCACAGCTCGTGGGAGTTAGAGGTTAGTGAAATCGGAGTAGAAGCTGAGGAACACCGAGGCGGCCACAGCGACGTAGACCACGGCGATCAGGGTGCCTGCCCACTGGGAGGCAAACCGCACCACAGCAGGCGAGGCGGGGAAGAGACCGTGGGCGAGGTTGCGTACTGTGAGCAGGATAAACAGCGGGACCATCATCGCCCACACCACCATGCAGTACAGGCACAAAATATGGATGACGAACAGCGCCTGGTACCACAGCCAGATGATGAACAGCAGGCCCACGGTCACACCCGCCTGCAAACCTCCCCAGTACCAGTCGGCGAAGCGTGCCCCCGACAGCATGGCCATCGCGGTGGTGATGACCACGGCGAAGGCGACGATGCCGATCAACGGGTTGGGGAAGCCGAAGAGTTCGGACTGCCAGGTTCCCATCACTTTTCCGCAGGAGACCAGGGCGTTGATGTCACAGGTGGTGACATGCTCGGCGTCCTCGTAGAGGGCCAGGCGTTCAAGCACCAGGATGCCGGAGGCCACCCAGCCGATCACGCCGGTGACCAGCAGGATGAGGGCGAAAGGACGCTGGCGGGCAAAGACCGGCAGGAAGGTGTCGTTGTTCGGCTCGGTCACGAGAACCTCATTGTCGTCGGCGGTGGCTGGGTGCGTCATGGATTCGGGTTAGTCGGCGGCGGCCGCGTCGACCTCGGCCCGGAACTGCTCCAGGGAGTCCGGGGTCAGGAGCTGGCCGTCGAGGAAGAAGGTCGGGGTGCCGCGCACACCCAGGGCCGTGCCGTCAGCCACATCGAGTCGGACCCGTTCCTCGGTGGCCGGATCGGCCACAGCGGCGTCAAAGGCGGCCATGTCCAGACCCAGGTCCTCGGCGAAGCCGCGGAAGACCGCACTGTTGTCCTCGGCGGACTCACCCCACTCAGACTGGGTCTCAAACATCCGCTGGTACATCGCTTCGTACTGGCCCTGCTGGGCGGCAGCCTCCACAGCCACGGCAGCGGGCATGGAGTTGCGGTGACCCGGCAGCGGGAAGTAACGGTTGACGAAGGTGACGGTGTCGGAGTACTCCGCACGTAGTTCCTCCACGAAGGGGTAAGCCGCCCGGCAGGCCTCGCACTCGAAGTCGAGGAACTCCACCAGCACGGCCTTCTCGTTCGGCGCCTGGGACAGCACCCGACTGTTGTCCCGGACCACCTGCCCCGCATCACTGGCCACGGTTTCCGGGGCGGGCGCAGAAGCGGAGTCGGATCGGCCGAGGAAAAAGGCGACGATCCCGGCGATGACGACGATTGCCAATAACGCCCAGACAATGATCTGGGCTTTTCTCCAATTCCCGGAGGGCCGGGTGGAGGTGGTGCGGGTGGTGGGGGTGCTCAAGAGGGGTCCGTTCTATCTCTGGTGGAAATTAAGGGGTGTCGAGGCCGTGGGCCCCGGGGGACCCGGCAAGGTGGCGACGAAGTCCTCCAGGACCGAGGCGGTCATGAGAAGGTGCACCCGTCCGGCGAACAACAGGCCGGATCGATGGTGACCACCAACTCGAGTAACTCACCGAGGGCGTGACCCAGTTGGGGGTCAGCCAGAGAATACCAGACGTTGCGCCCCTGGGGGGTGGAGGCCACCAGCCCGCATCCGCGCAGACAGGCCAACTGATTCGACATCACCTGTTTGGAGACACCCAACTGCCGGGCCAGCACGGACGGTCGGGCGGGCCCGTGGCGCAAGGCCAACAGGATCCCGGTCCGGGTGTCATCGGACAGGGCATTGCCCACCCGGGACAACGCCGAGGTGTGAGTGACGGTCACCGTGCTCATAATCGTAGAGAGTACACAATCCCCTGTACTACTCCTCGGTGCCCTCGGCGGAGGAGTGTGAGATGACCGGGAGCATGTTTACATCCGGACCACAGGCGCTGGCCTGAGGGTCAGGACCGGGTTTTCTCCCGGGTGGGGGGAAGGTTAGAAGGTGATGCCGTGCTCGGCGAACCAGGGAGCCGGGTCCACGGCGCCGCTGCCGGTCGGGTAGAGCTCAAAATGCAGGTGGGAACCGGTGGAGAAACCTCGGTTACCCATGCCGGCGATCTTCTGGCCGGCGGTGACCTTCTCACCCACGCTGACATCGAGGGTTTCCATGTGGCCGTAGACGGCAATGGAGCCGTCATCGTGCTGGATGCGGATCCACTGGCCGAAACCGGAAGCCGGTCCGGAGTCGATGACGGTGCCGCCCATGGCCGCAAGAATTGGGGTGCCCACGACGTTGGCGATGTCTAGTCCTGCGTGGAGGCTGCCCCAGCGCATACCGAAACCGGAGGTGAAGGTGCCCTCAGTGGGTTTGACCACGGATGAGGCGTTGGCCAGGCGTTCTGCCTCAATGCGTTCTGCTTCCAGACGTGCAGCCTCAGCGCGGGCGGCCTCGGTGCGCTCGGCGGCGTACTCAACCGCCTTGTCCAACTGCTCGTTGATATTGGTTACCGGCTTATACTCCGAGATCGTCAGGATCTGCGGGGCCGTCTCCGTCGTGTCCGGGGGCAGCGCGGTGTCATTGGTGGCCAACTGCACGCCACCGACAGTGTCCTGCGGGGAGATCGGGGCCTCAGCCTGGGTCTGCAGCGTGGCGACGGCGGCACCACTGAGACCCGCAGACGAGACCGCGCCCGTGGCCACGGCCACCAGGGCTACGCGGCTCTTGGTTTGCGGGGTGGGGATCTTGCGGTGTTTTCCTCCGGCTGATCGCTGAGCCTTCAGTCGCATGAATCTTCTTCCGTCGTTGTCCGTTGTTCCGCCACACTCGATCTCACCGTTGTACTCGTTAGAGACGAAATTGTGACTGTTTCGTTACCTGATGGAGGTGACATTAACTTCTCATCCCCACCGAAGTCACCTCCGGAGTCCATTTAGTGATCTATTTCATAGTTCGGCTCCTAGTTGGGGAGGTGTCTGTGATGGGCGGGGGGATCACCAAGGGAAAGGCCTGTCTCGGGCTTGTCGCTGGCCTCGTCGAGGCATGGGCCATGGCTGCGGGAGCCCGGGAGGAGGTCACGCGACCAGTTCCTCGCTGGCCCCGTGAGGGGCCGGCGGTGAGACCGGGGTGGTTAAGGCTGGTCGGTTGTCCGGGTGCCGTGGTCGGACGTGGGGGTCTTACCGTCCGTGGTGGGGCCGAGGAATGTGGTGTGGTTTTCGTTCTCGGCGTTGCTACCGGTGGTGGTCTTTTCCTCGTTGCCCGTGGTTTTCCCGACCGTGCCCGGCCAATGGCCGATGAGCAGGAGGGCGACGACGGCCAGTGGGACCACACCTGTGGCCCAGGCCAGGACGGCGGTGCGTTGGTCGGCGAGCAGATCGAGCTCCCAGGGCAGGAGCAGGGAGCGGTAGAACTCCTCGCCCAGGATCGTGTCCAGGCGCAGGAGATAGACCCCGACGAGCAGGTGGACGGGCAGGGAGGCAACCAGCCAGCCCAGGCGGACGGTGGCTGGGCGCCGGCGCGGGATCGGGTCGGGTCCGAGCATCCCCCAGACGTAGAAGCAACCGGAGACCAGGAGCACGGTGTTCATGATCAGCTGCCCCGCGTACTTGGAGATCAGCAGCTCATAAAGCGGGATGAACAGGTACATGACGTAGAAGAACACCAGGAACTGCAGGGTGTTGACCACCGGATGGGTGATCACCCCCACCAACCGGCTGCGGGTGAAGGCGCGCACCCAGTCGTGGATATTCGGCCTACCCGGGGCCCCCGGGGCGAAGGCGGTCATCAGCAGGGTCAGCGGGGCACCCAGCACCAGGAAGATGGGGATGACCAGCGACAAGATGATGTGGCCGACCATGTGCACCGAGAAGACCGCGGGCATATTCAGCCCGATCCCGGAGCTCATCGTCACCAGCAGGGTCACACATCCGGCCAACCACCAGGCGGTGGGGGTACTCGACCAGGTGTGACCTGCCTGGCGGGTGCGCCACACAGCGGCCAGATAGCCGACGGCCAGCAGCAGGGCGAGGGCACCAAACAGCAGGTCAAAGCGCCACATGCCCCACACGTTGAGGATGGTGGGCTTCTCGGACAGCTCGTAGCCGAGCTTGGTGGCCATCTGCGAGAGGTTCGGGATGCGCGGTGGGGGCGGCGGGGTGCGCCCCATGGTGATGGCGATACCGGTGACCGCCGCCATGACAAGCACCTCGACGATGGCGACCTGGCGGAACAGGCGGCGATCAGCGGGGTTGGCCTGCACCTGCGGAATGACCCACGCCCGGTGGATCCACCCGAAGACACCGAGGATGATCACGCCGATGGTCTTGGCCACGATGATTAACCCGTAACGGGTGGTCAACAGATCCGTCAGCTCGATGCGGATGGCGGCGTTGACCAGCCCGGACACGGCCATGACGATGATGGAGACTAGGGCGATTGTCGAGTAGCGGCGCAGCGCAATATCCAGGTCAGGTCCCAGGCGACGACCGTGGGCGAGTAGGGCCATGAGTCCGCCGACCCACAGGACTAAGAAGACCAGGTGCCACAGGTAGGAGTTGGTGCCGTGGTCGTGGTTACCGCCCGAGGAGGAATGCCCTGTCAGGCCCAGGGGGATGATCATGAGGATTGACCCGAGGAGCAACAGTGGTTGGGTGATCCACGCCCGGCTCATCAGGCCCGTACAACCGGTGACCAGGGCAATAAGGGCGACGATCAGCCACACCTGGGCCATGGCCACCTGCTCGACGGCCACCGTCAGGGTCTCCAGGCCCAGTGTCTGGGCCAGGGGGGTGCCGGAGACATCTGAGAGCACCAGCGGGATCATCAACAACGCGATCAGTCCGAAGCAGATGGCCGCGACCGCACCGGTACGCGAGGCCAGGTGCCCGTCCACACTCAACGAGGCCTGGTGCAGGTGGTCGTGATCACCGCCGGGCAACCGTGGGGAGATGAGGAAAGCAGCGAACAGGAAAGAACCGGCGGACAGGGCAGCGAGCATCCAACCGACCGCACGGAAAAACGGCAACCCGAAGGTGGTCGCGATGCCCGGGTTGGGGATCCCCAGGGCCGCGAGGGATTCACCGAGGAAGCTGTAGGCCACCGTCCCGCCGATGGCACCGGCGACGGCGAAAAAGAGCAGGTACAACGGCCACGTGGGGCGTACCCGCTCCTGAGGCCGGCTCCCGATGGTGGGGGTCGTCCCTGTGGTCGTATCCGTGGCAGTGGGGGTGTCATTTACCGGGTGGGTCATCTGTGTCCATTTCGCCGTCCATGCCGCCTCCGCTCTCATGGTGTGCTCGGAAGCGGGCGTGAGGTTCACCCTAATGGGGCCTGCGGGTGTTCTTGTACATTGCCCAGGGACCGGTCTCTTCCTCCGGTTCGCCCCCTGCAGGGGGCACCGACCTGGGAAGAACAACACCCGGTGAAGGCGGCGTGGCCGGGAACTTTCCTCCCGCCCGTTCCGACCACTCTCTTGGTACCTCCCGCAGGCAGGTGTCGTAGTCGCTCACATCCGGTTGAAGAACCGGCCCAGTCCAGGAGGACTTTCGTGATCATCTCCCCCATGCTCCCTCGTCGTGTGCTGGCTACTGTTGTGGCGGTCGGGGCCCTGACGGTCGTAGCCACCCCGGTTGCCCTCGCGCATGACTCCGTGATCGGCGGCAATCCCGCGGACGGTGAAGTGGTCGAGGAATTTCCGCGCCGCATCGAGCTGGAGTTTTCCGGGCTGCCCCAGGAGGGTTTCAGCACCGTGGCCATCACCGACCAGGGCTCCGGTGATCTCCTGTTCAGTGGTGAGCCGACCATCGACGGCCGACTGGTGACCCTTGATCTACCTGCGGGTGTCAGCGGCGGGCCAGGTGACTACACCGTCGGCTTCCAGATCCTCTCCTCCGACGGCCACGCCACCCGCAGCGAGACCACCTTCACCGTCGCCGGTGACGCCCAAACGGCCGCCACCACCACGGGCGCCGACGCCAGGCCTGGGGAGGAGACCACAGCCGCCGAGAGCACCGCCGAGGAGGACACCTCCGTAGTCAGTAATCCGATAGTCCTGATTCTTGCGGGGTTGGCCCTCATCGGTGTCATCGCTGCCGTCCTCGTGCTGATCCTTAGGGGTCGGAACACGCCCACGGGGTAGAAGAGCCACGGGTGTGCGGGTCTTCCTCGGGTGCACAGCCTCGGCCTCTGCCCCAGGAAGTGCCTCAGACGCAGGCCCAGGGCTCCCCAGAGGCATTGAGCCGCCGTAGGGCGGACTGCCTTGATGATGCTTCCTTCCCGATCACCTCGCAGGGGGGAAGGTGTGTCCGGTGTTGCGCCGACGGGAGAGCGTAGCGGGCGCGCAGCACCCGCAGCCGGTGGAGGCCGGTGGCAGCCGAGGGGGAGTCGGGGTGGTCATCGGATCGCTCCTTTGGATCGGTGGGATCGTGGGGGAAACTCCCCGGCCATCATGCCCCTCCAGGGGTGCCTTCCGGCAGGGGGCGGGGGTCGCTGGCCATCAGGGGGTGCCCTTCGGGAGTAGGGGAAGACCGATGGTGAATACGGCGCCTTCGCCTGGTCCGGGCGAGGTGGCGGTGAGTGTTCCGCCGTGAGCTTCCATCAGGGCCCGGGAGATGGTCAGGCCGATACCGGAACCGCCGTGGTCGCGGTCGCGGGCGGTGTCCCCGCGGTAGAACCGTTCGAAGACGTGCCCGAGTTGTTCCGCAGTCATCCCGCCCCCGGTGTCGACGACCTCAATGAGGACACTGTTGGCCCCTCGGCGGGCAACGCGGATGCTGACTTGACCGCCGGGCGGGGTGTGGCGCAGCGCGTTGGTCAGCAGGTTGTCCATCTGGATCCGGCTGCGACCTTCCGCCGACGGGAGCTCCACGTTCGTGGAGATGGGTGGCCTGGCCCGCACCGATAGCGCCGGCTGGGGTGGGGAGTTCGACAAGCTCCACCGTGCACTGCTCGGCCTGCCCGATCCAGACGACATCGATGAGCAGGCCGAGGAGAACACACCTGTTCTGGTCACAAGCCCCAGTCAGTAACACCCGCCCCTAAATCATAAGGACTTTATCCATTGATGCCTGTTAATCAGACCCTTTCCACCTTCTCCGACACCGCCTTCCAGACCGCCTTCGTGATCTACCTGCTCGCCCTGGTGCTCTCCCTGGTCTTCTACGTCAAGATGCAAGGGGTCATCGACGCCCGACGGGCACGCGAAGACATCGCCCACCCCGAATATGTCGCTGTGGGCGCCGGTACCGGCACTGGGGACCTCACTGACAGGTCAATCGGAGACGTTAACGCCACCGACCCCCTGCTCACCGATGAGCAATATGCTGCCCAGGAGGCCTCCGCCGATAAATTCGGTGGCATGACTCAGGCTCTGGCCTGGTTGGGCGCAGTGGTCCACCTGATGTCGGTGGTTCTGCGCGGCCTGGCCACCGACCGCTTCCCGCTGGGCAACATGTACGAGTACATCTCCATGATCTGCGTCCTGGCGGTCATCTCCGCAGCGATTGTCATCCAGCGCCGTGAGTGGCGCAGCGTGTGGCCGTGGCTGCTGGTCCCGATCCTGGTCCTGCTGTTTTTCGGTGGCACCAGCCTCTACTCCAACTCCGCCCCAGTCGTGCCCGCCCTGCAGTCCTACTGGCTGCCCGTCCATGTCTCCACTGTGTCCCTGGGCGCGGCGATTGGCATCGTCTCGGGCATCGCTTCCCTGCTCTACCTGCTGCGTATCTGGCAGCCGAAGGGCAGAGAGCGTGGCTTCTTCGGTGCTGTGGCCAAGCCGCTGCCGAGTGCGAAAAAGCTCGACGCCCTGGCCTACAAGTCCGCCATCATTACGTTGCCCGTGCTGGGGTTGGGCATTGTTCTGGGTGCGATCTGGGCTGAGGCCTCGTGGGGCCGGTTTTGGGGATGGGATCCGAAGGAGACCGCATCCTTTATCTCCTGGGTGCTCTATGCCGCCTACCTGCATGCCCGTGCCACCGCCGGGTGGCGCGATCACAAGGCCGCGTGGATCAATATCCTGGCCCTGGCCACGATGATCTTCAATCTGTTTTTCATCAACCTGGTCGTCTCTGGTCTGCACTCCTACGCCGGACTGAACTAAAGGAGCCTGCGTTTAATATCGCTGATTGTCGCTCCTGTCTCGAGTGTGACCATCTTTTTAGTCCTGGTAAGGGGGTGAGGTCCTGATCTGCACCGGGTCGGGGAAGGTCTGCGTGCCCACCTGCCCGGTTGTCGAGTCAGTGTCGTTAGCGTGGGTGACCAGGATGACGCTGCGCCGTGGCAGCGGTCCCGGCAGCGGTTGGTGGAGCAGGAGGTCTAGCAACGCCGCCGCGTCCGTGGCCGCGATATGTTCGGTCGGCTCATCCAGCAGCAGCACCGGCGCGGTGGAACACAGTGCCCGAGCCAGCAGTAGACGGCGACGCTGACCGCTCGACAGGGAGCCCGCGCCGTCGGCAAGCAGCAGGTCCAGCGGATCAGCACCCGCTCCGACGGTCTCCCGCAACCAGTCCGCCAGCCCCACCGCGCGCAGGATCTCACGGAGTTCCCCGTCGCTGGCATCGGGGTTGGCTACCAGGAGATTCTCCCGGATGGTGGTGGAAAAGAGCCACTCGTCCTCGGCGTGCACGCGCAGGGTTTCTCGCAGCGTGACTTGGTCGATCTCCGGGACCGGGTGCCCACTCAGCGTGGCAGAACCACTGCGTGGTGGCACCAGGCCTCCCAGGGTCTGCAGCAACGTGGTCTTGCCGCAGCCGCTGGGGCCGCGGATGACCATACGCTCACCGGGTAGCAGATCCACCTGCCAACTGATGTCACCGAAACGGCAGCGTAGGTCGGTGGCTCTAAGATGGCAGTTGTCAAGCTCCCACGCTGTCACCTCCCCACCATCCGTTGTCGGAGTGGTACCGGACTCCTCGACCAGGTCGGTGAGGCGGCGGGCGCTGTGGGAAGCCTCGTCGGCGTGGATCGCGGCCTCCGAGAGCTGCGCGTGGGACTCGAAAGCCGCCAACGGCAGCAACACCACCATGCCCAGCCAAGTGGGATCCCCAGTGTATGCCAGCGCGGCGACGATCACCGTCAGTGCCCCGGCCAGGCCGGTGGACCACTGGATCAGCGCCTGTGACGTTGCCAAGGGTTTCTCGGCGGCGACGGTGGCGTTGCTACTGCATCGCGACGCCGCGACGGCCAGATCCTCGCGCTGCTCTTCCAGACCGGCGGCGGCGAACTCCACGCGGTGGTCCAGCAGCTCATCCAGAGCCACTTCGAAATTATCCTCGGCGAGTATCCGACGTGAGCGCCTGGCTGCCCGCACCGCCAGCCAGGGGGCAAGCACTCCGGTGACCACGAAGCCCAGTGACAGAACCAGACCCGCCACGGGATGCAGCAAAGTAGCCCCGGCCACTGCAAAGACGGTGAGTACCACCGCCACCCCAGCGGGCACGACGGCGCGCACGATGACATCGGTGACGCGTTCGGTGTCTGCAACCAGGCGCACCAGCCCGTCGCCGCGGGTGAACAGATGCCCCCGCCCGGAACCGGTATGGTCGAAGGCCAGCGCATCGAAGACCCGAGAACGCAACGTGGTCAGGGCACGCAGCGCGATGCGGTGGCTGAGCAACCGATCCACGTAACGGAATACCGCCCGAGAAATGCCCAGCGCCCGCACGGCGGTGACCGCGACCGTCAGGTCCATCACCGGTGGCATCTGCCAGGCCTTGGTGATCAACCAACCGGAGACGATGGTCAGGGTCAGCGCAGAGATCAGGGTGATGGAGCCGGCCGCGACGCCCGCGATAATCTCACGGTGCCGCACCCCAGCCAGGCGGAGCATTCCGTTAAGTGATCGAATATCTGCTCTCACAGGTACACCACCTCATCTGCGATTGCGGCCAGGCGAACGTCATGGGTGGCCAGCACCACCGTGTGTCCGGCCGCAACCCGCCGGCGCAGCTCGGTGGAGAGGGCATCTACCAGCTCCGGGCTCAGGTGCGCGCTGGGTTCATCCAATAGGTGCAGCGTGGGTCCGCTGCCGCGGGCCAGAGTGCGGGCCAGGGTCAGGCGTTGGCTCTGGCCCGCCGAGAGGCCCTCGCCCTGTGGGCCGAGACGGCGTTTCAACGGTACGTCGAACCACAGGTTCCCGGCGGTTTCGGTGGCCGGTTTGCGCTGCGCACCCAGCAGCACGAGGTTGTCCTCGACGCTGCCGGGCACCAGCACCGGCCGGGCTGGCAGATAGGCCGTGCGTTCCGGCGGCGGGGCGGTGATCTCTCCGGTGACCAGGTCATCCGGCAGCGCGCCCAGGACGGCGAGGAACACGGTGGACTTTCCGGAGCCGTTGTCGCCGTACAGGACGGTGATCTTCCCGGGTTCGGCGGTGAAGCTCAGGTTCTCCGGCTTCGTGCCGTCGCGGCCGCCCACGCTGAGGTCGGTGACTGTCAGCTGGACGCCCGCGGGGGAGCCACAGTGGGTCAGGTAGTTCCGGCCGTGGTGGCCCACGGGGCGAGTCTCATCTTCGTCCAGCAGCTCCAGGATCTCCTCGGCGGCGGTGAGTCCGTCGGCGGCGGCGTGGAAGTTCGTGCCCACCTGCCGGATCGGGTTGTACACCTCCGGCACCACAATCAGTGCGATCAGTCCTGCGGTTAGCTCCATGTTGCCGTCCACCAGGCGCAGCCCGATGCTCACAGCCACCAGCGCCACCGCAAGGGTGGCCAGGAACTCCAGGGCAAACGACGACAGGAACGCCAGGCGCAGCACCGACATGGTGGCCTTTTCGTGGCGACGCCCCGTGGACCGCAGCTGTCTGCTCGGCTGGTGGGTGGCGCCCAGTGCCCGCAGTGTCAGCGAGCCGGACAACAAGTCCGCCAGCTGCCCGCCCAGAGCGCTAGTCACCTCCAGACGACGTCGTGTATGGGCGGCGGTCAGCTTACCGATCAACACCATGAAGGCCGGAATCAATGGCACTGTCACCAGCGCCAAGATCCCGGAGACGGGGTCAGCCACCAGCACCACGACCAGGGCGGCCGGAGTCGCCAGCGCGGCAGCGACCAGGGAGGGCAGGAATTCGTTCAGGTAGGGCCGAAAATTCTCGGTGCCATCGGTGAGGACCTCGCGCCAGTGGGCCGATTCCTCCTGCACGCGGCGGGGATCGCGACGTCGTAACGCGGCCAACGCCTTGGCACGCAGGGTGTCGACGACCCGCCCGACGCTCTCCGAGGAGGAGCGTTGCGCGCGGGCAGCCACGACGCCGTGGACGGCGATGGCGGCGAAGAGGGCCACCACTGGCCAGGTCAGCACCTCCCAGTCGGCACCACGGTCCAGGATGACGCGCGCGGCGACCCAGCCGATGAGCACGCCGCGGGCGAGCACCAGCACGGTGATAAACGCCTGCAGCACGCCCGTGCGCAGGATCAGGCCCCGCACCGGCGGAACCAGGGCGAGGAGTCTAGGGTCAATAGGCCCCTGCATCCGGCTCACACCTTGATCCGCTTGGCGAAGGACCAGAAGGTCCAACCCTGCGATGCCAGGACGAACGGCACCAGAATTAGGGCGCCCCAGGACAGGAAGGTCAAAGTGTAGTCCGAGCTGGAGGCGTTGTAGATATTCAACGACACCCCATCGGCCAGTGAGGTGGGCAGGACGTTCGGGAACAAGGTCGCGAAGATCTGCACCACCAGGGTCGCCACGGCCACGGCGGTGGCAGCGAATGCGACGCCGTCGCGGTTGCGCAGGATGGCCACCGAGCCGACGACCACACACAGGGCGAGGACAACAACGGCGATCCAGAGGACCGGGTCCCCGTGCCCCAGCTGGGTCCATGCCGCAAAGCCGAAGGTGGCCAGCGCGGCGGGGATGGTCAGCCGACGGGCCAGCCAGTGGGCACGGCTGCGCAGCGGTTCATGCACCTTCATGCCCAGGAAGGTGGCGCCGTGCACCATGAACAGCAAGACGAAGGCCAACGCCCCCAGCACAGCGTACGGGTTGAACAGGCCGAACATGGCACCCAGGCTGGAATCAATTTGCCGGTTGGCATCGATCGCCAAGCCCTGGACGATATTGGCGAAGGCCACACCCCAGAAAATCGCCGGCACCCAGCTGCCGATCGCCAGCCCAATGTCGCAGCGGTCGCGCCAGACCTGGGTGTCCACCTTGACGCGCCACTCCAGCGCGACACCGCGCAGGATCAGGGAGATCAGGATGAGCAGCAACGGTAGATAGAGCCCGGAAAACAATGTGGCGTACCACTCGGGGAACGCGGCGAACATGCCGCCTACAGCCACAATGAGCCACACCTCATTGCCGTTCCACACCGGGCCGATGCTGGTGGCCACGGCGTCGCGACGCCGCGCGCGCTCATCGTCATCACCGCCCAGGAACGGCAGGAGCATGCCCACGCCGAAGTCGAAGCCCTCCAGGACGAAATAACCCACGAACAAGAAGGCGATCACGATGAACCACAGAGTCTGCAGATCCATGGTCAGCTCTCCTGCCCATCATCGGTGCGCTCGCCGCGCTGCCGGCGCGGTTTCGTGGCGACAGCTGTGGAATTCCAGCCGGTAGACTCGACGCCCTCGGCGCCCTCGGTGTTCTCAGCACTGTCGGCGCTGAAGCTCAGCGGTTCCAGTTCCTCGGCGTCCGGACCGTAGGTGTCCTCAGCGATGTTCTCGGAAGCACCGGGGGCGAGCGCCCCGGCAACCACGAAGCGGCGCATGAGCCAGAACCAGACCACGGCCAGAACGCCATAGATCAGGGTGAAGGCGATCAGGGAGATCCAAACGGTGGTCACCGAGTGGTTGGACACACCGAAGTCCACGATCATGTGGATGTCATTTTCCCCATTCGGACTGTTCTCCGGCCCGAAGTCGGGGTTCGGGTACACCACCCAAGGTTGGCGTCCCATCTCGGTGAAGATCCAGCCGGCGGAGTTGGACAGGAAGGGGAACGGAATCGCGATGAGGCCGAGCCAGGCGAACCACCGCTTGTCGGTGGTGCGCTTCCTGCGGGTCAGCCAGAAGCCGAGGATGACTACCAGGATGGAGGCAGTCATGAAGCCAATCATCAGGCGGAAGGACCAGTAGGTGACGAACAGGTTCGGCGAGTAGTTTCCCGGGCGGTAGAGCTGCTCGGCCTGGGCCTGCAGATCCGTGACGCCCTGCAGCGTCACACCGGCAAACTGGCCGCCAGCCAGGAAGGACAGGACCCAGGGAACACTGAAGATCTCGGAGACCGAGTTACAGTCGTTGAACGTGCTGATGGCCAAAATAGAGAACCACGGATCCTCCTCGGTGTGGCACAGCGCCTCCGCGGAGGCCAT
The DNA here is from genome assembly GCF_007641235.1 of Corynebacterium sanguinis. NCBI lineage: Bacteria > Bacillati > Actinomycetota > Actinomycetes > Mycobacteriales > Corynebacteriaceae > Corynebacterium > Corynebacterium sanguinis. Next base: position 206,326 of record NZ_CP038157.1, read on the forward strand.
CTTCATCGGCTGGACCTCGAACATCACCTTCGCCTGCAAGTCACCGGTGATCGAGACGAATACGATCCCCAATAATGTGACCCACAATCCCATGCGCAGCAGCGGCCGCCACAGTTGTCCGGCGTCCTCGGAGTTCCCGTCCATCTTGGCTGCGTGGCGGCGGGACCGCACCATCCACCAGGCGCTGATGCCAGCGACGAAGGTACCGGCCACGAGCACGGAACCAGCCACCGCGTGCGGGAAGGCCACCAGTGCCACCGGGTTGGTCAGCAGCTCCCAAACATCGATCAGTTCTGCGCGCCCGTTCTCGTAGTTCATCGCCGCGCCTACCGGATGCTGCATGAAGGAATTGGCCACGATGATGAAGTAGGCCGAGACGTTGGTCGCGGCCGCCACGATCCAAATCGAAGCCAGGTGCATCCAGCGGGGCACGCGTTCCCAACCGAAGATCCAGACCCCCAAGAAGATGGACTCGAAGAAAAAGGCGGCCAGCCCCTCGAGAGCGAGCGGCCCGCCGAAGACGTCACCGACGAAGCGGGAGTACTCACTCCAGTTCATACCGAACTGGAATTCCTGGACGATGCCGGTGACCACTCCCATGGCGAAGTTGATCAGGAAGAGCGTGCCGAAGAACCTGGTGGCGCGGTACCACATGTCCTTCCCGGTCCGGTGCCAGGCCGTCTGCATCATGGCCACCAGGGGGGCAAGCCCAATGGTCAGGGGGACGAATATGAAGTGATAGACAGTCGTGATGCCAAATTGCCAGCGTGAGACATCGACAAGATCCACAGAATGCGCCTTTCCCAGTTGACGAACCGTCCAGATGGCACATCGCCACTGCGACGATTCCTGCTCCGGCAGGCGCTGCGACCCAGCCTCACTCACTCCCGGCTCGCGGTTCCTGCCGACACCCGAGTTAAATTCAGGTACATACGAGCTGTCGGCCCGGCAACGAGAAAGTTCCACGAACGTGACGCATCTCCCTAATCAGACAGGACATTGAACTGTTCCGAAATACCCCTCTATGACCTGAATCGGTTCACTCCTCCTTCGAGGCCCCTAGTAGTACCGCGTCAGACAACCTTTGCCTTTTTGATGGTGCTGGCTGGTTTGATGACCTTACATAGCTGCGGGTTGATGACGTGGGTTCTGTGCTAGGCGATGTAGCGGCGGATCATCTTCGTCTGCTCCCGATGGTTGGAAAAATTGGTGCCGTTCAGGGCGCCGCTACCGCTCGTTTCGCCCGCTCCTGGCTTGACGTCGCCCTAGGAAAGGATCCCCGCGCAGCCAGCCAGGGGATTCCTGCAAACCCAGCACAGGGAGTCATCTTCTCGCCCGGAGACACATATTTTCAGGTAAGGGCTCTGGATTTTTCATTAGTCTTTCAATAAAGCGGAATGTGGGTTAACCTTCCACCATGACCATGGTCGTGGTCATGGCCTGACGGGCTCGTTGAAGGCCCCGGGATTGACGTTCACGATCTTCCTGGCCCAGGTAGCCGGTGGCGTTATTTCTGGCTCGCTGGTTCTGTTGTCGGATCCGATGCACATGCTCGCGGATTTCACGGGACTGATGATCGCCCTGATCGCCATCCTCATCGGCCGCTCAACCGCTACCTACAACCACCGCCGCGTCGAGGTGTTCACCGCGCTGATCAATGCGACCATCGTCAGCGCCATCTCGGTGATGATCGTCGTGCGCGCGCTCGGTCGGATCGGCGAACAGGTCCCCCTCGACACCGGCGTGATGCTCATCGTCGCGATGGTCGGCCTGGCCGCCAACGCGATCTCCGCCTTGATCCTCGGGCGTCGTCAGCACGAGAGCCTGAACATGCGCGGCGTCTACCTACGTGTGCTCTCCGATTTGCTCGGCTCGGTCGCGGTGATCATCGCTGTCCTGATCATCCGGTTCACCAGCCGGCTGCCCACCGACATCATCGCCTCGTTGTTCATCGCCGCGATGGTGCTGCCGAGACCACTGCGCCTGATGGTCGACTCCCTCGCGGTGCTGATGAACCACACCCCGAAGAACATCGACGCCCGCGACGTAGAAGCAACACTGCTCGGCCTGCCCGGGTCGCTTCCGTGCGCGACCTGCAGACTTGGAACACCGTTGGCACCGAATCACTGGCCACCTCCCGCCTGGCCCTCGAGGACATGGGCCACGCCGGCTGCGGAATCCTCGACGCCGCCCAGGCCTGCCTGCAGAACTTCGGTATCGAGCACTCGACCATCCAACTCGAACAGGATAACCACATACACAACGAGGTCGTCTGCTAACACTCCGCTTCACAGGGCGAAAGGGTCACACGAGCAGGCGGAGACAATTGCCAACTAGTCATCCCCCACTGTATGGTCAGTGCATGCTGACTATTGCCTCCCGTCTTGATGTGATGAACCGGCTGGGACGCGCCATGGCCGATCCCACCCGGTCCCGAATCCTGTTGTCCCTGCTTCAGGCCCCTGGCTATCCAGCACAGTTGGCCCGGGACCTGGAGTTGACGCGCTCGAACGTCTCCAACCACCTGGCGTGTCTGCGTGACTGCGGAATCGTCGTCGCGGAACCGGAGGGCCGGCGCACCCGTTATGAGATCGTCGGCGCCCACCTCGCCCGGGCGCTTGCCGTCCTGGTGGAGACCACCCTGGCCGTCGATGAGAACGCCGAGTGCCTGGACCCGCAGTGTCCGGTTGCTGGTTGCTGCGATGAGGAAAGAGGCCAGCGGTCATGACGTCTGCCTGTGGTTGTGAACCGTCCGTGCCGATGGCCGACGAAGAGGAGCCCACCCCGTGGTGGCGTGACCGTGCCGTCCTTCTCCCGGTGGCTTCCGGCGTGTCCCTGCTCATCGGCCTGATCCTCGAGTGGTTCGTCCCCGGGGCCGGACTGGTGGCCACCGGCCTGTTCTGGCTCGCCCTACTGCTGGGCGCCTCCCAATTCGTCCCCGGAGCCCTCAAGGGGCTGGTCACCCGGGGAAAACTGGGTATCGGGCTGCTGATGACCATCAGCGCCCTCGGTGCCGTCCTGCTGGGCTTCATCGAGGAGGCCGCCGCCCTGGCCTTCCTCTACTCGATTGCCGAGGCCCTGGAAGATAAGGCGATGGACAAGGCGCGTTCGGGCCTGCGTGCCCTGCTGGCCCTCATCCCCTCCACCGCGACCATCATCTCCCACGGGGTGACCCGCAGTGTGGCGGTCGAGGAGCTGGTCCCCGGGGACGTGTTGCGCCTGGCTGCCGGGGAACGCCTGGCCACCGACGGGATCATCCGCTCCGGGCACAGCAGCCTGGATGTTTCGGCGATCACCGGAGAATCCATCCCCGTCGAAGTCGGCCCCGGTGATGCGGTGCTGGCCGGGTCGATCAACACCACCGGGGCGCTCGAGGTCGAGGCCACCGCCGGCGGGACGGACAACTCCCTGACCACCGTGGTCGCCCTGGTGGAACAGGCCCAGCACGATAAGGGCCAACGGGCCCGGATCGCCGACCGCCTGGCCCGTCCCCTGGTGCCCGGTGTCCTCATCCTCGCCATCCTCGTCGCCGTCATCGGGTCCTGGCTGGGGGATCCGGGCGTATGGATTGAACGTGCCCTGGTCGTCCTGGTCGCGGCGTCGCCGTGTGCCCTGGCGATCTCGGTGCCGGTCACGGTCGTCTCCGCGATCGGGGCGGCCAGCAAATTCGGCGTGGTCATCAAGTCCGGCGCCGCCTTCGAGCGCCTCGGTGGTATCCGGCATCTGGCCCTGGACAAGACCGGCACCCTGACCCGCAACCGGCCCACCGTCGTAGATGTGCTCACCACTGGTGGAGCCACCCGGGCGGATGTCCTCGGTTGGGCCGCGGCGCTGGAGGCTCACAGCACCCACCCGTTGGCTGCCGCCATTACCGCCGCTACACCGCAGGCCCCGGCCGCCCAGCAGGTCGACGAAGCCGCCGGGCAGGGCATCACCGGACTTATTGACGGAGCGCAGATCGCCGTGGGCAGCCCCCGCTGGCTGTCCCCCGGCCCCTTGGCCGGTCAGGTCGAGGACCTGGAAAAACAAGGCATGACCGTGGTCGTCATCCACCGCGATGGCCAGCCCGTGGGGGCGATCGGGGTGCGTGATGAACTCCGCCCCGAGGTCCCCGAGGTCATCCGGACGCTCACCGATGAGGGTTTCCAGGTCACCATGCTCACCGGCGACAACAGCCGCACCGCCGCTGCGCTGGCCCGGGAGGCCGGCATCACGGACGTGCGGGCCGAGCTACGCCCGGAGGACAAGGCCACCGCCGTGGCCGGACTGGGGACCCGCGGCCCGGTGGCGATGATCGGTGACGGCATCAACGACGCGCCCGCCCTGGCCCGAGCCGATATCGGTATCGCCATGGGTGCCAAGGGCTCGGACGCGGCGATCGAGTCCGCGGATGTGGCGTTTACCGGCGATGACCTGCGCCTGATCCCCCGGGCCCTGCGCCACGCCCGCCGGGGCCGGGCGATCATCAACCAGAACATTGTGCTGTCCCTGGCGATCATCATCGTCCTGTTGCCGCTGGCGATCACCGGTGTGCTGGGACTGGCTGCTGTCGTGCTGGTCCACGAGGTGGCCGAGGTCATCGTCATCGCCAACGGCCTGCGGGCCGCCCGCACCAAGCATCTTGACCTGAAGCCCGTCGAGGCGGCCACGGTCACTGCCGACGAGGATGCGTACGGAAGGTCCCGGGTCTCGTAGTGCTTTCCCCATGAGCACCCGGCGACAGGATGCACTTTCTCACCGGACGGGGCAGTAGACTTCATGGCTGTGAGCAGCACAGGTGAACGCAGGTACGGTCGGGCCCCGCAGAAGAAGGGCTGGCGGACATTCCTCCGGCCCGGCTGGGTGTTCGGTGTCCTTGCCATCATCGCTTTCTCCTACGTCGCCTTTACCTTTCTGGCGCCGTGGCAGCTGAGCAGGGATAGCACTATCGTCGAGCGCAACGAGCAGATCGAATCCGCCTTCGAGGTCGAGCCCGTCCCCGCCGAGGAGATCTTTGACGCCCGGGGCAGTATCGAGCCCGGGGAGGAATGGGCCCGGGTGATCCTTCAGGGCCACTACCTGCCCGAGGATGAGGTGCTGATGCGCAACCGTCCGGTCGACTCCTCCCCTGCCTTCCATGCCTTGACTCCCTTCCAGCTGAACTCCGGTGAGGTCATCCTGGTCAACCGGGGTTTCAACCCGCCGCTTGAGGGCGGTGTCCCACCGATGGATACTGCGCCAGCCGGTGAGCAGTCCATCGTCGGCCACGCCCGATTCACCGAGCAGACACCGATGTCCCCCCCCCGATCGAGGACCAGGGCTACCGCCAGGTCTACGGCATCAACACCGCGCAGATCGCCGAGGTGACCGGCATGGAACTGGCGGAGGACTATGTGCAGCTGGCCGAGGGGCAGGCCGGGGAGATCAACGCCATCCCGGTGCCCATGCTCGACCGCGGTTCGCACCTGTCCTACGCCTTCCAGTGGATCGCCTTCGGCATCATGGCCCCGCTCGGCCTGGGGTATTTTATCTGGGCGGAGCTGAAGGAACGCCGCCGTGTGCGCCGCGAGGAGGCCGAGCTGGCCGACGGATCGACATCCTCGCAGCAGACCGGGGACTCCCAGGACGAAGAGACAGATTCCGACACGGTGGGCGCCCTCCGCACCACTCACCCGGAAAATGACACCCAGGGTCTCGCCCATGCCCAAGCTCCTACTTCCGCATCCTCTGGTGCCCGTGCACGCATGTTGCACGACCGTTACGGCGACAGCCAGCCGAATCACTCCCGGAAATTCACCAACCGCCGGCGCGAGCGGTTCTAAGCGCAGCCTTGCGCACCACACGGTGCGGCCCGCTCGATGTCTATACGGAGGGTGCGGGAGGGGATGCCCTCAAGGATTTTCAATAAGCTTGCAATAAGGGGTTTTCCCCGTTAGACTACAGGCATGAGCGAGCACGATCATGACCCTGACCCCGGCGACTACGCTGCCCCGAACGGATCCCCCACAACCCTGCCACCGACATCGGCGGCCACTCATACCCAAGATCATGCCCACGGTTCCGCACGCTGGGAGCTGTGGTTCGCGATCGCCGCCGGCGTCACTTACACCGGTGGGATGATCGCGGAGTTCGCGTTGGGGCTGCCGATGGTCGGATGGCCGTTGGCGTTCTTCCTCGCCACCTACTTCTTCGGTGGGTTCTTCACCATCCGCACCGCTATCTCCTCCACGCTGCGAGGGAAGTTCGAGGTCGACTTCCTCATGCTCGTCGCCGCGGTCGGCGCCGCTCTCATCGGCCGGTGGGCGGAGGGTGCGGTGCTGCTGTTTCTGTTCAGCCTCGGCCACGCGCTCGAAGAGTACGCCCTTAGCCGTGCCAGCAAGTCCATCGAGGCCCTCGCCGAGCTCGCCCCCCGCAGCGCCCTGGTGCGCCGCGGCGAAACCGAACCCGTGGAAGTACCGGTGGAGGAGCTCGTGGTCGGAGACATCGTTGTCATCCGTCCGAACTCCCGCATCCCCTCGGACGGGTTCGTGATCTCCGGAATGTCCGCCGTTGATCAATCGGCAGTCACGGGCGAGTCGATCCCCGTGGAGAAGGAACCGGTGTCCGACCCCACACGGACGATGCACACGGTCGGCACCCTCCCCGCCACCAATCGAGTGTTTGCCGGCACCGTGAACGGGTCTGGCCTACTCGAGATCGAGGTCACCGCGACCGCCGCTGACTCGACACTGAGCAAGGTCGTTGAGCTTGTTCGCACCGCCGACCAGGCTGCGTCCCCGACACAGCAGTTCATCGACCGGTTCCAGCGCTGGTACGTGCCCGCCGTGATCCTCGGGGTCATCGCCACCCTGCTGGTGTCGATGTTCGCGTTCGCGCAGCCGTTCCGCGACGCCTTCTACCTCGCCATGACTGTGCTCGTCGCCGCGAGCCCATGCGCTCTCGCGATCGCCACCCCAGCCGCAGTCCTGGCGGGCGTGGCCCGCGCCGCCCGTGCCGGCGTGCTCGTCAAGGGCGGTGCCCCGCTCGAGACACTCGGACGAGTAGAGGCGATAGCGTTCGACAAGACCGGCACCCTCACGTGGGGCGCACCACGAGTGACCTCGCTCGTTCCCGCCGATGACACGTCCGAATCGGAACTGATCCCGACACTCGTGTCGGTCGAATCTCTCAGCGACCACCCCCTCGCCGCCGCGATCGTCCGCGACCTTGCACCCCGCGTCCCCGAGACCGGGCGGCTGGTGGCCACCGACCTCTCGGCACTCACCGGCCGCGGCATCACCGCGACGATCGACGGAGAGCGGGTCGAAATCGGCAACCTGCGCATGTTCGACGAACAGCAGCTTGAACTGCCCTCCTCGCTGGCCAAGGCCTACGCCGAAGCCCGCGACTCTGGGCAGACGTTGATGATCGTGCGTCGTGGTGACCGCTTCCTGGGGGTCGTGGGAGTGATGGACGCCTCCCGCGCCGAATCCGCCCAGGTGCTCAACGCGCTCCGGGACACAGGGGTCGGCCATCTGGTCATGATCTCCGGCGACAATCAGCGGGTCGCCGACGCGGTAGGTCAGGAAGTCGGCGTCGACACGGCGATCGGAGAGCTCCTCCCCGAGGACAAGGTCATTCACATCACGAGCCTGGCCAAGACATACCGCCCGATCGCGATGATCGGCGACGGCGTCAACGACGCCCCCGCGATGGCCCGCGCTGACGTCGGCATTGCGATGGGTGCTGCCGGGTCGACGGTCGCGTTAGAGACCTGCGACATCGCGCTGATGAGCGACGACCTCGGACACATCCCGTTCGCTGTCCGGCTGAGCCGGGCCGCCAGCCGGATCATCCGACAGAACCTCATCGCCAGCCTCGCCATCGTCGTTTTCCTCATCATCGCGACCTTCCTTGGGCTTAATATCGGCGCCGTCGTGCTCATCCATGAGGGATCCACCCTCATCGTCGTCGCGAACGCGCTTCGCCTGCTCAACTTCCAGAAGGGCCAGGAACACGCCGGCATCGACCACGAAGAAAAGCCCACGCACTGATGCTTCTCCCCGCGAGTCACCAGTGGGGCCCGTGGCGAGAACAGTCCGTCCGATCTGTCGGAGAACCGCTTACCCCCACTCAACCCCCGGGCTATCCAGAGGAACTCACTCATGGATTGTCCCGTCAGCGGCACCGTATGGGTCATATCAGACGGGACTGGAACCAACATCGACTTCCGGACACTCCTTCCGGCCTGTCAGACGATCGCCGGGAGTTTGGTTCCCTGGGGGAAGCTCGCCTAGTGTCCTGCGCCGTTAATTCGCTGCTGGATCATTGTAAAATTGGGTATGGCACACCGAGGACCGGCGTTAGCCCCACTGACCTTGACCGATGATGAACGCGACCAACTGCAACGCTGGGTCCGGCGACGCAAAACCACCCAGGACCTCGCGCTCCGCTCCCGGATCGTACTGGAATGCGCAACCGGGGCATCGAACTCGGAGGTCGCCCGTCGGTTGGGGATCTCATTGCCGACGGTGGGTAAATGGCGGGCCCGCTTCATCGACAAGCGCCTCGACGGACTGGTCGACGAGCCCCGGCCGGGTCGGCCCGCGACGATCGGTATCGACCGGGTCGAGCAGGTCATCATCGACACCCTGGAATCAACCCCTGCGAATGCGACCCATTGGTCGCGGGCGAGCATGGCCGAGAAATCCGGCCTGTCGAAGTCCACGGTCGGTCGGATCTGGAAGGCTTTCGGACTCAAGCCCCACCTGGCGGAGGGGTTCAAGCTTTCCAACGATCCCTTTTTCACCGAGAAAATTTATGACATCGTCGGGTTGTATCTGAACCCACCGGAGTCAGCGGTCGTGCTGTGTGTCGATGAGAAAAGCCAGGTACAAGCCCTACAGCGGTCCCAGCCGGCCTTTCCGATGATGCCGGGAACACCCGAGCGCCGCGCACACGACTATGTCCGCCACGGCACCACGAGTCTGTTCGCCGCACTCAACGTTGCCGATGGGACGGTGATCTCCCAGGTCCACCGCAAGCACCGCTCGGTGGAGTTCAGAAAATTCCTGGTCAAGATCGACAAAACCGTCCCCGAGGGCCTGGACGTGCACGTCATCTGCGACAACTACGCCACCCACAAACACCCGACGATCCAGACCTGGCTGGGCAAGCACCCCCGGTTCCACATGCACTTCACGCCCACCTACTCCTCCTGGATCAACCAGGTGGAGCGGGTGTTTGCCGAGGTGACCCGAGAGCTCCTTCAGCGCAGCGACCACCGAAGCGTGCAGGCACTGGAGAAAGACCTCCGCGACTGGGTGAGGGCGTGGAACGAGGACCCGAAGCCGTTCATCTGGACTAAAACGGCCGAGGACATCCTCGACTCCATCGCCCGATCCTTACAACGAATTAACGGCGCAGGACACTAGTAGTGCTTTGTTAGGTGTCTCTGGGGCGGTGGCAGTAGGGACAGCGGTCGAGTAACCGGATGACGGCGGTCTGGAGTTCAGTGAGCACCGTGTAAAAAGTCAGGCCGCCGGTAGTGCTTTTGGGCCGGCGGCCAGTCGTTTCATGGTGATGAACAGGTGTGCTGCGGTGACGGGTGTGGTGTGGTGATGCCAGCCGAGCCAATGTCGACCCTCGAAGTGGTCGAGTCCCAGGCCGTGCTTGAGTTCGCGGTAGTCGTGTTCGATCCGCCACCGGATCTTTCCCAGGCGCACCAACTGCTCGATGGGGGTGGTCTCGGGCAGGGTCGACAACCAGTAATCGGTGGGTTCGTCTTCTCCGGCGGGCCATTCGACCAGCAGCCAACACTCTGGGGCGGTGCCGTGAACCGCTACGGCTTTGTTGCCGCCGTTAGATTGGGTGAGCCGCCGTCGCAGGTGACCCAGGAATTGTAGCTTCTCTGGCCCAGTAGGACTCCTCGTACTCCGCCGGCGGGACCATCCCCAGGGTGGAATGCAGCCGGTGGTGGTTGTGCCACTGCACCCACGCCATGGTCGCGAGTTCGACGTCGACGATCGACTCCAGGTTCTGTGCGGTGAAGATCCGGGAGCCGATGCACTCGGTCTTGTCCAGCCCGTTGCTTGACTCCATCAGCGCATTGTCGTAGGCATCACCCACACTCCCGATCGACGGGGTGATGCCCTGCAGGGCCAGGTTCTCAGTGAATTTCACCGCGGTGTGACTTGCTGCCCGCATCCGAGTGGTGCGTCAGCTCACCACGGACAACGGGACGCTGGGTGCGGTCACGCTCCCACAGCGCCGGGTACCGTGGGATACGCACCAGTTCGACTCCGCGGGAGGTCTGCGCGTGCCAGCCGACGATGCGCTGCGAGTACACGTCAACGATGAAGGCCACATAGACCCAGCCCGAACCGGTGCGGGCGTAGGTGAAATCGGCGACCCATACCCGGTTGGACGCCTCGGTGTGAGCGCTCTTCGAAATGTAGCCCACTGGCGCTCTTTGAAATGTAGCCCAGTGTGGTCGTTGTTATTGTGCCTGATGTGGGGTTGGTGAGGGGGTTGTTGGTGTGGGTATTTCGCGTCCTTTGATGCGGTGGCTTACTCCTCGGTGTTGAAAGATTTTGGCGTGGTGGACGATGCGGTCGACCATGGCGGTGGCTACTGTGATGTCGCCGAAGCATTGCGCCCATTGGGAAAACGCTAGGTTTGAGGTCACGATGATGGAGCCGTGTTCGTAGCGTCTGGAGACGAGTTGGAAAAACAGGTTCGCCGCGTCAGCTTCGACGGGAATGTAGCCGAGTTCGTCGATGATGAGCAGGTGGTAGCGGTTTAATCGTTTCAGCAGCGTTTCGAGTTTGCCGGTGTTGTGGGCTTCGGTGAGGGTGTTTATCCACCCGGCGGCGGTGTCGAAGAGGACGCGATAGCCTTGCTGCGCTGCTGTGATGCCAAGTGCGGTGGCGAGGTGGGTTTTGCCGGTTCCGGGTGGGCCGAGCAGGACGACGTTTTCAGCTGTGGCGACCCAGGCCCCGGTTTCAAGGCGTGCGATTTCAGTGCGGTCAATACTGGGTTGTGCGGTGAAGTCGAAGTCGGCGATGGTTTTCACGGCCGGAAAGCCGGCGCGTTTGACGCGTAATGATGCTCCGGATTCCGCGCGGGCGGTCGCTTCGACGGATAGCACGGCGGCGAGGTACTCCTCGAATGTCCAGGATTGGCTACGTGCTTGATTGGCGATGGTTGAGTAGACGTTGTCGATGCGTGGGGCTTTCAACTCCCGTGCGAGGTGACTAATTGCCGCCGCGGTGTCGTGGGCGCTGGTGCGGGTCATAGGAAAGAGCTCTCCTTGGAGTTTGTGGGGCGTTGAGGCCGTGTTAGGCGATGTGGTCGTAGATGGATAGGTCAGCGATGTCAACAGCGGTATCTGGCTGGAATCTCTCGCCCGCCGTAGCTAGGTCGCGGCGCATGGCGCGGGCAGTTTGGGCGTGGGCGGGGTCGGTGATGACCTTGTGCTGGCCCCAATGGCGTGGGTGCACCGCGGCGGGTTCACCGTGTGGCCCGGTCACGGCGATTTCATCAAGCGTGCTGCGCACAGTGACTAGTCGGTCAATGAATGTCGGATCCACGCTGTACTGGTTGGTGTCAACGGTGACGTAGTAGTTACGCGGCAGGCGCACCGCGGGCCTGACACCGAACACCGGCGGATACGGTGGCAAGGGGCGCATCGCTCGCTGATCAGCTGCGAACAAGTCCGCCGGTGTGGCCTTCAACGTGGTGTGAACGCGTGCGTTGGCGATTGTGGTGAACCACTCATCAAGTTGGGCTTGCACATCCACCGGGTCGCTGAACCGGCGCCCGGGGAAGAAGGAACGCTTCATGTACCCGTTGGTGCGCTCGACGATGCCTTTAGATTCCGGGTCCCGCGGTGGGGTCTGAACGATTCTGCAGCCCAGCGCCCCGCCGAATGCGGCAACAGGCTCGCACAGCTTCGCCTTGCCAATCCCGGACTCGTGATCCCACACGAGCCGATCTGGTACCGCTTGGAAATCACGTGTTATCAACTGCCACATCCCGGCGATCAAGTCATCAGTCGTGCGCGAGGGAAGCACACACGCCGCAGCGAAACGAGAATGCGAGGCTGCCATCACCAACACCGGCAACGCGCGGTAGACCCCATCAGCATCAGGTAGTCCACCCGGTGCAAAAGTGAGATCACATTGGATCTCACGCCCCGGGGAGTGAGTAAGGGTATCGACTGGGTCGGCGGGCATATACTCAGGCCGGATCCTGGCAACGTGTTTGCGAAACCATGAATCCGAGCCTGTCCAGCCCACTCGCTGAGCCAACACCTTGGCATTAAGCTGCGGTGTTTCCGCGAGAAGTTCCCTGACCTGCGGTTCAAACGGATCGAAACTCGTGCCTTTGGCATCCCGTGGCTTGTAACAAGGCGGCGAATCTGAAGCCAAAGCCTTCTCCACCGTCTTCTTCGCACAGCCCACTTCGGCCGCGATCTTCCTCAATGACAGACCCTGCCCACGCAGGTATCGGATCTGCGCCCATTCCTCCAATGAAATCACCCATCCAATCTTTTCCGGGTGGGCTACTTTTCGAGGAGCGTTTTGGGCTACTTTTCAAAGAGCGCTGACAGGTGTTAGCGACGGTCGAATTGTAGCCCAGTTGCGACGGTCGAAAAGTAGCCCATTTTCGTGTGTTTCTTATTCTGCCTGACGTTGTGCGGTGATCGACGGTAGTACACTTTCTCGGCCGGCGATTCGGTAGCTGGTGCCTGTGTGCGTGAAGATTTCCGCGTGATGGACGATGCGATCAATCATCGCGGCGGCGACGGTGACGTCACCGAAGCATTCGCCCCAGCGAGAGAACGGCAGGTTCGACGTCATGATCAACGAGCCGCGCTCATATCGGTTGGACACTAGCTGGAAGAACAGGTTCGCTGCTTCTGCCTCGATCGGGACGTAGCCACCTCGTCGATGATGAGCAGGTGGTAGCGGTTGAGTTTGGCCAACAATGTTGTCAGCCCGCCTATGCTGTGGGCTTGGGTCAGGCGGGTGATCCATCCGGCGGCGGTGTCGAAAGCGACCCGGTAGCCTTGCCGGGCTGCGATGACCCCTAACCCAGTTGCCAGGTGCGTTTTGCCGGTGCCCGGCGGGCCGAGGAAGATGACGTTTGCGGCCTCGGTGATCCATCCGCCGGTTTCCAACCGGGCGATACGGGCCCGGTCGAGTGCGGGCTGGGTGGAAAAGTCGAACTCGTCAATCGTTTTGATCTGGGGAAAGCCCGCCCTTTTTATCCGGCCTGCGGCGCCGGATTCCGCCCGGGCCGACGCTTCGACCGACAGCACCGCTGCCAAGTATTCCTCGTAGGTCCACGACGCTTGGCGTGCTTTCTCGGCGATGGTCGCATAGTCTGATCCGATTCGTGGGGCCTTCAGCGCCCTGGCCAGATACGCCAGTTCGGAGTCGATTGTGGTGTGTTGAGGACGGGTCATGACTCTACCTCCAGTTCGGTCAGCCGGTCGTAAATGTTCAGGTCTGCCTGTTCGACCTCGATCGCCTGCGGTGAAACAGGTGGCGTGGCCAGTTGGCGGCGCATCTGCTTCGCGGTGGCGGCGTGCATCGGGTCAGTGATTGTCTGATGTGTGCCCCACACCCGTTCGTGGCGGGCGACGATCGTCCCGTCCGGGGCGCGCACGACCACCTGCTCCAAGCCAGCGTGGACGGTGACAATTCGGTTGATCATTCGCGGATCCACTGAATAGTGGTTGGCGTCGACGGCGACGTAGTAGTTACGTGGCAGCCGCACCTGTCGTAGCACATCGATCTGCGGGGGATACGGCGGCAAAGCGGCCATGTGCGCCTTGTCGACTGTCCAAGCCACCGCCGGAATTTTCCTTGTGGTCGCGTGGATACGCTGGTTAGCCACCTCAGTAATCCACTCGTCGAGCTGGCGTTGGACATCTGCTGGGCACGTGAAATCGCGGCCGGGGAAAAACGAGGACTTCAGATACCCGTTGGCCCGCTCCACCACGCCTTTAGTTTCCGGATCACGAGGTGGAGCCTGCTGAATCCTGGTGCCCAAAATGCCAGCAAAAGACAGCACCGGCTGGGTGAGCGCCTTTTGCCCAATTCCAGTCTCTCGGTCCCACAACAACTGCTCAGGTACGGCCTGAAACGATGTCGACAACAATGCCCACATCCCTGCAACAAGATCTGCGGTCGTGCGTGTCGGCAGCACACGCGCGGCCATGAACCTCGAATACGACGCCACCATCACCAGCACCGGAAACGCCACTTTCTGCCCGGACCCGTCGGGAATCCCGCCAGCGGGGAAAGTCAGATCACACTGGATTTGCTCACCAGGGCGGTGAATCAGCGTGTCCACCGGGTCCGCCTGCTGGTAGTCAGGTCGGATGCGGCGCACATTATCGCGAAACCATGTGATCGACCCACACCACCCCACACGCTGCGCAATCACAGTGGCAGGCAACGTCGGGCTCTGCTCCAGCAGGGCACGCACCCGCGATTCAAACGGGGTGAAGCTGGTTTCGGAGCTTGCACGCTTCTTGTACACAGGCGGCGCATCTGAGGCCAACGCCCTTTCCACCGTCTTTTTCGAGCAGCCAACTTCGGCCGCGATTTTCCTGATCGACAGGCCCTGCCGACGCAGATACCTGATCTTGGCCCAATCTTCCACGGAAATCACCCATCCAATCTTGTCGGTGGGCTACTTTTCGACCGTCGCAAGTGGGCTACTTTTCAAGCGTCGCTAACAGCACGGCTCTAGCGGCCGGCTCTACAAATTGGTCACTCTGCCGTGGCGGAGTGGGTGGTGTCCGCATTGCGGACTGACGAGGGTTGGGGAACAACCCAAACCACAAGACAAAACCGGTCGGAGCGTTGTTTGACTCTGCCGTGGTGGAGTCCGCAATGCGGACTCAATGATCTCGGGAGCTCGTGAACCACTCTGGCGGCCGGCTCTACGCATTGGTCACTCTGTCGTGGCGGAGTGGGTGGGGGTAAGCAAGAAGCAGCCGCACCCCCCTGTGTGTTGTTTGGGGGGTGCGGCTGCTTTGTTTTGTTTTAAGTTGTTGGGTCGGCGGTAACTTACTCTCCCACCCCCTCCCGGGGGCAGTACCATCAGCGCGGGCGGGCTTAGCTTCCGGGTTCGGAATGGGTCCGGGCGTTTCCCCGCCGCCATCAACCACCGACACAATCGTGGGGTACACATATTTTATTGTTGTTGTGACACTGCCACCGTGCTGTTAACGGTGGTGGGGGGTGTGGTGTGTCAGATACTGCATAGTGGACGCGTCGCACACACACTTTTGGTGTGGTGTTTGTGTTTTTTGTTGGTGTATTAGTACCAGTCACCTTCAACGGTTGCCCGTCTTCTAGATCCGGCCTATCAACCCCATAGTCTGTGGGGAACCTCAAAAGAAACCTCATCTTAAAACAGGCTTCCCGCTTAGATGCTTTCAGCGGTTATCCCTTCCGTACGTAGCCAACCAGCCGTGCTCCTGGCGGAACAACTGGCACACCAGAGGTACGTCCGTCCCGGTCCTCTCGTACTAGGGACAGCCTTCTTCAAGTTTCAACGCGCGCGGCGGATAGAGACCGAACTGTCTCACGACGTTCTGAACCCAGCTCGCGTGCCGCTTTAATGGGCGAACAGCCCAACCCTTGGGACCTACTCCAGCCCCAGGATGCGACGAGCCGACATCGAGGTGCCAAACCATCCCGTCGATATGGACTCTTGGGGAAGATCAGCCTGTTATCCCCGGGGTACCTTTTATCCGTTGAGCGACACCACTTCCACACGTTGGTGCCGGATCACTAGTCCCGACTTTCGTCCCTGCTCGACATGTACGTCTCACAGTCAAGCTCCCTTGTGCACTTACACTCTTACACCTGATTGCCAACCAGGCTGAGGGAACCTTTGGGCGCCTCCGTTACTCTTTGGGAGGCAACCGCCCCAGTTAAACTACCCACCAGGCACTGTCCCCAACCCAGATCATGGGCCAAGGTTAAGGTATCCACTACGGTCAGAGTGGTATTTCAACAACGACTCCACCACCACTAGCGTGACGGCTTCACAGTCTCCCACCTATCCTACACAAACCGCACCGAACACCAATACCAAGCTATAGTGAAGGTCCCGGGGTCTTTTCGTCCTGCCGCGCGAAACGAGCATCTTTACTCGTACTGCAATTTCACCGGGCCTGTGGTTGAGACAGCAGGGGAGTCGTTACGCCATTCGTGCAGGTCGGAACTTACCCGACAAGGAATTTCGCTACCTTAGGATGGTTATAGTTACCACCGCCGTTTACTGGGGCTTAAATTCTCCGCTTCGAACCACAAGGGCTCTAACAGGTCCTCTTAACCTTCCAGCACCGGGCAGGCGTCAGTCCGTATACATCAACATCACGTCTTCGCACGGACCTGTGTTTTTGATAAACAGTCGCTCCCCTCTATTCTCTGCGACCCCCACCAGCACAACAACCGTAAAAGCTGCGCACCGGTAGAGGTCCCCCTTCTCCCGAAGTTACGGGGGTATTTTGCCGAGTTCCTTAACCACAGTTCACCCGACCGCCTTAGTATTCTCTACCTGACTACCTGTGTCGGTTTCGGGTACGGGCCGTGTACACACTCGCTAGAGGCTTTTCTCGGCAGTACAGGATCACCTACATCACCCCTTAAGGGGCTACGCATCACGCCTCACACTTTGTGACAACAAGCATTTCACTCATCGTCGTGCCACACGCTTACACCACAATCCAATAAGTGGCTAGGCTACCTCACTGCGTCACCCCATCACTGGGCTACTACGGTTCAGGCCCCACGCATCACACACCACCGACCAACCCCCGAAGGGATCATCATATGGTGCGGTCAGGGTGGTTAGTATCACCGATTCACCCTTGGGCGCATATACACGGGTACGGGAATATCAACCCGTTAACCATCGACTACGCCTGTCGGCCTCGCCTTAGGACCCGACTCACCCTGGGAAGACGAACTTGACCCAGGAACCCTTAGTCATCCGGCGGATAAGATTCTCACTTATCACTCGTTACTCATGCCTGCATTCTCACTCGTGTACAGTCCACAACCCCTTACAGTATTGCTTCACCCCATACACGACGCTCCCCTACCCACACAAAAATAGTGTGCCGCGGCTTCGGCGGTGTACTTGAGCCCCACTGAATTGTCGGCGCAGAACCACTCGACCAGTGAGCTATTACGCACTCTTTCAAGGATGGCTGCTTCTAAGCCAACCTCCTGGCTGTCTTCGCGATCCCACATCCTTTTCCACTTAGTACACCCTTAGGGGCCTTAACCGGCGATCTGGGCTGTTTCCCTCTCGACTATGAAGCTTATCCCCCACAGTCTCACTGCCATAGAACACTTAAACCGGCATTCGGAGTTTGGCTGACATTGCTAAGATGATAGTCCCGCTCAACCAACCAGTAGCTCTACCTCCGGCAAGCTGCTGCAACGCTGCACCTAAATGCATTTCGGGGAGAACCAGCTATCACGGAGTTTGATTGGCCTTTCACCCCTACCCACAGCTCATCCCCTCAGTTTTCAACCTAAGTGGGTTCGCGCCTCCACAACCTCTTACAGCTGCTTCACACTGGCCATGGGTAGATCACCCCGCTTCGGGTCCAGGACATGCCACTGACAACACCCTATTCGGATTCGCTTTCGCTACGGCTCCCCCACACACGGGTTAACCTCGCGACATGCCGCTGACTCGCAGGCTCATTCTTCAAAAGGCACGCCATCACACACACGAGGTGCTCTGACGGATTGTAAGCGCACGGTTTCAGGAACTATTTCACTCCCCTCCCGGGGTACTTTTCACCATTCCCTCACGGTACTTATCCACTATCGGTCACACTGAGTATTTAGGCTTACCGGGTGGTCCCGGCAGATTCACAGCAGATTCCACGAGCCCGCTGCTACTCGGGACACAACACACGCACACACGGACATGTTTTCACGTACAGGGGCTCTCACCCACTACGGCGCACCATCCCAAGTGACTTCCGCTAACACACCACGCACACGCACCAAGTCGACAGCCCTGGTAACAATCACATCCCACAACCCCACACACGCAACCCCTGCCAGGTATCACACGCACATGGTTTAGCCTCATCCACGTTCGCTCGCCGCTACTAGCAGAATCATTATTATTTTCCTCTCCTGCGGGTACTGAGATGTTTCACTTCCCCGCGTACACCCCCACACAAGCTATGAATTCACCTGCGGGTAACACCACACAACTGGTGCCAGGTTTCCCCATTCGGACATCCTCGGATCAACGCTTAGTTGGCAACTCCCCGAGGCATAACGCAGCCTCACACGTCCTTCATCGGCTCAGCATGCCAAGGCATCCACCGTACGCCCTTACTAAAAAACACTAAGAACACACACACACAAAAAAATAAAGATGCTCGCGTCCACTATACAGTTCTCACACACCACACCCCAGCCCCCCACACCCGCACACAAACACGCGCGAAGATAAGGAACAACCAGGATCACAAGGAAACAACACACATGCTGCCCCAGACACCCAACAGTGCACCAACACACATATCTTTTTTGTCTTTCATCCCCGGCAGCACACCACGCAAAGCACAGGCACAACACCCCACCCCACGCGCAACACCACCACAGACTTTTGCTTGCACAACAGTTCGCTTCAAGCACGCACCAACAACGCATCCCAACGGGTGCATCCACAACTGGACATTTCATTAACCAATCATCACGGCAGCAGGTGCACACTCGGCACCTCAACTACCACACCACACAGTGACGGTGGTGGTGTTTACATCAAATAAGCTCCTTAGAAAGGAGGTGATCCAGCCGCACCTTCCGGTACGGCTACCTTGTTACGACTTCGTCCCAATCGCCGATCCCACCTTCGACAGCTCCCTAACAGGTTTAGGCCACTGGCTTCGGGTGTTACCAACTTTCATGACGTGACGGGCGGTGTGTACAAGGCCCGGGAACGTATTCACCGCAGCGTTGCTGATCTGCGATTACTAGCGACTCCGACTTCATGGGGTCGAGTTGCAGACCCCAATCCGAACTACGACCGGCTTTAGAGCGATTAGCTTCACCTCACAGTGTCGCACACGCGTTGTACCGACCATTGTAGCATGTGTGAAGCCCTGGACATAAGGGGCATGATGATTTGACGTCATCCCCACCTTCCTCCGAGTTAACCCCGGCAGTCTCTCATGAGTCCCCACCATCACGTGCTGGCAACATAAGACAAGGGTTGCGCTCGTTGCGGGACTTAACCCAACATCTCACGACACGAGCTGACGACAACCATGCACCACCTGTACACCAACCACAAGGGAAAACGCATCTCTGCGCCGATCTGGTGTATGTCAAGCCCAGGTAAGGTTCTTCGCGTTGCATCGAATTAATCCACATGCTCCGCCGCTTGTGCGGGCCCCCGTCAATTCCTTTGAGTTTTAGCCTTGCGGCCGTACTCCCCAGGCGGGGCGCTTAATGCGTTAGCTACGGCACGAACCCCGTGGAAGGGACTCACACCTAGCGCCCACCGTTTACGGCATGGACTACCAGGGTATCTAATCCTGTTCGCTACCCATGCTTTCGCTCCTCAGCGTCAGTTACTGCCCAGAGACCTGCCTTCGCCATCGGTGTTCCTCCTGATATCTGCGCATTTCACCGCTACACCAGGAATTCCAGTCTCCCCTACAGCACTCAAGTTATGCCCGTATCGCCTGCCATCCCACAGTTAAGCCGTGGACTTACACAAACGACGCGACAAACCACCTACGAGCTCTTTACGCCCAGTAATTCCGGACAACGCTCGCACCCTACGTATTACCGCGGCTGCTGGCACGTAGTTAGCCGGTGCTTCTTATCCAGGTACCGTCACTTTCGCTTCGTCCCTGACGAAAGGAGTTTACAACCCGAAGGCCGTCATCCCCCACGCGGCGTCGCTGCATCAGGCTTGCGCCCATTGTGCAATATTCCCCACTGCTGCCTCCCGTAGGAGTCTGGGCCGTATCTCAGTCCCAATGTGGCCGTACACCCTCTCAGGCCGGCTACCCGTCGACGCCTTGGTAGGCCATTACCCCACCAACAAGCTGATAGGCCGCGAGCTCATCCCATACCGCAAAAGCTTTCCAACCACACACCCACATGTGATTCCTATCCGGTATTAGACCCAGTTTCCCAAGCTTATCCCGAAGTACAGGGCAGATCACCCACGTGTTACTCACCCGTTCGCCACTCGAGTACCACAGCAAGCTGTGGCCTTTCCGTTCGACTTGCATGTGTTAAGCACGCCGCCAGCGTTCATCCTGAGCCAGGATCAAACTCTCCACAAAAAAGAAGAAATTCAGAACTCGTGAAAAGCCCAAACCCAACAAAAACAAACCACACCACACACACCAACCCCACACAAACACGCGCAGGGCCAGCACACATGGCACTGGCACAACCTTCAATTCAAAAAAACAACACAACCCCCACCACAAAGAGGAAGCTGTGATTTGCGATTCATTCAACAAACAAACCGCACACCATGACACACAACATGCGCACCACGAGATGACGCCGCCATCAAAGGTTCACGACACCACCACCAGCACACACCCACCCACACCAAAAAAGCATGGGCAGAACACGCCACAATGCACACCAAAACAAACCACAAACAAAAACAAAAAAAGTACATTGGCACACTATCGAGTTCTCACACAACACACCCACGGCCACACAACAACCGCGGAAAAATGAATCTACACAACCACCCAACACAAAGTCAAACAGCCATGAAATTCACCCGCCACCAGAAGTTAACCCAAAAGCAACCTCAACAAGCAGCGGAACAACACACTAACCAACCCACCACACACAACACAAATCCCCAGCACAAGCGGGGTGTTTAGTGGTAGGTAGCGAGCGGTCCGTGGGGCCCTTCAATCACTTTCACCCCGGTATTGAAGATCTCGGTGAGAAGGTCATCACGCATGATTTCCGCCGGGGTGCCGAACGCCACGATCTGCCCGTCTTTGGCGGCGCAAATGAAGTCGGCGTAGCGTGCCGCGAAATTGATGTCGTGCAGCACGATGATGATCGTGCGCCCCAGCTCGTGGGCGGCGTCGTAAAGGTGCTTCATCATGTCAACGGAATGGGCAATGTCCAAGTTGTTCAGGGGCTCGTCGAGAAGCACGTAATCCGTCTCCTGGCAAAGCACCATCGCGACGTAGGCACGCTGGCGCTGGCCGCCAGAGAGCTGGTCGAGATACCGGTTCTCCAGCGAGCTCAGGCCAAGAAAGTCGACGTATTTGGTAATAATGTCCTCGTCCTCCGCAGTAAGCCGGCCGCGCGAGTACGGGAAGCGTCCGAAGCCGACAAGCTGGCGCACGGTGAGACGGGTGACAAAGTGGTTTTCTTGGCGCAGGATCGAGATCGTCTTCGCAAGGTCCTTCGACTTGGTCTGCGTCACGTCCATCGAACCGATTTCCACGGTGCCCTCGTCGAGCGAGAGAAGCCTTCCAACCATTGTCAGAAGAGTCGACTTGCCCGCGCCGTTTGGCCCCACCAAAGCGGTGATTCCACCTGCGGGGATTTGCAGGTTGACGGGGCCGATGGCGACGTCGTCACCGTAGGCCTTGCGGACATCGGTCAGGGTAATCACAAGCGTCCCTTTCTCAGGATCACGACCAGGAAGGTGATTCCTCCCACCAGCTCGATGATGATCGAAACCACGCCTTGAGCATAGAAGATGTGGTTCATGATGAAGTAGGCCCCGGTGAGCACGACGTATCCGAGCACGATCGCCATGGGGAAGACATAACGGTGGTCGTAGGTGTTAGTGAACTGGTACGCAAGCGTGGCCACGAGGAACCCGAGGAAGGTCATCGGCCCGACCAGCGCCGTGGACACCGCCATCAGGATGGACACCAGGATCAGCGTGTAGATGGCGTTTTTCCGGAATCCCACCCCGAGGTTGACGGTGACGTCGCGGCCGAGCGAGATGACGTTGAGCCGGCGGGAGTTCAACAACACCAACGTCACGGCGATGAGCACGAGCGGAATCGCCACGGGGTAAAAGTCCGGGTCCGCGTTGTTGACGGAGCCGAAAAGCCGGGCGGTGAGCACGTCGAACTCGCTGGGCGTGAGCATGCGTTGCATGAACGTCGATAAACTGCCCAGGCCCCCGCCGATGACGATGCCGACGAGCAGCATCGCGTGCAAGTTGGCGGCGTTGTCGGTCAGCAGCCAGGAGTAGAGCACCAAGGAAAGGCCCACCATGAGCACGAGCTGCAGCACGAACGTCTCGAGCGTGCGCGAGGCCAGCAAGCCGGAGGCCCCGAGGAAGTAAATTGTGGCGGTGTTGATCGCGATATAGAGGGACTCAAATCCCATGATGGAAGGGGTAAGAATCCGGTTGTTGGTCACGGTTTGGAAAGCGACCGTCGCAACGCCTTGGCATACAGCAACCACCGCCATCGCGATCACCGCATTCAAGCGCCGCTCCGCGATCAGCCAATACGCGCGAGTACCAAAAGCCACGGGGTTGTCCCACGCGATCAGCCCCGCGGTGAAGACCACGGCGAGCACAGCCAGCACGCCGAGCGCGACAAAATAGCGCCTCTTGCTTTTCGACGTCTGAAATGCGCCGACGTTACGAACCGCGCTACCCATGGCGGGCCTGCCTGATAATCAGCGCGATGAACACGATCGCGCCAACGAGACCGAGAATCACCGAGACCGGCATCTCGAACGGCGCGATGATGGTGCGGCCGATGAGGTCGCAGGCGGCGACGATGCCGATGCCGAGGAGGCACACCCACGGAAGGTTGGAGCGCAGGTCGTCGCCGCGGATCATGGAAACGATGTTGGGGACGATCAGGCCCAGAAATGGCAGGTAGCCGACCACAACGGTGACCACACCGGCGGCGATTGCCACCAGCGAGGTGCCCACGAGCACGATGCGGTTGTAGTTCAGCCCGATGTTGGTGGCCACGTCCTCACCCAGGCCGGCGGCGGTGAGGCGATCTGCGTAGAAGAACACCACGGCGACGACGAATAGGACGATCCACAAGACCTCGTACTGTCCGGCAATGACGCTGGTGAACGAGCCCGCGAACCACACGCCCAAGGACTGCAAAAGTTGCGTCTGCAGCGCCCAGAAGGTTGACACGGAGCTGACCACCGCACCCAGCATGATGCCGACGATCGGCACGATGAGGCTCGAGCGCAGCGTCACGCGTCGCAGGAAGGCGAAGAACACCATGGTGCCCACGAACGCGAAGGCCACTGCCACGATCATGCGCACCAGGATGGAGGCGTTCGGCGCGAACACCATTGTGGCCAAGAGCCCCAGGCCAGCCCACTCGGTGGTTCCGGTGGTGGTGGGTTCGACGAAGCGGTTTTGGGTGAGCATCTGCATGATCAACCCGCTCATCGCCATGGCCGCGCCGGCGAGTATGAGGGCGATGGTGCGCGGCACGCGGGTGGCGTTGAACATGGCCCACCCGTCCTCGGCACCGAGGATGTCGTACTGCCCCACCGCCAAAGAGGCGAAAAGCAGGGCGACGACAACACCAGCACCCGCCAGGAACTTCCAGTCGAGAAGTGCCGGGCGGGTGGCGGTGGGGGCAGAGGACATTACTTGGCGGCCTCGAACTGATCGGCGATGTCGTTGAGGATCTCGGTGTAGGTGATGATGGACTCGTTGGTGTAGGTGTCCGCGGGCGCAACGTAGAGCTGGCCCTCCTTGACTGCCGTGACGTTTTGCAGTGGCGCAGAATCCTCGATCACGCTCAGCGCGGCCGGGGAGCCTTCGTCGTCGCGCGTGCCGGCGTCGCGGTCGAGGATGAGCATCCAGTCCGGGTTGGCGGAGGCGATGGCCTCGACGGAGATGTCATCGCCCTGATGGTCGTCGGTGGCGTTTTGGACCTCGAGAGCGGGCTTCATGCCGATCAGGTCGAACAGCGGGCCCCAGGTGCGGCCGACGCCCGGCGCGACGTAGCCGATCTCGCCGCCGGAGATGTTGACAGCCATCACGGTCTGCTCGGGGTTGTAGGCGGCCTTGGCGCGTTCGAGGGCGTTTTGGAAGTCGTCGACAAGCTGGGCGGCTTCCCCCTGCTTGCCGAAGATCTCACCGAGGGACTCGGTGTGGCGGATCAGCTCGGCGTCGAAGGGCTCGCCGTCGCGCGGCTCGAAGTCGACCAGGATGGCGTCGGGGACGAGCTTCTCAATGTCGGCGTCGTGGGTCTGGAAGCGCTGGCCGGAGACGATGACGTCGGGCTCGGCTGCGACGATGGCCTCGAGGTTGGGCTCGCGATGGTTGCCGATGTCGACGATGTTGTCGTTGTCGCCGATGCCCGGGATGGTCACCGGGACGAGCGCGCGCGCCGCGGCGACGGGCTCAATGCCCCAGGTGTCCAGGAGCTCGAAGGAGCGGTTGTCCAGCGCGACGACGCGTTGCGCAGGGCTCGGGACCTCCTTGACGCCGTAATTGTCTTCGACGGTGACCGTGTTCTCGGCCTGCGCCGCCGTGGTGTCCGTGGCATCAGACGCCTGCTCCTGCGCGCCGGAGCAGGACACAACGGTCAGCGAAACGGCTGCGACGAGCGCTGCCACGGCGGTTCGGGTATTGAAACGGGACAAGGTCCGCGTCCTTTCTCTCTCAAAACTTAGGTAAGGGTTACCTTGGAGATGGTAAGGGGGCGGCCCAGGTTAGCCAACCCTCACCCCCGGGCCCAACGCAGAATTACACTACACTAGTGTTTTCTAATTCAGTCGGCGGGGGTAATTTCCGGCATCACGTACTGAATGAACTCGTCGATCTGCTCTTCCGCATCGCGCTCAGAAATGCGGAAGTTGACCATCACGTGACTGATCCCGATCTCGCGCTGCTTGTGCAGCAAACGAATCAGCGCGTTGCGGCCCAGCCGGTAGCCGAAGTGGTGCCCTTCCGCCTCGGCGTCCGGGTTCGGATGCAGGTCAAGCCACAGCGACTCGGCGAAGGGCTTCCACCCGCCGCCGAGCGTATCGACGGCGGCGTTCCAGTTGTCCACGTTGACCTTCTGCATCTCAAGGCCCTTGTGGTACATCAGCCACCCGTGCGTGTGCTCGGCGCGCCACTGCATCGTCTGCTGGAGCGAACCGGTGGCTAACAGCGGCACCTCCCGCGCGCTCGGTTTAGGGACGACATCAGCGCCACCCATCTTCCCGCCGGACCACCGAATCGGCGAATAACTGGTGGTCATGGCCTCGCGGTAGACGCGCAGGTGCTCCGCCATCACGTCTCCCCTGGTCCCGCGATCTTGCCCGAAGGCGGGAAACTCCTCCGGCCGATCCCCCGTGGCGATGCCGAACAAGAACCGCCCTCCCGAGAGCCTGTCCAGCGTTGCCGCACGCTTAGCCATGAGCAGCGGGTGCTGGAAAGGCACTACAACCGCCGCCGTGCCAAGCGCGATCGTCGACGTCCGCGCGGCCAGGTAGGACAAGTACATCCACGGGTCCCACACCTGGCCGACGTCGCCGAAGGTCTCCACCCGCAGCGGGATGTCGCGCACCCAAACGGCCGCGAACCCGGCGTCCTCTGCCTTGCGGATCAAGCGCACCTGATTGTCGAGCGAATCCTCGGGGCTTTCCTCCGCACCTTCCTCGATCGGCAGGCTCAGGCCCACCGTCAGCTCGCCGCGTCGAAACGTGCGGGCAAACCCCGGCAGTTCTGTGTGCGGGGTCTGTGAGAGTTGGAATAGCGGGTTTGTCTCGGGCATGGGCCCGAGTGTAGGCCGGTACCCGCACCTGTTTGGGACGCCGCCTATTGCAGGGTGGAGCTAAATGCTGGGAGCCTGAATGGAGCGTCCAGCTTGGAAAAGGGTGTACTCGATAACGTCGGTGGGCAAGTCCGGGCGCCACTGCCCGTGAACTTGCTCGATGATGTCGAGGTAGCGCGAGTATTCGGCGGTTAGCCATCCTGAGGTGTTTGCCCATCCAATCGCGTCCGCGACCCTGCGATCGAGGATCAGGGGGTGACGATTCTGCGCTGGTGAAGGACGGCCCGAGGCGAAGTAGAGCAGTTTGGTAAAGAATGCCGGCCCCAGGTGTTTAATCCTGGACCTGCTGTAATTCCTGAACTCAAAGTAAGCGTCATCGGCTGAGTTGAGCGCTGCGGCCTTCAAACCCTGGAGTAACTTCGCCGGCGCATCGGGCTGGTGTAAAGGCCGAAGACACCGCTGTGTTTGCTGCGCGCTCATCCCAGCGCCCCACGAGCACACGGCAACGTAGAAGCTCACGGCCTCAGCCTCGGTCTCTACGGACTCCCCGAGTTCGAACAACCGCTGCCGGGACACAGAAAGGAAACGGTCATCCCTGGCCAGGAAATGAGGCAGCGGTAGATTACTCGGCCAGCTTTTAACCCACCACTCGGGGCGGAAAGTCTCCGTTTGCCCCCAGACGATCTCGGTGGACGCTGCATCCTCCGGTGGACCCAAGACCCTTAGAACGTGCGAGAAATCGTCGTTGGGCCGAGCCATGGAAGACGTCTACCTCCGACTAAAGCGCGGTGTCCTCCACGCGGCGCTTTTCCCAGGTCTCGATATTGTCCGGATGAATCGTCTGGATACGACCGAGGAGGTCCTCGGCGGTGAACTCAGTCCCGTTCTCGATGGCCTCGCACAGCTGCGCCACGCGGTCTTCACCCGTCTCCGGGTGCTCGGTGCGGAAGTAGAGGGTGTCGCCTTCGTGCTGGGAAATCTCGATTGCTTCAATGCGCATGGTTGGGTCCTTTTTTCGCTGGTGTGGTGGGTTTCAGGCTCAAGAATAGGTGTGTAATCACGCCACCGCACGGCGAGCACGGAAAAGGTAAGCGGGAAGGCAGCCTCCGCTTCCCGAATTTCGTTGCCGCGACTCGCCACAGCGCGTCAGGCATAATAATCAGCACACAATTATGGGCTACTTTTCGGCTGCTGTTTACACACTTTGGAGGTATGTCTTGTCGGTACCACGCGATGTGGCATTGGAGATCCTGTGGGTAGCAACCGGTGCATGTTCGTATTGGTCGCGCCCTGTCGTGGCGGAAACCGACTCTGCATCCGGTAGGCCGTCGAAGGTAGCTTTCACTGACGATTCCGGGGTGAACCGTATCGCCGATGTGGATCAGGTCGCTCGAGCGGCCGGCGAGTGGGCTAAGGGGGCGTCGGGCGCGTTGGCGGCCGCGTTGCGGGACGGCGAGGCGCCGGTCCGGTACCCAGCTGCTGACGTGGATCAGATTGTGCAGACGGCGGTGTTTGGCGCTGTGCGCTACTAGAGTGAACGCTCCTCGCACGTTGCAGCAGAGATTTGTTACAACTGGTGCGGGTTTGCAGGTGCCGTTGCATTCGCCTGGACCGCCTGTCGCCCCGCTTCACCCACCCCGAAATCCGCAAAAGTGGCATGGGTGCGCCATGTCGGCGTGGCGGCGGACGCTGCCCATATTGGTACCGTGCGGAGTTGCTAACTACGCACACGTTGCATAAGGCCATCACATTGTTGACCAGGAGAAATAGAACAAACCCCCCGATCATCTCCGATCAGGGGGTTTGCTACCGGTGGAGCTGCCGGGAATCGAACCCGGGTCCTTCATCACCTCGCCAGGGCTTCTCCGTGCGCAGTTCGCGCATCGTCTCTGCTCGACCCACCGGATCAGGCGAACATGTCCGGTTGACGGGCCCAGCCAGTGTGAAAAGTCCCCGCGGGCCGCACTGGCACGGCCCTTGGGCAAGTTCCCTAAGTCGATGCCAGGTACCGGGCTGGGAACGGGCCCGGCCTGACAGACACGCTAGTCGCTAGCTCTTAGGCAGCGAGGGCGTAGTCACGCTGAGAGGTCTTCTCTGCGTTTATTGTTTGCTGCGACGCTCACGGTGGTCTCCAGCCTGCACCGGCACGCTTCCCCTGGCTTGGTCAATGAAGTCGAAACCAAAAATCAACCCCATTAACTACGGGAACCGTAGGAGGGTTAACCCTACGCCTCATTCAGGATTTGCGCAAGGGGGTCACACGCAGGAAGTCGATCACCGTCTCCGGGCTCAAGTCCACGGCCAGACGGGCCGCGCGTGCAACGTCTACCGGGTCCATCTTTACCCGGTCATCGGCGGCAATCATGTCCGTGCCGGTTGGTCCGGGATGCAGGGAGGTCACGCCCACGCGCCCCTGCTCCTCCAGCCGCAGCACGTCGGTGAACCCTTTCAGCGCGTACTTTGTCGAGCAGTACACGCTGCCCTGGTCGACGCCGTGGAAGCCGGCGCCGGAGTTGATGGTGATGATCAGTCCACGCGAGCGTCGTAAAGCGGGCAAAAGCTCGCGCACGAGCTGGACCGCGGCGAAAAAGTTCACCTCAAAGCCGTCGCGCCACTGGGCATCGCCCAGCTGGTCGAACGGCCCCTTCGGGTAAATCCCGGCGGCGTGGACGAGCACGTCAAGCTCCCCGATGCGGGCGCAGGCAGCGGAAATGGCGGTCGAGTCGCGCAGGTCAACCTCGAAAGGCTCGGCGCTGGGCAGCGTATCGACGACCGCCGCAGCATCGCGGGAAGCACCGACGTAGATGTGGTGGTCGGTGGAGAGCTCCTGGGCAATCGCGCGGCCGATGCCGCGGGACGCCCCTGTGATAAGTGCCTTCTTCACGCCTTGATCCCCTTGAACTTCTTGCCCAGATCGCGCGCGATCTCTCGGTCCTCGGTGCGCTTCTTAATCGCCTGGCGCTTGTCGTAATCCTGCTTACCTTGCGCCAGCCCGAGTTCCACCTTGGCCTTGCCCTCTTTCAGGTAAATGGACAACGGCACAAGCGTGCGGTTGCCGTCGCGGACCTTGCCCTCGAGCGAATCGATCTCGCTACGGTGCATGAGCAGCTTGCGGGTGCGTCGCGGCGAGTGGTTCGTCCACGACCCCATCGAGTACTCGGGGATGTGCAGGTTGCGCAGCCACACTTCCCCGTTGTCGATGGTGGCAAAGGCCTCGACGAGGCTGGCCTTGCCGTCGCGCAGCGACTTGATCTCCGTGCCCACAAGCACGATGCCGGTCTCCCAGGTATCCAGGATGGTGTAGTCGTGGCGAGCTTTCCGGTTCGTCGCAACGACGTTTCCGGAGGGTGATTTTTTCTTCTTCTTCGCCATAGTCGGGTTAAGTTTACCCGTTTACTTCCTCACGTAGGAACGCAGTGCCACCTGTGCTGCGACACCTCCGAGCACCATCGCCGCGAGGGTGACAAGCGGCATGGTTACCCAGACTGCGGAATCCGGCACGCGCGCGATGAGCTGGGAGGCGTAGAGATCGCCCAGCATCGGGTCGACGAGGAAGCGCTTTGCCAGCCACGCGCCGACGGTGGCGATCACCCCGCCGATCAGCACGGAGACCACCGCCTCAAGGACGAACGGGGCCTGGGTGAACCAGCGCGAGGCGCCGACCATGCGCATGATGCCGATCTGCTCGCGGCGGTTGAATGCGGCGAGCTGCACCATGTTGGAGATCAGGAACAGCGCCGCCACCGCCTGCGCCGCCGCGACGACGAAGGTGACGTTGCGGAAGGTGTCCATCGTGCCCGCGGCCTCACGGACGGTGTCGGCCTGGTCGGTGATGACGGTCACCTGCGGCATGTCGGCGACCTGCTGCACCGGGCGGGTGTCCGCCGGATCGGTCAGTCGTACGTGCAACGCCGCGGGAAGCGCGTCGGGCGTGGTTTCGCGCACGAGATCAGGATCGGTGTCCTGGAACAGTTCGACGAATCGGTCGTAGGACTGCTGGCGCGAGCGGAAGGTGACCTGCTCCACCCCGTTGCTTGCCTGCAGGCGATCGCGCACCTCGAGGCAGGCGGGCGAGGAGCAGTCGGTGTCGTTGGCGGAAATCTCCTCGTCCAATTCGATCATCACCTCGACGCGGTCGAGGTAGAGAGCCTTCGTCTCGGAGGTCGCCTGCGAGATCAGGATGCCCGCGCCCACGAGCATAAGCGACAGCGCGGTGGTGATCACCAGCGCCACGGTCATGGTCAGGTTGCGGCCGAGCCCGCGAAACGCTTCGCGGAACACAAAACTGAAGTTCATTAGCGTGCCTCCGATCCCGATACGCCGTACACGCCGTGCTTTTCGTCGCGGACCAGCTTGCCCAGGTTCAGCTCGAGGACGCGCTGGCGCAGGTCGTTGACCGCGCGCGCGTTGTGGGTGGACATCACCACGGTGGACCCCAGCCGGTTGATGCGCGTGAGAAGCGCCATGATCTCGTCAGCGGTCTTCGGGTCGAGGTTGCCCGTCGGCTCGTCGGCAAGCACGAGCGGGGGCTTATCGACGAACGCACGGGCAATCGCCACCCTCTGCTGCTCACCGCCCGAGAGCTCGTGGGGGTAACGGTTCGCCTTCGCGTCGAGGCCGACGAGCCCAAGCGCGTCGGGCACCAGCTTGGCAATCTCCGCCTTCGGCTTGCCCGTGACCTGCAGGGCGAACGCCACGTTGTCGTAGACGTTGAGCTTGGGCAGCAGGCGGAAGTCCTGGAAGACGTAGCCGATGGACTGCCGCAGCCGGTTGATCTCCTTGCCTTTGAGCGCGTTGACGTGGAAATCGTCGAAGCGGATGTCGCCTGAAGTGACAT
The DNA here is from genome assembly GCF_007641235.1 of Corynebacterium sanguinis. Taxonomy (NCBI): domain Bacteria; kingdom Bacillati; phylum Actinomycetota; class Actinomycetes; order Mycobacteriales; family Corynebacteriaceae; genus Corynebacterium; species Corynebacterium sanguinis. Next base: position 236,901 of record NZ_CP038157.1, read on the forward strand.
TTTCCTCGCGGATCATCAGCTCCAAAAACGTTGACTTTCCCGATCCGGACGGGCCGATGAGGAAGACGAATTCTCCTTTGTCGATGGTGAAGGAGACGTCGTCAAGCGCGGGCCTAGTCGAGGTCGGGTAGACCTTGGTGACGTTGGTGAATGTAATCACCCGTCACACCCTACCCTTTGGCTTCAGCCATCCTCCACCTGATGCCGGACTCCAAAAAGCCGTCGATGTCGCCGTCGAGCACCTTCTGCGGGTCGCCTACCTCGTAGTTTGTCCGCAAATCCTTCACCATTTGGTAGGGGTGCAGCACATAGGAACGCATCTGGTTGCCCCAGGACGCGTTACCCCCGGCGCCGAGGGCGTCCATCTCGGCCTTTTCCTCCTGGCGCTTGCGCTCAAGCAGCTTCGACTGCAGGACCCCCAGCGCGGAGGCCTTGTTCTGGATCTGCGACTTCTCGTTCTGGCACGTGACCACGATTCCGGTCGGCAGGTGCGTGATGCGCACCGCCGAGTCCGTGGTGTTGACCGACTGCCCGCCGGGGCCGGAGGAGCGGTACACGTCGACGCGGATGTCGGAATCAGGGATGTCGATGTGGTCCGTCTGCTCAACCACGGGCAGCACCTCAACTTCGGCGAACGAGGTCTGCCGCCGGCCCTGGTTGTCGAACGGTGAGATACGCACCAACCGGTGTGCGCCCTGCTCCACCGAAAGCTGGCCGTACATGTACTCCCCGCGCACCACGAAGGTGGCGGACTTGATGCCGGCCTCCTCCGCGTAGGAGATGTCGTAGACCTCGACCTTGTAGCCGTTCTTCTCCGCCCAGCGCGTGTACATGCGCATCAGCATCTCCGCCCAGTCCGCGGCGTCGACGCCGCCGGCGCCGGAACGGATGTTGACCACGGCCTCGCGCTCGTCGTACTCGCCGGAGAGCATCGTCTGCACCTCCAGTGAGCCGATCGACTCCTCCAGCGCGGAAAGCTCGTCGTCAACCAGTGCCGGCTCACCCTCTTCCTCGGCGAGCTCGTACATCACCGGAAGGTCGTAGATACGCTCGCGCAGCGACGCGACCTTCTTCAGCCGCGCCTGCACGTTCGACAACTCCGTGGTCACCTTCTGCGCGTGCGCCGGGTCGTCCCACAGCGAGGGGTCGTTGGCCTGCTGCTCGAGCTCCCTCGCGCGCGCAGCGAGCTCGTCTAGGTCCATCACCTTTTCAATGGTGGTGAGCGTCGAATCGAGGTTCTGGATTCGTGCCTGGGTCTCCGGTTGCATAACATGTAAGTCTAGCCTGCGCGTTCGAGCGGGACCCGGACGAGGGAGCCGTACCCGGGACCACGACAAGACGGCCAGAAAGTACGCACCATGGCATGGATCATTCTGCTTCTCTCTGGCGCCTTCGAGGCGGTGTGGGCGATCGCACTGGATCGCTCGCAGGGCCTGACCCGCCCGGCACCCGCAGTCGTCTTCTTCGTCGCCCTGGCCATCTCTATGGCGGGGCTGGCGTGGGCGCTGCGCACCGTCCCGCTCGGCACCGGTTACGCGGTGTGGGTCGGCGTCGGCGCATCCCTCGCGGTTGTCTATTCCTTTGTGACGGGCCAAGAGTCGATCACGCCTTTGAAGGTCACGTTCCTACTCATGGTCGTCGGCGGCATCGCCGGGCTGAAGCTAGTGGGCTAACGCGCCATAATGGTCTGCATGACTGCTGCCTTCATCTCCGCCCATGCCGATTCCGACGACGCCACGCTCGCCGCGGCACTCGTCGAGCACGCTGGCCGCCTCGCGTTGCGCATGCGTGACGACGGCCTGTCCACGCAGCAGAAAACCTCCGTCTCCGACGTGGTCACCGACGCCGACCGCGCCGCAGAGCAGTTCGTCGCCGACGCGCTTTTGGCGCTGTGCCCCGACGATGGCGTCGTGGGCGAGGAGGGCGCTGCCCGGGCGTCGACAAGCGGGCGGACCTGGGTGATCGACCCGGTCGACGGGACCTACAACTTCTCCCACGGCTCCGACTACTTCTGCTCCGCGCTCGCGCTCGTTGCGGGCGATGTCAGCGAGCCCGATGAGCTTATTCTCGGCGCGGTGCACCGACCCGCGTTTGCCACGACCTGGCTCGCGGCGGGCGGCGTGGCGACGCGCAACGGCGAGCGACTGCCACAGCTTGAAAGCGCGGGGCTGGACCAGCTCGCGCTGGCGACCTACCTGCACCCGCGCTCGATGAGTCACGAGTCGATTCGCCAGGCCTGGGTCTCGGCCGTTAAAGACGCCGCCACTATCCGCATGTGGGGCGCGGGTTCCGTCGACCTGGCCACCGTTGCCTCCGGCGGCATCGGCGGCTGGCTGCAGCACTCCGTGGCGGACTGGGACTGGCTGCCCGGCAAGGCGCTCGTCGAAGCCGTCGGCGGGCGCGCGATCAAGGTTCAGGCCGGCGGTGTCGCGTGGTGCGTGGCCGGCAACCCGCTCATCGTCGATGAGGTGGCGGGTAAACTCTCTGAGCATGTCTAACTACGCTGACGACCTCGCCCTCGCCCTCAAACTCGCGGATCTCGCGGACGGGATCACCATCGAGCGCTTCGAAGCGGCCGACCTAAACGTCGAATCCAAGCCCGATATGACCCCCGTCTCCGACGCCGATCTGGCCGTCGAGGAGGCGCTGCGCGCAGAGCTTGCGACCGCGCGCCCGGCCGACGCCGTGCTCGGCGAGGAGTTCGGCGGCGAGGCGGTCATCGAGGGCCGCCAGTGGGTGATCGACCCGATCGACGGCACCAAAAACTTCGTGCGCGGCGTGCCCGTGTGGGCGACGCTCATCGCGCTGCTTGTCGACGGCCAGCCGGTCGTCGGCGTCATCTCCGCCCCCGCCCTGGCGCGCCGCTGGTACGCCTCCGCCGGAACCGGGGCGTGGCGCACCTTCAGCACGGGCGCGCTGAAGCGCCTGAACGTGTCCAAGGTCGCCGAGCTGTCTGACGCCTCTATCTCCATGTCCTCGCTGGAGGGCTGGCAGGAGCGCGGCCTGCGCGACAACTTCATCGCTCTGACCGAGAAGGCCTGGCGGCTGCGTGGCTACGGCGATTTCCTGAGCTACTGCTTCGTCGCTGAGGGCGCGGTCGACATCGCCTTGGAGCCCGAGGTGTCGCTGTGGGACTTGGCCGCGCTGGCGGTGCTGGTGACTGAGGCTGGGGGCACGTTTACGTCGTTAAGCGGCGAAGAGGGCCCGCACGGCGGCGACGCTGTCGCGACCAATGGGGCCCTCCACGAGGCAGTGCTGAAGGAAGTTACGGGAGCCTAAACCCGCTGCCCGGGGCGGATCCGCTGTTCATCGCGCCGAGGATCGTCTCGAATCTCGCCGAGGACGTCGGGGAGAAGATCGGGCCCTGCAGCGGCGAGTAGCACGGCGCGTTGATGATGCCGCCGTTGATAATGCCGACGAGGGAATCCCCGGCGAGCAGGGGCGCGCCAGAGTCGCCCTGCATTGCGCACACCTGGTTGAGGTTGGTGACCCCATCGTCGATCCAGGTCACGCCGCAGGTCTGCGCCGAGGCGTAGCCGGACTTGCACACGACCTGGCCGAACGCGCGCGGCGCGGCGCCGAGGTGGTTGACCGTCACGCCGTTGTAGGTGCGGCTAACCTCCGCGTTGGGGTAAAGCTCGATGACGGCGTAATCCAGTGCGCGGTTGACCGCGGCGATGCGGCCGGATTCGCCCACACCGATCGCGTCGGCAGAGATCACTGACTGGCCCTCCGAGCCACAGTGGCCGGCGGTGACGGCGACCATGCGGCCGGCGGCGTCGTAGCCGGCCGCGGCGATGGTGCACATTGCTGAGCCATTGATGTAGACCGGAGTGCCCGGCCCGTACAGAGCTTTACCGCGGTTGACCTGCGCGTCCCACGCCTCCGGGGCGATCGGGGCGGCATCGTGAAACGACCCCGGCACGCGGTGCAGCACGCGATCCGCCGCGGGCTTGCCGGCCAGCACCTTGGACACCGGATCGGTGCGCCAGATGTAATTCGGGTCCTCCTGCGCGTGGGCGAGCGGCGCCCCCGCCATGACGACGATAAGGGCGAAAAGAGGGGCGAGCAGGCGGCGGACCATGTGATGACACTTTCTCTTGCGTAACTTCTGTAACAGCAATATAGCATTGCCGCGCCACCACGACTAGGTTGGTGCGCACGACCCCACACGGGCGCCCCACTGGTTAGGGGCTGAGACCGCGCCGAAGCAGCCGCGCGGGCACCGTTCGAACCTGCCTGGTTAGCACCAGCGAAGGATGTAAGGAGCCATTTCGTGACCGATTCGTACGCGCAAGAAATCCACCCCAAGCACAGCTACGCGCCGATCCGCGCAGGCGGCCTGGAAGTGCCCGAAACCGCCATCTCACTCGATGACTCGCCAAGCGGTCCAAACGAGCCCTTCCGGACCTACCGCACCCGCGGGCCATGGGCACAGCCCGAGGAAGGACTACCGGCGCTGCGCAGCACGTGGATCGCCGAGCGCGGCGACGTCGAGGAGTACACCGGGCGCCAACGCAACCTTCTTGACGACGGCACACGGGCCGCCAAGCGCGGCTCCGCCTCCGAGGAGTGGCGGGGAGCCAGGCGAAACCCGTTGCGCGCCCACCCCGGCAAGCGCGTGACCCAGATGCACTACGCCCGCCGCGGCGAAATCAGCCCCGAGATGGAGTTCGTCGCCCTGCGCGAGCACTGCGACGTAGAGAAGGTGCGCTCGCAAGTCGCCGCAGGCCGCGCAATCATCCCGAACAACGTCAACCACCCCGAGAGCGAGCCGATGATCATCGGCAACGCGTTTTTGACCAAGATCAACGCCAATATCGGCAACTCCGCCGTGACCTCGTCAATCCGCGAGGAGGTGGACAAGCTACGCTGGGCAACCCGCTGGGGTGCCGACACCGTGATGGATCTGTCCACCGGCAACGACATCCACACCACCCGCGAGTGGATCATCCGCAACTCCCCCGTTCCGATCGGCACCGTGCCCATCTACCAGGCCCTGGAGAAGGTCGGCGGCATTGCCGAGGATTTGACCTGGGAAATCTTCCGCGACACCGTCATCGAACAGTGCGAGCAGGGCGTGGACTACATGACCATCCACGCCGGAGTTCGCCTGCCGTTCGTGCCGCTGACCACCCGGCGCGTCACGGGCATCGTCTCCCGCGGCGGCTCGATCATGGCCGGCTGGTGCCTCGCCCACCACAAGGAGTCCTTCCTCTACGAGAACTTCGACGAGCTCTGCGAGATCTTCGCGGCCTACGACGTCTCCTTCTCGCTCGGTGACGGCCTGCGCCCCGGCTCCGTGGCCGACGCCAACGACGCCGCCCAATTCGCCGAGCTGAAGACCATCGGCGAGCTGTGCCACCGCGCCTGGGATTTCGACGTCCAGGTGATGATCGAGGGCCCCGGCCACGTGCCGCTGGACATGATCCAGATCAACAACGACAAGGAAGAGGAGTGGTGCGGCGGGGCACCCTTCTACACGCTTGGCCCCCTGGTCACCGACATCGCTCCGGGGTATGACCACATCACCTCCGCGATCGGCGCGGCCAACATCGCCGCGGGCGGCACCGCGATGCTGTGCTACGTCACCCCGAAGGAGCACCTCGGCCTGCCAAACAAGGACGACGTGAAGACGGGCGTGATCACCTACAAGATCGCCGCGCACGCCGCCGACGTGGCGAAGGGGCATCCGGGCGCCCGGGACTGGGACGACGCGATGAGCAAGGCCCGCTTCGAGTTCCGCTGGGAGGACCAGTTCGCGCTCTCCCTCGACCCGGACACCGCGCGCGCCTACCACGACGAGACCCTGCCCGCCGAACCGGCCAAGACCGCGCATTTCTGCTCCATGTGCGGTCCGAAGTTCTGCTCGATGCGGATCTCCCAGGACATCCGGGACGAGTTCGGCGACACCATCGAATCCCTGGGCATGCCCACCGTCGACGCCGTCCTCGGCGAGCAGCACATGGCGCATGTTTTCCGCGAACACGGCTCGCAGGTCTACCTCCCCGAGTAAGCCACCCGAGTAGGTTGTGGGCATGGACAAAACACCCGCGAAGCAAAGACTGCTCCTCCCCGACATCGCCCGCGGCGTCTCCCTGCTGGGCATCGCCGCAGCCAACTCGGTCCAAGCCTGGATCACCACTGGCTCATCCGGTGCCGGCGCGCCGGGCGACACCCTCGGCGGCGTCGACCCTTCGAGCGGGGTGGATGCCTTCTTCGCCGTGTTTTCCGCGATGTTCGTCCACGTACGCGGCCTGCCGATGTTTTCCACGCTGCTCGGCTTCGGCTTCGGGCTAGTGGTGGCCAGCCTGTACCGCAAGCACTACCCGCTGCGCGACGCGCGCCGGGTGCTTCTGCGCCGCTACGGCACCCTCGCTGCTCTGGGGCTAATCCACATGCTCGCGATCTTCTACGGCGACATCATGCTCACCTATGGGCTCATCGGCGTGCTCATGGCTCTACTGTTCACCGTCAGCGCGAAGTGGCTGCGCCTGATCGCCTACATCTTGCTGGGATTTTTCGCCGTTACCGGCACCGCCGGCGCTTTTGCTGTGTACTTCTTCGAGCCCGGGGCCCTGCCCGATATGCGCGCCCCCACCACGGAGCTGTTAACCGTGGGTGACTACTTCAGCGCCAACTTTTCCGCGGCGATGCTGATGCTCACTTCGATCCCCTTCGCGGTCGGTTCTCTCGCCGGGCTGAGCATCATCGGCTACGTCTGGGCGACGGAGGGTTACCTGGTGAACGTCGATAAGCATCGCGCTATTCTGCGGCAATGGGTCTATGTCGCCGTGGCGATCACCCTGCTGCTCGGGCTTCCGTGGGGTCTCGCGGCGATCGGGGTGATCGACCCGGGCCTCGAGGAGTTCTTCTGGATCCTCAACCAGTCCTGGGGGCCGTTCACCGGCCCCGGCATCCTCGCCGCGTTCGCGCTGGCCACCAACGGGATGCAAAAGCGCGCCGCCCAGGCGCAGGCCGCGCCTGGCTGGGCCAACCCACTGATCGCGCTGGGTAAGCGCTCCATGTCCGGCTACCTCGCACAGTCGCTGCTGTTTATTGTCCTCGTCTCGCCCTTCGGGTTCGGGCTCGGCCTGGACGCGAACGTCGCCGGCAAGCTCGGGGTGGGCCTGCTCGTCTGGCTGATCACCCTGCTTCTTGCCTCCGTCCTCGAGGCCACCCGCACCCCCGGCCCATTCGAGTGGGTTCACCGCCACCTCGCCTACGGGCGCACCGGCGCGATCGAACCGAGGCCCGCACATGCTTAAGTGCGAGCTCGACCTGCGCTGCTACTTTGTCACCGGGAGCGGTAGCGAGCGCGACATCGTCACCCGCGCCCGCGACGCCGCGCGCGCCGGCGCCGGTGTCATACAGGTGCGCAGCAAACCCATCTCCGCGCGCGACCTCTACAGCCTCGGCCGCGAGGTTGCCCACGCGGTGCGCGAGGCCAACCCCGCCACGCGCGTGCTTATCGACGACCGCGTCGACGTCGCGCTCGCCCTGTGCGACGAGGGCGTCCACGGCGTCCACCTCGGCCAAGACGACCTCGATGTCCGCGTTGCCCGGCGGCTACTCGGCCCGGAAGCGATCATCGGACTGACCACGGGGACGCTTCAGCTCGTGCGCGCGGCCAATGAACTAGCTGGAGACATCGACTACGTCGGGGCCGGGCCGTTTCGCGCCACCCCGACGAAGGACTCGGGCCGGCCGCTACTCGGTGTCGACGGCTACCGCCCCCTCGTCGCTGAGTCCCTCGTGCCCGTCGTAGCCATCGGCGATGTCACGGTCGACGACGCCGCCGAGCTCGCCTCCACCGGCGTCGACGGGCTCGCTCTGGTGCGCGGCATCATGAACGCCGAGGACACCGGCGCCTACGTGGCGCGCGTACTCTCCGAGTTCGAACGCGGCGCAGTAGATTAGTCCCCATGTCCAGCCGCAAAGTTTTCTACAGCGTCATCCTCTTCCTCGTCACGGCAGGATGGGCCGCGAACCACTTCGCGGCCGTTCTCGTGGCCCTTAAAGAGCGCGCGCACCTCGAGCCGCTGCTGGTCAACGGCGCATACGGAATCTACGCAGCCGGTCTGTTTCCGTGCCTTCTGGCCGGCGGGATCCTCGCCGACCGCTTCGGAGGCCGCCCGATTGTCATTGCGGGCACGATCGTCTCCGCGCTCGGAAACCTAGGCCTTGCCTTCTCGCACAGCGCCGCCGCCCTGCTGTCGGGCCGCTTCGTCGTCGGGCTCGGTGTCGGACTTGTCGTCAGCGCGGGAACGGCGTGGGCGGCGAGGCTCCGCGGCGCGCAAGGTGCGACCCTCGCCGGCATCTTTTTGACCTCCGGCTTCGCCCTCGGGCCGATCTTCTCCGGAATTTTCGCCTATGCCCAGCCGCGGATCTGGGAGCTCTACGCGGTGACCATCGCGCTGTCGCTGCTGGCCATCGTGGTCTCCCTGGTCATCGGCGACACACCCCACCACGCGGTAACCCAGGGCCCCGACGGCCCCGCACCAGCGCCCGCCGCGGCACCGGCGCAGCGCTCATCCACCAAGGCGCTGGCGACGGCATTGCCGGTGGCGGTGTGGGTCTTCGCCTCCATCACTACCGCGGTCGTCGGGCTCGCCGCTCGCGTGGCCCACTACTTCCCTACCGGGGTGTTCATGCCGGGAATCGCCGCCGGTCTCGGCTTCGGCACCGCGCTTGTGCTCCAGGCTCTGGGCAGGCGCTTCGACTGGGGCCCGCGCGCCGGCGTCATCGGCGCGCTGTGCTCCGCGACGGGACTGGCGATTGCCGGCTTCGCTGGAACCAACCCCACGCTCGCAGCCTTCGTCGCAGCGACCATCGCGTTGGGTGCGGCGTACGGTTTGTGCCTGCGCGATGGGCTTCTCGACGTCGACACATACGCTCCCCTCCACGCTCGCGGCCGCGTCCTCGGCATTTACTACGTGGGCACTTACATCGGATTCGCCCTGCCGCCGCTGTTGCAGTGGCTGGAGCCGCTGGCCGGGCCGACGGTGCCCCTGCTCGTGCTCGCCGCCCTGGCCCTGACCTCAGCCGTCGTGCGCTTTACCCAGATTAAGACCGGCTACCTCTCCCGCGCCTAAGCTTGGGGCCATGATTGCGATCTCGCCGCTGGCGCAGCTTACCGCTCTGCAGACCCATGCCCTGTTCAAGCTGCGCGTTGACGTGTTCGTCGTCGAGCAGCAGTGCCCGTTTGCTGAGATCGACGACATTGACGCGCACCCGGACACCCGCCACCTTCTGGCGTGGTCGGATGAGGATCCGGCCGAGCTGCTCGGGTGCGCACGGGTGTTTCCCACCGACTCCGGCAGCCGGTTCGGCCGCTTCGTCGTTGCCCCAGCTGCGCGTGGCACGGGCCTCGGCCATGAGATCGTGCGCACCGGCATCGCCTACACCCAGCGATTCTCCGGCGACCTTGTTATCGAGGCCCAATCCGGGCTGGTGGGTTACTACACCGGCTTCGGCTTCGTCGCCGAGGGCGAGGAATTCCCCGATGCCGGCATCCCGCACGTGATGATGCGTCTGCGGCGCTGAAAGCTAAAACAGGTCGGCGAGCGATAGACCGCCGAGGACGAGTGTGATCAGGAAGATCAGCCCACCGAGGATGTTTCCCACCAGCGAGTTCGCGTGCTCGCCCAGCAGACGCTTGTTGTTCATCGTGATCAGAAGGAAAAACGCGATAACGGGCAACAAGATGCCGTTCGCGGCCTGGGCGAGGATGATGATCTGGATCGGGTTGAACCCCGAGATGGAAATCGCCGCGCCGAAGAGGACCACCACGACGACGATGATGCGGAAGCGCTGGCTCTTCATGTCGGTGGGCCAGCCCATGACGCCGCAGATCGCGTACGCCGCACCCATCGGGCCGGCGACCGCGGAGGTCAGGCCCGCGGCGAACAGGCCGATGGCGAGCAGCCACGGGGCGGCGTCGCCAAGCATCGGGCGAAGCGGCTCGGCGAGGTCGGCGGCGGATTCCGCCTGAAGTCCTTGCGCAAACATCGTCGCAGCGGCCGTTGCGACGATCGCCAGCGTGATCAAACCACCGAGGCTGATGGAAACAACGTTGTCTATCCGCGCCTTCTTCAGTGCGGGGTCCCGCGGCTCGTCTCCCCACTTCTCCTGCACCAGGTTGGAGTGCAAGAAGACGTTGTAGGGAACGACCGTCGTGCCGATAAGCGCGACCGCGGAGAGAACAGCGCCGTCCGGCACGCTGGGCATGAAGGTGGAGCGCAGCATGGCCCCGAGGTCGGGCCCCACGCTGATGGCCGTAACCAAGAAGGTCAGCGCCAGGATGCCCACCAGCACCGTCATTACCTTCTCTAGAAACGCGTAACTTCCTGAAAGTAGCAAGGCCAGCACCACCGCGGCCACCCCGACGGAGAGCAGCACTTGCGACCACCCCGTCACGCTGGCGAGCGCGAGCGCGGTGCCCGTCGTGTCGCCCCCGGCGTACGCTGCGCCGCCGATGCCGATTGCGGAGACGACCAAGATGATCATCAGCCACTTGATAATCTGCGAACTAAACGTCTGACGCAGCGCTTCACCGGTGCTGAGGCGAGCCGCGAGTCCGAGGCGCACCGACATTTCCTGCAGGATGATCGTCGCCACGATGGAGAAAACAATCGCCCAGACGAGCGCGTAGCCGAAGTTCGCGCCGGTCACCGTGGCTGTGGTGACCGTACCCGGGCCGATGAACGACGCCGCGATGAGCAGCCCCGGCCCAAACATGCCGGACTTACGCTGTGGCGCTGTGGTGGTTTCAACAGTGGACATCGCGTACCTCGAATCCGTCTATGAATGTGAGTTACATCACGTTGGTGACAGCTTAGTACTGTCGCGCTACCCCGCGGGGTGCATTTCACTACCTGTCTTCCTTAGCGCCTCACAGAGATGCCTTTAGTAGGAGCTGAACCCGTCCTCGCTTAAGGTGTGCTTCTCGTCGCCGGTGATCGCCGGGTTGAAGATGCTGACCAGGATCAGATCCTCGTCCTTGCCGCCGCGCAGGTAGTGGGCGTCGTGCTCGTCGAGCACGTAGATGGTGCCCGGCGTGATCGGGTAGATGTTGCCCTCGGTGTCTTCAACCTCACCGGAGCCGCCGATGCAGTAGCACGCCTCCAGGTGGTTGCGGTACTGCAGCTTGGACTCGGTACCCGCGCGCACCACGGTGTGCGCCACCGCGAAACCCATGTTGTCCTTCGCGGTGAGCACGCGCTCGGAGGTCCCTCCGCCCCACTCAACCTTTTCCACATCGTTGCGAGACCTGGTGAACATGAAATCCTCCTCAAGATTTACGTGTTGGCGATTGCGTTACACCTTTCAACCCTACGTAAACTCCGCGCGCTCGGGCGCGAGCCTGAGATACCTTCGCGTGTGGAATAATGGGACCATGTCTGACACGCCAACCGCCGTCGTCGGTGCGGGAATCATCGGGTTGAGCACCGCCTTAACCCTGGCCGATCGCGGCCGTGCGGTCACCGTCTACGACCCTGCACCGGCCCGTGGCGCCTCCCATTACGCGGGCGGAATGCTGGCTCCGGCTTCAGAGGTGGTGTACAAGCAAGACCCGCTTCTACCGCTGATGCAGGCCTCAGCCAGCCGTTACCCGGAGCTGATCGCGTTGTGCCGGAAGTACTCCGACCTGCCGACGGGCTACCGCACCGACGGCACCATCGTGGTGGCCCGCGACCGCGCCGACAGCACCTTTCTGGACGATCTGCTCAGCTACCAACAAGCGCGCGGGGTGCACGCGCAGCGCCTCACGGTGCGCCAGGCCCGGGCACTGGAACCGGCCCTGTCTCCCGCGCTGTCCTCGGCGGCGCTCAGCAGCGGTGATCACCAGGTCCAGCCGCGGCTGTTGACGCGCGCGCTTATCGACGCCTGCACCAACGCCGGGGTGAGCTTCGTGCGCGAGCGGGTCACCGACGTCTCCCACCTGCCGCAGGAGCAAGTCGTCATCGCCGCCGGCCTCGGGGCACAAGACATCGCCGGGTGGGGCGACGATAACGTCAGCCCGCTGCAGCTTCGCCCGGTCTACGGCGACATCCTGCACCTGCGGGCCCCGGCGCACCTGCATCCCCTCGCCACCAGGGTGGTCCGCGGTGTGGTGGAGGGCAGGGCGATCTACGTCATCCCTCGCGAGGACGCGACGCTGACCGTGGGCGCAACCAGCCGCGAGGACGGCCGCGCAAACGCGCAAGCCCAGGGCGTGCACCAGCTATTGCGCGACGCGATTGAGATCCTGCCCGGTATCGAGGACTGCGATTTCATCGAGGCCGGTGCGGGCGCCCGGCCCGGCACTCCGGACGATCTGCCCTACCTCGGGCGCGCCAGCGAGCGCGTGATTGTCAGCACCGGCTACTTCCGCCACGGAATCTTGCTGGCGGCGCTGGCGGCGCAGTGCGCAGCGGAGCTCGTCGACAAGCAACCGCCCTTTATAGACTTGATGGCGTGCGACCCGATGCGCCACAGGAGGACACAATGAGCAGAAACATTTTGGTCAACGACACCGCGCGAGACACCGATGCGGCGACGGTCAGCGAGCTCGTGCACGAGGTGCTCGGGCACGTTCCCGACGCCGGCACCGCCGTCGCGATCGACTCGGCCGTCGTCCCGCGCTCGAAGTGGGAGTCGACGCGGCTTGCCGACGGGGCGCGCGTGGACATCCTCACCGCAGTCCAGGGGGGCTAGGGCAGGTGCTTACTATCGCTGGCCGGGAGTTTTCCTCCCGCCTCATCATGGGCACCGGCGGCGCGAGCTCGATGGACATGCTCGAGCGCTGCCTGGTTGCCTCCCGCACGGAGCTGACGACCGTCGCGATGCGCCGCCACTCCGCCGGCGGCAGTGGCGAGTCGGTTTTCGCCTTGCTGCGCCGACTCGGTATCGCGCCACTGCCGAACACGGCGGGCTGCAAAACCGCGCGCGACGCGGTGATCACCGCCGAGCTCGCCCGCGAAGCACTGCATACGGATTGGGTCAAGCTCGAAGTCATCGCCGACGACCGCACGCTGCTGCCCGACGTGGTGGAGACCGTTGACGCCTGCGAGATGCTCATCAACGCCGGCTTTACCGTGCTCGCCTACACCTCGGACGACCCGGTGGCGGCAAAACGCCTCGAGGACATCGGCGCGGCGGCGGTGATGCCGCTCGGGTCGCCGATCGGCACCGGGCTGGGCATCCTCAACCCGCACAACATCGAGCTGATCTGTTCGCGCGCCGAGGTGCCCGTGCTCATCGACGCTGGCGTCGGCACGGCCTCCGACGCCGCGCTCGCCATGGAACTCGGCTGCTCCGGCGTTCTGCTGGCCAGCGCCATCAACCGCAGCCAGGACCCGGAGGCGATGGCCAACGCAATGCGCCTGGCAGTCGAGGCCGGAGCGTTGGCGGCCGGGGCCGGGCGGATTCCGAAACGGGAGCACGCGGTGGCGTCGTCAAGCTTCGAGGGCCTGGCGAGCTGGGCCGACCAGGTGCTCTAACGGCGCTTCGGGGTTTCCTCGTCGACGATCGTAAACGCCGGTTCTGATTCCCCGCTCCACTCCTGGTCCACCTCGCCCCCGATGGCGAGGTCGCCCTCGATGATCAGCGAGTCCGACAGCCTCCAACCGCCCTCCTCCGGGTCGTACTCCAGCTCGGGGCGGGCCAGCTCGTTGCCCTCGGCGTCGTAGCCCGGCGCGGGGCGGTTTTCCGCCTCCTCCAGCTTCTCGGCGCTGTCGGTCTTCTCCCACTGGCGGGTGCGGACGCGGCGGCGCGCGGCGGAGTCGTCGTTCATCGCCTTGAGTAGCGCGAACATGATGAAGAAGTAGAGGATGAAGAAGGGCAGCGCGATAATGATCACGACTTCCTGCAGCGCCTGGATGCCGGTGTCGTTGATAAACAGCAGGGCCGCAGTGACCACGCCAATGGCGATGACCCAGCCGACCTTGTAGTACGTCGGGGTCTTGTTCTCCTCACCCGAGGCGAACATATCCATCACCATCGCGGCGGAGTCCATCGAGGTGACGAAGTACAAGATGATGACAACCAGGGCCAGCGAGCCGACGATGCCGTAGAGCGGGTACTGGGACAGCAGCGTGAACAGCGCCTGCGGGGTGTCGCCCTGCTCCACCACGGGGCCGGTGAGCACGCCCGGGTTGGCCGTCTCGATCTCGGTCGCGGCGCGGCCGAAGATGGAGAACCAGATCATGTCGAAGGTCGTCGGCAAAAGCAGGGTGCCGCCGATGAACGCGCGCACCGTGCGGCCCTTAGAGATGCGGGCGAAGAACATGCCCACAAACGGCGCCCAGCAAATCGTCCACGCCCAGTAGAACGCGGTCCACGTCGCGTGCCAGCCCGGGTTGTCGTTGTAGGAATCGACCCAGAACATTAGCTCCGGAAGCGAGTTGGCGTAGATGCCGAAGGACTCGGTGATCTGCCCGATGAGCCTGAGCGTCGGGCCCGCCAGCAGCACGAACAGCATCACTACGACGGTCGCCGCGATATTGAGGTTGGACAGGATCTTGATCCCCTTATCCAGACCGGAGGCAACGGAGAGGCACGCGGCGGCCGTGATCGCGAGGATGATGCCGAGCTGCACCGGGGTGATCAGCGGAACCGACCACATGATGTTCATCCCGGCAGAAATCTGCAGCACGCCCAAGCCGACGGAGACGCCGATGCCGAAGACGGTGCCGATGATGCCGGCGGCGTCGATAAGCTTGCCCGGCCACTCGTAGACGCGCTTGCCTAGAAGCGGGGAGAACAGCGAGGACATGCGCGCCGGCATTTTGCGCTTGTAGCTGAAGTAACCTAGCGCCAGCCCCGGGAGGGTGAAGATCACCCACATGTGGATGCCGAAGTGGTAGTAGGTGAACTCGAACGCTTGGGTGATCGCCTCGCGGCTCATTGGCTCGTAGTCACCGCGCGGCGGGTTGTAGGCGTGGTGCAGCGGTTCCGCGGCGCCCCAGAACAGGAGCGTGGCGCCCATGCCCGCGGCGAACAGCATCGCGAACCAAACGGGCAAGGAGTACTCGGGCTCGTCCTCGTCGTCACCGAGGCGCAGGTTGCCGTACTTGGACACGAACACCACGATCAGGAACACCAGGACCATGGACACGCCGCCGATGTAGAACCAGGAGAAATTGTTCATCAGCGCCGTGGAAATCGACGAGTACGCGTCGCGAGCGCGGTCGCCGAAGATGATGGTGAGCCCGACGAACAGGGCGATAAAGCCCACGGAGGTGTAAAAAATCAGTGGGTCGGACTGCAACCCACGCTTATTAATGGATGTGTTCGTCGACATAAATGCGCAGTGTAGCGCGTCGCTTCAATAGGGTGGGAGATATGCGTGACCTGCCCCACCACGAACTTCGCCGCACCGCCCGCCAGATGAACCTGCCCGGGTTCGGCCTCGAGCAGCAGACGGCGCTGCACAACGCCCACGTCTTTGTCATCGGCGCCGGCGGGCTCGGCTGCCCGCTGATGCAGACCCTGGCCGCCACCGGAATCGGGCGCATCACCGTGATCGACGACGACACCGTGGACGTAAGCAACATCCACCGCCAGATTCTCTTCGGCGCGGACGACGTGGGCCGCGCGAAGGTGGACGTCGCGGGCGAGCGGCTTCGCGCACTGCAGCCCGGCATCGAGCTGAACTGCATCAACGGCCGCTTCAGCGACAACAACGCGCTGGGCCTGCTCGCGGGTGTCGACGTGCTTGTCGACGGCTCTGACACGTTTGCCACCAAGTTCCTCGCCGCCGACGCCGCCGAAATTGCCGGCGTACCCCTCGTCTGGGGCTCGGTGCTGCGCTACCGCGGTGATGTTGCCTTGTGGTTCAGCGGCCCCGGCGCGCCGGCCGATGGGGCGGGCCTGCGCGACCTCTACCCCACCCAACCCGGCGCGGACTCGGTGCCCGACTGCGCCACCGCGGGAGTACTCGGGGTGACCACCAGCGTTGTCGGTGGGCTGATGGCCACCGAGGTAATCAAGTACGTCACCGGGGTCGGGGACTCGGTGGTGGGCCGGCTAAGGATGTACGACGCGCTTTCCGCAGCGATTCGTACGTTCGACGTTGCCCGCGATCCGGGGCGAGACCTCGTGACCGGTTTCGGCGTGTACGGCGGAGGGAGGTGCGAGGTGGTGGGGGCGTCGACACGCGAGCTGCTAGGCAGGATGGCGCGCGGCGAGGTCCTCGGGCTGGACGTTCGGGAGGAGCACGAGAAGGCGCTCTCCGACATCCCCGGCGCGACCCACCACCTGCCCACAAGCGAATGGGAGGCAGACGACGACGCCGCGGCGCGTTCGCTGCTCGATGCCCTACCCCGCGATGCCGAGGTGGTGGTCTACTGCGCCTCCGGCTCGCGCTCGCAGCGCTTTGTGGAACGCTTCGCCGACGTCGCGCAGCGCCGCGGCATCACGCTGACGAGCCTGCCCGGCGGGGCAAACATGCACGGGATAGAATAACTAGGTCGCGTGGCTCTAGCGGGGCTTGAACAGGGTGCCAGCCAGCGAGGACGTTGCGGCCGAGCCGACGAGCACGAGCACCGTGTATAAAATGCCAGTTACGCCCAGCATCTGCAGCAGCCAGCCGAAGAACAGCGCTCCGATAACGGCGCCTGCGATTGCGATGATCCAGCGACTCATATCCATGCCCGCCGAGTGTAGAGGACTGGGGCCACAGGGAAGGACAACCGTCTTGTGATTGATGAACAGAAGCTGCTCGAGCGGTTCATGTGGTTGTCCATCGCGGCCTCCGTGGCAACGATTGCGCTCAAACTCGCCGCGGCCTGGGTCACCGGGTCCGTGGGTTTCCTCTCCGACGCCATCGAATCCTTTATCAACCTGGCGGCCGCTATTGTCGGGCTCATCGCGCTGAAGGTCGCTGCGAAACCGGCGGATGAGAACCACAACTTCGGCCACTCCAAAGCGGAGTATTTCTCCGCCCAGGTAGAGGGCTCGATGATCCTGCTGGCGGCGGTAGCGATCATCTACACCGCGGTGCAGCGCCTGATTGAGCCCCAGCCCATCGAGCAGGCTGGCGTGGGCCTGGTCCTCTCCGCGCTCGCCGCCGGACTCAACCTCGGCGTCGGCATGGCGCTGGTTCGCGCTGGCAGGAAGTACCGCTCGGCGACGCTGGGCGCCGACGGCCACCACCTGCTTACCGACGTGTGGACCACCGTGGGCGTTATCGCAAGCATCGTGCTCGTGTGGCTGACCGGCTGGGAGATCCTCGACCCGCTCATTGCCTTGGCGGTGGGCGTCAACATCCTGTTCACCGGCTACATGCTCCTGAAAAACTCCTTCATCAGCCTGCTCTCGGAGGCCTTGCCGGAAGACGAGCGACTTGCCATCAAAGCATTCCTCGACGAGTTCTCCGTAGATCACGACGTGGAGTTCACCGACGTGCGCACCGCCGCCTTCGGCCGGGAGCGTTTTGTCAACGTGGTCATGCAGGTGCCGGGCCAGTGGAGCGTGGATCGCTCCCACGAGTACGCGGACATGATCGAAGAGGGCATCGATGTCACGCTCGGGGGCGCGACGACGGTGGTACACGTCGAGCCGCTGGGCACCGAGACCGACGTGGAGTTCAACTGGATCTAAGACCAGACCAGGCCGTCGTCAAGGCGCGCACGGGAGGTGTTCCAGGTGTCTTCGAGCACGTTCTGCTTGGCTGACCACGGGTAGTTCTGCGTCGACCTCGGCATCACGGCCGCTGCGCGCGACAGGTAGCCGGACTGCATGTCCATGTACGGTCTGCCCTCGCCCACCGTCGCCGGGGTGACCGGGGTGACCGATGTCGATTGGCTGGCGCGCAGGCGACGCAGGATGCGCGCGATCATCTTCGCCGTCAGGTCCGAGCGCACCGTCCACGAGTGGTTGATGTAGCCGATCACGGCCGCGAAGTTCGGCACGTCAGAGTACATGGTGCCGTACCAGGTGTAGCGCTCGGAGAAATCGACCGCGCGCCCGTCGATGGATAGCTCCACCCCGCCGAGCAGTTTGATGCGCAGGCCCGTGGCGGTGACGATGACATCGGCGGGGACGACGCCGCCGTCGACAAGCTTGATGCCGTCTGCGACGAAGTGATCGATGTGTGCGGTGACGACCTCCGCCCGCGACTGCCTGAGGGCGCGGAAGAGATCACCGTCGGGCACAACGCACAGGCGCTGTTCCCAGGGGTTGTACGGCGGGGTGAAGTGTTCGTGCGCGGTGGTTCGCGACCGGGTCGAGACGATGGTTGCAATGTTGAGCGCCCGCTTGACCACGCTCGGGAAACGCGCGCTCAGCGCGACCAGTACCCACTGTTGCGCGCTGTTTTTGCTCCGCATGACGGTGTTTGCCAGTTTGCGCGGCAACACCGAGCGGATGACGTTGCCAAGCTTGTCCACCCGCGGCTGGCTGAGCACGTAGGTGGGCGTGCGCTGCAGCATAGTCACCTTGGCGGCCTTTTCCGCCAGCACAGGCACAAGCGTCATTGCTGTCGCGCCCGAGCCGATGACCACGACGTTCTTTCCGGTGAAGCTTATGTCCTCGGGCCAAAACTGCGGGTGGAGGATGGTCCCGGTGAAGTCCTCGACGCCCGCGAAGGCGGGGTCGTGGGGGTTGTCGTAGTCGTAGTACCCGCTCGCGGCGACAAGGAACCTGGCGGTGTAGACAACGCGGTTGCCGTCCTGTTCGCAGCTGACGGTCCACTGACCCGACTCGCTGTCCCAGTTCGCGGCGACGGCGCGGGTGTTGAAGGTGATGCGCTCCGAGATGCCGTAGTGGTCCGCAGTGTCCTCGATGTAGTCGCGCAGGTCTGCCCCATCGACGATGGAATTGTGGCCGGTCCACGGTCGAAATGGATAGGACAGCGTGAACACGTCTGAGTCGGAGCGCACCCCGGGATAGCGGAACAGGTCCCAGGTGCCACCGATGCGGTCGCGGGCCTCGATGATTTCGTAGGTGGTTCCCTGCGGCAAGCGGTAGGCGACGTTGATGCCGGATAGTCCCGCGCCGATGATGAGAACGTCGCGGTGGAGTGTGTCAATAGTGGACATAGTTTTGCAGTATAAACTATTCGCGCGGAAGGTTTATTGAAAACTAAATGGAACCGTGCTTAAATGAAAACTAGTTGAAAACACGATCTTGAGAGGACTGCTCTTATGAGCACTCACACCATTCACGAAACCCACGAGCACACCCACGGTGAGGGCTGCGGCCACGTCGCCATCCCCCACGGCGACCACGTCGACTACATCCACGACGGCCACATCCACCGCAGCCACGATGGCCACTGGGACGAGTGCGAGCCCACTGACCACAAGGCCCACGAGGACCACTCCGACCACACCCACGGTGAGGGCTGCGGCCACGTCGCCATCCCCCACGGCGATCACGTGGACTACATCCACGACGGCCACCGCCACGCCGCTCACGGCGACCACTACGACGAGCACTAATCCGTAGCTTGTTGAATCCAAAAAGGCCCCTCGAAAGGGGCCTTTTTTCGCGCTTGTCTTAGTTAGACAGCGGTGTAGCCACCGTCAACAAGGTGGTAGCTACCGGTGATGAAGGACGCCTCGTCGCTAAGCAGGAACGCGACCAGCGCGGCGACGTCGTCCGCCTCGCCCAAACGACCAGCCGGGTGCTTGGCAGTCAGGCCCTCGCGGGCGTCGTTAGGCAGGTTCTGCAGCAGCGGAGTGTCGATGTAGGCCGGGCCGACAGCGTTGACGCGGATGCCCTCGGTGCCGTACTCGACAGCGGCGTTCTTGGTCAGGCCGACGACGCCGTGCTTTGCGGCGGTGTAGGCGGAGTTGCCGGGAGCTGCGACCGCGCCGTGGATCGACGCCATGTTCACGATGGCGCACTCAGACGTGTTGTCCTGCGTCAGGAACTGCTCGATCTGGTAGCGGTTGCCGTAAGCGACGCCGGAGAGGTTAATCGCGATAACGTTGTCCCAATCCTCCAGGTCCATCTCGCCGACCTTGTTGGACTTGCCGCCGATACCAGCATTGTTCACAGCAAGCTCCAGCGAACCGAAGTTCTCGACGGCGAACGCAACCGCTTCCTTGTTCTTCTCCGCATCAGCGGTGTCGATTTCGAACGACGCGGCCTCTCCACCGGCGTTGACAATCTCCTCCACAACGCTGTCGGCGGAGTCGAGCTTAAGGTCTGCCACGACGACCTTCGCGCCATCGGCGGCGAGCTTCTTGGCTACCGCCGCGCCGATTCCCGAACCGGCACCGGTGACGAGTGCAACTTTGCCCTGAAAAGTAGACATATTCTTTCCCCTTAATGTGTTGTTGATGGTGTAGCAACTAGTGTACCCACGTATAAGAAGTGCGCAGTGGGCCAAAGGTCCGCGCAGCTCGACGCAATCCGGCACGCCGTTGGATCCATGAAACCAAGTTTGAGCGGCGTGCTGTGAAACGATGTGGTGGCAAAAGCAGATCATGCCGACAAGACCAAGATCCTTGCCCGCAACGAGCTCACCATCGGAGCTCATCTAAAAGGTTGAATAGATGACTTTCGTGAACAGGCCCAAGCCGCGCCACGCGGTGACACCACCTCGTGCCGGCATATCAACGCCCCCGGAAAAGGAACTCGCCGGGGCGCCCGTTCTTATCGTTGGGTTGGGCGCGCTGATCGCATGGATGGTTGTGCGCATCTTCACCCAGCCGGAGGACCACGCGTTGCGGTGGCGAGTCCCCCTTGACCTGGAGATCTATCGCATGGGCGGGCAGGCGCTGCTGCGGGGCGAGAACCTGTACGACAAGGCCTACATCTTCGACCTGCCGTTTACCTACCCGCCGTTCGCAGGTGTGCTGTTTACCTCGTTCGCGTATCTGGCGGACAACGCGCTCATCATCCTGTGGCAGATCGGTATGCTCGCCGCCCTCGCGGCAATCATCGCTTTGGTGTTTCGCGAGCGAGGCTTCAAGCTCACCCCACTGACCCTCCTGGTCTGCGCGCTGCTGTCGTGCGCCAGCATCGGCAACGAAGCTGTCCACGGCACGCTCTTCTTTGGACAGATCAACATCTTCCTCATGCTCCTCGTCGCGCTCGATATCCTCCCCGCCCGTCGGCGCCTGCCGGGGATCGGCATCGGAATCGCCGCAGGGCTGAAACTAACCCCGGCCTACATGGGTTTGGTGCTGCTTTTCCAAAAGCGCTGGTGGGCTGCCGTTATCTCGGTGCTAACTTTCTTCGCGACCGTGATCATCGGTTTCGCCTTCGTGCCCGACGCCCGCCACTTCTGGGAACACGCTATGTTCGATTCCTCGCGCGTCGGCAGTTCCGAAAACACAGGGTCCAAATCCGTCCTCTCCGTGATGCAGCGCACCTTCGGGCTGGAGGGCGGCACAGTGTGGATCCTCTCGGTGATTGTTATCTTCGTTTTCACCTGCCTCGCGCTGCGCACGGCAATGCTGCGTAACAACCGCTCGATGGCGTTCGCGCTCACCGGCATCAGCTCCTGTCTGGTGTCCCCTTTTTCCTGGTACCACCACTTCGTCTGGCTCGTACCCCTGAGCATGGTGCTCTTCATCGCCGTCAACGAGTGGGCGGCCGACCGCTTCGGCGCTTCGTTTAACGGCGCCCTCGCTGGCCTCGCGTCCCTCGCGGCCATCGTCTGCTTCCACATCCCGTTCGTCTCCTACCCGGTGTGGCGCGCTATGTCGTCTCGCGGAATCGACGAGCTCTCCCAAACCACCCCGTGGCTCGGCGCGATCTGGACCACGCTGTGCCTCCTGTTCATCGTCGGTTACGCGATCTTCGGGTTCATGCCGCGTGGGAGCGGCGTCCGTAGCACCTCCTCTGGGCCCAAAGGTATCGGGCTGGCCAAGGGACGTTCTGCCCCGGCGGAATAATCAACACAAAGACCCCCTCTCCGATTACAGAGAGGGGGTCTTTCTTAGTAGCGGGGGCAGGATTCGAACCTACGACCTCTGGGTTATGAGCCCAGCGAGCTACCGAGCTGCTCCACCCCGCGACGGGTGTTATGTAATTCACCTGCTGCCTGTGCGGTTTGCACTGCATCGGCAACGTGTACCAACTATAGTGATTGCCCCACTAAACACCAAATCCCCTGGCGAGGTGATGATTCGCCAGGGGACATAAGTGCGACCTACTGGGTGTTGAGCGCCTGGTAGTCCTGCACCGCGCGGTCAAGCTCGTCGAGTGCGCTGCCGAACTCCTCGAAGGAGCCGCCGCGGGCGGTCTCCAGGTTGCGCAGAGCCGTGTTGATGCGGTTGAGCGCCTCATCGGTGCTGCCAGACGCCTGCGGGGCCGCAGGTGCCTCAGGTGCGGCATCCTCGCCGGTGGTGGCAGCGCCGTCGTCGACGACCTCGATCTCTTGGGCTGCGGCGGGGTTGATACCCACCTGGCTCAGCGCCTGCGAAATCGTCGGCGCGTAACCCACGCGGCCCTGGTAGAACACCAGCACACGCAGCAGCTTCGGGAAGGCCGATTCCTGGTCCTTGCGCTGGGAGTACACCGGCTCGACGTAGAGCACTTCGCCGCCGCCGACAGGCAGCGCCAGCAGGTTGCCGTTCTGCATGTCGTTAGTGCCCTCCCAGAGGGTGCGGTCGCGGGCGACCTGGTCGGACGACATCAGCGCATCCTGCGCCTGCTTCGGTCCAGGGCTCTGCGTGTTGGTCGGCAGCACGCGGACCGTGATGTTGCCGTAGTTCTGCGGGTCCGAGGCAACCGACATGTGCGCGGAGAGGAACTCCCGGTTCAGGCCGCGGTACGGGGTGATCAGCTGGAACGACGGCTCGCGGGTTTCCGGGTCGGCCGCGACGATGTAGTACGGCGGCTGGTTAAGCTCCTGGCGGCCCTCCGGCGCGGTCGGGTCGTTGGGCACAGACCAGAACGCGTCGTTGTTGAAGAACACGCCAGGGTCATCGACGTGGTAGCGAGCCAGCAGTTCACGCTGGACCTTGAACAGGTCCTCCGGGTAGCGCAGGTGCTCGCGCAGCGCGTCGGAAATCTCGCTGCCCGGCTTCACCGTGCCCGGGAACACACCCATCCACGCCTTGAGCACAGGGTCCTCCTCGTCGAAGGCGTAGAGCTCGACCGTGCCGTCGTACGCATCGACGGTCGCCTTGACCGAGTTGCGAATGTAACCCAGGTTGTTGTTCACCAGGCGCTGGGTCGTGCCGTCCGGGTTCAGTGCGTCCTGCGTGGTGTCCTCCATCGAGGTGCGCGTGGAGTACGGCAGGTGGGACAGCGTGGTGTAGCCGTCCACGATCCACTTCACGCGGCCGTCGACAACCGCGGGGTACGTCGCCGAATCCGTGGTCAGCCACGGTGCAACGCGCTCGACACGCTCGCGCGGGTCACGGTCGTAGAGGATCTTCGATGCAGGGCCGACGCGGTCGGACAGGATGAAGTTAAGCTCCTGGTACTTCATTGCGTACGCGGCGCGCTTGAACCAGTTGCCAATCTCAACGCCGCTGTCACCTTCGTAGGTGTAGTTCAGGTTGTCGGTGTCGTACTCGACGGGCCCCTGGCCGTTGTCGCCCACGATGGCGTAGTCGAGCCCATCGCTTGACGACGCAATCACGGGGCCGAAGTAAATACGCGGCTCATCGACCTTGATGCCGAGCTCCTCGGCCTGATCGCTTTGGGTGGCAATCGCGTTGGTCTGCAAATCGGACACGGTGAAGATGGGCAATCCACCGCGGGTCGAGCCGGCGTCCTGAGCCGCCTCGTCGACAGTGTTCGCCTGCGCCGCGATGAAGCCGTTGCCGTGGGTGTACACGGTGTGGCGGTTGATCCAGTCGCGCTGGTTCTCGCGCAGCGCGTTCGGGTCAAGCTCGCGGGCGGCGACGACGAAGTCGCGCATCTCCCCGTCCACCTGGTAGCGGTCCATGGCCAGCGTCTCCGGGAAGCCGTAGAAGTTACGCAGCTGCTGGTTCTGGGTGAACGTCGGAGCGATGATGTCCGGGTCCAGCAGGCGGATGTTGGAGATGGTCGCCTCGTCGGCTGCGACCTGCTCGTCGGAAACGTCCTCGGCGCTCCAATTTTCCAGGTACGTCACTTTGTCGTCGGTAAGCCCGTAGGCGTAGCGCGTGGCCTCGATGTTGCGGCCGATGTACTCGAACTCCTTGGCCTGGCGGTTGGGCTTGACGGAGAACTGCTCGAGCATGGCCGGCCAGATGCTGCCGATCACCAGCGAGGAGACGAGCATGAGCACGGTCGCCAGGACCGGGATGCGGAAATCCTTGTACACGATGGAGGCGAAGAAGGCCGCGGCGACGATCACCGCGATGACCATCAGGGCGATCTTCGCCGGCAAGGTGGCGTTGATGGCGGTGTAGGAGGCGCCGGTGAAGATGTCGTTCTGCTGGTACAGCAGCGTGTAGCGCTCCAGCCAGTAGGACACAGCCTTGATCAGCATCCACAGGCCCGCGGTTACCGCGAGCTGGATGCGAGCGGAGCTTGAGATGTGGCCGCGGATTCCGTTGACGTTCGAGCCGATGCGGATCCCGCCGAGGAGGTAGTGGGCCACGAGCGCGACTAGGAAGGCGACGACAAGCAGCATCGACAGCATGCCGAGCAGCACGGAGATCCCGGGCAGCGCAAACGCGTAGAACCCGAGGTCGCGGCCGAACTGCGCGTCAGTCATGCCGAAGTCCCCGCCGTTGAGCCAGAGCATCACCGTGCGCCACGCCCGCTGCCCCGCCAAACCGGAAAAAACCGCGACAACAAGCGGGACCCAAATTAGGAGGGTGCGCACGCCGGATTCGATCTGCGCGCGGTACGGCGACGCCTGCGAGAACGGGTCGGCCTCGGGGCCGTCCTTCGGCCGGCCGCGCCACGCGACCATTGCCGCGGCGTAGGTCACGGCACCACCGAGGGCGGCGAAGATGAGGAAGAGAACGACGCGGGCGAGAACCACCTTGGTAAACACGCCGCGGAAACCGAGGTCGCCGAACCACAGCCAGTCGGTGTAAACCCCCACGGCGAGCGGGACGATGAACAGGATCACGCCGATGACCGCGATGGTGGCCATCAATCCGGAGTTCGTCTTCTTGGCGCCTGGTTGCGGCGGGGTTAGGCGGGTAGCCAATCCTGCTCCTTAAGAATTAGGTTGTTCGTCGAAGGCACACTTTGTGTGTATAGCCTAAGGTGTCCAACGTTAGAGATACCGGAAAGGTTCCCCATGTCCGAGCAGCAGGCGCTGAACAAAGCGATGATGGAGGCTGTGGAGTTTGTCCACGCCGAGGGCTGGGATGCGGGCCCGACCCTGTTCGGGCTCGTTCCCACCTCGCTCCTGATCGACCAGCTCGACCCCGACCTGGCCGACGCTCCCCTGACGCTGGTGGTGCAGGACCTTCCGGCGACGATCCTGCCCGGTTCGGAGGAGCTGGCCGAGTACGTCGCGCGCCTGGCCTGGCCGCGCGAGGTCGAGGGCGTGGTGCTGGCCCAGGAGATTTCGTTCGTCGATTCCTCCGCCCCCGCCGAGCAGGGCCCACGGCCGGCGCGCTTGTTCTCCGGCGTGCTGCGTGACGACGACACCGAGCTCACGCTTCTCCAGCTACGCCCCACGGACGACGAGCTCACCGAGCGCGGCCCGTTTGCTCAAGACGACATCGAGCTGCGCGGCGGGCCCGGGGTAGCGCCGAACATCATCGCCGCGCTGCGCTACGGGCTTGAGCAACCATTGGATGAAGCCGAGTTCGAGTAGTCTGCGGTTATGTCTTTTTCCACCGTGCGCCTGAGCTCCGCCGCCCTCGCAGTCAGCGCTGCGATGGCGCTTTCCGCGTGCTCAACCCAGCGAGCCCCTGAGCCAACCGCAACGCCTACCACTCCCGTGACCTCATCGTCGGCAGAGGAAACGACGTCGAGCCGGGCGTCGTCAAGCGAAAGCGCAACGACGACGCAGGCCGAGGAAGAAGCGGCCGTGGAGTTGGTCGCGGAACGCTTTTCGACGCTCGCCCCGCCCGAGTTTTTCGAGCAGCTTGATACGTGCGTCGCTGTCGACGTGGAGAGCTCCTTCGACTGCTCGGGCGCCGATATCGGCCAGTTCCAATTCTTCGACTCGGACTCGAAGGCGGCCTCGACGACGCAGCTTCTCACCGAGCTGCGCAGCTCGCGCATTGTGGAGGACACCGGCGAACGCGTCGTCGGCTGGTCGACGCTGGGCACCTCGGCGATTATCACCGTGGTGGACAACTCCAAGGGGCAGGTGATGCAGCAGCTCGTCTCGTCCGACCGGGAGGACCCGCGCGAGCGCATCATCAAGCTGGGCCTTGTCGACGAGGACAGCGCGGCTGCGGCCGAAACCGAGACGGCGCAAGAGACTGAGCAGAGCGAGCCTGCCAGCTAGCTACAGGTGTGAACGTCGCGGCCCTCGTTGAAGTCGGCCATGGCACGCACGGCGTCGTCAAGCGTGGCGACGCTCGCAACGACCATATCCCCGGAATTTACCCGCGATGCCTCTGCGCAGTTGCCCTCGGGCGCGAGGAACAGCTCCGCCCCCGTATCGCGCGCGGCGCGGATCTTGTGGGTGATGCCGCCGATCGGGCCGACCTCGCCGTCCTCGCTAATCGTGCCGGTGCCGGCCACAAAGTTGCCGCCGTTGAGCGCGCCAGGCGAAAGCTTGTCTATCACCGCGAGAGAGAACATCATGCCCGCGCTCGGGCCGCCGACGTCGTTGAGGTTGTACTCCACCGAGATCCCGCCCGCGGGCTCCGACGTCATCAGGATGCCGAGCTGGGCCGCGCCCGGTGACTGCGGGTTCTCCCCGAGCTCAACCTCCACATCGCGGGTTTGGCCCTCGCGCGCGATAGTCAGCGTGATCGTCCCCCCCGGCGCGTGGGCAAGCACTGCATCCTGGACCTCGCCCGGCTCCGAGACCTCCACCCCGTCGACCGCGGTGATCACGTCGCCCGCAGCAAGGATGTCCTGAGCTGCGGAATCGTCGACAACGTCGTGGACCACCACGGTGGTGGGCTTGCCCAGGTAGTTCATCGCCGCCACGGTCGCCGCGGCCTCGGAACCGACGAACGCCGCTTCGTTGAACTTCTGAAAGTCCTCCTCGGACACGTCCGGCGGAACGACCTGCTGCAAAGGCACCAGCGTGTCCTGGGAGCCGATCCACCTGGCCAGCGCTTGGGCGAGCGTCATGTTCGTGCGCACGGCGACCGTGGTCATGTTCAGATTTCCGGAGGTCTTGTCCGTCTCGGTGCCCTCGATGTCGACCACGGGGGTGCCGTCGATCTCGGCCAGGGTGTTGAACGTCGGCCCCGGCCCCTGGGCCGCGTAGGGCACCGTCAGCGACACGTCAGTGAAGGGAATGTGGTCCACCGACAGTGTTACTGCGAGCAGGCCCACGGGCAGGGCACCCCACACGATGGTGGACCAGCGCCGCTGCCTCAAAGCCGTCGTCTCCGTCACGGGGCAACATCTTATCCGCCGCCGCCCCGGCGGCCCTATTCGCGTTCGCTGTCAGCGTCCGCTAGGCCATCGCGTGCGTTCGGCGCGGCTAGTAGTGTGGTCGTATGAGCAACGGATTCGGTTTCTCCTTCCCCAACAACGACCCCAACGATCGCGACAAGGGCAACGGCGAGAACAACGACGGCACCGGCAAGGGCGGCGAGAACCCCTTCGCCGCCTTCGGATTCGGCGCGCAACCAGGCCAGGGAGGCAACTTGGGCGACATCCTCAACCAGTTCGGCCAGATGCTTTCCGGCATGGGCACGAGCTTCAACGAGCGCTCCGGCGGCGACGCCGTGAACTTCGAGCTGGCGCTGCGCATGGCGCGCCAGCGTATTGGCTCGTCGCCGGCCGTGTCCTCGGCCGACACCACTGCGGTCACCGAATCCCTGCGCCTGGCGGATCTGTGGATCGATAACGCCACCACGCTGCCCGCCTCCTCCGCCCAGCCCGCGGCATGGAACGCGGAAGACTGGCTCTCCAACACGATGCCCATGTGGAAGCGGATGGTGAACCCGGTCGCCGAGAACATGAATCGGGCGCAGATGGAGTCGATGCCCGAGCAGGCCCGCGAGATGATGGGCCCGATGGCGGGGATGATGAACTCCATGAACGCGATGAACTTCGGCATGAAGCTCGGCCACGCCCTCGGCGACCTCGCCCAGCAGGCGCTGACCGGCACCGACTTCGGTTTGCCGGTCGCTCCCCGCAACATCGCGGCGATCCTGCCGAAGAACGTCTCGGCCATCTCCGACGACCTCGGCGTGCCGGGTCAGGAGGTGCTGGTCTATATCGCCGCGCGCGAGGCCGCCCGCCAGCGCCTGTTCACCCACGTGCCCTGGCTGGTCGAACGCCTCGTGTCCTCTGTGGAGGAGTACGCCGCCGGCCTGGTCATCGATACCTCCCACATCGAGGAGATCGCGCGCAACCTCGACCTCGAGTCGGGCGACCCGCAGCAGCTGCAGGAAAAGCTCGGCGAGCTCCAGGGCATGGACCTCACCCCGCGGGTCAGTTCTCGCAACGAGTTGGCCACCTCCCGCCTGGAAACGCTGCTGGCGCTGGTGGAGGGCTGGATCGACGTCGTTGTCACCGAAGCGCTCGCGGATCGTATCCCGTCCACGCCGCAGCTCGCCGAGGCGTGGGCGCGCCGCCGCGCCACCGGAGGGTCTGCCGAGCAGGCCTTCGCCAACATCGTCGGCATCGAGCTGTCCGCCCCCAAGGTGCGCGAAGCCGCCGAGCTGTGGCGCCGCGCTAACACCGCGGTTGGCATGGAGCGCCGCGACAAGGTTTGGGACCACCCCGACTTCCTCCCCACCGCCGAGCACATCGACAACCCCGCGGCGTTCATTGACACCCTGCTTGACGACGCCCCCGACACCGACTTCGACGCCGAAGTAGCCAAGCTCGAAGAAGAGCTGCGCAACCAGGGCGACAACCGCGACGACGACTAGGCCGCGCTAGGAGCCGAAGCGCTGGTAAGCCTCGAGGTAGCCCTTCGCCCGCTCAGCAAGCGGGGCCCGGTCCGCCAGCTCCCAGAACTGCGCCGAGTGCTCCGCGACGATCGTGTGCGCCAGCTCGTGCACGATCACCGCGTCGAGGACGTAGTCGGGCACATGCTTGAGACGATCGCTGATGCGGATCTCGCCCGTGGCGACGGTGCACGAGCCCCAGCGGAAGTTCTGCCTGGGTGACCAGCGGATCGTCGTGACGCGAGCGCGAGATGCCAAGACCTCCTTATTGAGTCGCTGCGCACGCTGCAGAAGCTCCTCGTCCGAGCTGACCGACGCCATGGCCTTGCGCTCGAGCCGGCCCAGCATCTCCTCAACCGCCTCGCGCTCCTGACGGGCCGTGAACGTGGCTGGGATGCGCACCTCAACCACCGATCCGTTGAGGCGGGCCTGCACAGTGCGCCTGCGCCGCGGCGAACGAATCACGCGCACCTGTTCTGTCGACCACATGAAAAGTGATTCTATCTGTGCTGCAATAGTTCTCGTGCAGCTAACCGCGACCACGCCCATTCGCCTCGCACCCGGCGTGCGCGTGCTCGTGCGTGGGCGCAGCGTGCTGCAGTTCGGGCTCGACGCGACCCGCTGCGGCGTCATCGACACCTCTCTCGCCGAGCACCTCCAGCCCGTGCTCGAGCGCCTGAGTGCACCGGCGCCGCTGGGCGAGGTGCTCGACGCCCTTGCCCAGGCCGGGATGGTGCCCGCGGCAGCGCGCAACCTCATCGACGAGCTCGTGGCCTACCGCGTCATCGTCGCCGAACACCCCCTCGCCGTACTCCTCATCGGCTCAAGCCCGCTTGCCGACGCCCTGTCCACGCTCCTGCGAGCCTCCGGCATCACCGTGCGCTCGCCGCTGGCCTCCGAGCCGCTGAGCCGGGCGCTGGCGTCTGCCGATCCGAGCACGCCGGCGGCCTTCGTCGACCAGCTGCCCCACGCGCGCGACATCGCCCGCCTGGTGCGCCACCGCAGCGGGGCGTCGCTGCCCGTCTCGACCGTCGACGCTCGCGTGTTCATCGGCCCGCTCGGCGTCGGGCGCGCCGGGCCGTGCCTGTACTGCGCGCACCTCTACCACGCCCAGCGCGATGCGCAGTGGGAACACCTCGTCGACACGCTCGCGGCAGCACCCGCGCAACCCGACGCTGTGACGACCGCGGCTGGGGCAGTCGCCGCCGCCACCGTGCTGCGCCGACTCGCCGGGGTGCCCGACCCACCCGGGGTCTCCGCCAAAGCGCCGGCGCGGGGTGAGATGCTCATCGCCGACCCCTTCGGGCCGGTGCCGCTCGTGCGCTCGGCACACGGGCCGCACCCGCGCTGCCCCGTGTGCTACTAGGGCCTAAAGGAACTGGTTCAGCGTCTCCAGAACCCCGTGGCCGAACTTTTCCACCTTGACCGGGCCGACACCCGAAATGTCCAGCAGTTCCGCCTCTGTTGACGGCATGGCTTCCGCAATAGCCAGCAAGGTAGCGTCGGAAAACACCATGTAGGCCGGGTGTCCCGCCTCCCGGGCGACATCGAGGCGCCACGCCTTGAGCGCGAAAAACGCGTCCTCATTGTACTCCGGCTCGCAGTCCGCGTGGCGGCCCAACGTCTTTTCCGCCGGGGTGTCCAGCGGGTTGCCGCACACCCGGCACGCGCGGGAGCGCTTCAACCTGTCGGGGGATTTCTCCACGTCGAGCTCGGGAGCGATGCCGTCGAGGAAGCGAGTGCGGCTGCGCGATTTCCGCCCGCCCTCTTGGCGAGCCAGGGACCATGACATATGCAGGTGCTCCCGGGCGCGGGTGATGCCGACGTAGAACAGGCGGCGCTCCTCCTCCACTTGGGCGTCGCCCGCCTTGATCGCGTGCGAGATGGGCAGGGTGTTTTCCACCAGCCCCACCAAAAACACCGCGTCCCACTCCAGGCCCTTCGCGGCATGCAGGCTGGCCAGGGTGACACCATCGACGCTTGGCGGTTGCTTCGCGTCGGCGCGCTGACGCAGGGAGCGCAGCACGTCGGTCAGCGTCGATGCCTCCTGGGTGTTCACGATCTCCTCGATCAGGTCCACCAGGGCGCTTAACGTTTGCCAGCGCTCGCGCGCCTGCGCACCCTCCGGTTCCTGCGCCGAGAGCCCCAGCGGCGCGAACGCAGCGCGCGCGACGGCCACCGGGTCGTCCGGCAGGTCGTCGCGACGCGCTGCGGCGACCAGGGTGTTTATCGCCTCGCGGATCTCCGCGCGGTGGAAGAACCCCTCACCGCCGCGCACCTGGTAGACGATACCGGCGTCCGCCAGCGCCGCTTCAAACGCCGCGGACTGGGCGTTGATGCGGTAGAGCACGGCGATCTCGCGGGCGGCCACGCCGGCGTCGAGAAGCGAGCGGATCGCCCGGGCCACCTCGCGCGCTTCGGTCGGCTCGTCGTCGTGCGCGGCGAAGGTTGGAGCGGGGCCGGGCGGGCGCATGCCCTCGAGCTCGAGGCGGGTGCCCGCGGCGCGGCCCGTCGCGCGCGAAATCACCGTGTTCGCCAGGTCCGTGACCTGCGGCGTCGAGCGGTAGTCGCGCTGTAGTTTCACCACCGTGGCGTGCTGGTAGGTGCGCGAGAAGTTCAGCAGGTAATCCGGGGTCGCGCCGGTGAACGAGTAAATCGTCTGGTTCGCGTCCCCGACCACGGTCAGGTCGTCGCGCTGACCGAGCCAGCCCTCCAGCACGCGCTGCTGCAGCGGGGTGACGTCCTGATACTCGTCCACCACGAACGTCTGGTACTGCATGCGGAACTCCTCTGCCACCGCGGGGGCGTTCTCCAGGGCGCCGGCGACGTGCAGCAGCAGGTCGTCGAAGTCGAGCAGCATCCCCTCCGGGCTGGTCTTGGCCTCCTCGTAGAGGCGGTAGACGTGGGCCACCTTCGCCGGGTCCGCCGGCAGGGTGCGCTTGGTAGCAGCGACCTTCTCCGCGTAGTCGTCCGCGCCGATCACCGACGCTTTTGCCCACTCGATCTCGCTCAACAGGTCGCGCACCATTTCCTTGCCGGAGTCGAGACCCGCGGCGCGGGCGGCGCGGCCGACGAGGGGGAACTTGTTGTCCAGCAGCCGCCACGGCAAGTCCCCGGCAATTTGTGGCCAGAAGTAGCGCAGCTGACGCAGCGCCGCGGAGTGGAAGGTGCGCGCCTGCACACCACCGATGCCGAGAACGCGCAGGCGATCGCGCATCTCGCCCGCCGCGCGCTGGGTAAAGGTCACGGCGAGGACCTTCTGCGGCGACACGACGGACTGGTCGATGAGGTGCGCGATTCGGTAGGTAATCGTGCGGGTCTTGCCAGTGCCTGCGCCCGCTAAGATGCAGACCGGGCCGCGCGGGGCGGTCGCGGCGACGCGCTGGTCGTCGTCGAGAAGCGAAAGATCAATTGCCATTGACGCCCTCAGCCTTGCCCGGCAGGTCGCGGGTATGGCGCACGTAGAGGAGGCGATCGCCCGGCTCGACGGTTTCCGCCTCCGGCGAATCGATGCGGTAGAGCTCGCCGGAACGCACCACGCCCAGCACGATGTCGGCGAGGTGGCGCGGGTTTGCCCCGACCTCGTCGTCGCCAATCGGGCGCTCCGCCACCGCGAAGCCGTCGTCCGGGCTGAGCAGGTCCTCCACCATGGCCACCACCGGCGGGGTGACCGTCGCGATGCCAAGCAGACGGCCGGCGGTTTCGGAAGACACCACGACCGAGTCCGCACCGGACTGCATCAACAGGTGCTGGTTTTCGCTCTCGCGTACCGACGCCACAATCATCGCGCTCGGGGCAAGCTCGCGCACCGACAGGGTGATCAGCACGGCGGTGTCGTCGCTAGACGGGGCGACCACGACGGAGCGCGCCCGGGTCACACCGGCGACCTTAAGCACGTCAGACTTCGTCGCGTTTCCGTGCACGGTGACCAGGCCGCGCTTCTCGGCGCGCGTGAGCACCGCCGCGTCCTTATCGACGACGACGATGTTGGACGCCGAGGCGCCGTCGGCAAGCAAAGCGTCAATGGCGGAGCGGCCCTTGGTGCCGTAGCCGAGCACGATGGTGTGGTTGCGCACAGTTTTCCTCCACTGCTGGATCTGAAGGGTTTTGCGGGAATCCTCGGTGAGGACCGACAACGTGGTGCCGACGAGCAACAATAGGAACGCGATGCGCAGCGGCGTGATCACGAAGATGTTCATCAGTCGCGCGCCCTGCGTCACAGGTGTGATGTCGCCGTAGCCGGTTGTCGACAGCGACACCGCCGAATAATAAAGGGCGTCGATAAACGTGAGCGGCTCGGAATAGCCATCGCGGTCGACGTACACGATGACGGAAACGACGACCATCAAGATTGAGGCATAAAGGAAGCGACGCAGGATGATCGCCCAGGGGGTCGCCTGCTCCGCAGTGGGGATGGTGACGACGTCGAGCAGCGTGTGCACGGGCATGCTGCTGACGTCGGCGTCGGCCTGAAACCGGTCGCGCCACGTCACCCCCATGGGGTTCCTGCGGAGTCTCACTGCTGTTTACTCCCTTTCCTCAGCTGAATCTGAGAGGAACTTTATCCCCTCCGCCGAGGATTGCCGAAGCAGCTGCTCCAACTGATTCGAACCCGGCAGGTCGGAGGGCTCGTAGTCCTCCCCCGTACGCACGTAGAAGAACACCGCGCGCACATCCCGGCCGTCGCCCGCTATTCGACGCCACGCCTCGCGGTACACCGCAAGCTGCAGCATCGCGCTTTTCATCTGCGCGGGCGCGGGCTTTGTACCCGTCTTCCAATCGACCACCGTCCACCCGTTGTCGTCTACAAACACCGCGTCCATGCGGCCGCGCACGACCGACTCGCCCAGCGCGAGCTCGAAGGGGTGCTCCACGAAAGCGGGGGTGCGCTGCGCCCAGTGGCTGCTCTCGAAGTTGCTCTTGAGCTGCTCAAGCGTGCCCGTATCCACCTCGGACTCATCGGCTCCGGGCAGCTCATCTTCTGTGAGCAGGGGGCGCGCGCCGTAGAACTCCTCCAGCCATTCGTGGAACGCGGTGCCGCGCTTGGCGTAGGTGTTGGGCTTGAACGGGACGGGTCGGCGGGCCCGGCGGGCGAACTGCTCCGGGTCGGCGCTGAGCGCCACCACGTCGGAGGCGGTGAGCTCGCCCGGCAACATGACGGGCACTTCCCCGCTGGCCGCGGCAACGTGTTCCTCGATGAGGGCGCTCGTGTCGCGCTCCCAGAGGCCGTAGAGCTCGCCCGCGCTGAGCTCGGGCAGGTTCTCGCGCGCCTGCGCGACCAGCGCGGCGGCCTCGGCATCGCCCGGCTCGACGCGCAGGTGGGGCCACAACCCGGTGCGCTCCGGCGCGGCATTTTCATGCTCTTCGACTTGTTCGTCGTCTCTTGCAGAGTGGCCGTCGTACCAGTGAACGACGCTGGTTTCGGGCACGAGGTCACGGATAGCGGCGAAGTGCTTGTAGGGCTCGGCGACCTTCTTGCGGCCATGCTTTACCGCCGAGCCGGTGACGATGAGCTTGCGCGCCGAACGGGTCACCGCCACGTAGAACAGCCGCGCAGACTCTTCCTCCAACTTGGTGCGCACCGACTCGCAGTAGGCGTTGGCGGCTTTGGCGAACTGCGTGCGCGTCTCGGCGTCGTCAAAGGCGTCGAAATCCTCGTCGGGCACGATCTGGGCTTGAGTGAGGAAGGTCGAGACGATCGGTTTGTAAGTTTCCGCGTCCGCCCGGACCACGGCGACCGTGTCCCACTCCAGTCCCTTCGCCTTGTGGGCGGTGAGGATCTGGACGCGGTCGGTGCGCACCGGCACAGTGCCCGGGGTCAGCCCGCCCTCGTGCTCACGGGCGAGCTCGAAGTAGTCCAGCAGCGCCGTCAGGCTCGTTCCGGGGTACGAGGCGACCTCTTCCAGCAGACGGTCGAGGTGGACGGTGCCCGTCGTCGAGGGGCGCGCCAGCGCCTCCGTGCGGATTCCGAATACCGAGATGATGTCGGCGAAGACATCGGGCAGGCGCTTGCCGAGCGCGTGCGTGCGCAACCAGCGCAGCTTCGAGGCCAGCGACTTGATGCGCTGCAGGCCCTCGGGGGTGTAGCGCTCGGTTTCGCCCAAGTCCGCGACCGCGTCGGTCAGCCCCGCCGGGGTGTCGGCGCCGGCGGTGATGCGCTGGGCTTCCGCCACAGATTCCTGCAGCTGCGCCTCAAACCGGCTGGTGGGGTCGGCGGCTTCATCCAGCTGTACTGCGGTGGGCGTCACCCCGCGCAGGTTAGCGGCGCGGCGCGAGAGCGCATCGAGGTCGGCCAGACCCAGCCCGACGGCGGGGCCAGCCAGGATGCGCAGTGCGGCGGCGGAGTCTCCGGGGCGCACCAGCATCGCCGCGATGGCGATGGCGTCGGCGACCTCGGGGACGTCGAGCAGCCCGGCGAGCCCGACTATTTCGAAGGGCACGCCGCGCTCGTCGAGCGCCTCCGCGACCTCGGGCGAGGTCTTGTTCGCGCGGACCAACACGGCCGCGTTGAACGGCTCACCCGCGGCCCGGGCAGCCTCGTACTGGGCCGCAAGAGTGTCGGCGACGAAGTCGAGCTCCTCATCCTCGTACTCGAAGAACCCCAGCTCAACCTCGCCTGCGCCCGCGCCAGGGCGGGGCTCGAGCGCGGCGACGACGCGGTCACTGCCGGTGCCCAGCAGAGAGTCGGAGACGCAGTTAGCCAGGGTGAGCACCTCTGCCGGGTTGCGCCACGACGTGGTCAGCTGCTTCGTGGGCGCGAGCGCGCCGGTCGGCTCCGGGAAGTCCTCAACGAAGGCAGCGAGGTTGGCAGCCGTTGCTCCACGCCACCCGTAAATCGCCTGCATCGGATCACCCACGGCGGTGACGGTCAGCGGGTGGCGCCGGGAGTCGTCGTCGGGGCCTTGCCCGAACAAGCTGCGCAGGAGCACGCGTTGGGCGTGAGAGGTGTCCTGGTACTCGTCGAGCATGACTACCCGGTAGCGCTGGCTCTGGGACGCGCCGACGAACTCGTGGTCGTGGGCGAGCCGGGCGGCCACAGACATCTGTTCGTTGAAGGTGACCAGCCCGCGCTCGCGCAGCTGCGCGTTGAGCTCCTCCACCAGCGGCAGGTAGGCGCGACGCAGCTCCTGGGTGTCGCGCCAGCCGGTCATTTTACCGGTAAAGGTCGGGGGGTTGCCCCGGCCGGGCAGGGACTCGGTCTCAGCGAGGAAGTCGTGCGCATGCTCGGCGATAAACTCCGGTTGCATCAGAGAGTTCCCCATCGAGGTGACCAGGCCGAGGACATTCTTGACGACCGTGGCCACGCTCGGGTTTTTCCCGCTTTCCGCCACAAGCGTGCCGCGGTAGCCGAGGACGACCTCGTGGGCGATCGCGTGCAGCTCCGCAGCCGTGATCAGGCGCGCGTCCGGCTCGACGGGAACCAACAGCCCGTACTCGCGCACCAGGTCCCCCGCGTACGAGTCGTAGGTGGCGACAGTCGGTGCGATGACTCGCAGCGTGTCGGCGAGCTCTCCGCTCGGGTCGAGGCGGCGCAGCAGCGCATCGTTCGCTGCGAGGACGCCGAGCCGGTCCCGGATGCGTTTGCTCAGTTCCTGGGCAGCTTTGCGCGTAAACGTCAGCCCGAGAACCTCTTCGGGGCGCGCGTATCCGTTGGCAACGAGCCAGACGACGCGCGCCGCCATCGTCTCCGTCTTGCCGGCTCCGGCGCCCGCAACGACGAGCAAGGGCCCCGGGTCGGCCCCGATGATGTCCGCCTGCTGCTCAGTCGGCGGGTAGGCCTGCCCGAGGTACTTCGACAGCACCGTGGGGCTCATCGGCGTGTGGGGGGCGTTAGCCACGGGGAACCACCTGTCCTTCTGGTTGTACGGGGCACAGCGCGCGCACCGCGCACCTGTCGCAGTGGGCACCGGCGGAGGCGAGCAGCTCAGGGCCTGCCACCAGCTGCGGGAGCGGGGCAACGACCTCCGCGAACTCCGTGAGCCGCTCCTCGCTTTTCGACGCCTGCTCCCGCGTCGCCACTGCCTTCCTGTCCGCCTTGGGGTAGACGAGCACCGCCCCGCCGACGTCGCTGGGTGCCTCGCCCGGCGCGGCGCTGCGCACCGTCTCACCGTCCACGACGCCACGCGACAGCGCGAGCTGGTACGCCTCGAGCTGCGGGTTGGCCTCGGCCTCTGCTTGGGAAGGCAGGGCTGAGCCGGTTTTCAGGTCGACGATGTGCAGTGCGCCGCTGCCGTCGCGCTCGATGCGGTCGGCGCGGCCCACGATGCGCAGGCCCGGGGCGATGGTGACGTCGATGTCGGCCTCGACGGCGACCTGCTCGAACGCCGCGCGGGAGGTCTGCAGCCAGAGATGCGTGCGCTGCAGCAGCGCGTCGAACTCCGCGATCTCGCGCTCGAGCTTCCACCCGGGCGCGTCGTCGACGCTGCGGCGCGCGTCGAGCACCGCTTCGCGGGCGTAGGCTTCATCGACCCCGCGGCCGAGGGCCTCGAAGTAGGCGTGCGCCATCGAACCCCACACCATGTGCAGCGAGGAGTCGAGGCCGACCATGCGTTGGAGCACCTCGCGCATGGGGCAGGCCAGCAGGCTTTCGATGCGCGAAGGCGAGAGCCTCTCGGGCACGGCGAGCGCCTCGTGCGAGGCGACCTCGGTCGTCGTCCACCATTCTCCGGGGTCCGCGCCGGGCACGCCCGCGTCGGCAAGGCGCGCGAGCTGTCGCGCAGCTTGTCGACGCCCCGCCTCACCAACGCCGGGATCCTGAAGGGCTCGGCGCAGCTCCGCTATCACGTCGTCGCGCGCGAGCACGCGAACGGCGGTGAGCTCGTCCGCCCCGGGGGCGGGGTCGGCGGAGCTCGAGGCCGTTGTCACGCGT
Organism: Corynebacterium sanguinis; assembly: GCF_007641235.1. NCBI lineage: Bacteria > Bacillati > Actinomycetota > Actinomycetes > Mycobacteriales > Corynebacteriaceae > Corynebacterium > Corynebacterium sanguinis. Next base: position 274,650 of record NZ_CP038157.1, read on the forward strand.
GCTGGTGCAATGGAGTGGCTGGTACAGAACTCCTCGATGAAGCGCGAGGGCTGGATCACCTCCTCGCCGTCAGGCTCGTCGACGGCCGTGACCAGCACGCAGTGGGTGGCCCTGCTGGTGGCCACGTCAAACAGGCGCTTCTCCTCCGCCAGCTGCTCCGCCTTCCGGCTCACCGGCACCGCGGGGTCGACGTTGTTGTCGACAAGATCAACGAGCTCTTCTTGGCAGAACATCGTGCCGGTTTCCGCCAACGACGGCCACTGCATCTCTTGCACACCCGCGACGACGACGGTGTGGAACTCACGCCCCACCGCACCGTGCGCCGTGAGCAGGGCGACCGCGTCCGGCGTGGCGGTGCGCCTATCGCGCACGCCGGTGGGCAGCTCCTGCTCCGCGATGTGCGCGACGAAACCTGCGACGTTGGAGCCGCCGACACGGCGCTCGACGTAGTCGCCGGCGGCGTCGAAAAGCGCCATCACGGCGTCGAGGTCGCGGTCGGCTTGGGATCCCGTCGCCCCGCCACGCAGCGCGGCGGTGAGCAGGCGGTTCGCCAGGCCGGTCGCGTTCCACACCGCCCACAGGACGTCCTCGATGCTGCCCTGGGCAAGCTCGCCGCGCCCGGCGTCGAGCACGGCGCGCACGTGGCCCAGGATGGACAGCTCACGCTCGGTGAGCATGACGCCGAAATCGGGCAGGGGCTGGGTCGATCGCAGCAGGTGGCGCAGAGTGTCTTCGGCACGTTCTTCCGGCTGCCAGCGGCGCAACCCGCGCAACAAGCGGCGCAGGGTGACAGGGTCGGTGCCGCCGACCGGGCCGAGCAGAAGGTCGCGCCACTCGGCGGAGCTCAGCTCCCCCTCCAGCGCGCGCAGGCCGAGGATGAGCGCGGCGACGATGCGCTGCTCGCTCAAGACCACGTCGGTGGGGTTGAGCATGACCGGAACGCCGGCGTGCAGCAGAGCGCGCCGAACGGACTCGATCGAGCCGACCGAGCGCACGATCACGGCCATCTCGCGGTAGTCAACGCCGCCTTCGAGGTGGGCGCGGCGCACGGTGTCGGCGACGATGGAGTGCTGGGCCGCGCTACTGTCACACACCGCCGCCTGGGCAATCGGTGCGCGCCGCGACGCCCCGAGGTCGATGACCTCGTGGTCGAGCCCCCCGAGGTTCGCAAAAAAGCGTGGCGACGCCCCACGGAAGTGAAACACACTCTGGCCGAGGTCGCCGCCGACGACACCCAGCGAGGCGTGCTCTACAAGGCGGCGCACGAGCTCGCCGGCTGCAGGCGCGAGGTGCTGCGCGTCGTCGACGACGACGGTGTGCCAGCGACCGTCGATCTCGCCGCGCAGTACCGAGGAGACGAGCTCGGAGGCGCTGACGAAGCGTGCCGGGTTAAGCGCCATGACCTGCTGGTACTCGTCTAAAAAGTCGCCGGCTGCGGACCAGATCGGGCGGTTGTGCGCCTGCCCTAGGGCGCGCAAGTCATCCGGGGTGAGTTGGCGTTCCACGGCGCGCAGGAGGAAGTCGCGCAGCTGCCGGGCAAAGCCCACCATGGAAAGCGCGGGGCGCAGCTGCTCCGGCCATGTGCCGCGCCCGTCCTCGGCGTGGCCCTGGAGGAGCTGGCGGATGGCGGCGTCCTGCTCGGCGCCGGAGATCAGCCGGATATCACCGTCCACGCGTTGACGCAGCAAGGCGAACGCCAGGGAGTGCACGGAGCGCACCATCGGCTCGTCGATGACGAACCCGGAGGCAGCGAGCCGGTCGGACAGCTCGACGCGCAGGCGCGCGCCCGATTCCTTAGACGAGCTGATGACCAGGATGCCGCGGGGGTCGGCGCCGGACTCGACGGCGCGCACGACGGTGTCAATGAGGAAGCTACTGACTCCCGAGCCCGCCTCGCCCGTGACCTTCCAGGTCCCGCTCGTGGGCAGGGGTTGGGCCCACGAGCGCTGCTCAGTGCGGCGGCGGCGCGGCACAAGGTAGGCCCGCGGTGGTGCGGGAAGAGAGTTGTCTGTCGCCATGGGCACCGATTGTGCCAGGCTAGATCGACACCAGCGCGCGAACCCGCCCCAAATTAGCACTCACATTCGATTCGCCGCGGCAAGACGCGCTGGTGAGTTCACGAAACTCGCACGCCTTGAGCGCCAGCGCACCCAGGTCTGGGATGTGCGCCCAGCGAGAGACAATGCGCTCATCGACGGCCTCGTTGAGAAGGGCGTCGACAAGCGTGAGCGCCGCCGTGTACCCGCGCGGGCGCGGCTCGGCAGACGGGACGATGTCGGTCAACGCTGGCGGCAACGTGCCCGAAAACAGGCAGCAGGCGAAGAAGTCGAGGTGGGCCACAGACACCCGTCCAGTTGGAGCCGCCGCATCCCACACCGCGCGATCCGCCTCCGCCCACATGTCGGTGCGCTCGACTGTCGGGGCGTCCACGCCGGCCATCGCCTCGTCGAAGGCCAGCGCGGCGGCGACTGCCTCGTCGGCACGCGCTGCGATATCGCCCTCGATGAACTCGCTGGCCCGAAAGCCGCCGACGACGACTCGGCCATCGGTGGCGCGCACGGGCCGTGCCACGAGGACGCCCGGGGAGGTAAAGCGCTCTCGGACCTTCGCAGACCACGCGGAGGTGGCTGTCGCTGCTGACACCACGACGCGGTCGTAGCGCGCGCCGAAATCCCACGCCGCGCCCAGCTTAACGGGTGCGATCCCGTCGACCTGGAATGCGGATAACACGTGCCCCGGAATTGGCATACTGTCCCCCTCTTTACAGAACGGCCGGACGCGGGTACGGCCACGGGTTAGCTAGGCAGGTCTCGTTCGTGTCCGGGTACACCTCGTCGTGGTCAAGGCTGTGCAGCTCAGCGTTGTTCAGGCTCAGCGTCTGCTGCATCATCGTGGGCGCCAAGGCGCCGTTTTCTGGGCAGGGAACGTGCTCGGCGAAACCGAGGGCATGCCCGACCTCGTGGTTGACCAGGTACTGGCGGTAGCGTCCCAGATCGCCTTCGAAGGGGGCGGCGCCGCGCACCCAGCGGGCCTCGTTGATCACGACCGTGCTCACGCCGGTGGCCATGGTGCGGCAGCTCGTTTCCAGCCCGAGGTCGCCGCCGCAGTTGGCCTTCGTCGTGCCCGGGGAGGTGAGCTGGATCTTCAGGTCGGGGTTTTGGTCGGCGGCGACGTGCTCGAAGCCGAAGCGCGGGTCGTTGGTCCACCCGCGCGGGTCCGCGAGGGTGGCGTCGACAAGCGCCGCAAACGCGTCGTCGCCGCCGTACAGGCTGGTGTCGAGGCCGTTTTCCACCTCGACGATGTAGCGCAAGACCAGCTCTTCACCCCGGCCCGCCGCCGCGCCGGGCGCCCCGATCGTGCGGAACGTGCCCTCGCCGCGCTCGGTAAACGGCCCGCCGGGCGGCAGGTCCTCCAAGCCGACGCTGCCCTCTGGCAGCTTCGCGGGCTCGCGCGCGGGGCTGGCCTCGTGGTTGTGCGCGCTATCGCCCTGGCGCGAATCAGAGGTGTCCGCCACCGGCGAGGCCACCACCGCCTCCCCCGGGTTAGAAACCATGTTGACCAGCACGAAGACGGTCAGCACGGCGAGCACCGGGATGGCGTAAGCACGCCAGCCGTACTCGCGGGCGAAGCGGACGAAGAACGACGGCTCCTTCTCGCGAGTCTCGGGCCTGGGGTGGGGCTCGTGGCCGTGCCTATGTGTCATACGCCTCAATCTAACCCGGCGCTAGCGGGCGAAGCCAACGGCGCGCGCGTTGGAGTTACCTACCTCAACGTAGGCAATGCGCTCGGTGCGGACGAGGAACTTGCGTCCCTTGTCGTCCTCCAACGTCAGCGTTGGCTGGCCTTCCGCGATCGCCGTGCTCACGCGGGCGAGTACGTCCTCCTGCAGGTCGTTGCTGGAAACGGCGAGCTCGCGCTGGCTGTCGGAAAGTCCGATCCTGATATCCATGTGCCTAGATTCACTGTCCTTGTCTCAGATTGGTTTTCATTGGTTTTCTCAAGTGGACACCATTGTATAGAGGGCATTATCGCCAGCAGCATCCACTGCATCCGCCGACGAAAATGCACCAACGCTAAGATGAGCGTGTGCCAGACGCAAAAGATCCCGCAGAGAAACTCGCGCCGACGTTCGCTGAGCTCGGTGTCGCGGCGGAGATTGTCGACGCGTTAGGTGAGCTCGGGATCACGCATACGTTTTCCATCCAGGAGCTCGCGGCCCCCCTGGCGCTGGCGGGCAAGGACGTTATCGGGCAGGCGCGCACGGGCATGGGCAAAACCTACGCGTTCGGCGTTCCCCTGCTTGATCGGGTGTTCGACGATGCCGACGTCGCCGAACTCGACGGCACCCCCCGCGCGCTGATTATCGTGCCCACGCGCGAGCTGGCCGTCCAGGTCGGAGACGACCTGACCCGGGCGGCGAAGTACACCCCGGTGCGGATCACCACCGTCTACGGCGGCCGCCCCTACGAGGCGCAGATCGCCACTCTGAGCAGCGGCGTCGACGTCGTGGTGGGAACACCGGGGCGCCTGATCGACCTACTCAACCGCGGCAACCTGCAGCTCGATCGCGTGGCCGTGTTGGTTCTCGACGAGGCCGACGAGATGCTCGACCTCGGTTTCCTGCCGGACATTCAGAAGCTGTGGGCGGCGCTGCCGCAGCCGGTGCAGTCGATGCTGTTCTCGGCCACGATGCCCGGGGCGATTTTGACGCTCGCGCGCTCGTTGATGAACCGGCCTGTGCACATCCGCGCGGAGGCCGCGAACACCCCGAGCACGCACTCGACCACGCGCCAGGTGGTGTTTCGCTCGCACCGCATGGACAAGCTCGAGGTCACCGCGCGGATCCTGCAGGCCCGCGGCCGCGGCCGCACGATCGTGTTCACGCGGACCAAGCGCACCGCCGCCGAGGTGGCGCGCGATCTTGCCGAGCGCGGCTTCGACGTCGGTTCCGTCCACGGCGACCTGGGCCAGGGCGCTCGCGAGCAGGCGCTCGAGGCGTTTCGCAGCGGCGAGGTGAGCATCCTTGTGGCCACGGACGTCGCCGCGCGCGGCATCGACGTCGACGACGTCACCCACGTGATCAACTTCCAGACCCCGGATGACCCCATGACCTACGTCCACCGCATCGGCCGGACGGGCCGCGCGGGCCAGACCGGGATCGCGGTCACGCTCGTCGGCTTCGACGAGGGCCCGAAGTGGGCCGCCATCAACACCGAGCTGGGCCTAGAGATGCCCGAGCCGCCGGAGTGGTTTTCCACCTCGCCCGAGCTCTACCAGGGACTCGACATCCCCGACTCCGCGGGCGAGCGCGTCGGCCCGGCGGTCACCGTCCACGGCGACCCGACCCCGCGCCGCTCGCGCGAAAGGAAGCGCCGGTGAGTGCTCCGTATCGACGCACCCGTGGCGACCTGATCGCAACGGCGGTTATCGCCGTGGTCTCGCTGGTCCTCGTGGCCGCGGCCTTTCTCACCGCCCCCATCCGCGCCTCCCAGCTATCGCCTGCCGAGAAGCAGTACGAAAGCGCCGCTCGCTTATCGACGCCCCCGACAACGCTCCAGGAGTCCTTCCGCCTGCCCGACACCTCGCCGGGAGTCTCCCCGGTTATCGCGGAGGGCATGATCATTTCCTACGCCGACGGCACGCTCCGCGCGACGACGCCGCAGGGCGAGACGGCGTGGACGTATCAGCGCGACCTCGAGCTGTGCACACTTGACCAGGCCTGGGGAAAGGTGATCGCCACCTACCGCGGCAACGCGGGGTGCGGCGATGTCGTGGCGCTCGACGCGCTGGCCGGCACGTACTCGGCCACGCGCTCGTCGGTGGCGCCGGACGAGGTGGCCTCGCTGTCGTCAAACGATCGCGTGGGCTACGTCAGCTCTGAGCGCGTGGAGCTGTGGCGCTCGGACCTTGTCCGCACCGTGGAGTACGGCCGGGTCGAGGCTCCACAGGAGTCCGGGATGCAGCCGCACGCCTGCGGGATCACCTCGGCGCTGACCCGCAAAGAGCTGCTCGCGGTGACCGAGCGTTGCGACGACGGCACGTGGCTGCGCCTGCAAACCACCACGCCCGAGGATTCCCGCAAGCCGGAGATCGAGGCCAATGTCTCGATCGCCGAGTCGGCCTATCTGGTCGCGGTGTCACCGGAGGTTGCGGCGGTGTACAACCCCGGTTCCCGCGAGGTCCGCGCCTACAACACCGGTGGCGAGGAGGTGTCGGCGTCACCCGCCCCGGATTTCGGGCCCGCGCCCGACTCGGCGACACACGAAGCCGCCGACCTGCCCCACCACATGACCTACTTTGCCCCGAACACGCTCGGGTTGTTTGAGCCGGACAGCCTGCGTTTTAGCGGGGAGTTTGAAGGCGCGCTCGGGCCCGGTGTCGCGGCCGGCGACAGGCTGCTCTTCGCCACAGACCAGGGTGTGGCCGTGGCCAACTGGGACACCCGCGAGGTGGAGCGGGTGATCGCCGTGGATCGCGGCGGCTACACGGGCACGGTGGGGATTGCTGGCGCCGGGGGCGTGGTCGTCGAAAAGCGAGGCGGCGAGCTGGTGGTGTTTTCGGCGAACTAGCCGCGGGTGCGGGCGGCGTAGCGAGCTTCCCAGTAGTGGACCGCGGCGGGGTGGAACACACCGACGAGCGCGAGGAGCGCGGAGATCAAGGTGACGATGCCGAGCAGCACCGCTCCCCCGCTGAACATGTAGACGGCCACGCCGAGCAGGATGGCCTCGATGAGCACGATCGCGCCACGGCCAGAGGGCTGGCCCGCCAGGGTGCGGGCGGCGTGGAAGGCGACGAAGCCGAAGACGATGAGCAGGAACACCGCGGTGCCAATGCCCACGAAGTCCGTGGCGGCGGAGGCGGACTCCAAGCTTGACGCCGCCGTGCCGCGCACGTTGGTCACGATCAGCCAGATCGAGTAGCCGAACAGGACAAGGCACTGCGCGAGGACGACCGCCGCGCCGAACTTGACCACAGCTGGGACGCTGAGCGCGGCGAGCTCGGTTTCGTCAATGGGATTCCGTTTCTCAGTCACGGTTTTCAAGTCTATCCCCGCCGCAAACTCTCCGTAAACACCTCGTAAACGCTACTCCGGCGTCTACAGCACGGCTGCCAGCGATTTGACCCCGCACTAGGCCGCGTGCTCCCCCAAAAACACCTAAACATGCAGGCCACGGCGTTGAAGCACCGGCCAAATTTCGTGGGTATTGACCAATTCGACCCGATTTTGATGAATGGAAAAATATGATCTCCGTCACATTTTGTACTCTACCCCTAGCGGAGTTCGCTGGGACATGCCATTATTTCCGGGTAGCTCAAACGACAGGCTGGTTACACAGCCCTTAACCCCAAGCCACCACGGGGTTAACAGCAGGGAAATGGATGACGGATCCCGGATCCACCGGGGAGCTCCGCCCAACACCTGCGGTGTTGAAACGTACAGTGCACCCAGATCATCTGGGGGCACTTGTGGTGCGCACAAAATCTTAAAAACCGACTGAAACCACCGACTAAAGGAGTATTGACCATGGATTGGCGCCACGAAGCCGTTTGCCGCGACGAAGACCCCGAACTGTTCTTCCCCGTCGGAAACTCCGGCCCCGCACTCACCCAGATCGCGCAGGCGAAGCTCGTCTGCAACCGCTGCCCCGTTACCAGCCAGTGCCTGAAGTGGGCACTGGAGACCGGCCAGGACGCCGGCGTCTGGGGCGGCCTGTCCGAGGAGGAGCGCCGCGCGCTCAAGCGCCGTAACAAGCAGCGCGCCCGCAGCCGCGCACGCCTGACCGCCTAACCCCTTCTAAAACTGAGTGGCCCGATTTCTCCGCACGCCTAGGCGGGCGATAAAGTGGGGAAACGAGACACCATTTACCCCTTAAAGGAGGCACCATGAGCAAGCGTGGTCGTAAGCGGAAGGACCGCCGCAAGAAGAGCGCCAACCGCGGCAAGCGCCCCAACTCTTAAATAGAGCGCACGCGCAAACGCCCTCCCCGCCGGATTTCAGGCAGGGAGGGCGTTTCGCATCTCTCAAGCAGCCGGCGAAATTACCCGCGGTAGTGAATCTGGGTAATGGACACGGTCGTGAGCGAGGCGATGATGCGCTGGCGAAGGTGGTCCGGGGCGTGGGAGGCGCCGCAGCACTTCTGCACGATCGTGCGCGCGGCCAGCTCGTTTTCGTAGCGGCTGAAGCACTCGGGGCAGGACTGGATGAAGTCGCGGATCTCGGCGGCGCGCTCGACGCTAGTTTCGGAGTCGAGCAATTCGCACAACATTCGGTGCGCGTTCTCGCACTTCGGGCAATCAGTGCTCATCTACTTCTTCTCCTCCAGACCGATTCCTTGCTCGTTGGCCACATCCTTCAACAACACGCGTAGCTGTTTTCTTCCCCGATGCAGCCGCGACATCACGGTGCCGAGCGGAATGTCGAGGGCCTCGGCGATTTCCTTGTACGCCATATCCTCGACATCGGCCATGTAAACGACCATCCGGTAGTCCTCGTTGAGCTCGTCGAACGCCTCCGAGATCCGCCCGTTGGGCATGCCCTTGAGCGCGGCGACCTCGGCGGATTCCAGGCCCGTCGAGTCGTGCGAGCTCGTGGTGTAGAGCTGGTGGTCGGTCATGTCCTCGGTCGAGGTCTCAATCGGCCTGCGCTGCTTCTTGCGGTAGGTGTTGATGTAGGCGTTGGTCATGATCCGATACAGCCAGGCCTTCAAATTGGTGCCGGGCTTGAAGCTCTCGAAGGCGTTGAACGCCTTGAGGTAGGTCTCCTGCACCAAGTCTTCCGCGTCTTGGGGGTTGCGCGTCATCCGCAGGGCGCCGCCGTAGAGCTGGTCCAGAAGCGGCATCGCCTCCTCGGTGAAGCGCTTATGCACGTCAGTGTCGGCCATGGGGATCATTGTAGCTACCGGCCGCTGGCCTATTGTGGGGCACCATGGCGAAAAGAACCCGGGCCGTCGAGGCCGTGGCGGCGATTGACCACGAGATCTTGAGCTACGCGCCCAGCCACGATCATTTTGGGGAGCACTCCGTCGCCGAGCTGGGCCTCGACGCCGACGCAGTGTTGAAAACCCTCGTCGTCCAGCACGAGCGCGACCTGGCCTTGTGCCTAGTCCCCGTCTCGAAGCGCCTAAGCCTCAAGGCCGCCGCGCACGCCCTGGGGTGGAAAAACGCCGAACTCGCCGACCCCGGCCGCGCCCAGCGCGCCACCGGCTACATCATCGGCGGCATCTCGCCTTTGGGCACTTTAACGGCGCTGCGCACGCTTATCGACGCCCCCTGCGCTGCCCTGCCCACCGTCACCGTCTCCGGCGGCCAGCGCGGCCTGTCCATCTCCCTCGCCCCAAGCGACTTGGCGCGCCTCACCGGCGCGGAGTTTGTTCAGCTGGGCGTCTAGGGAGCGTCGATAAGCTCGGCGAAATCGTTGCGGACGTTGCCCACATCCTTGGATACCGGGCGATACGACAGGTCGCCGGCAACGCGCGAGGGGTGCACCAGCTCGAGCGCTTCCTCCGGCGTGCCGCGCACCCACTGCTCGATCTCGTCGCGGGCGAGAAACAGCGGCAGGCGGTTGTGCAGCCACGTCATGTCGTCGCCCACCGAGTCGGTGGTGACCATCGTGGTGGAAAGTATGTCGAGCCCCGTCTCCCACAGCGCGGCCGCGTACAGCATGCCCTCCGAGGGGGTGACGTAGTAGGGCTGCTTGTCCTTCCACTCGTAGTAGCCGTCGAGCACCATCAGGCCGCGCCGAGCCTTGAACGCCGAGCGAAACGCCGGCTTCTCGGCGACGGTCTCACCGCGGGCGTTAAACAGCGGCGGGCCGGAATCGTCCTTCTTCCAGCTCGGCAGAAGACCCCAGCGCGCCGAGTCGAGGGCGGCGACCTCGCCGTCGAAGCGGATCAGCGGCACCTGCTGGGTGGGCGCGACGTTGTAGCGCGGCGGCGGGGTGCCGTCTGGGGCGTCGACACGCGAGATGCCCGGCAGAGTCGCGACCTCCTCGATGAGGTCGGTGCCGCTGGTGAAGAGAACGAATCGTCCGCACATGCTCACCATTATCGCCCTAATCGCGCGCGTTGGCGCAATAATGGTGCTGCCACGCGGTTTGTCCTTATGATGGTTTGCATGACTGAACTGTGGCCAGCGCCGTTTTCGGCGACCCCGATCACCCATACCGTAAGCGTGCCGGGGTCAAAGTCGCTGACCAACCGCGCCTACGTGCTCTCCACGCTGGCCCAGGGGCCCTCAACGATTATCGGTGCGCTGCGCTCGCGCGACACGGACTTAATGGAGGCGGCGCTCGCCTCCATGGGCGTGCGTTTTCACACCGAGGGCGAGACAATCTCCGTGACCCCCGGCGACCTGCACGGCGCCGAGGTCGACTGCGGGCTCGCTGGCACCGTGATGCGCTTCGTGCCCGCGGTTGCCGCGTTTGCGTCCGGGCAGGTGCGTTTCGACGGCGACGATCGCGCCCGCCAGCGCCCCATCTCCACCATCCTCGACGCCCTGCGCGACCTCGGCGTCGACATCGAGGGCGACAGCCTGCCGTTTAGTGTTCACGGCACCTCCCACGCGCGCGGCGGCACCGTGGAGATCGACGCCTCCGGCTCCTCCCAGTTCGTCTCCGGGCTGCTCCTCGCCGCCGCGCGTTTCGACAAAGGCGTGACCATCACCCACACCGGCGGCACCCTGCCCTCGATGCCGCACATCGAGATGACGCTCGCCATGCTTGCCGACGCCGGCGTGACCGTCGAAACCTCCGGTCACACCTGGCGCGTTGCGCCGCAGCCGATCCGCGGGCGCACGTGGGTGGTCGAGCCGGACCTGTCGAACGCAACCCCGTTCATCGCCGCAGCGGCTGTCACCGGTGGTTCCGTGGCCGTGAAACACTGGCCGGTGTCCACCACGCAGCCGGGCGACGCGATCCGCACGATTGTGGAGCGCATGGGCGGCGAGACCGTGCTCGAGGCCGACGGCGCGGGTGGCCACACCCTGCGCGTGACGGGGCCGTCGCGAGGCATGCTGCGCGGCATCCGGCTGGACATGAGCGACCTCGGTGAGCTGACCCCCACCGTCGCCGCACTCGCAGCAGTAGCGACGACGCCGTCCGAGCTCACCGGCATCGCGCACCTGCGCGGGCACGAAACCGACAGGCTCAAGGCGTTGACGGACGAGATCAACAAGCTCGGCGGCGACTGCGAGGAGCTCACCGACGGCCTGCGCATCCGCCCAGCGCGCCTACATGGGGGCCAGTGGCTCTCTTACGACGACCACCGCATGGCCACCGCCGGGGCGATCATCGGCCTGACCACCGAGGGTGTTGAGGTCGAAAACATCGCCACCACCGCCAAGACCCTGCCCGGGTTCGAGACCATGTGGGCCGAGATGGTGGAGGCGTAAGTTTTCGTGGCGAGGCGGTTTTCCGACTACGACGAGTCAGACGTCCGCGTCCGCCCCGGCAAGGGCTCGCGGCCACGCTCCAAGGATCGACCCTCCCACGACGACGCAGTGGGCGGGATGGTGGTTACGAAAGACCGCGGCCGCTGGGGGGTCGTGCTCGACGACACCGGGGCGGTGGTCCAGTGCATGCGGGCGCGGGAGCTGAAGAAGGTCTCCGTCGAGGTGGGCGACTGCGTCGGCGTGGTGGGCGATACCAGCGGCGACAAGGACACCCTAGCGCGCATCGTCAAGCGCGAGGACCGCACCTCGGTGCTGCGCCGCACCGCGGACGACACCGACCCCTACGAGCGCATCATCGTGGCCAACGCGCAGCTGCTGCTGATTGTCAGCGCGGTGACCGATCCCCCGCCGCGCACCGGGTTTGTCGAGCGCGCGCTGATCGCCGCGTTCGTCGGGGGCGTCACCCCAATCGTGTGCCTGACCAAATCTGATCTGGCTGACCCGGCGATTTTCCGCGCGGAGCTCGAAGACCTCGACGTCGACGTGATGGAGGTCGGCATCGACGACGACATCAAGCAGCTCACCAAACGCATCACGGGTCGCCTCTCCGCGCTCATCGGCCACTCCGGCGTGGGCAAATCGACACTGGTCAACCGCATCGTTCCCGACGCCAACCGGGAAACCGGCGAGGTTTCCGGGGTGGGCAAGGGCCGCCACACCTCCACCCAGTCGGTAGCGCTCGAGCTGCCCGGCGGCGGCTGGATCATCGACACCCCCGGCATCCGCTCCTTCGGGCTGGCCCACGTCAGTCCCGACGAGATCGTCGGCGTGTTCCCCGAGCTCGCCGCGGCAGCGGAGGACTGCCCGCGCGGCTGCACGCACCTCGGCCCGCCCGCCGACCCGGAGTGCGCGTGGGACGAGCTCGATCACTCCTCCCCGGTGGGCAGGCGCGCGCTCGCTGTCCGACGCCTGCTGGAGGCGCTGCACTCGAACAACGAGTGGGAGCTAAAGCAGCTCGATGATAAACGGTAGCTCGCTGGGGTCGTAGAAGGCCATGTAGTTGTCTTGGGCGTCGCCCACCGCCAGCTCGGCGTCCTCGTCGCCGAGATCCGCGGCGTCGACGTTGTCAATCGCCTTCGCGGTGGCGGCCTCGGCCTCGGCGACGTCGATATGCAGCGCGGCGACGTCTTTGAGCTCAACGGGCCCCGCGATGCGGACCACGGACTCCCCCATCTCGGGTTCGCCGGTGGCCTCCACATCGGCGGAGACAACCACGCGGCGGTGCGGGAACTGCTCCTCGTCCCCAATCGTGAGCAAGCGTATTGACGCCAACGCAGCTTCGTCGAACGCAATCGCCTCAATCTCCTCCTGATCGCCCGAGGTGAAAAGCTCCGTCAGCTTTGGTGTCGCGGCGAAACCCCAGCCGTTGCGGGGGTGGAGAACGCCGTTGTCCTTGAGCGAGGCCAGCATAGAAAACGTCGCCGGGATGTAGACCCTCACTCGAACTCACCCTCAATGTCGAACAGGGACTGGATCTCCACAGCGGTGCGCTCGAAGGCGGTGTGCAGGATGCCGATCATGCCGTTTTCCACGGCGCCGCGCACGTTCATGATGTCGTCGTCGATCATCACGCAGTCGGCCAGCGGGGCGTCGACCGCGTCCGCGGCGGCCTGGAACGCGGCGCGCTCGGGCTTGCGCGCACCCACCTCGCCAGAGAGCACGACCGCATCGACTATCCCGCGGAACTCCCACTCGCGCACCTGGTCGGCCTGCTCCCCCTCGGCCTCGACGTTGGAGAGGATGGCGGTTTTAATGCCCGTGTCCTTCACGGACTCGATCAAGGTGCGCCACCGGCGCTGGTCCTCGGCATCGGTGTCGAGAACTCCGGCGTAGTCAATGATGAGTGCCTGCATCAGGATAGGAAACCTCTCTGTGAGCTTAGTTTTCGTGCTTACTTTATTGTGCGCTAGCGCCCTTGCGACGCTGCCTAATCGTGCCACAATCCTACCTACCCCGCTTTCCCACCGCGTAAGGAGCAAACGTGTTCTACCCAGTGCCAGGGCAGCAGTACATGCACGTTTTGGTGCCCAGGAGGTTGCCCTCGGCCAGGCCCCAAGACCGCGCCGAGCCCACGGCTAACGTCTCACCCCTGGTGCGCGGTGCCCTCGACGCGGCCTTTGGCAACCGCGACGCGGCGACTCTTAAATCGAAGCTGTACGCGCTCGGGGTGCGCAACCACGTCAAGGCTAAGCAAAGGGCTTTGGCGGTGCGCGGACCGGTGCGCATTGTCACGTGCCACGCACGCGAGGGCGGGGAGTTGTTTGGCACCGTCGACGTTGGCGGGCGGCGCTTCGGCTACGTCGCCCGCGTGCGCGACGCGCGCCTAGTGTCGTTCAAGGTGCTGTAGGTCGACACGCTACTTCCCGCGGCGCCGCCGGCGGTAAACGCTGAGCGCGTAAAGGACACACCCTATACCTCCCAGCAAGGTGAGGGTTTTTCCTTGGGAGTACAGCGGGTGGGAGAAGTCGCCGGTGACAATCTGCACTACGTTCAGCAGTATCCCCACGCACGTGACGGGGATCAGCAGAATGACTAGCGGGTTCTTCAACATGACTGCGACCATCGCACGATACGCGGGAAGCAGGAAGCCCGAAGTCCGAGCTCGGTACGACAGTAAAAACCTTTCGCGGGTGAATCGCCGAGGGTCAGCAGTGACAAGTTTTACATCAGGCCTCCACACCACCTGGGAAAATGACAAAAGTTGCAACGCTGGTGCAACTTTTGTCACTCACAACGGCCCACCTTCTAAGTCGTCGCGGTCTCAGCTCCCGGTTGCTGCTCGAACTGCTTGCGCATCATGAACAGCTGGCGCACGGTTTCCTCCTGGACGGCCTCCTCCATCGCGTGGAACATGTCGCCGCCCTCCTTCTGGTACTCCACCAGCGGGTCGCGCTGCGCCATCGCGCGCAGGCCGATGCCTTCCTTAAGGTAGTCCATCTCGTAGAGGTGCTCGCGCCACTTCGTGTCGATCACCGGCAGGATGACCATGCGCTCGACGTTGCGCATCTGCGCCTCCCCGCCAATCGCGGCGACGTTGGCCTCCAGCGCGTCGTACTGGGCCTGGGCGTCGGCGACGAGGGCTTCGCGTAGCTGGCCGGCGGTGAGCTCGCCGGGACGGCCGTACTCGGAGCCGTCGATAAGCTGCTGCGGCGTCACGGACGGGCCGTAGAGGGAGTCGAGCGCGTTGAACAGCTCATCGAGGTCCCAGTCCTCCACGTAGCCTTCCGCCGTCGCGCCGTCGACGTAGGCGCCGACGGTGTCGGTGATCATGCGGCGGATCTGGTCCTTGATGTCTTTCGCGCCGAGGATTTCCTGGCGCTCGCGGTAGACCACCTTGCGCTGCTCGTTGAGCACCTCGTCGTACTTGAGCACGTTCTTGCGCATCTCAAAGTTCTGGTTCTCCACCTGGCTCTGCGCGCCCTTGATCGCGTTGGAGACCATCTTCGCCTCGATCGGCACGTCATCGGGGACGTTGAGGCGGTTCATCATGTTCTCCATGGTCTGGCCGACGAAGCGGACCATCAACTCATCACGCATGGAGAGGTAAAAACGGGTCTCACCCGGATCGCCTTGGCGGCCCGAACGGCCGCGCAACTGGTTGTCGATGCGGCGCGACTCGTGGCGCTCCGTGCCGATAACGTACAGGCCGCCGGCCTCGCGGACCTCGTCGCCAAGCTGCATTGACCGCTCGCGCGCCTTCGGCAGCTGCTCGTTCCACGCCTCCTGGTAGCGCTCCTCGTCCTCGAAGGGGTCAAGACCCTGCTCCTGGAGCCGGGCGTCGAGCAGCACCTCCGGGTTGCCGCCGAGCACGATGTCGGTGCCGCGGCCGGCCATGTTCGTCGACACCGTCACCTTGCCGGGCAGCCCCGCCTCGGCGATGATTCGGCCCTCCTCCTCGTGGTGCTTCGCGTTGAGCACGTTGTGCTTGACACCCTTGCGGGTGAGAAGCTGAGACAGGTACTCGGAACGCTCGACCGAGGTCGTGCCCACTAGCACCGGCTGGCCGTTTTCGACATGCTCAGCAATATCATCCGCCACAGCGGCGAACTTCGCCTCCTGGGTTTTGTACACCAAATCGTCATGGTCAACGCGCTGGTTCGGCTTGTTCGGCGGAATTGCCACGACGTCGAGGCCGTAAATCTGGTGCAGCTCGGCGGCCTCCGTCTCCGCGGTACCCGTCATGCCGGCGAGCTTGTCGTAGAGGCGGAAGTAGTTCTGCAAGGTCACGGTCGCCAAAGTCTGGTTCTCGTTTTTGATCTCGACGTTTTCCTTGGCCTCAATGGCCTGGTGCATGCCCTCGTTGTAGCGTCGCCCCGCCAGCACGCGTCCGGTAAAGCCATCGACGATCAACACCTCACCCTTGCGGATGATGTAGTCCTTGTCGCGCTCGAAGAGCTCCTTGGCCTTAATCGCGTTGTTGAGGTACGACACCAGCTGGGAGTGCTCCGGGGCGTACAGGTTGTCGATGCCGAGCTGGTCCTCGACGTACTCCACACCCTCCTCGGTCACGCCGATGGTGCGCTTGCGCTTGTCCACCTCATAGTGAATGCCCTCGCGCATGCGCGGCGCGAGCTGCGCGAAGACGGTGAAGAATTGGCTCGAACCGTCGACGGGGCCCGAAATAATCAGCGGGGTGCGCGCCTCATCAATCAGGATCGAGTCGACCTCATCAACGATGGCGTAATTGTGTCCGCGCTGGACCATATCCGCCGTCGAGCGGGTCATGTTGTCGCGCAGGTAATCGAAACCGAGCTCGTTGTTCGTGCCGTACGTGATATCCGCCGCGTAGGCCTTCTTGCGCTCCGGCGGGCGCATCTCGGACAAGATCACGCCCACGTCGAGGCCCAGGAAGTGGTGCACGCGGCCCATCATCTCGGCATCGCGCTTAGCCAGGTAGTCGTTGACGGTAACGATGTGCACTCCCTTGCCCTCAAGGCCATTGAGGTACGCCGGAAGCACAGAAGTCAGGGTCTTGCCCTCACCGGTTTTCATCTCGGCGACGGACCCGAAGTGCAGCGCCGCGCCACCCATGACCTGGACTCGGTAGTGCTTCTGGCCCAGCACGCGCCACGAGGCCTCCCGGGCGGTGGCGAAGGCGTCGATAAGCAGCTCGTCCAAGCTGGTGCCGTCCGCGATGAGCCGCTTGAACTCGGCGGTTTTTGCCTTGAGCTCAGCGTCGCTCAGGCTCGCGTACTCGTCTTCGAGGGCGATGACCTCGTCGGCCATCTTGGCGAGGCGCTTAACGGTGCGACCCTCACCGGCTCGGAGAAGCTTTGAAAGTCCAAACACGTGCTAGGAGTCCTTCATGTTGGTGGAAATAAACTACTGCCAACCAGCCATAGTACCGCCATGGCTGACAACCGTCGCTGGGAAGTCACCCTTAAAAGACCGAGCACCGCCTTGCAAGGGCGAAAACCCTCACAGGCGGCGCTGCGCAAAACCTCATTTAGGCGTTGTCGTCCGTCTCCACGAGCGAGATCAGGCCGTAGTCGAACGCGTGACGACGGTACACCACCGACGGGCGGTTGGTCTCCTTGTCAATGAAGAGGTAGAAGTCGTGGCCGACCAGCTCCATCTCGGACAGGGCGTCGTCGACGCTCTTCGGCGTGGCGGGGTGCTCCTTGCGGCGCACGACCTGGCCCGGCTGAACGTCCTCGATTTGGTCAGCGTACGGGTCCACGTCGAACTGGCCGCCGGCGTTTGCGCGCGCCTCGCGGGCCTGTGCCTCGAGCTCCGCGGCGATCTGGCCGGTGGACTTCGGAGCGCGGTGGCCGGAGCGGGAAATCTCGCGGCGCACCTTGACCTTGCGCAGCGAGCGCTCCAGCTTGCCAATCGCCGACTCGAGGGCCGCGTAGAAGCTGTCCTCCTTGGCCTCGGCGCGGGCGAGGTGGCCCTTGCCGGTGGCGGTGATCTGGATGCGCTGCGCCTGCGCCTCACGGCGCGGGTTCGGCTCGTGCTTGAGCTCGACGTGGAAGAAATTCAGCGTCGGATCAAGCTTCTCAATCTTGGCGAGCTTGGCGTTGACGCGCTCCTGGAAGTGCTCGGGGACCTCGACGTTGCGCCCGGTGATGGTCACCTGCGCCTCCGGGCTCAAGACGGCGTTGGCGTCGTTGTTGTCTGCAGAAGTCATCTGCTTCCTCCCTTGCTAGCAGCGAATATGGTGGTATATCCACTATACAAGCGGGCCGCGGCCGCCCGTGAGCAAACGTGCCACCAACTTCGCGGCACTCACGCCCCGCACAGCGCCACGCAAGCACGCACGTCGGCTCCGCGGGCAAGCAGCGTTGCGACGCTCGCATGCAGCGTCGAGCCGGTCGTCACCACGTCATCGACCACGATGACCACACCCGCCGGCACCGCCGCGCACCGCACCTGCCCCGCCAGGTTCGCCCGCCGCTGCGCGGCGGAGAGCTCCGACTGATCCCGCGCGGCCCGCGCCAGGCTCAGCACCGCGGCCGTCGGCCTGCCACTGGCTCGGCACAGAGCCTCCACCGGGTCGCCGCCGCGAGCACGCGCCGCCGCCCGGCGCGTCGGGGCGGGCACCAGCACCGCGCCCTCCGGGATCTCACCGCGGGCCTCGAGGTGCGTCAGTGCGGCGTCGAGAAGCATGCCCGCGTGCCTGCGAACAGCGAGGTTGGCGCGCTCCTTCATTGACAGCACAATGCCGCGGTGCGCGCCCGCGTACGGGCCGAGCACGAACACGGGCGCGAGCGTATCGACGCCCGTACTCACGCGGTACGGCAGCGCAGCGAGCGCGTGTTGGCACTTTTCGCACAGAACCTGGCCCGCCGCCGCGCACCCCGCGCAGCGCCGCGGCAGGACCAGCTCAAACATTTCCGGCCTACCGGGCCACAATCGGAACGGATCGCACACCCTGCAACCCAGGCACCTCGCGCCAGTTCGGGACGTCTGTCGCACCCGACGGCAGCTGCAGCACCGCGTTCGCGTCTGTGGCGTAGATCATGTCCGCCCCCGCCGCGACAGCCACGACCGGCGCGGTGATATTTCCAATCGGCTTGCCCGTCGTACCCGAACCGTCCTGCTCCACGCGCACCACCGGCGAGCCCGGGTTACTGGTACCCGCGATGATCGACCCGTCAGGCTGCCAGTCCGCCGAAATCACGCTGCCCGCCAAATCCGGCGCGTACTCCAGAACGTTAATCACGCGGCGCTCGCCGTCGCCGTACTGCTCAACAATGCCGGTATACAGCGTGCCCTCGATCACCATGACCGCGCGAACCCCCGTGTTGGACAGCCGCAGCACTGAAATACTTCCGTCGACGCCCTGCGGCAGCTCGACAACCACCTCCGCCGTGGAGTACTCCCCCGACGGGGCCTGCACGGCGCGCTGCACCTGGCGGCCATTCATGACCGTCCAGATCCCGGAGCCTGAGCTCTCAAACGTCGGTCGCGTGAAGTTATCGCCCCTTAAAATCTCGCGCGCACCCTGCTCAAACGCTCCCGCGCGGAACACCTGGTCCCCCTCAGCACCGGTGATGATTGCGTAGTCACCAGCCGCGGTGACGTCAGCGGCGACGATATTGCCCTGCTCAGCAACCCTGCCATCCATCGGCTGTGCCTTCTCCTCGGCCACCTCGAACAGGCGTCCACCCGCCAGGGTGTAAAGCCGCTCTTCCTCCACCGTCGCCACCGGGCTGACGTTGGGGAAGTCCTCGCGTGAGAAGCTTTCCGTTCCCGGCAGCAGAGGATCACCGTCGGCGTAGATCGCAATCGGCCCGCTCACACCGGCACCGGCCAAGGTCCACACCAGCTGGGCCGCGAAGCGCAGGCGCTCCTGCTCCCCCAACCCGCTTAGACCCGTGAACGTGTACGCACCGTCTTCCACCCCGGTGTAGGCGGCCTCGGCAGGAAGATCGAACTTGAACGCCGTGCGTACCCGCTCCGAGGGCCCGCGAAGCAGAAGCGTAATCAGCGTGGTTTCCAAGGTGTCACGCTCGGCGAACACCCAGCGACGATCCGGCACGAGTTGAGTGCCGTCGCGGTTGAAGAAGTACAGGTTAAACGGCTGGTAGCGGTTGCGCATTTCCGTGCGCTCGATCACAGCACCGGCCGGCAGGGACGAGATCCGCCACTGGCCGTCGACGCGCTGGACCTCCATCGTCGCCTCGTAACCCTGGCGCGCGGGGATAAAAGAGCCGCCCGGTCGCAACTCCCCGATGACGTTGCCCTGCACGTTGAAGCTCTGGGTGTCACCTCCACTAGCCAGGGTGTTCACGCTGATCCGGTCCACGACGATCGTCGAGGCGCTGGGGTCCCAGGCCTGGCGCGCCGCGTCCGTGAGAAAGCTCTTCGCACCCTCGTAGTTGCCCGCCGGCACCGCGGAGGCCGCGAAGAAATCCCGCAGCAGTACGTCAGGGTCACTGTCAGGCGCAGGCGTGATATCGGGGTTAACCTGTGTCGGGGCGTCAAAGCTGCGAATCACCTGCGGCGCCGAATCCGTCGGCAGCGAAGCGCAGGACGTAACCAGCGCGCCCGCGGTCAGCGCCGCGAGCGCCGAAACAACGCGGCTGGGCCGCGCGCGGAAACTACGCATCACTTAGGCTCCTTTCGCCGTTCGCGCCGTGGGCGCTTTCAGGTCAACCGGGGCGGTGACAAACCCCGTGCGCGGGTCTCGCGGAAGGACAAGGCGGAACTGCGATCCAACGTTGACGGTACCCGCCGCGTCAAGGGTTCCCTTGTGCAGCAGGGCGTCTTCTCGCGCAATCGCCAGGCCCAGGCCGGTGCCTCCCGAGTGGCGCTTGCGCGACTTGTCCGCGCGCCAGAAGCGGTTAAACACAAGATCTTCCTCCCCGGGCTTGAGTCCGATGCCCTCGTCGGTCACCGTGATCGCGACCGCCTCGTCGTTCTGCGTTAGCTCCACCGTCACGGGGTTGCCCTCGGAGTGGTCCACGGCGTTCGCGATGAGGTTGCGGATCACGCGCTCGATGCGCCGGGAGTCGCCCTCGATCTGCACCGGCTCGTCCGGGACGATGAAGTTCACCTCAACGTCGAGCTCGTCAGCCAGGTGTCGCGTGTGCTGCCACGCCGCTTCAATCGGGGCGCGGGCATCCATCTTCGCGGGCGAGAGGTCGGCCACGCCAGCGT
Source organism: Corynebacterium sanguinis (assembly GCF_007641235.1). Lineage (NCBI taxonomy): Bacteria > Bacillati > Actinomycetota > Actinomycetes > Mycobacteriales > Corynebacteriaceae > Corynebacterium > Corynebacterium sanguinis. Next base: position 295,203 of record NZ_CP038157.1, read on the forward strand.
CGTGACGCGAAATCTCGAGCAGGTCCCCCAGCAACTCCTCGAAGCGGTCGAGCTCACGCGTCATCAGCTCGGAGGCGCGCCTCGTGGTCGGCTCCAAGCTGTCCGGGTCGGCGGCGATCATGTCCGCAGCCATACGCACAGTGGTCAGCGGCGTGCGCAGCTCATGCGACACGTCGGAGGTGAACTGCCGCTGCAGGTCACCGTACTCCTCCAGCTGGGTGATCTGGCGCGACAGTTTATCCGCCATGTCGTTAAACGACAGCGCCAAGACCGCCATCTCGTCCTCGCCGTCGACGGGCATGCGCTCGCGCAAATGCCCCGCCGCGAAGCGCTCCGCCGTGCGCGACGCGGAACGCACGGGGGCCACGATCTGCTGTGAGGCGAGCCACGCGATGCCGACGAGCAGGACCACGACGACCAGGATGGCCGAGACCAACAGGCCGCGCATCAGCGCGAGGGTCGACGCCTCGGCCTCCATGCTCATCACCAAATACACCTGCAGGCCCGGGATATCCGAGCTGGTCGGGGTGCCCACGATCAGGGCCTTGTAACTTGAGCCATCGGAACGCAGCGCCTCGTGGAACTGGTAGGCGACGTTGCCTTCAGAAACGAACTGGCGCAGCCGCTCCGGCACCTCATAGCCCTCCGGCGAGGTGGTCAGCGAGCCATCGGCGTTTTCTAACAGCAGCACCGGCTCGTAGACGGCGGCAGCCTCCGAATCCTGCTGCGACCTCTGCCCCAGCACGGCGCGCGCGGAGTTGAAGCGCGTCTGGGTTGACCCCGTCGACCCTGAACCGTCAATCTGCTCCTCGGCCACCACCCGGGCGCGCTCGATTTCCGTCGTCGCCAGGCCCACCTTCGCGGTGGTCACCCTCTGGGCCACCACCGAGGCCACCGCAAAGCCCAGGACCAGCATGACCACGGTGGACACGATCAGCACCGTGCCCACGAACCTGACCTGCAGGGACGTGCGCCATGCCTCGGCGACGTGCTCCCGCACCCGCCGAACGGGGTTAGTGTTCAGAAGTCTTACACCCCCGGCTTGCCCGTCTTATACCCGACGCCGCGCACGGTCAAAACGATCTCCGGGTTCTCCGGATCGTGCTCAATCTTCGAACGCAGGCGCTGGACGTGGACGTTGACAAGGCGGGTGTCAGAAGCGTTGCGGTAGCCCCAGACGGATTCCAGCAGCTCCTCACGGGCATGGACCTGGTTGGGCTTGCGCGCCATCTCCAGGAGCAGATCAAACTCGAGTGGGGTCAGGGCGATCTCGGCGCCGTCGCGCGTGACCATGTGCTGCGGCACGTCGATGGTGAGGTCGCCAATGGTAAGCACCTCGGCGGGCTCCTCCTCGGTGCGGCGCAGACGAGCCCGGATACGCGCGATGAGTTCCTTCGGCTTAAACGGCTTGGTGATGTAATCGTCAGCACCCGATTCCAGGCCCAGCACCACATCGACGGTGTCGGTTTTCGCCGTGAGCATCACGATCGGCACCGCGGAGACCTTGCGGATCTCGCGGCAGATGTCCACGCCATTCATCCCCGGCAGCATCAAATCCAAAAGAACGATGTCGGGGTCGTAGTCGTTAAAGGCCGGAACCGCCGCCGCGCCGTCGGTCACCGACTGCGTCTCAAAGCCTTCCGACTCGAGCACGATAGTCAGCATCTCGTTGATGGCTGGGTCATCATCGACGACCAAAATCCTGTGGGGCACGACGACTCCTTAACGTAGGTTCTCTACCGCTTGCATAATAGTCGCAGCGTCGGACACCTTGACCCACCGACCCGCCCAGCCGGTATCCGCCAGTCGCTCATACGCGGCGAACGTGTCATGCTGCAAAGATACGTCGCGCTCGTAGCGGTCGCGCACCCGCGCGGCGTCGCTTTCCTCACGGCGGCGCGCGCGCTGCCCCGCCTCCGCGGGGTCGGTGTCCACCAGCACCTGCAGGTCGGGCTGGGGCAGACCGAGGCGCTCGAACTCGAGCTCAAAGACCCACCTGGCGGCGGCATCGTCGCCGGTGCGCGCTGCCGTGTACGCGGCGTTCGAGGCGACGTAGCGGTCTAGGATGATGATTTTGTCCGGGGCGTTCGTGAAGGTGTCGAGAAGCGGCTTGGCCCCCGCCCGATCCAGCGCGAACAAGGTAGCCATCCCGTGCGCCGAGTCCACGAGATCGCCCATCCGGCCGTGCAGCGCCTCCCGCGCGAGCTGCGCGTGGATGGACTCCGCGTAGCGCGGAAACGCCAGAGTCTCCGCGCCGAGCCCGTCTTTGATGGCGTTAACCAGCGTATTTTTGCCGGCGCCGTCGATTCCCTCTACCGCGATGATCATGGCGCCTAGTAGCGGTAGTGCTCCGGCTTGAACGGGCCGGCGACATCGACGCCGATGTACTCCGCCTGCTCCTTGGTCAACTCCGTGAGCGTGCCGCCGAGGGCCTCGACATGGATGCGGGCGACCTTCTCGTCGAGGTTCTTCGGCAGGCGGTAAACCTCGTTGTCGTACTGCGCGCCGTTGGTGAACAGCTCGATCTGGGCAATCGTCTGGTCAGCGAACGAGTTCGACATCACGAACGACGGGTGGCCAGTGGCGTTGCCCAGGTTGAGCAGGCGGCCCTCGGACAGCACGATGATCGAGTTGCCGGACGGCAGGTGGAACAGGTCCACCTGCGGCTTGATTGGGGTGCGGCTGACGTCGTCGCGGTGCAGCAGCGAGTGCATGTCAATCTCGTTGTCGAAGTGGCCGATGTTGCCCAGCACCGCGTGGTCCTTCATCTTCAGCATGTCGCCGAAGGTGATAATCCCCAGGTTGCCGGTGGCGGTGATCACGACGTCCGACTCCGCGATCGCCTCGTCGACGGTGACAACGCGGTAGCCGTCCATCAGCGCCTGCAGGGCGTTGATCGGGTCGATTTCGGTGACGGACACGATCGCGCCCTGGCCGTCGAGCGCCTCGGCAACGCCCTTGCCGACGTCGCCGTAGCCGCACACCAGCGCCTTCTTGCCCGCGATGAGCACGTCGGTGCCGCGGTTGATGCCGTCGATGACGGAGTGGCGGGTGCCGTAGCGGTTGTCGAACTTCGACTTGGTCACGGCGTCGTTGACGTTCATTGCCGGGAAGGGCAAAATGCCCTCCCTGGCGAAGTGGTAGAGACGATGCACGCCCGTGGTGGTCTCTTCTGTTACGCCCTTGACCGCGGCCGCCGTCGCCGTCCACACGCCGCTGTCGGCGGCGAGCGTTTCGCTCAGCATGGAGTAGAACGCGACCTGCTCGTCAGAGTCGCCGGGCTGGGAGTTGGGCACCGCACCGGCCTTCTCAAACTCCATGCCCTTGATCACGGCCATAGTGGCGTCGCCGCCGTCGTCAAGAATCATGTTCGGGTACACGCCCTCGCCCCAGTTGAAGATCTGGCGCACGCACCACCAGTACTCGTCGAGGGTCTCGCCCTTCCAGGCGAACACGGGCACGCCCTGCGGGTTGTCCGGGGTGCCGTCCTTGCCGACCACAATGGCCGCGGCGGCCGCGTCCTCGGTGGAGAAGATGTTGCAGGATGACCAACGGACCTCGGCGCCGAGCGCGACGAGCGTCTCAATGAGCACGGCGGTCTGCGTGGTCATGTGGATCGACCCGGAGATGCGCGCGCCCGCCAAGGGCTGCTCTTCGGCGTACTCGCGGCGCAGCTGCATCAGGCCCGGCATCTCGTACTCGGCGAGCTCGATCTGCTTGCGTCCGGCCTCGTAGAGGCTGATATCGGCAATCTTGTAATCCGCCGTGAGGTCGGTCCCGTGGTCGGCTGCGCCGCTCGCGTCGTTCATTTCTTGTCGTTACTCCCAGTTATAAAGAGGGCTTGAAACTTGTGGCCCATGGATTGTTCGCTCCCACCATAGTCGCCCAGCCCCCTCGCACCGGCTTCGCGGCCGCGCTGAATGAGGCGGCTAGTTAGGAGAGGGCTTCGACGAAGGGGTCGACGTCTTGGTCGTCCTCGGTCTCCGCGGCCTCGAGGACGGACACCGCCGCCTCCGCGAGCTTCTCGTCGATCTCGGCCGAGGCGGAGCGGATAAACGGGTAGCTATCGACGATCTCGCCCGCACTGAATGGAGCTCCGGACCAGATCGCTGCGATCGTCGCGGCGGCAAGACCGTTGGCGATTTCTTCCTCTGTCGCCGAGTCCGCGTTAGCCGCTAGTAGCACCGCATCTCGGACGGACTCGGCAACGTCGTCGGGGTCGAGCTCGGAAAGCTCATCGAGGAAGTCGACGTTTTCTTCCCGCGAGAAGATGTCCTTGTCCCAGGCGCTCATTGCTGTTGGTCTCCTGTCTGTGGTGCGGAGGGTGAGGTGGGGTGCGCCACCGGTGTTCACTGTCATTGCTATCCCCTTAGTACGCCATCTGTCTAGTACGCACCACCGGAACGTCGGTGTGGTGGCTTCACAAATGGCCTCCGACGTGCTATAAAATCAAAGTCGGAATCAAACCGTTACCAAGCTGTAACTAATCCCAGGGAAAGGGGCACGCCATGAACGACTCAAAACGCATCGTTTCTGTCTTCATGGCGGTCGGCCTTGCCCTCGCCATCGGGGTCGGCGTGGCTGTGTGGAAGATGTCCTCTCCCACCTCCTCTGCGGATCCCGCCTACCAGGCCGATGCGGCTGAACCCTCCACCACCGAGCGGACGAGCCAGCCCGTAATGCGCGGAGCCACGTCGCCGGAGTCGACAGCGCCCACGGAGGACGAGGCCGCCGAGAACACGCAGAGCCCTGAGGCCGCCGGCAATACAGAGCGCGATCCGCTGCTCCCGCCGAACGCCGTGGTTAACCCGGCTCCACGCGCGGCCACCCCAACGCGCGTCTACCGCCCCTCCAACGTCGTTCCCACCTCTGTTGCCGCGCCGCAGGGCGACGCGCTGGGTACCGATCTTGCACCGGCAGGTCCCACCGGGCAGGCTGTGGAGCCCGTCCCGACTGCCCCGGCTGAGGCCGCACCGGAGACTCCGGCCCCGGCTGCGCCGCCGAGCACACCCGCAACCGCTCCGACGGACGCAACTGTGCCCGCGTCACCGGGCGTTAATTCCACCGATGTGCAGAACCCGGCGGAGAGTGCCCCGGCCGAGCAGCTCGCTGCTCCCCAGCAGCTGCCGGACCCGGTCGAGCAGGCCCTCCCGCCGACCTCCACCGACCCGAAGACGTGGTGGGACCGCCTCCAGCAGGTTTTCCAATAAGCCGGATTTAAGCTGGCTCGTCCATTGCGGTGGCGGCGAGCGCGCGGACGATCAGCCGCGCAACCGTCGATTCTTCGCCTACCGACGACGGCTCGCACCACTGCGCAGTGGCGTCGGCGAGCGCGACGTCGGCCTGATTCCACACCACTACCTTGAGCGCCACATGGTGTTGCTCCCCGTCGATGAACGGATCGTGGAAGATGTCGCGGGCGGGTTGTTCCACCGCCCGGTCAAGCTCGCGGTGCTCCACAAACCCCGACGCCATCGAGCGCGCCGACCAGACCTGCGCCGCGACTGAGGCCACCGCGGCCCCGCAGCGCTCGAAGCCGGTGTGGATGACCCGTGCCCCGGAAGCGAACGCACGCAGCTGCCGCGCGGCGTTGACCGCCTCATCGCGCTGGGGGCTTAAGCCCACGAGCTCCTCATCAACGTCCTCGGCCATCGCCTGCAGCTGGGTGGAAATCAGCTCCGCTGGCTGCTCGAGCGCGTCGAGGACCGCGGTAAACACACCGAATGCGCGCAGCGGCGAGGTGCCCGCTGACGTGGGCAGCGCGGGGATGATGAGGGTGGCGTCGGGGGCGTCGTCGAGAAGCGGGCCGCGCGCGGGACCAGCCAGAACGGTCTCGGCGCCTCGGGCCGACGCGGTGATCAGCGCGCGCGAGACCCCGTCATCCTCGGCGGCGTCGCCCACGATAACAACGACGTCGAGCGGCCCGACGTAGCTGGGCAGCACGGGCGTCACTACCACCGGCAGCCGCAGGGGCGCGCGCAGCTCCACCACGGCCTGGGCCGCGGCGCGCGAGATCTGGTCGGTCGCGATCACCACGACGCTTCGCGGGTCAACGGCGCGCAGCGAATCCAGCCGCTGCGCCGCCTCGGCCACCGCCCGAAGTTGGGCGCCTTCGTGCGCGACGTCGAAAAACAGCACGGTTTCGCGGTCGTAGCGGCCCGAACCGTCGTAGTATTGCTGGTCGTCCATGGGCCCAGCCTACGTGGCGGCTACGCCCGGATGATGCCGAGGACTTCCTCGACGATCGCGTCCACTTCAGCGCGCGTCGGGGCCTCAGCGTTGAGGCGCAGCAGCGGCTCGGTGTTGGAGGCGCGGACGTTGAACCACACCGGCGGGGTCTCGCTCAGCTCGACGGTGACGCCATCGAGCTTGTCGACGCCCACCGCACGCTCCGCAAATGCCTCGACAACGCGCTCGGTCGCAGCGTCCTGGTCGTCGACCTCGGAGTTGATCTCGCCAGAGGCGGCGTAGCGGTCGTACTCGCCCATCAGCTCGCTCAGAGGCAGGTCCTGCTCGGCGAGCGCGGCGAGCACGTGGAGGGCGGCGAGCAGGCCCGAGTCGGCGTTGAAGAACTCGGCGAAGTAGTAGTGGGCGGAGTGCTCTCCGCCGAACAGTGCGCCCGTTTCGGCCATGTGCGCCTTGATGTAGGAGTGGCCCACGCGCGTGCGCACGGCCCTTCCGCCCTGTTCAGCGACGATTTCTGGCACCGCGCGCGAGGTAATCGCGTTGTGGATGATCGTCGCCCCCGGGTGCTCGGCGAGCGTGCGCGCCGCCACCAGTGCGGTGATCGCGGACGGCGACACGGGCTCACCCCGCTCGTCGACGACGAAGCAGCGGTCCGCGTCCCCGTCAAACGCGAGCCCGATGTCGGCGCGCTGCTCCACCACGAGCTTCTGTAGGTCCTCGAGGTTCTTCGCGTCCAGCGGGTTGGCCTCGTGGTTGGGGAAGGTGCCGTCGAGCTCAAAGTAGAGCGGGCGCACGTCAACCCCGTCTAAAACGGCGGGCACGGTCAGACCGGCCATCCCGTTCGCGGCGTCGACGGCGACGACGAGCGGGCGCCGCGACGGCACGGGCACCAGCTCGCGCAGGAAGGCCGCGTAGTCGCTGAGCACATCTCGCTTCTCGACGCCCCCCGCAACGCCCTCGTACGCCGGCACGCCGTCGAGGATGAGCTGTGAGATCGCAGCAAGCCCGGTGTCGGTGCTGACGGGTTTTGCCCCGGCGCGGCACAGCTTGACGCCGTTGTACTGGGCCGGGTTGTGGGAGGCGGTGAACATGGCGCCGGCGCACTCGAGGCTGCCCGAGGCGAAGTACAGCTCGTCGGTCGAGGTCAGGCCGAGCTCGACAACGTCGAGGCCCTGGGATGCCGCACCACGCGCAAACACTTCGGCCAGCGCCGGGGAGGAGGGGCGCATGTCGTAGCCCACGGCGATGCGGGTCTCCCCCTCGCCGCGCAGGATGTGCGCGAACGCCGCGCCCGCGTCAGAGACGAACTGCTCGTCGATTGTTTCGCCGACGACACCGCGGATGTCGTACGCCTTGATGACCTTCGTGATCGACTCTTGCGTGTGCGTGATTGCCATGGCGGCAATCCTAGTTGTTGCGCTCGACATTCTCCTGGGATGGGTCTGGGACGACCCGGAGGTGGGAGCGTCGCGCGGCCTTGGCGGCGTTGAGCTGCCCCTCGACGCGCTTGGTGCGGTGCACCGGGTGGTTCGAGGTGCCGGGGTCGCCGAAGTCGTGGTTGGCCGCGTACTCGATCGGGTCCTGGCTGGTGTCGACGAGCCCGGTGGTCACCCGCCCGGCTTCGCGCACCGCCTCCGCCAGCGCGGTGAGGTCGGCTTCCTCCATGCTCTCGAGCTCGTCGTCGTCGATCTCGACGTGCTCGACTCGCACCATGTCCCAGCCGACGGGCGCGGAGATGTTGGAAGAGTGGCGTTCGCACAGGTCCCAGGAGTGGGGTTCGGCCACGGGAGCGAGCGGGCCGACGACGGCGGTGGAATCCGCGTACGCGTAGATGAGCGTGGCCACGGCAGGCCTGCCGCAGCCGGGACGGCAGCAACGACGGAAGGTGTTCACGTGGGCCAAGTCTAAACCTCTCCTTGAGATCTGGCGGGTGACACGCGGCGTGGTAGGCCGCGACGGCGCCTACTGAAGTCCTATCATAAGGCGCTATGAGCCCCGCCGAATCCCCGCAGTCCCGCCGGCACGCCCGGCTTGCGCACCTGCGGCCCGCCCACGACCGCAGGGGGCGCGGGCCGCGCGGGCCGCTCCTTCCCGTCGCGGTCCCGCGGTACAGGACTCGCTCGATGGCCTTCGACCAGCTGGTGTTAGAGGCGTACGCCCCGCTGCACAACGCTTACCTCGATCAGCTCGCAGGGGTTGATCTCGCGGTGGACACCATCCCACGGATGCGCCTGCGGCCGGACTCGGTAATGCCCGACGACATCGTCGCAGACGGGCCGGTGCCGTTGGGACGCATCCTGGGCGCGGGCGTGGACAGAAACGGCAACCCGACTCGGGCGCGGATCATCGTTTTCCGGATGCCGGTGGAGCGCCGAGCGAAAACGGTGGTTGAGCGCTCGGAGATGCTGACGTGGATTCTCACGGCGCTGGTGGCGAACCACCTCAATATGGACCCGCGGGATCTTGACCCCGAATTTGGCTGGTAGTTAGCCGATCTGTTTCTTCAGGCGGCGGCGCTCGCGGTCGGACAGGCCGCCCCAGATTCCGAAGCGCTCATCGTGCTCGAGCGCGTACTCGAGGCACTCGTCGCGGACGGCGCAGGCCTGGCAGATGCGCTTGGCTTCGCGGGTCGAGCCGCCCTTTTCCGGGAAGAATGCCTCGGGGTCGGTTTGGGCGCAGAGGGCCTGATCCTGCCACTCCTGTTCGACGGTGCCGAAGAGCTCATCGAGGGTCATCCCGCCCGCAGCTGCGCCACGGAGAATGGCGTTGTCAGCCATATTGTCCACGCCGTCCCCTTCCTCCGTTGTGGGTTGCTTACATGCCTGTGATTACTACAGCGATTACACACCGATTAGGCAAAGCCCCGCAACACGTTTTGTATGCAAACGGGGTCGAACACGGTAAAAACCGCGCCAATAATCACATTCGTCACATCAGTAACACTGGACCGAGCCTGGGGGTAAATTGCGGGGGTGCTACATGTTGTGGCGGTTGTGGCCTAGGGCACCTAATTGCCCCTGTATCGGCGTGTCGCTACGCGTCGGGCGAAAATCGGATCCCCGAGTCGGGAATAACCACGCCGGGCCACACGCGCATCCCAGCCTGGAGCTCGCAGCGGGCCCCGATCTGGGCGCCCTCGCCCACGACGCAGTCGATGATCCTCGCGTTGGCGCCAATGCGCGCCCCGGCCGCGATGATGGACCCGCGCACCATGGCGCCAGGCTCGATGGTCACGCCATCGAAAATCACGCTGTCGTCGACACGGCAGCCCGCGCCGATGTCGCAGCCGCGCCCCACGGCCGTACCGCCCATGAGGATCACCCCGCCGGCGATACCGGCGCTCTCGTCCACAAACGCCTCACCCGTGCGCCCTTCAAGCAGCGGCGAGTAGGCGATCCCGCGCACCACGTCAGAGGAGCCCTGCACAAAGTCGTCGGGGCGACCCATGTCGCGCCAGTACGAGGTGTCGACGTGGCCGACGATCTTCGCCCCGTCCGACAGCAGGCCCGGGAACGTCTCGCGCTCCACGGACACGACGCGCCCCGCCGGGATCTCGTTGATCACGGAGCGCTTGAACACGTAGCAGCCCGCGTTGATCTGATCGGTTGGCGGGTCGGGGGTTTTCTCCAGGAACTCGAGGACGTTGCCATCGTCGTCCGTCGGCACGCAGCCAAAGGCGCGCGGGTCGGGCACGCGGACGAGATGCAGGGTCACGTCCGCGTCCTTGTCGGTGTGCGTGGCCAGGATCTCGCTCAGGTCGGCGCCGGAAAGGACGTCGCCGTTGAACACCATTGCGGTGTCGTAGCGCAGCTTGTCGGCCACGTTGCGGATCGCTCCGCCGGTGCCCAGCGCCTCCTCCTCGACGACGTACTCGATCTCGAGGCCCCAGTCGGAGCCGTCGCCGAAGTACGCCTCGAACACCTCGGCCTTAAACGAAGTGCCGAGCACGACGTGGTTCATCCCCGCGGCGCGGATCCGGGCGAGCAGGTGGCTGAGGAAAGGGAAGCCGGCGGTGGGGAGCATGGGTTTGGGAGTCGACACCGTCAGCGGGCGAAGCCTGGTGCCGCGCCCCCCAACGAGGATGACCGCGTCGGTGCGCGCTGGATCTGTCATGATCTTTCTAGGAGCCTTTCGTCTGCTGAAGGATGCCGCGGGTCCGCAGGCCGAGCCAGAGCGCCCAGCGAATGGGTCCCTGCCACCAGGCGGGGTGCCTGTCCGCTTGGAAACGGTACGCGGATTTGTGGTGTGCTGGCACGGTAACTCGTGTATGCTTGCCCGCCACGTGCCCCTGATCATGCATGATCACCGACGATGGGCAGTACAGATTCTCCCAGCCAACGCGGCTAAGGCGGTCGCCGAAGTCGACGTCTTCGAGGTACATGAAGTAGCGCTCGTCGAACCCCCCGATGTCGGCGAAGGCCTCCCAACGCACGAGCAGGCAGGAGCCGGAAAGCCACCCGGCGGTGCGCTCGGTGTCCATGTCGTTGTTCGCCCTGTAGGCGCGGGTGAACGGGTTGTTGGGCCAGGCGTCGACAAGCAACGCGTGCCCAATGCCGGTGAGAAGGCCGGGGACCTCGCGCGCGCTGGGGTAGACGGACCCGTCTGCCTCCTCGATGCGCGGCCCAGCGGCTCCCGCGCGCGGCCTCGCCGCCAGCCGGGCGAGCAGCTCGTCGACCGAGCCGGGTTTAAAGCGCACGTCGGGGTTGGTGATCAGCAGGTAGTCGGGGTCAATTTCGCCCGCTTGTCGACGCCCACCCAAACGCCTCACCGCAGCATTGATCGCCGCGCCGTAACCGATGTTGCCCCCGGTGAAGAACACGTCAACGTCGTTGCGGCCGGCCTCGAGCTCCTCTGGCGAGCCATCCGTCGAGCCGTTGTCGGCGCAGACCAGAAGCGTCGGGCGCGCAGTAGCGCTGCGCAACGTGTCGTCGAGGCTACGCAGGTGGCGCCCGGGCGAGTAGGTCACCGTAATAACGGCTAGCGGCTTAGCAGGTGTGTTCACAATGCCCCACAGCGTAGTCAGAAGCGCGCCTCAAGGCAGGTTGCGGCACACGGGGTTGTCGGGTGCATGTCGTATACTTCCGTTCGTGACCGAGAACCCCCAACGCAACTCACGGCGTGTCCGCGACATCCAGGCGGCCCCCTCGCGGATGAGGGACTTAAGCCAGTCCGGCCACCCCGCGATCAAGGGTGTTCTCGCTTTCCTCTCGGCGCTCATCCTGGTCATCTCTGGCGCCGGTTACTTTTCTGTGGGCCGCCTCGGCGGGTCGCTCAGCGCCTCCGAGCTGCAGCTCGACCGCGGTAGAAACGTCGACGTGCTCGATGGCGCCGTGGATATCCTCCTGGTCGGCTCCGACTCCCGCACGGATGCCCAAGGCAACCCGCTGAGCGAGGAGGAGCTCGCGCGCCTAAACGCCGGTGTCGCGGAGGGAGAGATTAATACAGACACGATCATGGTGATCCGCATTCCCGAGGACGGTTCCAGCGCCACGGCCGTGTCGATTCCCCGCGATACCTACATCCACAACGATGAGTTCGGGAACATGAAGATCAACGGCGTCTACGCGGCGCACGCGGGCCGCAAGCGCGAGGAGCTGCTGAACGCGGGCGTAAGCGAGGGCGCCTCGCTGGAGCAGCAGGTTGCGCGTGCCGGCCAGGAGGGCCTGATCGAGGCTGTCGCGGACCTCACCGGCGTCGAGGTCGACCACTTCGCCCAGGTCGGGCTTTTAGGCTTCGCACTGCTTACCGACGCCGTCGGCGGCGTGGACGTCTGCCTCAACGCCCCCGTCGACGAGCCTTTGTCCGGAGCGAACTTCCCCGCCGGCGAGCAAACCCTCGACGGCGCCCAGGCACTGTCGTTCGTGCGCCAGCGCCACGACCTGCCGCGCGGCGACCTCGACCGGATCGTGCGCCAGCAGGTGTACATGGCCTCGCTGGCGCAGAAGATGCTCTCCGCAGGCACCCTGACAAACCCGGCCAAGCTGCGCGAGCTCGCCACCGCGGCCGAGCGCTCCGTCACCCTCGACGAGGGGTGGGACGTGGTGCGCTTCGCCCAGCAGATGTCGGGCCTGGCCGCCGGCGACATCACCTTTGCGACCATCCCCGTGACCTCCGTCGACGGTGTCGGCGATTACGGCGAATCGATCGTCACCGTCGACGTCCCGCAGGTGCAGCGCTTCATGGACGAGGTCGTCGCTCCCCCCGCCGCACCCGAGGCGCCCGCTCCGGACTCGCCGACGTCGCCTTTGTCCGGGTACAACGTCTTCGCCCTGAACGCCGGGCAGATCGAGGGACAGGCCGGCGGCGTGGCGGGCTGGCTCAAGGAGCAGGGCGTGACCATCGCGGATGTTTCCAACGCGATGCCGGGGGTGTACTCGAGCTCCCAGATCGTGGCGCTCGACCCGCAGGACCCGGCCGCGCTGGCGCTCGCGGAGATGCTGGGCGGGCTTCCGGTGACCTCGAACGAGGGGCTGGAGCCTTCCAGCCTCATCGTCGTGGTGGCGGACGACTACGCGGGGCCGTCGTCAAGCAGCACCTCGATTGGCACCTCGGAGACCGATTCCTCGGGCGCTGCCGACCCGACCGAGTCGGTGGGAACGCCGGGCGAGGACTTCGGCGCCGCAGAGGTCGCCCCGCAGATCGACGCCGGCGGCGACGGTCCGCGCTGCGTGAACTAAACCTATGATGGGCGGCCATGAGCATTATGGCACCGCTTGTCGCCTCCCAGCCCTCCAGCCCGCGTCTGACCGTCTACGACGAGACCGCGGGCACACGCATGGATTTCTCCGCGCTGACGTTGGATAACTGGGCCGCCAAGATCGCGAACATGCTCGACGAGGAGTTCGAGCTGGCCCCCGACGCGGCCGTGGTCATCGACCTGCCCGTCTCATGGCAGGCGGCGGTCATCGCGCTGGGCACCTTCAATTCCTCGCGCACTCCGCTTTTCGACGCCCCCTTAAACGCCCTAAACGCAGCCCCCGACGTGGTGTTCACCCACGCGGAGCGCGCAGGTGAGTGGGCCCAGGTGCCGGAAGTAGTCGTCGTCTCCACCGACCCGTTCGGCCGCGGTGTGGTGGAATCGGGCGGGCAGCTGCCCCCGGCAACGGTGGATTTCGGCCCCACCGTGCGCTTCTACGGCGACGTGTACTACGGCGACTCGCCGCAGCTGCAACGCTGGGCCGAGGCGGGCTACGTGCCGGAGCGCTACATGGTGGATCCGTGGCGCACGACCGCTGACTTTGAAAAGTTGGTGCTTGCGCCGCTGGCCGCCGACGGGTCCGTCGTGGTGGCGGCGGGGTTGGCCTCGGCAGAGCGGCTGCGTGAGATCGCGGAAACGGAAAACGTGACCCAATTCTTAACAGCAGGTTAAGATTGCTGCGTAACCGTCCGTTTTCAGGTTCCTTTACCCCCATATTAGGGTTAGTTGGAGATTCTAACCAGTTCGTACACATCAACTAACTACGGTAAGAGCACCCCTTAATCAGAAAGGTTCACCAGATGAAGATGTCGCTACGTAAGTCTGGCGCGCTGCTGTGCGCTGCCGCCCTCGGTTCCGCAACACTCGTCGCTTGCTCCTCCGAGAGCTCCGACTCCGCCTCCGAACCCGCCACCAACTCGGCCACCAACGCCGCTACCGCCACGGCGGGCGCGGAGGGTGAAGGCCGCGGCCCGATCACCTTTGCCATGGGCCGCAACGACACCGACAAGATCGTCCCGATCATCGAGAAGTGGAACGCTGAGCACCCCGACGAGCAGGTCACGCTTAACGAGCTCGCCGGCGAGGCCGACGACCAGCGCGACACCCTGGTGCAGTCCCTTCAGGCTGGCAACTCCGACTACGACGTCATGGCGCTCGACGTCGTGTGGACCGCCGACTTCGCCGCCAACCAGTGGCTCGAGCCGCTCGAGGGCGACTACGAGGTGGACACCTCCGGGCTGCTCGACGCTACCGTCGAGTCCGCCACGTACAACGGCAAGCTCTACGCCCTGCCGCAGAACACCAACGGCCAGCTTCTGTTCCGCAACACCGAGCTCGTCGCCGACGCTCCTGACACCTTCGACGACATCCGCTCCGCCTGCGAGGCCGTTGAAGGCGCTGACTGCCTGACCACGCAGCTCAAGCAGTACGAGGGCCTGACCGTGAACACCCTGGGCTTCATCAACGGCTGGGGCGGCGAGGTTCTCGACGACCAGGGCCAGCCCACCGTTGAGTCCGCCGAGGCAAAGGAAGGCCTGCAGGCGCTTGTCGACGCTTACGCCGACGGCACCATCTCCTCCGCGTCGACCGCGGCAACCGAGGAGGAGACCAACCTGGCGTTCACCGAGGGTGAGACCGCGTTCGCCATCAACTGGCCGTACATGTACTCCAACGCCGAGGAGAAAGGCCTGCAATTCGAGGTCCAGCCGCTCGTCGGCAAGGACGGCGTGGGCGTGTCCACCCTCGGTGGCTACAACAACGGCATCAACGTCAACTCCGAGAACAAGGCCACCGCGAAGGACTTCATCGAGTTCATCATCAACGAGGAGAACCAGCTCTCCTTTGCTGAGGCGTCCTTCCCGCCGGTTCTCGCGTCGATCTACGACGACCAGGCGCTCATCGAGGAGCACCCGTACCTGCCGGCTCTAAAGGAGTCGCTGGAGAACGCGAAGCCGCGTCCGGTTTCCCCGTTCTACCCGGCCATCTCCAAGGCGATCCAGGACAACGCCTACGCTGCGCTGACCGCTGGTAAGAGCGTCGACGACGCGACCCGCGACATGGCCGCCGCGATCCGCCAGGCCTCCTAACAGTTAGACCCACCATTTCGGGGTTGCCATATAAGCGCACGACGCCCGCACCTGTGAGACTCTAGTTCCACAGATGCGGGCGTTTCGTCCGTGATTGATTTGCAAGAAGGTGCACATGACCACAGCTGTGAAAGCAACAACGAGGTCTCGCCCGCGGCGCGATACGGGTAAGGCGGCCTTGCTCGTCGCCCCAGCGCTAGCGGTTTTGGCCGTTGTGATCGGCTACCCGATCATCCGCGCGATTTTCCTGTCCTTCCAGGGAAACCGCCGCCTCGACCCCGCCACCGGCGTGTTCACCGAGGGCGGCTTCGCGGGCCTGGAGAACTACCTGTACTGGATTACCAACCGCTGCATGTCGCCCTCCGGCGTCGTCGGCGTGTGCCCGCCGGGCGTGCTCGCCACCGACTTCTGGCCGGCGGTGCGCATCACCTTGTTCTTCACGGTGGTCACCGTGCTTCTTGAGACGATTCTGGGCATGATCATGGCGCTGATCATGAACACCCCGTCGCGCGGGCGTGCGCTGATCCGCGCCGCGGTGCTGATCCCCTGGGCGATCCCTACGGCGGTGACGGCGAAGCTGTGGCAGTTCATGTTCGCCCCCTCCGGCATTGTGAACTCGCTGCTTGGCACGTCGATCGCCTGGACGACGGACCCCTGGGCTGCACGTACGGCCGTGATCATCGCCGACGTGTGGAAAACCGCGCCGTTTATGGCCCTGCTCATCCTCGCCGGCCTGCAGATGATCCCGCGCGAGGTCTACGAGGCCGCGCGTGTCGACGGCGCCACGAAGTGGCAGCAGTTCACCCGCATTACCCTGCCGCTGGTGCGCCCGGCGCTGATGGTGGCCGTGCTATTTCGCACCCTCGACGCGCTGCGCATGTACGACCTGCCGGTGATCATGATCTCCGGCTCGTCGAACTCCCCCACGGCAACGATTTCCCAGCTCGTCGTCGAGGACATGCGCCAGGGCAACTTCAACTCCGCCTCCGCCCTGTCCACGCTGATCTTCCTGCTCATCTTCGCCGTGGCGTTTGTCATGATCCGCTTCCTCGGCGCCGACGTCGGGCGCGTGGAGCGCACCAAAAGGAAGAGGCGGCGTTGGGTTGGGCGTCGACAAGCGCGCGGCACGAAAGCTCAGGAGGTCTAAGCGATGAAAAAGATTTGGCACTACGTAGGCGTCATCTTCATCATGTTCTGGGGCCTGGCCCCGTTCTACTGGATGCTCATCACCGCGCTGCGCGACAGCGCGCACACCTTCGATACCACCCCGTGGCCCACGCACGTCACCCTGCAGAACTTCTACGACGCGCTGGCCACCGACAAGGGCAACGACTTCCTCGGCGCGATCGGCAACTCGCTGGTCATCTCGCTGTCGACCACCGCGATCGCCGTGGCTGTCGGCGTGTTCACGGCCTATGCGATTGCGCGACTCGACTTCCCGGGCAAGGGCATCGTCACCGGTGTCATCCTCGCGGCCTCGATGTTCCCGGGCATCGCGCTGGTCACCCCGCTGTTCCAGCTCTTCGGCGACCTCGGCTGGATTGGCACGTACCGCGCGATGATCATCCCGAACATCTCGTTCGCGCTGCCGTTGACGATTTACACGCTGATCTCGTTTTTCCAGCAGCTTCCGTGGGAGCTCGAGCAGGCAGCGCGTGTCGACGGCGCCACTCGCGGCCAGGCGTTCCGGCTGGTGCTTTTGCCGCTGGCGGCGCCGGCGATTTTCACCACCGCGATCCTGGCGTTCATCACCACCTGGAACGAGTTCATGCTGGCCCGCCAGCTCTCCACCACGGCGACGGAGCCGGTGACGGTGGCCATCGCGCGCTTCTCCGGACCGAGCGCGTTCGAGTACCCGTACGCGTCGATCATGGCGGCTGGCTCGCTCGTCACCGTGCCGCTGATCATCATGGTGCTGATCTTCCAGCGCCGCATCGTCTCCGGCCTGACCGCCGGCGGGGTGAAGGGTTAGTGCGCCGCGACCTCATGTGGCAGACCCTGATCGGGTTCGTCGGCTTCTTCGCCGCCGTCGCGCTCGTGCAGGCTGTGCTGAACCTGTTTCGCCCCGAGCCGTTGCTCTGGCCGGGTCTGCTCGCGGGCGCGCTGTGCTTGGCGACGTTCTGGCTCACGCGCCGGTGGCGCACATGGCGCGCCGGAGCCGACCCCCACTCCCCCTAAACCCGGACGGGTAAACGTGCTGCCTCTCCGCCTAAACCCGGGGCATTCTTACCCGTCCGGGTTGAGGCGGATTCGAAGTGATACAGGCCTTTACCTTCGATTGCACTTTCTATGGTCTCTCCGGTAGAGATGTCTGTGCACGGTACAGCCTTAGCGCTCGTCGAACATAACGGCTCTGTGAATGAACTCATCTAAAAATGGCTATGGGTTCGAGGATCAAGGCAGGGCCTGTAAATTCACCCATGGTGCCCACATTCCGCACCCCAAACTGCGCACTCGCCTCCTCGAAGTTTGAAAGCATTTCAATCACAGCCGATCGCTCGAATTCGTTCTTAGGCGCTTTCGGCATTAACCGCAGTGTCGGACTCCAATCACCAGGCTCTAGGATTTCAGCGACTTGACCTACTACCGTGTACTCTCCCTCCAACGGCGCTGGGCTTCCAAGCAGCTTTTCTTCTCCTAGAATAAATGCGATATCACCCGCCTTCTCGCTTAAATCCACCCTCGCGGGAATCTGCATTTCGCCTTCAGCCCCAAAGACATGCCGCATAATTTCAGCCGATTGCGTGATTTTCTTAGCCCCTTCACCTTTGATATACCAAGGGTGCCCTGGGAGTTTGGTGCTCTTTGCGTAGTCTGAATACATTCTCGCCAGCGGATAAATCTCGTAGGTTTTCACCTTTCCCTCGAGCTTTATCACCTCGCCGATCCTCAGGGCTGCTTGTTGCCATTCGTTTGGATTCAAGAGATCACCGACTGCATTGTTGTCGATAAGGTACTGATACCAAGCCTCGAAGATCGAGAATTTCGTTCGGATTCTAATCAGCTCGTCTTCGAACGAGGACTGCTTCTTCTTTCCAGCTTCTGCATTGCCTTTAACTGCAAGTGCACTAGCCGATACAGAACCGCCGAAACCGCTTTCGCGCGCTTCATTTATCTTGGTAACTACACTGTCGATTTTTCCCGCTTCAAGTGCAGATAATGAGTTCACCACCAGCTCATCATCGAGGTAGACAAACGACCGGTGCAGATTTACTTCCGGTGACTTGTACACGATGTCACGTGGCATTTACTATCATCTCTCTCGATCTGTTTCTCATTCCAACGAAGGGCCCCAGGAAGCGTGACCGGCCGCCTAACGCATCTACGGTTTCGCTCCAGCTTCGGCTAATTGTATTGTGCGAGATCTCCTGAGCTCCCTTATTTAATTCTTCTCTGTTTGGAAGCACTAATAGGTGAGAAATTCGATTACTACTTCAAAATGGAGTTGCTAGCGCCCGAGCAGGCGCCGGGCGAGGCGTCGCCACGCGACGCGCGCCACCGAGTGTGGCAGTGCGACCACCTCGCGGGCGTAGTTGCGCGACCGCGACGAGGCCGGGGTCTCGGCCGCGACGATGTCGACGGGGATGCCGAGGTGCCACGCCCACACCTTCGTGCGCAGCACGTGGAAGCCGTTGGTGACCACGGTCAGGCGCGGGGCCGAGGGGAACATCGCGCGGGAGTTTTCCAAGTTCTCGTTGGTGGAGCGCGCGGCGGGCTCGAGCGCGATCGCCGCGCCGGGCACGCCGCGCGCGACGAGCCACGCCGCCATCGCGCCGGCCTCCTCGAAGCCGCTGACGAGAAGGGGACGCGACGGGTCGCTGCGGTACAACGACAGCGCCGCCGCGAGGCGGGCCTCGAGCATCCGCGAGGGACGCCCGTCGATCACCCGGGCGCCGAGCACGACGATCGGGCCCTTAGCCACCCATCAGCCGCTCGCGCAGGGCCTGGTCCTTGCGCTCGACCTCGTCGGCCATGTCGGACTGGTAGGCCGCCATCTTCTCCAGCACCTCTGGGTCCGACGCACCGATGATGCGCGCGGCGAGCAGTCCCGCATTCTTCGCCCCGCCAATGGAGACAGTGGCCACGGGCACACCGCCGGGCATTTGCACAATGGAGAGCAACGAATCCAGGCCGTCGAGGTCTTTGAGTGCCCGCGGGATCCCGATGACGGGCAGCGGCGTAGCCGCGGCGATCATGCCGGGCAGATGGGCCGCTCCCCCGGCGCACGCGATGATCACCTTCAGGCCCCTGCCGTGGGCTGACGTGGCGTAGGCCAGCATCTTCTCCGGGGTGCGATGGGCGGAGACGACACCGACCTCGAAGGGGATGGAAAACTCCGCCAGCACCTCGGCGGCGGGCGCGACGGTGTCCCAGTCGGAGTCGGAGCCCATGATCAGGCCAACGAGCGGCTGCATATTCCCTACTTCCATTCTGCGTTGATGATGTAGTGCGCGGCGTCTTCGGCGACCTCCAGGGCGCGCTCAAGGGAGTCGGCGGCGACGTTGACGTGGCCCATCTTGCGGCCCGGGCGGTAGTCCTTGCCGTAGAGGTGGACCTTGGCTTCGGGATAGCGGCGCATGACCTCGATGACGCGCTCCTCCATCGGCATCTCCGGGTCCGCGTCTCCGCCGAGGGTGTTAACCATCACGGTCACCGGGGCAGTCGGTGCGGTGGATCCCAGCGGCCAGTCCAGCACTGCGCGCAGGTGCTGCTCGAACTGCGAGGTGACGCAGCCGTCCTGGGTCCAGTGGCCGGTGTTGTGCGGGCGCATCGCCAGCTCGTTGACCAGGACTCCGTCGGCGGTTTCGAACAGCTCGACGGCGAGCACGCCGGTGACGTCGAGCTCCTCGGCGATGCGGATCGCTAGGTCGCGGCAGTAGCGGGCGCGCTCGTCGGAAAGCTCCGGCGCCGGCGAAATGGCCACCCGGCAGATCCCGCCGTCCTGGCGCGACTCCACCACCGGCCACGCCTCGACCTGGCCCGAGCGGTTGCGCGCCACCATGGCCGAGAGCTCGCGCACGAACGCGACCTTAGCCTCGGCGTAAAGCCCCACGTCCTGCGCCAAAATTGTTGCCACCTGCTCGGCGAGCTCCTCGCGCGTCTCGGGGAACCACACCCCGTGCCCGTCGTAGCCGCCGCGGGTGGCCTTCAAGCACACTTGACCGTCGACCTCGTCGAAGAAACGGGAGGCGTCGTCGACCGAGGTGATCGCCGCGAACGGGGGCACCGGCAGCCCGAGCTCGCGTAGGCGAGTGCGCTGCTCGAGTTTGTCCTGGGCGTAAATCAGCGCCTCGGGGCGGGGCTCGACGGCCACGCCGGCGTCGATCAGCGAATGCAGGTGCTCGTTGGGGACATGCTCGTGGTCGAAGGTGACCGCGGTGGCGTCGGCCGCGGTGGCCTCAAGGTCCGCGAGGTTGTGGTAGTCACCGAGGCGAACGTCGCCGAAGACCTGCGCCGCCGAGGCCTCGCGGCTGCCCGCAAGCACGCGCGGGGCGAGCCCCAGCTCAATGGCCTCGGTGTGCATCATGCGGGCGAGTTGGCCGTCGCCGATGACGGCGACGATGGGCGTTCCGTAAGCATCATTCACGCCCACCCACTCTAGCGCCCGCGGTGCGGTCAGTAGCGACGCGCCTGAGCGATCTGGCCATGGAGGATCCGCTCCACCTTGCGGCTGCGGCCGACCTCCGGGAAGTACAGCGGGCGCTCGAAGCCGTACACCGCCAGCGAGATCCCGCCCCGGTCGCGGTGCGCCGAGTGAATCTGGCCGAACGGAATGGAGTCGATCGCGCCGCGGCGACTGCGGGCGAGCACGCGGTGGTTGGTGACCACGAAGCGGCGCCGCCTAGATGTCGCCAGCGGCCAGCAAAACCGCACCACACCCACGATGGCCCAGATAAGCACAATCAGGTTGCGCAGGCCCGACGAGATGCCGTTCGCGTCCATCCACCCAATCGCCATCCAGCACACGGCGGTGATGACGACGAGTTCGAGCAGGGGGAAAATCAGGGTCGTCAACGGGCTCGTCGTGTCCGCGAGAACAACTTCACCCCTGGCCAGTCGCAGGCCCCGATTGTCTACCACGGCTGACGATGTTAGTTCGCCGGGCGCAGGTGGGTCACATCTCCGGCGCTGTACGCGGTGCCGTCGATGAGGATTTCGCCGGCGGCGGTGACGTCGTCGACCGTTCCCTCGACGTCGTCGCCGTGGCGCTCAAGGCGCACCGTTTTGCCGATGGTGGAGCACACCGCGCGGTAGTCCTCCAGCAGCTTTTCGTCGCCGGTCTGCCACTGCTCCAGGCGCGTGGCCAGGGCGCGCAGCAGGTCGATGGTGAACTCGTCGAAGTTGATCTGGATGCCCTCGAGGTTGAGCGAGGTCGCGCCCGCCACCGGCAGGTCCTCGGCGCGCCAGTAAACATTGATGCCGATGCCCACCACAACGCGGCGGGTGTCGCCGGCGATGTCGGCCTCGGAGAGGATGCCCGCGAACTTCTTTCCACTGAGCAGGGCGTCGTTGGGCCACTTCAACTCGGCCTCGGGCACGACGTCCGTGACAGCGAGGCCGGCGGCAAGAGAGGCGAGGCCCAGGTTGTCGGCGGTGGGGGCGTCGACAAGCACGCTCAGCGCGAGGATCGAGCCGGCCGGCGAGACCCATTCGCGGCCCATCCGGCCTTTGCCCGCTGTCTGCTCGTCGGCGATGAGCACGCTGCCCGGCGTGCCGCTCGCCAGCAGCTGCGTGTTGGTGGAGTCGGTCGACGCGACCCAGTTCACGTCCGCCCAGGAGTCGGCGACCTCGGTGGCGATGCGTTGGATGTCCTTGACTGTCATGGCCTCAAGCATATTGCTTATCGACGCCTCAGCGCCCCCTGCAGTGATGTTTAAGATAAGACCATCGGAAAAGCGATCGCAGTTATCGCCCTATACACGGCCGGGTTGGCCGCGGGGCTGTACTACGTCAGGAATTTCCGTGGCGTGGAGTACGCCGACCCCGCGTTTATCCAAACCTTCTTCTTGGTGCTCGTCGTTTTGGCCTCGGCGACCGTGGCCTACTGCCTGGTGTTTCGTGAGGAGGCGGCGATCCCGTGGGAGCGTGCGCGTCGCTGGGGCGCGTACGCGATTGTGATGGTGCCTTTGGTTGTTTTGCTCGCCGTCGCGTTGGTGACGGTACCCCCGGGCGTCGCGCTGATCGGGCTTGCGTTGGTTGCCATTGGCGAGGAGGTGGCGTTTCGGCAGGTCTTCTTCGGCGCTCTGCTCAAGCGCAGCGCCGCGGCTGGCGGGGGTGTGATCGGCGCGGTTGTCGGCTCGGCGCTCGCGTTTTCTGCGCTCCACGCCGTCAGCGTTCTCGGCGGGCGCACCGCGACGCAGGTGGCGAGCCAGATGCTGATCATCTTCCTCGCCGGGATCGTCTTCGCCTGCCTGTTCCTGAGCACGAAAAGCCTGGTAGCGGTCATTGCCTTCCACTGGATCTGGGACGCACTGGTGTCGGTGCCCTCGGACGACGCGTCGTATCTGACCTGGGCGATGCCGCTGTGCATGTTGTCTCAGACCGTCGTCGGGCTTGTTGTGCTGTGGCGGTTCCGCACGTGCGCGGCGAGCGCGTTTCTGGCTCAGCCGCGGGTCGGGGTGGGCGCTGTCGGGCGGTAGTTTCGTGCCAGGCGCTCGTTCTGTTGGCTCGGTGGTGTTTTGTCGCGGCTCGGGCTTTACGACGGGTGCGGGGGCCTGCTCCAGGGTTTTGGCGGCTGCGCCGTTTGTACCGCGCAATGTGGCGATTCGGGATGGCAAATTCCCTGTTCGCGACAGTGACGTTTGCGTAAATTGCGCAATGCACAATGCGCAGTCGCCGCACCGCGGTCCGGGTTGTACACGGGAGCAAAGGCCTGCCCCAGGATCTCCGCAACTGCGCAATTTGTACTGCGCAACGTAGCGATTCGGAACAGCAAAGTCCCAGCTCACGAATGCACCCTCTGCCTAAATTGCGCAGTGCAAAACGCGCAGTCCCCGCCCCCCCAGCAACGACGACTAGGAGCTGCACGCGACACCGGCCGCGTAAGACGAAAGACAAATGCCCGTTATAAACGAACCCCCTCACCCCACGACGCACACCGCGATGGCGTAGTCGCCGTCGTGGGATAGGGACAGCGATGTTGCCTCCGGCGCCGCGTCGACAAGCGAGCCGCGCAGCGCAATCGTAACGCGGCCAAACGCGTCCGCGACCACCTCGATGTCGCTGAAATCGACGTCGGAGTGCGCGGGCGGCGACCCGTAGCGCGACTGCGCCCACGCCTTGATGTAGGCCTCCTTCGCCGCCCACCGCGCGGCTAGCGACGCGACGGGCGAGGGCTTGGCCGCACACTCGCGCCGCTCCCTCTCCGTAAACACGCGCGTAAACGTCGAGCCAGAGACGTCCAGCTGCGACGCAAACGCCGAAATCTGGACGATATCGGTGCCGACATGCATTGGGCCCACTCTCCTTGCCTATCCAAAAAACGTGTTGTAAATCACATCTACGCGAACACCCAGTATAAACGCTTAACTTACCCGGCAGTAAGCTACGTTTCGGTAAGTGCGCCGGAGGATGACTACCACCCCGCATTATTGTGCGCCGTATGACGATTTCGCCGTACAAACCGGTCGAGCGGCTCGCCACGGCGCCCCGCACGACGGCAGACAAGATCGCCGATCTGCTCGCCCGCCGCGAGGAATCGCAGGCGCCGCTGGGCAGCGCAGCCCACGAGAAGGTCCGGGCCGCCGGGAGGATGACCGCGCGCGAGCGGCTGGATTACCTCCTCGATGAAGACTCCTTCGTCGAAACCGGCCAGCTCGCGCGCCACCGCACCCACGATTTCGGCATGTTCTCCAAGCGTCCCGTCACCGACGGCATCATCACCGGCTTCGGCACCATCGATGGCCGCGAGGTCTGCATCTTCTCCCAGGACGGCACCGTCTTCGGCGGCGCGTTGGGCGAGGTCTACGGCGAGAAAATGGTCGCGCTCCAGGAGCTCGCCGTGACCACAGGCCGACCGCTGATTGGCCTCTACGAGGGCGCTGGGGCCCGCATCCAAGACGGTGCCGTGTCCCTGGACTGGATCGCCGCCACGTTCCGCCTCAACGTCAAGGCCTCGGGCGTCGTCCCGCAGATCTCGGTGATCATGGGCGCCTGCGCCGGCGGCAACGCCTACTCCCCCGCCCTGACCGACTTCGTGGTCATGGTGGACAAGACATCGAAGATGTTCGTCACAGGCCCCGACGTGATCAAAACGGTCACCGGCGAGAACATCACGCAAGAGGAGCTCGGCGGCGCTTGGACCCACATGGGCAGCGCCGGCAACTGCCACTACGTCGCCGCCAGCGACGCCGACGCCCTCGACTGGGTCGGCGACCTCGTCGGCTACCTTCCCAGCAACAGCCGACTGAACGCGCCGGCGGAGTACGCCGAGCCCGACACCGAGATCGGCGACTTCGACCGCGAGCTGGACTACATTATTCCCGACAACGTCTCGCAACCCTACGACGTGCGCGAGGTGATCACCCGAATCGCCGACGACGGCGAGTTCATGGAGATCATGGAGCAGCGCGCCGAAAACGTCGTCGTCGCGTTCGGCCGCATCGACGGCGAGGTCGTCGGCTTCGTCGCCAACCAGCCCAGCGTCCTCGCCGGCTGCCTCGACATCGACTCCTCCGCCAAGGCCGCCCGCTTCGTGCGCACCTGCGACGCCTTCAACATCCCGCTCGTGCTGCTTGTCGACGTCCCCGGGTTCCTGCCCGGCGCCGCCCAAGAGCACGACGGCATCCTGCGCCACGGCGCGAAGCTTCTCTACGCCTACGGCGAGGCGACGGTGCCGAAAATCACCGTCACCATGCGCAAGGCCTACGGCGGGGCGTACTGCGTGATGGGCTCGAAGGGCCTCGGCGCAGACGTGAACCTGGCGTGGCCGACCGCCCAGATCGCGGTGATGGGTGCCGCCGGCGCCGTCGGGTTCATCAACCGCAAGGAGATAAAGGCCGCGCGCGACTCCGGGATGGGCGAAGCCGAGCTGGCCGACCTCGTCGCCTCATTCGAGCGCGAGTACGAAGACACCATCCTCAACCCCTACAACGCCGCCGAGCGCGGGCTTATCGACGCCGTCATCCTGCCTTCGGAAACCCGCACGACCATCGCCGCCAACCTGCGCCTTCTGCGCGGAAAAACTGTGGCGCGCCCGGCGCGCAAGCACGGCAACATCCCCCTCTAGAACCGATAAGGACTTTCACAGCAATGAAGAACCTCACCCCGTTGACCAGCATGACCTCGCCCGCCGTAATCTTCCAAGGCCAGGGTACCAACTGGCAGCTTGCGCTGGCCGACGCCGCCGCGACCCCCATGACCCACGCGCGCCTCAACTCGCTTCTTGATGCTGCCCGCAGCGTAACCGGACCAATCGCCCGTCCCCTGGCCTCGAGCGTTCCGGGCGTCGTTGAGCGTCTGCGCGCGATCATGGACCCCGACCAGGCCACCGCGGTCAACGACGTCGACCGCCTCCCCGCCGTGTCCGTGCCCGGCATCGTGCTTGCCCAGATCGCGGCCACGGACCAGCTGCGCGGGCTGGGGCTCGACATCGACTCCGCCGCCCTCGCCGGGCACTCCCAGGGCAGCCTCGGCGTGGCCGCCGCGTCGCACCCCGAGCACGCGCTCGCATTCGCGTTCATCCTCGGCGCGGCCGCATCCGCCACCTCCAGCGGGCGCGATGCCCGCTCCCGCATGCTGTCCGTGCGCGGCATCCACCGCGGTGACCTGGACCGCTTCCTGGGTACCCAGCCCGCCGTCGTCAACGGCCCCCGCCACGTCGTGTTTTCGGGTGAGCCCGCCGAGCTGGAGGCCGCTGTATCAGCGATCAACGCCGCCGCGGCCGAGTTCAACGCGAGGCTGGAGGCCGCCGAGTTCGGCGGCTCGGAGATGAACCCGGTCTACGATTTCCTTCCCGTCGCCTACCCCTTCCATAACGAGGGCAACGAGGACGCCGTCGAGCTGGCCGTCAAGTGGGCGCAGGCCTGCGGGATCGATCTCGGCGAGAC
This sequence comes from Corynebacterium sanguinis, assembly GCF_007641235.1. NCBI lineage: Bacteria > Bacillati > Actinomycetota > Actinomycetes > Mycobacteriales > Corynebacteriaceae > Corynebacterium > Corynebacterium sanguinis. Next base: position 321,221 of record NZ_CP038157.1, read on the forward strand.
CACCCCGCGCGACTTGGCCCAGGCCATCCTGCACGACCCCCACGACTATCCCGCGCTGGTGCGCGGCCTGCTTGAGCAGGGCGTAAGCCACATCGTCGCGCTCGACCCGGCCGTGGCGAGCATCACCACCAAGCTCGTCGCCGGGGCGGGCGTGCCCGTGATCACCGCGGACAGCGCGACCGCGCGCGACAACCTCGCCCGCCCGGGCGCACCTGTGCCGGAGGCCGCCGACTACTCCCGCTTCGCGCCCCGCCTGGTGCGCCTCCCCGACGGCGAGACGTACACGCAGACCCGCTTTTCCACGCTGACCGGCCTTTCCCCGATCATCCTCGGAGGCATGACCCCGACGTCCGCGGACGGCGAGATCGTCGCCGCGGCCGCCAACGCCGGATATTGGACGGAGCTTGCCGGCGGCGGCATGTACTCCGAAGACGTGTTCACGCAGCACAAGAACACCTTGGTCGAGCACCTAGAGCCGGGGCGCACCGCCCAGTTCAACACCATGTTCTTCGACCGCTTCTTGTGGAACCTCCAGTTCGGTCAGACCCGCATGGTGCCCAAAGCCCGCGCCGCGGGCGCACCGTTCAACGGGGTCTGCATCTCGGCCGGCATCCCCGAGGTCGAGGAGGCCACAGACCTTCTTGCTCAGTTGCGTGCCGACGGCTTCCCCTACATCGCCTTCAAACCGGGTACGACCGCACAGGTCCGCGCGGTGTTGAAGATCGCCGAAGCCAACCCCGACGTGCCCGTCATCCTCATGGTCGAAGACGGCCACGCCGGAGGACACCACTCCTGGGTGGACCTTGACGACATTCTCATCGAGACCTACGGCGAGGTGCGTGAGCACGACAACGCCTATCTCACCGTCGGCGGAGGCGTCTACTCCCCCGAGCGCGCCTCCGATCTCATCACCGGTGACTGGGCGACGCGCTGGGACCTGCCTCTCATGCCGGTCGACGCTGTGTTTATTGGAACCGTCGCCATGGCCACCAAGGAGGCCAAGGCCACCGACTCCGTCAAGGACCTGCTGGTCAACACCAAGGGACTTACCCCGGATGAGAACGGCGGCTGGGTTTCGCGCGGCACCGGGCGCAACGGCGTGGCGTCGTCGCAAAGCCACTTGCTCGCCGACATCCACGACCTCGACAACTCGTTCGCGCGCGCGTCGCGGCTGATCACGAGCCTGTCCATCGAGGAGTACGACGAGCGCCGCGACGAGATCATCGAGGCCCTGTCGAAGACCTCGAAGCCGTTCTTCGGCGACATTGAAACCATGACCTACGCGGAGTGGGTCAACCGGTTCGTCGAGCTCGCCTACCCGTTCACGGATTCCTCGTGGGACAAGCGCTTCCTCGCGGTGCTGCAGCGCGTCGAGGCGCGCCTGAACCCCAGCGACCACGGCGAGATCGAGTCGCTGTTTGAGCTGGGGGTGGACGCGCGTGAGGGCGCCGATAAGCTGCTGGCTGCCTACCCTGTCGCGCACGAGGTCAAGGTCTCCCCGCGCGATGCCGCGTGGTGGTTAGCGCTGCACTACGCCTACCCGAAGCCGATGCCGTGGGTGCCCGCGATCGACGGGGACTTGAAGGTCTGGTTCGGCAAGGACACGCTGTGGCAGGCCCAGGACCCCCGCTACACTGCCGACCAGGTCCGCATCATCCCCGGCCCCGTCGCGGTCGCGGGAATCACCAAGAAGAACGAGCCCGTCGCCGAGCTCCTCGGCCGCTTCGAGGCCGCCACGACGCACTCGCTTCTCGACGCCGGCGTCACCGCCACCGAGCGCTTCTCCCGCCTCGCCGACGCCACCAGTGTCGAGGAGTACCTCAAGGCCGCCCCGACACTGGTCTGGCACGGCCACCTAATGGACAATCCCGCCTACGCGATGGACGAGTGCGCCTACGAGATCGTCGAGGAGGCCGACGGCTGGGCGATCCGCATCGTCACCGACTCCTACTGGGACGATCTGCCGGAGGACCAGCGCCCGTTCTACGTGCGCGACGTGACCATCCCGATCGACCTGCCCGCGGGTGTCGCCACCGGCGCGTCCCCGGTCGTGTCCGACGAGCGTCTGCCGAAGTCCGTCTACGACCTGCTCGCCGGCCTGGCGGGCGTGGGCTCGACCTCCGAGACCGGTGACGACATTGCCGAGATGCCCTCGCTTGTCGACGGCATCGCCCACGCCTCGTTCACCTTCCCCGCTTCCCTGCTCGCCGCGCACACCGCGGTGACTGGCGCCGCGCTCGGCGAGGACGTCGTGGCGGGCACCCCGGACGTGCTCGTTGGGCCGTGCTGGCCGGCGATCTACACCGCGCTTGGTTCCGGCATGCTGCCCGACGGCTTCCCCGTCATCGAGGGCCTGCTCAACGCCGTGCACCTCGACCACCTCATTGACCTGCGTGTGCCGCTGCGCGAGCTTGCGAACGGCCGCACCATCGACGTGGCCTCGCACTGCAGCTCGATTGACGAGTCCTCCGCGGGGCGCATCGTCACCGTCGAACTCGAGCTCTCCTCCGGCGGCGAGGTCGTGGCCACCCAGATGCACCGCTTCGCCATCCGCGGCCGCGCGACCGTGGCCACCCCTCCCGTGCCCGCCCCGCAGTTCGGCGGCGGCGCCGACGCGGACGCTGTGGAGGCCACCCCGCGCTCGTTTGTGGACCGCGCCGTGGTCACCGCCCCGCACGACATGACCCCGTTCGCGCTGGTGAGCGGCGACTACAACCCGATCCACACCTCCTACAACGCCTCTGGGCTCGTCGGACTGAGCGCGCCACTGGTGCACGGGATGTGGCTCTCCGCCACCGCCCAGCACGTCGCCGGGCGCCACGGCGAGGTCACCGGCTGGACGTACAACATGTACGGCATGGTGCAGCTCGATGACGTCATCGAGATCACCGTCGAGCGCGTCGGGCGCGTGGGCATCCGCCCGGCACTGGAGGTGACCTGCCGCATCGGCGGCGAGGTGGTCTCGCGCGGCCAGGCGCTTCTGGCGCAGCCGCGCACCGCCTACGTCTACCCGGGCCAGGGCGTGCAGGCCGAGGGCATGGGTGCGGGAGATCGCCAGGCCAGCCCCGCCGCGCGCGAGATCTGGCGCCGCGCCGACCGTCACACCAGGACCAACCTGGGCTTTTCCATCCAGCGCATCGTGGATGAGAACCCGACCGAGATCACGGTGCGCGGCGAGGTGTTCAAGCACCCGAATGGCGTGCTGCACCTGACCCAGTTCACCCAGGTCGCCCTGGCCGTGGTGGCGTACGCGCAGACCGAGCGGCTGCGCGACGCGAACGCGCTGGCCACCGGCGCGATGTTCGCCGGGCACTCGCTGGGCGAGTACACGGCGCTTGCGTCACTCGGCGGGATTTTCGACCTCGAGGCCGTGATCGACATCGTCTACTCGCGCGGCTCCGCGATGGGTTCGCTCGTGCCGCGCGATGCCGAGGGCAACTCCGACTACGGCATGGGTGCGCTGCGCCCGAACATGATCGGTGTGGCACCGGGCGACGTCGTGGATTACGTCGCCTCGGTGGCACATGCCGCCGGGGAGTTTTTGGAGATTGTCAACTACAACATCTCCGGCCAGCAGTACTCTGTGGCCGGAACCAAGCGCGGCCTCGCCGCCCTGGCCCAGGCCGCCAACGGTGTGCGCGAGCGCGCGTTCGTCACCGTGCCGGGCATCGACGTGCCCTTCCACTCCCGCGTGCTGCGCGACGGCGTGCCGGCCTTCGCCCAGAAGCTCGACGAGCTGCTGCCCGCCGAGATCGACGTGGCCACCCTCGAGCACCGCTATGTGCCCAACCTGGTCGCCCGGCCCTTCGAGCTGTCCCAGGACTTCATCGACGCCGTCACCGCCGAGGTCCCTTCAGAGCGCCTCGCCGGAGTCACGGTGGACAACACTCCCGCAGGCGAGCTCGCCCGCATCCTCCTCATCGAGCTTCTGGCCTGGCAGTTCGCCTCGCCGGTGCGCTGGATTGAAACGCAGGACCTGCTCATCGGGCGCGTCGATCAGCTCATCGAGGTCGGCCTCGCTGCCTCGCCGACGCTGACCAACCTGGCCAAGCGCGAGATGGACGTGATCGGCCGCCACATCCCGGTGCTCAACGTCGAGGCGAGCCAGGACACCGTCATGCTGGCGGACTCCATCGCCGCGCCCGAACCGGAGGAGGCGAATCAGCCGGAGCAGCCTGGGCAGGCGGAGGAGGTTGAGCCCGCCACCGCTCCCGAGCCTGCGGCAGCCGCGCCCTCCCCGTCTTCCACTCCCGCTCCCGCTGCGGCCGGCGGCTCGCCCGTCACCGACCTCCCGTTTAGCGCCGCTGACGCCATCGACGTGCTCTTCGCGTTCCAGAATAAGATCCGCGTGGAGCAGATCACCGGCTCCGACACCATCGAGGAGCTCACGGGCGGGGTGTCGTCGCGACGCAACCAGCTGCTCATGGACATGTCCGCCGAGCTTGGGGTGCCCGCCATCGACGGCGCCGCCGAGGCCGACGTGACCACGCTGCGCGAGCGCGTGAGAACCGCCGCCCCCGGTTACGCTCCCTTCGGCTCCGTGCTCTCCGAGGCAATCGGCGCGCGCCTGCGCCAACTTCTCGGTGTGGCAGGGCTTAAACCCGCACACGTCGGCGACCACGTCACCGGCACCTGGGCGCTGCCCGCGTCCTGGGTTCCCCACGTCGAGGCTGAAATCCTGCTGGGCACCCGCCAGGAGGAGTCGGTGCGCGGTGGTGCCCTCGGCACTCTGCCCGGCGCGTCTTCGAAGTCCGAGGTGAACACGCTTATCGACGCCGCCGTGGCCAACGTCGCCGCCCGCCACAGCATCAACGTCAGCCCGGCAAAGGCAGGTGGCGCCTCCGGCGGCGCAGTGGTCGACTCCGCAGCCCTCGAGGCCTACCGCGACGAGGTGACCGACACGCTGGTGACCACCGCGCGCACACTGTTGGCCAAGCTCGGCGTCGGAGACGAGCACGTCGAGATCGAAGCACCCGACACCACCGTCCTCGAAACCGTCGAGGCTGAGCTGGGCGCCGGCTGGGTCTCGCAGGTCACCCCCCGCTTCGACGCGCGCAAGGCAGTGCTTTTCGACGACCGCTGGGCCCAAGCGCGCGAGGACCTCGCCCGCGTGGCCCTGGGCGAGGCGGACATTGCGGTGGAGCGCTTCCGCGACACCGGGCAGACTGTGGCCGAGCAGGCGCAGTGGTACGCGGATAACGGCTACTCCGGCCCGCTGGCGGAGATCGCGCAGGCCGCCGCCGAGGACTTTAACGGCGAGTTTTCCGGCGAGATTGCCCTGGTTACGGGTGCCGCGCCCGGTTCCATCGCGACTGCTCTTGTCGAGCGCCTGCTCGCTGGGGGCGCCACCGTGGTCATGACTGCCTCGAACGTGAGCCAGGCACGCAAGGAGTTCGCGCGCACCCTCTACCGCGACAACGCCGTCGCGGGCGCCGCGCTGTGGCTCGTGCCCGCCAACTTGTCGAGCTACCGTGACATCGACGCGCTCATCGCCTGGCTCGGCGAGGAGCAGAAGGAGACCGTGGGCAAGGACGTGCGCGTGATCAAGCCCCGGCTGATCCCCACCCTGGCCTTCCCGTTCGCCGCGCCGAGCGTGTCCGGATCCCTGGCCGAGGTCGGCGGCAACGCCGAAACCCAGGCCCGGTTGCTGCTGTGGTCGGTCGAGCGCACGATCGCGGGCCTTGCCGAGCTGGCGCAGACTTCCGATTCCGTCCAGCGCACCCACGTTGTCCTGCCGGGTTCGCCGAACCGGGGCACCTTCGGCGGCGACGGCGCATACGGCGAGGTCAAGGCCGCGCTCGACGCCGTGCTAAACAAGTGGTCCGCCGAGACCGGCTGGCCCGACGGCGTGACCCTTGCCCAGGCGCGCATCGGCTGGGTGGCCGGCACGCACCTGATGGGCGGCAACGACGCTCTCGTCCCCGCGGCCGAAGCCGCCGGCATCCACGTGTGGAGCCCGGAGGAGATCTCCCGTGAGATCCTCACCCTGGCAACGCCCGAAGCGCGCGCTCAGGCTACCGAGTCGCCGCTGGACCTCGACCTGACAGGGGGGCTTGCCGACGCCGGCGTGTCCATCGCAGAGCTCGCCCGCAGCGCCTCGCTGCCTGCGGGTGGGGGCGTGGACGAGGGAGCGTCGGCAGGTGAAAGAATCAAAGCCCTGCCGAACCTGGCCAACCCGGTACAGCCGGAAGGCGTCGAGGTGGATACAGTGAGCTGCGGCCTCGACGACATGATCGTGATCTGTGGAATCGGCGAGGTGTCCTCCTGGGGTTCGGGTCGCACCCGACGCGAGGCCGAGTACGGCATCCGCCGCGACGGCGACGTCGACCTCACCGCCGCCGGCGTGCTCGAGCTGGCCTGGATGACCGGGCTGGTGCGCTGGTCCGAGGACCCGAACCCGGGCTGGTATGACGCCGAGGGCACGGTGATCGCCGAGGAGGATATCTACGAGCGCTTCCGCGACGAGGTCGTCGCCCGCGCCGGCGTGCGCGAGCTGACGGACAAGTACTTCCTCACCGATAAGGGCTCCATCGATCTCACTGAGGTCTTCCTCGACCGCGACATCACCTTCACCGTGGCCGGCGAGGCCGAGGCGCGCGACTACGAGGCCGCTGACCCCGACAAGACCGTAGTGCGCGTGATTGACGGCGAGTGGACAGTGACCAGGTTGGCCGGGGCGAAGGCTGCCCTTCCGCGCAAGGCGACCTTGACCCGCACCGTGGCCGGGCAGATGCCGGACGACTTCGACCCGGCAGCCTGGGGAATTCCAGCGCAAATGGTTGACAACATGGACCGCATTGCGGTGTGGAACTTGGTCACCGCCGTCGACGCGTTCGTCTCCGCCGGTTTTACCCCGGCTGAGCTGATGCAGGCCGTCCACCCCGCGGACGTGGCCTCGACGCAGGGCACGGGAATCGGTGGCATGGAATCCCTGCATAAGGTGTTCGTCTCCCGCCTGCTCGGCCACGAGCGCCAGTCCGACATCCTGCAGGAGGCGCTGCCGAACGTGGTGGCCGCGCACGTCATGCAATCGCTCGTTGGCGGCTACGGTTCGATGATCCACCCGGTCGGCGCCTGCGCCACCGCGGCGGTGTCCGTCGAGGAAGCCGTGGACAAGATCGCCGTGGGCAAGGCCGACTTTGTCGTCGCCGGCGGCATCGACGATGTCCAGGTCGAGTCGCTGCAGGGCTTCGGCGATATGAACGCCACCGCGGAGACGGCCACGATGCGTGCCAAGGGCATCCACGACCGCTTCATTTCACGGGCCAACGACCGCCGCCGCGGCGGCTTCCTTGAAGCCGAAGGCGGTGGCACGGTGTTGGTCGCCCGTGCCTCACTGGCAGCTGAGCTGGGATTGCCAGTGTATGCGGTTATCGCCTATGCCTCCTCCTTCGGTGACGGGGCGCACACCTCGATTCCCGCACCCGGTTTGGGTGTGCTCGCCGCGGCACGTGGGGGTGAGAATTCCCGCCTGGCACGCTCGCTGGCCTCGCTGGGCCTATCACCCGACGATGTCACCGTGCTGTCCAAGCACGACACCTCCACCAACGCCAACGACCCTAACGAATCCGAGCTACACTCCCTGCTGTGGCCCGCGATCGGGCGCGACACCCGTGCGCCGATGTACGTCATCTCCCAGAAGACGCTGACCGGCCACTCGAAAGCGGGTGCGGCGCTGTTCCAGATTGGCGGGCTTATCGACGTCCTCGCGACCGGCCGCATCCCCGCCAACGCATCACTTGACTGCGTCGATCCCCTCGTGGGTGAGAAGGCACGCAACTTGGTGTGGCTGCGCGCTCCCCTGTCGCTGGGTGTCGGTGCCGTGAAGGCGGCGGCGCTGACCTCCCTCGGCTTCGGCCACGTCGGCGCACTCGTGGTGCTGGCGCATCCGGGCGTGTTCGAGGCGGCGCTGGCTGCGTCTGGTGCGTCCGTGTCCGAGTGGCGCTGCCGCGCCACGGCTCGCCTGCGCGCCGGCGCCGAGCACCTCGAGGCCGGGATGGTCGCCCGCCGGGCGCTGTTCACCCAGGTGGAGAACCGCCGCTTCGCGGACGGCAACGCACACGACGGGGAAATCGCGCTGCTTCTCGACCCGGACGCGCGCCTCGGTGAGGACGGTGTGTACCCGCGGGCGTAGGGCCTGCGGGGCACTCCTTGGCTCCGGGACCGTGTCCGGCACCACTATGGAAGTGGTACTGGATGCGGTCAACCTGAAGCTCGCGTCCATGTAGCGCGGATGCCCCCATTTTCCAGGGCATGATCGCGCGGTGGAGCGTCCGCGTGGTCGTGTCACCGATCATGGTCCGTGAGAAATGCTACCGCGCCGCCCCAACATCTCTCAGTTTTCCCAGGTCAGATTTTTGGCAGCGCAACATTTCTTACCAGGACTTGACCCAGGGCCCTACCGCTGGGACGCAGCGGTCCACGTACTGTCTTCGATGAGTTCCATTTTCCGGCGGTCACTTTCCAACAGCTCCACGAGCCGGCGTGTGATAAGGTAGACGGTTCCGTTCTCCACACCGCGGCCGATCAGGCCATCTACAATCCTCTCCCGATTGCCGAAGATGACGAACCAGGTGAACAGCTTGTCTAGGCCGAATGACTGCGCCTCTTGTTCCGTGATAGAGCCGAACTCTTTGTAGTGGCGGGAGGAGTCGCATCCGAGGAAATCGAGGAGGTAGATACCGTCCCAGATTCCAAACCACAACCAGTCCGGGTAGTCGAGAATATCCCTGAACTCGGCATCGCTGCCTTCAAGTTCGTCACGGAGTGTGACTACTCCTTTGAGCAACTCGCGGGTGTGTCATTTTCTCTGGTGAAATTCTCATGCCCCAAGAATACGTAGACACACGACATGGAGGCTGCCGCTTTCGAAGAGTGGGCAGACACCGTTTTTCACAGTGACCGGATGATGTCCGCCAATTCGTCCTGGCCACGGTGGCCGAAGATGGCCGCCGAACGCCGTCGGGGAGCGTCGCCGGAAAGGCCCAGTGCGAGGTTGACCTCCCGCATCGCCGCATCTGCGTCCGATGCCAGAGCGGTATCCAGCCCCATTTCATTAAGCAAACGGGCCAGACCACGGAGGTGCGAGTCGCGGTCAGGCGCCGGAGAGACGTCGAAAAGCTCTGGCCCAAAGGTCAGCCACACCCGATCGCCCTCCTTCGAACCGAGCTCTTGGAGGAAACGGCGAATCGTCGATGTCGACGGCTGACGCAGCTTATTTACCCTCAGAAACTGACCACCCAGGCGGCTGGGGACTTCCACCTCGCCGCCGACCGGAACGTGGTAGAGTCCGACTGCCCCGCGTGGGACCTGAAACCCTGAACCTCGCAGGTGATCAGCAGTCACGGCGATAAGGAGCCGCCAGGTCCCGCCGCGCAGGTACATGTTCTTGGAGTCTTCGGGGCCGTCCTCAATCACCTCTTCGTCACCAACGGCACGGCGAACCATTCCGTTGTCCATTCTGAAATCAATCGATGAGGCGTACGCGCGGACCGAGGTTTCCGAGACTCCGAGCTGCGGTGCATCCGCGAGGAGTTCGCTCAGCGCGACTGCTCCGGTAGGGCTGTCGTCAATGCGCCGCGCAATCCAGTCGGAAATGGTGGAAAACTCTTCCATCCCCCATTCAGTCAGCGCGTAGGAGTTGAGGGCGACCCGGGTGATTCGGGGGTCCACAGCCAGCTGGTTTGCCACAGAGCGGATGTTGGATTCCGTCCGGAAGTGTGCGGCGATGTCTTCGAGGCTCATCGGGTGCTGGTCGTGAGCCAGTACTGCCACTGCACGATCTTGGTAGTTTGTCGCACGCGCCATTTCCTCGTCCGACAGGGGGAAGAAAGATGGTGCTTCCAGCAAAAGTTCTCGCAGATCATTCTGATCAACATCGAGGTGTTTCGCTGCCGCGGCGGTGCTGAAAATTCCGTGGGTGTCGATGTTGCCGTCAATCCACGTTGTTAGCTCTGCGGGCACACCAGGAGCGTGAATCCACCGGCCGTTGACGTCCCACAGCGTGTAGAGTTTGCGGAAGTACTGCTCAAACGTCGTCCCGGGCAGAACCGCCTCGTTCCACAGCTCCGGCAGCTCCGCTTGGGCCTGTTCAGTGAGGATTAGCCGGCCGAATTTCCGGGAAATTGCCCGAGCCGTTGCCTCGCTCAGTTCGGAATTGACGGAGTAGGCGTCACGCGCCTTTGTCTCCAACTGCCGAACCCGCTCGCGCGACACTCCGAACTGGGCACCAAGCTCTTCCAATGTGGCGTCGCCCAGCCAGCGCTGTGTGGCGATCTCAAGCATCCGCTCATCTCTGAGCGCCACCTCAACCAGTTCTGCCACGCACGCGGAGAAAAGACTCACCACCTTTTCTCGGCCCGTTCCGGGGAACGGCTCTCCCGTCAAAGCCGCCCACCCAGCGACGACATCGACATCTTCCCGCGGTCCGCGATAGGTATCGCCATCGAGGTAGATCGACGACGACAATCCCATGTCGTCGACGACGGCAGGCGAATCCTGCTCTGCCGACTCGTCCGTGTCGAGCGCAGCGAGGATTACGGCCTCCACCAGCCGCCGAACCCGCTTTTCTCCAACCCCTTGGAGACTGCGGAGGTCATAGACTGTCGCCTCCAGCATCCGCGGGTACAGCTGCCTCCAACGCTGCCCCGCCGCTGCGATGGAAGAGTGCGCAAGCTCTAGTTGGCTGTCAACGGATAACCCTGGGGACAGGTGGTGAAGCGGTGCATCCGGCTTGTGGGAGATCCATGCCAGCGCCACTTCGTCGGGCGCCTGTGCTTCCGCTTCGACATCGAGTAACCACGGGAAGCGCTGCTCATCGACGCCAGAGGTTTCCACGTCTTCCGCCGGAGCGGCGACAATTCCCTCGAACGCGGCAATGAGGCGGGTGAACGCTACCTCCGAGACAATCGGGATCATCAGTTCGCGTGCCCGGGCGGCCTTGCCGCTCATGGAGTCAGGGTTGCCCGCGACCACCACGACCGTCTTCTTGGTCACCGCTCCGTGACTGAGGCCGAGCTCAACGACGCGGCGCTCCCACTCCGCCCGCGGTAAATCCAATGAACCGGTGAACGCGACGCGGTCGCCCGGGCGCAGGCGGAACTCTCCGGCTTCACCGTCGCCGACGGGTGCCGCGAGCAATTGATCGACTACCTCATCCGCCACTCCGAGCTGCCTCGCCAACTGGGTCAATTCCGCGCGTTCATCATTGGTAACCACCCCGTCAAGCCATGCGGTCACGGCCAGCTGACGGATGAAGTCCTCATGAATGAGAGCGATGTCGTCGAACGACAGGCCGTCCTGGACAGCGATGGCACTGAGCTGCGCAATTTCGGAGGCAGAAAGGCTTCGATCCACCAGGCTGGCCGCCAGCGCTTTGCGGTAACGCTCCACATCCGCATCGCTGTTGCTCGGCAGATTGTCCGCCAGCCCAGCGAGCCAGTGTTTACTCTTGGCGGTCTCGAGCGTGCGTGAGAGGAGTCCGACTCGAGGGGCTTCAGCGGGTTCAGCGGGTTCAGCAACGACGCGGGATCCGGGATCCACGCTTGCACCGTATTCACGGGCGAGAACGCCCAACAGCTCAGCCGTGGCCAGCGCGTCTGCGAGTGCCGCATGCGGACGCGCATTTTCTATCCCGACCACCGCCAGTGCCTGCTCCAGTTTCGCGCACCCCAGGATCCGCTTGGACAGAGCTTGGGTGTCCGTCCATCCGACGCTATCTACGTTGGTGTCCACCCCTGCACGGCGGAATTCCATTGTCAAGAACCGCCTCTCAAAGGAAGCGTTGTGAGCCACCGGGATTCGCCCCGTTAGCAGTCCCGCCAGTTGAGGCGCCACCTCGCCGAAGGCCGGTGCTTTCACCACATCCGTTGCGGTGATGCCGTGGACAAAGCTGTTGGGGATGTCGCGGTTGGGCTGTACAAGGGTGTCCCAGGTGGATTCGACGGCTAAAGAACTGTCAAGGAGAACTAGGCCGATTTCGATGATCCGATCGCTGGCACTGAATCCGGTTGTTTCCAGATCGATGACGGCGAATCCCGGTGTTGTAGACATTAGTTGTTACCGCTTTCCTTGCTAAGTTGCACCAAATCCCCCGCCGCGGGCTCGCAAACGCAGTTCACGATGCCGCCGGACGTGATCAGATCGACGGCCAGTCAATTCAGCCAATGACACCAAATTCTATTCATTTATCGGAGATCTGCTCCCCTTGTCGGCGATTTTGGGCCCGGTCATTGCCCGCAATTACCAAACTCATGAACGTGGATACCGCGCCGCTGTCCCGGCGGAAAAGGGAGCAAACCGAGCGAAGATCTTGGATGGCTTGCCGCCTGAATAGGCGTGGGGGCTCGTCACTGCCCTCATTCAAAACTGCGCCAATACTTCCACGCGGACAGAGCCGCAACATCATAACATCGGCGTCATCATATCGGTTCTCACTATCGTCATGTCAGTTTTCACTGTCATCATATTGGTTTTCACTGATATCATGCCAGTCCTCACTGTTATCATGTCAGGTATGGGCGCATCCACTGTTGTTAATGACGGCACTAACGAAACCCTCTTCGGGCTGTACGAAATAGAAGTAGAGCTCGCGAAGCTTCGCAGAACGGGTACAGACAATGAACGCGTCGAGGTGAAGCGTTGCACAACGAAGGTGGGCACGAGCTTCTGGGAGACCGTCAGTGCATTCGCCAACACAGAAGGTGGCCTTATCCTTCTCGGGCTCGACGAGCCAGATTTTACCCCTACGAAAGGATTTGACTTCGAAAAAGTCCAGGACCAGGTAACCGGAGGTTTGCGGGAGGCGCCCAACGCGGAACCTAAGGTTACGCCGGTACCCGAGTACCGCATCGCTACCCTCACCATTGAAGAAACTGAGATTATCGCGATTCGAATTGAGCCGCTAGCCGATTCGCTCCGACTACGAAAACAGATGCCATGCTTCGTCAGCTCAAAGCAGATAGCTAAAGGGAGCTACAAACGAGTACTTGACCAGGATCAGCTACTCAATCAATACGAAATCTTTAGTCTGAGCCACAGGTTCGACGAGGACCTTACGGACCTGCAGCCCGTCGCAGAGGCTACTCTCGAGGATCTTTCGTCGGATCGCGTCGAGAATCTCATTGAGCGTCTCACCGATCTCGGCTCCCGCGTCGGAGACGATGCATCGTCTACCAAAGAAATACTAATCAGATTGAAAGTGGTCGCTAATGGTAAGCCGACACTTTCTGGTTTATTGGTCTTTGGTGGCTACCCACAACAGTTTTTTCCGCAGTTCTTCATCGATGTCACTACGCATCCGGGACTGGAGAAAGGAACCGGGACCGGAGGACAACGATTTCTGACTAGAAGAAGATGTGACGGCGGGATGCCTCTTGCCATCGATGATGCAGTGCAAGCAGTACTAAAAGAACTACGAACCAGGTACGTGGAATCTGAAGGAACCATTCGCGAAGAAAAAGAAGTACCTCCGATTGCCATCCGTGAGGCAATCGCGAATGCGGTAATGCACCGGGATTACGGCGAATACCAAAGAGGCCAGCAAATCGCAGTAGACATCTACCCTGACCGTGTCGAGATAACCAGCCCTGGTGGGCTGTGGGCGGACCGCACGGAAGACAACATCACAGATGGGCGTTCTGTATCGCGGAATACCGGTCTTGCGAACTTGCTTAGCTATGTCATCGATGCCGACCTTAAGCAAGTCGCGGAGAATCAGGGCAGCGGAATACCCCGCATGTTGAAGGCGATGCAGGAAAGCGGGCTCCCGAGACCGGAATTCAAAGACAAGATCTCGACATTCACTGTGACACTGCCGAGGTTTGGGTTACTCACACATGAGGCTCGGCAGTTTCTGGATACCTATGGACACGGTAAGAACAATTTTCAAGATATTGCTCTCACCCTCGCTCGCGACCTAGGAGCGGTCTCACCGCAGGATCTTCGCAGGCATGTCGGCATGGACAGCGACGATGCCAGGGCTGAACTCGGCGACCTCGCCCGGCAACGCCTGCTTCGCGAAACTGCTCCGGACCATTTTGTCCTCCGTACAAGTGACGTACCCACTGGAACATCAGCTGCAATCCTTGAAGTTCTTCACCATGACAAACCCTTGAAAACTCAAGAGATAGCCGAATTGACCGACCGGTCCCCAGCGACGATCAGGCTCCACCTTCGGGAACTCGTCAGTTCTGGATTAGTCATTGCAACCGCCCCTCCGACCAGTAGGAACAGAGCCTACCGACTTGCACACGCGGTCGCCTAGGCTCGCTCCGCTCGAGTCCTGGGTAGTGGTGCTCACCGACTCCTGTGCCCCTTTGCCGCTTCCGAGGTCGAGCTCCCCCCTCGCTCACCCCTCGCCCGGTAGCGGGACCAGCTCCCCCACCGACGGCTCGTAGACGTAGTCCACGATGTCGCCCGACATGATCAGCTCAATGGCCTGGTCAATGACGCCGAGCGGCACCATAAACCACTCTGTGGCGGCCACCGAGCCGCCAACCTCATCAACCACTGAGGCGTCGAGCCGTACTGACGCAAAAACCCGGTGCAGCAGGTGTTCGAGTGCCGAGGGACGTACGTTGTAGACGCGATAGTCCGCGACCACCTCCACCGGAGCATTGAGATACGTCGGACTTTTCTCAGCGCCGGCAATCCGCGCCGCGACAGTCCCCGTGGTGAATCCAATCTTGTACAGGTTCTCCAGGCCACGGAGATCCGGATGTTCACTGAGCGAGCGCAACACGTAAATATGCCCGGTGTCTACGTCGGCATCACCGATTTCGGTGGCGTCCATCCTCGCCCGCGTGAGCGCTTGGCCATTCGACTCGTAGAGTCGCGTGGCCAGCGATTCGCGGTACATGGAGGACTCCGTGCCATTTTCGAAGATGACGCGAAGCCGCGGCTTCGTCTCCCCCTCTAGCGGTTCGCGCACCTCCGCCACAAACGCCATCACACCGCTGGTGACGAAGAAGCGGCCCTCCTTGATGCTGCGTTCGCCGACGAAGGTGGTCAACTTCCAGTCGCCGCTGGCCAGTCCTGCATGTTTGTCGGCGAAGAGTTGCTCGAAGCGTTGGAAATCAGCCGCCTTGATCCGCGTGGCCCGGTCGTGATCGGTGTCAGGACTCTTGCGGGCGGGAAGGCTGGACACATCGAAGATGTCCGACACCGCGCCCACGAGGTCATCCGAAGCCAGCAGATCATCTATCGAGGCCGGTGCCTTTTGCGGGGCGAGCAGGCCCAGATGGTCGACCTCACGCAACGCCTCCATCTTGTCTTCGCTGGCTCTGATCCCCACGAGCCGCGCACCGAGCTTTCGCTCCGAGATCGTCATCGTGTTCGGGTCGGGTTCGCGCCCGTTGGCCTCGACGAACTCGACAATCTCCCCGAAGGCCCGTGTCAGGCGGTCAGTCGCGGTGACCGGGGCCGGCTTTTCAGGGGTGTCCAGCAGCCCGTCTGTGTCGGAAGCGATCAGAGCGTCCAGTTGGGCGTTAATGTAGTCTTCGGTCACTTCCCTGCCTCCAATTCGGCTTTGCGTTGCGCTGCTGCGTTGCGGACGACAAGGAGGGCGTCGGCGAGCCTGCGCTCCTCACTGTCTTCGGTCCGCCGGTCGGGTTCCCTGCCGTTGGCCGTGATCCAGGCCCTCACTTGAGGGATCAAGGCGAGTGCTTCTTCGAGCGACATTTCCACGCGGGTTGCGTAGATGGAGTCGGAGATGAGCTTTAGCACCGACGTGTTCACGGACTTGGAGAGGATCTCGAAGGCCCGCTGGAACGGGTTGATGGAGTCAATCAGGTTGATGGTGAGGTCGTCGATGTTGACAAACTGGTTCGCCATCTCAATGAACCGCTTGTCACCCACCTGCTTTTCACGGCCTGATTTGATCACGGAGTCGACCACCACGCGCTGGCGCACCTCTTCCACCTCGGTCTCGGTCAGATCCGGGTATTGCTCACGGATGATCTTGGGGATGAGCACCTTGTTCGTGGTTTGGGCCTCCACACTGCCGACGGCCGCACGCGCAAATGTGTCGTCCTGCAGGATCTTCGCCTTGAGGTCGTTGAGGTCGGTGGACACGATCTGCCGCACCCGGTCCGTGGACGGTTCTTTCAGCCCGGAGATTTTCAGGTTGTTTCCCTCGCTGGTGTCATTCGGGTCTTTCTTCGCCTTAAAGTTGAAGTTCTGGGCGAGGACCTGCTCCATGAGAAGGGAGGCGGTGATCGCCTTGAGCATGTTGTTCACCGACACCGTCACCTCGCTCTGCGAGGCATCAGGCTCGGCCAGCAGGTTGGTGAACTGCGCGTGCAATTTACCCTCAACGTCGCGGGTGACGCGGCCGATGATCTGGATGATCTCCGTCAGCGACGCCCGGTACCCCACGGTCAGCGCGTGCTCCGCAAAGGGCCAGTCGAAACCCTCTTTCGCCATTCCCAGCGCGATGATGATGTCAACTGCGTCGCGGTCCTTCGACGCGGAGTCCACCAGGTACGCAAGTGTGCGGGCGCGCGCCTTCTGGTCGGTGTCATCCACCAAGTCCGCAATGCGGAGGATGTCGCCGGTATCGCGCCGCCGCACGAGAATGATGCCCGTGTCCTCCTCGGTGCCCACCACCTCACCGATGGTGTCCATGATGGAGCCGACCTCTTCGATCTTGTCTTTGGTGGACTCGCCGGAGTTCACGTTGGGGATGTGCAGGATGGTCTTCTTGTCCAGGTCGAGCACCTCGTGGATCGCATCCGTGTAGCGCCCCTGGTAGAAGTGGTGGCCGATCCCGAGGGATTTGAGGTGCTGGTACCCGTTGAGCTGGTCGTAGTAGTTGAAGGTGACGGGGGTGAACTTCGCCTCGTCCCCGGGCAGGAGCACGGGCAGCGCGTCGCCGCGGAAGTAGGAACCCGTCATGGCCACGATGTGCGCGTCGGAGCCGTTCATCACCTCGCGCAGCAGGTTACCCAGCCGGGAGTTTTCCAGGTCTGCGGAGACGTGGTGGAACTCGTCGATGGCCAGGACAGTCCCGTTGAAGTCGGCGGGCGTGAGCTTCTCAAAGGCGAAGCGCAGTGTCGCGTGCGTGCACACCAGGACCGCGTCCGGGCCTTCGAGGAAGCGGATAAACGCGTCCACCTTGCTCGCACTGCTACCGGGGGTGCACAGGTTGTTTTCCGGCTTGATATCCCAGTCGGCGAAAAACCCGTTGCTTGTGAGATTCGTCGGCGCGAACGAGCCGCCGATGGAGCGCTCCGGTACCGCGACGATGACTTTCTTACGCCCCTGGTTGAACAGCTTGTCCAGGCCGACGAACATCAGTGCTCGCGACTTGCCCGATGCCGGCGGGGCCTTGATCAACAGATACTGCGCGGCCCGCTGCTCGTACACGCGCCGCTGCATCTCGCGCATGCCCATCTCGTCAGTGCTAACCGATGTCCCGTCCTGCGCGTAGTACACCTCAACGAGGTTCTCCCGCGAATGCTTGCCCATCGTGTCTCCTACTTCCTGGCCTTGCGCGCCCGCTTCACCGGCTTCGCCGCTTTCTCCGCGGCGATCATGGACTCATACATAGCAAACAGGTCAGACAACCGGTCCTCATCGGATTCGTACACGCGTTTGGAGTACAGCGAATCCACCAGGTCATCGACGTCCTTGTGCGCCGCCCGCAGGTTGTCCGGCATGAGGTCGGGGTCGTAGAGCTCCGCCAGCGTCTTCTCGCAGTGGTACTCGCGCACATCAAGCACCCGTAGGGCCTTTTCAGTGAGCTTTCGCTTGTCGACGTCTGAAAGCTGCGGCACCGGGAAGTTGTTGTAGACGATGGTGTTGGAGTAGCGGTAATCGGTCTTCATCTTGCCTCCGACTGCGCGTGCCCACACCATGTGCATGCGCGATGTGAGCAAGGCAAAAAGCCACGGGAGCGTGTCAAGTTGTTTGTGTGTGGGGCGTGATTATTAGAGGTAGGGCTCGAAGCGGTCAGGGTAAGCCACAGACATCTGGTTGATGGCCTGCTTCCAGTTCGTCACCCGCCTGCCCTCGATCAGCCGGCCGCTGGTCGCCGCGACCCGTTTGCCCTGCTTAGCACGCTTGGCGGCCCGTTTGTCCTCAATGTTGCAGATCATCAACCACACGGTTTTGATCGCAGACTCATCGTTGGTGAACTGCACCCGATTCCGGGTGGCTTTACGCAGCTCGTTGTTCATCGACTCAATCGAGTTCGTGGTGTAGATCACCTTCCTAGCCATCGGTGGGAACTCAAGGAACGGGATGAACCGGTCCCACGCATCGCGCCACACCTTGACTGACTGCGGATACTTTTCCCCCAGCTCGGAGGCCTCGAACTCCGTCAACGCCGCCAGAGCGGTTTGCTCGGTGGGGGCGGTGTAGATCTTCTTCAACTCGGCGGACACCGCCTTACGATCTCCATAGGCCACCCACCGGTTTGCTGCCCTGATCAGGTGGACGACACAGGTCTGGACCATCGAATCCGGCCAGGTGGCTTCCACAGCCTCCGGCAGACCCTTGAGCCCGTCACAGCACACGATGAACACATCGTGCACTCCGCGGGTAGCGAGGTTGGCACACACCTGCGCCCAGAACGAGGCTCCTTCCTCTTTAGCCAGCCAGATACCCAGGATGTGTTTGATCCCCTCCATGTCCACCCCGATAGCCAGGTACGCGGATTTGTTGACCACCCGGCCCCCGTCACGGACTTTGATCCGTAACGCATCGAGGAAGACCACGGGGTAGAACTCATCAAGTTGGCGGTTCTGCCAGATCATGACCTCCTCGAGGACCGCATCGGTGATCGCGGAGATTGTTTCATGGGAGATGTCCACGCCCATGGCGGTGGCCATGTGGTGCTGGATGTCTCGGACGGTCATGCCACCGGCATAGAGACTGATGATCATGTCGTCGACGTCGGTCAGCCGGCGGGATCCTTTGGGCACCATTGTCGGCAGGAAGGATCCGTCACGGTCCCGGGGAACAGCGACATCGACCGGTCCGTAGTTCGAATCGACCCGCTTGGGGTAGGAACCGTTACGGGAATTGTTCTGACCAGCGGCTTCCTTGCTGTTCCGGTCGCCGTGCTGGTAGCCGAGGTGGGCATCCATCTCGGCGTTGAGGCCCCGGTTGATCGAGGCCTGGAGCAGGCCCCGGACGAGATCGTTGGCATCCGTGGTGGAGGTGCCGAGCTCGTCGATCAGCTTCGCCATCTCAGGATTGGCGAGGAGCTTTTCCTCGATCGCTTTGATCTTTGCGGAGTCCTCTGGGTTTCGTCGTGCCACGGTAGTCATTCTGGTTCATCTCCTTGGTGTGAGGGGAATCCCTCACACACAAACCATCTGACACCCTCAGCCACGGCTCGGCATCGTAAACGGCATTTGCAGCATCAGAGATCACTGTTTCAGAGCCAAGATACCCCATCGGGATATAGGTTCGCCTTTCCGAGGAAACCCGCGGAACAATGATCGAATCGGTGGGTTTATAGGCTACGTGCCAAAACCGGTGAGGCTTATTAGCCATTTCTCGGGTATTCGCGGAAGTACTGGTGGCTCGGAAATTGCGGATTCTGACCATCTTAGGAGAAAACATCTCTTCGGCCACGAGGCCTTCATCGTCCGAAAACCAAAGGCAATATCGATTACGACCTTGTATAAATTCACTCGCACCTATGTAACGCTTAATCCATCGACGAGCTTCCGGTATTTGATTTATGAGCTTATCTCTATCCTGCGGACCTAGAAGGAGCTGACCATCGTCTTTGGGAACAGAGCCAAGTGCCATCTTAGGAAGAGCAGAAGAGAGGGGTCTTAGCCGACGTGTGATTAGGATGTCTGGACCATCCGCGAGGTAGCCATTGATATTTCGAGCTTCGACAGCAACCGCCTCCGTAAAAATATACTTTGAGCGTCGTGACACCGGCCTTAACCCAATTACTACAACGGTTACGCCAGCATTCGCTTTAGCGTTGTTTTCCCATCTAAAGGAAGTATGCGCAAAACCAATTTCCACGCCTGCAGCGTTTAGAAATGGGTGCATCAACCCGACGTGTTCACCCTGAACCACTGAATTTGTTGATACAAAAGCCAGCGAGGCCTTAGTACCGGAGATGTAGTCCGCGCCCTTAACAAACCACAAGGCAATATAGTCCAAGTCCTTTGAATATTTCCGGTCTTCGAACACGTACGGGTAATCCGCCTTCATTTCCGGAGGCTGAGACTTTCCACCTTTATAAGGCGGGTTCCCAATCAAGTAGATCTCATCCGTCCCATTGTTCGGGCACACCTCGTTCCAATCCACACGCGCGGCGTTTCCGGCGCGAATCTGGCCCGTCTCCTTCAGCGGGATAAGCGGGATAGAGGTGCCGAACTGCTCGCGGAACTCCTCGTTCATCTGGTGCTTGGCAATCCAGAGGGAAAGGACAGCGACTTCGACCGCGAAGTCGTCGATCTCGATGCCGTAGAAGTTCTCGATGTTGATGCGGGATTCGGTGAACAGCATGTCCCCTTCGCGCAGGTCCGCCTGGCGTTGCAGGATGGCGTGCTCGAGGCGGCGCAGCTCCTTGTACGCGATGACGAGGAAGTTTCCGGATCCACACGCGGGATCGAACACCTTGATCTCGGCAATCCTGTCCAGCAGCTTCTGCAGCTTCGGCGCGCTGTCGTAGCTCGCCTCAAACTCCTCTTTGAGCTCGTCGAGGAATAGCGGCTCGATGGTCTTCAAAATATTGGGCACCGACGTGTAGTGCTGCCCCAGATTGGACCGCTTGCCCGGGCTGACCACCGCCTGGAACATCGAACCGAAGATATCCGGATTGATGTCCAGCCAAATCTGCGTGCCCAAGTCAATGAGCATCTGGCGGGCCGCGGCGCTA
The DNA here is from genome assembly GCF_007641235.1 of Corynebacterium sanguinis. NCBI lineage: Bacteria > Bacillati > Actinomycetota > Actinomycetes > Mycobacteriales > Corynebacteriaceae > Corynebacterium > Corynebacterium sanguinis. The sequence continues at coordinate 342,072 of NZ_CP038157.1, forward strand.
AACCGCGGCACCGTCAGGTTGGCGGACGAGCGGAAGAGTCGGCCGTTGACGTAGGGAAAGTCCCGCAGGTGCGCCGGCTTCTTCTCCGGGGCCGCCTCGTCGAGTGCTGCGAAGAGGTCTTTGATGAAGTCGTCGGTGTCGGAGCCGTCGGCAAGCGTGTGCGATGCCACCGCATTGGTGAACTGGTTGGGGCCGAAAATGCCCGTGTCCTCGGCGAAGTAGCAGAACAGCAGGCGGGTGAAAAACACATTGAGGCCGTGGCGCGTGTGCGGGTCCTCGAGGAGGCCGGGGTTGGCGGACGCGAGCTCGTCGAAAAGCGAGCCCATCTTCTCTGCCGCCCGCACATCCGCGTGCGATTCAGCCGTGTACTGCGCCTTCTCCATGCCCGCCCACGGCAGGAAGAAGGTGAAGTGCTGGCCAATCTCGCGCAGCGGGAAGGAGCGGTTCTCCGTCGTCTTGGTGTCGTAGGCGATGAGATCGCGGTAGTCGGTGACGATGACGAAGCGGGGCCGGTACTTCACCACCGCGGGCTCGACCCGCAGAGCCTCCAATTCGTGGAGCAGGTCCGCAGTGGTCTCGCGGAAGTACACCACGTTCTTCTGCGCGACCTCGCGGTCCGGATCTTCCGCGACGTTGAGCGAGCCGTTGCGCAGGCGGGTCACGTTGCCCTTGGAGCGACCGAAAGCGAGCAGCAGCTCGAAGATGAACTCGCGGTCGTAGCTATCGCGGCCGGCGAGCGGCTTGATGCGCTCCTCGATGTCTTTGAGGTTCAGACGTGGCACGTGGGGTCCTTTAATTTCACTTGTAGGGCTAAGCACACATATCTGACAGGAAAGCTTACCGCGCCTTCGAGCTGCAGAGCCCTTAGAATCCTGGCCATGGATGGGCACAGTTCCTTTACTCGGAGCGGTCGGAAACACCTACCCGTCTGGGCTTTTGCATCGATCATTGTGCTCGGAACCTTTGTATTACTGCTCTACACCGCATTGATCTTCGATAGCACCACCGAAGGGCGATCGCAGCTTCTTGATTTCACCTCACGGATTGCCGGCCCCACAGGTGCCGCGACCATCGCCTGGCTAGGTGTGAACCAGACTATGAAGAACACAAGAGAACAGGATCTCATGAAGGAGTGGCACTCCAACCTGCGGTGGGCCACGGAATTATGCGCTCGTGAGGAGTCTAAGCAGGTTGCGCTGGGGATCGCTATCCTGGACTCTCTTGACGACCTCCCATTTCTTGGGGAGAATGAGAACCAACTTATCGACGCTGTCGTACAGCAGGTAGTACAAGGCTTTGATGCGATGGATGGGAGGGATCACGAATGACCGCAAAGAGTTCACAACGCCCCTACGTCCCCAAAACAACCACCCCGCCAACTTCGGGGCAGATAGCCGCTGCAAAGCTGATTATCAAGCGTAATCAAGAGGGAAAGAGCAAGATCGAGATTACTCCCAAGATCCGTTACCTAGCTGAGTACCGCTGATTGCCGTTGAGATCGATCTCATCCTCTGGGTCGGACTACGCAGCGTCATCCAAGGGCGAACCGCTGTTCGCACTCGACGTTGGCAACCAGGTCATTCACCGCCCCGTAGGTGACATCCAGCACGGGGATTAAGACCTCATCGAATTCATGGCGCTGCGCCTCGCCCCATGCTTTCATCCATTCCTCTGCTGCGGGCATTAGTTCCAGCGGGTGCCAGCTACGCCGTACCTTTTCAACCTTGGCCCCGAAGTGAGTGACAGTTTCGAAAACCGGAGGTGGGATTCATTGGCAACCGCGTCAGGAGGGCGTCGACAAACTGCGCGCACTCGAGCCCGAAGATGGTGACCGACCGGTTCGTGCGCCCCGAGTAGCTCGTGATTTTCATCTTGGCCGGGTTTGCTCGCCGCCCAGCGCAGCAAACTCGTGTCGATGGTGACGACGATACTGTCGAGGGCGCGCTCTATTTTTGCCAGAGTCTCGAAGGCATCACTCACAGGGCGGGCCAATGCGGCGGGAATATCCGCCCTGTCCCCTGGTTCGCCCATCTCACCGGCGGCAAGTTACAACATCTCAGGGTAGAACTCTGCGACCCCGCCTACCACTGTGATCTCAGCCATCTCGGTGCCATCCTCACCTCTCGTGTCCGAGGAAGGGAGCTTAGACTGTGCCAATAACACCGAGAGTGCCAATTAGGTGATTTAGCACGTTAATCCACCAGGAGGAGGCCGCCGTGAAAGGCGATGTGAAAGAGATCCACAAGCCATTCGACGGTATAGACAAGAAGCTCGTCATTCCCGTCTACCAACGGAATTACGACTGGACCACGAAGCAGTGCGAACGCCTGTTCAACGATATCGAGGAAATGGTTGACGAGGGACGCGAACGCCACTTCTTCGGGTCGGTGGTGGGTAACCCCGAAGACTCTTTTACTTGGGTGGTTATCGACGGTCAACAGCGCCTGACCACGGTCAGCCTGCTCATCCTCGCGCTCGTTCATGCGGTGCGTGACGGCGAGGTGGAAGAAGGATCAGAAGGATTAGCCACACGGTTGATGAACAACTACCTGCTCCTGGGAGGCACCGAGAAGCAAAAGTTCAAGCTCAAGCCCATCAAGGACGACCAGGATTCTTACGAGAGATTGTTCGGTTCGCCGGAGTTCTTCAACGCCAGGTCCAACATCACGGCTAACTACTCCTATTTCAGGCAGCGCCTCCGGAAGACTCACCTCAACGCCGATGACCTCTGGAACAAGGGCATCTCGCGCCTACAGGTCATGCACCTTGACCTCGAACCAGGAGATGATCCGCAGCGCATCTTCGAGACCCTCAACTCAACTGGACTTGCGCTCAAGGAATCCGACAAGATCCGCAACCTCGTGCTGATGGATCTACCCCACGAGGAGCAGGAGCGTGTGTACGAAAAGTATTGGAACGAGATGGAGAAAAATGTCGAGTTCCGCACGGACACCTTCGTCCGCTGGTATCTAACCGCACAGACCTCCAAGACGCCGAAGGAAGCTGATGTTTTCGAAGCGTTCAAGGACTACTCGGCAAAATCGACCAAGACCATGCCCGAGGTCGTCAAGGATCTGCATATGTTCTCCACCTTTGAGAAGGCTCTCACCAAAGCAGACACCGGCATTCCCGCCGTGGACCGCCGACTGCGCACTGCCAATATGGTCTTCGGTGACGTGGTCAAGCCTTTCCTGTGGCTGACCTACCGCGACCTCAAGGAGGGCGTGATCAGCGCCGATGACTTCACGTCCCTCCTGGCGCTCATTGAGACGTACGTCTTCCGTCGCGTTGTTGTGTCCGTAGCATCCAACGCGTTAAACAAGATCTTTGCCAACGCATACTCCGAGCTGAGGAAATTGCGTCGTGGTGAAGAGAGGTACAGCGACATCCTCGCGTACATGCTGCTAAGCCGCGGCCACAGCGGCAGGTTCCCCGACGACGACGAGTTTGTCGAATCCTTCCGCACCCGAGACTTCTACCACATGAAACTGAGCTACCGACCCTACGTATTCCAAATGCTCGAGATAGGGCATTCCCTCGATGTAGCGGACATTGCCAACTACTTGGTTCAGGGCGAGCTCACCATCGAACACATCATGCCCCAGACTTTGAGCAATGCCTGGCGGGAAGAGCTCGGGCCCGACGCCGAGGCAATCCACCGTACTTGGGTCAACAGGATCGCCAACCTCACCATCACCGGTTACAACTCGCAGTACTCGAACTCGTCGTTCAAGACCAAAAAGGAAATGCCCGGGGGCTTCCACCAGTCGCCCTACACGATTAACAACTTCATAAAACGACAGACGACGTGGGGACTGGAACAACTCAGCGAACGCTCTGAAGAAATGGCCACCCGCGCGCTCGAGGTCTGGCCCATGCCACGAACTGACTTCGAGCCCGTCCGCGACGTACTTCAATCAGAACCCCTGGGCGAGGACACGGACTTCACCGGTGTCGAAGTGTCTGCAGTCGAGATCGGCGGCGCGAAGACAGCAGTAAAAACTTGGACGGACTTGTTGATCGCAGTTTTAAGATCGTGGATGGAAACCCACCGGGAGGCGGTGCTTTTCGCAGCCGAGTCCGAGGCCATGCTAGACACCCACAGCAGTGCGACCCACATACCGCCCAACGCAAAGCTGCGCCAGGTTGACCCCGCCCTCTCAGTACGCGTCAACACCTCCACGGCACAGAAAGTTGCACTCATTCGAAGAATGTGTGAAGCGATCGGATTCGACCCCAATGACATCACACTCTTCCGTAAGCACAAGGCGTCCGCTGGCCAAGATTCTCCCCCAGATCCAGACCCGGCCGAGGTATCCCCGTACAGCGCGATCACCGCTCTCCTGCCGCTGGTAGAGGAAGTAGAGGGAAGCATCCTGGATGAAACAGAGACAACCGAGCTGCGTGAGCATCTCATTGCCGCCCTGCAGCCGCGATTTCCCGCAGAGCCGCAGGCTGTACTGGGCGGGCAAGATCTCAAGTCATACCTATCCACCCACCCGGTGGAGACCCTCTCGGCCGAGGAGGTTTTGGCATGTCTCGCACTTATGGTTCTCATCTCTCGGATGATGGGTGGAAGCCAGATGCACGTACAGCTGCTCAACGGCGAGGTTGGAAAGCTGCTGCGGCGCCTTGACCACTTTTAGCCCAGTCACCCGAAGCCCCAGCATGCGCCGAGTGCACAATGTTGCCGATCCGGGGCAACATTGTGCACTTCCCCAGGTCAGGTTCTCAGTCGCGCAACATTTTGCACTGCGCCCCCACTGCCCGACCACGAACCTAAACTCCCTACACCCCCCGAACTCTAATCGAACACTTGTACACTGGCCACATGAACCTCCTCCGAAATTCGCTTGCCCCCGCCCTTGCTACGGCCGGCATGCTTCACTTCGTCAGACCCAAACCCTTCGACGGGATCGTTCCTCCCCAACTGCCCGGCTCGCAGCGCTTCTACACCTACGCCTCCGGCGTGGCGGAACTAACCACGGCGGCGCTGCTCGCCGCCCCGCGTACCCGCAAAGTCGGAGGCCTGAGCGCAGCAGTGCTCCTGACTGCGGTCTGGCCGGCGAACATGTACATGGCGTGGCTGTGGCGGCGCAAACCGTGGTACCTCCAGTTGATCACCATCGCCCGGGTCCCGCTGCAGGTTCCTATGATCCGCGCGGCGTGGGGCATCTACAAGGGCCGCAAGGGTTAGGGCTGATGGTGTCGGCAAATCAGGTGCGTCAGGGGGTCGTCGATAAGCTTGCCGTGCGCGCCCCGGAGTCCTCAATCTGCCCCTCGGAGGTGGCCCGCAAGCTCGGTGGCGACACGTGGCGTGAGCTTATGCCCTTTGTGCGTGAAACCGCAGCTCAGATGGCACGGGAGGGCACAATCGTAGCCACGCAAGGCGACGCGGTCGTGGACGCGGAAGGTGCGAAGGGGCCGATCCGTTTGCGGCGTGGCCCGGGCTGGTAACCCCGTGCGGGGGTAGATGTCTATCGGTGTGCCTACCCTCGGGCGGGACCCATAAACTCCGAGGAATAGGTACACCATAATGGCTGACAATACGATTCCCGGCGCACCGGGAAATCACACCCCCACTGGCTCCGAACCGACCGAACCGACGACCCCGCCCACCCCGAAGGCTGACCAACAGCCGCCCGCCCCCTACTCCCCGACCGGTTGCCCGTTCCACTTCGGCGCGGGCGAGCCCGACCCCCGGGCTCAGCAGGGCGAATTCCTTACCACCGCGCAGGGAACTCGCTTGGGTGAGACCAGCCACTCGCTGCGCGCAGGTACACGCGGTCCGCTGCTTATGCAGGATCACCACTTCCGCGAGAAGATCACCCACTTCGACCACGAGCGCATCCCCGAGCGCGTCGTCCACGCCCGCGGCGCCGCTGCGCACGGTGTTTTCCGATCTAACGGCAAGGCCTCGAAAATCTCCAAGGCAGGCCTGTTCGCCGAGGGCAAGGAAACCCCGGTTTTCTGGCGCTTCTCCACCGTGCTGGGCTCGCGCGGCTCCGCCGATAGTGTGCGCGACACCCGCGGCACGGCCATTAAGTTCTACACCGACGAAGGCACGTGGGACTTGGTGGGCAATAACATCCCGGTGTTCTTCATCCAGGACGCCATCAAGTTCCCTGACGTCATCCATGCCGCCAAGCCGCACCCGGACCGCGAGATCCCGCAGGCGCAGAGCGCGCACGACACCTTCTGGGATTTTGTCGGCCAGCACACCGAAGCGACACACCACACCTTCTGGAACATGTCGGACCGCGGCATCCCGCGCTCCTACCGCATGATGGAGGCGTTCGGCATCCACACCTTCCGCTTCATTAACGAAGCCGGCGAGACCACGCTGGTGAAGTTCCACTTCAAGCCGCGCCTCGGCGTGCACTCCCAGGTGTGGGAGGAGGCGCAGATCGCCGCGGGTGTGGACCCCGACTTCCACCGCCGCGACCTCGCCGATGCCATTGAGGCCGGCGCGTTCCCCGAGTGGGACATGGGCGTGCAGATCTTCCCGGACACCCCGGACCAGATGTTTCAGGGCATTGACCTGCTCGACCCGACGAAGATTGTCCCCGAGGAGCTCGCCCCCGTCGAGATCATCGGCACCGTGACGCTGAACAAGAACCCAGGCAACTACTTCGAAGAGACCGAACAGGTCGCCTTCCACCCGGGCCACCTCGTACCGGGCATCGACGTGACCAATGATCCGCTGCTGCAGGGCCGCCTGTTCTCCTATCTGGACACGCAGATCAGCCGCCTCGGCGGGCCGAACTTCGGCCAGCTGCCGATCAACCGCCCCCACGCCCCGGTGAATGACATGCTGCGCGACGGCATGTACCAACAGGGCGCCCACACCGGCATCGCCCCGTACAAACCCAACACGCTCGACGCCGGCAACCCGACGGAGGCGAGTGTCGCCCAGGGCGCGTTCATTGACGTCCCCCAGCCCGTCGAAGGAGCCATCACGCGCGAGAACCCGGCCTCCTTCGAGGACCACTTTACGCAGCCGCGGATGTTCTACATGTCCCTGACTGACGTGGAAAAGCAACACCTGACCGAAGCATTCTCCTTTGAGCTGGGCAAGTGCTACGAGGAAGCCATCAAGCTGCGTTACCTCGACGTGCTCGCGCAGGTAGATCAGGACCTCGCCGAGGCCGTCGCCGACAACCTCGGCCTGCCGCACCCTGCCAAGGCCGAGGTGGCCAAGGTCGAGCCGTCGCCGGCGCTGTCCCAGCTGGGCAAAACATGGCCTATCGACGGCCGTCAGGTGGCCGTTCTGGTCAGCTCCGCGGGAGATCTCGATGGGCTGGACACGCTCGTCAACGAGCTCTTCGACGCAGGCGTGACACCGCTGATCGTCTCCGACAAGGGCGGCACGCTGCCCGTCGGTGGCACCGAGCTGCCGGTCTCGCGCACCTACCTCACCGCGCGCTCCATCGAGTTCGACGCTGCCGTGGTGATCAACCCGCCGGCCACGCCTGAGGTAGCCACGATGCTCGGCGAGTTTGATCGCCACAAGAAGGCGCTGGTCGTCGTGGGCAACAACGGCACGGCTGCGCTGGACGCGGCGCGCGTGCCGGCCGAGCAGCCCGGTATCGCCGCGGTTGACAACGCTGCCAAGGCCGCCGGCCCCGTCGGCGAGCTGCTCGCAGCGCACCGCGTCTGGGAGCGCTAAACACCCCAGCGCGACAGCGCGCAATTCGGAATGCCCCCGGCCGGTGCTCGGCTCGGGGGCATTTTCCGTGCACGGTGCGTCAGACTAGCCTTTGTAGGTCTCGCGGTCCTCCCGGAACGCCGTGGCCGAGGCGTACTCGTGGACTTCGGTGATGAGGCTGAGCTGCCCGTGCGCAGCATCAATCAGCGCCTCAAACACCCCAGCGTCGATGCCCAGGTGCTCCGCATTATCAAGCAGGACCTCCCATCCGCCGATCTTGCCCACGACGGCAGAGCGCATCATTTCCGCCTCCAGCAGCAGCGCCATGGGAGAGCGCTGCGCCACCCGGCCGTTCGGCTTGAGCCGGCCAAACCGCTCCCCTGCCCAGGCAAGAGCTCCCTGCGCCGGTTTGGGGTTGAAACCGAACTTGCGCGTCAGAATTTCGAGGAAGTCCCGGTCAGCTCGGATCTCACGGGCCACGCGGGCGATCTGGGCAAACACCGGTGTGTCCTGGTAGTTCATCGTCATCTTGTCGAGGCGCTCTACCGCCCCGCGTGCGCCGGTGAGGTGGTTGGCTAGGTAGTGCTCCAGAAGCTCCAGATCAACCTCACTCGACGGGGAGGCGGTCTCCTGCGCCATCTGTGCGGTCTCCCCGGCGGTCACCCCGAGCTGCGGCAGAACCTTGTCGGTGGAATCCTCGGCCCACAGGCTCGGTGAATTATGGCCGGAGCCGTTGATCATGGCGTCGATTAGTTCGCGCACCGTGTCTTTCGCGCTGCGCGTCGGCTGCCAACCGAGTTCGTGCTTCGCCCGGGAGTTGTCCATCATGGGCACGCCCATTGCCATATCGATCCACCCCGCATCGGCCGGAAGCGCCCCGGCGCGGTGGGCAGCTGTGGCCGCCGCGCGCACGACGGCCGGAGGCAGCTCAACGAAACGACCGTGATCGATCAGGTTCGCGAAGTCCTTCGGGTAGAGGATGTCATCGGCGCAGATATTAAATGCGCCGGTAGCCCGCTTCTTCGCCGCCAGCAGGTACGCCTGGGCGATGTCGTCCGCGTGAACGGCCTGGGCGCGGATGCCCTTCGGAAGCAAAAGCGCGGGCAGCTTTGCTTTCCGCAGCACTCCCACCGGGGCCGCGGAACCAAGGAAGAAGCGCTGGACCTCGGAAGCGGCGTCGGCCTGGAAGATCAGGCCGGGGCGCAGCCTGGCGACAGTGATGTCCGGGTGGGTGGTTTCGAAGGCGTCAAGAAGTGCCTCGACAGCGCCCTTGTCCTCGCTGTAGTGCGATCCCTCAATGCCTCGCGCCGGGAAGTCCTCTCCGCGCAGCGGCGGGGTGTCCTGCGCGTCCTGCACGCTGCCGCGGGCGTCGTCACTGTTATAGGCCCCGATCGAAGAGGCGACAACGATGTGCTTCACCCCAGCGGCTGCCGCAGCGTCGAGCACACGCTCGGTGCCTTCGACGTTGACTCGGCGCAGCAGCTCGCGGTCGTGGTTGGGGTAGATGATCCAGGCCAGGTGGATAACGGTGTCGACCCCGGTAAATGCGTCCTGCAATTGCGCAGTGGCCTCAATTTCAGGTGTTGCGGCCCCCACATCAATACTGTGCCACTCCACTCCCGCGTAGGGCTCCTGCTTCGATGAGGGTACGCGCCGGGAGATTCCGACGATATCGGTGACTTCACTGTCCTTGTGTAGTGTGCGCAGCAGGGCCGTACCAACGTTGCCCGATGCGCCGGTGATGGCGATCTTCATGGTGAATGCTCCAATTCGTAAACGATGGTTTATGTTTCGCTATCCAGTGAACACTAATTCGACCGCGCGCGCGGCCCTTGAGTTAGCGACATCCGTGCTGCGGTGACAAAATCGGCGTTCATCGTGCGGATTCTGTCACTTTCCCCAGGTCACATTTTGTGTCGTGCTGATTTTGTCACTACCACCCGGCTGCCCGAGCCGGGGCAGAGGAACCCAGCGCCCGCGCACCTCAACCCGGCTCCCCGCTATGACATAAAACACACTCCGCCCCGATGTGCAGGGTTTTCTATAATCCGTTAGGTATATGGATTGCGCAACAGCCCTGCGACAGTGTTTTCTATAGCTTGACAGAACTGCACAATCGAGAGTGAGGTGACCAGCGTTGAGCCTGAACCGAGTCGGCCTGTACAACCCGGCCCACGAGCACGACGCCTGTGGCGTCGGCTTCGTGGCCGATATGAAGGGCCGCGCCAGCCGTGCGATCGTCGAACACGGCCTCGATGTTCTTGAGAACATCGACCACCGAGGTGCTGCAGGCGCGGAAGTAAACACCGGCGACGGTACCGGCATCATGATCAACATCCCGGACGCGTTCTACCGAGAGGTCACTGCCAACCTCGGCTTCACGCTTCCGGAGCCGGGCCACTACGCCACCGGCATCGCCTTCATGCCCACCACGCGCATGGCCATGCTCGACGCGATGCGTGCGGTGGAGACCATCGCAGATGAAGAGGGCGCACAACTGCTCGGCTGGCGCGATATCCCTGTAAACTCTGAGGGTGTCGGAAACATGGCACTAGACGCCATGCCCTGCTTCCTCCAGCCCTTCTTCACTGCGGAGGGCAAGTCCGGCATTGAGCTGGACCGCATCATGTGGTTCCTGCGCAAGCGCCTGACCCGCGAACTCGGTGAGACCGAAGGGCGCGATACCGTCTACTTCCCGTCGCTGTCCTCGCGCACCATCGTCTACAAAGGCATGCTCACCGCCTCGCAGCTGCCCACCTTCTACCCGGACCTGTGCGACGAGCGCGTCGTATCCGCGCTGGCACTCGTCCACTCGAGGTTCTCCACCAACACCTTCCCGTCGTGGCCGCTGGCCCACCCCTACCGCCTGATCGCGCACAACGGCGAGATCAACACGGTCAAGGGCAACGAAAACTGGATGCGCGCCCGCGAGGCGCTGATCAACTCTGAGGTCCTCGGACCGCTGGAGCGCGTCCTTCCGATCTGCACCCCCGGCGCCTCCGACACCGCGCGTCTCGACGAAGCCCTCGAGCTACTCACCCTGGGCGGATACAGCCTGCCCCACGCGATGGCCATGCTCATCCCGCAAGCTTGGGAGCACAACCCCACGATCTCGGACGAGCTGCGCGACTTCTACGCCTACCATTCCTGCCTCATGGAGCCCTGGGACGGCCCGGCGGCGGTCGCGTTCACCGACTCCCGCTACATCGGCGCGCTGCTCGACCGCAATGGGCTGCGCCCGGGCCGCATCTGGGTCACCGACGACGACCTGGTCATCATGGCCTCGGAGGCCGGTGTGGTGGATATTCCGGCAGAAAAGATCGTCAAGCGCACGCGCGTGCGCCCCGGCCGGATGTTCCTGGTGGACACCGAGGCTGGCCGGATCGTCCCGGATGAGGAGATCAAGCACGCGCTGGCCACTAAGGCGCCCTATGGCGAGTGGATTGAGCAGAACTTCACCCCGCTCAAGGACCTCCCTCAGACCCGCGCCAGCTACATGAAGCACGATCGCGCCGTGTTGCGCCAGCGCGTGTTCGGCATCACCGAGGAAGACGTCGATGTCCTGATCAAGCCGATGGCACTGACCGGTGCCGAGGCGCTCGGCTCCATGGGTTCCGACACCCCGATCGCGGCGCTCTCGCAGCGCCCGCGCCTGCTGTTCGACTTCTTCGCGCAGCGCTTTGCGCAGGTCACCAATCCGCCGTTGGATTCCATCCGCGAGAAGCCCGTGACCTCGATGCACACGCTGCTCGGCCCCCAGTCCGACGTGCTCAACCCCGGGCCCGAGGCAGCCGCCCGCATCCAGCTGGACTCCCCGATCATCGACAACCACGCGTTTACCACCCTGGTGCACGCCAACGACGACGGGAAGTTCCCGCACTTCTCCTCCCGCGTCATTTCGGGCCTGTACCCGAAGGCGCACCACGGCAAGGGGATGAAGGAGGCCATCGACCGTGTGCGCCGCGAGGTCTCCGAGGCAGTCCACGACGGCATCGGCCTGATCATCATTTCCGATCGCGAGTCGGATGAGCGCTTCGCGCCGATTCCGTCGCTGCTGCTCACCTCGGCGGTGCACCAGCACATGGTCGCCGAGCGCACCCGGACGCGCGCCTCGCTGGTGATCGAATCCGGCGACGCCCGTGAGGTCCACCACCTGGCGATGCTCATCGCCTTCGGTGCCGACGCGATCAACCCGTACATGGCCTTCGAAACCATCGACGAGCTGCGCATGGACGGCCAGCTTGGTGACCTCTCGCTCGATGAGGCGTGCACGAACTACGTCAAGGCCGCCACCACCGGCGTACTCAAAGTGATGTCGAAGATGGGCATCGCCACCGTGGCCAGCTACCGCGGCGCGCGCCTGGCGGACATCACCGGCTTGAGCCAGGAGCTTCTCGACGACTACTTCGGCGCCGAGCCCTCCCCCATCGGCGGCATCGGGCTTGCCGACGTCGCAGCTGACGTCGAGGCCCGCCACCGCCACGCATTCCTACCGCGGCCCGAGGAAAACGCTCACCGCGACCTAGAGATCGGCGGCGAGTATAAGTGGCGCCGCGAGGGCGAGTACCACCTGTTTAACCCGGAGACCGTGTTCAAGCTCCAGCACGCGACCAAGACCGGACAGTACGCGATCTTCAAGGACTACACCCGCACCGTCGACGAGCAGTCCGAGCGCCTGGCCACCCTGCGAGGCATGATGGAGTTCGTCTCCGATCGCCCCTCGATCCCGATCGACGAGGTCGAGCCGGCCAGCGAGATTGTGAAGCGCTTCTCCACCGGCGCGATGTCCTACGGCTCCATCTCGGCCGAGGCCCATGAGGTTCTGGCGATTGCGATGAACCGCCTGGGTGCGAAGTCCAACTCCGGCGAGGGCGGCGAAGACCCGGCCCGTTTCGAGTACGAGCCTAACGGCGACTGGAAGCGCTCGGCGATCAAGCAGGTTGCCTCCGGCCGCTTCGGTGTGACCAGCCACTACCTGTCCAACTGCACCGACATCCAGATCAAGATGGCACAGGGAGCCAAGCCGGGCGAGGGTGGCCAGCTCCCGCCGAACAAGGTCTACCCGTGGATCGCCGAGGTACGCATCACCACACCGGGCGTGGGCCTGATCTCCCCGCCACCGCACCACGACATCTACTCCATCGAGGACCTCGCGCAGCTGATCTTCGACCTCAAGTCGGTCAACCCGGACGCGCGCATCCACGTCAAGCTCGTGGCCGAACAGGGCGTGGGCACGGTGGCGGCCGGTGTGTCGAAGGCGCACGCGGATGTCGTGCTCATCTCCGGCCACGACGGAGGCACCGGCGCCTCCCCGTTGACCAGCCTCAAGCACGCCGGCGGCCCCTGGGAGCTGGGTCTTGCCGAGGCCCAGCAGACCCTGCTGCTCAACGGCCTGCGCGACCGCATCACCGTCCAGGCCGATGGCCAGCTCAAGACTGGCCGCGACGTGATGGTCGCCGCACTCCTCGGCGCCGAGGAGTACGGCTTCGCCACCGCCCCGCTCGTTGTCGAGGGCTGCATCATGATGCGCGTGTGCCACCTCGACACCTGCCCGGTGGGCATCGCCACGCAGAACCCCGACCTGCGCAAGAAGTTCACCGGCCGGGCGGAGCACGTGGTCAACTTCTTCATGTTCATCGCCGAAGAGATCCGCGAGTACCTGGCCGAACTCGGCTACCGCTCGATCGACGAGGTGATCGGCCGCGCGGACCTGCTGCGCCAGCGCACGGACCGCGAGTTCGTGGAGAATAACCCGCGTGCGGCCCAGCTCGATCTCTCCCCGATCTTCTCCACTGCGCGTTCCAAGTTTTTCCCGGACCAGGCTCGCAAGTGCACCACCGCACAGAACCACTTCCTCGACGACGTGCTCGACCACACCATCGTCGCCGACGCGGCTCCCGCCTGCGCCGGTAGCGGCCGTGCCGTGGAGGAGTCTTACCCGATCCGCAACACTAACCGCAGCGTCGGGGCTCTCTCAGGTGGCGTCGTCACGCGCGCCAGCGGTGCTAACGGGCTTGACGACGACGCCGTCACCTTGACTTTTACGGGTTGCGCCGGCAACTCCTTCGGCGCGTTCGTGCCCCACGGAATGACACTGGACCTGGTCGGTGAGGCCAATGACTTCGTGGGCAAGGGCCTATCCGGTGGGCGCATCATCGTACGCCCGACCGCTGACGCCCCCCAGCAGCTGGATTTGGGCGAGCCGGACATCATTGCCGGCAACGTCACCGGCTTCGGCGCCACCTCCGGCGAGCTGTTCATCGCGGGCGTGGCCGGCGAGCGCTTCTGCGTGCGCAACTCCGGCGCCACGGCCGTGGTCCACGGAATCGGCAACCACGGCTGCGAGTACATGACCGGCGGACGCGTCGTCGTCCTCGGCGAGATCGGCGACAACTTCGGAGCCGGCATGTCCGGTGGCATCGCCTACCTCGCGCCGATCGACGACGAGGCCACCCTGGCCCGCAAGGTCAACCCCGGACAGGTGGACATCTCCGGTGTGGATGAGGAGGACATCGAGTTCCTCACCCGCATCTTCGCCGACCACGAGCGCTACACCGGCGCACAGGTCCCGTACGCACCGCAGGACATGATAAAGATCATGCCGCGCGACTACCGCAAAGTTCTCGACATCATTGACCTCGCGCGCCGGACCGGCCGCGACGAGGCCGAGGCAATCATGGAGGCAGTGAGATAATGGCCGACCCACAAGGATTTATGCGCTACCCGCGCGAGGAAGCAAAGCACCGCCCCGTTCCGCTGCGTCTGATGGACTACCGCGAGGTCTACGAGCAGACGAGCGAGAAGCACGACAAGGAACAGGCAGCCCGGTGCATGGACTGCGGCATCCCCTTCTGCCACGAAGGGTGCCCGCTCGGCAACATCATCCCCGAGTGGAACGACCTGGTCCGCCAGGGCCGGTGGCAGGAGGCCTATGACCGGCTGCACGCCACCAACAACTTCCCGGACTTCACCGGCCGTCTGTGCCCGGCTCCCTGCGAGGGTGCCTGCGTGCTGGGCATCAACGACGACCCGGTCTCGATCAAGCACATCGAGCAGAAGATCGTCGACGTCGCCTTCGAGAATGACTGGGTCGAGCCGATCCAGGCCAGCTTTGACACGGGACGCTCCGTTGCCGTGGTTGGATCGGGCCCGGCGGGCCTCGCCGCGGCGCAGCAGCTGACCCGGGCGGGCCACCGCGTGACGGTCTACGAGCGCGACGACCGCCTCGGCGGGTTGATGCGCTACGGCGTGCCCGAGTACAAGATGGAGAAAAAGCACATCGACCGGCGCATCGAGCAGATGCGCGCCGAGGGCACCGAGTTCAAGGTGAGCACCTCCCCCTCGGCCGCCGACCTCGCCGGCTTCAACGCGATCGTGCTGGCCACGGGTACCCCGGTTGCCCGCGACCTGCCCGTCGACGGCCGCGAGCTCGAGGGCATCCACCTCGCGATGGAGTACCTCACCGCCGCGAACAAGTTCTGCGAGGGCGACACCGACGCCCCGACCATCGACGCGCGCGGCAAGCGCGTCGTCATCATCGGCGGCGGCGACACGGGCACCGACTGCTTCGGTACCGCACTGCGCCAAGGCGCGGCCAGCGTCACGCAGTTCGACATCCGTCCGCGCGCACCGAAGCTGCGCGGCGCGTCGACCCCGTGGCCGATGTACCCGCTGATGTACCGCACCGCCACCGCCCACGAAGAGGGCGAGTACATCGTCACCGGTGATGAGTCGGCCGCTGAGATCGAGCAGCTCGGGCTCGCCCGCCGCGGCGCCGGCGACACCCTGGGCGAGCGCCTCTTCTCGGTCAACACCGTCAGCTTCCATGGCACCGACGGCAAAGTCGAGTCCATCGGCGGCAACGAAGTGCGCGTCATCGACGGCCGCCGGACCCCGGTCGAGGGCACCGACTTCGAGATCGAGGCCGATCTCGTGCTCATTGCTCTGGGCTTCACCGGCTCCCAGGCCAGCGGCCTCAACGCCGAGCTCGGCATCGTGATCGACGATCGCGGCCGCATGACCCGGGACGGCTCCTACCGCGCCGCGCGTACGGTGGAGCACGGGCCGAAGGTCTACATCGCCGGCGACAACGGGCGCGGCCAGTCGCTGATCGTGTGGGCGATCGCGGAAGGCCGGGCGGCCGCAGCCGCGGTCGATGCGGACCTCATGGGCGAGACCGCGCTGCCTGCGCCGGTCGAGCCGACCAAGGCACCCATCGGGATCTAGGAAAAATGCGTACACCTTCGGCTGAGTTTTCTCTCAAGGCTTAGTCGAGGGTGACGTACAACTCACTTCTCGCGTTCCTGTCGATACATCGACAGATATTTACTAGAATAGCGCTAGGCACAACAGCGGGCCCGCTACGAACTCCCCGCAGCCGAAACAGCCTCTAACAGCAAGGAGACTCAAGTGGCTTTCACTAACACCGACGACGTCGTCAAGTACATCAAGGATGAGGGAATCGAATTCCTCGACATCCGCTTTACCGACGTCCCTGGCACAGAGCACCATTTCACCCTGCCCGCATCCGCCTTCGACGAGGAGGCAGCGAAGGCCGGAATGGCGTTCGACGGCTCCTCCATCCGAGGCTTCACCACCATCGACGAGTCGGACATGGTCCTGCTCCCGGACCCCACCACCGCGCACCGCGACCCGTTCCGCGACGTGCCGACGTTGAACATGAAGTTCTTCGTCCACGACCCGTTCACCTACGAGCCGTTCTCCCGCGACCCGCGCAACGTGGCGAAGAAGGCCGAGGAGTACCTCGCCTCCACCGGCATCGCTGACTCCGCGTCCTTCGGCATGGAGGCCGAGTTCTTCATCTTCGACAAGGTGTCCTACGCCGCTGAGGCGAACACGTCCTTCTACCACGTCGATTCCGACGAGGGCTGGTGGAACCGCGGCAACGAGAACATGCTCGACGGCTCCCCGAACCTGGGCAACCCCACTCGCAACAAGGGCGGCTACTTCCCTAACACCCCAGTGGACAAGACCCAGGAGGTACGCGACGCGATCGTGAAGAACCTGCAGCTGGTCGGCTTCGATGTGGAACGCTTCCACCACGAGGTTGCTTCCGGGGGCCAGAACGAGATCAACTACCGCTTCGACACGCTCCTGCATGCCGCGGATGACCTCCAGACGTTCAAGTACATCGTCAAGAACACCTGCCACCAGTACGGCAAGGTTGCCACCTTCATGCCGAAGCCCCTGGCTGGCGACAACGGCTCCGGCATGCACGCCCACCAGTCCCTGTGGAAGGGCGGGAACCCGCTGTTCTACGACGAGTCCGGCTACGGCGGGCTGTCCGACATCGCCCGCTACTACATCGGTGGCCTGCTGCATCACGCACCTGCAGTGCTCGCGTTCACCAACCCGACGCTGAACTCCTACCACCGCCTGGTCCCGGGCTTCGAGGCCCCGATCAACCTGGTCTACTCCCAGCGCAACCGCTCCGCCGCGGTCCGCATCCCGATCACCGGTGCCAACCCGAAGGCCAAGCGCATCGAGTTCCGTGCACCGGACCCCTCGGGCAACCCGTACTTCGGCCTCGCCGCCATGCTCATGGCCGGCATCGACGGCATCAAGAACCGCATCGAGCCTCACGCCCCGGTGGACAAGGACCTCTACGAGCTCCCGCCGGAGGAGGCCGCCACGATCCCGCAGGCACCGACCTCTTTGGAAGGCGTCATCGAGGCCCTGCGCCAAGACCACGACTTCCTCACCGAGGGCGACGTGTTCCCTGAGGACCTTATCGATACCTACATCAACTACAAGATCGTCAACGAGATCGCGCCGAACCGCCTGCGCCCGACCCCGCTCGAGTTCGAGATGTACTTCGACTGTTAAAACGCACGCCTCGCTTGTCGACGCCCAATTAAGCGCCCCGAAGATTTCTACCGGGGCGCTTGCGCGTTCGAAGATGCACCGGGCAGAGTCGTGTGAGAACGTCGCGAGGAGTTCATGAATCCTGCGTCGACTATGCATTTGACCTGCTCACCTGCGCCCAGAGTGCACAGGACTCCTCCGGCAAGTTTCTCGAGATTGTTAACTCGGGAATCCAACGCACTATCAGGCTGTCCGCCTACAGCGCGTCGCCCTCTCCCGAAACTCGGTTTCAGACGCTCGTCCATGAGTCCGCTCACGTCATGGTCGGCCATCTCGGGCCAATAGATGTCGACGACTCAGGGGTGGAAAAGGATCCGGATGGTCGAAGCTGAGACAGCCGCTGACATTGAGCGAGTGAACCGCTAACGCGACGCTCTCGGTATTGACACCTGCTGGACACGGGCAATGTCCCTGGCATTTGTTTACGGAGGTGGCCCGCGGGATTGTGAAGCTCTTCGGGGGTTACTCGGTTATCCCCGCCAAACGAAAAAAGGTTACTCCGCACCGCTGCCCAGCGTAACCTCACGCGCATTCGTAGCCGACGATCATTCCTTCTTACTCGCGAAACTCCCCACGACGCTACGCTGGTTGGTTATGAATGGCATCCAGAAGGCCCTCGCCCCAGTTTTCGCCACCGCGGGCGCTCTCCACTTTATTAAACCGCAGCCTTTTGACAGCATCGTACCGCCACAGTTGCCGGGCAGCGCGCGGAGCTACACCTACGCGTCCGGCGTTGCGGAACTGGCGACGGCCGCGCTGCTGGCCACCAAGCGCACCCGGAAGGCCGGCGGTTTCGCCGCCGCGGCACTGCTTACCGCCGTGTGGCCCGCGAATGTGTACATGGCGCAGCTGTGGCGAAAAAAGCCGTGGTACTTGCAAATTGTCAGCATTGGGCGAGTCCCGCTGCAGATCCCGTTGATCCGAGCGGCGTGGGGGATCTACAAGGGCCGGTCCTAGTGGTTTCGGCTGAGCACTTGCGTGAAGGGATCGTCGATAAGCTTGCTGCTCGCGCCGCAGAGTCCTCTCTCTGCCCGTCCGAAGTGGCGCGCGATCTCGGCGACGACTCCTGGCGTGATGTGATGCCAGCAGTGCGCGAAGCAGCCGCTCAGCTCGCTCTTCGCGGTGTCGTCGTGGCCACTCAGGGCGACACGGTGGTCCAGGCCGATGCCGCGAAAGGGCCGATTCGGATCCGCCGCGGACCGCAGTGGAGTACGCCTGTTGCTCCGTAGCCGTGGAAAAGGGACGTGGTTTGGCGAATCCTGCGCCTCTTCCCTATGCCCCAATGGCCTTCGTCGAGCCGGGCAACGGAGTTGCTGGCACGAAGTCGGCGGGGTGGGCCGAGCTGAGAAGCTCCCGGAGCTCGTCCCGAAGCTTGTTCACGATCGGCCCCCGCGGCTGCTCCCACTGCTTGCAGCGGCGAGCCGCCACCGCGGCGCGATCGGCGAGCTCGTTGAGTGGGTTGCCGGCGTGGCCGCGCACCCAGCTGACGCGAACCGTGACCCCGGATGCGCGCACCCTGTCGAGCTCCGCCATGGCGCGTCGCTCGTAGTCCTGCGCGACAGGGCGGCGCGAGGGTGAATTGATAATCCGCGCCACCGTCAGCGAATCGGTCACGAGATCGAGCTCACGCGCGTCCAGGCAGTACCGGACCTGCTCCAAGATCATGTGCACCGCCGCGAACTCCCCTTCCAGCACGGTTGTTGCGGAGGTGACGCGGCTGAGCACCTCGCACTTCGTGCCGCTCGCGCCCACGGCGGCGATACCGACCAATCTTCCGGACTTTCCCTTCGAGGCGTCGGTTGCGTAGACGTAATGGGCGGCGCGTTCGGGCATGTGTGCCTCAACCGGCCCGTGCAGGTCCAGTGAGTGGGCCCGGCTGCACGCTTCCCATGTCGCTTTCAGAGCGGGGCCGGTAACTACGTCGCGGACCTCAAGACCGGGGTAGGCATCGGGGATGTCTCGAAGCAGGCGGCGAATCGTGGGGTCGGAGATGTACACGATCATGCCGTCGCACTGGTGCTTCCACGTTTCACTGACTGCGTCGACAAGCCAGTTCAAGACCTCGAACGACGAGGAGACCAACTGCCGGTTGGCGTGCACTATTTCGCCGTTAACGGCGGCGGTAATAACGAGCGTGTCCGCGCAGGAGGAGAGGTGGGCTGTGTGGTGGATAACTGCGGTGGGTTTCGCGGGAGTGGTCATGGCGATGACACTAAAGCGCCGCCGCGACATCGCCCCGTGACTGCTTCGAACCCCCTTTTGAACCTCCCCCGGGGCGTACACCTACCAGCTACGCAGCGCGAACAACAATGACGGAATCTTCCCACACGCCGGGCTGGCCCTCGGGACCGGCCGCTTCGCGCTCGACGGTGTCGGCGCGCTCCACGACCCAACTATTCGGGTCGAGCTCAAGCGCGGCGAGATCTTCGTCGGGTGTATAGAACGTCGAAGGCCCGCGCCCGGTGCCCGCAAGCCACGCCGGAGGCTTCGCGTGCGCGAGGATCACCATGCGGCCTCCCGGGGTGAGGTAGCGCGAAATTTCCCGCAGAATCGACGCACGCTCTAGCCGGACGGGAGATTGCTAGAAACTCGCGGTGATCAAGTCATAGCGTTGCCCGCTCGGCGGGCGCCACGTGGTGAGGTCATCCGCAATAAACCGCGCGCGGTCTTGGCACCCGGCTGCCTCCGCGAGCTTGCGAGCGCGCTCGACGGCGACCGCAGACAGCTCCACACCAGTGGCGAACCAGCCACGCTGCGCGAGCCAGCACACGTCACCGCCTTCTCCTGACCCGAGATCAAGCGCGCTGCCTAGGTCGAGCGGTTCAACCACGGCACCCAGAGCCGCGTTGACCCGCCCGGACCACACGCTGCTGGCGGACGCGTAGCGCGCATCCCAAAACTCGCGTGGATCATCCGTCGGGGTGACATTGTGATCTTTGTTGTCCATGCCTGCCATGTTTACCTTGAATCGATGTGACCAAGATCTTTACCCCGCGAAACAATTTGTGCGCCGCGGCGATATAGTCCATTAGGCACTGCGGTCGGGCGGCATGGAATCCACCTGCGCTGGCCCGTGAGCCGCAGACACAACCGACAACAAAACTGACAGTTAGACTAAGGCATTATGAGTTCAACGAAACCGGATTTGACCACGACCGCGGGCCGTCTCCACGACCTTCGCAACCGCCTGGAGGAAGCGCAGGCGCCGGTCGGCCGTGACGCGATTGAGAAGGTCCACGCCGCGGGCCAGTCCACCGCCCGCGAGCGGGTGGAAAAGCTGCTGGATCCCGGTAGCTTCGTTGAAACGGACGCGCTGGCCCGCCACCGCGTCGAGGCCTACAAGATGGATCGCACCAAGCCCGCCACCGACGGCGTGGTCACGGGCTACGGGCTTATCGACGGCCGCCGGGTCTGCGTGTTCTCCCAAGACCCCACCATCTTCGACGGAGCGCTCGGCGAGGTGACCGCGGAGAAGATCCTCAAGATCTACGACCTGGCTACTAAGACGGGCGTGCCGCTGGTCGGGATTTACGATTCCGCAGGCCCGCGCATGGCCGAGGGCATTGTCGCCGGCGCGATGCAAGCCAAGATCCTGCGCGCCGCCACCGCCGCCTCGGGCCTGATCCCCCAGATCGCTGTGGTGGCTGGGCCGACGTCGTCTCTGGCGTCGATTAGCGTGCCGCTCGCGGACCTGGCGATCATGGTTGATCGCGCAACCCTGCACCTTGTGGATCCGGAGATTGTGACCAAGGTGTCCGGAACCGAGGCCACCGCGCAATCCATCGGCGGGGCGACCGTCCACGCCGCGACGACGGGGCTGGCGCAGCTGACCACGTCCACCGATGAGGACGCGGTGCAGCTCGCCCGCGACGTCATCGGGTTCCTGCCGACGAACAACCGCGCCGCCTCCCCCGTCGGCGACAACCCGCAGCCTGGCGAAACGGACCTCGACGCCTTCATGCCCGACGACGAGAGCGCGGCCTACGACGTGCTCGACATCATCGCGGCAATCACCGACGGCGATTTCCTCGAGCTGGGCGCCGCGCACGCCGACAACATCGTGACCGGTTTCGCCCGCGTCGGCGGCCGCGCGGTGGGCATCGTGGCCAACCAGCCGTCCGTCCTCGCGGGCTGCCTCACCAACGACGCCGCCATCAAGGCCGCGCGCTTTATCCGCACCTGCGATGCGTTCAACTTGCCACTGGTCCTCCTCGTGGACTCGCCGGGCTTCGTGCCCTCGATCGAGGAAGAAAAGTCCGGCGTGATCACGCGCGCCGCGTCCCTGGCGTACGCCTTCGCCGAGGCCCAGGTGGGCACGATCACCGTGGTCACACGCAAGGCCATCGGCCCCTCGTACACGCTCATGGGCGCCAAGGACCTCGGTGCTGACCTCGTCTTCGCCTGGCCCACGGCGCAAATCGCGCTTGCCGACGCCCCCACCGCCGCCGCGGCCCTCGCCACGGACGCGGAGACCTACGCCGCGGAGAACCTCAACCCCTACGTGGCCACCGAGCGCGGCCTGGTCGACGCGGTCATCGAGCCGTCTACCACCCGCGCCCGTATCCTCGAAGGCCTGCGCCTGCTTGAGCGCAAGGTGGTTTACCCGCCCGCCAAGAAGCACGGCAACATCCCGCTGTAAAAGGAGACTTTCTCGATGGACATCACCGTGATCAAGGGCAACCCCACGGACGACGAGCTCACCGCGCTGACGATGGTGCTCGCGGACCTGCAGGCCGCAGCCACCAACGCCCAGAACCCGGGCGAGCGCAATCTGTGGGGCAGCCACGGCACCCCGCTGCACCCCCGCCCCCTGTTTAACCCGGGCGCGTTTTCCAACGTCACCTACTTCTGATGCGACTCGTTCTCGCCTCCCAGTCGCCGTCGCGGCGGATGCTGCTGGAAAACGCAGGCGTGCGCCCCGTGATCCACCCGGCGCACATCGATGAGGACGCGCTGCTTGCCGCCTCCACCGCCGGGCCTGCCGACACCGTCACCGCCCTCGCCCGCGCGAAAGCGGCAGCGGTCGCGTCCCAGTACCCCGGCGACGTGATCATCGGCTGCGATTCCATGCTGCTTCTCGACGGCCAGCTCCAAGGCAAACCCCACTCGATTGAGGCCACGGTTGCGCGGTGGCGCGCCCAGCGCGGCAAAACCGCCCAGTTGATTACCGGCCACGCCGTGCACTACCAGGGCCAATGGGTGACAGAGAGCGTTGCCACCACCATCGCCTTCGGCCAGGTCTCGGATGCCGATATCGAGGCCTACGCGCGCTCGGGCGAGCCGCTCGAGTGCGCCGGGGCCTTTACCCTGGAGGCCCTGGGCAGCTGGTTCATCGACTCCATCGAGGGCGATCCCTCGAGCGTGATTGGCCTGTCCATGCCGCTGCTGCGCCGCGCCCTGTACTCCTTCGGGCTGTCCGCGTCGCAGTTCTGGGCTGGGAAATAGGCCGACGCGCTGGGCAACCGTCGCCGGACACCACGCCGCGGCGGGGCCGACTGCGCAATGTGGGCTCGGCGGCTTGTCGCGGCCTGGGGTTTTGCCGTTACGTCACGCCAGATTGCGCAGTCCAAACTATGCGGACGTGGGCTTAAGCATGCAGCGCACCCTCCTTCATGCCCACCCACGTCTGGCAACCACTCGGGTAGCCTGACAGCCATGGAAATCAACGACATGCTTGCCCCGCCGCCCGTCCACCTGCCCGAGGACCCCGCAGACAACCTCGACCTGCTCGACCGCGAGACCGCGCTGTCGCATCCGGAGTCGCCGGCGGTGTGGGCTGCCCGTGCCGCCGTCGAACTCACGGACGGCGACGTGCTCATCGCCTACGCT
Organism: Corynebacterium sanguinis; assembly: GCF_007641235.1. Lineage (NCBI taxonomy): Bacteria > Bacillati > Actinomycetota > Actinomycetes > Mycobacteriales > Corynebacteriaceae > Corynebacterium > Corynebacterium sanguinis. Next base: position 365,434 of record NZ_CP038157.1, read on the forward strand.
TACGCGCGCACCGGCTACCACCGCTCGCTGGATCGGCTTCGCGCCAACGGCTGGAAGGGGTGGGGCCCGGTGCCCGCCAGCCACGCCCCGAACCGCGGGGTGCTCAAGGCGATCGCCATGCTGGCGTTGGCCTCCGAAGCAATTGGCGACACCGACGAGTACGACCGGTGCCGCCAGATGCTCAGCGACGCTGATCCGGGAAGCGTCGATAAGCTGCTGTAAAGCTCTTACTTACGCGGAGTGCTTCTCCTCCACGCGCTTGATGGCTTCCTCAGCCACTAGGTCCTGGATGCCCATGTGCAGCTCGGAGGTGAAGCCGACGCAGGAGCAGTTGATCTCGCCGAGGACGTAGGTGTCCTTGCCACTGTGATCGTCGTCGGCAAGCATGAAGTCGGCGGTCCAGATCAGCGGGATGTTGTCGCCGCCGAGCTTCTCCGCGATCACCGGACGGGCTGCGGCGAACATGTCGACGAGTTCCTGCCACTCCTCCGGCTTGTTGTAGGTGTACTTCGCGCCGGAGAACAAGGTTGCGGAGAACGCGTCGCCACCCTCAGCCGGCTTCTTGTGCACGACGAAGACCGGGTGCGGGCCAACGAGCAGGATGCGGATTTCGCCCTCGACGATGCGCGGCAGGAAGCGCATGTCCACGAGCATGCCGTTGTCGCCGACGATGTACTGGTCACAGAAGTCCATGAACTCGCCCAGCTCGCGCTCCTCAGTGTGGTTGTCCACGGCCTCGGTGCACTTGAGCTTGGTGTCGAGCGGCAGCGCGGTGCCCGGCTCAATGGAGGCGGCCAGGTCCTTGTCGGCGAGGCGCACGCGCCAGATGCCGGAGCCGGTGGAGCCGCGGTTCTGCTTCAGCACGCGCTCGCCGTAGGACAGGGAGACCGGGAAGGTCTTGTGGAAGTCCTCCACGTTGTAGTAGGCGGCGGTGTCAGAGGGGACCAGGTCGGTGTCGTTGAGCTTGACCAGCGCGTCCTTAGCGCCGTAGGAGATCATCTCCTCCGGGGTGGACATGCCCACCAGGCCGGCGTCGGAGAGGCGGGACAGAAGCTCGAAGTAGCCCTTCTCACCGCCCGGGATGTTGCCGGGGTTGACGCGGGAGATGTAAGCGTCGAAATTCTCGGAAACGTAGGTGAACAGGTCCTCGGTCCACTCGGGGCGGAAGAAGACGACCTCGGCGTTCCAGCCCTTTTCCTTAATCGAGTTGACGATGGGCATGGTGTCTTTGCGGTGGCCGTCGATGTACTTGTCGGAACCGCCTTCGACCTCGAAAACGACGATTGCTTTGTGCATTGCGAACTCTCCTGACGCATGGGTGTTTACGACTTTGACGATATGTGTAAAATGCCCGTTACGCTGGGCAAGCTTGTCCGCAAGTGACAAACGTCACATTGCAGGGGGTGGCGCCGGGACCGTCGGCGACGCGGGTATGGTGGAACCCTGATACGAACGCGCCCGAGGAAAGGTACCGCATGGGCATCGAGCATGACCCGCACCCGCTGTTCCAAGAGTTCGCCCACCCCGAAAAGTTCGTCTCCGCCGCGTGGCTGTCCGCGCGCCTCGGCGTCGACGGGCTGAAAGTCGTCGAGTCCGACGAGGACGCCTTCCTGTACGACATCGGCCACATCCCTGGTGCGCTGCGCATCGATTGGCGCCGCGACCTCAACGACCCCGTGCGCCGCGACTTCATCGACGGCGCCGCCTTCGCCGAGCTGATGGGCTCGCGCGGCATCTCGCGCGAGGACACCGTCGTCGTTTACGGCGACAGCGCCAACTGGTGGGCCTCCTACACCGCGTGGATCTTCGAGCTCTTCGGCCACCCCGATGTCCGGCTTCTCGACGGCGGCCGCGACGCCTGGATGGGCGAAGAACGCGACACCTCCTTCGCCGTGCCGAGCTACCCCGCGGTCACCTACCCCGTGGTCGAGCGCGACGACTCTAAGATCCGGACCTTCGTCGCCGGCGTGCGTGAATCGCCCTCGCTGCAGCTTATCGACGCCCGCACGCCCGACGAGTTCTCCGGCACCGCGAACGTTGGCTCCGCATCGTGTCTGCGCAGCGGGCACATCCCGGGCGCGGTCAACATCCCGTGGGGCGAAGCCGTCCACCCCAACGCGCGCTTTAAGTGCCGCGCGGACATCGAGGCAGCGTACGCGCAGTTCGACCCCGAAGAAGAAACGGTGACCTACTGCAACCTCGGGGCCGCCGCGGCGCACACGTGGTACACGCTGCGCCACGCGCTCGGGTTTGAGCACGCATCGTTATATGACGGCTCGTGGGCGGAGTGGGGCAACCTCGTCGGGGTTCCGATCGCCCGCGACGAGGCGTAGGGCAGAAAGTTCGCTAGAGCTAAATTCTCTATAATGGGCGCAGGTTGTAACATTCAAGCGCGCGTTGTGGCTATACCTAGTTGAACAGCTATTGCCTATTACGTTTATAAATTCGCAGTAAGGACGGAATCGAACTCGTGTCTCAGTTGAAGAAGGTACTCGTCGCCAACCGCGGTGAAATTGCCGTCCGCGTCATTCGCGCGGCCAAGGACGCTGGCATTGCGTCCGTCGCCGTCTACGCCGGCCCGGACGCAGCAGCTCCGTTCGTCGGCATGGCCGACGAGGCTTTCGCGATCGGTGGCAACACCGCCGCCGAGTCCTACCTAGACATTGACAAGATCCTCAAGGCGGCGGCCGATTCCGGCGCCGATTCCATCCACCCGGGCTACGGCTTCCTGTCGGAGAACGCAGAGTTCGCCCGCCGCGTGATCGACGCCGGCTTGACCTGGATCGGCCCCTCCCCCGAGTCGATTGCCGCCCTGGGCGACAAGGTCACCGCCCGCCACATCGCCCAGGCCGCCGACGCCCCCATGGCCCCGGGCACCAAGGACCCCGTCGCCGACGCGGACGAAGTCCTCGCGTTTGCCGACGAGCACGGCCTGCCGGTGGCCATCAAGGCCGCGTTCGGTGGCGGCGGCCGCGGCATGAAGGTCGCCTACACCCGCGAGGAAATCCCCGAGCTGTTCGCCTCCGCGACGCGCGAGGCCGTCGCCGCCTTCGGCCGCGGCGAGTGCTTCGTCGAGCGCTACCTGGACAAGGCGCGCCACGTCGAGGCGCAGGTGCTGGCGGACCAGCACGGCAATGTGGTGGTCGTCGGCACGCGCGATTGCTCGTTGCAGCGCCGCTTTCAGAAGCTCGTCGAAGAGGCGCCCGCGCCGTTTTTGACCGATGAGCAGCGCGAACGCATCCACTCCTCCGCCAAGGCTATCTGCCGCGAGGCGGGTTACTACGGCGCCGGCACCGTCGAGTACCTCGTGGGCTCTGACGGCCTGATCTCGTTTTTGGAGGTCAACACGCGCCTGCAGGTCGAGCACCCCGTCACCGAGGTCACCGCTGGTATCGACCTGGTGCGCGAGCAGTTCCGCATCGCGCAGGGTGAGAAGCTGCGCCTGAGCGAGGACCCCGCCCCGCGCGGCCACGCGATCGAGTTCCGCATCAACGGCGAGGACCCGGCCGCGAACTTCATGCCGGCTCCGGGCACCATCACCGAGTACGCCGAGCCCTCCGGCCCGGGCGTGCGCGTCGACTCCGGCGTGCGCACCGGTTCGGTCGTCGGCGGGCAGTTCGATTCCATGCTGGCCAAGCTCATCGTTTACGGCGAGACCCGCGACGAGGCCATCGAGCGCGCCAAGCGCGCGCTGTCCGAGTACACGGTCACAGGTCTGCCCACCGTCATCCCCTTCCACAAGGCAGTGCTTGACGACGCCGCGTTTACCGGCAACGGCGAATCCTTCGACGTCTACACCCGCTGGATCGAAGAGGAGTGGGACAACCAGATCCCGCCGTACGAGGATTCCGACACAGACGCAGATGCCGACGACGCCGAGCCGAAGCGCACCTTCTCCGTGGAGGTCAACGGCCGCCGCATCGAGGTCGCTCTGCCCCACTCCCTGATCCTCGGCGGCGGACCGCGCCGCAAGACGAAGAAGCGCCGCGCCTCCGGCACCAAGGTCGCCACGTCTGGCGACGCTGTCGCGGCACCGATGCAGGGAACCGTGATCAAGGTCAACGTCTCGGAGGGTGACGAGGTCGCCGAGGGCGATGTCGTACTCATCCTCGAAGCAATGAAGATGGAAAACCCGGTTAAGGCCCACAAGTCCGGTACCGTCGCGGGCCTGGCCGCGCTCGAGGGCGGCCAGGTCAACAAGGGCGCTGTGCTGATGGAGCTGAAATAGGCACTAGGGTTGAGCGAATGGAGTTCACACTGCGCCCGGCCAGCGAATCAGACCGCACCTACATCCAGCGCCTCAACTACCTCACCGAGGTGTTCGGCGACGAGTCTGCCCCGCTTGGCGAGTCCTCGCTGCACGGCGTGGCCGAGTACGTCGACCAGTGGGACCCCGAGCGCGACGGCGGAGTCATCGCGTTCGACCCCTACCGCACCCCGGCTGGCGGGGTCTGGTTGCGCTACTGGGCCACCCCCGAGCAGGGCTTTGCAAACCTCGGCCCCGACGTCCCCGAGCTTGCCATCGCCGTGGAGAACCGCTTCGCGGGCCACGCCCTCGGCACGACGCTGCTGCGCGCCGCCTGCGACCTGGCATGGGCCCAGGGGGCGCGGCGCGTGGCCCTGTTCGTAGACCCCAACAACCCTAGGGCGCGGCACCGCTATGAAACGTTCGGGTTCCGCGACGCGCGCGCCGCTAACGTGATGGCGCTTGAGCTCTAGCTAATGACCACCACGAGGTCGCCGCCCTCGACCTTCGTCGCCTTCGTCAGTGCGATGCGCTCGATCGTGCCGTCCTTCGGCGCGGAGATCGCGGCCTCCATCTTCATCGCCTCAATCGTGGCAACCTGGTCGCCCTCTTTGACCTCGTCGCCGACGTTAACCGTGACGTTGACAACCCCGGCGAACGGGGCAGCGACGTGGCCCGGGTTGGACGTGTCGGCCTTCTCCACCTCCGCCACCGAGGACTCCGCGCTCTCGTCGCGCACGCGCAGCGGGCGGACCTGGCCGTTGACGGTGAAGATCACCTGGCGCATGCCCTTTTCGTCGGCGTCGCCGATTGCCTCGAGTCGCACCACCAGCGGGGTCTTTTCCTCGGAGACCTCCCCGTAGTAGATGAGGTTCTCTTCGCCCTCGGTAAGCCCGTAGAAGAACGCCTTGTCGGAGAGCTGGTCGGTAATGCCGTAGGTCCGGCGGTGCTCCAGAAACTCCTCGTACTGCATGGGAAACAGCAGCTTGTCCAGCGCCTCGCGCCGCAGCTTCTCGTCGTCGGATTCCAAAGCCTCCGCAGCCTCGGCGGGGACCTCGACGGTGCGGTTGACCACGGCGCGGTCTTCAAGCGCCTTGTCGCGCAGCTCCGGCCAGCCGCCGGGCGGGGTGCCCAGCTCGCCCTGGAGGAAGCCGATGACCGACTCGGGGATGTCGAACTTGCGCGGGTTCTCGGCGAACACGTGCGGGTCCACACCCGCGCCCACGAGGTGCAGCGCGAGGTCGCCGACCACCTTCGACGACGGCGTCACCTTGGTCGGGCGCCCGAGGATCTCGTTGACCGCGGCGTAGTAGTCCTCGATCAGCTCGAAGCGATCGCCGAGGCCCAGCGCGTTGGCCTGGGTGCGCAGGTTGGAGAGCTGGCCGCCGGGGATCTCGTGCTTGTACACGCGTCCCGTGGGGCCCGGGATGCCGGATTCAAACGGAGCGTACACCTGACGCACGGCCTCCCAGTAGGGCTCCATGTCGGAGACCGCCTCCAGCGAGAGCCCCGTGTCGCGCTCGGTGTTGGCAAACGCGGCGACGAGTGCGGACATCGAGGGCTGCGACGTGGTGCCGGCCAGCGGGGCGGAGGCGACGTCGACAACGTCGGCGCCCGCGGCGGCCGCCGCGAGGTAGGTCGCGAGCTGCCCGCCCGCCGTATCGTGCGTGTGCACGTGGATGGGCAGGTCGAAGCGCTCGCGCAGCGCGCCGACCAGCCGCGTCGCGGCGGCCGGGCGCATCAGGCCGGCCATGTCCTTAATCGCTAGCACGTGCGCCCCGGTGCCCACGATCTCCTCGGCAAGCCGCAGGTAGTAATCCAATGTGTAGAGGTCCTCGGCCGGGTCGAGCAGGTTGCCGGAGTACGCCATCGCCACCTCGGCGACGGTGGTGTTGGTCTCCAGCACGGCGTCGATGGCCGGGCGCATCTGCGAGACGTCGTTAAGAGCGTCGAAGATGCGGAAGATGTCGATGCCGCTGCGGGCGGCCTCCGCGACGAACGCCTTGGTCACGCTGTCCGGGTACGGGGTGTAGCCGACGGTGTTGCGCCCGCGCAGCAGCATCTGCAGGTTCACGTTCGGCAGCACTTCGCGGATCTCGTCGAGACGCATCCACGGCGACTCGTGCAAGAAGCGCATGGCGACGTCGTAGGTTGCCCCGCCCCACGCCTCGACCGAGGTCAGCTGCGGGGTGAGGTGGCCGACGTGCTTCGCCGCGGCGACGAGCGTGTTCGTGCGGATGCGCGTCGCCAAAAGCGACTGGTGCGCGTCGCGGAAGGTCGTCTCGGTGACGCCGAGTGCGGTCTGCTCGCGCAGCTTCTGCGCCCACTTTTCGGGGCCGAGCTCCAGCAGGTCGTCGCGCGAACCGCGCGGCAGATCGCCGTAGTCGCGCTCGGGCAGCTTCTTCGAAGGCGCGATGTTCGTCGGCCGCGGCCCGTTGGGCTGGTTGACGGTGACGTGGCCGACGTAGTCGAGGATGCGGCCGATCTCGTCCGCCGCCGCGGGCGCCTCCAGCAGGTGCGGGTGGTCGGCGATGAAGTTGGTGTTCACGCGCTTGTAGCGGAAGTCGGGGTCGGAAAGCAGCTCGCGCAGGAACCCGATGTTGGTGGAGACGCCCGTGACGCTGAACTCGTTGAGCGCGCGCAGCGAGCGGTCCACGGCGATCTGGAAGTCCTTGCCGCGGCAGGTCATCTTCACCAGCAAGGAATCGAAGTTGGGGGTAATTTCGGTGCCGACGGCAACGGAGCCGTCGAGACGCACGCCCGCACCGCCCGGCGAGCGGTACCCGGTGATCAGGCCGGAGTCCGGGCGGAACCCGTTGGCGGGATCCTCGGTGGTGATGCGGCACTGCAGCGCGGCGCCCGTGATCTGCACGCTCTCCTGGTCCAGGCCGAGGTCCTCAAGCGTCGCGCCCGCCGCGATGTAGAGCTGCGAGCGCACGATGTCCACGCCCGTGACCTCCTCGGTCACGGTGTGCTCGACCTGGACGCGCGGGTTCATCTCGATGAACACGTGGTTGCCGTTCTCGTCGACGAGGAACTCGACCGTGCCTGCACCGGAGTAATTGATCTCCTTGCAGAAGCGCACCGCGTCGGCGCAGATGCGCTCGCGGTGCTCCTGCGTAATGTGCTGCGCCGGCGCGATCTCCACGACCTTCTGGTGGCGGCGCTGCAGCGAGCAGTCGCGCTCGAACAGGTGGATGACGTTGCCCGCGGAATCAGCGAGGATCTGCACCTCGATGTGCTGAGGGTTGATCACCGCGCGCTCGACGTACACCCGCGCATCACCGAAGGCCGCCTCCGCCTCACGCGAGGCTTCCGCCGCGAGCTTTTCGACGTCCTGCTCACGCTCCACGAACCTCATCCCGCGCCCACCGCCGCCCGCCACGGCCTTGACAAAGACGGGGAACTCGAACTCCTTGGCAAACTCCGCGATCTGCGCCGGGTCGTCCGAGGGCTCGGAGTCTTTCAACGTGGGCAGCCCGGTGCGCTCCGCGGCCTGCACGGCGGCTGCCTTATCGCCGGTGAGGTCGAGCGTTTCCGGGCTGGGGCCGATGAAGGTGATCCCGTTCTCGGCGCACTCACGAGCAAGCTCGGCGCGCTCGGAGAGGAAGCCGTAGCCGGGGTAGACGGCATCCGCGCCCGTCTTCTTCGCGGCGGAGATGATCTCGTCGATGTCCAGGTAGGCGCGCACCGGCTGGCCTTCGACGCCGATCTGCACGGCCTCGTCCGCAAACGGGCGGTGGAAGGAGTTGCGATCCTCGCGCGGGTAGACCGCGACCGTTTTGGCCCCGGTCTCGAACGCTGCATGAAACGCCCTCACGGCGATCTCACCCCGATTGGCAACGAGGACTTTGTCAAAGTGCGGAAGCGTGCGAGCCATGGTGGTGGTCCTTTCCCGAGCGGGTGTGGGGTCATGCTAAAGCTGATTCTAACCCCCAAAGAAGGCACACGAGCGGGCTTGAATGTCGCTCTGTGTGGGGGCTTCTGTGATTGTGGGCGCTGGTGGGGGCCAGTGACAAAAGTTGTACCGACGCCGAAAACGACCTGGGAAAATGACAAAAGTTGCACCAGCGGTGCAACTTTTGTCACTCAACCCGTCGGCTAGCGCACGTGGCGCTCATCCGGGCCGTTGTACGCGGCCAGCGGGCGGATGATCGTCGGGTTGCTGTACTGCTCAATGATGTGCGCGGTCCAGCCGGTGATGCGCGCCATGACGAACAGCGGGGTGAAGAACTCGATGTCGAAACCGAGGATGTAGTAGGCCGGGCCGGCCGGGAAGTCCAGGTTCGGCATGATGTGGATCGAGGTATTGTCGTACATGGTCTTGGCCATGATGTCGTAGATCTCGACCCACTTCGCAGCACCCTTATTCGGGTCCTTCGCCTCGTGCTCGGCGGCGAGCTTCTTAAAGCAGGCCTCCATCGTCGGCACGCGCGAGTCGCCCTTCTTGTACACGCGGTGGCCGAAGCCCATGACAAGCTCCTTGTTCTTGAGCTTGTCCAGGGTCCACTCCTCGGCCTTGGCCGGGTCGTCGATCTCGACGAAGTTGTGCATGACGAACTCGTTGGCGCCGCCGTGCAGCGGGCCCTTGAGCGCGCCGATCGCGCCGGTCACAGCGGACCAGGTGTCCGAGTTGGTTGACGTGATCACGCGGGCCGCGAACGTCGAGGCGTTGAAGGAGTGCTCGGCGTAAAGGATCATCGACTTCTCGAATGCCTCGATGTCCGACGGGATCGTCGCGGGCGAGCCCTCGCCGTCGCCGAAGACCATCCAGAGGAAGTTCTCGGCGTAGCCCTTCGCCGGGTCCGGCTCGATGTAGCCCTCACCGCGGCGGCGGCGGATATCAAGCGCCACGATGGTCGGCAGCTTGGTCAGAAGCGTCAGCGCGATGTCGCGGATGTGGTCGGTGTCCTGGGTGAACTTGTGCGGGTCGCGCGTGCCCAGAAACGACACAGCTGTGCGCAGCACGTCCATCGGGTGGCAGTCCTTCGGCATGGCCTCGATGACGCCGATGAGCTCCTCGTCGAGGCCGCGGCGGGCGCGAGCCTTGGCGTAGAACTCCTCAAGCTCCTCGCCGGTGGGCAGCTCGCCGTTCCACAGCAGCAGCGCAACCTCTTCGAAGCTGACGTTGTCGGCGAGCTCCTGAACGGGGTAGCCGCGGTAGAGCAGCGAGTTGGTCTCGGGGTTGACTTTGGAGATGGCAGTGTAGTCAGCGACAACGCCGTAGAGGCCCTTGCGCACTTCTTGCTCGGTCATGGTGGTGCTCCTTACTTACTTCTCAAACGTCGGGCGGTAGTTCTCCGCCGAGTAGGTGAACACGGACTGGTCGAACTGGTTGTACTCGTCGTAGCGCACGAGCTCGTAGAGCCGCGAGCGGTGCTGCATTCGATCCAGCCACGCCTCTTGGGTGCCGGTCTCGGCGATCTCGCGCAGCATCTGCTCGGTCTGCCCCATCGCGGTGCGGAAGGTGGTTACCGGCCAGATCACCGCGTTGTAGCCGATCTCCTCGAGCCTGCCGGCGGGGATCAGCTCGGTCTTGCCGAACTCGGTCATGTTTGCCAGCAGCGGCACGTCGACGGCGGCGCGGAACTTTTCAAAGTCGGCCTCGGAGTAGAGAGCCTCGGTGAAGATCAGGTCTGCGCCGGCGTCGGCGTAGGCCTTGGCGCGCTCGATGGCGGAGTCGATGCCTTCGATCCCGGCGGCGTCGGTACGCGCGCAGATGACGAACGCGTCGTCGCTGCGCTCGCGCACGGCGGCGGTGATGCGGCGCAGCATGAGGTCACGGGGAACGACCTCCTTGCCGTCGAGGTGGCCGCAGCGCTTCGGGTTGACCTGGTCTTCGAGGTGCAGCGCGGCGACCCCGGCCGCCTCGAACTCAGCGACGGTGCGCGCGGAGCTCATGGGCTCTCCGAAGCCGGTGTCGGCGTCGACAAGCACGGGTAGGTTAGTCACGCGCGCGATCTGGCGCGAGCGCGCCGCGACCTCCGTGAGCGTGGTCAGGCCGATGTCGGGCAGGCCCAGGTCGTTGGCCACCACCGCGCCGGAGACGTAGACGCCCTCGAAGCCACCGATGTCCTCGATCAGGCGGGCTACCAGCGGAGAGAACGCGCCCGGCAGCTTCGTGATCGTCGGCGAGGTCAAAGACTCGCGCAGTGCTTGACGACGCTCATGCGGCGTCTTTTCTGGCGCGAACATTAGAAGATGCCTGCCGGGGTCTCGGGAGCCTGCGCGGCTGCTTCCTCGGTGACGCGGACGTTGAGCTCGCGCAGGTCGGTCAGGTTCTCCAGGTCCTGCGCCGCGGCGAGGAAGCGCTCCTGCTCCTCCTCGGAGACGATGCCGGCGGCGAGGGTGCGGAACTTGCGGATGTAGTCCTCGCGGCTGAACGGGCGAGCGCCGAGCGGGTGGGCGTCGGCAACGGCGATCTCGTCGGCGATGACGGAGCCGTCGGTGAACGTGATCACGGCCTTGGCGCCGAACGCCTTCTCGTTCGGGTCGGTGGAGTGGTAGCGGCGGGTCCACTCCGGGTCCTCGACGGTGGACACCTTGTGCCACAGCTCGACCGTCTCGGGGCGGCCGGCGCGCTCCGGGGTGTAGGAGTCGACGTGGTGCCAGGTGCCGTCCTCGAGCGCGACCGCGAACATGTACATGATCGAGTGGTCGAGCGTCTCGCGCGAGGCCGTCGGGTCCATCTTCTGCGGGTCGTTGGCGCCGGTGCCGATGACGTAGTGGGTGTGGTGCGAGGTGTGCAGCACGATGGACTCGATGTCCGCCGTGGTCTTGCCTGCCTCGGCGATGGTCGCCTTCATGCGGCGCGCCAGGTCGATCGGGGCCTGCGCCTGGTACTCCGCGGAGTGCTCCTTGGTGTAGGTGTCCAGGATCGCGCGCTTCTCCTCGCCGTCGGCAGGCAGCGGGACGATGTAGGTGCGCTCCGGGGAGTGCAGCAGCCACGCGATGACGCCGTCCTCGCCCTCCCAGATCGGGGCGGGTGCGCCCTCGCCGCGCATCGCGCGGTCGACGGCCTCGATGGCCATCTTGCCGGCGAACGCCGGGGCGGAGGCCTTCCAGGAGGAGATCAGGCCCTTGCGGGACTGGCGGGTCGCGGTGGTGGTGTGCAGCGCCTGGCCGACGGCCTGGTAGATGGTGTCCACGTCAAGCTCAAGCATGGTGCCGATGCCGGCTGCGGCCGAGGGGCCGAGGTGCGCGACGTGGTCGATCTTGAACTCGTGCAGGGAGATGCCCTTGACCAGGTTGACCTGGATCTCGTAGCCGGTGGCGATGCCGCGGATCAGGGCCTTGCCGTCGAGGTTCTTGTGCTGCGCGACGGCCAAGATCGGCGGGATGTTGTCGCCCGGGTGGGAGTACTCGGCGGCGAGGAAGGTGTCGTGGAAATCGAGCTCGCGCACCGCGGTGCCGTTGGCGAACGCGACCCACTCGGCGGAGTAGTTGCCGTCAACGCCGAAGATGGGGGCACCACCCTCGTTGACGGGGTGAGCCTGGGCCATGACGCGGGCCGAAGTGACGGGGCGGCGTGCGAAAGAGGCCACGGCGACGGAGGCGTTGTCAATGATCCTGTTGATGATCATTTCCTTGGTGTCCTCCGGGACCTCAACCGGGTCGGCTGCGACCTTGGCCACCTTGTAAGCAAGGTGCTCTTCAATCGGGAACTCTTCGGCGGAGCGGCGGGTGCGTACTTCGTGGTTGATCATTTTGGGTGCGTGACTCCTCACATCGCTGGCTTGCATGGTCTACCTCATACTATGGCCCGCGGTGTGACTCGGGCCATGTTCTAACCTGTGAAATTCTGCGTGCAAAAACTCCCCATCCTGTAACATTTGTAAAATCGCAGTTCACGCGAGCGGAAAGGGAGGCGACCACGGTGGCGAAGTTGTTTGCGGGGGGACGGATCCGGACTGTGCGCCGCCAGCACGACCTCACCCAGGTCGACATGGCCCGGCGCATCGGCATCTCCGCCAGCTACCTCAACCAGTTAGAAAACGACCAGCGCCCGCTTACCGTCGCCGTGCTCGTCGAGCTAACGCGCGCCTTTGGCCTCGACCCGGCGTACTTCTCGGGCGACGACGAGCGCCGCACCATCACCGAGCTCTCGGGGCTCCTTCCCGACATCGAGCACGAGGTGCTGCGCGATATTACGGCGCGTTTCCCGGATGTCGCAAAGAGCATCCTCGCCATCCCCTCCCACCTCGGGGTGGGCGCGGCGAACCCTTATGCCGCGGTGCGCACCTTCTTCCAGGACAACCGCAACTACTTCGACGACCTCGACCGCGCCGCCGAGGACCTCGCCTCCGGGGCGCGTGGCCGCCAGGCGCGGCTGACCAGTCTCGCCGCCGCCTTTGACCAAAGGCTCGGCTACACGGTGCGCTTCAACCAGCCCGCCGCCCACGTCGAGGGCGCGCGCTCCGCCATCGACGCCACCGCGCGCGAGCTGCGGCTGCGCGCCGGGCTGACCGAGGCGCAGCAATGCTTCGAGATGGCCTACCACTTCGGTCTGTTAACGCAGGGCCCGCTTATCGACGCCCACTTGAACGCCCACCCCGGCACCAGAGGCCACACCGCCGCGCGCGACATCACCCGCCACGGCCTGGCGCAGTACTTCGCGGCGGCAGTGACCATGCCGTATGCCGAAATCCTCGACGCGGCGGTGAGCACCCGCTATGACATTGAGGTCATCGCATCAAGGTTTGGCACCAGCTTCGAATCCACCTGCCAGCGCCTCGGCACACTGCAGCGCCCGCACGCCGCCGCGGTGCCGTTCTTTTTCATCCGCACCGACCGGGCGGGAAACATCTCGAAGCGGCAATCCACCACGACGTTTCCCTTCGCGGTGGCCGGCGGCACGTGCCCGCTGTGGGTGGTGCACCGGGCCTTTGACACCCCCAACCGCGTGACCAGGCAGGTCTCGGTGATGCCGGACGGATCTACGTACCTGTGGGTCGCGCGCATGGTGCAGGGCCCGACCTCCGGGTTCGGTGCGCCGCGCCAGGAAAACGCCGTGGCGCTGGGCTGCGACATCACGCACGCGCCGCAGATGATTTACGCCGACGGCTTGGACCTGCGGCCGGACTCCGCCACCCCGATCGGCCCGGGCTGCGAGATGTGCCCGCGCGATCGCTGCCCGCAGCGGGCCTTCCCGAAGCTTTAGTCCAGGTCCGTCGAGCCCACCAACCGCCGCGCAGCCTCCGTGATCGAGCCGGAAAGCGAGGGGTAGACCGCCATGGACTCGGCGAGCTGGGCGACGCTGAGGTTGTTGGTCACCGCAATCGTGATGGACAAGATGAGCTCGGAGGCGGTCGGGGCGACGATGACGCCGCCGAGCACCTGGCCGGAGCCCTTGCGGGCGAAGATCTTGACAAAGCCGTGCTGCAGCGAACGCATCTTCGCGCGCGGGTTGGTCTCGAGGTCCAGCTTGATTACATCCGCGTCGACCTCGCCGTTGGTGATCTGCTGCTCGGTCACACCGACCGCGGCGATCTCGGGGCGGGTGAACACGGCGTTGCCCACCGTCTTCAGTCGCAGCGGCTCAACGCCCTCGCCGAGCGCGTGGTGGATGGCGATGCGACCCTGCATCGCGGCGACAGAGGCCAGCGGCATGAGGTCGGAGCAGTCGCCCGCCGCGTAGATGCCCGCGACGTTCGTGCGCGAGACACGGTCGACGTGGATGTGGCCCGACGGGGTCATGGCCACGCCGTTGGCCTCCAGGCCGAGGTCCTTGGTGTTGGGGATGGAACCGATTGACATGATGCAGTGAGATCCGGTGATTTCCCGGCCGTCCTTCGTGGTCACCACGACCTGATCGCCGGTATTGACCACGCTGTGGGCGTAGGAGTCCTTGACCACTTCCACGCCGCGGCCGGCCAGGACGGTCTCGAGCACGTCGGCGGCGTCGGCGTCGTCATGCGGCAGGATACGGCTGCCGGAGGACACCATGGTCACCTTCACCCCGAGCTCGGCGAACGCCGAGACGAACTCCGCACCCGTGACACCCGAGCCGACCACGATGAGGTGCTCCGGCTGCTCAATGAGGTCGTAGACCTGGCGCCAGTTGAGGATGCGCTTGCCGTCCGGCTCCGCGCCCTTGATCACGCGCGGGGACGCGCCGGTGCACACCAGCACCATGTCGGTATCGACGCGCTCGAAGGTGCCGTCCGGGTAGGTCACCTTCACGCTGTGGGTGGTGTGTCCCGTCTGCTGCGACGACAAGGCACCGTGGCCGCGGATGATCTTCACCCCGGCGCGCTCTAGTTGGACCTTGACGTCACGGGCCTGCTCGGACGCCAGCGCTACCACACGGTTGTTCAACGCGGTGATCATCAAGCTCGCCTCGCCGAGGCCGTGGTTCAAGCCCATGTCGTCGGCGCGGCGCAGGTCCGTCTTGATGTTCGACGCTGCGATGAACCCCTTCGAGGGCACGACGTCGAGGTTGATCGCGGAGCCGCCAACGCCGTGATTTTCAATCAGGGTGATATCCGCCCCGTACTTCGAACCGGCCAGTGCCGCCTCGTAGCCCGCTGGGCCACCACCGATGATGACGATCTTTTTGGACACCTGGGTTTTCCTCCGTGATGGGCTCGACGTACAACTGCCAGTCGCGTTAACCGACGCAAGTCTACAGTCACCCAGCGTCGCTAGCGAGGGCAGCGAAATACTTCTCCACCACCGCGCCGAACAGGCGCACCCCGACGGCGATGGATTTTTCGTCCACGTTCAGATCGCCCTGGTGCAGGTCCTGCTTCTCACCCTTACCGTCCCACGCGCCGAGGCGGACCATGGCGCCGGGGACGTGCTCGAGGTACCAGGAGAAGTCCTCCCCGCCGGAGGACTGCGGCGTGGTCACCACGGCGTGGGGGTCGACGGAGCGGCCCGCTTGGACGATCAGGGCGGTCGCGATGTCGTCGTTAAGCACGGGCGGCACTCCGCGCGTGTAGTTGAGCTCGAACTCGCAGCCGGTCGGGGCGAGGATCTGGGCGATGAGCTCGCTGGTCAGCTCCTCGATGGAGCGCCAGGTGGTGATGTCGGAGGTGCGAATGGTGCCCTTGAGCAGGGCGGATTTCGGAATCGCGTTGGGCGCATCGCCCGCCTCGACCGCGCCGAACACCACGACGGTGCCGGTGCGCGGATCCACCCGGCGCGACAACAGCGCGGGCAGCTGGGTGATCACCGCGCCCGCGGCGTAAACCACGTCGGCGGTCATCTGCGGCCGCGAGGTGTGCCCGCCGGGGCCGGTGATCTCGATCTCGAGGACGTCGGAGGCCGAGGTGATCGCGCCCGTGCGCACCCCGATCTGGCCGACGCGCAGCGACGGCTCGACGTGCAGGGCGTAGATCGCGGAGACGTTTTGCAGCCCACCCCAGCGGATCACGTCCACTGCGCCGCCGCCCATGACCTCCTCCGCAGGCTGGAAGATGATCCGGATGCCGTAGTCCAAATCCAGCTCCGCGAGTGCGCAGGCCAGCGCCATACAGATGGTGGTGTGCACGTCGTGGCCGCAGGAGTGCGACACCCCCGGGGTGCCCGAGGCGAACTCAAGCCCGGAGATTTCGGCCACGCTGAGCGCGTCGATATCCGCGCGGAAGGCAAGCCGCTCGCCGTCGGCGGGGCCAAGGTCGACGTAGAGGCCCGTGCCGGGGAAGGGCACGGGGTTAAGGCCGTGCTCGCAAAGCACTTCGGAGATAAACGCGGTGGTGGCGACCTCTTCGTGGGACAGCTCGGGGTGGGCGTGGATATGTCGGCGCCACTGCGTCACCGTGGCCTCGTTGGCGCGTATCCACTCGCCAACGGCGGTGGCGATGCCGGATCCTGTGCCCACGTGTGTCCTCCTGCTTGTAGCCCGGAATTTTTCGTATCCGGGCTGAGTCTAGCAACTAGACCAAGCGGTTCATCACTCGGTGGTGCCCCACGCAGTGTTCGAAGTGCTCGAAGCGCGGCGGGTACGTCGCGGTGCCGCTGACAAGGTAGGTCGCGTGGAAACGAGCTGTGTCCTCCGGGCTTGCCGGCCATACCGCGCACACCTGCATGACCGCCGCGGCGTCCTCGGCGCAGCGCGCCTTGACCACCGATTCCGACGCCGGCAGCAGCGCTACCGGCGGCACGTGCAGCGCGTGCGCGATGCGGTACACCGTCGACAGCGTCGGGTCCGCCGAGCGCGACATGTTGTACTGGTTGCGCTCAATGTTCGAGATCAGGCTGCGCGAGACCCCCGACAGCTCCGCGAGCCGCCGCTGACTCAGCCCCCTCATCTCGCGAAGCGCGCGCAGGCGCTCTGCCAGCACAAACCCGTAGCTTGCCCAGTTGGATTGCGGCATGATGTCCGCCATAACAGCCCCCCCGCTGTGTATGTCCCCCCTTACCCGACGGGTCCCAACCCTACTACAGGAAAATGTTGCGCGGGCCGTACAGCCGATCGCCCGCATCGCCCAAACCGGGCACGATGTAGGCATCGTCGTTGAGCTGCGGGTCAATCGCCGCGGTCACCAGCCGCACGTCAGGGCTATGGGCCGCAAGCTTATCGACGCCCGCACGCGCCGACACAATACAAATGCAGGTGATATCGTCCGCGCCACGCCCCTTGAGCAGGTCCAGCGCATAGATCAGAGAGCCGCCGGTGGCCAGCATGGGGTCGACGACGAACACCGGCTGGCCGGAGAGGTCTTCGGGCAGCGCCTCGAGGTACGGCACCGGCTCGTGGGTGGTCTCGTCGCGGGCCAGGCCGATGAAGCCGACCTGGGCGTCGGGGATCATCGACAGCGCCGGGTCGATCATGCCCAGGCCCGCGCGGATGATCGGCACGATGATTGGCGGCTTGGCCAGCCGGGTGCCCTCCGCCTCGCCGACGGGGGTGCGGCAGGTAAACGTTTCCACCGCCAGCCCGCGTGACGCCTCGTAGATCAGCATCGCGCCAAGGTCGGCGAGCGCGGCCCGGAACGCCGCGTTGTCGCTGCGCTCGTCGCGCATGATGGTCAGCCGCGAGGCGGCGAGGGGGTGATCGACGATCGAGATGTCCATGATCCCCATGCTAGTTGCCAAACTTGCTCGCCGAGGGAACCTGGTGGGCCCTGGAGCAGTCAAATAAGGCCATGAGAACTTTTGTCGTTGACGCTTCCGAGGTTGCTGCGCTGACGTCGTCGTTGCGCACCGCGGCAACCCAGATCACGGACATCCCACCTCACACCCCGAACGATTTCGGGCCGACGGCTGCCTTCCGCACTGCGCTCGCTTCGGCGATCGGGCATGTCAACGACCGTGCCGGCCAGCTGCGCGCCGAGGCGCTGCGCCTCGCCGACGTCATGGAACTCACCGTGGACGCCTCAACCAGCGTCGACGGAAACTTCGCGCGTGATCTCAGGGCGGTGCTGTAGATGATCTCACCACCTGAGGTGATGCGCGCGGTCGCCGCCTCGCTTCCGCCGCAGTTCAACCCAGTTGAAGTCACGCCACTGCCGGGCCTGGAATCGGTCGTTGATCTCGCGCGCATCGTGGAGGGGGACCCTTCCCGGTTTATGGACGCCGCGAGCACCCTCGCGACGCAGCGCGGGGACATCGATCGCTCCATGTCCGCCGCGGCGGAGTTGCTCGCCCAGGCTGCCGCTGACATCGTCGCGGTGGGTCAGCGCTACCTCGCCGAGGCGGCGACGCTGATCGCCCTCTCCCTCACGCCAACCGGGATGGCGTCCGCCGCCCTCAAGCTCGCGGAGCTCGCTTCGCGCGCGTTAGGCGAGGTCAACGAGCGCCTGATGCGGCTCGAGCGCGACCTTGACCCGCACACCAAGCTCATGACCGGCATTGCCGATTCCCTGCTCGCCGAGGAGCCGCTGCAGGCAACGCC
This sequence comes from Corynebacterium sanguinis, assembly GCF_007641235.1. NCBI lineage: Bacteria > Bacillati > Actinomycetota > Actinomycetes > Mycobacteriales > Corynebacteriaceae > Corynebacterium > Corynebacterium sanguinis. The sequence continues at coordinate 383,520 of NZ_CP038157.1, forward strand.
CGACGCCCAACGCGCCACGGACGAGCTGCGCGCCCTGACGCAGCCGGTCGCGATGGAGCCTGCCTCAGAAACCACCGAGCACGTGCTGCCGCCGGAGCCAACCGGCGATGCGGGTCCCGCGAGCGAGGGCAGCGCCGTGGGGCGCGCCGCGGTGGAGGCCGCGCGCAGCCAGCTGGGCACGCCGTACCAGTGGGGAGGGACCTCGCCCGGCGGTTTCGACTGCTCGGGGCTGACCTCGTGGGCCTACCGGCAAGCCGGCGTGGAGCTGCCGCGGATGGCGCACGAGCAGGCCATCGGCGTGCAAGTCCCCTACGACCAGCTCCAACCCGGCGACCTGGCGGTGTGGGACGGCCACGTGGCCATGTACGCCGGCGACGGGATGTACATCGAAGCCGGCGACCCGGTGCAGATGAACCCGGTGCGAACGCAAAACCTCGACATGGGGTTCAAGGGCTTCTGGCGCCCGACGGGCTAGCGGTTGAGTAGAGTTTTGCACCATGAGCACCCGCGCGATTGTTCCGGTCACACTCTCACTCACCCAGGGCGATTTCTGCACCCTGTGGGCCCCCGCTTGGAAGGAAAACGGGACGCAGTGGCAGGCGTTTCTCGGCGACGAGACCTCCGTCCTCGTCTTCGACTCCCCGGCCCACATGCTGGCCTTCCTCGACTCGGGCCTGCCCCACGACCTGGTAGATCACCCGCAGTGGGCGCAGTTCAACGCCCAAGGCGACGACCGCGTCGTGCCGGATGACAGGAACTTCTACGACATCGTCGGCGCCCCCGCCTACCTCGCCGGGCGGCCGAGCCACGAGAACGTCTCCAAGCTGGCCAAAGTGTTCCAGATCTCGCGCTCGCTTGCCGACGTCGCCTCCGCCAACGAAGCCCAGATCTTCTTCGCCTCCCACTCGGTGCTGGGCAACGTTGCCCGCGGCTCGGAGCACTACGCGGGCGAGAACGGCTTGGAGGAGTGGTCCGGAGTCGGCCGTGCTGTGCTGGCGAACTGGGCAGAGGTTGTCCACTCACTCGACGCGAGTGTCCGGATCGTTGACGAGGCGTCGTTTAGCGAAGGCGAAGTCGCCGCCGCCGAGGAGCGCATCGCCGCCGCCCAGAGCACGCGTGCAGCGCAGGCCGAGAAGGCGAAGGAGGAGGCGCAGCGTCGCGCCGCGAACGCCGACCCCTACGACGGCTCCGCGTGGTTCAACGCCGGCATCGACCCGGTGAAGATCACCATGCAGGGTACGAGCGTGTACACGCTACGCACCTACCTCGGCACAGCGCCGGTGTTTTTGGGCAAGTACGGCGAGATTTTCACCTTCCCCTCCAGCAAGCAGTTGCTGCGGTGGATCGTGGAGAACGACGACCACGAGCTCGCCGAGGTGTCCACCTGGCCGGACCTGGTCAACCTCGCCAACGCGGGAGAGCTCGAGATCACTGTCCACCCGGACAACGCGTACTCCTTTAACGGCATCGCCGCGGACATTGAGAAGGGCCCGGACGCCGTCGACACCGCGCAGATGGCCAAGGCCTACGAGCTGCTCGCCGACGCCGCCGACTGGGCGAAGGACGACTCCCTGAATTCCCTGCTGCTGGCGAATCCCCGCATGCAGGACTACCTCGCCTACATGCTCGGCTCCACCGAGGCCAGCGGATACGTCCCGACCGCGCCGTTTACAGACAAGGCGCAGACGTGGAAGGACATGGAAGACCAGCTGATCAAGCGCTTCTCCAAGTTCTAAGCCGCACCCCGTAGACAACCCGTTCTATGATGGCGGGCTGTGAATCCCGATCAGGTCGATCCGATCATTGAATCCATCTATCACTGGCTTGATTTAAGTGGCGTGCTCATCATGGGCACGATCGGCGGAACGATCGCTCGGCAGCGCGGCTACGACATCGTCGGCTTCCTCTTCATCGCGATGGTCTCGGCGCTCGGCGGGGGCATGCTTCGCGACGTCCTCATCAACGAAGGCACCGTCGCCGCGATGAGCGAACCCGCCTACCTGATCCTCGCGTTCACCGGCGCCCTGATCGGGCGCGAACCTACTTCAAGGGCGACACCTGGGAAAAAGTGCGCGACCACGGTGACGCGCTTATCTCCGCCCTGTGGGCCTCAGTCGGCGCGTTCAAGGCGATCACGTTCGGGTTACCGGTTTTGCCGACGATCATGATGGGCGTGTTCACCGCCACGGGCGGAAGCATGATCCGCGACGTGCTGATCGGGCGCGAACCTGCGGTGTTCGGCAACAATCAGCCAACGGTGGTGCCCGCGATCGCCGGTGCCGTCGTCACGCTCATTGGCGCGAACACGGGCCACCTCGCGCTCGGCGCGGTGGCGGGGCCGCTGACCAGCTTCACTATTTCCATGATCGCCTACTACCGCGCCTGGCGCGTGCCCACCTCCCCGCAGTTCGCCCCGGTCAACACCACCGCATCGCAGCTTGCCGACGTGGCCAAGCGCGGCGTTCACAAGCTCGAGCCCGAGCGCGTGCGCGACTGGCGCCACGCCACGCTCAGCCGGGTTCTGGCCCGCGAGCTCAGCGATAGCGCGAATTCCCCCGGCACGCGCGAAGACACCGAGGTGCGCGTTGCCGCCTCCACCGGCGGCAAGGGGTTTGGGTTTGATAAAGACGGCACGTCCTACGCCGACTCCGCCAACGACTCCGACGCCCCCGCCGTGGACGAGAAAGATGTCCAGGAGGGGCTCGTCGAGTTGATCCTGTCCGACTCGGAACTGTCCGACATGCTCGCCAAACGCTTGGCGGAGCGGGACGGCGAAGGGCGCGACGGCAAGCAGAAGTGCGAGCCGCGCTAGTGTGCCTTAAAGCGCCGTGGTGCCGAAGGCCCAGCCGACTCCGAAGGTCACCGCCAGGCCGAGCGCGCCGCCGATAACGAGCCGGAGCACGGCGCGCTTCGGATCTGCGCCGCCGATCCGCGCCGACACCGCTCCCGTGATCGCGAGGGCGACGAGGGTGACCACGAACGTCACCGGCACCCGCCACGCGTCCGGCGGAAGCAGCACAGCTGCCAGCGGGAGCAACGCGCCCAGCGAAAACGCGATGAAGGAGGCGATGGCCGCGGACCACGGGTTGACCAGGTCCTCTTCGTTGATGCCGTAGTGGACCTCGAGGTGCGCCTTGAGCGGATCGGCAGCGGTGCGCTCTGTGGCTACCTGGGTCGCCGTTTCCCGGCTCAGTCCCGTCGCCTCGTAGGCGGCGACAAGGTGCGCGAACTCGCTGTCCGGATCGGCGTTGTGCAGTGCCGTTTCCTTGGCAATGTAGGCGCGCTCGGTGTCGCGCTGCGAGGACACGGAGACGTACTCCCCCAGCGCCATCGACACAGCGCCGCCGATGACGGCCGCAATGCCGGCCGTCGCGATTGCCCTGATGTCGGAGGTCGCGCCTGCCACACCAACGACAACCGCCGCAGTGGAGACGATGCCGTCGTTGGCGCCAAGCACTGCGGCGCGCAGCTTGTTGAGTTGTTCGTTCAGGCCCACGCTCGCCGGAGCACCTTGCGTTTCTTTCGTTGACATAGTCGATATCTTGCGCCTGCACCACCGTGTACGCAAGCGAGGAAAGGCTAAGTTTACGCAGGTCATAAGGTTTTTTGGTGAGGCTATCCTCACTGTGAGGCAATAACGCGCACCTCAAAGCGCGACCGACGTAACCAACGGGCGTAAAGTTCGCCGCGATGCGTACCACACGACGAACTGCGACCTTCCTCGCCTGCGCGATCCTGATCGGCGCGGCCCAGCCCGCGGCATGGGCCCAGGAGGAATCCACGCCGGCGACCTCAACGCGCGACACCATGCCTAATACCGACGGCTGCCCGCACGCCACGTGGCCGCCGGAGCCGCGGACAACGTCGGAAGCAGCGGCCGCCGGCAGCCCCGCCCCGCTGCCCGTCGGATACCAGGGCCCATGTGGCGTGAGTACCCCTGCAGGCTTCGCCGTCGGCGAGGAAGTCCTCGCCTCCGCGTGGCTGGTTGCGGACCTGGACACCGGCGAGGTTGTGGCGATGAAAGACCCCCACGGCCGTTACCGGCCCGCATCAATCATCAAAGTGCTGCTCGCGCTCGTGGCTATCAACGAGCTCCCCTTGGACAAGCAGGTCACCGTTAGCGCTGAATCGGCGAACATGGAAGGGTCCGCGGCGGGTATCGGCGCCGGCGGTGTCTACACCGTCAACGACTTACTCCACGGCCTGCTGATGGCCTCGGGCAACGACACCGCGCACGCCCTGGCACAAGAGCTCGGCGGCGACGAGGCGACCTTGCAAAAGGTCAATGCGCTGGCGCAGCAACTCGGCATGAACGACACCCGGGTGGCCACCTACACCGGCCTGGATCGCCCCGGCATGTCGAGCTCCGCGTGGGACATGGCGCTCGCCTACCGCGCCGCCTTTGGCAACGAGACGTTTGCTCGGATCGTCGACACGCAGTCGTACCCCTTCCCCGGCTTCGACGATTTGCCCGGCTTCGAGCTGTGGAACGACAACGCGCTCTACCTCAACGATCCCGAGGGCATCGGCGGCAAGACCGGCTATACCGACGACGCCAACCACACTTTTGTCGGCGCTGTGAACCACGACGGCCGGCACCTTGTGGCCGTTGTCCTCGACACCACCGTGAACAAGGCCCGAGCCTGGCAGCAAGCACAGCAGCTGCTCCACGAGTCCTACAGGTTTGGCCCCGGCACGTCCGTGGCCACGCTCGAGGCTGCGTCCTCCCAGGCGCCTACCGCGTTGCAAACGCCGACGGCCACCGCTCAGGCCCCTGGCGGGGCCGCGGTGGCCGAAGCTCAGGCAGGGCCCGGTTCGCGGGCTCTGCCGTGGTTGCCGGTAGCGATTGTCGGCGCCGTGCTGGCGCTGGCCGGCGCAGCCGTGATTGCTAGTCGCGCGTTAACAACGACATCAGGCCGACACCGAGGGCGCCGAGGGCAGCGCCGACGCCGATAGCGGTTCCCTTGACCGGCTTGGCCTGGGTCGCGGCGGCCGCGCGCACGTTAATCACGGCGGGCTCGGGCACCTCGGTCTTTTGCATGGCCAGGGATTCCTCGGTGGTCGCGGTCCATGCTGAAACGTAGAGCACCACACGCCAGATGAGGTAGAGCACGACCATCAGCGCGATGATCGGGCCGAAGATCGCGCCGGCCGGGTTGTTCGTGGCGGAGCTGACGATCACGGTGGCGAACTGTTTGATCAGCTCGAAGGCGACAGCACCCAAAAGCGCGCCCTTGAGCCCGGAGCGCCACGGCACCTTCGTGCGCGGCATGAAGATGACCAACCACGCCATCACGAGGAAGTTGGCGAAGATACCCGCGGCAAGCCCGACGAGCCAGACGACGAAGCGCGCGCCGGGGAAGTTACCCAGCCCGAAGTAGTCCATCAGGTCACTGGTGAATGACGATGCACCAATCGCGGTGACCGCGAAAGCGAGGATGAACAGGAGGATCAGCCCGATCAGGCCGAGCAGGTCCCACAGCTTCTTCACGATGAAGTTGCCGCCCTCGTTAGCGTCGAGCTTCCACATCGCGGAGATGCCGACGCGCAGGTTGTTCATCCAGCCGAGGCCGGACCACAGGGTGGTGAGCAAACCGATTCCGGCGACGGCGCCGCGCTGCGCGATGGCGGAGTCGATTAACTGCGACATCACGCCGCCGATCTCACCACCGAGGTTGTTCTCAAGCTGTACGCGGATCTGCTCAATCATCTCCGGGCGATTGGCTAGGAAGAAGCCCATGCCAGCGAAGAGAAGCATCGTCAGCGGGAACAGCGCCAGCACGGAGAAATACGTAATGCCTGCGGAAAACTGGTTTCCGCCCTCCGTCGCGAAGCGCTCGTTCATGCGTATCAGGTGCGCGACGAACGGCGACTTCTTGGCCACCTTGTCGGCGGGCCCGTTGTCCTGCTGCTTACTCGCGCGCTCAATGCCCTGCTCGTCCTGGTACGCCTTGCGGGGCGCGGTGGAGGTCGCCATAAGCTGTCCTTCCGTGATCGGGTTTTGTTTAATTTTCACCTGTGGCAACACAGTTTAGGCCAAGTTTTGCCAGCTAGTTTGCCAACGGGTGGTTGCTAGCGGGCGGGGGCGAGGAAGCCCACCCTTTCGTAGACTTCTGCCAGCAGGGGCTCGGAGACCTCGCGGGCGCGCTCGGCGCCGCGGGCCAGGATGCCTTCAAGCTCGGCGGGGTCGGCCATGAGCTCGTCGTAACGCGTGCGCAGCGGGGTGGTAAACGCCTCGAGCGCTTCGGCCGTGTCGCCCTTTAGGGCGCCGTAGCCTTGGCCCTCGTAGCCGGCGACCAGGGTGTCAATGTCCGTGCCCGTGAGCGCGGACTGGATCACCAGCAGGTTCGACACTCCCGGCTTGTTGTCCTTGTCGTAGGCGATAACGCCGTCGTTGTCCGTGACTGCGGACTTGATGCGCTTGGTCGACGTCTTCGGGTCGTCGAGAAGGTTGATCAAGCCCTTCGGGTTCGCCCCCGACTTCGACATCTTCGCCGTCGGGTCTTGGAGGTCGTAGATCTTCGCCGCGCCCTCGGGGATGAAGCCCTCGGGTACGACAAAGGTCTCTCCGAAGCGCGAGTTGAAGCGCTCCGCCAGGTTACGGGTCAGCTCCAGGTGCTGGCGCTGGTCCTCGCCCACCGGCACGAGCTGCGGCGAGTACAGCAAAATGTCGGCCGCCATGAGCACCGGGTACGTAAACAGGCCGACGGTGGCACGGTCCTGGCCCTGCTTCGCCGCCTTGTCTTTGAACTGCGTCATGCGCGACGCCTCGCCGAACCCGGTCAGGCACTGCAGCACCCAGGTCAGCTCCGCGTGGGCGGGGACGTGGGATTGGACGAACAGCGTAGACACGTTCGGGTCAATGCCGAGCGCGATCAGCTGGGCGCACCCCTTGAGCGTGCGCTCGCGCAGCTCCGCGGGGTCCTGGTCGACCGTGATCGCGTGCAGGTCGGGGATGAAGTAGAACGCGTCGTGGCCTTCCTGCAGGTCAATCCACTGCTTCAGCGCCCCGAGGTAGTTGCCCAGGTGGTAGGAATCGGCGGTCGGCTGAATGCCGGAGAGAACTCGCTGCTGTTCGGTCATGGTTGGTCATTCTAGCGGCGAGTGTTGACACGCTCAGCCCACGGGTTATATAGTTACCCACATGAGTGGTAAACCCATATACATGGAGATCGCTGATCAGCTCCGCGATCTCATCGCCTCCGGGCAGCTCGGCCCCGGCGACCGCGCCCCGTCGACCAACGAGCTGTCCCACTTCCACTCCGTCAACCCCACCACCTCCGCCAAAGCACTCACCGAACTCCAGCAGGAAGGCCTGCTGGAAAAGCGCCGGGGCTTGGGCATGTTCGTGCTGCCCACCGCCCGCGAGCAGGTCCTGCGCACCCGCCGCGAGGCTTTCCGCGACACCTTCATCACCCCCCTTATGCACGAGGCCAAGCAACTTGGCATCTCAACCGACGAACTCACCGCGATGATCACCCAGGAGAACTCGTAAATGACCATTCACCACTCCCCCGGTATTAGCGCCTTGATCGGCCCCCAACGCCGCCGGCAAGACTCACTACCTGCGCTCACTGATCGGCCCCGACGCGGCGTACATCCCCGCGGCCGCCGACGCCCTCTTCGCTGGCCGTACCGTCGCTGACCACATCGCCTGGGCCCGCGAGGCGACACCGCGCGCGGCCTTGACGCTGCCGTTCGACACCTCCACGCGGCTGAGCAAGCTCTCCGTCGGCCAGCGGCGCGAGCTCACCTTTACCCTCGCCCTCGCAGCAGCCAAGCCGCTGCTGCTTCTCGACGAGCCCTTCGACGGCCTCGACGCCGCCACGCGCGCCCGGCTGCGCAACAACCTGATCGATTTCGTCGCAGCCGACGACACCCGCGTGGTCATCATGGCGTCGCACCGCAGCGAGGATCTAGCGGGGCTCGCCGACCGCGTCATCCGCGTCTTCGACCAAGTCACCTCGCAGCCGCTGCTGCTTGACGACGCCCGCGCGTCGTTTCCGGTGCTCACGGGGCGTAAGGCGGACGTCGACAAGCTGATCGCGGGCCGTGACGTGATTGCCGCCCAGTCCCTGGGGCCGACTCTTCGCGCCCAGCTCGCCGAACCCTGTACCGGCGCCGACGGTGCCGACGGTGTCGAGCTGACCTACCCGAACGACGCCGAACTCATCGACCTGCTTGCTACCCGAAAGGCCTAACACCGCTATGAAGCTCTTCCTCGGTCCCCACAGTTTCCTCCTCACCATTGGCGTCATCGCACTGGCCGTGGCGGTGGGCGCAGCAGGCCGCTTCTACGCCGGCGACGGCACGACGTGGACACTCCTGTCCGCGATTGTGCTCTTCGGGCTGACTGCCTACTTCGCCGACAAGTGGGCGGCACTCAACCAGCTCGGGGCGAGCTACGGCCGCTGGCTCGGCGGGGCGGCTGCCTTTAGCGCGATAAGTGCGGTCATCCTGACGGCAGCAAACGTCGTCGCCGGCCAGGTGATGTGGACGAACAACCCCTGGTACCGGCTTTACGACGTCCTGCTGATCACCCAGGGCGACACCCCGTTTGTCGACACCAACGGCGAGCCCTACATGGTGGACAACGCCGGCCAGAACGCCACGACGATCACGCTGACCGTGCTTCTCACCTTTGCCCTCTTCGCCGTCGCGGCGATGGTGGGCATCGCCACCGGGATTGCCGGCAGGAACCGCGGGGCGTTTGCAATCCTCATGGCCGCCACTGTGATCGGTGGCCTAGTGGCCGGATTTACCTACGCGGCGTTGACCGAGACGGTGGAAATCGGCGGCGACATAATTCCACGAACCGCACCCAACGCGGGGTCGATCGCGCTCGCCGCTGTCTTGACCGCACTCGCCCTTGGCGCCGCCTGGGTGATTGCGCGCGCCCCGCGGTTTATCCGCTAGCCCTTGCTGTTGCCCTTGCGCTTGTGGCGCACGGGCGCTTGCTCCGCGACCATGCGTACCTTGCGGTAGACGCGCCGCGCGCCGGGGATCTTGCGCCCGCGGGTGCGCACGAAGCTTGCCAGCTCGTCTTTGGGGTCGATCTGCGCCGCTCTTTCCTCGTCGTAGTCGAAGATCGGCAGCGACCACCTGAACCGGAGCGACAGCAGGCGCGTGACAAACACGAAGATCACGGCCACGATCGTGACTATCCACTCGGGCACCCCTGCCGCCATCAGCCCCATGTACACGACGGTGCCCAGCACCGCGATGGAGGCGTAGAGCTCCTCGCGAAACACCAGCGGCACCCGGCCGGAGAGGATGTCGCGCATCACGCCACCGGAAACACCCGTGGTCACGGCGGCAACGGCGGCGATGATGAACCCGTGCCCGAGCGACAGGGCGATCTGGATACCCAGCACCACAAACGCCGCCAGGCCGACGGCGTCGGCGACGAGGAAGAACTTGCGTAGCTGGTACATCAGCCAGTTAATCCGCACGGTCACCACGGACGCAATCACCGTGACCAGCAAGAACCGCGGCTCGTCAACCCAGGTCAGGGGGTAGTTGCCCAAGATGACGTCACGCACGGTGCCGCCGCCGAGCGCGGTCAGTGCCCCGAGGGTGATCACCCCGAACAGGTCCATCCGCACGCGGCCCGCGGCGACGGCGGCGGTCATGGACTCGGCGATGATGCCGATGACAAACAGCGTGGTCAGCAGCTCGGGCATGCTCACGCCGAGCATCTTCAAAGACTCCACGGGCGCTTAAGCGTACTCGACCATCAGCGGCGAGTGGTCGGACCAGCGCTGCTCCACCGTCGGCGCCTTTTCCACCCACGTGCGCTGGGCACGCTCAAGCATCGCGGCGGTCGCCGCCTGGACGTCGATACGCCAGCCCGCGTCGTTGTTGAACGCCTGGCCGCGGAAGGTCCACCAGGTGTACGGCGCGGTGTCGGGCTCGAGCCTGCGCGCAACGTCGAACCACTTCGGGTCCGCATTCGCTTGCCGACGCCCCGTCGACGCGTAATCCACCGCGCCCGCCCAGGAGTAGAGCGATTTCGCTTCCAGGTCCTGAGCCTCATCGTCCGGAAAGACGCCGAACACGGCGTCCATGAACGCGCGCTCGTCGGAGAGGAACCCGGACTTCTTCTGGTTGGTCTTCCAGTTCTTCAAGTCCTCGCGGCGGTGGCAGATGTTCCAATCCCCGCCAATGACCATGTTCGGGTACTCGCTCGCCCAGAACTCCAGCAGCGGCTCGAACGAATCGAGGAAGCGGTACTTCTCGTCCTGCTTCTCCGTGCCCGCCGAACCGGAAGGAAGGTAGAGCGACGCGACGCGGACGTCGTCAAGCGTGCCGGCGATGAACCTGCCGGAATCCTCGAAGGATGTGATGCCTATCTCCACGTCCTCCAACTGTGACCTGCTCAAAATTCCCACGCCCGCACGACCCTTCGCGCCGGGGGCTTCGGCGGGGGCGATCACGAGGTGCCAGCCCGCCTCCAGCGCGGGGGCGAGTACCGCACGCGCCTGGTCCACGCTGGCACGAACCTCCTGCATAAGAACGATGTCGGCAGTGGTCGTTTCCAGCCACGCGAGCATTCCGGGGTTCAACTCGTTGCGGACCTTGGTGGCGGCGCGGATGCCGTTGACGTTGACAGACGCGATCGTGAGACTCATGCGTGTCACCCTAGCAATGACGTCGACGGGCAACTTCACCGCCGTTTCCACCCAACATTGGTATTCTGAGTGCTTGGATAATTAAGTAATAGTTAGAGGAGCAAAATAGTGGCTACCATCATCTGGACACGCACCGACGAAGCACCGCTGCTTGCGACCTACTCGCTGCTGCCGATCGTCACGGCATTCGCTTCCAACGCGGGAGTCAACGTGGAAACTCGCGACATCTCCGTCGCAGGTCGCATCCTGTCCCTGTTCCCGGAGCGCGTCAAGGATGACAAGTACGCCCACGACGCCCTCGCTGAGCTCGGCGACCTTGCGAACAGCCCGGAAGCGAACATCGTCAAGCTGCCCAACATCTCGGCATCGCTGGTGCAGCTGAAGAAGGCGATCGCTGAGCTGCAGGCCAAGGGCTTCGATCTGCCCGACTACCCGGATAACCCCACCACCGACGAGGAGCGCGACATCCGCGCGCGCTACGACTCGGTCAAGGGCTCCGCAGTCAACCCGGTGCTGCGCCAGGGCAACTCTGACCGCCGCGCGCCCGAGGCTGTGAAGAACTACACACGCAAGCACCCGCACTCCATGGGCGAGTGGTCCTCCGACTCGAAGACCAACGTGGCCACGATGGAGCACGGCGACTTCCGCGACAACGAAAAGTCCGTGATCATGCCGTCCGACGACACGCTGCGCATCGAGCTGGTCAAGGCCGACGGCTCCGTCGAGGTGCTGCGCGCATCCCTGCCCGTGCTCGCCGGCGAGGTCGTCGACGCGACCTTCATGTCCGCCAAGGCTCTCGACGAGTTCCTGCTCAAGGCCATCGCCCGCGCCAAGGACGAGGGAGTGCTGTTCTCCGCGCACCTCAAGGCCACCATGATGAAGGTTTCCGACCCCATCATCTTCGGCCACGTAGTACGCGCGTACTTCTATGACGTATTCGAGGCCCACGGTGAGGAACTTCTTGCCGCGGGCCTCAATGGCGAGAACGGCCTCGGCGCCATCCTCGACGGGCTGGGCGCCCTCGACAACGGCGAGGAGATCCGCGCCGCCTTTGACAAGGCGCTTGCCGACGGCCCCGACCTGGCCATGGTCAACTCCGCCAAAGGCATCACCAACCTGCACGTGCCCTCCGACGTGATCGTCGACGCCTCGATGCCGGCGATGATCCGCACCTCCGGGCACATGTGGAACGCCGAGGACCAGGAGCAGGACACCCTGGCCACCATCCCCGATTCCTCCTACGCCGGCATCTACCAAGTTGTCATTGACGACTGCCGCGAAAACGGCGCGTTCGACCCGACCACGATGGGCACCGTGCCCAACGTGGGCCTCATGGCGCAGAAGGCCGAGGAGTACGGCTCCCATAACAAGACGTTCAAGATCCCGGCCGACGGCACCGTGCGCGTGGTCAACTCCGCCGGCGAGACGCTGATGGAGCACGATGTTGAAACCGGCGACATCTGGCGCGCCTGCCAGGCCAAGGACGCCCCGATCCGCGACTGGGTCCGCCTCGCGGTGAGCCGCGCGCGCAAGTCCGGCATGAAGACGATCTTCTGGCTCGACGAGTCCCGCGCCCACGACCGCAACCTGATCGGCCTGGTGAACAAGTACCTCGCCGAGCACGACACCGACGGCCTCGACATCTCCATCGCGTCGCCCGTCGAGGCGACCAAGATCACCGTCGAGCGCCTGCGCCAGGGCAAGGACACCATCTCGGTCACCGGCAACGTGCTGCGCGACTACAACACCGACCTGTTCCCCATCCTCGAGCTGGGCACGTCGGCGAAGATGCTCTCCATCGTCCCGCTCATGGCGGGCGGCGGGCTGTTTGAGACGGGTGCCGGCGGCTCCGCTCCGAAGCATGTCCAGCAACTTGAGGCGGAAAACCACCTGCGCTGGGATTCGCTCGGCGAGTTCCTCGCGCTGGCGGAGTCGCTGCGGCTCGCGGCCGACCAGGGCAACCCCAAGGCGGATGTGCTTGCCGACGCCCTGGACAAGGCCACCGAAGAAGTACTGATCCAGGGCCACTCCCCCTCGCGCAAGGTCGGTGAGATCGACAACCGGGGCTCCCACTTCTACCTCGCCCTGTACTGGGCCGAGGAGCTGGCGAAGCAGACCCAGGACGCCGAGATCGCGAACTACTTCGCTCCGGTGGCCGAGAAGCTGCGCGAGAACGAGGAGAAGATCGCCGCAGAGCTGCTCGCCCCGCAGGGTAGCGCGGGCGACATCGGCGGTTACTACCTGCCGGATGACGAGAAGGCCACCGCAACGATGCGCCCGTCGGCGACGCTGAACGAGATCATCGACTCGATGGTGGCGCGCTAGGCGGGTTTAGAGCGGGGGCGGGGCGACGGTTGCGCCGGCGACGACCTCGCCCTCGAACTTCACGCTGACCACTTCCCGGCGATCATCCGGGGTGCGGAAGCGCTTGATCAGGTCAATCATGGTGTCAATCACCGTGTCGGCGAAATGCCCGATTGGCCACGTGTAGGTCGTCAGCCCCAAAACATCCATCCCCGGCAGGAATCCGTCGCACCCGGTGACACTGACCTGGCGGGGAACGTCGATGCCGTTTGAGCTGAGCGCCCGCAGGTACTGCAGCTGCCTCATATCGGTCGGGCACATTACCGCCGTCACGGCACCGCTTTCCACGAGCGGGAGAACGTAGTCTTGGCCGGTGTCGTAGCGCACGTCGACCACGAACGGTTCCAGACCCTCCGCCCTGATGCGGCGAATCATGGATTCGGCGCGCGTGTGCTCCGGCGTGGAGCGCGAGCTCGACCGGTTTCGTCGTCAAGCGGGCGAGGTCCTTGAGATCCCCGTGGCTGGGCTCGATGAGTACGCCTTCCACTGCACGCTGGGCTACCGCCTGACGCAGTGCGATGACGCCGCTGAGCTTGTCGACGCCGAGGGGCTCTACGATTCGTGGATCGCCGAGCAGCCACGCGTCGAGCTTGAAGACGTGGCGTTTTGCATCTTCAACGACATGCAGAGCTTCCCGCCGCTGCTGTACTTCCACTAGCACCGGGGCGCGCTCGTAGGGGAAGCGGCCTTCGTCGATAAGCCGGCGGGGGCCGCTTTTCCGTGCCCGGCAGATTTATATTCACGAAAACCCCGAGTTTACCCCGCCTTTTAGACAGCTTGGTACACAACGCGCGCGGTCGCCGTTACATTGGCCCTATGGCTCACTACGACAACTCTCAAGCACACGAATGGTCCTTTGATACGCGCGCGGTCCACGCCGGCCAGCAGCTCGACTCCGATTACGGCGCCCGCAACCAGCCGATCTACATGACCACCTCGTACGTGTTCAACGACGCGCAGCACGCGGAGAACCGCTTCAACCTCTCCGATGCTGGCCCGATTTACACCCGCATTACCAACCCGACGCAGCAGGCGTTGGAGGACCGCCTCGCTAGCCTCGAAGGCGGCGTCGCGGCGGTCGCGTTCGCCTCGGGCATGGCCGCCGAAACCGCGGCGATTACCAACCTCGCCTCCGCCGGCGACCACATTGTCACCTCCCCGCGCCTCTACGGCGGCACCGAGACCCTCTTCGAGGTCACCCTGCCGCGCCTGGGTATCGAGTCCACCTTCGTGGACAACCCCGACGACGCCGCCTCCTGGCAGGCCGCGGTCAAGCCCAACACCAAGGCGTTTTACGGCGAGACCTTCGGCAACCCGATCGCCGACGTGCTTGACATCCCGGCCGTCGCCGAGGTCGCGCACGCCAACCAGGTGCCGCTGATCGTGGACAACACGATGGCCACCGCGGCACTCGTGCGCCCGCTTGAGCTGGGCGCGGACATCGTCGTCGTGTCCACCACAAAGTTCTACACCGGCAACGGGGCGGCCATTGGCGGCGCGCTTATCGACGCCGGCCGGTTCGACTGGACCGTCGAGCGCGACGGCGCCCCGGTCTTCCCGTACTTTGTCACCCCCGACGCCGCTTACCACGGCCTGAAGTACGCCGACCTCGGCGAGCCCGCCTTCGCCATCAAGGCCCGCGCGGGCATCCTGCGCGACACCGGCGCGGCGATCTCCCCGTTCAACGCCTGGGTCGCCCTGCAGGGCCTGGACACCCTCGGCCTGCGCGTAGAGCGTCACAACCACAACGCCCTGAAGGTGGCCGAGTACCTGGCCAACAACGACAAGGTGGCCAAAGTGAACTTCGCCGGGCTGGAATCGAGCCCCTACTACGCCATCAAGGAGAAGCTGGGGCTCAAGTACACCGGCTCGGTGCTCTCCTTCGACCTTGCGGGCGACCCGAACGATCGCGTGAAGGCCTGGGACTTCATCAACGCGCTGCGCCTGCACTCCAACCTGGCCAACATCGGCGACGTGCGCTCGCTGGTGGTCCACCCGGCGTCGACGACGCACTCGCAGTCGAACGAGGCGGGCCTTGCGCGCGCCGGCATCAGCCAGTCCACGGTGCGCCTGAGCGTGGGCATTGAGAACATCGACGACATCATCGCCGACCTCGAGCGCGGGTTCGCCGCTGTCTAGGAAGCCAGCGTCCATGTCCTTGACACTGCCCCCCGAGGGCGAGTTGCACCACGTCGCCATCGGTACCTTTTCTACCGAGGCGGGCGTGGACATCCCGGACGTCACGATCGCGTTTCAGCGCTGGGGCGAATTCCGGGGCAACCCGTCTGGCAGCAACAACGTCCTGCTCGTCGAGCACGCGCTGACCGGCGACTCCAACGCCGCCGACTGGTGGTGCGAGGTCATCGGCCCCGGCAAGGCGCTGGATACAGATACGTTCTGCGTGATCTGCACGAACGCGCTGGGCAGCTGCTACGGCTCGACGGGCCCGGCCAGTGAGCACCCCGACGGCGGGCGGTGGGGTTCGCGTTTCCCCGCCATCTCGATTCGCGACCAGGTGGCCGCGGAGAGGCAGTTTCTGGACCGGCTCGGGCTTGAGCGCGTTCGCGCGGTGCTCGGAGGGTCGATGGGTGGGGCGCGCACGCTCGAGTGGACCATCATGTTCCCCGAAATGGTCGATTACGCCTGCGTGTTGGCGGTGTCCGCGCGCGCGAGCGCCTGGCAGATCGGCATTCAGACCGCCCAACTCTCGGCTATCACCCGCGACCCCGACTGGTACGGCGGGGACTACTACGACAAACCCAACGGGCCCTCAGCCGGGCTGGCGGCGGCGCGGCGCATTGCACACCTGACCTACCGCGGGGAGCTGGAGATCGACGAGCGCTTCGGCACCGCCGCCCAGGCCGGGGAGAACCCGCTTGGCCCCTACCGGTGTGAGAACCAGCGCTTCGCCGTCCAGAGCTACCTCGACCACCAGGGCATCAAGCTTGTGGAGCGTTTCGACGCCGGCAGCTACGTCACCCTGACCGAAACACTCAACCGCCACGACGTCGGGCGCGGGCGCGGCGGCCTGAACAAGGCGCTGGCCAGCTCGAAGGTGCCCACCATGATCGTCGGCGTGGACACCGACATTCTCTACCCCTACCACCAGCAGGAGCACTTGAGCCGCAACCTGGGCAACCTGCTGGCGATGTCGAAGCTGTCCAGCCCCGTCGGCCACGACGCCTTTCTCGTTGAGGCGCGCCAGATGGACATCATCTTGCGCAAGTTCATCGCGCTGTCGGAGCAAACCCCCTCGCCGCACGACTTCGCGGCGCGCAGCGGGGCGTACGACATCTAACTCCCCAGCGCGTCCACCGACCATGCCAGCCACATCATGGCCGCGCCGAGGGCGGTGGTGAACAGGGCATCGAAACGCCGCGAGCGCACCGCAACCAGGCCAATCACGCGGGAGTCACACGTCAGGCGCATGAGCGTTAGCCACACCATCGCCGCGCCCAGGGTGAAGGTGGCGCGGCGCCAGTGCTCGGTGGCGGAGAAGAGTCCCGACGCCACGAAGCCCACGACAAATACCGCCGCCATCGCCTGCTGCACCAGGACGGGCAGCTTGGAGGGGGCGTTGTTAATGTCGTGGGGGTTATCCAGCAAGTGTTTCGGCACGCTCCACGATGTTGCGGACGAGGAAGGTGCGCGTCATCGGACCGACCCCGCCTGGGTTCGGGGAGACCCAACCGGCCTTGTCCCACACGTCGGGGTGGACGTCGCCGACCGTTTTGCCGTCGACACGCGAGACGCCCACGTCGAGCACCGCGGCGCCCTCCTTGACCATGTCGGCGGTGATCATGTGCGGCTTACCGGCCGCGGCGATGATCACGTCGGCCCGGCGCGTCTGTGCCGCGAGGTCTTTCGTGCCGGTGTGGCACAAGATGGCGGTGGCGTTGGTGGCCTTTGTGGTCAGCATCAGGGAGATCGGCCGGCCCACGGTCACGCCGCGGCCGATGACGCAGACGACCGCGCCGTTTAACTCGACTCCGAAGCGCTCGAGCAGCTTGATCGAGCCGTTCGGGGTGCACGGCAGTGGGGCCGGCTCGCCCAGCACCAGCTTTCCCAGGTTCACCGGGTGCAACCCGTCGGCGTCCTTGTCCGGGTCGATGAGGCCGAGGACGCGGTTCTCGTCGAGGTGCTTCGGCAGCGGTAGTTGGACGATGTAGCCGGTGACGGCCGGGTCGTTGTTCAGATCGTCGATAAGCGAATCAAGCTCCGCTTGGGAGGTGTCGCCGGGCAGCTCCTTCATGATGGAGGCGATGCCGAGCTCGGCGCAGTCCTTGTGCTTCATGCGCACGTAGTTCTGGCTCGCGGGGTCCTCGCCAACGAGAACCGTGGCCAAGCCCGGGGTGATCCCCCTGTCCTGCAGCGCCGCCACGCGCTCTTTCAGATCCGCGAAGATCTCCTCGCGGTAGAGCTTTCCGTCCAATTTGATCGCAGTCACGGCCCCCATCCTAGACTTGAAGCTTGTGTCGCACCTGCATGTCATCCTTGATAACCCGGTTATCCCGCCCAATACGGGCAACGCGATACGCATGTGCGCCGGCACCGGGGCAACCCTGCATCTCGTCGAGCCGCTCGGCTTCGACCTCAGCGAAAAACACCTGCGCCGCGCAGGGCTGGACTACCACGACCTCGCGGACGTGCAGATTCACCCCTCTTTGGACGCATGCTTATCGACGCTCCCAGCCTCACGCGTCTTCGCCTTCACCACCGACGCCACCACGCACTTCCACACCGTTGCCTACCGCGACTCCGACGCGCTACTGTTCGGCACCGAGCCGACCGGGCTGCCGCCGGAGCATTCTCACCACCCGCGGGTGACGCGGCGTCTGCGTATCCCCATGCTGCCCGGCCGGCGGTCGATGAACCTGTCGAACTCCGCGGCCGTGGCCACGTACGAGGCGTGGCGGCAGCTCGGGTATGCGGGCGGGGTGTAACGTTTGGGCGTTCTGGCTGCTGTTCTCGGCCCTTCTGGGCGTCTGCGTTGTTTGGACTGCGCAATTTGTGATCTCGCGGCTGCAAAGTCCCAGGTCACGGTGAGCCAGTTTCCGTACATTGCGCAGTCCACAATGCGCAGTCAGGCACCGCGCGGGGGTCGCCACCTACGAGGCGTGGCACCAGCTCGGTTACGCCGGCGGTGTGAGACGCCCAGGCACCGCGCGACCACACCGCCGCCGCCCCCAGAAACAACGGCCACCAACGCCTACACCCTGCCCAGCGCCTGCATTTGCTCGGCGCGGCCGAGGGGCCCGTCGAGGTCGTGGAGAATCGTGCTGGTCAGGCCGGCCCCGTCAGGCCCCCACACGTTTGTTGCCTCCAACCCGTTCCACTGCCCCACCGGGTAGCGGTACAGGTGAACGGTCAGGTCAACGTTGGGGAACGCCCACTCGGTGGGGCTGTGGTGGACGGCGATGCCGTTGGCGATGTCGATGCGGCTGAAGAACTCCGCGAGCGGGATGCGTTCGTCGGTGTCGACCATGGTGGTCTCGGAAGTAAACCACGAGAAGAACGTGCCCTCCGGCAGGCCGGTGACCTTGCGCCCGATGAGTTGGCGGATGAACCCGCCTTCCCTGGTCCTCGCAGTCCTCAGGGACGGGGTAGGTCTGCTGGGTTGGGGTTTCCACGTCGCGCGTGTCAAGCGCGTCGATGTACCAGATCCGCGCGATAATCGCGGCCCGCCCGGCCAGGGATACTGTCACCTCAACGAGCTCGATCTTGCGCCCGGGCCGAATTGTTTCTACTGCAACGTTGGCTTCCTCCAGCGGCAGGCGACCGAGGATATCGTAGGAAACGCGCACGAGCCGCTTGGTGTCGTCGGGGTCACGGGAGAGCTGGGCGACGTGCACGATGAGCCCCGCGAGGCTGGAGAAGTGGTAGTCCTGCGCCGACCAGGCTCCTTCGCAGTGGGTGGTCGGCGCGAACGTCGTGTCGCCGGTGCGTCGGAAGTATGACTCTGGCATGGTGTTCTCCTTTTCTATCGTGCGCTGACGTCGCCCATCCGGTTGGCCACGGGCGCGAGCAGCGCGGGCCGCGCCGCCACCCACGCCGCGGCCATGACGGCGAGCGAGAGCAGAAAGACGATGAGCCCGGTGACGTCGCCTGCGTATTCGGCCGGGTCGATGACTCCGTCGTCCCACAGACGAGCGGAGGAGTAGTAGGGGTGGGATTCGCGCTCGAACTGCTCGCGGATGGGAGCCTCGAAGTCCTCCTGCTCCTGCGCGCTCCACTGCCCGCCGGAGCGCTCGATCTGGTTGCGGCGCACCGTGGACATGGTCATCGCGGCCTGCGGCCCGCCCATCACGGAGATCCGCGCGTTGGGCCACATCCACAGAAAACGCGGGGAGTAGGCGCGCCCGCACATGGAGTAGTTGCCCGCGCCGAACGCGCCGCCGATGACCACGGTGAACTTGGGCACGCGCGTGGTGGCCACGGCGTTGACCATCTTCGCGCCGTGCTTGGCAATGCCGCCGGCCTCGTACTCGCGCCCCACCATGAACCCGGTGGTGTTTTGCAGAAACACGAGCGGGATGGCGCGTTGGTCGCACAGCTCGATAAAGTGGGCACCCTTTTGGGCGGATTCGGCGAACAGGATGCCGTTATTGGCGACGATCCCGACCTGGTGGCCGTAGATGCGCGCGAACGCGGTGACCAAGGTGGTGCCGTACTCGGATTTGAACTCGTCGTACTGGCCCCCGTCGACGATGATCTCGATGGCGTCGCGCACGTCGTAGGGGTCGCGGCTGCCGACCGGGACGACGTCGTAAAGCTCGTCCTGCGAGCGCGTGGGCTCGACGGGCTCGATCACGTCCCAGGCGGCGTTCTTATCGCGCGGCAGCGTGGCGACGATCCGACGCACCCGCGCCAGCGCGTCCGCGTCGTCGAGCGCCAGGTGGTCGGTGACGCCGGAGACGGAGGAGTGCAGGTCGCCGCCGCCCAGCTCCTCGGGCGTGACCTCCTCGCCCGTCGCGGCTTTGACCAGCGGCGGGCCGGCCAGGAAGATGGTGCCCTGGTTTTTCACGATGACGTTTTCGTCCGCCATGGCCGGCACGTAGGCGCCGCCGGCGGTGCAGGAGCCCATCACCGCGGAGATTTGCGGGATGCCGCGCTTGGACATGTTGGCCATGTTGTAGAAGATGCGCCCGAAGTGGTCGCGGTCGGGGAAGACCTCGGCCTGGTTGAGCAGCATTGCTCCCCCGGAGTCGACGAGGTAGATGCACGGCAGGTGATTGTCGGCGGCGATTTCCTGGGCGCGCAGGTGCTTCTTCACCGTCATCGGGTAGTAGGTGCCGCCGGAGACGGTGGCGTCGTTGGCCACGACGAGACAGGTGCGGCCCTCGACAAGGCCGATGCCCGCGATCACTCCGGCAGCCGCGACCTTGCCGCCGTACATGTCGTGGGCGGCCAGCGGCGCGACCTCAAGAAACGGCGAGCCCGGGTCGAGGAGTTGGTCGATGCGCTCGCGCGGCAGGATTTTGCCGCGGGAGGTGTGCCGCTCGCGCGCGGCGTCGGATCCGCCGCGCGCGGTCTCGCCCAGGATGCGCTTCAGGTCGCGGACGAGGCCGATGTGCTGCTCGCGGTTGCTGTGTGGAGTGGTCAAGGGTTGTCCCCCCCTTTGTAAAGGGTCGTGGGTGTCAGACAGAGCTTCAGTTAATCGCGATTAACTTTGTTTTGCTTAACAATCTAACCCTTCACAGTGTGCGCCACAACACATTTCGCCAAACTTTTTGTTTTTCCTAAGAAAACAGCGCGCTCATTGCCATCCGGTACGCGTGCTCGCGCACCACCTCGGGCCCCGCACGCTTGATCACGTACCTGACCGAGTTGATCATCCCGGCCACGAGCTGCACCCTCATCCGCGCCACGCTCGCGCCCAGGGTCGGCTCCGCCCGCTCCAACACCTCGGTCCACATCGCCAGGTACTCGCGCTGCTTGGCGCGCACCAGCTCCTGGCTCGACGGGTCGAGGTTTTTCAGCTCCCTCTCCTGCACGCTGACCACGTTGGGCTCGGTCACGCCGATGGTGACGTGGAACGCCACCAGCTCCCCCATCACCTCGCGGGCGCTTGCTTCTCGACGCCCTCCGGCATCAATAATCTCCCTCGCCCCCGCCATAAGCCGGTCGGAGATCTCGTCGAGAATCTCCGCCAAAAGCGCGTCCTTGCTCTCGACGTAGCGGTACATCCCCGGGCCGGAGATGCCTACGGCGGCGCCGACGTCAGCGAGCCTGGTCTGGTGAAACCCCTTGCGCGCCATGATGTCCGCCGCCGCCGCGAGTAGCTCCCGGCGCTTCTTCGCCTTCTCGCGCTGGCGTTGGGTGCCCGTCTGATTGTTCTGCGTCACACCCCAACTCTATCGGCGCCGCGCCCACCGGAGGCAGAGCGCGTGCGCGCAGCGTATCGACGACCCACCGCGCGTCCTCGATGTCCAGATCACGCACCGTGGCGCTCACCGGCCCCGGCACCAGATCGAGGCGCACGTACGCGAGGCCCAGCACCCGCTGCAGCGGGCCCTGGGTGGAGGTGAGCTCCTGGATGTGGGGCACCTCCACCACCGAGTAGCGCCGCGAGAGCCTGCCCGAGGTCACCACCGCGGTGCCGTCGCGAAGCAGCAGCGACTGGCGACGCCAATCCACCGGCGAGACCCAGCGCGCCCGGCGCGGGGTGCGCACGTGCGCATCCGTGCTGGCGGGGTCGATCTCGCCCAACTCACCGACCTGAAGTGGGCTCAGCGCGCGCACCACCGCGAGCGCCTCGTCGAGCGTGCCCACGGGCAGAAGGGTCAGCGTCCCGCCGTCGCCGGAGGTTTTGTAGCCTGCGACGTTGACCTTGACCTCCCACCAGCCCAGTGGCCGCCACAGCGGGGGCTGGGTGAGCGAGACCGCGTGGATGCGGTCCAGGGGCACGGCCTGGCGGCGTCGATTAGCAAGGCCAAAGGTGACGTTGACCACCTCGTCGCCGCGCACGGCCTGGAAGCGCCAAGACTGATCGATCATCCGCCACAGCGACGGGAGGACGCCGATGATAACCGGGATTGCCGCCGCGGGGCTGAGGTTGGTGGCCAATGGGAGCGCCGTGAACGCGGCGGCGACAAGCGTGCTCACCCGCAGCAGCGTTCCGATGAGCGAGCGGTGAATCGGCACCGGCGCGACCAGGAAGTCTTGCGCGTCCGCGGCCGTGTCCACCTCTGCCCCCTCGCGGGCGACGGCGCGCATGATCTCGGCGCGGACCCGCTCGGCCTCGTCCTTGGGCAGGTAGGCGATCTCGATCGCGGAGTCGCCGCCGCCGGCTGCCTCGACGCGCACGGCGGCGAGGCCGAAGATCCGCGCGGCGAGCGGCTCGACCACGTCGACGGCCTGGATCCTGTCGAAGCGGGCCGTGCGCACGTGCGTGGTAAACACGCCGCGCTTGAGCCCGAGTTCCTCCTCCCCGATGCCGTAGCCCATCCGCGACCACCACAGCTGAGACACGGCGAACAGCACCGCGACTCCGACGACGAAGATCCCGACCCCGCGCAGGATGTCGAACGCGGCGAAGTGCTCCGAGCTCACCCACGTGTACAAGGGCTCGAGGAAATTGACCGCTGCGATCACTACCAGGGCGAACAGCACACCCCAGGCGCGCAGCAGGGGTGTGATCCGGTGTACCTTCCTGTCCATTACAGCCCGCTCATGCGCTCGCGGGCCTTGGCGGCCAGCCGGTCGCGCAGCGCGTCGGCGACGTCGGCCTCGATGCCGGGAAGCGACGACACCGAGGTCGTTGACGCGGTGTTGACCTCGAGATCTTTCAGCCCCACCGCGCGCGCAATCGGCCCCGAGGTGACGTCGACGAACTGGATGCGCCCGTAGGGCACGACCGTCATGGAACGCCACAGCCTGCCCTTGGCCAGGATCAGTTCGTCCTCGGTTTCCAACCACCCCATTGCGCGCACCCGCAGCGGGATGAGAACGGCATTGACGACCGCCAGCACGACGACGACCCCGAGCCCGATGACCCACCACTGGCTCCACCGCAGCGCGGCGAAGGTAAACACCGCGCCGAAAATGAGGGACCACACGATCAGTCCCACGTACGACGGGATCGCCAGCCGCGGTGACACTCGGTTCATCTCTTCGACGCTTCGTGGCAGGGGGTGGCTGGTCATGGTGTTCATAGTACTAATGGAAGTCACGGGCCCCCCGGTTGAGGTAATCGCCCAGCTCAAGGGGCTCGAACTTGTCGGCCACCAGGTTGACCGCGCCGGTGGCGTTTTGCACGATGCCGCGCACGATCAGCGACTTCGCGGTCCTGGCCAGCACAAGCTGGCGCTCCCACAGCCCCACCGGGACGATGACGTTGATCAACCCGGTTTCATCCTCCATGCCCAAAAACGTCACGCCCTTCGCGGTCTTCGGCCGCTGCCGGTGCGTGATCACCCCGGCGACGCGCACCCGCGAGCCGTCCTCGACGCGGCGCAGGTCATCGGCGGTGAGGATGCCACGCTCGCGCAGGCCCGCGCGCAGAAGCTCCACGGGTTGCTTGTCGTGGGTCACACCCGTGGCCGAAACGTCCGCCGCCATCAGCTCGAAGGCGTTCATGCCCGGCAGCGCAGGCGCCTCGATGGCGCTGAGGCCCGGCAGCATGCCCTCACGCTCGGTCGCAGCCACGCCCGCCTGCCACAGTGCCTGCCTGCGGTCCACGCCGAAGCAGTCCAGCGCGCCCGCGCGCGCCAGCGCCTCGACGTGCTCGACCGACAGGTCGGCGCGGCGCGACAGGTCCGGGATGTCGCGAAACGGCTGGGCCGCCTCGATGCGGTCGGCCGCCTGGTCGCCGAGGCCCTTGATCAGGTTCAGCCCGACGCGGATCGTCGCATTGTCCACGCAGATCGCCTCGCGGCCCGAGTCGTTGACGCTGACGGGCAGCACGTCGATGCCGTGCCGGCGCGCGTCTTGGATCAGCGACTGCGGCGAGTAGAACCCCATCGGCTGGGCGCGCAGCAACCCGACGCAAAACTGCGCCGGGTAGTAGCACTTGAACCACGCGGAGAAGAACACCAGCGAGGCGAAGGACTGAGAGTGCGACTCGGGGAACCCGTAGGCGGCGAACGCGACGATTTTGGCCCAGAGCGTCTCCGCCACGTCGTGATCAATGCGGTTGGTGGCCCAGCAGCCGTCGAAGAAGCGCTCCTTGAGCTGCGCCATCTTCTCCGGCGAGCGCTTCGAGCCCATGGCGCGGCGCAGCGCGTCAGCTTCGCGGCCGGAAAACCCCGCGGCGTCGACGGCGATCTGCATGAGCTGCTCTTGGAACAGGGGCACGCCCAGGGTCTTGCCCAGCGACTTCTCCAGCACGGGGTGGTCGTAGACGATGGCCTCTTTGCCGTCGCGACGCCGCAGGTAGGGGTGCACGGACCCGCCCTGGATGGGTCCGGGACGGATCAGCGCGACCTCGACGACGAGATCGAAAAAGCAGCGCGGTTTCAGCCTCGGCAGCGTGGAGAGCTGCGCGCGCGATTCCACCTGGAACACGCCGACGGCGTCGGCGCGGCACAGCATCTCGTACACGCGCGCATCCGCGACGTCGAGCTCCCACAGGTTGACCTCGCGCCCGGCGGTGTCGCGCACCAGGTCGATCATGTGGTGCAGCGCTTCGAGCATGCCCAGGCCCAGCAGGTCGAACTTGACCAGCCCGGCCGAGGCGCAGTCGTCCTTGTCCCACTGCACCACCGAGCGGTTTTCCATCCGCGCCCACTCCACCGGCACCACGTCGGCGATCGGGCGGTCGCAGATAACCATGCCACCGGAGTGGATGCCTAAGTGCCGGGGCTGGCCTTTGAGCTCCGCCGCAAGCTTTTCGACGCCCTCCGGTGGCCGCGAGATCCCCTTCGACCACGAATCCGCCGCGCCCTGCGCATACCCCAGGGCGCGGGCGGCGTCGCGAATCGCCCCCTTGGTGCGGTAGGTGATCACGTTTGCCACCTGCGCCGCGTTGTCGCGCCCGTAGCGCTCGTAGGCGTACTGGATCACTTCTTCACGACGCCCCGACTCAATATCAATGTCAATATCCGGCGGGCCGTCCCTATCCGGCGACAAGAAGCGCTCGAACAAAAGCCCCGCGCTGATCGGCTCGGCGTTGGTGATGCCGAGCGCAAAACACACCGCCGAGTTCGCCGCCGAACCCCTGCCCTGGCACAGGATGTTTTCCCGGCGGCAAAAGTCCACCAGGTCGTGGACGATGAGGAAGTAGCCGGGGAAGTTCAGCTCCTCGATCACGCCGAGCTCGTAGTCGATCTGCGCCATCGCGCGCCGGCGGATGTCCTCCGGGCGTGTCGCGTAGCGCAGCTGCGCACCCGCGATGGTGATGTGGCGCAGCCAGCTCATCTCATCAAAGCCCGCCGGCGTGGGGTAGCGCGGCAGCTCAGGGGCAACGAGGTTGAGAGTAAACGCGCACTGCGCGGAGATAGCCAGCGCCGTGTCAATCTTGTCCTGCGCACCCGGCAGCATCGCCTGGAGCTGCTCGGCGGAGCGCAGCCAGTTCGCCCCCATGGGGTGCAGGTGCGCGTGGGCGTCGCCCAGGCAGTCGCGCCGCGCCAGGGCGCGTTTCGCTGCGGCCAGGCGGGCGTCGTCACGCGTGGCGGCGGCCGGCACGGCGCTGACAATCGCGGGGACGTGCGGGTAGTCATCGAGCGCGCGGTGGTGGTCGGCGTCCTCCGGAGTCATCGACACCTCGTACTCGCGCACCACCGCCCCGGGGCCAAACAGTTCGATCAGGTAATCGATCTGCGGGGCCCACTGCCAACCCGCCAGCACGATGCACGTGCCCGCCAGCTCATGGGCGATAAGCTCCAGCGGCGGGTAGGCGACCTCGTCTTTCTCCCGGGTGATCATGCGGGCCGCGGCAATGAGGCGGGACAGGCGGCGATACCCCTCCGGGCCCCGCGCCAGCACAGGCAGAACACGGTCACCCAGGCTCAGCTCCGCACCGAACACCGTGGCCACCCCTTCGCGCGCCGCGGCCTCGGCGAACTTCACTGCCCCGTAAAAACCGTCCCTGTCCAGCAGCGCGAGCGTGGTGATGCCCAGGCGCTTGGCGTGGCGGACCATCTCTTCCGGCTCGCTCGCCCCGCCAAGGAAGCTATACGATGACACCGCGTGCAGCTCGGCGAACGGCGCGTGGCTGGCTTCGGGGCGGTTGGTGGGGGCGTCGACAAGCGGGCGAGTGTGGTTAACGGGCACAGGCATGGGGCCGGGGCGGCCGGAGAGAATACGCTCCAGCCGCGACCACGACAGGGCCTCGCCGCCATGAAACATCATGGGAGTAGATAATAGCGGTTTTAGAACATGCTTTCTACTCGGCGGAACCCCTCCGCCTAAAACCGGGCACCTAAGGATGCCCCTCTTCCGCCGAAACTCGAAAGCAAGTTGTCTGCGTCCGAGTTTCCGTGGAAGGGCGGGTGGAGCCGAAGTTCCCACTTTGTGCAAGCGCCCCACTCCGACACGCTTTCCCCGATTCGCTGTCCACCCGAACCCGGCAGCTACCTCACAATCACAACGTCGAGCCGGCGCGGCCCGTGGACCCCTTCGACGCGCTGCAGTTCGATGTCGGAGGTGGCGGACGGCCCGGAAATCATCGTCACCGGCCCGCGCGTTCCCACCTCGCGCACCCGCTCCCACGCCTCGGGGAAGAGCTCGACGATGGTGTCGGAAAACACCAGGCAGATGTGGTGGTCGGGGATGAGCGAGAGTTCGCGGCGCCCTTCGTCGTCACGCCCGGTGAGGAAGATGGTGCCGGTTTCCGCGCACGACACCGTCGACGAGGTGACCACGCACGACGCCTCCAAGGGGTCGCGCACCTCATCTACCGGCGTCAGCCACGCGCGGTCCACGCCGCTCGGTGCAATCACGGGCCCAGAGACCAGCTCCCCCACAACCCGGCCGACATCGGAGACACCGCCCGCGACGTGCACGGCGGCCTTGTAGTCAACCAGGCGGTCAATGAGCATGTCGAGGGTTTCGTTTGCTGTGAGCGTCGAAACGCGGCGGTACTCGCGGGGCACGGCTGGGGCCTGCGGGTTGTCCGCCAGCGCGGAGCGCAGCCTCGCCAGGATATCGGATTTGGCGCTCATCGGTTCTCCTTAAACCAGTGACGGAAGGCCTTTTTCGGCGGCGCGGGGATGACACGCTCCTTCGTCCACCCGCCGAAGAGGCCGGGCAGCCACGAGATGCGGAACCGCGCGAGCGGCAGGACGCGTTCGGCGAGCGACATGAGCCGCCCGGAGCTCATCGTCACCGACGCACCCTTCATCGCCGCGGTCATCTGCGCTGGCTGGCTCGTCTTTTCCACGGCCTCGGCGCGCAGGTGCACCAAGATGTCGGGGATGTTGATCTTGACGGGGCAGACGTCGTAACACGCGCCGCACAGCGTCGAGGCGAACGGCAGGGTCGCGTTGGCCTCGGATTCAATGCCGGTGAGCTGCGGGGAGAGGATTGCCCCGATCGGCCCCGGGTAGGTCGAGCCGTAGGCGTGGCCGCCGACGTGCTCGAACACGGGGCAGACGTTCAGGCAGGCGGAGCAGCGGATGCAATGCAGCGCAGAGCGGCCCTGCGGGTCCGACAGCACCGCGGAGCGGCCGTTATCCAGCAGCACGAGGTGGACGTTGCGCGGCCCGTCGCCGGTGTGCACCCCTGTCCACAGCGAGGTGTACGGGTTCATCCGCTCGCCTGTCGACGAGCGCGGCAGCAGCTGCAGGTACACCTCCAGGTCGGCGAAGGTGGGCACAAGCTTTTCAATGCCCATCACTGTGATCAGGGTCTCCGGCATGGTCACGCACATGCGCCCGTTGCCCTCGGATTCCACCACCGCCAGGGTGCCGGTTTCCGCGACCCCGAAGTTCGCCCCGGAAATCGCCACCTTGGCGCCAAGGAACTTCTCGCGCAGGTACGTGCGCGCGGCCTCCGCCAGCACCGCCGGCTCGTCGCTAAGCGGGCCGTCCATATACTCGCTGAAGATCTCGCGGATCTCGCGCCGGTTGCGGTGGATAGCTGGCACGAGGATGTGCGAGGGTTTATCGCCCCCGAGCTGCACGATCAGCTCCGCCAGGTCTGTCTCCACCGCGCAGATGCCCGCCGCCTCGAGGTGCTCGTTGAGCCCGATTTCTTGGGTGGCCATGGACTTGACCTTGAGCACTTCGCTCTCACCCGTTTCTCGCACGAGCTTTTCGACGATCGCGTTCGCCTCACCCGCGTCCCGCGCCCAGTGCACGACTCCGCCCCGCGCGGTGAACTCGCGCTCGAATTGTTCCAGCAGCTCCGGCAGGTTCGCCATCACGTTTTCCTTGATCGCGGACCCAGCGCTGCGCAGCTCCTCCCAATCGGGCAGCTCGCCCACGACCTCGGCCCGCTTCGCGCGAATCGCGTGCGTGGCGTGCCGAATGTTCTCCCGCATCTGCGTGTTGCCCAGCTGCACCCTCGCGGCGCTCGGGAACGGCACGTCGAGGTTGATGTTGCCTCGCCCGTAGGCCGGCATTCCTAGATTGACCACGGCTGCTCCTTCGTTGAGGCGAGAATTTCGGCGAAGTGAAGCGCATGCTTATCGACGCCCCTCTTCAGCATCGCCCCCTCCAAATGGAACAGGCACGAGGCGTCTCCCCCAGTACAGATGTCGGCCCCTGAGCGCTCGATGTTGGCGATCTTCGCCTCCGCCATCGCGCCAGATACGTCCGGGTTCTTAAAGGAGAAGGTACCGCCGAAACCGCAGCACTCGGCGGCGTCTGGAAGCTCAGTGAACTCGATGCCCTCGACGCTGCGCACCAGATCCACCTGCCGGTCGCCCAGGCGCAGCAGGCGCTTTCCGTGACACGACGGGTGGTAGGTCACCGAGTGCGGGAAGTAGGAGCCGAGCTCCGCGGCGTTGGTGATTCCGAGAACGTCCACGAGGAACTGCGACAGCTCGTACGTGCGCTCGCCGGTATCAACGGCGGCCTGTTCCAGGCCCGAATCGCCTGCCCGGCGCGCGACCATCGCCTGCTGTTGCCGGGCGGAGGCAACGCACGACCCGGAGGGGGCGACGATGTACTCGGCGCCCTCGAAGGCCTTGACGTGGTTGCGCACCACCGGAACCACGTCGGCGAAGTAGCCGCTGTTGATGTGCATTTGGCCGCAGCAGCCCTGGCCCGCGGGGAAGGTCACCTCGTGGCCGAGGCGCCGCAAGATTCGGGTGGTTGCGATGGCCGCGGACGGAACCATTGCGTCCACGATGCATGTAGCAAAAAGCGCAATCTTCACGGGGACTCGCTTCCTGTGGTCGCTAAGGAGGGATGTAGGCGAATGATATCAACATCGGTGTCAGGCGGGATGGGTTTTCGCGCGAAAGGACCCCGGCGACGCATCGCCGAGGTCCCCATCTGTGCGCGATCTAGCCTCGCGGGCTCAGATCCTCCGGCAAGACGTGCTCGCCGGTCTTATCCATGGTCAGCGCCAAGGAAGAAATGTAGCGCGGCGACCCGTCCGGGTTATCCGCTGCGGAGCGGATCACGTCGGGGCGCTCAACCTCCTCACCGGTGACGCAGCAGGTGAAGCGCTCATCGGAGGGGTTGCTGTGGGCGTCGAAAAGCGGCGCGTCGATGCCGTCGTCGTTACGGCGGCGGTAGTACTTACCCTTGGTCAGGACGGCGATCAGCGGGGTGGCCACCACCGCGATCAGCGCAGCGACCAGCGCCGAGTAGGGCTTGGCGGACTCGCCGAAAGCACCGAAGAACATCGCCACAGAGACGATCGCCGACAGCGCCAGCGAGCCGAGGCCCACC
Source organism: Corynebacterium sanguinis (assembly GCF_007641235.1). Lineage (NCBI taxonomy): Bacteria > Bacillati > Actinomycetota > Actinomycetes > Mycobacteriales > Corynebacteriaceae > Corynebacterium > Corynebacterium sanguinis. Next base: position 413,296 of record NZ_CP038157.1, read on the forward strand.
GGGTTGAAGTTGGCGATCATGCCGCGGCGGTACTCGGGGTACTCCGGGGAGATCTTCAGCAAGGACTTGTTGATCGCGATGTCCGCCGCGACCGTGAAGATCCAGGCGATGGCGAGGTTGGAGTAGAAGCCGAGCACGAAGCTGAGCATGCCGAACATGTTGAACTCCATCAGCGCCAGCGCGATGGCCAGGTTGAAGAACACGAAGAACGTGCGGCCCGGGTAGGACTTGGTGATGCGGGTGTACGAGTTCGTCCACGCCAGCGAGCCGGAGTAGGCGTTGGTGACGTTGATCTTGATCTGCGAGACCACAACCAAAAACACAGCGAGTGTCACTGCCAGCCAAGCGGGCATCATCTCCTGGTACAGGGCGAAGAACTGGCGCACCGGCTCGGAAGCCTCAGCCGCCGAGGCACCAAGGTGGCTCATGACATAGACCGCGAGGAACACACCGAGGATCTGCTTGGTCGCGCCGAAGAGGACCCAGCCCGGACCGGCCATGATCACGGAGGTCCACCACGACTTGGAGTTCTCCGGGGTCTTCGGGGGCATGAAGCGGATGTAGTCGATGTTCTCAGCGATCTGCGCCACCAAAGCGAGGCAGACGCCCGCGGCGAGCATCATCGCGGCGAAGCTCGTCTCACCGGAACCCTCACCGGTGTAGTTAAGGAACTCGGTGACGGTGCTTGGCTCCTGGACGACGAGGATGACCAGCGGGAGCACGATCATGACCAGCCACAGCGGGTTCGTCCACGTCTGCAGTTTGGACAAGAGCTTCATGCCGTAGATCACCAGCGGGAAGATGATCAGCGTGGATACGAGGTATCCCAGCCACAGCGGCACGCCGAGGCCCAGCCTCAAGCCCTGCGCCATGATCGCACCTTCGAGGGCGAAGAAGATGAACGTGAAGCTGGCGAAGATGATGTTGGTCACCACGGAGCCGTAGTAGCCAAAGCCGGAGCCACGTGTGATCAGGTCAAGGTCTAAGTTGAACTTCGCTGCGTAGACCGCGAGCGGGAAGGATGAGACGAAGATCAATACCGCCGCGATGAGGATGCCGCCAATCGCGTTAGTCGTGCCGTGCGCGATGCCGATGCCTGCGCCGATGGAGAAGTCCGCGAGGTAGGCCATTCCACCGAGTGCAGAGCCTGCCACGGCTGCCGGGGTCCAGCGCCGGTAGCTCCGCGGCGCGAATCGAAGTGGGAAGTCATCGTTGAGTTTTGTTACCGGCGCTCCGGTGTCACCCACTTTAGTTGTTGTGCTCACTGCTGTTCTCGCTTTCAGTAAGGGCCCACGACAGTTTTCTAACTGTCGGTCGACAGGCTAGCCAATCCCGGCACCCGTTTCAATAGGGCGATAGAAACATTCTCCTGGTCAAGCGCACCACCCGACGTCTAGCAATCCAGGCAATTTCCCTGTTCACGGCAATTTATTCAAGACTCACCCACGTCGCGCGCCTCGCGGTCAATGTGAACAAGATCACCGCAAGACACGCCGCAGGCGCCTGATACCGGCCCCGATTCCGCTCGTGCGCCCAGGTATTTCCCCAGCCCTCTAGACCCCGGCCGAGGCCGCGACTCCTCTTCACCGCGATCAAGAAAATAGACTAAGCGGTATGCCGGGTGATAGATTTTGTCCCGACATACTTCACTTTTCCAAGGAGACCCCATGCAACTCAACCGAGTGCTCGCCACCCTGGCCGCCACCGGCATCGCCGCAACCAGCCTGGTTGCCTGCGGCACTGAATCCGCCAACACCGCCACCCCCGGCACCACGGGGGAAAACGGTGAAACCGTGATCAAGATCGGCACCACGGACGCCGACCAGCAGGCGTGGTCCGTGTTCAGCGATCTCGCCGCGGAGCAGGGCATCACCCTCGACATCGTGCAGTTCTCGGACTACGCACCGGTCAATGAGGCGCTCGCCCAGGGTGAGTTGGACGTGAATAAATTCCAGCACATCATGTACCTCGCCGAGTACAACAAGAACTCCGGCAACGACCTGCGCATCGTCGGCTCCACCGAGATCGTGCCCCTGGCCCTGTTCTGGAAGGACCACGACTCCCTCGACGGCATCGAGGGCGAAGAGGTCGCCATTCCGAACGACCCGTCGAACCAGGGCCGCGCCATCAACGTGCTCGTCCAAGCGGACCTGGTCACGTTGAGCGAGGGTGTAGCAGACCCGCTCGCCCCGACCCCGGCTGACATCGACAAGGCCGCGTCGAAGGTTTCTGTCGTGCCTGTCGACGCCTCCCAGACCCCGGCCGCCTACAACGAGGGACGCCCGGCGATCATCAACAACACCTGGCTCGACCGCGCTGGCATCGAGCCGGGCCTGGCCGTCTTCGAGGATGACCCGAACTCCCCCGAGGCCGAGCCGTACATCAACGTCTTCGCTTCCCGCAGCGGTGACATTGACAACGAGACGCTGAACAAGCTCGTCGAGATTTGGCACGACCCGAAGGTCACCGAGGCGGTCGCCCAGGACTCCAAGGGCACTTCGGTGCCGGTCAAGCGCGACAAGGCCGAGCTCAACGACATCTTGACCAACCTCGAATCGAACTAAGCCATAACGCACAGGAGGATTTAAGCGCATGAAGTTTTCCCGTTTTGCCGCCACTGTCGCCGCATCCACCATTGCCGCGACCAGTCTCGTCGCCTGCTCGACGGAATCCGGCTCCTCCGTCTCCGGGACGAACGCTCCGGGCGAGGGCAACGAAACGGTGACCGTGAAGATCGGCACAACCGACGCCGACCAGCAAGCTTGGACCGCGTTTGAGGAAAAGGCCGAGGAAGAGGGCATCAAGCTCGACATCGTCCGGTTCTCGGAGTACCCGCCGGTCAACCCGGCGCTCGACGAGGACCAGATTGAGATCTCGAAGTTCCAGACCATCAACTACCAGGCGCAGTACAACGCCTCGGCGGGCAAGGATCTGCGCATCATCGGTTCCGGCGAAATCAACATCCTCGGGTTGTACTGGAAGGACCACGACTCCCTCGACGGCATCGAGGGCGAAGAGGTCGCCGTTCCGAACGACCCGTCGAACCAGGGCCGCGCGATCAACGTGCTCGTCCAGGCTGACCTGGTCACCCTGAAGCCCGGCGCGCCGACGCTGACCCCGACCCCGGCCGACATCGACGAGGCCGCGTCCAAGGTCTCGGTCGTCGCCATCGACGCCTCGCAGACGCCGTCGGCGTACAACGAGGGTCGCCCGGCCGTGATCAACAATAACTGGCTCTCCCGCGCCGGCATCGACCCGGCATCTGCGGTGGCCGCCGACGACCCGAACTCCGAGCTCGCCGAGCCCTACATCAACGTGTTCACGGTCAAGGCCGACCAGGTGGACAACGAGATCTTTGAAAAACTCGTCGAGGTCTGGCACTCCGACGAGGTCACCGAGGCGCTCAACCAGGATTCCGGCGGCACCGCCGTCCAGGTCAAGCGCGACAAGCAAGAGCTCAACGAAATCCTCGACCGTCTCGTGGAGGAGTACAAGTAGTGGCTTCCACCGGCACCCGGGTTGAGTTCCGGGACGTTTCCAAAGTGTTCACCACGGCCAAGCGCGAGGTGGTCGCCGTCGACGGCGTCACGCTGACCGTCGAGCCCGGCGAAATCCTCGGCGTCATTGGTTACTCGGGTGCCGGCAAGTCGACGCTCGTTCGCCTCATCAACGGCCTGGACATGCCCACGAGCGGCGAGCTGCTTCTCGACGGCACCAACATCGTCGGCATGAAGGAGCGCGAGCTGCGCAACATCCGCCGCGGCGTTGGCATGATCTTCCAGCAGTTCAACCTGTTCAATTCGCGCACCGCCGCCGGCAACGTTGAGTACCCGCTGACCTTGGCCGGCATGCCGCCGGCCGAACGCAAGCGTCGAGTAGCGGAATTGCTCGAGTTCGTCGGCCTGTCCGATCGCGGCAAGAACTACCCCGAGCAGCTTTCGGGCGGCCAGAAGCAGCGCGTCGGCATCGCCCGCGCGCTCGCCACCAACCCCTCGCTTTTGCTTGCCGACGAAGCCACCTCCGCCCTCGACCCCGAAACCACCCGCGAGGTCTTAAGCGTGCTGCGCCGAGTCAACGAAGAGCTCGGGATCACCATCGTCGTGATCACGCACGAGATGGAGGTCGTGCGCGCCATCGCGGACAAGGTCGCGGTGATGGAAAACGGCAAGGTTGTGGAGTACGGCTCGGTCTACGAGGTGTTTTCCAAGCCGCGCACGCACGTGGCGCAGCGCTTCGTGTCCACCTCGCTGCGCAACACGCCGGATGAGGTCGAAGCCCGCGAGCTGCTCGCGGAGCCCGGCCGCCTGTTCACCGTGGACCTGAGCGAAAACTCTGGATTCTTCGGCGCCGTGGAGTCCGCGCGCGCCGCTGGCGTGAGCGTCCAGCCGGTCCACGGTGGTGTGACCACCCTGCAGAACCACTCCTTCGGCAAGATGACGGTGCGCCTCAACGGCGACGACGCCGCGATCAGCCAGTTTTTGGCCACGCTCCAGCGCACCACCGACATTCAGGAGATCGTCCGATGAACACTTCCATCCTCGCCCAGCCCAACTGGGAACGCCTCGGCCCCACCTTCATCGAGGCCATCGGCGACACCTTGTTCATGGTGTCCATCACCATGGTCATCGGCGGTTTCTTCGGCCTGATCCTCGGCGTGTTCCTCTACACCACGCGCCCGGGCGGGATCCTGAAAAACCGCGCGGTCTACTGGTTGATCAACGTGCTCGTGAACTTTTTCCGGCCGATCCCCTTCATCATCATGATCGCGATGCTCTACCCCATCACGCTGCAGGTGGTGGGCACGACGATCGGCCGCTCGGCGGCGACGTTCGTGATGTGCGTCGCGGCCACGTTTACCGTCGCGCGCATCGTGGAACAGAACTTGGTGTCCATCGACCCGGGCATGATCGAGGCGGCGCGTTCCATGGGTGCCGGCCCATGGCGCATCATCCGCACCGTGATCCTGCCCGAGGCGCTCGGCCCACTGATTTTGGGCTACACCTTCATCTTTATCGCCGTGATCGACATGTCGGCGATGGCGGGCTACATCGGCGGCGGCGGCCTCGGCGACTTCGCCATCGTCTACGGCTACCGCCAGTTCGAACCCGCCGTGACCTTCGCCGCGGTGATCGTCATCGTGGTCATGGTGCAGCTCGCCCAGTTCTTGGGCAACTGGCTGTCTAAGAAGGTGATGCGCCGCTAGAGCGCTTCTCGCTGCGCCTAAACCCACACGGTTAAACTCGCGCGCAGGTTTAGGCGGAAGGAGGACAGGCCGCCGGCAGCTGCTCCCCGGTCCGAATCACGAGCGCGCGATCTTTTCGACGCCCCACACAACGCCCTCCTTCGGTTCATCGCCGCAAGAGGAGATAACCCCGGATACTGCGCTGCGGCGCATGGTGACATCGAAGGTTGCGTTCGTGGAGGCGTCGATTAGCTTTATGCGCGCCTCGTCCTCGCCGACCTCCTCGCCCACGACCTGCAGCTGGCCGTAGGTGATGCGCGTTCCCTCCGCCGCGAGCTGTGCGGCGACGCCGACCTCCGCCGTCTGCGCCGCGGGCGAGAAAATGCCGCGGCCGCGGTTGCCGGGCACGAAGTACTGCCCGCGCATCGCGTCGGCGATCATCGCCTCGGTGGCCTCGAGGTTCATCCGCCCGAAGCTGTAGCCCCACGGCATGAGCAGCAGCGTGGCGGCGAAGCGGTGGCCCTTGATGTGGGAGGTCTCCCACACCACGTCGCTGCCCCGGTTGAAGGGGTAGAGCTTTTCCAGTTCGTTGACGAGCGGGCGGCCTTTGACCGCGCAGCAGCGGTCCCGCCTGCCGTGCGTGCACACCAGAACCAGCGGGGCCAGCCGCGCCATCGCATGGTTGCGGCCGGGCCCCGACAGGTCGAGATCCAAGATCGCCTCGGGACCGTCGACGTGCTTGACCTCGGTCAGCCCGATGCTGGTGTGGATGATGTAGAGGTGGTGGTCGTCGATACGCCTGCCCTCGCGCGTGGGGTGGCGGATGAGCTGCAGGGACGCGCCGAACTTTTTCAGGTGAGCTTTGATCTTGGCGGTGAGCTCGTCGCCGAGTGTGTCGCCGTCGAGAACGTCGTGGCTCCACCGCCCCGGCCATTCGAGCAGCACGTACACATCGCCCTGCTTGGCTGTTCCCGGCAGAGGCTCCACTTCCACATCTGAACAGAAGATGTCGTCGGCGCTCGGACTCATAGCGTCTACCTTACCCGGTGAATTAGGCAACAGTTTTGTAACCTTTTTATCTCAGTGGTGCTCGTGATTTCGTTCTAACGCTACGACTGGATACGGTGACAGATATGTCTTTGGTGGTTAGACGTTTACGGGGAATAGGTGCCGCGATCGCCGCGACCGCATTCGCCGTATCTTCGTGCGCTGCCCCGGATTCCTCGACCACCGCTGCGGATACCGTCTCGGCAAAGGTCGGTGTCGCCCAACGCGGGGCGTACGCTTCGCCAGCGGCCATGGACCAGTCCCCCAAAACGCAGCGCCCCGCCGAGCCCGCGCATCTCGCGGTATCGGCGATCACGATCGACAGCCACAGCGGGTTCGACAGGCTCACCGTCGATTTCGCGGGCACCGGCGAGCCGGGGTGGTTTGTCAACTACGTGCCCTCCCCGCTGCAGGAAACCGCAGGCAAACCCGTCAAAGTGGCGGGCAGCTCCTACCTCAACATCAATATCGACGGCACAATCAGCCGCTCCGAAGCCGGCCTCGACGCGGCAACACCCATCGACATCTCGTCGAGCTCCTCGAACGTGGTCGACATCGTCCACGCGGGCACGTACGAGGGCCGCACCCAGATCGTCGTCGGCTTGCGCTCGACCCTGCCTTACTCGGTTCAGCTTCTCGACGACCCCACGCGCCTGGTCGTCGACATCTCCAAGGCCTGACTCACCTTCTAGCCGTACACCGCCTCCACCCGCCAGCGTTGCCGCGTCCACATCAGAAGCCACCCGCACGGCTCGCTGCCGTTTTCGCGCGTGCCCACCACCTGCAGCCGCGCGACTCTGTTGGCCACCCCGGCCCACCAGCCTTCGTCCACCGGCCATGGGCCTGCCCACCCGGTGACCAGGTACCGCTTGTCACCCCACCCCAGCGCGTAGGGTGCGGATGTGAGGAGCACCTCGGCGGTGACTCTGACTGGTTTGGCGGTGGCGTCGATAAGCAGCACTTTGGAGGATGGGTGTTCGATGCCCCCGCCGAGGCGCGCCGGAAGCGGCGGGGGGATCGCCCCCGGCCACGGCGCCGCCTGCGGCTCGTTGACGCTTTCTCCGTACGGCACCAGCTCGATGCGCTCGGCCACGCCGCGCCCGCCGACGAGCCTGGGCTGCACCACAGCGTCGATGCCGAGCTGCGACTGCACCCGCTCCACCACGCGGCGCGCCTCATCCGTGGTTGTCCCGTCCGCCCACAGCTCGCCGACGACCTCGGGCTGCGCCAGCTCGAGCGGCTCGAGGATCAGCGAGGTGATCTGGCCTGCGCCGCCTCCGGTGAGCCAGCCGTCGAGCTGCCAGCGCACCCGGTCCGCCGTGGCGGACTCACTTAAGCCCTCCCGGGTGCGCCACACGCGCTCAACGCGCTCGCCGCTGCCCAGCTCCGCGGTGACTTTCAGACGCAGGCACACCTTCCCCGCCTCCTTGAGCCGCTCGTGCAGGCTCGCCGCCAGGGCGCGGGCCGCGAACGCCGCCGCGTCGACGCGCTCGATCGGGTCCTCAGGGGTGATCGCCACCGCCAGGTCCGCCACGGGCAGCTCCGGGGCGACGCGGCGGTCCGGTGCCGCGCGGGCGATGCGGTGGATGTACGTGCCGCGCGCGCCGAAGCGCGTGGACATCGCCGTTGCGGGCACGTTGGCGATGTCGCCTAGGGTGGCCAGGCCGAGCTGGCCGAGCGCCTTGACGGTCTCCGCGTCGGCCGCCAGAGCCACCTCGGCGAGCAGGACGCGCAGCGGCTGCGCCGCCAGGAACTGCGCCGACTCGCCCTTCGGGACAAGCGCCGAGGACCGCGTAGCGACGATCGCCGTGGCCAGCTCGTCCGCCGCCCCGGCAAAGGCATCGATACCGCGGCGCGCGGCGGCGTCGATAAGCATCTCAACCGCGATGTCCTCGCCGCCGTGGAACTTCGCGGCGGCGGCGAGATCCACCACGACCAGCCCTGGGCGCACAACCTCGACGGAGGAGGCGACGTCGTCGAAACCCGCGGCCAGGGCCGCGAACATCCGCCCGTCGCGATCTGGGTTGTCCTCGACAACCGTGAGCTCCGGGACCAGCGCCTGGGCGTGGCGCAGCAGCATCCCCCGGCGCAGCCCGCGGGAGCGCGCCTGGCGCGAGCACACCTTGATGCGGTGCTGCGCGACCACGGCGACGGGCTCGGGCAGCACATCGTCGGCGTCGAGGCGCGCAGCCTGCACGGGCCAGTCCGGAAACCAGATCGCGGCCACCCGCATCTCACCTCACCGCCCTCACGCCCGCGGGCCGCGGGGCCTGGCCCAGGGTGATCACCGTCGAGGCGGTGCGGCGCCCGGCCGCTTCGACGCGCATGTCCATGCCCACGATGCGCCCGGCGCCGCGGCCGATGCCGTGGAACCCGGCGAGTGTACCGGTGATGCTCAGCGCCGGCGAGGGGACCCGGGCGTTGACCGTGAGCAACGCGGCTTTCCCCTTGCGCACGCGCGCCAACAGCGGCCTCGCGCGCACCGGGCTCAGGTTCAAGGGCTGGGGCGTGTGCAGCACCACTAGGTCGAGGCCCTCGACCAGCACCCCGGCGACGGCCAGCGGGTCGATGCCCGGCTCGGGCACCGCGATGACCCGTTCTAGGGTGGCCACACCGGCGTAGGAGAGCTCGGGCCAGCCCACCACGGCTGCGAACCCTCCCTCGGCGGTGACGCGGTCGATGATCTCCACCACCAGCGCGGGCGTGTCGCTGATGTGGGTCACAGCCCGGCGCGGCACCCCACCATCAGGCAAAACGCGGTGGAACTGGTCACCGACTCCGAGCACGTCCGCGTCCGGCAAGACGCGCTGCGGCGCGTGCGCCCCCATATCGGCCATGCGCGAACGCAGCTCAGCGATGCGCTCGGCCCGGGTGGGCTCGAGCGCCTGCGGCTCCGCGGATAGTCGAATAGGTGTTCCACTCACGCCACTAAGTATGCACCCGCGCCGCGACACCGGCAACAGGCGAGGTCGAACGTACTTTCTATGATTTTACGGCGCTAATCCAACGCGCGGTCCGCCGCCCAGCGCGTCAACTGGTGCCGGTTCGACGTCTGCGTCTTGCGCAGGATATTCGACGCGTGCGTCTCCACCGTTTTCACCGAAATGAACAGCTGCGTGCCAATTTCCTTGTAGGTGTAGCCGCGGGCGAGGAGGCGGAGAACTTCCAGCTCGCGCCTGGTGAGGGCGTCGACAAGCGGGTCCTCAACCTTGACGGGCTCGCCCTCCGGGTCTTCGACCACCCCGCCGGAGGCGAACGCGTCGAGCACGAACCCCGCCAGCCGCGGGGAGAAGTAGGCATCCCCGCCGTGGACGCGCTCAATGGCCTCGGCAAGCTCGTCGCCCGCGATGTTTTTGGTCACGTACCCGCGGGCCCCGGCGCGGATCAGCGCGATGACGTCCTCGGCGGCGTCCGAGACCGACAGTGCCAAAAACTTTGTCGACGCGGCCACGCCCCGAATCACCGCGAGGCCGCCGCCGTCGGGCATGTGGACGTCGAGAAGCACGACGTCCGGCTCTTGGGCGTTGATGCCGCGGGTTGCCTCCGTGACCGTGCCCGCCTCCCCGGCGATGTCGAACCTGGAGGCGAGCTCGGCGCGCACGCCGGCGCGGAAAACGGAGTGATCATCAACCAGGAAGACTTTCATAGCCCCCAACTTACAGGGCGGCGTAGCATGGGGCCCGCCCACGAAAACACCGTATCTATTTCACCGAGAGGAGCCCATGACCTCTACCGATATCCTTTGGGAACCAATCACCGCCGGCGCCCTGAAGCTGCGTAACCGAGTGATGCAAGCACCGATGGGCAGGCTGCGCGCGGCCGCCGACGGCACGCCGACGCCCCGCATGGTGCGCTACTTCCGCGACCGCGCCTCCGTCGGGCTGCTCGTCACCGACGGCACCTCGCCCTCGCAGGCGGGCCGCGTCCAGTTCCTCCAGCCCGGCATCTACGACGATAAGCACATCCCCGCCTGGCGCAAGGTCACCGACGCAGTGCACGACGCCGGCGGAACCATCGTGGTCCAGCTCATGCACGCGGGCTGGAACACGCACTCGGAGATCACCGGTCTACCCGTGGAGGCGCCCAGCGCCGTCGCCCACGACGGCCACACCCGCGACGCCGAGGGCAACCACCTGCCCTACGCCACGCCTGCGGAAGCCACGATCGAGCAACTCGAGCGCGCCCGGGGCGAGTTCGTCGCCGCGGCGCGCCGCGCGATGGACGCCGGGTTCGACGGCGTCGAGCTCCACGCCGCGAACGGCTACTTCCTGCACACCTTCTTGGGCAAGAACTCCAACGTCCGCGACGACGAATACGGCGGCACCCCCGCCAAGCGCGCCGCGTACCCCATCTCGGTTGCCCAAGCCGTCGCCGCGGAGATCGGCGCGGACCGGCTCGGCATCCGCATCTGCCCGGGCGTGAGCATCCAGGGCGTCGACGAGTCCGACCAGGACCACACGCTGGCAACCTACGCCGTGCTTGTCGACGCCCTCGCCGACACCGGCCTCGCCTACATCTCGCTTGAGCAGCCCGACCTGGCCGGCCCGTGCGCGCAGCTTGTGCGCGACCGTTTTGCCGGCACCATCTTCGGCAACACGACCATCTTGGAAAAGCGCACCAGCTCGCGCGAGGAGGCCGTGGCGATGGTGGAAAACGGCTGGGCGGACGGGCCCGCGGTGGCGCGCCCGCTTCTGGCCAACCCGGACCTGATCGAGCGCTGGAAGACCGGCGCCGCGGAGAACACCCCGGATGCTTCCACGTTCTACACCGGCGGGGACACCGGCTACAACGACTACCCCGCTCTGTAGCGCCTAGACGCTCAAGCTCAGCTCAACCTCGGTGCCCTCGCCTATCGACGACCGCACCACCGCGCGTCCCCCGGCGCGCTCCATGCGTCCCACGATGGAGTCGCGCACCCCGTGGCGGTGCTCCGGCACCGCGTCGACGTCGAAGCCCGAGCCCCGATCGCGCACGAACACGCTGAGCTCACCGGCGAGGTTTTCCACGTACACGTCAAGCGTGTCCACGCCAGCGTGCTTGGCGGAGTTGGCCATGGCCTCGCGCGCGGCGAGCACGATCGGTTCCGTCGCCTCGCTAAAGGCCACGTCCTCGCCGACGGTGACCGGGCGGATCACCACCGAGTAGAGGTCCTCGACCTCCCCCGCCGCTTTGTGCAGCGCGGCGAACACCGTGGCGGTCGTGTGCTTACTGCGCGTGTCCTCAGCGTCGAAAAGCCATGTGCGCAGCTCGCGCTCCTGGCCGCGCGCGAGCCTGGCGACCTCCTCGGGGTCGCTGGCCCGCTTTTGAATCAGCGCCAGCGTCTGCAACACCGAATCGTGAAGGCGCGAGGCGATTTCCGCGCGTTGGTCCGCCACGGCCTTGGCTTGGCGCTCCTCCACAAGTGAAGACGCCAGGCGCACGATGAGCGGGACGACGAGCAGCAGCACGCCGAACATGCTGGCCACGACCGCGACCACGATGTTGGCCGTGCCCGCGGCCTCGCCCGACAGCGCGATCGCCAGCACCCCGCCCATCACCAGCACGATGCCCAACGCCAGCGCCACGACATTGCTTGCCGACGACATCCCCCGGTCGTACGCCTGCCACGCCACCACCGCACCAACGGCGACGACGCCCAGGATGAAGGAAAACGCGCCACCGGCGCCGCCGACCACCGTGATCGACACGGCCGCCCCCGCCAAACCGACCGCCGCCATCAGCACGTACGACACCCGCGGCCAATCGCCGGTCGCATTGGCGTCAGGGGGTGTCTTCGTGGCTTCTAGCGGGGTAAACACCCACAGCAGCGCGTACAGGATCAGCCCCAAACCGCTGGCGAAGCACGACAGGGCCAACGCGATGCGCACCCACTGCACCCGCACCCCAAGGTGCGTGGCCAGCCCCGCCGCCGCTCCCGCAACGACGCGGCCGGAGCGGCGCCGCTCGAAACGCGGGTACAGCCGCCCCGGGGCAGGGGTATACGCGGTGGTAGAAGTCATGCCCCCGATTGTTGCACTTAAACTTCTCAGGCAAATCAGGGATAACCCTGAACCGCGAAATCAGGGCGCTTCCCGATAGCGCTTCGAGGCCCTCACGCGCGATCCTTAAGTCATGGACACCAACACCAGCATCGAGACAACGCTCAAAGACATGTGGTACACCCGCCCCGTACGCATTCCCAAAAGCCAGGGCGGCAACGCCCTGGTCGCCGGCGTGTGCGAGGGCATCGGAGCCCGCTACCAAATCGACCCCATCATCGTCCGCCTCGCCTTCGTCGGCCTGACCCTGACCTTCGGCGGCGGCATCTTCGTCTACCTCCTGCTGTGGATGAACATGCCCCGCTACGGCATGACCACCTCGCCATGGCGCGCCATCAACACCCCTAAAGTCCAGCTCAGCGCGCTGGAAAAGAAGGACCGCGACACCGGCTGGGCACTGCTTGTCGGCCTGATCATCTTCCTGCCCTCCATCACGATCGGCACGGGCGGCCTCGCCACCGCGTCCGTGATCACCCTCTTTATCGCCACCGGGGCGTTTTACCTGCTGCACCGCGCGCATCCCGCACCGCCGGCGGGGCTAAGCGTCTCCACCAGCGCCACCACCGCTGGGCCGCAGGTTGACACCTCCCACCTCACAACCCCCGCCGGCTACCCGCACCCCACCGTGGGTCGCACCACCCCGCCGCAGTGGGATCCCCTCGGCGTTGCCCCCGAGCTCTGGCACCTGCCGGAACCGCCAACGGAGCCCGTCGTCACGCAAGCGCCCAAGCGTAACCGGTGGGTGGGGTGGCTCGTCGGCCTAGGCATCGCATTGTTCACGGCGATTGTCCTGGTCAGCGCAGCCGGCGGATACATCATCTACAAACCCGAGGTGCCGGTGGACACCACGATCACCGCAACCGACGACCTCGCGTCCTCCTACAGCTCGGGCATCGGCGATGCGACGCTCGACCTGTCTGGCCTGAAGCCGCTTGACGACGACCGCGAAGTCGACGTCCAGCACGGAGTGGGCACCCTCACGATCATCCCTCCTCGGGACACCCGCGTGGAGTTCGCGTGCGGGGAAGGTATCGGAACCCACAACTGCCCAGACACACTCAACGAGGACGCCGACGGCGGGGTGCTGCAGCTCAACGTCACCGTTGGTATCGGTGACATTGAGGTTCGCGCGGCGTAGGGGCTACTCCCACTCGATGGTCCCCGGCGGCTTCGACGTGATGTCCACAACCACGCGGTTGACCTCAGAGACCTCGTTGGTAATGCGAGTGGAGATGGTCTCGAGCACCTCGTACGGCACGCGCACCCAATCAGCCGTCATCGCGTCTTCCGAGGCGACCGGGCGCAAAACGATCGGGTGGCCGTAGGTGCGTCCATCGCCCTGGACACCGACGGAGCGGACGTCGGCAAGCAGCACCACCGGGCACTGCCAGATCTGGCTGTCCAGGCCCGCGCGGGTGAGCTCCTCGCGCGCGATCGCGTCCGCCTGGCGCAGCGTCTCCAGACGCTGCTCGGTGACCTCGCCGATGATCCTGATGCCCAGGCCCGGGCCCGGGAAGGGCTGGCGGTTGACGATCACCTCGGGCAGGCCCAGCTCGCGGCCGACGGCGCGCACCTCGTCCTTGAACAGCAGCCGCAGCGGCTCAACGAGCTTGAACTCGACGTCGTCAGGCAGCCCGCCCACGTTGTGGTGGCTCTTAATGTTCGCGGTGCCCGTTCCCCCGCCGGATTCAACAACGTCCGGGTACAGGGTGCCCTGCACCAGGAAATCCACGGTGTGGTCCGACAGCACGGTGCTCACGGCGCGCTCAAAGGAGCGGATGAACTCCGCGCCAATGGCCTTGCGCTTCGCCTCCGGCTCGGTCACACCCGCCAGCTTGTCCAAGAACGCCTCGCGCTCGTCGACGGTGACCAGCTTCGCGCCGGTCGCGGCGACGAAGTCCTGCTCCACCTGTTCGCGCTCGCCCAGGCGCAGCAGGCCGTGGTCGACGAAGACGCAGGTCAGACGGTCGCCGATGGCGCGCTGCACGAGTGCCGCAGCGACGGCGGAGTCTACGCCGCCGGACAGGCCGCAGATCGCGTGCCCGTCCTCACCGATCTGCTCACGCACCTGCTCAATGAGCTGCTCGGCAATGTTCGACGCCGTCCACGACTGCTCCAAGCCCGCAATGTCGGTTAAAAAGCGCGTCAGCACCTGCTGCCCGTGCGGCGAGTGCATGACCTCCGGGTGGTACTGAACACCCGCAAACCGCTTCTCGACGTTCTCAAAAGCCGCCACGGGAGCACCCGGCGTCGACGCGGACACCACGAAACCCTCCGGGGCCTGGGTAACGGAATCACCGTGGCTCATCCACACGGGGTGCTCGGTCGGCAGACCGCCGTGGAGCACGCCGTCGGTGCTCAGCATCGTGGTCCGCCCGTACTCGCGCGCGCCGGTCTTCTCTACCTTGCCGCCGAGCGCTTGGGTCATCACCTGGAAGCCGTAGCAGATGCCGAAGATGGGCAACCCCAGCTCAAAGATCTCGGGGTCGAGCTGCGGCGCGCCCTCCTCGTAGACGGATGAGGGACCGCCGGAAAGCACGAGCGCCACGGGGTTTTTCTCCCGCACCTCCGCGGCTGTCACCGTGGAGGGAACGACTTCCGAGTACACGCGGGCTTCGCGCACGCGGCGAGCAATGAGCTGCGCGTACTGGGCTCCGAAATCGACAACAAGGACGGGGCGCTGCTGGGCTGTAGTCACAACTGCAGATATTAGCCGACGCGCCGCCGGCGAAAATACTCCGGCAGCGCTAGCGCTGAACCGTCAGACCAACCTTCTGGAACGACTTGATGTCCGTGTAACCGCACTTTGCCATGATGCGGCGCAAACCTCCGACCACGTTTGTCGTCCCGTTGGGTTCCGCAGCGGGGCCGTGGAGCACCCGCTCGAGGGGGATACGCTTGCCGAACAGATCGTAGGGCTCTACCGAACCCCGCGGGTAGCGCGGGTGCGCGGCCGCCGATTCCCAGTAGTAGCCCTGACCCCCCGCTTCCTCTGCCTGGGCAAGCGGCAGGCCAAGCATCACGGCGTCCGCGCCGCAGGCGATCGCCGCGGCGACATCCCCGCTGCTGAGAATCTCCCCGTCGGCAATCACGTGGACGTAGCGCCCGCCCGTCTCGTCGAGGTACTCGCGGCGCGCTGCAGCGACGTCGGCGATGGCGGTGGCCATGGGCACTCCCACGCCGACCGAGGGGTAGCTCGATACCGCTCCGGAGCCGACGATGACGCCCGCCGCGCCGGCGCGCATCAGGTGGGTTGCGGTGGTGTAGTCGTACACCGCGCCCGCGATCACGGGCACCTCGAGGCTGCCGATGAACTCTTTCAGGTCCAGCGGCTCCCCGCCCCGCTTGACGTACTCCGCGGAGATGACCGTGCCCTGGATAAACAGGAGCTCGGCCCCGGCCTTGATCACAACCGGCGCGAGTTCGCGGGCGTTCTGCGGGGAGACGCGCACGGCAACGGTCACCCCGGCGTCGCGGACTTGGGCGATGCGCTCGGAAAGCAGGTCGTGGTCGAGCGGCGCGGCGTGCAGCTCTTGCAGGGCAGCCGTGGTGTCACGGCTTGCGCGGCGGAACTCCGAAATCGAGTAATCGGAATCAGCGACTTCGCTTTTCACACCGGACCCCACAACGCGGGATACGGCCTCCTCGAACGAGGCGTGGCGCGCCAGGATCCCCTCGGCGTTGAGCACGCCCAGACCGCCGCGCTTTCCCATCTCGATCACGAACTCGGGGCTCGCCAGCGCATCCGTCGGGTGCGCAACCAGCGGCATGTCGAAGGTGTAGGCGTCGATGTGCCAGCTCGTGTCCACGTCCGAGGAGGACCTCGTGCGACGCGAGGGCACCAGAGAGATATCGCCTAGCCGGTATGCCTTGCGGGCCTCGCGCCCGATTCCGATCTCCACGTAATCGCGCATGTACGTTCGCTTTCTTGGGTAGTGGTCAGGTGGGCGTCGATAAACGGATGCTTAGCCGCGGTAGTTGGGGGCCTCGACGGTCTGGGTGATGTCGTGCGGGTGGGACTCGCGCAGGCCAGCGGTGGTGATCTGCACAAACTGCTTGGTCTGCAGCTCTTCGACCGACGACGAGCCGGTGTAACCCATCGCCGCGCGCAAACCGCCAACAATCTGGTGCGTAATCGAGTCAAGCTCACCGCGGTACGGCACGCGCCCCTCGATGCCCTCCGGCACCAGCTTATCCTCGCTGGCGACATCCGCCTGGAAGTAGCGGTCCTTGGAAAACGAACGCTTCTCCCCCGACAGCCCACGGCCCTGCATCGCGCCCATCGAGCCCATGCCGCGGTAGCGCTTGTACTGCTTGCCGCCCACGACGACGATGTCGCCCGGGGCCTCCTTTGTCCCCGCCAGCATCGAGCCCAGCATCACCGTGGATGCGCCCGCCGCCAGCGCCTTAGCGACGTCGCCGGAATGCTGCATGCCGCCGTCGGCGATCACCGGCACCCCTGCCTTGTGCGCCGGCACCGACGCCTCAAGGATCGCCGTGATCTGTGGCGCGCCCACGCCAGCGACGACGCGCGTGGTGCAAATCGAACCCGGGCCGATACCAACCTTGATGGCGTCCGCACCGGCATCGATCATGGCCTGGGCCGCGCTGCGGGTGGCGAGGTTGCCGCCGATAACATCGACCCGGTCGCCGAAGTCCTTCTTCACCCGCGCGACCATCTCGAGCACGCGGTTGTTGTGCGCGTGCGCCGAATCGACCACCAGCGCATCGACGCCGGCCTCGACTAGGAGCCCGGCGCGGTCGTAGGAGTCCTCGCCGGTGCCGATCCCGGCGGCCACCAGCAGCCGGCCCTGGCTGTCCTTCGACGCGTTGGGGTACTGCTCGGACTTGACGAAGTCCTTCACGGTGATCAGGCCGGTCAGCGACCCAGCCTCGTTAACGATCGGCAGCTTTTCCACCTTGTTGGCCGATAGCAGCGCCAGCGCTTCCTCCTTGGACACCCCGTCGCGGGCCACCACGAGCGGCATTGCCGTCATCACCTCGGACACGGAGCGGTCAAAATCCGCCTCGAAGCGCATGTCGCGGTTGGTGATGATGCCGACGAGGGTGCCCGAGTCATCGACGACAGGCAGGCCGGAGATGCGGAACCGGGCGCACAGCGCGTCGACGTCGTGCAGCGTCATCTCGGGAGAGGCGGTGACGGGATCCGAAATCATTCCGGACTCAGAGCGCTTCACAATGTCGACGTGCTCCGCTTGGTCCCGGGCGCTTAAGTTGCGGTGCAACACGCCGATACCGCCCTGACGCGCCATAGCGATCGCCATACGCGACTCGGTGACGGTATCCATCGCGGCAGACGCGATCGGGATGCCAAGCCGGATGTTGCGGGTGAACTGCGTCGCCGTCGACACCTCGGAGGGGACGATGTGGGATTCGGCGGGAAGCAGCAACACGTCATCGAAGGTCAGGCCGCGCAGAGCCACCTTGTTTGGGTCGTCTCCGCCTGTGAGTACTCGCTCGGTCGCCATAAACCGCATCTCCCCTTAAATAGAAAAGCCGATGTTCATCCCGGTCGTTTACGTCATGATATATCGCGGCACCGGAATTGCCCCATGTCGGGCTGGGCAATTAGGGTTAGGCAGTGTGAACTATGACGATATGATGCCCCTCGACCCGTTCAAGGATGACCCGAACGATCCGGCATCGTTTATCGAGGACGACGAAGTCGTCGAACCGCTCACCGACGAGGAGCGCGTCCACATCATCCGCGACCTCGCCCAGGTCCGCGAGTTCAAGGACGTTCTGCGCCCGCGCGGCATCCTAGGCATCTACTTCCTGTGCGAGGATTGCGAAGAGATGCACTACTACGACTGGGAAATTATGGAGCAGAACATGCTCGCCACGCTCAACGGTGAGCTGCCCCCGGTCCACGAACCAAGCGCCCAGCCCAACGTCGAGGCGTACGTGCCGTGGGATTACGCCCTGGGCTACCTCGACGGGCTCGACGCGCGCTAGCTAACGCAAGGCTGCTTCGTTCGCCGTTGACGGCGAGGTGGGCGGGGGTGTCGGCTCGCCCGTTGGCGTCGTCGCCGTAACCGGGGCGGCGCTGGTCGGCGCGGGCTCGGTGACGGTCTGCGTCACCGTCACGGTCTGCGTGACCGTCGCGGCCGGTTCGGAGGCAGGCTGCGGGTTATCGGAGGGCTCGGCCGCAACCGGGGCCGGGGCCTGCGGCTGCCGGGTCTCCGTCACCGTGACGGTGACGTTATTCTCCGGGTTCTCCGGGTTCTCCGGAGCTGCTGGGGCGTTTTCTCGCGCACCAATGGCGTTGACAAGCGCGCGTGCCTGATTCAGCAGGTTGCGCGCGCCCTCGACATCGCCCTTCGCGCTGGCGACCTCGAGCTCTTCGAGCGTGCTGGCAAGCTCGACCACGGAGGTGCGCTCGCCGAACACGGCGGTCGATGCACGCCACAGCGGGGAACCGGGCGTGGCGTTGTACAGTGCGGCGCCGGATCCAGCCACGATGACGGTCGCCGCGGCAGCGCCGACCAGGCCCGCGAGCAGCGGGTGGGGGCGCTTGTGGCGAGCAGGGGTCTTCACGACGGGGGCCGGGGGCATCTCTTGGTGGACGTCGTCACGCAGCTCAAGGAGCATCGCGGCGAGCGGATCGCTGCCGCCGGACGGGTCCTCGCCGCGGGAGAGTGCGGTGAGGAACGCGTCGTCGTCGACAAGCGACTGCAGCTCTGGCGTGCTGTCGTTGCCGTTATAGTGACGACTCATAGCTCCCACCTTCTTGGATAGCTTTTCTCAGGGTGGCTAGGGCGCGGTGCTGCGCCACTCGTACAGCGCCTGCGGTGCCGCCGACGGCCTCCGCTGTTTCCTCAGCGGAGAGTCCGACAAACACGCGCAGGATGATGATGTCTCTAGCCTTATCACTCAGTAAATCGAGAAGTTCACGAACTCTGTTACTACCATCGCTGACCAGTATGAACTCCTCCGGTGTCTCGCCGGAAAGTTCCTCGTCTGGAACCTGCTCCGTCGGGGAGAGCTTGTCACGCGCCAGGCTTCGGTGCGCGTCGGCAACCTTGTTGAACGCGATGCCGTAAACGAACGCCATGAACGGCTTGCCGCGATCAACGTACTTCTCAATCGAGGTCGCCACCGCGAGGCAGATTTCCTGCGCAACGTCTTCGGGTGTGGGCATGCGTCCCCCGCCAAGCCGAGCGCGGGCGTAGCGCAGCACGAGCGGGTGTATGAGCCGCACCACGTCCTGCAGGGCGCGGCGGTCACCCGCTGCAGCCAGCGGAACTAAACCCGCGAGCTGGCTGTCTACTTCCGACGCAGCCACTGCACTCCCTTCCGCACCCATTCACAGTTGGCGCACATCCTACGCTGCCGTACCTTAAACGGGCTAACTGAGGTGGGTAAATGGTCTTATTGGGGGCTATCGTCAAGAATTCACCGAGCTTTAACCTTCATCAAACTCCCAGCTTACTGCCATTATTTTCGCGGGCCTTTCAGGCTTTCAAGCTCAGCGTAACCCTCGCGAAACTCTACGTTAACCATGGCAGACTTAACTTCCTCCTTGGTGCACACACCGCAGCTATACAAAGGAAAACGCTGTGTGAATCCTCGTTCTCACGGCGCCGCGGATAAAGGAGTCTCAACTTTCATGTCTCAGCCTCAGCAGCTTCCCGGACCGAACGCAGATTTTTGGGATTGGCAGCTCCACGGCGCCTGCCGCGGCGAAGCATCAGAGGTGTTCTACCATCCGGACGGCGAGCGAGGACGCGCCCGCACCCAGCGTGAAAACCGCGCCAAGGCCATCTGCTACAACTGCCCGGTGCTGTCGCAGTGCCGCGACCACGCGCTGCAGGTAGCCGAGCCCTACGGCATCTGGGGCGGCATGAGCGAGTCCGAGCGCCAGGCCATCCTGCGCGCCGGCTCCTCGCGCGGCGGGATGAAGGTCGCCGCGGTCTCCGCGAAGTAGACACCTTAAAAAGGGCCCCTCGCAAGGGGCCCTTTTTACGTGCGCTCTAACTAGTGGTGGTGGTGGTGATGACCGTGGTCGTCGCCGGACTCAGCCGGCTTGGTCACCACGGACGCCTCGGTGGTCAGGATCATCCGCGCCACGGACGCGGCGTTGACCACTGCGGAGTGGGTCACCTTCACCGGGTCGATGATGCCCTCCTCGATGAGGTTGCCGTACTCGAGCGTGGCGGCGTTGAAGCCTTCGCCGTTGGAGCGCTCCGCGACCTTGGACACCACAACGGCGCCATCAAGGCCCGCGTTCTCCGCGATCCAGTAGGCAGGCTTGGTCAGCGCGCGCGACACCGCGAGCACGCCGGTGCGCTGCTCACCCTCGAAGTTGTCGGCATACGCCTCGAGCTCGCGGGAGATCTGCACGAGGGCGGAGCCGCCGCCGGCGATGATACCCTCCTGCACGGCTGCGCGGGCCGCGTTGATCGCGTCCTCGACGCGCAACTTGCGCTCGTTGACCTCGGTCTCGGTGGCAGCACCGACGCGGATGACGGCGACACCGCCGGACAGCTTGGCCAGGCGCTCCTCCATCTTTTCCTTGTCCCAGGTCGAGTCCGTGGCCTCGATGTCGCGGCGGATCTTCGCGCGACGCTCCTCGACGGCCTCGGCGGATCCGGCGCCGTCGACGATGATGGTGTCATCCTTGGTCACCGTGACGCGGCGGGCGGAACCGAGCAGGTTCAGGGTGGCGTCCTTGAGGTTAACGCCGACCTCCGGGTCGATCACGGTGGCGTCGGTGACCACCGCGAGGTCGTCCATGAACGCCGCGCGGCGCTCACCGAAGTACGGGGACTTTACGGCAACGACCTTCAGCGACTTGCGGATGGTGTTGACCACCAGCGTCTGGAGCGGCTCGCCCTCGACGTCCTCGGCGATGATGAGCAGCGACACGGATTCCGCGGCGATCTGCTCCAGCAGCGGCAGGAAGTCGGGCAGCGAGGAGATCTTGCCGCGCACCAGCAGCACGCGGGCGTCGTCAAGCACTGCCTGGCCGGCGTCGGGGTCGGTCATGAAGTACGGCGAGAGAAATCCCTTGTCAAAGGAGATGCCCTCGGTCAGGTCAACGTAGGAGTCCATGGTCTGGGACTCCTCGACGGTGACAACGCCGTCCTTGCCCACCTTGTCCATCGCGCCGGCGACCATCTCACCGACCTCCGAGTCGCGCGAGGACACGGTGGCCACGTTGGCGATCTCCGCCGAGGCGGAGACTGCGGTGGCGCGGGCCTTGAGCTCCTCGACGGCCTTCTCGGCGGCGGCCTTGATGCCCTTGTTCAGCTCGACGGGGTTCGCGCCCGCGGCGACGTTGCGCAGGCCCTCGGCGACGAGCGCCTGGGCGAGCAGGGTCGCGGTGGTGGTGCCGTCGCCGGCGATGTCGTTGGTCTTGACGGCGACGGACTTGACCAGCTGCGCGCCGAGGTTCTCAAACGGGTCCTCGAGGTCAATCTCGCGGGCGATGGTCACGCCGTCGTTGGTCACTGCCGGGCCGCCGAAGGCCTTGGACAGGACCACGTTGCGGCCGCGCGGGCCGAGGGTGACCTTCACAGCGTCGGCGAGAACGTCCACGCCGCGCTGGATGCCCTCACGGGCCTCTTGATCAAATGCAATAAGTTTTGCCATGGGTGGCTCTAGACCCCGTTCCTACTTCTCGACAACGGCGAGCAGGTCGCGGGCGGAGAGCAGCAGGTACTCCTCGCCGTTGTACTTCAGCTCGGTGCCGCCGTACTTGGAGAACACGACGGTGTCGCCCTCCTTGACGTCGACGGGTACGCGGTTGCCGGAGTCGTCGAGACGGCCCGGGCCCACAGCGATGACGACGGCTTCCTGCGGCTTCTCAGCGGCAGAATCGGGGATGACCAGGCCGGAAGCGGTGGTGGTCTCCGCCTCAGCGATCTGAACCAGGACCTTGTCCTCGAGCGGCTTGATGTTGACGTTTGCCATGATCGATCAATGACCTTTCGTGATGTTTTGAGCGTGAGTGAATTACTTCAGTCGGTTTTCATCCAGCTGCAGCCGTCGTCGCGGGTGAACAACTGTGCTCAATGCAACCTACTGGCACTCTACCCCCGAGAGTGCTAACTGACAACATGCACGAGCGGCACCGCGACGTCGAGAGTGGTGTCCGTGCCCACCCCGAGACTCGAGGCCGTCCCGCCCTCGTGGATCAGCTGCGCGGCCAGCGCCGCGATCATCACGCCGTTGTCCGTGCACAGCGACAGCCGCGGCACGCGCAGCTCAACGCCGGCGGCCTCGCAGCGCTGTGCGGCGAGCTCGCGCAGTCGCCGGTTCGCCGCCACTCCGCCGCCCAAAAGCAGCACGCGCGCGCCGGTATCCTCGCAGGCCATCAGCGCTTTTTTAGTCAAGACGTCGCACACCGCCTCCTGGAACGACGCGCACACATCCTCCACCGAGATCACGCGCCCCTCGCGCTCTGCGGCCTCCACGTAGCGCGCCACGGAGGTCTTCAGCCCCGAAAAGGAAAAGTCGTAGCGGTGCTCGCCTCGCAGGTCCTCGGCCTTGCTCAGCCCGCGCGGGAAAGGAATCGAGGCGGTGCCTTTCGCCGCGAGCTTATCGACGACCGGCCCGCCCGGGTACCCCAGCCCCAGAAGGCGTGCGACCTTGTCGTACGCCTCGCCGGCGGCGTCGTCAAGCGTGCTGCCCAGCTCCCGCATCGGCTTGCCCACGGCCTCGACCTCCAGCAGCTGCGTGTGCCCGCCGGAGACGAGCAGCGCCACCGAGTGCGGCAGGTCCTCGGCGCCGTCGAGGTTCGCCACCGCGACGTGCCCGCCGAGGTGATTGACGCCGTAGAAGTCCACGCCCCACGCCGCCGCGTACGCCTTAGCTGCCGACGCCCCGACGAGCAGCGCCCCGGCCAGTCCCGGACCAACCGTGGCGGCGACGGCATCGGGTTTGATGATCCCGGCATCGCTCAGCGCCGCCTCCATCACCTGCGGCAGCGCCTCGAGGTGGGCTCGCGACGCGATCTCCGGCACCACGCCGCCGAACCGGGCGTGCTCGTGCATGGACGACGCCACCCGGTCGGCGAGGATCTCCATCGACCCGTCGTTGCCCAGCGCGACGATCCCGACCGCGGTTTCGTCACAGGAGGTCTCGATACCTAAAACGATCATGTCCCTGGATCCTCCTCGCCGCGCGGGTGCCTCATCATGGAAAACGCGTCTGCGCCCGACGGCTGGTAGTACGCCTTGCGCGTCGCCAACACCGAAAAACCGTAGCTCTCATACAGCGCGATTGCCGGGGTGTTGTCCGTGCGCACCTCTAGAAACATTGGCCCGCCCATCAGGTCGGCGGTGTGCACGAGCTGGTCCATGAGCACCCGCCCGATGCCGCGGCCCTGGTAGGCGCCGTCCACCGCGATGGTGTGGACCTCGAACTCTGGGTCGTCGCGCGGGCCGAG
Source organism: Corynebacterium sanguinis (assembly GCF_007641235.1). Taxonomy (NCBI): domain Bacteria; kingdom Bacillati; phylum Actinomycetota; class Actinomycetes; order Mycobacteriales; family Corynebacteriaceae; genus Corynebacterium; species Corynebacterium sanguinis. Next base: position 436,976 of record NZ_CP038157.1, read on the forward strand.
CATGGCCAGCCCCGCGTAACCGACGAGCACTTCTTCGGCGTCAGCCTCATCCTCGACGAAGGCGCCGACGTAGAAGGTGTACGGCTGCGCGAACTGCGCCACGAAGACATCGCGCGACCACGGGTTGTCGCCGACGAACAACGCCTGCTCAATCTCGGCGACGCGGGTGGCGTCCGCGATGGTTAACTCCCGCAGCCTCACGCAAGCTCCCCGAGGTCCACGGCCGGAATCGCGGCCGAGCGCGCGGCGGGCTTCGGCGGCACCGCGTCCGGCCGCCTGAGGTAGAGCGGGACCAGCGGCGCGGGCTCGGCGTCGAGGTCCGCAACGCGCGCGAGCCCGACCGGGCTCGGCGCTACGTAGGTCACGGTCGCCTCGCCTACCTCAAGCTGCGGGCTCAGGTGCTCCGGGACGCTAATCACGGCCGCTCCGCGCGTATCGACGTCCCCCGGAGCCGTAACGCTCGGCCCCGCGACGCGCGCGCCGCCGACGAACTTCGCCCAATAGATTTCCTTGCGCCGCGCGTCAGTGGCCACGACAACGGGGCGCTCGGTGGGGGCGTCGATAAGCGAGGCGACGGCGTCGTGGGTGACCACGCCATGGACGGGGATCCCCAGCGCTTGACCGAAGGCTCCCGCCGTGGCCATGCCGACGCGCAGCCCGGTGAAGGGGCCGGGGCCGCAGCCGACGACGATCGCCGTGAGGTCGCCGAAACCGAGCCCTGCCTGGTCCAAAAGCCGGGTGACCTCGGGCACGAGCCGCTCGTTGTGGGCCCGCGTCTGTGTCACCGATTCCGCGATCGTCCGGGGCTCATCCGACGCGTCGACGAGGCCGACCACGAGGTCGCTCGTCGCGGTGTCCAGTGCCAGAACGATCACAAGCGAGCTCCCTTAGGAGTTAATGCCCATCGTCCACGTGCCCTCGTTGACGTAGAACGGGATCGGGGTGTTCAGCGGGAAGGACTCGGACTGCGCGACGGTGCAGATGTTCACGGTGTCCAGGTTGATCTTGTCCAGGGTGACATCGCCGCCGCGCTCCGCGGGCAGCAGAACCATGTAGCCGTACTTGCCGCTCAGGTCGACCTCGGCGGCATCTAGGTCGAACGCCTGCAGCTTCGCCAGGGTCAGCTCAGCCGGATCCGTCGGGCACATCGTGGTGTAGCCGGCGAAGGAATCGTCGTACACCAGCGCGGGGTTAACCAGCTCCGCCACGACCGAGTCGCCGTTGGCGGCCTCGGTAGCCTGCAGGCTCTGGGCGAGCGAGTTGGTGTGGCTCACCTGCGCCCCTCCCCTCGTCATGGGGATAAAAATGATGGCGATGAGGACGATTACCCACAGGGCGAGGGCGAGCCCGATCCAGCGGCGGTTGGCGTTGTTCAGCTTCAGCATGGACTAGATCCTACATCGCTACTGCTCTGGGACTCTTATTTCCCAAAAGATCAGCCTGCCCTCGGAGTCCGGATCCTGGGCGACGAGCGTCTCGCGGTCAATCGTGACCTTGAGGTAGGCCGAGGCGATCTGCTCGACCAATCCCCCGCCCCACTCCGCGACAACAACTGCCGTGTCAAGGTCCGTCTCCAAGTCCAGCGCATCGAGCTCGCCGAGCGGGTCGCCGGACGAGCCCTCACCGATGAGCCGGTAGGCGTCGACGTGCACGAGCGACGGCCCGCCGTCCCGCGACCTGTGCTCGCGGGCAATGACGAACGTCGGGCTGGTCACCCGACCTGAAACCCCCATGCCGTCCGCGATGCCTTGCGTGAACGTCGTCTTGCCCGCCCCGAGCGGGCCGTCGAGGATGACCACGTCGCCCGCCTCGAGGGCTGCGCCCAGCTCGTGGCCGAGCTGCTTCGTCTCGGCCGCGGTGTCGCAGCGCCGCGAGCCGTTCTCCGGGAAATCGCCCCTCATGCCTGCCTACCTCCGTGAAAGCTGCGCACCGTGCGCCCCTTCGGGGAGCACACGATCTCGTAGTTGATGGTGCCGACGCGCTCGGCGAGCTCGGTCGCGCTCATCCCGCCGGCGCCGAAGATGATCGCCTCGTCGCCCCCCGCCACACCCTCCGGGTTGCCACCGAGCCAGACCAGGAACTGGTCCATGCACACGCGCCCCACCTGCGGGTAGCGCCTGGCGCCGATGGCCACATCCAGGTTGCCCTGCCAGGAGCGCCCCACGCCGTCGGCGTAACCCGCCGGAACGACCGCGATGAACCCGTCCTCAGGCGCGCTCCAGGTCAGCCCGTAGCTCAGCGCCTCGCCCGCCGCCAGCGGCTTGACCGCAAGGATCCGCGCCACCCACGTCATCGCCGGGCGCAGGCCGTGCTCGGCCCCCGCGATCGGTTCGAGCCCGTAGAGGCCCAGCCCGGCGCGGACCTGGTCGAAAACAAGATCCGGGCGGCTGAGCAGCGACGGCGTGTTGGCGAGGTGGTTGCACTGCACGTCGAGGCCGTGCGCGCGGGCGCGCTCGATCGCGCGGCGAAACGCCCGGGCTTGGACGTCGTTGTACGGGTGCGCCGGCTCGTCGGCCACGGCGAGGTGGCTCATTAGCCCGCGCACGTTGAGCCCGGCGCGCGCCGCGAGGGAGAACGCCTCGTCCCAGTGCGCCTCGATGAGCCCCGAGCGGTGCATGCCGGTGTCCACTTTGATGTGCAGGGGGGCGCCGATGTGGGTGTCGATAAGCCAGCGAAGATGCTCCAGGGTGGGCACGCCGAGCTCGATGCCGGCGGGGATGTCCTGGCCCGGCACCCACAGCCACGACACCACGGGCTTGGCGGTCAGCTCGCGTACCTCGGCAGCCTCGGCGAGCGTGGCGGTGCCGAAGGCGTCGGCGCCCGCGGCGTCCATCACCGGCACGACCCGGGCGACACCGTGGTTGTAGGCGTCGGCTTTGACCACGCACATCAGGCGCGCGCCGCCCGCGAGCTGGGACAACAGGCGCGTGTTGTGCGCGATCGCGTCCAAGTCAATGCGTGCGGTGAGCAGATCCATGGCCACTATTGTGCCGGATCTAGACGAGGTGGAGTCCACCGAGGATCACCAGTAGCACGGACACTGCCCACGTCGCCGTGAGCGTTACCGGGCGCGGGTTGGCCCGAGCCCAGGCGAAACCGCGGCCGGCGGCGCTGTCCGGGCTCCGGCGCACCCACGCCACCACGAGCGCGCAGGCCGTGGGCAGGCTCAGCGCCACCGTGGCGTACAGCACGAGCGAGAGATAGCGCACCGCGGGCTCGATGCCGGCGGTCGACAGCAGCGCCAGCCCGCCGTAGAACGGCACGGACGTCGCCGACTGAATCAACCCCAGGACAAACCCCGTGGCCACGGTTTTCGGCCCAGGCGTGCGCAGCGGCACCATGACCTTTTCCACCACCGCGGAGTGATCCCCGCCGCGCAGGGCCAAAAGGCCTGTGACCACGCCCGTCGCGATGAGCACGACGCCGAAGACGGGGCCCTCAACGAAGCTCTTTACCACGGGTCCGAGGCCGTCGAAAATAACGAGCATGACTAGCGCGAGGCTGGCCACACCCAGCCAGTCGCCGATGATCAGCAGCGAAGTGATTTTCGCGTACGCGTGCTTGACGACGATCCCCACCGCGACGACCACCCCGATCAGCAGCAGGTTGATCGAGTCGACGAAAGCAAGGGAGAGGGCTCCGAGCATGCTGAAAGGTTCTCGCGCCTACTCGACCGTGACCGACTTGGCCAGGTTGCGCGGCTTGTCGATGTCTTCGTTGCCGTTTTCGCGCGCGATGTCCGCCGCAAGGAACTGCAGCGGCACGGTGGCGAGCAGGGGCTGCATGATCGTCGGCGTCTGCGGGATGCGCAGCAGCCAGTTGGCGTACGGCTCGACGGCGGTGTCGCCCTCCTCCGCGATCACGATCGTCTTCGCCCCGCGCGCGCGGATCTCCTGGATATTGGAGACGATCTTCGAGTGCAGCTGGCTCACGCCGCGCGGGCTGGGCACGATGACCACGACCGGCAGGTCGTCTTCAATCAGCGCGATCGGACCGTGCTTGAGCTCGCCCGCCGGGAAGCCCTCGGCGTGGATGTAGGCGAGCTCCTTGAGCTTGAGCGCGCCCTCCAGGGCGATCGGGAAGCCGACGCCGCGGCCGAGGAAGAGCATGGTTTTTACAGCACCCAGGGTCTCAGAGATCCGCTTGACCTCGTCGCGCACGGTCAGTGCGGTGGCGATCTTGTCCGGGATGGCCTCGAGTTCCTTCCAGATCTCGGTGATCTCGTCCGGGTATTTCGTCCCCTTCGCTTGCGCCAGGGCGAGGCCGACGATGTAGTTTGCCGCGACCTGCGCGAGGAACGCCTTGGTCGACGCCACGCCGATCTCCGGGCCGGCGTGGGTGTAGAGCACAGCGTCGGACTCGCGCGGGATCTGCGAGCCGTTGGTGTTGCAGACCGCGAGCACCTTCGCGCCCTGCGTCTTCGCGTGGCGCACGGCCTCTAGCGTGTCGGCGGTCTCGCCGGACTGCGAGATCGCGAGCACCAGCGTGCGCTCGTCGAGCACCGGGTCGCGGTAGCGGAACTCGCTGGCCACCTCAATCTGGACCGGGATGCGCACCCAGTGCTCGATGGCGTACTTGGCCGCCAGGCCGGAGTGGTAGGCGGATCCACAGGCCACAACGAACACCTGGTTGAAGGACTTCAGCTCCGTGGGGGTGAGGTTGTTTTCATCCAGCGTGACACGGCCGTTGGCCCAGTGGCCGGCCAGGGTGTCGCGCACTGCGGCGGGCTGCTCGAAGATCTCCTTCATCATGAAGGAGTCGTAGCCGCCCTTCTCCGCGGCCTCGAGGTCCCAGTCGATGGTAAATGGTTTGCCCTCGGCGGGCGTGCCGTCGAAGTTGAGGATCTCGTAGTCGTCCTTGGTGATGATCACCACGGAGTCGTGGCCCAGCTCGACGGCCTGCTTCGTGTGCTCGATGAAGGCGGCGACATCGGAGCCGAGGAACATCTCGCCCTCGCCGACGCCGACCATCAGCGGCGTAGAGCGACGCGCGGCGATGATCTGGTCGGGGTGGTCGGCGTGCACGAACAAAAGCGTGAACGCGCCCTCCAGGCGGCTGAGAACGTGCAGCGCGGAGGCGCGGAAGTCGCCCGCGGTCTCCCCCTCGTTGTACGCCTTGGCCAGCAGGTGCGCGGCGGTTTCAGAGTCTGTGTCGGAAGTCAGCTCGACGCCGTCGCGCTCGAGCTCCGCGCGCAGCGCGGCGAAGTTCTCGATGATCCCGTTGTGCACGATCGCGACCTTGCCGTCGAAGGAGATGTGCGGGTGCGCGTTCTCGTCCGTCGGTCGGCCGTGGGTGGCCCAGCGCGTGTGGCCGATAACTGTGGTTCCGGTGAGGGTGTCTTCGCCGATCTCAGAGATTTTGTCCTCTAAGTTGGCGAGCTTGCCGGCACGCTTTGCGCTGGCAATGCCGTTCTCGCCGACAACGGCAACGCCCGCGGAATCGTATCCGCGGTATTCCATGCGGCGCAGGGCCTCAACGGCGATGGGCAGCGATTCTTTCGTGCCGACATATCCAACAATTCCACACATGCGCCCCACCCTAATACAACCTCTTACCCCCACCCGCATCTTGCTTCTCGACGCCCAACCTGACCGCACCGCCAACCAATTACGCATCAACCGCCCCTGCCACTGACAACATGACGTATTCTTGCTGTTGTGTCTGCGAAATTGAAGAAGCTGTCTGATCTGACAAAGCGTGGCCCGCACCGGGTCCTCGAGGGCGACCTTGGCTACACCGGCCTGCCTGGGAAGGTGTACGCCCCGGCGGAAGGCGAGGGCCTTCCCGCGATTGCTTTCGGCCACGACTGGATGAAGAGCATCGACGATTACCATGCCACCCTGCGCCACCTGGCCAGCTGGGGAATTGTCGTCGCGGCCCCCGCCACCGAGTCGGGCTTCAAACCTGACCATGCCGGATTCTCCGCAGACTTGGACAGTGCGATGCAGATCCTTGCGGGCGTGCGCCTCGGCAACGGAAACATCACCGTGGCCCCGGGCAAGATTGGCGTTGCGGGACACGGCATGGGCGGCGGCGCCGCAGTGCTGTCCGCGGTGGACAACCACAAGGTCAAAGCCGTCGCCGCGATTTACCCGGCCAACACCGCGCCCTCGTCGATCCAGGCGGCGCGGAACATCTTCCTGCCGGGCATGGTCATCGGGGCCGACGATGACTCCGACTCCCTGTTCGACCCGGGCAACCCCGCGAAACTGGCGTACAACTGGGCTGGAGATGTGGTTTACCGAATCCCGGCCAAGGGGAGCCAGGCAAGCTTTAGCGAAGACGGCATAGTCAAGCGCATCCTGGGGCTGGCTCGCCCCAACGGGAAGGTGCAGGCAACGGTGCGCGGGCTGCTCGTGGGTTACTTCCTTCACCAGCTCGACGGCCAGAGCAAGTACTCCGACTTCAGCGAGGCCGACGCCACCGGCGCGAAGGTCACCTCGCTGCACGGGGACGATCTCGCGGAGCGCGCCGGCCTGACTCGCGACGACTCCAGCTTCTCCTTCTTCTAAGTTTCCGAGCCGTGAGGGCGGGCGACTCTACGTCTCGTCCTTGTCGTCGCGGCGCAGCACTCCCTGCACGCGGCCGTTTCGGCGCACAGGTCGGTAAACGCCCCGCGGGGTGACCGGTGCCGGGCGCAGCTTCATTTCCCGCGCTATGGCCTGCTGTCGCCCAGCTTGCTCCATTTGGCGGTGAGCCTCGGCGATCGCCGCCTCGAAATCAACCATCCGTTTCGCGGTTCGGAGTTTGTACTGCTCCACGAATTCGACGAAATCCATCACCATTCACCTGACTTCCTCATCTTGGGTGTAGGGTCCGCGGGCGGTGTTTCAACCTCCGCGGGCTGCGTTTCAGCCTGCACGGGCTGCGTTTCAGCCTGCACGGGCGGTGGAGCAGGCGGGGGCGTCTGGAGACCTGCCGCCTGAAGCTTTGCAGCCGGCGCCGGTGGCTCTTCGACCTCCGCCAGTTCCGGCGGCGCTGCGGCAACGGGTTCCGCGGGAGCAACTTCGGCGACTTCCTCCGTCTCGCCGTGGGTGCAGCAGGTCTCCCCCGGGCACTCGGCGGCTGCCTCAATACTTTCCGCCAGGTGGTTGAGGCACTCCAGGGTGATGCTGATCCCAATCTGCGCGAGAATCCCGGTCAACGGTGACGCGTCAGGTTGCGGCGAAGAGAACTGCGCCGCGACGTCGCAGGTGGGCGGTTGCAATGCAACGGAGTGAGTCTGCAGCTCAGATGACGCACCGAGATCGAAGTTAAAAGAAATCGAGGTCGGGGCTTGGGTTGAGGCTTGGGGTTGTGCCTGGGGCTCGCAGCCGTCGTCAAGCGAGGCGGGTGCGGTGGGCGCGGCGGGCACGGCGGGTGCAGTGGGTGACGGGGCGGTGCTCACCGGCGGGCAATCCCACTGCTTGTGAGGTTGGGGCTGGTGCTCGAGCATGTCGTTGCACGCCTGCGTGACGGCTCCGAGGCAGGTTTCAACCTGGCCGTTTCGGTCGTCTACGATTCCTTTAATTTGCTCGAAGCCATTGAGGACGAGTGGCAGGATAAGCCCAGCCTTCCGGCCGATCGGGTGGATCCTGGCGATGCTGAGCAGGGCGGAGATGACGTCGGCCACTCCCCCAATGGCTTCGTCGGCGGTGGTGTCGATCTCGCGGATGGCGTCGCAGCAGTGGGTCACGTCGTGGCACAGCTGCTCGGCGTTATCCCCCTGGATCCCCTCGGCGTCTTCGCGCCCCTTCTCATCGGTGGACACACCGATCGAGTCGAACCAGTTGGAGGTGTGCTCGGCGCCGATCTTGCTGAGCACGTCTTTGATGAAATTGGCCGCGAAACCGCCTATGCCGCGGCCGCGCCTGGGCGCAGTGGCTGATGTGCCCAGCTTGTTCGCGCTCGCCGCTACAACATCGAGGTTCATACCCTCGGTCTTGAGGTATTCGCGGGCGATCGCTTTGGCAACAGAGTCGATCCTGGCCACCACCGCGGGGTCCGACCCTGGGATCGTCGCCGCCTCCGCCGCTAACGATGAGAGGTTCTGCGTCACCGTCGTTGTCATCGCAGCCCCACCTCCGACGCGTTGGCGGCATCGGTTTGTTCCACGGAATCCATCAGGCTACGCAGCTGGCGCCATCCCTCAACCCGGTTGGCGAGGAACTCGACGTTACGCTCCTGCATCCGCGACATGGCTTCCGCCAACGCGCGCCCGTGGGCTTCAAAACCCGCCCCGACGGCATGCGCCGGAAAGGTAGGCGCGTTGTCGCGCAGCTGCGCCGCGAGTTCCTCGTACTGGGCAATCGCGGAATCGAGCCGTTGGCGAACGGCTTCCGGATCCACGTTCAAAGCCTGCTCCATGACATCCCCCTTCAATGTCGGCCGTTACCGGCCCACAACCGCAACAGTTGCACCCTGATTAGACTCCCCCGAGCCCGATGCGGTTCCCTGCATCCCGGAAAAACTTTCGGCACTGTGAGAAGTTGTTCCGGTTACAGGGTGAAAGCTACACCGAAGATACGACCGCCGCGAGGCGGCCCGCGATCTTGCGCGCTTGCTCCTGCTCAGAGGCCTCCACCATGACGCGGAATACCTCCTCGGTGCCCGAGGGCCGCAGCAACACGCGGCCGTTGTCACCGAGTTCAGCCTCGACTTCCGCAACCGCGGCCTTGACGTCTTCGGCGTCGATGATGCAGGACTTGTCGGACACCGGGACGTTGATGAGCACCTGTGGCAGGACCTTCATCACGCCCGCAAGTTCCTCAAGGCTCTTGCCGGTTTCCGCCATGCGCGCCATCAGCAGCAGGCCGGACAGGGTGCCGTCGCCGGTCGTCGCAAAGGCGGGCACGACGATGTGGCCGGACTGCTCGCCGCCGAGCGAGTAGCCGCCGCGCCCGAGCTCCTCGAGTACGTAACGGTCCCCCACCTTGGTCTGCTTCATGGTGATTCCCTCGCGCTGCATCGCGAGCTTGAGGCCGAGGTTGCTCATCACCGTCGCCACCAGCGTGTTTTCCTGCAGGATGTTCTTGTCGCGCATCGCGGTCGCGAGGATCGCCATGATCTGATCGCCGTCGACGATGTTGCCCTTGGCGTCGACGGCAAGGCAGCGGTCCGCATCGCCGTCGTGCGCCAAGCCGATGTCGGCACCGTGGCGCACGACGGCCTGCTGCACCTGCTCCATGTGCGTCGAGCCTGAACCGTCGTTGATATTGAACGCGTCCGGGGTGTTGAAGATCGGAATCACCTCGGCGCCCGCGGCCTCGTACGCCTTCGGCGCGATCTCGTAGGCGGCGCCGTTGGCGCAGTCGACCACGACCTTGATGCCGGTCAGGTCCGTCGTGACCGCGCGCTTGAGGTGAGCGAGGTAGCGCTCGCGGGCATCGGGGGCTTCCTCGATGACGCGCCCGACGCCGGTTCCGGTCGGGCCGTTGTCGTCCAGATGCTCCATCGCTGCTTCGATCTTGTCCTCGACCTCGTCGGGAAGCTTGCGCCCGCCGGCGGAGAAGAACTTGATGCCATTGTCCGGCATGGGGTTGTGGGAGGCGGAAATCATTACCCCGATGTCGGCCCCGTAGTCGTCGGTAAGAAAGGCCAGGCCGGGGGTTGGGATCACGCCGACGCGCAGCACGTTGACACCTTTCGACGCCATGCCTGCTGCCATCGCGGCCGCCAGCATTTCGCCGGAGACGCGCGGGTCGCGCCCAATGATGGCGGTCGGGCGGCGCTTGCCGCTACCACGGTTCTCCGTCAGCACCATCGCGGCGGCTGCGCCCAGCTTCAGCGCCAAGGGAGCGGTCAGAACTTCATTGGCCAATCCACGGACGCCGTCCGTTCCAAACAAGCGAGTCATTCGTGTCATTATGCCCGAGCAACCACGCACACCCAGACAGGACCCCACCGTGGCGAATACAAAAACCGCCCCCGCGCTCGCAGTGGCGAACGTGGGGGCGGCGAGGCGCACAAGCGATTAACGCTTCGAGTACTGCGGTGCGCGGCGGGCCTTGTGCAGACCTGCCTTCTTGCGCTCCACGGCACGTGCATCACGGGTGAGCAGGCCGGCCTTCTTCAGGGTCGGGCGCTCAGCCGGGTTGTAAACGTTGAGTGCGCGGGCGATAGCGAGGCGCAGTGCACCGGCCTGGCCGGTGGGGCCGCCACCGGAGATGTTGGCCTTGATGTTGAACTGGCTCTCGCGATCGAGCAGCGTCAGCGGCTGCAGGATGTCCTGCTGGTGCAGCTTGTTCGGGAAGTAGTTCTCGAACTCACGGCCGTTGACGGTGATGGTGCCGTCGCCCTCCGTCACGGTGACGCGGGCGATGGCGCGCTTACGGCGGCCAACGGTCTGGATCGGACCCTCGTGCAGGGACACCGGCTCGACGGTCTCCTCGGACTCCCCCTCCACCACGGGAGCGACGGCGTCGCCGATGGTGTAGTTGAATTCCTCGGTCGCGGCGGTCGCCAGGTTGACGTCGACCTCTGCGTCGAAGTTCTCTTCGGTGTAGTTGTTCGGCTCGGTCATTACTGGGCCACCTGCTTAAACTCGAAGGTTTCCGGCTTCTGAGCCTGGTAGGGGTGCTCGGAGCCGACGAAGACGTGAAGCTTCTTGATGGACTGGCGAGAAAGGCGGTTGTGCGGCATCATGCCGCGCACTGCCTCCTCGACGACGCGATCCGGGCGCTCATCCAGAGCACGACCCAGGGTCATGGACTTCAAACCGCCCGGGTAACCGGAGTGGCGGTAGCGCATCTCGCGTTCGCGCTTGTTGGAGGAGATGTGGACCTTGTCGGCGTTGATCACGATGACGTGGTCGCCGGTGTCAACGTTGGGCGTGAACTGGGGCTTGTGCTTGCCGCGCAGGATGTCCGCTGCGGTGGAAGCGAGCTTGCCCAGTACCACGTCGGTTGCGTCGATGACGTACCACTGACGGGTAATGTCACCGCTCTTCGGGTGGTAAGTAGACATGTATGACTCCTTAAAGTCTGCCTAGATGGCTGCCGGCCAGAAACCTTGCCGTGCGCCCAGCATCGTCCTGACGGCGGCCGGTGGAGACCCGACGGACGATGTCACTCCCACTGCGGGGCGCGAGAACACACAGGGGTATAAGACTACGGCACGGGGTTTCGATCGCCAAAAAACGCGGATCGACTTATCTTAATTTTCTATAGAACATCTTGTCGTATTTTTTGTTAAAAAATCTGCTTGTAAGTATTGTGCTCGCTTTTACATTCGATTACAATGCAGAGCAACAAGGAGGGGGACATGGAAAACACTACTCAGCACTTAGACCCGACCGAGTACTTCTTTAGGACGCAGCGCCCGGGGGATGCCGTCGCCGCGCTCGCGCAGCGCAAGCGCGATGCCGACTTCGAGCTGTTCAAGGCGTGGGCAGATCCCGCGCACTGCGTCGACGATTTCGAGCTGGAGGTCGCAGCCCTCCAGGAGGCCGTGGGTGAGAGCAGGTCAGCGATCGAAAAAGCCATTTTTGCTTATCGACGCCTCTCCGACCTGCCCCAGCTCCGATCCACGCAAAGCACCACGCGCGTGCTGGACATCAAAAGGCTCGTCGCCATCGACAACGTCATCGCCGAACTCTGCCCCGAGGTCTCGCACGAGGTTCTGGAGCTTATCGACGCCTATCTCACCGACACTTTCACCCCACGCAAGGCAAACCAGCCGCTGCTGTCGCCGAAGGCGATCACGCACCGGCTGAAGCGGTTCATCGCCAAGTTCGACGAGCGGGTTGATTACGACCCGAAGAAGCGCAAGGACCGGGCGAAGGCGGCTGAGGACTTCACCCTCTACGAGTTTTCCGCCGGCAAGCGCTCCGGCCTGACGGTTGAGTGCGACAACACGACGCACGCGGTGATGAAGGAGTTTCGCCGCCAGGTTGCCCGGGAGCACAAGGTCTCCGAGAGCGAAGCCGCGAAACTGATCCTCACCGGCCGCCACACCACGCAGCCCAACGTCACCATTTTCGGGTACGCGCCGCTGACCCCGGAGGGCACCGTCGTGCCCGGGGCGTCGGTGTTCTTCCCCGGAAGCGGGTGGACGGACGCCGCGGGAACGTCCGAGTTCGACGACCTCACCGAGGCCAACCCGCCGCGCATCATCAACCTCGATGAGGTAGCGGAGCACGAGATTGCCGGCTACGTGCCGTCGTCTAGCATGCGCGCCTACGCAATTGCCCGCGACGGGGTGTGCATCTGGCCTGGCTGCGACCGCGATGCCACGGAATGCCAGCTGGACCACCGGGTTCCGTTCCAGGAAAATGGCGCGACGACCCCGTCGAATTTGTACTCGCTCTGTCAGCGGCACCACAACGTGAAGACGGACCGCCGGGCGTACTACGTCCCGGATCCCGCCACCGGTGACATCGTGTGGCTGTTCCCGGACGGGACCTACCAGCTGTCGCAACCCGAAGGGTTTATTGGTGAGCACATCAGCCCGCACAACCCGAGGTGGAATATCGACCTGGATTCTAGGCTGCGCGAGCGCGACCGGGTGAGGACGTTCTTCGCCCGCGGGCACAAGATCCTCGACGACTTCGACCTCACGCAGAACGTCCATGATTGCATGGAGGCGCTGGTGGATCTTGAACGTGAGTTCGGCATGACCTTCCCGTTCGAACCGCCACTGGACGATGGCGATGATCTCGACGCCGACGTTGCGGCGCTGATCGCCAGTGATCCGTACCTGCGGTACGGAGATGCGATCTACTAAACAGCGCGCCCCCACAGCACCAAGCGATGCTGCGGGAACGCGCTGCGTATCCCCCGATGAAAAAGCCCCGATGTATGTGCGGTGTTCTAGCCCCAGCTTTGCGCGGCGGCGTTGTTGACCTGCTGCATGCGGCTGTTGCCCCCGTCAACAGCCTCGGCGACGCTGTTCAGGATGGCGTTGAGGTCGCTCGTCGCCGAATCCCACTCGCTTTGGTGGACCTTGTAAGCCTCGGCCGCGTCACCCGTCCAAGTGGAGACCATGGGTTGCAGGCCGCTCTTGAGCTCGTCGAGCATCCGGTTGATCTGCGCGACCGAACCACGCAGGTCCTCGGCCGCCCCGGCGAGCTGGCCGAATTCGTACTTGATTGTCATAGTCGTTCTACCCCTTCGTCTCTAGAGCGCAAGGCCCGCGCTGGTGCTGATGGAGCGCAGGTCGTCGGTGTTGGAGGCTTCGATGTTTTCGTAGTTCTTCGCGTTGTCGCGCAGGTTCTCGGCGATCGCGGCGAGCGCCTGGCCGAGGCGGCGCTGCGCATCGTCGTACCGCAGCATGACCCCGTCGAAGCTGGTCTGGGCCTCGCCCTGCCAGTACGAGCGGGTGCCTTCGACGACGCCCTGGATGCGTTCGATCTCTCGGTTGACTGCGTTGTTTGTGTCGTCCACGTTGTTTGCGGCCGAGCGCATGACGTCGGCTTCAGTTTGGAGCTGAGCCATAGTGTCTCCCCCTTGTATGTGCGTCCGTGTGTGGGCCCGGATGTGGCCTCACCCCTATTTGACTGCCCCGAGGCGCCTCCGGTTCCATCCGACCCGAAAGTTTTTCTACTCGGCCGCACTAAACGTCGCCGACTCCATGGCCATCCGGCACGTCGCGCTGTGCACCGTCGTCGGTTCGGCGCGGGTGTGGCACCCCACCGAAAGCTGGTGGTCCGCCTCGGCCCAGGTTTTCCACAGCGCGTGCGACCCGTCGGCGCTGTCCTCGCGGTAGGTTAGCGCGGTGCCGTCGTCGCTGAGCAGCTCGACCGTGGGGTCCGCGTCGATTTCCGCCTTGATCTGCGTAAACAGCTGCTCGGACGGCAGTTGGTAGAGCGGGTCGACGGCCAGCTGCAGCCGAAAATCGGGGTCGCTGCCCGTCGCGCGCCACATGTCGCCATCGGCCTCGACGCTAAACCCCGCGGGCACCTCCACGGTCAGGCCTTGCCGCGAAATCACCGTCGGCGGAGGCGGCGCTTGCTCGCTTGTCGACGGCTCACTCTCCGACGTCGTCTCAATCTCCGGCGCCGGCTCGATCTCAGACTCCACCACAACGTCGCCGTCACCGGAACCAGCAGCCAGCACCGTCGACAAGATCGCGCCGAAACACAGCACCACGGCAATGCCGATCACGACGATCTGCCACCCGTCGAGGGGGAAGATCCCGGGCGCTTCCGCCTCGGGGCGCGCTATGTCGATCGGCCCATCGTCGAAGAAATCCGCGGGCTCCGCATCCCGTATCGCGTGTTTGCCCCCTGACCTCCCGGAAGTCGGTTCGTGGGAGAGCTCCACGTCGTAGCCGCCAAGCGCCCGGGCAATCAGGGCAAAGTCCTCGGCCTCCGCCACGACGCGGACGTGCGCGTTGCCCGGCGCGGGCCCGAGCACGCTTCGGATGTAACCTGCGATCTCCGCGGGTGTCGGGTGATCGTCGCGGCGCACGTTGGCCAGCCCGGCGAAAGTCGTCGTATCAGAGTTGACGGTGACGGTGATGTCGGCAGCGGTGGTCGTCATTGCCCCTCGCCTTCCGGTTCGAGAGTGGCAATCTGAACGTCGCCAGCGTTGTGCCCGGCGCGCATCAACGTCGCCCTCCCGGGCGGCTTCGACGCGGGTTTGACCCCGAACAGGGCACCTTCGTCTTTGTTGCCGTCGAAGATGAGGACGTCGGGGGTGAGGTCTTTCAGCGCGGCGAGCAGACCGCTGTAGAGCGCCCTGGCGCTGCCGCCGAACTTGCGCGCGACGATGACGTGCAACCCGACATCGTGCGCGTGGGGCAGCAGCGACAGCAGGGGCCGAAACGGCTCGTCGCCGACAATGTCGAGGTCATCGATAATTAGGTAGATATCCGGGCCCTCCCACCACGACCGCTCCGCGAGCTGCTCGGCGGTGACCTCCGGGCCCGGCAGCCTAGAGCGCAAGGTTTCCACCGCCGCGTTGACCGTCTCGCTTACCGACGACGCCACGGCGTACGCAGCAACCATGTCCGAGCCGCTGAGGTGCAGGTGCGTGCGCCGCGGATCCACGAGCACGATCCGGGCGCGCTGCCTCGGCAGCGAGCAGATCCCCGCCAAAAGCGTGGCAATCAGCGTCGACTTGCCGCTTCCCCGCGAGCCGATCGCCAAAAGGTGCGCGGCATCGAGGAAGAGCGTGTCAAGCTGGCTGCCCCCGATGCCGAAGGGGAGGCGCTGGCCGGTGGGGGCGTCGAGAAGCGAGCGTGCATCCACCACCGCGGGCAGGACCTTGAGCTGCGGCACCCGCGGCTGCGCGGCGGCCTGGGCGGCAATGTGCGCGAGGTCTTGAGGGTGCGTGGCGGCAACGAGCATGTGCCTGCCGTCTGGCGCGAGACCGCGGCCCGGCGCGGCAGGCACCCTGAGCTGCTCTTTCCTGCTGATCAGCGAATCCGCCGCCTCGGCAAGGTGCAGCTCGAAGCGCGTCCCGATTAGGTCGCGCACGGCTGCGCGGATCGCGTTCCACCGTTGCGTGGACACGATCAGGTGGACGCCGGCCGCGGGGCCTTCCGAGGCGATGCGGGCGAGCGGGTCACGCAGATCCTCCAGCGGCGAGTCGGCGGCGACGATCGCGTGCCAACCGTCAACCACTAAGAACACCTGGCGTCCGCCCGCGCGGGCAGGGTTGTCGATGATGGCGCACACCTCGTCGACAATGCGGCGGGCCCGCTCCCCTTGCGCGCGCGTCGCGGTACCCGCAACGTGCGGCAGCACCGCGAGATCCTCCATACGCCCGGCGCCAGCGTCGATCGCGTAGAAGCACAGCTCGGCGGTGGAATGCGTCACAGCGAGCGCCGCGACGATCGTGCGCAGCGCCATGGACTTGCCCGACTGGGGCCCGCCCGCCACAGCGACGTGTCCCCCAGCCGCGGAGAAATCTACGCTCGCGTGCTCTTGGCGCTGGTGGTAGGGGTCGTCGATAAGCCCGATGGAGACGCTCAGCGGCTGCGACGACTCGCACACCGCCGACAGCTCCACCGACTCGGGCAGCGGCGGCAGCCACACCTGGTGGGCGCGCAACCCACGCAGCTCAGCGGTCTGGCGCGCCTTGGCGACGACAGCGTCGAGAAGCGTCGTCGACTCATCCACGCTCACCACCGTCGACCCCTCGGACGCGGCGAGCTCCGGCGACTCCCAGCCGCGAAACAGCCCCACGCTCGGGCGCGCCTGGACCTCCCCGAGCTCCACACGGCGGGTCAGCGGCCCGGACACGTACGCGGCGCGGAAGCGGGTCAGCTCCGGCGCACCCGCCTTGAGGTAACCGTTGCCGGGCTCGTTCGGCAGCTCGTAGGCGTCGGGCACGCCGAGCACCTGGCGCGACTCGCCCGCGGAGAACGTGCGCAGACCAATGCGGTACGACAGGTGGGAATCCAGCCCGCGCAACTTGCCCTCCTCCAAGCGCTGCGAAGCCAGCAGGAGGTGAACACCCAGCGAGCGGCCCAGCCTGCCGACTGCGACAAACAGGTCCACAAAGTGCGGGTGCTGAACTAGCAGCTCGGAGAACTCATCGACGATGATGAGCAGCGCCGGTAGCGCGGCAAGGTCCGCGCGCCCGCCGCGCCGCGCCGCGGAGTAGTCCGTGATGTTTGCGAAGTTGCCCGCGCTGCGCAGCAACTCCTGGCGCCGGTTCAGCTCGCCGGAGATGGCGTCGTACATGCGCTCGACGAGCACCGCCTCGTTATCGAGGTTGGTGATCACGGCCGCCGTATGCGGCAGCGCCTCGCACCCGAGGAAGGTGGCGCCTCCCTTGAAATCGACCAGCACCAAGTTGAGCTCCTCCGGCGAGTGCGTGGCAACAAGGGCCGTGACCAGGCATTTTAAGAACTCGGACTTTCCAGCACCGGTCGCACCAATGCACAACCCGTGCGGGCCCATGCCGCCGTGGGCGGACTCTTTAAGATCCAGGTGCACGGGCACCCCGTCGGGCGTCGCGCCGAACGGCACGACCAGGTTCTGCCGGGTGCCCTCCCTGCCGCGCCACATCGAGTGCGGGTTGAGGTCGTCGATATCGGCAATGCCCAGCATCGACAGCAGATCCGAGGCGGCCCCGCTGGCACCGGTGTCCTCCGGCCGGCGGTAAAAGGCCAGGTGGCGGGCAAGCAACTGCGCCTGGGCGACGCTAAACACGTCGGGCCGGCCCAGCGTCTCGGCCCCCTCGAGTGTGTGCGCGACGATTTCCTCGGCGCAGGACAGGTGCAGGGAGTCCTCATCGCCGATGTAGTCGGGATCCGCGTCGACCACGATGACGCAGTCGATCCCGGGTGTCAGAAGAGCGGCGCTGGCCTGCGCGCTGTCGGCGACGGCGACGCACAATGCCGCGTGGTCTGGGTCGCGCGTGTGCGGCAGCCACTTGACCCACCCGAAGTCCGGATCCCCGTGCAAGTTGACCACCCCCACCATCTCCGGGCCGTGGAAGAAGCAGAGCTGGCTGATCACCGCGCGCGCCACCTCCGCGGCGCGCGGGCCAGCCAGAGTGATCGCCGGAAACGCGCTAAGCTGCACGACGATCGGCATGGCCGGCACCGTGCTCACCGCCGCCACCGTGCGACGCAGACTCACCGCGCACACGGGGTCCAAGTCCTCCGGCGAGCCCGGGTCGCCCACCTCAATCGGGGTGCACAGCGAGGTCGCGCCCTCGCCGAAGCGCACCTCCCAGGCGCGCGGCGAGTCAAAGGCCCGCTCCCAGACCCGCGACGTCGGCGTGGCGTGGATCAGCTCGGCCGGCTCGGGGTGGAAGTGCGTGACGTGGGCGCGCTGCAGCCTCGCGTTACGACGCGCCTGCGCCGCCAACGCGTCGAGGTGGCGCAGGTACACCCGCCGAGTTTCGTCGATATCGCCCTGCTGATCGGGCGGGTTAACCATCATGAGCGTGCTCAGCACCATCATCAGCGGGAAAATCATCATCATCGGGCTGACGTCGCGGCCCGACAACGCGAGCGTGGCGACCATCGCGCCAATCGCAACGACCATCACCACCGGCATCAGGATTTTCATGATCGGCTGTGGCGCGTCGCGTCGCGCCTCCGGCACGGGCTCGGCGATGAGCCTGCCCTGCGGCAGCGGCGGCGCCGGTTCCGCCGCGTGAGCGTGTTGCGGCACCAAAACCGCAGTGTGGTCTAGACCGAGCACAGCAGATTTACCCCCCCGTAGAAATAGTCCCGAGCTCCCCGTAGCTGTGGACGTGGTGGACATCTTAAGCAATAATTGGCGCAGACGCGCGGCAGCGGGGGTTCGCGCGGGAAGTTTTCGGGGGTATCTATGGTTGCCACGTCTGCGCACCACATCGTTCGCGTCACCGTCCGCATTGACGTCGCATCGTTTCACCGCGACATCGACCTGACGCTGCCGACGTCGTCCACGTTCGCCGAGATCCTGCCTGAGTTGGCGCGCTTGGTCGATCTGCCCCCGTTGTCGCGCCCGTGGGAGGTCACCACCGTCGCCGGAGCCCTGCTCGATCAGCATCGCCCGCTGTATCAGCAGCGGCTTAGCGACGGCCACATCATCGTGCTGCGCCCTCGCGAACCCGTGCCCCCGCCCGTTGTGCGCGACGCCGCGGAGTCCCTCGCGGCCGCATCCGCCGACGACCGCGCGCCGCAAGGCCTGGACATCGTGGCCGCGGCCGTAGGTGCTGCGGTGATCGGCCTGCTCACGGGGCTGCCGGCGGCGGCGGCGGCAGCACTGTTCGCGGTGAGCATTCTGGCGCGCTCCCGCGCGCTGTTCGCCGGTTTCGCTGTGGTTGCCGCGGTGAGCACCGGGCTGTGGGTCGGCGAGCTCGACGTGGCCCTCGGTGTCGCTGCCGCCGCCGCGACGCTCATCGCCGGCGCCGGGCTCGGCGTGGTGCTCAAGCTTTCCGACACCCCAATCACCGCCACCCTGGCCACCACCGCCGCCCTGCTCGGCGCCGGTGCATGCGCGGCGGCGTGGTTGTCACCTCCCACCGCGCCGGCCGCCGCGGTAGTGCTCGCCGGGCTCGGCGCGGTGATGTTCACGCCCGCCGTGGCAACGCGTGCCTCGGGCATCGCCATCCCGCGGGTGCCCACCGCGGGAGAGAACTTCTCCATCGCGGACACCCACCAGCACGACGTCGACGTGCGCGGGCGGGTGGCGCGCCGCGTCACCGCCGGCGTGTCCGCCGGGGTGTGTTTGTGCTGCGTGCCCGCGCTCACGTGGCTGGGATGGCTCGGCGGGGGCTGGGTGAGCGCGTTTAGCCTCTGCACAGGCGGTGCGCTCGTGCTGCACTCGTTTCGCCACCACGACACCGCGTCGCGCATCGCGCTCGCTGTTACGGCGTACGCCGCGGTCGCATGCGCCTGCCTCGCCGTAACCGACAACGCGCACCCGGTGTGGCTGGGGTTTTCTTACTTCCTCGCGGCGCTAACGCTGACCGCGCCGCTGTGGTCGGCCCGGGTGCCCGATTTGGAGCCGACGTCGCTGGTGTGGTTCGAGCGCGCGGAGGCACTCGCGATTATCGCGGTGTTCCCGCTCGGGCTGTTACTAATGGGCGCCTTCGACCTGATTCGGGGCGCGTGATGCGCGGGCGCGCTGCCATCGTCGCTGCCACATTCCTCGCGCCCGCCCTGGTCGCGCCGGGTGCCGCCGCCCAGGACGTAGTGTGCGCCCCGCCCGCCCACGCGGACGCACCCGCCACGCCCGAGTGGGCCCCGCAACTGCGCCGGTTCGCCACCGGCGCGGGAGTGCGTGTGGCGGTGATTGACACCGGGGTGGCCGCCTCGCCCGAGCTGGACCAGCTCGTCGCGGGCGGGGACTTCGTCACCCCGGACGCACCCGACGCGCTGTTTGACTGCGACGCCCACGGCACCGTCGTCGCCGGAATCATCGCGGGCACGACCGCCGGCATTGCCCCGGACGCGGAGGTGATTTCCATCCGCCAAACCTCCGCCCACTACCGCGAGCAGGAATCGAGCCCCGGCGCGGGCAGCGTGCGAACGCTTGTCGACGCCCTTAACAACGCCCTCGACCTCCAAGCCGACGTAATCAACATTTCCGTCGTCTCGTGCCTCGACCCGCGCGTTGCCCCGCGGGTCGACACCACCGGCCTCGATGCCGCCCTCGCGCGGGCGGAGGCCGAAGGGGCCGTGGTGGTGGCCGCGGCAGGCAACGTCACCTCGCAGTGCCCGCAGGGCTCGAGCGTGATCCCATCGCACTCCCCGACCGTGCTGGCGGTTGGTGCGCGCTCGGACGCGCACCAACTCGCCGACTATTCCGTTGAGGTGCCGGAGTCGTCGACGCAGCTGTCGGCGCCGGGCGATGTGGCGGTTGCGCTGTCACCCGATGGGCGCGGCTGGGCCGCAGGCACGCTCGACGCGCAGGGCAACGTGATTGCGTTTGAGGGCACAAGCTTCGCCGCACCCGTCGTGACGGGCTCAGTGGCGTTGCTGCGCCAGAGGCACCCAGAGCTCACGCCCGCCGAGGTCCGCACCCTGGTTGCCGCCTCGGCGCAGCCGCACGGCGGCGCCATCGACCCGCTATCAGTGGTGACCCAGCTGCGGCCAGAGTCCCCGACGCAGGATCACACCGTGCTGGTCTCCGCCGCGCAGCAGTCGACGTCCGCGGCGGCCGAGCGCTGGCGCAGCGTCGTCATCGGCCTCGCGGCAGTGCTGGTCATCGCCGTCGTCGGCGCTGCTATTCGACGCCCCCACTAATACGCCGTCACCAGCGCCCCATCCTGGGTCAGCGTGTCTCCCTGCGGCAGCAGCGCGATGATCTCCCACGGCACCTGCTCGACGTGCTCGGCGCCGATCATGTCGAGCACGTTGCGGTTCGGGACGTCGTGACGCATGCCGATGATAGAGACGACGTGGTAGCCGTGGCCTGAATCGACGGCAACGGAGCCGTCGTCAAGCCCCGAGAAAGCGACCGCGACCGCGTCGCCGGACAGCGCGATCGAGGAGGGCACGGGCGCGGTGTACGTCGCGCCGACCTGCGCTTCGGTGGCGCACACCGTTTCCGTGGCCGGGTCGACCCAGGCCGGCACCTCGGCGGGCAGGCGGATGTCGCTTGGCGGGTCGGCGTCGGGAAGCTGCGCGAGTTCGGCGCTGTCCACCGAGCGCTGCGACGCGCCGGCTTGAGTGAGGATCTCGCTCTGCAGCCGGCTCAGCGGCTGGACGCCGCCATCGGCTGCGATTGCCCACGCGTCGGCGCCATTGACAGCGACCTCGGGCAGCGGGTCAGGCAGGTCAAGCGGGGCGTCTTCCTTGATGGCGTCGAGAAGCTGCGACGGCGGCGACCAGCGCGGGGTGCTGGCATCGACGCCGAGCGCGCGGCGGATAACGCGACCTGTGGGGGTGTCGGCGGGCGGCAACTCGCGGCGGCCTTCGCCCGTGACCAACCACTGCTGCCCGCCCACCTCGGCGAGCACGGCCGACGCCCCGGCGAGCGGACTCGCAGCCGGCCCGGCTATGACGCCGACCTCGCCGCCTGACGTGCACGCCGACCACGACAGGTCCGCGCTATCGCGCGGGGCGAACAACGACGGCGCCACCGCGAGGCCCACCGGCACCCCGCGCGGCTGCGCGAGCAGGTTGTTGTCGCCAATGCGCTGCGGCTGCTCGGGCGCACCGACGATCAGCCGCGCCGAGGTCAGGTTCGTGACCGGGTGAACGATGTCGTTGATGCGGACATACAGCTCGCCGCTGGAGGAGCGCAGGATGGGTGCATCGCCCGGATCGGCGTTGGGCCGCAGCCACGCAAACAGCGCTGTGATCGCGGCGATGAGCAGCACCGCAACAACGCTGAATATCGTGGCGCGCTGCCGCGACGCCAACGGGTCGTGGATCATCCGGATATCCCCGAAGATCAGCCCGTGCTCAACCCTGCGGCGCATGAAGCGGTGCCCCGACACCTGGGCGCGCGTGGTGGGCAGCAACCGCCGCGGCGAATGAGACGACATGTTTCCCCCGAACGTCGTAGTAATACGGCCAGTGCACCCCACACCAGCCGAGTTGGCACCGACGGTACCGCAAGTGGTGGGGATGCGCGCGCTGGGCGGGGGTTTTGCCGGGAGATGTTTGTTGACTGTGACATCTGCCCGGGTGCAATGTCACGGTCACGGTGAACCCGGCATCGGCGACCTGGGGTTTTGTGGGGCGTTGTGCGTTGACCGTGACATCTGACCGAGTGCAATGTCACAGTCAAGGTAGACTCGGCATCGGCGACCTGGGGTTTTACGGGGCGTTGCACGTTAACCGTGACATCTGACCGTGACATCGCAACAGCCCCAACACCTACCCGGCCCCAGCCGCCCCGATGGGTTCAAGCTGCGGGATCTCCTCGGAACCGTGCTCCCGCGCGTCACGCTTCATAGCCCGCAGCTCGGCGGGGGTGAACGCATCGTTGACCGCGAAGATCACGGTATTGCCCCGCGCGTACACGGGTGTCGCCCCCTCGGCCACCCACAGGCCCTTGAGCTGCTCATAACGCGGAACGACGTGCCACCAGAAGTTGTCGGGGCTGGAAATAATGAATTTCACGCCGAGTTCGATGGCCGCTTCGTCGACGGGGTTTTCCGATCCCGGGTCGCCACGCAGCCCCTCGCCGAGCGCGTCGGTGTGATAGTGGATCCGGTCCATCATGGAGCCGCGCCCCGAGGTGGGCCACAGGTAGTGCCGCGACAGCGTGGGCACACCGTTGTAGGCGTAGATCCAGGAGTGCCCGTCGTCGGGTTCGCCGTAGGTCAGCCCTTCCCATGCGGCGGGCTGGGTGGCCAGCCAGTCGAAGGCGATGCGGTCGTTGTCCGAGACCATCCTCATGTCCATCCTGGCCCCGGTGTATGCCCCTTGCGCACCGAGCTCGGACGTGTCGCGCGCCCACGCCACGGTCCCCGCGCCCGCGATGAGAGCGACAACGAGCGAGGCGCTTATCGACGCCCACCGCCAACGCGGCGAACCCTTCCGCGCAGCTAGCGGCGCGAGCGTCAACAGGCGGATCGCAGCCGCCACACCGATCGCGGCGCCGACGATGGTGAGCATGCTCACCGGCATGACCAAGCGGTGCGCGGTGTTGTAGTGCAGGTTGGCGATGGCTGACAACACGGTGCCCACCACACCGTCGAACGGCTCGAGCGAGTGGACGGCCGCCATGGCGCTGATCCCGAAGAAGAGCACGGGCCACACCTGGCGGCGCCACGCGACGACAACCACCGCGCCGAAAACGGCCAGCCACAGCAGAACCGTCGCGTCGAAGTCGGGGAAGAACTGCACCGAGTGGCGGGTGCGCATCATCAGGATGGTCTTCCACGGTGTCGGAGTCAGGTCTCCTTCGGTAGCCCCCCACTCGGCAACCTCTTCGGCTTGGCCAGAGCCCTGCAGCATTTGTGGCAGGTAAAGCAGTGCGCCGACCACGGCGGGCCCCGCGATCCAGAGGAAGTCCTTGAGCCGGGTTGTAACCGGGACGAACAGCAGCCGGGTGAGCCAAAACAGGGTGACTGCAACGGCGACGATGGTGACCGCCGACGGGTGGACGACCAGGACGCCGAGGAAGCCGAGCATCGCGGGAAAGGCCAGCGCGGGCCGGGCCGGGGTGGAGCAGAACTGCCAGATCACGATGCCGGTCAGCGTGACCGCGAAGAGGTAGGGCCACATTCCGACGTAGTCGGGAATCCACATCAGCGTCGGTGCCACGTAGCAGGCCAGCGCCGCCAGCGCGGCAGCGACCTGCGCGGTCAGCCCGCGCGACTGCGTCACCGCCAGCGCGAGACACGCCATCGTCAGCGGCAGCGTCAGGCCGGGGAGAATGGCAGCGGCAATGTTGAGCGCTGGGATCGGCTCAAGCCCGGCAACCTGCGCAAACAGTGCGATGCCCGAGTGGTAGCCGGTGGGGTACAGAAGCTGCGCCTGCGTTTCAATGTTTTGCAACTCACCCATCCGCGTGGGCGAGGCGATGCCTTCCTCCCGGATGAACCGCACCACGTTGGCGTGCCACTGCACGTCCCAGCCCTGCACGATGTTGTCCGTGCCGTGCGGCACGCGCGCCAACCAGTTCAAGCGATCGCCGACGATCATCCACGCACCACCGATAACGCCTATCGCGGGGACCACCCACGCTGGGTCCGCCACGCTGCCGGCCCGCCACCCCTCGGGCAAGAACCGCTCCCGCCACGTCGACGCCGTGCGCAACCGTCGGTCCATCGCCCAGCGCCACAGCACCGCGCAGCCGAGCGTGAACAGGAAGCTGATGGTGAATGTGAGCATGTTAAACGGCGCGGTCGTCTCGCCCCACATCCATGCGCTCATCCCCATGATGCCGAAGGTCACCGGCATCGCGCTCGCGGCCGCCGCTGGCGCCTTCACCCCCGCGACCCAGGAGATGATGAATCCTGGCAGCGTGAACAGCATGACGGCGACCACAAAGGCGCCCGTTAGCGACATAGCAGTACCGTCCTCACCGATTTGTTCGACTGCTTGGCTATTGTATTGCCTGCATCGGACACTGCTTTGATCGGCGCGCTCAATCCCGTTTTGCCCTGGTCAGGCGGGCACGCTCGGCGTAGTGCTCGGGCGCGGGGTAGGAGACGTCGACAAGCGTCAGCCCCTTGGCGGGGGCGAGCAGCACCTGCGGGCTGCGCGACGTTTCGCCGAGCAGCGGCTCAACCCAGCCGGGGTCCTTCGACCCCTCCCCGACCTGCAGGCACGACGCAACGAGCGAACGGACCATGTTCCAGCAGAAGGCGTCGGCAGCGACGTGCGCTTCGTACAGGTTGGGCTCTTTGCTTGTCGACGCCTCCACCCAGCGCATCCTCAACACCTCGCGCACCGTCGTGGCGTGCGGCTTCGCCTTACAGAACGCGGCGAAGTCGTGGAGCCCCACGAACGCGTCAGCCGCCGCCTGCATGGCGTCGATGTCGACCGGGCGGCGCCACACGGCGGTATCGCGCGCGCGGGTCGGCAACGCGCCGGAGGGGTGCGTGGTCACCCGGTAAACGTAGGAGCGGTTCAACGCGGAGAAGCGGGCGTCGAAAAGCGGGCTCACCTCGGAGATGTCGAAGATCCGCACGTCGGCGGGCAGGAGCTTCGCGCACCGCCGAACGAGGCGGGCCGGGTCGCCGTCGATGGAGCGCTGGTCGAGCGCGGCCCGGGGGATGTCCGCGTGCGCGACCTGGCCGGAGGCGTGCACCCCGGCGTCGGTACGCCCCGCTACCGTCAGCTCAACCGGGGTGCGCAGCACCATCGACAGCGCCGACTCAATGGTGTGTTGAACCGTGCGCGTGGACGTGCCCTGGCGTGCCCAGCCGTGGAAATCCGTGCCGTCGTAGGCGATGTCCAGGCGCAGGCGCAGCGTTTCGTCGGTCATGGTGTTTCGAGGGTAGCAAAAGCCCCGCGCTTTTCCGTTACCGGAAATCAGCGCGGGGCGTGCGTGAAGCTGGAGGCGAAAAGTGCTCTTACTTCTCGTCCTCGGTGGTTTCAGTCTCGACGACCTCGACAACCTCGGTTGCCGGCTCGGCCTCGACGGTCTCGGTGGCGACGACCTCAGCCTCAGCCTGCTTGGAGGCAGCGGCGCGGGCGGCGCGGGACGCCTCGGACGACACGGTCTCCTCGAGAACGAGGGAGATGTGGGTCATCGGCGCGTTGTCGCCAGCGCGGTTCTCGAGCTTGATGGAGCGGGTGTAACCGCCATCGCGGTTCGCGAACTTCGGCGCGAGCTCGTTGAACAGGTACGCAACGATGTCCTTGTTCGGCAGCTCGGCGGCCACGGCGCGGCGGTCAGCCAGCGTGCCCTTCTTCGCCTTGGTGATCAGCTTCTCTGCGTAGGGGCGCAGAACCTTGGCCTTGGCCTCGGTGGTCTTAATTGCCCCGTGCTCGAAGAGGGACATAGCCAGGTTGGAAACGATGTGTTTCTGGTGGCTGGCGGAACCTCCGAGACGGGCGCCCTTCTTAGGGGTCGGCATTTTCGTACTCCTCGTGTGCGGTTAGTTGAGCGCGTGCTCTGTGTTGTTACTCGGTGTCTTCCGCGGTGACGTCGACGTAGTCGCCAGTCTCGGCGTCGTACCCCTCGATCTGGGTCGGGTCGAAGTCTTCCGGCGCGTCCTTCAGGGTCAGCCCCAACGAGGCAAGCTTGATCTTGACCTCGTTGATGGACTTCTGCCCGAAGTTACGGATGTCCAGCAGGTCACTTTCGGTGCACTCGGCGAGCTCACCGACGGAGTGGATCTCCTGGCGCTTCAGGCAGTTGTAGGAGCGGACGGAGAAGTTCAGGTCCTCAATCGGCAGGTTGTACGCAGCGATGTACTCCGTCTCCTGCGGGGACGGGCCAATCTCCAGGCCCTCGGCAGCCGTGTTCAGCTCGCGGGCGAGGCCGAACAGCTCCACCAGGGTCGAACCTGCAGACGCCAGGGCGTCACGGGCCGTCATGGAGTTCTTGGTCTCCACGTCGATGATGAGCTTGTCAAAGTCGGTGCGCTGCTCAACACGAGTTGCCTCAACCTTGTAGGCAACGCGGGTGACCGGGGAGTAGATCTGGTCGACCGGGATGCGGCCGACCTCTCCACCTGCGTACGGCATGGCCGGGACGTAGCCGCGGCCGCGCTCGACGACGAGCTCCATCTCGAGGCGCGCGCTGTCGTTGAGCGATGCGATGTGCAGATCCGGGTTGTGGATCGCAATATCGGCAGGCAGCTCAATATCGCCAGCGGTGACGTTGCCCGGGCCCTCCTTGGACAGGTACATGACAACCGGCTCGTCGGAGTCGGAAGACAGCACGATATTCTTGACGTTGAGGATGATCTCGGAAACGTTCTCCTTGATCCCGTTGATCGTGGTGAACTCGTGGAGCACACCGTCGATCTTGATCGAGGTCACGGCCGCGCCCGGGATGGACGACAGCAGCGTGCGGCGCAGGGAGTTTCCGAGGGTGTAACCGAAACCAGGCTCGAGCGGCTCGATGACGAACTTCGAGCGGTTGGTGTCGATGTACTCCTCAGTCAGTTGAGGGCGCTGAGAGATAAGCATGGACTTCTCCTTTGTCGGCAACCACTATTTGATGCCGGTAGGAACGGATGGTGCGGAAGGTTTTTACGAAGTAAGAGATTACTTCGAGTAGAGCTCGACGATGAGCTGCTCCTGCAGCGGCACGTCGATCTGAGCGCGCTCGGGCAGCTGGTGCACGAGAATGCGCAGGGTCTCCGGAACGACCTGCAGCCAGGCCGGAACGACGGAGTCAACCAGGTTGTCCTGGGCCTCCTCGAACCAGATCATGGCGCGGGACTTCTCGCGGACATCAATGATGTCGTACTGCGAGACGCGGTAGGACGGGACGTTCGTGCGCTTGCCGTTGACCGTGAAGTGGCCGTGGGAGACAAGCTGGCGTGCCTGGCGTCGGGTGCGTGCCAGACCAGCGCGGTAGACGACGTTGTCTAGGCGGGACTCGAGCAGGACGAGCAGGTTGTCACCGGTCTTGCCGGGGAGACGGTTGGCCTCCTCGTAGTAGCGGCGGAACTGCTTCTCCATCACGCCGTAGGTGAAGCGAGCCTTCTGCTTCTCCTGCAGCTGGAGCAGGTACTCAGATTCCTTGATGCGGGCGCGGCCAGCCTGCCCCGGAGGGTAGGGGCGGCGCTCGAACGACATGTCACCGCCGACGAGGTCGACGCGGAGGCGACGGGACTTACGGGTAGCAGGGCCAGTGTAACGAGCCATGTTTTCTTACCTCTTTTCCTTTCTGCCTTAAACGCGACGACGCTTCGGCGGACGGCAGCCGTTGAACGGCTGGGGCGTCACGTCGGAGATCGAGGACACCTCCAGGCCGGCGGCCTGGAGAGAACGGATAGCGGTCTCGCGGCCGGAGCCGGGACCCTTGACAAAGACGTCAACCTTCTTCATGCCGTGCTCCATTGCCTTGCGGGCTGCACTTTCAGCGGCCATCTGCGCGGCGAACGGGGTGGACTTACGCGAGCCCTTGAAGCCGACGTGGCCGGAGGACGCCCAGGAGATCACAGCACCGTTCGGGTCCGTGATGGACACGATGGTGTTGTTGAAGGTGGACTTGATGTACGCGTGGCCAGCGGCCACGTTCTTCTTGACGACGCGACGGCCGGTACGGCGCGCGCCGGAACGAGTCTTCGGTGGCATGTGTTACTTCTTCTTTCCTGCGATGGTCTTCTTCGGTCCCTTGCGAGTACGCGCGTTGGTCTTCGTGCGCTGGCCGCGAACGGGCAGCCCGCGGCGGTGGCGCAGACCCTGGTAGGAACCGATCTCGATCTTGCGGCGAATGTCAGCCTGAACCTCACGGCGCAGGTCGCCCTCGACGGTGTAGGAGGACTCGATGGCGTCGCGAAGCGCGGCGAGCTGATCGTCGGTCAAGTTGTCGGTGCGCAGGTCAGGAGAAATGCCCGTCTTCTCGAGCAGTTCCTTGGATCGGGTTGCCCCGATTCCGTAAATGTAGGTGAGTGCGATCTCCATGCGCTTGTTGCGCGGCAGATCGACACCAGCGAGACGTGCCATGTGGGACGTGCCTTTCAGGTTGGTACGGTGGTTTTCTCCCCACCCGTCCACGCCACGCGACGCTTTACCCGGTCCTAACCGGATGATGGGCCGTGATTACGCGCGGCTTCGGCCACCGCGGCCGAAGGTAGATCGCTCACCGCCGAGTGCGGCGGTGAGTTTGGGTGAGAAGGCGGAAAAGTTTTACTTGTAGCGGTACGTGATACGTCCGCGGTCGAGGTCGTAGGGCGACAGCTCCACAATCACCCGGTCCTCCGGGAGGATGCGGATGTAGTGTTGGCGCATCTTGCCACTGATGTGGGCGAGAACCTCGTGGCCGTTGTCGAGTTCGACACGGAACATCGCGTTCTTCAAGGGCTCGACGATGCGGCCCTCAACCTCAATTGCGCCTTCTTTTGCCATACACTCCACTTCCTACAGCACCGTGTTTGCATTGGTGCTAGACGTATCATTTGTTCGCTGACTGGCGCGCACAACCCGCATTTTTTGGGGGGAGTTCACACCAAGTTGTAACTATATCGCCCCACCTGCACAAAGACAAACCCCGCATCCTTGAGGATGCGGGGCGCCGGCTAGTAGACGACGACCTTGTCGTCGATGTTCAACTCGTTGAAGTAACGCTGGGCGTCCTCGCGGTGCATGCGCACGCACCCGTGCGACAGATACGCGGGGTCTCCCTCATGGAACGCGATTCCGTTGTAGGTGAAGTACGTTGCGAAAGGCATCGGGGCGTTGTTGAACTCGTAGGAGATTTCGTCCTTCACCTTCCGGTTGACGTAGAACGTTCCGCGCGGTGTCTCGTAGCCCGGCTTGCCCGTCGCCACGCGGACGTCGCCGTAGTATACCTGCCCGTTTTTCTGCAGCCAGGAGCGCTGCCCGGCGATGTCGACGCACACCTTGGCGTCCTTGGGGCACGCGCCGTAATCGAAGGCCGCAGGTTGAGCCGGTGCGGCAGCTTGCTGCGTCACTGGGGCGGGAGCAGGAGCCGGCGGCAGGTGCTCGGCGATGAGCCCGGGAAACAGCGCCTCGAAGGTCTGGTCAATCTGGGCGCGCGCCTGCTCCGGCAGCGCGGGGTTAATCGCCGCAAGCGAACCCGCCTGGGCGATCAGCCCGACGCGGATGTTCCACGCGCTGTCGCGGCTTGACGACGCCAGCGTGCTCGACGTCTGCTGCGCAAACGCGTCGAGCGCGACGGCCGGATCCGCGCTGAGCTGCGCCGTGACCGGCAGTTGCTGGGCGTCGGCCGCGGCCGGGGAGAAGATGAGGGCGGCGCAGGCGCCGACGGCGGCGACAACAGCTGTGAAGCTGCTGACACGACGTTGAGAATTCGACATGGTGGAAGTATAACCCCCGTTAGCAGTTTTGACGCACTAGTCTGCTCACAACTGGGTGCGCGGGGTGAGAACCCGCGGTCCCTGCGCGGTAGCGGCAACGGTGTGTTCCCAGTGCGCCGCGGGTGAACCGTCGAGGGTGACAACCGTCCAGTCGTCGTCAAGCACCTCGCTGGAAACCTCTCCCCCGAGGATCAGCATCGGCTCGATCGCAAGCACTGACCCTTCCTGGATCTGGGGGCCTCGGCCAGGCTTGCCCTCGTTGGCCAAAAACGGCTCTTCGTGCATGGAGCGGCCAATGCCGTGCCCGCCGTAGCCGTCGAGAATGCCGAGCGCGACGCCAAATCGTTGCTCCGCGGCGCGGGTTGCCGCCTCGAGAGCATGGGAGATATCCGTGAGCCGGTTTCCGGGCACCATCGCTTTGATCCCCTGGTCAAGCACCCACGCCGTAGCTCGGTTGAGCTTGTCGATGTCCTCGGCGAGCTCGCCGACACCGAACGACCACGCGGAGTCGCCCACCCAGCCGGCAAGGGTTGCGCCGCAGTCCACTGAAACCAGGTCGCCCTCTTTCAGGATGACTTTCTCGCTCGGGATGCCGTGCACTACGACGTCGTTGACGGAGGCGCAAATCGACGCCGGGAAACCTTGGTAGCCGAGGAACGTCGGAACCGCGCCGTATGAGCGGATGACGTCCTCGGCAACGCGGTCAAGATCGGCGGTGGTGCGTCCCGGCTCGGCGGCCTTGCGCACCTCCTGCAGCGCAACGCCGACGACGCGGCCCGCCGCCTCCATCGCCTCGAGGTCCGAGGGCGACTTGGCGGGGATGCGTCGTCGGCGCGGGTTAAAAATCATCACGTCTGCCGCGCTGCGCCTACTTGCTCAGCTTTTCCAGTTCGCTCATTGCGCGGCCGTTGACCTCGTCGACCTCACCGACGGCGTCGATGTTGATGATCTCGTCGCCGTAGTGGTCGATGAGTGGGGCGGTCTCGTTGCGGTAGACACCGAGGCGGGTGCGGATCGTTTCCTCGTTGTCGTCCTCGCGGCCTCGGGCGAGCATGCGCTCGACAACGACGTCCTCGTCGACCTGGAAGTTGAGAACGCCGTCGAGGGCGACACCCTTCTTGCGCAGCAGTTCCTCGAGGATCTCAGCCTGCTCCACGGTGCGCGGGAAGCCGTCGAGAAGAAAGCCGTTGGCCGCGTCCGACTCTTCGAGGCGGGCCTCGACCATGCGCGCGGTCACCTCCGTGGGCACGAGACGGCCCGCGTCAATGTATTCCTTGGCTTCGACGCCGAGCGAGGTGCCCTCGCCGATGTTGGCGCGGAACAAATCACCAGTGGAAATGTGCGGCACGCCGAGCTTGTCCGAGAGGATGGAAGCTTGGGTACCTTTGCCGGCGCCGGGAGGGCCGAGGAGAACGAGACGCATTATCGGAGAAGTCCTTCGTAGTTGGATTGGAGAAGTTGGGATTCAATTTGCTTCACCGTGGTCAGTGCCACGGACACCATAATCAGGATAGCGGTGCCGCCGAAAGCGCTCATCCCCATGCTTCCGGTGCCGGTCACACCGGCATCGAGTGCGAGGTTGGGAAGGATCGCGATCAGGCCGAGGTAGAGCGCACCGACGAACAGCAACCGGTTCATCACAAACGCGAGGTACTGCGCGGTGGGCCGGCCTGGGCGGATGCCCGGGATGAAGCCACCGTACTTCTTCATGTTGTCCGCCTGCTCCACCGGGTCGTACTGGATGGAGACGTAGAAGTAGGAGAAGAAGATGATCATCGCGAAGTAGATCAGGATGTACTGCCACGAACCCGGGTTCTGTAGCCAGGCCATGACGTTGTTCATCCACCAGTTGTCCGGCGGCGTCGGGTTGTTCATGGTCACGATCTGCGTGATCAGGATCGGAACGTACAGCAGCGAGGACGCGAAGATGACGGGGATCACACCCGCCTGGTTGACCTTCAGCGGCAGGTAGGTGGATGACCCGCCGTACTGGCGGCGGCCCACCATGCGCTTGGCGTACTGCACCGGAATCCTGCGTTGGCCCTGCTCCACGAAGATGATGCCGACCACCAGCACAATCAGCGCCGCGAGCACCAGCCCGAAGGTCACACCACCGGACTGCTCGAGAATAATGGCACCCTGGGCGGGGATCTGGGTCGCGATACCAGCGAAGATCAGCAGCGACATGCCGTTGCCGACGCCCTTTTCTGTGATGATCTCACCGAGCCACATGATCAGCACCGCACCCGATGTCATCACGATAATCATCATGATCAGCGTCCAGATGGTGCGGTCTTCCACCAGGATGGGCATGCCTTGGCCCAGCAGCTGTTCGCGATCCGCCAGCGCCACGATGCCCGCGGACTGCAACAGCGCAAGGCCGACGGTGAGGTAGCGCGTGTACTGCGTCATCTTCGTCTGGCCAGCCTGGCCCTCTTTCTTGAGCTCCTCGAAGCGAGGGATGACGACGGTGAGCAGCTGCACGATGATCGACGCCGTGATGTACGGCATGATGCCGATCGCGAAGATAGACAGCTGCAGGAGAGCACCACCCGAGAACAGGCCGATGATTGAGAACATCGTGGCCTGATCGCCTTGCGAAACCTCGTTGAGGCGCGCGCTGATCAGCGCGTAGTCGACTCCCGGTGTCGGAATCTGCGCGCCGACGCGGTAGAGAACCAACAACGCGAGGGTGATAAGGATCTTTTTGCGCAGATCAGCGTCCCTAAACGCTTGAACAATAGCGGACACAAAGCCTCCTGGCTTCCGCGGTGGGTGAGACCTCGGAAGATAGCGGACAGGTATAGCCGAGGGCTAGGAAACTCGATGCTTCCCACCCCAGGCACGTTTGACCCCAACAGCCTACCAGCCACCGGACAATCGTCGAAGTTGCGGTGCGCGTTGGCGCGCACAATACTTGAGTTACTTATCGACGCCCACACCACGTTAGGGTGTCAGGTCGTTTACCCAGAGGAGGCTTAAGTGGCGGAATTTCCCGACGTCCGCGTCGGAGACCCCGAGCGCTCGGAAGCCTTTGACCGGTTGACGCACCTGTTTACTAACGGCTATCTGGGCGTCGCCGAGTTTGATGCGCGCACCGCTGAGCTGACGCAAGCGACTTACAGGAGCGACCTCGACAAACTGTTCGCGGACATGCCTGAATCTATCGAGCGCAACTCCCCCGCCATCGCCCAGCCGGGAGATGACAGGCCAGAGCGGCGCACCCTACCGCGAGAGTTCGACGCAGACGCCGAGCTTGACAAGGTGCTGAGCCGAGGGAAGAAAGTGCAGGCCGCTGACACCATCATCTGGTCTGCCACGATGGTGCTTTTCTTCCTGGGTCTTTTCGTATTTAACTGGATGTACTTCTGGGTGGTGTTCCCGATCGCCGGCCTGGCTTCGTGGGGCGCCCGCGAATTCTTCGGGCTCGGCGACGAGGAAGAAGAAATCTTCGAGGAACTCAACGCGTCGGAAACCAAAAAGCGCGCCGAAAGGCTGCGCGTGGCCATGGAGCGTCGCAAAGAGCTCGGCCAGTGACCGCCGCGCTACGCGCGCTCCCGATCGATCGGTTTCTCGTCGCCGCCGCGGCGGCGTTGCCTGCTGTCGTAGGCCAAACCGGCGACAACACCGACCCCGACGCCGACCCCGATGCCCACACCAACGTTGTCGAAGAAAAGCATTCCCATCCAGACACCCGCTAAGAGTCCAAGGATGATTCCGTAGATGAGGCCGTTGTGCGCTCCTGCGTTACCCATGTGGAAAGAATAACAAAAAGTAAGGAAGAGGCGGGCTGATCCCGTAGGTGGGAACAGCCCGCCTCTCAGTGCGGTTTTCTAAAAAACCTACGCCTCGGTGACGGTGCCTCCGGCTGCCTCGATCTTCTCGACGGCAGACTTGGAGAACTTCGTGGCGGTGACGTCGAGCTTGACGCCCAGGTCACCGTTGCCCAGAACCTTCACCGGCTCGTTCTTGCGAACAAGGCCCGCTGCGACGATGTCGGAGATGGCCACAGTGCCACCGTTCGGGAACGCCTTCTCGAGGTCTGCCACGTTGACAACCTGGAAAATGACCTTGTTCGGGTTCTTGAAGCCCTTCAGCTTCGGCAACCGCATGTGCAGCGGCATCTGGCCACCCTCGAAAGCGGCCGAAACCTGCTTGCGAGCGCCGGTGCCCTTGGTACCGCGACCTGCGGTCTTACCCTTGGATGCTTCACCGCGGCCAACGCGGGTCTTGGACTTCTTCGCGCCCTGCGCCGGGCGCAGATCATGGAGCTTGATGATGTCAGCCATGTGTAATCTACTCCCCTGCAACTTCTTCAACGGTGACCAGGTGGCGCACCTTGAGGATCTGGCCGCGGGTTGCGGCGTTGTCCTGCTTGATCACCGACTGGCCAATCTTGCGCAAGCCCAGTGCCTCCAGGTTTGCGCGGGTCGTCGGCTTCTCGCCGACCTTGCCGTGGTGCAACGTAATCTTCAGAGCCATTGTTTCTTAAGCCTCCTGTCCTGCGCGTGCGCGCAGCATGCGGGCCGGTGCAATGTCCTCGACGGACTTGCCGCGCTTGGCGGCAATCTCCTCGGGGCGCACGAGCTCCTTGAGGCCGGCAACGGTCGCGTGAACCACGTTCAGGGCGTTGTCGGAGCCGAGAGACTTCGACAGGATGTCCTGCACGCCGGCGCACTCCAAAACGGGGCGCACGGCGCCACCGGCGATGACACCGGTACCCGGTGCGGCCGGGCGCAGCATGACGATGCCGGCGGCTGCCTCACCCTGGACCGGGTGCGGGATGGTGCCGCCGATCATCGGGACGCGGAAGAAGTTCTTGCGGGCCTCTTCAGCGCCCTTCTGGATGGCAGCGGGAACTTCCTTCGCCTTGCCGTAGCCGACGCCGACCATGCCCTGGCCGTCGCCGACGACGACGAGCGCGGTGAAGGACATGTTGCGGCCGCCCTTGACGGTCTTGGCAACACGGTTGATGGTGACAACGCGCTCGATGTACTTGTCGCGATCGTCGTTCTGGTTGCGGCGGTCGTCGCGGTCGCGGCGGCCTCCGCGGCCACCGCGCTCGCCACGGTCGTTATTGCGCTGGTTGCGGTCGTTGTTGTTCTGGTTGTCGGCGGAGCGTCCGCCGTCACGCCGTTCACGTTCGGCCATTACGCGTTCCTTCCGTTGATGGTGATGATTGCGGTAGTCATTAGAACTTCAGACCACCTTCGCGAGCTGCGTCAGCAAGGGCTGCCACTCGGCCGTGGTACTTGTAGCCAGCGCGGTCGAAGACAACCGCGTCGATGCCGGCTTCCTTCGCGCGCTGAGCGATCAGGGCGCCAACCTTTGCTGCCTTGTCCTTCTTATCGCCCTCGGCACCGCGGATGTCGGCTTCCATCGTGGAGGCGGACACGAGCGTGTGGCCGGCGAGGTCGTCGATGACCTGCACGTGCATGTGGCGAGAAGAGCGGTGCACGACGAGACGCGGGGTCTCCGGGGTGCCACGCAGCGTCTTGCGGATACGGAAGTGGCGACGTGCGCGGGCCTCGCGGCGGCGGGAAGAAATGTCCTTGCCCACCGGGGTGCGCTTGGTGTTCTCTGCAGTATTGCTCATGATTACTTACCCGTCTTTCCGACCTTGCGGCGAACCTGCTCGCCTGCGTAGCGGATGCCCTTACCCTTGTAGGGGTCGTCCTTGCGCAGTCGGCGGATGTTCGCAGCGATCTGGCCTACCTGCTGCTTGTCGATGCCCTCGATGGAGAACTTGGTATTTCCGTCGACGGCGAAGGTGATGCCCTCGGGTGCCTGGATCAGGATCGGGTGCGAGTAGCCCAGGGAGAACTCGAGGTCCTTGCCCTTGGCCTGCACGCGGTAACCGACGCCGAAGATCTCCATGTTGACCTTGTAGCCCTCGGTCACGCCCACGACCAGGTTGTTCACCAGGGAGCGGGACAGGCCGTGCAGGGCGCGGCTGGTGCGGTTGTCGTCCGGGCGGGACACCACGATTTCGTTTTCAGCAACGGAAGCGGTGATCGGCTCCGGGAGTTCGAGCGACAGGGTGCCCTTCGGGCCCTTGACCTGAACGTTACGGCCGTCAATAGTGGTCTCGACGCCGTTGGGGATTGCGATGGGTGCTTTACCTACGCGTGACATAGTCTTTCCAACCTCCCTTACCAGACGTAGGCGAGAACTTCTCCGCCTACGCCTTTCTCCTGGGCCTGACGATCGGTCAGGAGGCCCTGCGACGTGGAAATGATTGCCACGCCAAGGCCGCCAAGAACCTGCGGCAGGTCGTTCGACTTTGCGTACACACGCAGACCCGGCTTGGACACGCGGCGCAGCCCTGCAATGGAGGACTCGCGGGTGGGGCCGTACTTGAGGTCCAGGGTCAGCGTCTTGCCAACCTTGACTTCCTCAACCTTGTAGTCAGCGATGTAGCCCTCCTGCTTGAGGATCTCCGCAATGTTGACCTTCAATTTGGAGGAGGGCATAGACACGGTCTCGTGCTGCGCATTATTTGCGTTACGCACGCGAGACAGCATGTCTGCGATTGGATCAGTCATCGTCATGTGAAGTGACCGTTTTACCTTTCTCGTTGCGGTTCCCTTTAAAAACCCACCTGACCCCCACAAACTGCTTCGTGGAATGGTCGCGTTATCCGTGTGGTCTGTTGGGGGCTACTCAACGCTCCCCGCGCTCAGTAACGCGGGGCGCTCGCCGCCTCCCTTACACCCGGTCCGCATGTCGGCGGGGGGCCTGCAACAAAGTTGGATGTGCAGTTAAATGAACTTGTTGAATCTCCGTGGACGCCATGTGTCGGGCCCAGAAGTCCAAACGAGAACCCTACCGGCCGCAGCAGCTAAGAAGCAAATTGCTACCAGGGGCGTTCGCCTCCCAGTGCGCGGCAGCGCACGTGGATACGGAACACGGCGCGGTGTCGACCCAGTTGCGCTCCCTTCCACCTTCGCGCTGCGGCTGCAGACGAGTTCGCCGGGGGTTTCTGGCATGGAGCGCGTGTTGGAGGGTGCCGCGGCACGGGTAGGCTCGTA
Organism: Corynebacterium sanguinis; assembly: GCF_007641235.1. NCBI lineage: Bacteria > Bacillati > Actinomycetota > Actinomycetes > Mycobacteriales > Corynebacteriaceae > Corynebacterium > Corynebacterium sanguinis. The sequence continues at coordinate 473,745 of NZ_CP038157.1, forward strand.
ACTCTCACAGCCCAAAGTCGACGCAAGGAAGGTGGCAAGTGGGACGGATCAACCGCAGCTTTGCCGTGACGACGCTGTCGCTTGGCGACGCCTCCGCGGCGGCACAGGTCTTCTCCGACACGCGTGCCGGAACCGCGGCCGCGGAGGAGCCGCTGCAACTGCGCTCTCGCGGCGTCACGCTGTTAACCACGACCCGCACCCCGGGAAACGACGTCGAGCTTGTCCACGGGTGGTTGTTTACCAAGGGGCTGATCCGCGACGCCTCCGATGTTGCAACGGCGCGGTACTGCGCGGGCGCCGTGGATACCGGCGGGCGCAACACCTACAACCTGATGGACGTCGACATCGCTGCCCCGCTTACCCCTGTCTCTCCGCTAGCGGATTCCTGTGGCGTGTCGCGGGAGCAGACCATCTCCGAGATCGTGCACAGCGCCCCCGGCCCGGTCACCCCGGTCGATGTCGCGGCTGAGACGTGGTTTCGCTTCGCCGATCTTGTCGTCGAACGCAACGCCAAGGCGCCGACTCGCGTCGCTGTTCTCGCTACCGCAGAGGCTGACCACGTGCTGCGGCGAGAGGACCTGAACACCTCCCACGCCGTCGATAAGCTCGTTGGCTCTCTGGACCTTGACTCCGCGGTTCCTGCGGCCGAGCGCGTTCTGGTGCTCGACACGCAGGTGACGTTTGAGATTGCGCGCAAGGCGTTGATGGCGGGGATTGCCGCCATCGTGACCACCGCGGACGCGTCGTCGCTCGCGGTGGAACTGGCCCGCCACGCAGGCATGACGCTGGTGGCGCACGCGAGCGGGCGCCGCGTCAGTGTCTACGCGGGCCTACAAACGCCCTGAGCCCTGCATTCCCGAACTCAAGCCCGTCTCAACCCCTCCCGGGACGAACCCGCTCGATAGCGGCAGCGAGCTCACCGCAGAGCTGAGATCGGCGGCGGAGGAACCGAGGTTGCCGTCGAAGTTCGTGCACACCGTCGGCTGCGCCGGCATGCGGCCATGGAAGGCGTCGATGACGAACGGGATACCGAACGCGCCACCTGAAACCGCCTGGGCCACGTGGTTGTAGGTGGCAATCGCAGGGAGGATGTCGTCGCGGTAAACCACGGGAACCCCCTTCGCGCACCAGGCGCGGGCAAGTACCTTGGCCTGGTCGTAGGCGACGTTCTGGTCGTAGCGGCCGGAGACGATCATCACCGGCACCTGGGGTGCGCCGTTGCCGATGAACTGGTCGTCGATTGCCCTCTGCGCGGCAGGGTACTCCTGGGCGAGCTCGCCGAGCGTCCGGTTGCCGGTAATCCACTCGCGGGTGTACACCCCGTCGTATTCCCTCATGATGTCATCGGTGCACATGTTGGTCACCTTCTCCAGCGCATCGCGCCCCGCCGGGGACACGTTCGCGTCGAAGATCTCCGCGAGCTCTGGGTAACGGGCCATTAGCCCGTTGACGGCGAAGCCGATCACGCCGGAGAGGTCGGAGCCGTCGATGTTGTCCTGGACCTTGATGAGGTCCGCCGGCGGTGCAGAGGCGTAGCTGGCCACCAGGTTGACATCAGGTGCGTACTCGGGCTGGGCCTCCGCCGCAGCAGCCGATGCGCCACCGCCCTGGGAGTGCCCGTAGACGGCCACCTTACCGAACTGCCCGCCGCGGCTTTCAACGAGCTCACGCGCGGCGCGCGCGGCGTCGAGCATCGCATGCGCCTGGTCCTTTCGGTTCATGTAGGTGTGCAAGCCCGGGGTGCCCATCCCGATCAGGTCTGTGACAACGACGCGCACACCCTGGCTGGCATACATCATGTCGTAGTTGCCCTCGAGATTGACCGTCCGGCCCGTGTAAACCGGATCAGGCTGCCCGTCGAGCGGCCAGTTGCGAGAGGGCGCGCAGTGATCGCCCTGCCCGACCGTCCCGCGCACGATCACCACGGTGGGGCGCGGTCCCTCGCCGTGCCACGGCACCGTCGGCTCGAGCACGTATCCGGTCACGGGCGTCAGTTTCCCGTCGGCGTCTTCGGTGGTGTACATAATCTTGTCCACACTGGTGGGAAGACCCGGCGAACCGTTTCCGAGGATTCCGGAATAAGGCGCCGGTTGCGTACGCAAGATCTCGCCGACTCGACTCGGGGCGACGCCGGAAGTGTCATAGAAGGGGTCCACTGCACCGGGCTGGACGGGGCCCTGCGTCACAATCGACGAGCCGACCGTGGAGCCTTCCAATGATCCTTCTGCGGCCGCTGCGTGGCCCCCGCCAGCGAGAACCGCCGACACCGCTACCGCGCTCGCCGTGACTACTGCGGCCGCAGACCGCCTCACCCTCGCCGTAACCACCGAACCCATGTGACCTCCCTCACGTTTGAAATCCTCATGTATTTTAGGTCATATTAGTGGTCCGCATGCGCAGATGTTATTGTTTTGCTAAACAATTTTTCGGAACGTAAGCGCAGGTCGGGATCCAACGCGGGCTTGCCCCAAATCCGACCTCTCCCCCGCTTCCACTCCCTGCCCGTAAGACTCGCCGTCGAAGGTTCGCTGCGAGCGAAAGTTCTCGAAGAACAGACCGTGGTGGCGACCGAAATCCTCTTGAGCCTGGCGCGCTTTCTCGGCGTCGTCGACAAGCGCTAGCGCATACTCGCCCGCGGTTCCCGCAACACTTTGCTCCGCCGCCCTCAACCGATACGCGATGCTGTGCGTGAAACCAGTCATGAACGAGCGGCGCTGCACGACCGTGGAGGTCGCGTCGAACGGGCCGGCGACGATCGCCCCCGCAGCCGCGATCATCGCCGGGTTGAGCAGCGTGAAGAGCAGATTGACGCGATCGAGGTGGCGCCGCAGCCCGAAAATAGTCACCGAACTGATCCGCGTGGAACGGCGCACCCTCTGACTGAAACCCGTGCAGTGCAAGGCCGCGGCGATGCCGAGCAACAGGGCGGCTTGCATATCCGTGTAAGCCCCACTGAGCCCAACGCTTTTATGCCCCACGTCATCTCCCTCATCGGGTGAGTTTAGGTCTCGTTCATCGAAGCCGTGGCTGGCCATCAGCGCAAAAGCCTTGGCGTAGTAGGACTCCCCCTCGGCCGTGCCCTGCCGATCCGCCGCCTGATTCAGCAGCTTTTGCACCTTGTCCTTGATTTTCTCGGTCGTTGCCATGATGTTGCCCATTCCCCCTGTCAGTGAGTTGTTCCTCCCCAACTGCTACCCGAGCAACCCGCGTCCATACCCGCCGAGGGTGAACGCCTGTGGATAACCGCCGATTGTGGATAAGTTCCCAACCCGCCACTAGGCTCGCGGGCATGGTGGAGGCGAGAAAACAGATGCGCGGCGAGGCGCTGCGCTCCCTACTTCCCATGGTCAAATACTCGGGTAGCAACGTCGACCAGGCCTACCGGCACCTGGTGTCGCTGCGCGCGTCGGTGATCAACGACTGCAAAGCCTGCATCACCACGCATCGTCGCGATGCCCGCTCTGACGGCTGGGACGAAACGCGAATTTTGCGGGCGGAGGACTGGACCAACCATCGCGACCGCTTCGACGAGAAGGAAACCGCGGTGCTCGCCCTGACCGACGCGGTGACGCACATTGACGGCTACGAATCCGTACCCGACGAGCTGTGGGACAGCGTCGAGAAACACTTTGGCACACAGGGCGCGCACGACGTGCTGGTGAGCATCCTAGCGATCAACACGTTTAACCGGCTGAGCATCACCACGCGAACCAACGCGGACGCGATTAAATCCACCATCGAATTCGACCACGACTACGACGCGACGCTCTAGGGCTCGGCGCTTGCGAATGCATACTCAGCGAAGGGACACGCACACCTAACCCCCTAGACCGCAGGGCACCCGCTCAAGCGATACCCCTTTAGCTGGGCCAATCGCTGTATACAACGCCGCGCGGGACAATGACCGGCGAGCCTCCCGCCGGGTCCTCCCACACTTCGGCGCGCAGCCCGTAGGCCTGCTCCAACACCTGCGGAGTCAACGCCTGCGAGGGGGCGCCCTCGGCCAGGATGCGCCCCTGCTTCATCACAACCAGGGTGTCGGAGTACATCCCCGCCAGCATCAGATCGTGCAACACCATCACCACGGCCTTGCCTCGGCGCGCTTGGCCGCGGGCGAGCTCGAGCATGGCGATGGCGTGGGCGGGGTCAAGGAACGTGGTTGGTTCGTCGAGAAGCAGGACAGGCGTGTCCTGCGCGAGCGCCATCGCTAGCCACACGCGCTGGCGCTGCCCGCCGGAGAGCTCCGCAATGTCGCGATCGACGAGCTCGGTAACTGAGGTTTCCGCGCAGGCCCGTTCAATCGCCTCCCGGTCCTCGGCGCCAAGGCCCCGCAGGCGGTCCCGGTGCGGGTGGCGGCCACGGGCGACAAGCTCTCCGACGCGCAGCCCATCAGGGGCGACGGGGTTCTGCGCAAGCATCGCGATGCGCGTCGCTGCCTGCCGAAACGACAGCGAATGGACATCTTCACCGCCAACCGTCACCGTGCCGGCGCGAGGAGTGAGAACCTTCGACATCGTCTTTAACAGCGTCGACTTGCCGCACCCGTTCGGGCCGATCAGGGTGGTCACCTCGCCAGGGCGAGCGACCAAGCTCACACCGTGCAGCACGTCGCTGCTGCTGCCGTAACCTGCGACGATATCGCGCGCGACGACTGATTGCCCTGCGTTCATTATTTCCTACCTCGCCTTGTCCTCATCGTGTGCTCCGAGACTGCCGCCACACCAGCAATACGAGGGCGACGCCGCCGATTGCTGATGACACTGCGCCTACGGGTGCAGCGGCGGGGATTAGCCCCGCCACCACCGCGCATACCGCCAGCAGCGCGGCACCCGCGGCGGCGGATACCACCGGTGCCGGGTTCGGCGTGCGCGCAACGATGCGCCCCAGGTGCGGGGCGAGCAGCGCGACGAAACCGATGGGCCCGACCACAGAAACCACCACCGCCGAGATCCCCGTCGCCGCTACTAGCAGAGCCGCGCGCCGCGCCTTAAGGTTGACACCCAGCGCGGTGGCAGAAATGTCGTCGTGGGCAAGCAACGGCAGATCGCGCCCACACCACAACCCGAGGGCAACGAACGGGAGCACACCAACGCTCAGCGCGATAACGCCATCTATGCGAACGAAACCAGTCGAGCCCGCCAGCCAGGTCTGCGCCTCCACGGCGCGCAACACCTCAGCTTTGAGCAGCAGGTAGCTCACCGCGGCGTGGAGCATGAGTGAGAGCGCGAACCCCGTGAGCACGATTCTGTCGCTGGTACCCACCCCGCCGAGCGCGACCAGAAGCACGACCACGCCCGCTGCACCACAGAGCGCGAGGACGGCGCGCCACCAGAAGTCGGGCAGCGCTTGCGAAAACTCCGGGCGGTACGTCACCGTTCCCAGCACCACGAGCAGCGCGGCCCCCGAGGTCACGCCCAGAATATCGGGCGATGCCAGCGGGTTGCGCGCCATCGTTTGGGTCCACTCCCCCGCCATTCCGAGCGCAGCCCCGACAAGGAGCGTGGCCACGGCGACCGGCAGGCGCAGATCCCACACCACGGCAATCTCCCGGCTTGTTCCGCCGCCACGCAGGACGTGGAGTACCTGGGTGGGGCTCAGCTCCACGGCGCCTTGGCCCAGAAGCGCGATGTAGGCCGCAGCCGCGATCGCGGCGAACAGCACAGTGGCGCCGATGAGTCGTGAGGTTTTTCGCATCTAGATCACCGTCTTGTTCGCGCCCTCGCCCCGATGCACCGCGGCGATGAGCAGCGGCGCGCCAATGAACGCGATCACGATGGACATTTCCAGCTCCCCCGGGCTAAGCACGAGCCTGCCGAGGACGTCGGCAAGCAGCACGATGGTGCCCCCGAAAAGCGCGGCGGGAACCAGCAAGACCGTAAGCTGCGGGCCGACAAGCCTGCGCATAATGTGCGGGGCGGCGAACCCGACGAAGGCGACCGGCCCGGCTGCCGCGGTAGCGCTGCCGGCCAAGAGCACGATCCCAGCCGCGGCGCCAACATGCGCTCGCCGCTCGGAACCGCCCAGGGCGAGGGAGGTGTCCCTGCCCATCGCTAGCAGGTCGAGCGGACGCGCAGCGAACAGGGCGCACACCCCGCCGACGGCGCACCCGGCCCAGGCGACGGCCGCTTCCGCGTAGCCGCGGCCGAAGGTGGAGCCCACCACCCAGTGGCGCATGGAGTCGAAGACTTCTGTGTCGAATAATCCGAGCAGGGTCGCAACGGAGCGCAGCGCCGCGTCGACCCCGACCCCGGCAAGGATCAAGGTAAGTGGCGACAACGAGCGGCGCGCAATGAGCATGACGACGCCGGTGGCCGCGGCGGCGCCCCCGAAGGCGAAGGTGAGCGAACCGGTGACAGTGGCGCTCACGCCCAGGACCGCTCCAATCGCCATGGCGCAGGAAGCACCCGCAGTGATGCCGATAAAGCCGGGATCGGCGAGCGGGTTGCGCGTCCACGCCTGGGCCAGCGCGCCTGCCAGCGCAAGCGAGGCGCCGACTGCGAACGCAATGAGCGTGCGCGGGACGCGCAGGTCCCACACGATTCCCCGGATCTCTGCCGTGCCGGCACCGCGCAGGACAAGAAGCACCTCGTTCGCCGGCACGGCGCGAGAGCCGACAAACAACGACGCCACGACCGCCGCAGCGACGGCGACGAGCAGCGCGGCGCACACAATGCCGGTATGACGTGTGCTTCGTCGTGCGACGCTCATCGTGGGCGGGGCTTTCCTCTTATCAATCCGGGCTAGGACAGCTGCTCGGCGAACTTATCGATGGCCCACGGAATGGTCACTGGGTTGGGCATGCTCATCGCGTTGCCGACGTCGGTGGCGAGGTAGCGCACTCGGCCGTCTTTGACGATGTCCAGGTTTTGGAACGTTGGGTCGTTCTCCAGCGCGGTGAGCGCGCCGTTGTAGTCCAGGACGAATAGGTAATCCACGCCGTTTAAAGCCGCGTAGTTTTCGGGGGCGTAGTCGACGAAGAAGCTGGAGCCGTCTCCCTGAAGCTCGGGCGGAATGCTAAAGCCCAGGTTCTCGATGAACTGCCCGCGCCCGTCGCCGGCGGTGTAGAGGCCAATCTTTCCCTCGTAGGGCATCACGATCGCGGCGCTCTCTCCAACGAGCTCCGGGTGGCTATCGCGGAAGTCGGCGAAAGCCTTTTCGGTTTTCGCGATCAACTCCTCACCTTCGGCTTTTTTATCGACGGCCGCGGCGATTGTTTCAACCTGCTTGTCCCAGGGGATCTGCCAGTTGTCGTAGCCCTCGGGCTTGAGTGTCGTCGGCGCGATCTGCTCGAGCGATTCCTGGGCTTGGACGTCGACGGCCTGGTTGACCGCAATGATCTGGGTGGGCTCGGTGGCGGTGACCTGTTCGAGGACATCGGCGGTAAAGCCGCTGGCCGTGTTGTAGATTGTCGCCGGTCGCGCGCTGCCGAGCAGCTCCTTCGACCACGGCCCGACGCCGCTTTCGCCCCCGTCGCCCTCGGCGCCCCAGGGGGCAATGGCGACGGGGGTGACATCGAGCGCGAGCAGCGTGTCGACGTCGCCTAGCCCGAGGCTCACTATCCTCGCCTCACCTGCGCCATCGGTTGTGGCAGGCTCGCCTTCTCCTCGTGTGCAGCCTGTGAGTGCGAGTGCTGCGGCGGCCACAAGCGCGACTGCAGTGGTGGGCTTGCGCGAGAAAATTCCCATTAGGTTTCCTAACTTCTTTGATTTACGACACATCAACGTGCCTAAAATGAGGGCGGAATGTATACTAAGCGCCAACGATGTACTAAAGCAAGCCTTACCTTACTAGAGACTGATTGGTGCCATGCATACCCACGCCCTCCACACCGTCACACTGCTCGACAATCAGCAGCTCAAGCCCCGCTTGCATAGGCTGACATTCACCGCCGATGCATTCGCCGACTTCGCCCTCACCGGCCCGGACGAGTACTTCGGCCTCGTCATACCCAAACCTGGCCGAGACTTCGAGCCGTTTGACATCGACGGCGTCAACATCCGCGCGGCGGTCGCGGCACTGCCCGAGGACACCCGCCCCGACCTGCGCTGGTACACCATCCGCAAGCTTGACAAGGACAAAAAGCTTATCGACGTCGACGTGGTCACCCACGGCGACTCCGGCCCCGGCTCGCGGTGGATCCGCCGCGCCCGGCCCGGCACAACCGCGGGGATGTTCACCTGCCCAGCGCTGTGGACCCCACCCACCGGTTCGCAACTGCTCGTCGCCGACGCCTCCGCCCTGCCCGCGCTGCGCCACATCCTCGCCTATCAGCGCGCCAACGCCCCGGCGGCGTTAGAGCTCACCGACGTTGTCGCCGTTATCACCGCCGACGAGGAGATCGAAGACGGGCTCGTCACCCAGTGGGGCGACGCACTTCGCAGTCTCACCGTCGTCGACGCACCCAAGCAGGCGGAAACGGCGGCGACGCTAGGCGCCCTGCGCACCCTCTACCCCGCACACGCGCCGCACTCCGTGTGGGTCTCTGGCGAGGGAGCACTAACCAAGGCTGTGCGCTCGCTCGCCGTCAACTCGTGGGGTGTGGCCCGAGAAGACGTCGTGTGGGTGCCGTTTTGGTTCCACGGCAAGGCCCGGCCCTAAGCCAAAAGGCACCCCCGCTCGCGACCCTTCTTGGAAAGGGCGCGTGCGGGGGTGCGTAGTCAAGCGGCGGCTAGTTAAGCGCGCTGCATCTTGCCGTCCTTGTCAGCGAACGGGAAGCCGAGGTGGCGCAACAGGGCACGGCCCTCGTCATCGTTCGTTGCGGTGGTCACGAGCGTGATGTCCATGCCGCGCACGCGATCGACCTTGTCGATGTCGATCTCGTAGAACATGGTCTGCTCATTCAGGCCGAAGGTGTAGTTGCCCGCACCGTCGAACTGCTTGTCGTTCAGGCCGCGGAAGTCACGGATACGCGGCAGAGCGATGGAGAGCAGACGGTCGAGGAACTCCCACATGCGATCGCCGCGCAGAGTAACCTTCGCGCCGATCGGCATGCCTTCACGGAGTTTGAAGTTAGCAATCGACTTCTTCGCGCGACGCAGCTGCGGCTTCTGGCCGGTGATCGCGGTGAGGTCTTCGAGTGCGCCGTTGATGACCTTGGAGTCGCGGGCAGCGTCACCAACGCCCATGTTGACCACGATCTTGGTCAGACCCGGAATCTGCATGACGTTGTCGTAGCCGAACTCTTCGCTGAGCTTGGCGCGGATGTCGTCCTTGTAGCGGCTCTTCAGGCGCGGGGTGTAGTTCTCAGCCATGCTTAGATGTCCTTCCCGTTCGACTTTGCCACGCGGACCTTCTTGCCGTTCTCGTCGAAACGGTAGCCCACGCGAGTCGGGGTGCCGTCGGAATCCAGGACCATCACGTTGGAGACGTGGATGGGTGCTTCCTGGGTGACGATGCCACCGGACTCGGCGCCGCGCTCGTTGTAGGAGTTAGCGACGTGCTTCTTGATGCGGTTGACGCCCTCGACGAGGACCTTGTCGCGCTGCGGGTAGGCCTCAATGACCTTGCCCTGAGCGCCCTTGTCCTTGCCAGAGATGACCTGGACCATATCGCCCTTCTTGATCTTCATGGGTTAGATCACCTCCGGTGCGAGAGAAACGATCTTCATGAACTTCTTGTCGCGCAGCTCGCGCGCGACCGGGCCGAAGATACGGGTACCGCGGGGTTCAGTGTCGTTCTTGATCAGAACGGCAGCGTTTTCGTCGAATGAGATGTAGGAGCCGTCCGGGCGACGGGTCTCCTTCTTGGCGCGGACGATGACGGCGCGAACGACCTCACCCTCCTTGACGTTGCCACCGGGGGTGGCTTCCTTCACGGTGGCGACGATCGTGTCGCCGATGCCGGCGAAGCGTCGGACAGAGCCGCCGAGGACGCGGATGCACAGAATTTCTCGTGCACCAGTGTTATCGGCGACCTTCAGACGCGATTCTTGCTGAATCACTAGGGTCTCTCCTGACCTGGTTTCAAAGTGCGCCAGATTTCCGTCCTGCGCGCACGTGGTCAATGCTTACTTGTGCCTCTTCGCTTATCGACGAACCACGCGGACGTGGTCGAAGGGTCTCGGGGCGCCCACTCGGAAACGCGCGGGAAACCCCGACCAGCTCAAGACAACCTGTATATTCAACCACGCCGACCTCGCAGAAAGCAAAACCCCGGACGCCGCTTCGCTTTTTTGGTGTAAACCGGTGTGCATGTCCAATCAGCAGCCCCGCGTTCTGTCCATCGCCGGCACCGACCCCACCGGCGGGGCGGGCATCCACGCCGACCTTAAATCGATCGCCGCCGCCGGGGGTTACGGTATGGCCGTGGTCACCGCGCTCGTGGCGCAGAACACCTGCGGTGTACGCGAGGTCCACACCCCGCCACAGGGGTTCCTCCGCGCGCAGCTGGACGCGGTTGTCGACGACGTGACCATCGACGCCATCAAGATCGGCATGCTTGGCGACGCCCCCACCACCGCCACCGTCTCTACCTTCCTCGGGGCGCACCCGGTCCCGATTGTGGTGGTCGACCCCGTCATGGTGGCCACCTCGGGCGATCGCCTGCTGAGCACGGATGCCGAGGAGGCGCTGCGTCAGCTGATCCGCGACCACGCCACGGTGGTCACCCCCAACATCCCGGAGCTCGCGGTGTTCACCGGCGCCGCTGCGGCCACCGACTTCGACGCTGCGGTTGCCCAGGGCGCCTCGTTTGCCGCCGACACCGGCGTGAGCGTGCTGGTCAAAGGCGGCCACCTCACCGGCGCGTACGCCTCAAACGCGCTGGTCACCCCTGCCGGCGAGGTCCGCGTCATCGCGGTGCCGCGCGTGGACACCCCCAACACGCACGGCACGGGCTGCTCGCTCTCATCCGCCCTAGCCACGCGCCTAACTATCGACGCCTCCGGAAACGCCGCCGCCGAGTGGGCCTCGCACTGGCTGCACGAGGCGATTTCTCACGCCGACGCGCTGCACGTCGGGGGCGGCCACGGCCCCGTCGACCACTTCCACGCCCTGCGGCGCCGCGCCGCGAGCGGTTCCACGCGCCCCTGGGGTGAGACGGACCGGTGGCATGAGGGGGGCGTCGATACGCCGCTGCCCTCCCCGCGGATCGCGCCCGCCGGCGAGCACACGCGTCGGCTCTGGGAGATGGCGGCGCGCGTCGTTTGGCCGCAGATCCTCGGCTCGGGCTTTATCCGGGACCTTCGCGACGGCACGCTGGCGCGCGACGAGTTCGACTTCTACCTCGCCCAGGACGCACACTACCTCGGCGACTACTCCCGCGCGCTCGCGGGTTTGAGCGCCAAAGCCCCCGCGGCCGACGAGCAAGTGTGGTGGGCGCACACCGCCCAGCAGGCGATCGTCGCGGAGCAGGAACTGCACCGCTCGTGGTTTAGCGACCACGGCATCGACGTCGACACCACCCCGATCTCTCCGGTGACCCTGGGCTACGTCAGCTTCCTCAAGGCGCAGGTCGCGCTGGAGGACTACCCCGTCGGCGTGGCCGCGGTTCTGCCGTGTTTCTGGCTCTACGCCGAGGTGGGCTTGTACTTGGCGGACAGCAACTCCCCCACTCACGCCTACCGCGCCTGGCTGGACACCTATAGCGGCGAAGAATTCGTGGGCGAGGCCCGCGGGGCGATCGCGCGCGCCGAAAAGGCTCTGGCTGCGGCGACGGAGGCGCAGCGTCGACAAGCGGCGGATGCCTTCATGCACGCCTGCTACTACGAACGCGACTTCTTCGACCAGGCGGGCCGGCGCTAGCTCTCGTTGGCCGGCACCCAGCCCAGCGCCGGGGCGATGTGCTCGGCGAAGTCGGCGAGGATCTTGACGTTGAGGTCCACCCCAAGCTGGTTCGGGATGGTCAGCATCAGCGTGTCCGCGGCCTGGATCGAGGGATCCGCCTTGAGCTCCGCAATGATCTGGTCCGGCTCGGCGGCGTACGTCTTGCCGAAGGTCACCGCCCGGCTCTCGCCGAGCGAGCCGATTTGCTCCGAGCTGCCCTGCATCCCGAACAGGCGGCGCGAGGTGTCGTCAACGATCGGAAAAACGCTGCGCGACACCGACACGCGCGGCGTCCACTCGTGGCCGGCCTCGGCCCACGACTCGCGGTAGCGCTGAATCTGACGGGCCTGGAGCTCGCCTAACGACGACCCGTTGGCCTCGCTGATCAGCGTCGAGCTCATCAGGTTCACCCCGTCACGGGCGGCCTGCTCAGCGGACTCGAAGGACCCCGCGCCCCACCAGATGCGGCGGTCCGCGCCCGGCGAGTGCGGCAGCACCGGCAGATCGATGCCCGGGCGATACATCCGCGGGTACTGCCTGTCCAGCGGCGCCGAGACCGCCATCCCCTCGCCACGCAGCGCGGCCATGAAGCGCTCGAAGTGATCCCTTGCTAAGTCCGCGCCGTTGTCCGCTTGGGCGGTGAAGCCGAATGACTCCCAGCCCTTGTCGGCGGGCTCGGGTGAACCGCGGGACACACCGAGGGCGACGCGCTCGTTGGAGAGCAGGTCGAGCGTGGCGATGTCCTCGGCGAGCTGCAGCGGGTTGGCGTAGCGCATATCCAACACACCCGTTCCCACCTCGATGTGCTTCGTTACCGCGGCCATTGCAGAGAGCAGCGCGATCGGTGATGAGAACTGCGGGGCGAAGTGATGCACCCGGACGTAGGCGCCGTTGACACCGATCGCGTCCGCTTGCCGCGCAATCTCTACGGTGTCCTGCAGGGTTTGCTTCGCGCCTGGGCCCTGCTGCCCGGAAAACGCGTAGTGGCCGAAGGAAAGGAATCCAAACTTCTTCATGCCCCGTTCAACGTAGACACGTCAACATTTGTTCCTTTCCCCCGGCCACCAGGGGGGTCAATCGGCTACGCCTCGACGCCGATCTCCTTGCCGTCCTCGCGCCACGCAACAGCCACGGCTGGGCGAGGCACGGAGTTGCCACCCTCCGGCCAGTTGGAGGTCGGGTTCTCGTAGGTCGCGTCGTCCGACTCGCCCGGGTGCTGGACGTTGACCATCACGCGCTCCTCGGTCACGATCGGGCCACAGGTCTCAGCGTCCTTCGGCACCGTGAGGAAGCACTTGACCTGGCCGCGGTTCTCGCCTTCGAGGCCAACAGCGTAGAGACCGTCGTTGCTGCCCAGCGCGTTGCCGTCGGTGGAGATCCAGAGGTTTCCGTAGGTGTCGAACGCAAGGTTGTCCGGGCAGGAGATCGGGGAAACCTTGTCCTTGTCGAAGCCGCCAAAGTAGGTCGACGCCGCAGCCGGGTCACCACACACCAGAAGCAGGTTCCAGGTGAAGTTCTCGCCCGCGAAGTCATCCTCGATCTCCATGACAAGACCGTTCTTGTTCTCGCGGATCGGCGCGTACTCCATCACGTCTTCCTTGCTCTTCGACGCGTTCTCACCGGTCGCACCGCGGTAGGAGTTGTTGGTCAGGGCAACGTAGACCTTTTCGTTGACCGGGTTGACCTCAAAGTCCTCCGGGCGATCCATCTTCGTCGCACCGACCTCATCGGCCGCGAGGCGGGTGTAGACCGCAACCTCCTCGGGGGTGAAGCCGTCGACATGCGACTCGGCACCATTCTCGGTCACCGTCAGCAGCTTGACCCACGTGCCCTTACCGTCGAACTCGCCGTCGGACGGCAGGTCGCCGTCGCCAGTGATCTCGCTCTGCGGGGAGTCGCCCTCGAGCTTGGCCACGTAGAGGGTGCCCTCGTCGAGGATGCCCATGTTGTGCTCGACGTCGCCCTCGACCATCTTCTTGGAGGAGACAAACTTGTAGATGTACTCGAAGCGGGAATCGTCGCCCGAGTAGCACACCACGGTGCCATCCTTGTCAACGTGGACGTTTCCGGCCTCGTGCTTGAAGCGGCCCATCGAGGTGTGCTTGATCGGGGTGGAGTTCGGGTCCAGCGGGTTGATCTCGACGATGTAGCCGAAACGGTTGAACTCGTTGGGCTCCTTCGCCAGGTCGAAGCGATCGTGCAGGCGCTCCCACTTGCGCTCGGAGGCCTCATCATCGACGCCGAAACGCTTCACGTCTGCGGCCGGGCGCTCGCCCGTAACGGCGGCACCGTTAGCGAAGTACTGGTCGATGTTCTCCTCGCCCGACAGGAAGGTGCCCCACGGGGTCATGCCGCCCGCGCAGTTGTTCAGCGTGCCCAGAACCGTCTTGCCCTCCGGGTCTGCGCTGGTCTTGACCAGGTCAGCACCAGCGAGGATACCGCGGAGCTCAAACGGGGTGTTCGCGGTGATGCGGCGGTTCAGCGGGCCGAACTCGCGCTTGAGCTCGCCGGTGTCGCCCACCTTGGACACCTCGAGGATGGTGTGGCCGTGGTTAGCCAGGCCGATGTTGATCTGCTCATCGGTGGGGTTGTCCGCATCGTAGCCCGGGAACATCTGCGGCTCGGTGGTGTACTCGTGCGAACACACGTACACCAAGCGGCTGTCATCGTCCGGGTGGTCCATCAGACCAGCGAAGTCGTTGTTGAAACCGAACTGCTTCTCCGCGTCAGCCGCGGTCTGGTTCTCTGGGTCGAACTCCGGAGCGTCCTTGAAAATCGGGTCGCCCCAGGCGATAAGAACGCTGGTGGCGTAGCCGGTCGGGACAACAACCTTGTCCTCGGTATTCGGTGCGACCGGCTCGAACTGCATGCCCTTGAGCGCCTTGACCTCGGTAGCTGCGGCCGAGGAGCTGCCCGTCGCCGCGGACGCGGTGGTCGTACCAGCCGCGCCACTGCCCGGCTCGGAGCTGCAGGCCGCGAGGGCGGCACCGCCGCCGACGGTGACCACACCGAGGCCGAAGGACTTCAGCACTCCGCGGCGCGAGACGAGGTCGCCGAAGTAGGCGTTGTCGGAGGTGTTAGTGCACTCGCCCCAACATGCGTTACCGCACTTGTAGGTACAGGTCAGCTTGGACCGCTTGGACTGGAACAGAAGGTTAAGGCCCTTGATGGTCATGGTGAGACTCCCCGTCTTCGCACAAAGTGAGCGTAATGTAGAAACTGACTCATCGAACCTTAAGGTTCAACACTTGCGCACCGGAGAATCTGAGGTGAACAGTTAGTGAACCAAAACTGCGCTGGAAAGTTAACGGGGTATTCAGATGCCGGGAACGGTTGTGCAGTGCAATCTGCGCACAGGTAGGCGTCGAAAAGCAAAAAGCCCCGCACGGGGCGGGGCTTCTTCCTCGATGGATGGCCAGGTTTAGCGGGCCTTCTCGATGATCTCGATGAGACGGAAATGCTTGTCCTTGGACAGCGGGCGGGTCTCCTCGATGCGGACGAGGTCGCCAACACCAGCGGTGTTGTCCTCGTCGTGGGCCTTCACGCGCTTGGTGGAGCGCACGATCTTGCCGTACAGGGCGTGGGACTTGCGGTCCTCAACCTCGACCACGATCGTCTTGTCCATCTTGTCGGACACGACGTAGCCGCGGCGGCGCTTCTGCAGGCCCTTTTCCTTCTTGCCGTTTGCTGCCTCGTGTGCAGCGTTGTCAGATACAGTCACGTTTGCCTCAGTCATGGTTATGCCTCAGCTCCCGGGACGACAGACAGACCGAGCTCGCGCTCGCGCAGCACGGTGTAGATGCGTGCAATGTCGCGCTTGACGGTGGAGATGCGGCGGTTGTTGGTCAGTTGGCCAGTTGCGAGCTGGAAGCGCAGGTTGAACAGCTCTTCCTTCGCGTCGGCCAAGCGGGTGCGGAGCTCATCATCGTTGAGCTCACGGAACTCGGATGCGGGGGTACCAGCAGCCATTAGAACAGGTCCTCCTTCTTAATCACGCGGACCTTGCACGGCAGCTTCGCGCCAGCGCGGCGCAGAGCTTCCATGGCGGTCTCCTCGTTCGGGTAGGACATCTCGAAGAGAATGCGGCCCGGCTTCACGTTAGCCACCCACTTCTCAACCGGGCCCTTACCGGAACCCATACGCACGCCGAGCGGCTTCTGGGTTAGCGGACGATCCGGGAAGATGTTGATCCAGACCTTGCCACCACGCTTGACGTGGCGGTTAATCGCAATACGAGCGGACTCGATCTGGCGGTTGGTGATGTAGGCCGGCTCGAGAGCCTGGAGGCCGTAGTCACCAAAGTTGATGGTGTTGCCACCCTTGGACACGCCGCGACGGTGCGGGCGGTGCTGGCGGCGGTACTTCACGCGCTTAGGAATAAGCATGTGTTTAGCCCTCCTGCTTCTGCTCTGCGCGCTGGCGGCGCTGGCCACCTCGGCGCGGGCGGCGGTCACGGTCGCCGCGTCCGCGACGATCGCCCGACGGTGCGTTGAGGTCAGACTCACGCACGCCGCCGACGACGTCGCCCTTGTAGATCCACACCTTGACGCCAATGACGCCAAAGGTGGTGTGTGCCTCGGCAATGCCGTAGTCAATCTCCGCGCGAAGGGTGTGCAGCGGCACACGGCCCTCGTGGTAGCGCTCAACGCGCGACATCTCGGCGCCGCCAAGACGGCCGGAGGTCATGATCTTGATGCCCTTGACCTGCGGGTTGCGCATTGCGGACTGGATTGCCTTACGCATCGCGCGACGGAACGCCACGCGGTTGACCAGCTGCTCAGCGACGGACTGCGCCACCAGAGCTGCGTTGGCGTCGACGTTCTTGACCTCGAGGATGTTGAGCGCAACCATCTTGCCGGTGAGCTTCTCCAGCTCGCGGCGGATGCGGTCAGCCTCGGCGCCACGGCGACCAATCACGATGCCCGGGCGGGCGGTGTGAATGTCGACGCGGACGCGGTCGCGGGTGCGCTCGATGACGACGTCGGCAATGCCGGCGCGCTCAAGGCCCTTGGAGAGGAACTCGCGGATCTTGATGTCCTCTGCGACGTAGTCGGCGTAGTTCTTATCGGCGTACCAGTGGGTCTTCCAGTCAGCGGTGATTCCCAGGCGAAGGCCGTGTGGGTGGATTTTCTGGCCCATTACTTAGCCCCTTCCTTAGATTCAGCGGACTCGACGACCACGGTGATGTGAGAGGTGCGCTTCCGGATCTGGAAGGCGCGGCCCTGTGCGCGCGGCTGGTAGCGGCGCATGGTCGGGCCCTCGTTGGCGTAGCACTCGGCGATGACCAGGGTGCGCGGGTCCAGACCGAAGTTGTTCTCAGCGTTGGCCGCGGCAGACGCAACGACCTTGGCAATATCCTTGGACGCACCCTGCGGGGCGTACTTCAGGATGGCGAGAGCCTCGGAAACGGACTTTCCGCGGACCAAAGCGAGCACGCGGCGCGCCTTCATCGGGGAGACGCGGACGAACCTGGCCGTCGCGGATGCGGAGGTGATGGTGTCACTCATCGCTTATCGACGTCCCTTCGATTCCTTGATGTGACCCTTGAAGGTCTTGGTTGGTGCGAACTCGCCGAGCTTGTGACCGACCATGGACTCATCGACGAACACCGGCACGTGCTTGCGACCGTCGTGGACGGCGAAGGTGTGGCCGATGAAATCGGGGAGAATGGTCGAGCGGCGAGACCAGGTCTTGATGACCTGCTTGGTGCCGGCCTCGTTCTGAGCGTCCACCTTGTTGAGGAGGTGCTCATCGACGAACGGGCCCTTCTTCAGGCTGCGTGGCATGTTTGCTTACCTCCTCTTAGCGCTTCTTGTTCGCGCGACGACGGCGCACGATCATGTTGTTGGAGTAACGGTTCGGGTTGCGGGTGCGGCCTTCCTTCTGGCCCCACGGGCTGACCGGGTGGCGTCCACCGGAGGTCTTGCCCTCGCCACCACCGTG
This sequence comes from Corynebacterium sanguinis, assembly GCF_007641235.1. Classification (NCBI taxonomy): domain Bacteria; kingdom Bacillati; phylum Actinomycetota; class Actinomycetes; order Mycobacteriales; family Corynebacteriaceae; genus Corynebacterium; species Corynebacterium sanguinis. The sequence continues at coordinate 491,450 of NZ_CP038157.1, forward strand.
CGGGTGATCGACCGGGTTCATGACAACACCGCGGACGGTCGGGCGCCAGCCCTTCCAGCGCATACGGCCGGCCTTGCCCCAGCGGATGTTGATCTGGTCGGCGTTGCCGACCTCACCCACGGTGGCGCGGCAGCGGATGTCCACGCGGCGGATCTCGGAAGACGGCATACGCAGAACTGCGTAGTTGCCTTCCTTACCCAGCAGCTGGATGGAAGCACCTGCGGAACGGGCGAGCTTCGCGCCCGCGCCCGGCTTGAGCTCCACTGCGTGGATGGTGGTACCGGTCGGGATGTTGCGCAGCGGCAGGTTGTTGCCAACCTTGATGTCTGCGGTTGCGCCGGACTCGAGCACGGTGCCCTGGGTCAGGCCCTTGGGCGCGATGATGTAGCGCTTCTCGCCGTCGGTGTAGTGCAGCAACGCGATGTTGGCGGTGCGGTTCGGGTCGTACTCAATGTGAGCGACCTTGGCCAGCACGCCGTCCTTGTCGTTGCGGCGGAAGTCGATAACGCGGTAGCGACGCTTGTGTCCGCCGCCGCGGTGGCGGGTGGTGATGTGGCCGTGGTTGTTACGGCCACCCTTCTTCGGGAGCGGGCGCAGCAGGGTCTTCTCCGGAGTGGAGCGGGTGATCTCCGAGAACTCGGAGACGGAGCTGTTGCGGCGACCCGGGGTTGTCGGCTTGTACTTACGAATAGCCATAATGTGTCCTTTTCTATCGAGTCACTTAGACGGCTGCGCCGCCGAAGATATCGATGGAGTCGCTGCCCTCGCGGAGGGTGACGTAGGCGCGCTTGGTGTCCTTACGCTTGCCAAAACCGGTGCGGGAGCGCTTGCGCTTACCCTCGCGGTTGGCGGTGTTCACCGAAGCGACGTCGACGCCGAAGATCTTCTCCACGGCAATCTTGATCTGGGTCTTGTTAGCAGACGGGTTCACGAAAAACGTGTACGTGTTCTGCTCCATCAGCGCGTAGGTCTTCTCGGAGAGGACCGGGGCGATGATGACGTCACGCGGGTCGGCGATCTTAGCCATTTACTTCTCCTCCTCAGCTGCGGCAGCGGGTGCGCCGGCGGCTGCGTTCACGAAGGTGTGAAGCGCCTCGACGGAGAACACGACATCATCAGCATTGAGCACGTCGTAGGTGTTCAGCTGGCTCGGCTCAAGGATGTGGACACCCGGCAGGTTCCGTGCGGAAAGGCGGGAGTTGACATCCTCACGGCCGATGACCAGGAGAACGGACTTACGGTCGGTGAGACGCTCGATGAAGGCGCGTGCGGACTTCGTCGACGGGGTCTGGCCCGGGACGAGCTCCTCCACAACGTGGATGCGCGCACCGCGTGCGCGGTCGGTCAGGGCGCCAGCGAGAGCTGCCTTGATCATTTTCTTGGGGGTGCGCTGCGCGTAGGAACGCGGCTGCGGACCGTGAACGACGCCACCGCCGGTGAAGTGCGGCGCGCGGATCGAGCCCTGGCGGGCGCGACCGGTGCCCTTCTGGCGGAACGGCTTCTTACCACCGCCGCGGACCATGCCGCGGGTCTTGGTGGCGTGGGTGCCCTGGCGAGCTGCCGCCTGCTGGGCGACAACCACCTGGTGCATCAGGGGGATAGACGCCTCGCGGTCGAAGAGTTCGGCCGGGAGGTCGACGGAACCGTTGGTCTTGCCGTCGGCGGTATGGACGTCGAGTGTCAGGTTCGTCATGCGTGAGCACCGCCCTTCACTGCGGTCTTGACGGTAACAATGCTGCCCTTGACGCCCGGGATTGCTCCCTTAATCAGGATCAGGTTGTTGTCGCCGTCGATGCGTTGGATCTTCAAGTTCTGGGTGGTAACGCGGTTGCTGCCCATGCGGCCAGCCATGCGCGTGCCCTTGAACACGCGGCCCGGGGTGGCGCAGGCGCCGATGGAGCCGACGCGGCGGTGCGCAGCCTGGTTACCGTGGGAGGCGCCCTGGCCTGCGAAGCCGTGGCGCTTCATGGCACCGGCGTAGCCCTTGCCCTTGGTGGTGCCCACGACGTCGACGTAGGTGTCGCCGTCGAAAATGGCCGCGTTGAATTCCTGGCCGACCTCGTATGCGGAGGTGTCGTCCATGCGGATTTCCACGACGTGGCGGCGCGGGTTGACGCCGGCCTTCTTGAAGTGGCCGGCCTGCGGCTTCTTCGTCTTACGGGGATCGATGTCGCCGTAAGCAATCTGGATGGCGCTGTAGCCATCGGTTTCGGGGGTGCGAATCTGGGTGACCACGACCGGCCCAGCTTCGACGACGGTGACCGGGATAACCCGGTTGTCCTCGTCGAAGATCTGGGTCATGCCGAGCTTCTTGCCCAGAATGCCCTTGATCTGGTTGTCAGACATGTGTTAGTTCTCCACTACCAAAAGTCGGGATCTTGCTTACTGAATGTTCACGTCGACGCTTGCCGGCAGGTCAATGCGCATGAGCGCGTCAACCGTCTTGGGCGTCGGATCGAGAATGTCGATGAGGCGCTTGTGAGTGCGCATCTCGAAGTGCTCGCGAGAATCCTTGTACTTGTGGGGAGAACGAATAACGGCGTACACGTTCTTCTCAGTGGGCAACGGCACCGGCCCGACGACGCGGGCACCCGTGCGGGTGACCGTCTCGACAATCTTCTTCGCGGATGCGTCGATCGCCTCGTGGTCGTAGGCCTTGAGCCTGATGCGGATTTTCTGTCCCGCCACGCTTACCTCTTCCTCGCTTCCCCCACATTCGACATTCACCGAAGCGGTGGGGTTTTAAGCTTGTAGTTTCTCTATAACGTTGTCCGGGCTGGGCCCTGGGCGCAACGCCAGTGTCGTTTCTGACTGCCATGACACGAACCGGAAGGTGAAGCAGCACGGAAAATAATTGCGTGCATCTGCTTTAGTGCTTCCGCCCGCACCTCTTTTAAAGGGGCGCGGGTGTCAGACTCGGAAGGGTGCGTGACCCTTGCGTACTGCCGCTGTTTATTTGCCATGGCCCTTCTCCGGTCCCCGGTTAAGGGGGCCTTCTTGGTGTAGAAGGTGTCATGTTCGCCTCACCACCGCGCGTTAGCGCCGTGTCAAAGCAACCCGACTATTAAAGCACAAGGGGGAAAACAAAAGCAAGACGCTTGCCGACGCCACTTCCAACGGCACCGGAGTAGAGTTGGCGCAACCAACATATGAAAGGAAAGCCATGGCTGACAACGCCACTGAACCGACTAACACTGCTTCGAGCGTCGTCACGCCCGCTGCTTCGACTCCCCGGAACGAGAACTTGGTCACCGACCACGGCACGACCGTGATTGATGACACCGTCGTGGGCAAGATCGCCGGCATCGCCACGCGCGAGGTGTCCGGGGTGGCCAACCTCGGCGGCGGCGCGGCGCGCATGTGGGGCGCGGTGCGCGAGTCGCTGACCGCGTCTACCAACGTGCAGCAGGGCGTGAACGTTGCAGTCCAGGACGGGCACGCGTCGATCGCGGTGGCGATCATCGCCGAGTACGGCGTCGCCATCCACGAGCTGGCGAAGGCGATCCGCGAGAACGTCACCCAGGCAGTGACCCGGATGACCGGCCTGATCGTGGACCGCGTGGACATCACTGTCCACGACGTCAACCTGCCCGACGCGGAGCCGATCGACCGGATCGAGCCCGTCGATCCCGCCGCTACCACGCTGGTTCAGTAGTCGTGGCGGGCCCGATCACACGCGAAACCGGTGAGGCGCTGCGCGACGCTGCGCTCGGTGTCCCCGGAGTCGCCGACTTGAGCTCCGGGCGCTTCGGCGAGGTCGCACTGCTGCTCCCGGGTGAGCGCATCCGCGGCATCAGGGCTGCGGAGCGCGACGAGCTTTTCGGCGCAGAGATCCACATCGTGTTCGATGTGGGATCGGCGCGCCCGATCGCCGAGGTGGCCACCGAAGTGCGCGCCGCGGCGCTTGACTCGCTTAACGACCCCTTGGACTTCATCGACGTCGTGGTCGCGGACGCGCAGAAACTTTAGGAAAGAGATGCACTCATGAACATTCTCGGCTCAAAAACAGCGCTTGGCATCCTCATCGGCGTGATCGTGGCGTTCTTTGTCACGTTCGGCGGGTGGCCCGGCCTGCTGTGGCTTTTGCTCTTCGTCGCCGTCGGCGGCGTCATTGGCGCCCAGCTTGATGGCCGCATCGACGTCGCCGACCTCATCGCGACGGGGTCCGGCAGAGGGCGAAGCTGATGGCGGAGCTCACCTATCAGCTAAGCGAGCGCACGGTGGAGCACATCGCCGAGGCCGCCGCGCGCAAAGTCCCGGGCTCGATCGCGCTTGACGCGAAGCTCGCCGGGCTCGCGGGCCGCAGCCTGCCTCGCTCGACGGCGTACCTGAACCGGCGCGCGGGCACGGTCACTATCGACGCCGACATCGCCGCGTCCTACCCCGCCCCCATCGCCGCGGTGACCGACGTCGTCCGCGAGGCCATCCGGCGCCAGGTCAGCACGCTGACCGGCCTCGAGGTCACGCGGGTCAATATCAAGGTCGCCAACGCGAAGCCTGCCGGGGGACGCGAGCGTGTCGACGCCACCCGGCTCGACAGCCACCCCATCGACATCGCGCCGACGCCCGTGCGCGTGCGCTCCTCATCGACCAACGTTGCGCGCGTCTCCGCGCCACCGCAGCGCCCAGTGAGGTCGGTTCAGGCCCCGGAACCCGGCCCCGACCTCGCGCCCATCGGCTACATCCCCGCCGAGGTCATCGAGACCTTTTCGGTGCCCAAGCCGACGGTCATTGTCCCCCAGCTGCCAACCCCGACGCCGCTGCGCCCGATCACTCTACAACCCGTGGTGAATGCCCATGCCCGACTCTCCTAGACCGCTCCCCGGCGCCCAGCCGCGCGCCAATCCTGCCGCCCGCTGGCTCGCTCTGCTGATCGGCGTCGCCCTGCTCGCCGTCGCGGGCGTCACCGGCAGGGACATCTGGTACCGGTGGGCGCTCAACGACCCGTCTAATTCGTGGGTCGCCGAGGCGTTTCGCTGGGTGGCGACGCAGCCTGCGGACCCGCTCGCTGTCGCCGCTGGCGTGATCGTCGCCCTGCTCGGTGTGTGGCTGCTGGTCAAGGCGCTGTCGCCGCGCGTGCGCACGCACACCCGCGTCGCCTCGCCCGCTTCGATCTGGGTGCGCCCCGTCGACGTCGCGCGAAAGTCCACCCACGTCGCGCGCCAGCAGGCGCCGGGCTCGGCGATCAGCTCGCGCTCGACCCGGAAGAAGCTCACCGTGTCTGTCGAAGACGACGGCTCGGCGCAAGCGCTGCAACAGCGGGTTACGACAGCCCTGGAGAACGAGTTCGCACCGCTGCACGTGCGTCCGCGCATCGCCGTCGCGCTGCGGCCGCAGCAGGACGCGGGACAGGAGGATCAGCAGTGAAATCCAGCACCGCCGCGTTCGACCGCGTGCTCGTTTTCGTCTTCGGAGTACTCCTGATCGCCGCCGGGTTGATCCCGACCGCGTTGTACTTCGACATCCCCCACGTCAGCGACGTCGTCGAGTCCTACGACCGCAACCAGCTTGGAACGCTTCCAGCGCAGCCGTGGTTCCCCTTCGCCCTGGTCGGCGGGTTTATCGTCTCGCTTATCCTGGGCGTCTGGATCGTCGCCGCCAACCTGGCGTCTCGTTCCTTCAGCACGAAAAGCGTCGTCCCGGCCCAGCCGGATCACGGCGATACCGTGCTCAACGTGCAGCGCATTGCCCAGGCGGCGTGTGACTACATGGCCAGCACCGGCATTGTCGCCGGCGCCCAGTCGAGCGTCGCCATGGTGGGCCGCCGGCCCACCGTGACGTTTACCGTCACGGCCGACCCTGCCTACAGCCTGCGCGAGTCGATCGAATACCTCGAGTCCGCGGACCGCGACTTCGCCGAGGCCTGCGGCGCGATGGACATCGACACCGTGTACAAGCTTCACTTCGACCGCATCAGCGAGACGGGCTAGACCTCGAGGACGTAGGTCGCGGCGACCTCGCCGAGGTCCACGTCCCCAGCCCCGCTCGCTCGCTTGACGACGAGCCGCCCGCCAGGCGTGCAAGAGACTATGGCGTCGAACGCCACCGTAGAGCTCTCCACCGTCCGCAGGGCCTGATCCCACAGGCGGATGCGCTGGCCGACGATGCAACGTCGGTTACCCGCCAGCACTACGAGCCAGCGGCAGTTGCCTACCTGCACGCGCTGAAGCCCGTTGAGATCCGGGGCTTGCGCAGGATCGAAGGTGCTGGCGATCCCGACGACGCCGAAGCGGTGCTCCACCCCGGCGGTGTCCGCGATGACCAAGGGCAGTCCCGGTCCGGTGCGCCGCATTCCCCCGAAGCCCCACACCCCCGGCATCCGCTGCGCCTGCTGTGCGCTGCGCACGATCACCGTGTCGCCGGCGAGCGTGACCAGGTGGGCGGGGTCTGTCGTGGTGATGCTCAGGTGGGCGTTGGTGGGGGCGTCGATAAGCGAAGGGTGCTGTTTTTCCAGCTGCGCGAGGGCTGTGATGAGCTCCTCATCCGTCGACGCCCAGCCTATGCCGCGGTTGGCTATAACCCCCATCAGTGCCGGCAGGGACAGGTCGGGTTGGCCCTCCCACGCGCGCCGCAGGGCGTCGATCACGTGCGGGATGCGGGTTGGGTCTTTCACGCTGCATAACCTTACCCGGGCACGACAAAACCCCCGCCCGAGTGGGCAGGGGTATGAAGCGTCTAGAACGTGTGGGGAATTAGCCCAGGATCTTGGTGACGCGGCCAGCGCCGACGGTGCGGGAGCCCTCGCGGATAGCGAAGCGCAGGCCCTCGTCCATGGCGACCGGCTGGATGAGCTCGACAGTCATGTCGACGTTGTCGCCCGGCATGACCATCTCGGTGCCCTCCGGCAGCTTCACAACACCGGTCACGTCGGTGGTGCGGAAGTAGAACTGCGGACGGTAGTTGTCGAAGAACGGGGTGTGGCGGCCGCCCTCGTCCTTGGACAGGACGTAGACGGAACCCTCGAACTTGGTGTGCGGGGTGTAAGCGCCCGGCTTGATGACGACCTGGCCGCGCTCGACGTCCTCGCGCTTGAGACCACGCAGAAGCAGAGCGGCGTTGTCGCCGGCCTCAGCGGTGTCGAGAAGCTTGTTGAACATCTCGATGGAGGTAACGGTGGTCTTCTGGGACTTCTCGCGGATACCGATGATCTCGACCTCGTCGTTGAGGTTGAGAACGCCACGCTCCACACGACCGGTAACCACGGTACCGCGGCCGGAAATGGTGAAGATGTCCTCGATCGGCATCAGGAAGTCGCGGTCGGTCTCGCGGACCGGGTCCGGGATGGAGTCGTCGCACGCCTGCATGAGGTCGAGCACGGACTGAACCCACTTCTCGTCGCCCTCAAGAGCCTTCAGAGCGGAGATGTGGATGATCGGAGCCTCTTCGTCGTAGTCCTGCTCACCCAGAAGCTCGCGGACCTCCATCTCGACGAGCTCGATGATCTCCTCATCGTCGACCATGTCGCACTTGTTCAGCGCAACGAGGATGTAGGGGACGCCGACCTGGCGAGCAAGCAGCACGTGCTCGCGGGTCTGCGGCATCGGGCCGTCGGTGGCGGCGACAACGAGGATCGCGCCGTCCATCTGAGCAGCACCGGTGATCATGTTCTTGATGTAGTCGGCGTGGCCCGGGGCGTCAACGTGAGCGTAGTGGCGCTTCGGGGTGTTGTACTCCACGTGGGAGATGTTGATGGTGATGCCGCGCTCGCGCTCCTCGGGAGCCTTGTCGATCGCGTCGAAGGCGAATGCGGTGTTCTCCTCCGGGTAAGCATCAGCGAGCACCTTAGTGATGGCAGCCGTGGTGGTGGTCTTGCCGTGGTCGACGTGACCGATGGTGCCGATGTTTACGTGCGGCTTGGAACGCTCAAACTTAGCCTTTGCCACTGTATGTCCTCCTGGACTTCATGGTGGCTACGACCTTCGCAGCCACGTGGTTTACTTTTTGCCTTGTCACGCGCCCCCGCAATAGAGGCGCGCCAACAATGGCCATTTCACAATGTGCCAGTTACATGATCCTAGATTTATTAAGACCGTTTTTCAAACCGTCGCGCCCCCGTCGAAGCGGTGGAACTTTGGCTGAGGCGATCCAAACAAAACGGATCCACCTAGAGAGTAACGGCCGGCTCAAACCCGACTTATCTTGGGGTCGGGCCTCAGCACAACCGCTACTCCCACGGTGTGGCGCTTAGGCCCCGTCTTCGCCTTTACGCGACGTGCCCGATGGCGCGGGCGCGTCAGGCTCAGGGGCCAGCGCGAGGGGTGTTTAGTTGCCGTTACGCTCGTCGATGATTGCCTGCGCAACGCTCGAGGGAACCTCGGCGTAGGAGTCGAACACCATGGTGAAGTTCGCGCGGCCCGCGGTGCTGGAGCGCAGGTCGCCGATGTAGCCGAACATCTCAGACAGCGGAACCTTCGCCTTGACCACCTTGGCGCCGGAGCGGTCGTCCATGGCATAGACCTGGCCTCGGCGGGAGCTGATGTCACCGTTGACCGTGCCCATGTACTCCTCCGGTGTGACAACCTCGACGGCCATCAGCGGCTCGAGCAGCACCGGCTTCGCCTTCGCCACTGCCTCCTTGAGCACCTGGGAACCCGCCATCTTGAACGCCATTTCGGAGGAGTCGACCTCGTGGTAGGCACCGTCTTCCAGCGTGGCCTTGATGTTCACCAGCGGGAAGCCGGCGAGGAAGCCGTACTGCATCGCATCCTGGATACCGGCATCCACGGACGGGATGTACTCCTTGGGTACGCGGCCACCGGTAACGGCGTTCTCAAACTTGTAGGTTGCGGACTCGCCCTCCTCCAGCTCGCTCGGCTCCGGGTTATACGGCTCGACGGTGACGATAACCTTTGCGAACTGGCCGGAACCACCGGTCTGCTTCTTGTGGGTGTAGTCGAGCGACTCGACCTTCTTGCGGATGGTCTCGCGGTAGGCCACCTGCGGGGAGCCGATATTCGCCTCGACCTTGAACTCACGCTTCATGCGGTCGACGAGAACGTCGAGGTGGAGCTCACCCATGCCGCCGATCACGGTCTGGCCGGTCTCTTCGTCAAGCTTGACGGTGAAGGTCGGGTCCTCCTCGGCGAGCTTCTGGATCGCGGTGCCCAGCTTCTCCTGGTCAGCCTTCGTCTTCGGCTCGATAGCGACCTGGATAACCGGGTCCGGGAAGTCCATCGACTCGAGGATGATCGGGTGATCCGGGTTGCAGAGGGTGTCACCGGTGGTGGTGTTCTTCAGGCCGATGAACGCGTAGATGTTACCCGCATCGGCGTGCTCGACCGGGTTCTCCTTGTTGGCGTGCATCTGGAAGAGCTTGCCCACGCGCTCCTTGGAGTTCTTCGTGGAGTTGAGCATCTGCTCGCCCGGGATGGCCTGGCCGGAGTAGACGCGCACGTAAGTCAGCTTGCCGAAGAACGGGTGAACGGCGATCTTGAACGCCAGCGCGGAGAAAGGCTCGTCCAGGGACGGCTTGCGGGTGTCCGGGGTCTCGCCGTCCATGCCAGTGCCGTGCACCTCACCCACGTCAAGCGGGTTCGGCAGGAAGTCGATGACGGCGTCGAGCAGCGGTTCCACGCCCTTGTTGCGGTAAGCGGAACCGCAGTACACCGGGTAGATCTCGGAATTGACCGTCATCTTGCGAATGGCGCCCTTGATCTCCTCGAGCGTGAGCTCCTCGCCACCGAAGTACTTCTCCATGAGCTCTTCGTCGGACTCGGCTACTGCCTCGAGCAGCTTCTCGCGGTACTCTTCAGCCTTTTCCTGGAGCTCAGCCGGGATCTCCTGGATTTGCGGCGGGGTGCCGGTCTCAACCTTGCCCGGCCACACCAGCGCCCTCATTTCCAGCAGGTCGACAACACCGTCGAAGTCGTCTTCGGCCCCGATCGGAAGCTGCATGACCAGCGGCTTTGCGCCGAGGCGGTCAACAATAGTCTGGACGGTGAACTCGAAGTTGGCGCCGAGCTTGTCCATCTTGTTGACGAAGCAGATACGCGGAACGTCGTACTTCGCGGCCTGACGCCACACCTGCTCCGACTGGGGCTCAACGCCCTCCTTGCCGTCGAACACTGCGACTGCGCCGTCGAGCACGCGCAGGGAGCGCTCCACCTCGACGGTGAAGTCCACGTGACCCGGGGTGTCGATGATGTTGATCTGGTTGTTGTTCCAGAAACAGGTCACAGCGGCGGACGTAATGGTGATGCCGCGCTCCTTCTCCTGCTCCATCCAGTCCGTGGTCGCGCCACCGTCGTGCGTCTCTCCGACCTTGCGGTTGATACCGGTGTAGAAGAGGATGCGCTCGGTGGTGGTGGTCTTACCAGCATCGATGTGAGCCATGATGCCGATGTTGCGGACCTTGTTGAGGTCCTTAAGCACTTCTTGTGCCACGTTTATTACTCCAACTTAAGTGTTGTCGGCGTTTCCGGATACCTGGCCGCGCCTGCCGGTAACGCCTGTGTGGATATTTACCTTTGTCAATTCTGCCATTAAAAGTGCTGTTCGTCAGCCCAACGGCGCAAATACGCGCAACCCGGGCGCTGGCCGCGTACCGCCAAGTTCCCCGCTATGGAGTTCTTGGGGGCATCATGCGTAGGCCACGCGCCCGGGTCGGTTGGCTGACTGCACTGTTCACGTGTGCGGCAACTACCAGCGGTAGTGAGCGAAAGCGCGGTTGGCTTCTGCCATCTTGTGCGTGTCCTCGCGACGCTTGACGGATGCGCCAAGACCGTTGGAGGCATCCAGAATCTCGTTCGCGAGGCGCTCGATCATGGTGTTCTCGCGGCGCTGACGGGTGAACGTCACCATCCAGCGCAGGGCGAGGGTGTTGGAACGGCCGGGCTTGACCTCAACCGGCACCTGGTAGGTGGCGCCACCGACGCGGCGGGAGCGGACCTCAAGGTCCGGGCGGATGTTGCCGAGAGCCTTCTCGAGCGTGCCGACGGGGTCGGTGCCGGTCTTCTCGCGGCAGATCTCGAGCGCGCCGTAGACGATGCGCTCTGCGGTCGACTTCTTGCCGTCCAGCAGGATCTTGTTCACGAGCTGGGTAACGATCTCAGAGTTGTAGACCGGGTCCTTAACGACGGGACGCTTCGGTGCTTGCTGCTTACGCATTGGTGATTACTGTCCCTTCTTCGCGCCGTAGCGGGAGCGAGCCTGCTTGCGGTCCTTAACACCCTGGGTGTCAAGCGCGCCGCGGATGATCTTGTAGCGAACGCCCGGAAGGTCCTTCACACGGCCGCCGCGTACGAGCACCATGGAGTGCTCCTGCAGGTTGTGGCCCTCGCCGGGGATGTATGCGGAGACCTCGATGCCCGAGGTCAGGCGCACGCGGGCAACCTTACGCAGAGCGGAGTTCGGCTTCTTCGGGGTGGTGGTGTATACACGGGTGCACACACCGCGGCGCTGCGGGGAGCCCTTCAGGGCCGCGGTAGCGACCTTGGTGCGCTTATCGTGGCGGCCTTTGCGGACCAGCTGCTGGATAGTTGGCATTCACAATCCTTACTTCGGTTATGGACTTTGGAGTTGGGCTTTGGAGATGGGCGCAGGCGAAGGCGGGTAAACACGCAAAAATGGGGGCTCTTTTCCGGGGCCCTTCCGAGATTCGCAGATCACCTACCACGCCGTGCGCGGGGAATCCTGTTGGGTACGCTACCGCACCGGTGGGCGGGCAACCAAATCGCGGTGTTGGTGGGCCGCTGTTCGCAGTCGCGTCGTGGCGGGGGTTTTCGCTGGTGTTGTTTGGGGTGAGGTATTCGGGGTGAAGAGCTCAGCGCGAAGATCGCGCTTTAGCTTAGTGCATTCTGCGTTGACATCTTCCCATTGAAGATCTCAACGCGAAATTCACGCCTGGAGCACGTGCTGGAGACGCTGGCATCTTCCCAACGAAGAGCTCAACGTAGAAACAGCGCCTAAAACGAGTGCGAATCTCGCTGACATCTTCAAAGCGAAGATCACAACGTAGAAACAGGACCAGAACCGCGCACAGACAACGCTGACATCTTCCCGGCGAAGATCTCAGCGACGAAATTACGCCTGGAACACGAGCTAGAGACGCTGACATCTTCAGATGAAGATCTCAGCACAAAAACAACGCCAGAAACGCACTAAAACAACGCTGACATCTTCACCCGGAAGATCTCAATGCAAAGACCCCAGCGCAGACACCCAGGAGCAAACTCCTCGAGCCCCACGCTGGGGTCTTTGAACCAAGCGAGCAACTACACCTGGTCGAACCCGTACTCGTCGAGCGGCACGGACGCGCCTGTGAACTCGCCGTAGCCGTCGTCGCCGTAGATCGAGTCCCCGAAGGACGGGATCGCGTACGCGGCGGAGCGCGCAGCCTCGGTCGGCTTGACCTGGATGTTGCGGTAGCGCGCAATACCCGTACCAGCCGGGATGAGCTTACCGATGATCACGTTCTCCTTCAGGCCGATGAGCTTGTCGGAGCGCTTGTTGATCGCGGCGTCGGTAAGCACACGCGTGGTCTCCTGGAAGGAGGCCGCTGACAGCCACGACTCGGTCGCGAGCGACGCCTTGGTGATACCCATGATCTCGGAACGCATCTCCGCCGGCTGGCCACCGTCAGCCACCGTCGCGGCGTTGACCTGGCGCGCCTCGGCGAGGTCGACCAGGGTACCCGGCAGGAACTCGGTGTCACCAGAGTCGATGACGTTTCCGCGGCGAAGCATCTGGCGGATGATGATCTCGATGTGCTTGTCGTGGATCGACACGCCCTGGGTGCGGTACACGGCCTGCACCTCGTCGATGAGGTGCTTTTCGACGCCGCGTCGGCCCAGCACCTCAAGCACGTCGTGCGGGTCAGCCGCACCGCGCAGCAGGCGATCGCCAACCTCGACGTGATCGCCCTCGCGCAGGGAGCGCTCGATCATCGCATTCGGGTTGGACTCCATCGGGCGACGCACCTGGGCCAGGCCCTGGCGCTTCGACAGCTTCTCGTAGACGACAACGTCGGAGCCGTCATCCGGGTGGATGGTCAGCGTCCAGAAGTTGCCCTCGTCCTCGAGGGTGACCGTTCCGGCCACGGAAGCGATCGGGGCGCGGTTCTTCGGAACGCGAGCCTCGAACAGCTCCTGCACACGCGGCAGACCACCGGTGATGTCACCGCCGACACCACCCTGGTGGAAGGTACGCATGGTCAGCTGCGTACCAGGCTCACCAATCGACTGTGCCGCGACGATACCGACGGCCTCGCCGATATCGACGAGCTTGCCAGTGGCCATGGACTTGCCGTAGCACTTCGCGCACACACCCGTCGGGGTCTGGCACGTCAGCACGGAGCGCACCTTGACCTCGGCCACACCAGCCGCTACGAGGCGATCGATGTTTTCTTCAGTCAGGTCTGAGCCGGCCTCAAGCACAACGTTGCCGTCGGCGTCCTTGGCATCGGATGCAGAGACGCGGCCAGACACGCTGGTCTCGACGAGGTCGTTGCGTGCCCACTTGTCTCCAGCGAGCTGCGCGACTGGCACCTTGACACCCTGGTGGGTGCCGCAGTCGTCCTCACGGACGATGACGTCCTGAGCGACGTCGACAAGGCGGCGGGTCAAGTAACCGGAGTCGGCCGTACGCAGAGCGGTATCGGCCAGGCCCTTGCGCGAACCGTGGGAGTTGTTGAAGTACTCCATCACGCTCAGACCCTCGCGGAAGGAGGTCTTGATCGGGCGCGTGATGTACTCACCGCGCGAGTTCACGACCATGCCCTTCATGCCCGCAAGCGTCCAGATCTGGCGCATGTTGCCGGCCGCACCGGACTTCACGATCATCGGGATCGGGTTGTCATCCGGGTACAGGTCCTCGACGGCCTGGCCGACCTTGTTAGTGGCGTCCTGCCACAGCTCGACCAGACGGTCGTAGCGGTTCTCCTCGGTCAGGGCACCCTTCTCCCAGAACTTGCGCTCGATCTCCTCGGCCTCGCGCTCGTACTGCTCCAGGACCTCAACCTTGTTCGGCAGAACCAGAACGTCGGACATGGAGATGGTCACGCCGGAGCGAGTTGCCCAGTAGAAACCGGCATCCTTCATCTTGTCCAGCGTCTGCGCCACGGTGATCATCGGGTACTTCTCCACCATGGACTGGATGACGTCGCCAAGCAGCACCTTGCCGGAACCGCCACCCTTGCGCACCATCGCGCCTTCCTGGTACGGGAAGTTGAACGGCAGCATCTCGTTGAACAGGATTCGTCCCAGCGTGGTGTCAGCCATCCAGGACTGGCCCTTCTCCCAGCCGTCGGGGAAGAACTCAGCCTCGATCTCCTCCGTCGGGCGGAGGTGATCGATGCGCACCTTGATCGGGGCCTGCATGCCCAGCACGCCGCGGTCGTAGGCCATGATGGCCTCGCGGTAGGAGGTGTAGACACCGCGCTCCGGGCCGTTCTCGTCGGCCGGGGCGTAAGCGCCCTCGCCGCCGATCTCGGTCCCGCCCTTGAGCATGGTCAGGAAGTACAGACCGGTCACCATGTCCAGGCGCGGCATCGCCAGCGGCTTGCCGGACGCCGGGGACAGGATGTTGTTCGACGACAGCATGAGCACGCGGGCCTCAGCCTGCGCCTCAGCGGACAGCGGTAGGTGAACAGCCATCTGGTCGCCGTCGAAGTCAGCGTTGAACGCCTCACACGCGAGCGGGTGCAGCTGGATAGCCTTACCCTCGACGAGCTTCGGCTCGAACGCCTGGATGCCCAGGCGGTGCAGCGTCGGGGCGCGGTTGAGCAGCACGGGGTGCTCGGAGATGGCCTCTTCGAGCACGTCCCACACCTCGGGGCGCTGGCGCTCCACCATGCGCTTGGCCGACTTGATGTTCTGCGCGTAGTCGTTGTCCACCAGGCGCTTCATCACGAACGGCTTGAACAGCTCGAGAGCCATCAGCTTCGGCAGACCGCACTCGTGCAGCTTGAGCTGCGGGCCGACGATAATCACCGAACGGCCGGAGTAGTCCACACGCTTGCCCAGCAGGTTCTGGCGGAAGCGGCCTTGCTTGCCCTTGAGCAGGTCCGACAGGGACTTCAGCGGGCGGTTGCCCGGGCCGGTCACAGGGCGGCCGCGGCGGCCGTTGTCGAACAGCGCGTCGACGGATTCCTGCAGCATGCGCTTCTCGTTGTTCACGATGATCTCGGGCGCGCCGAGGTCGATCATGCGCTTGAGGCGGTTGTTGCGGTTGATCACGCGACGGTACAGGTCGTTGAGGTCGGACGTCGCAAAGCGGCCGCCATCGAGCTGAACCATCGGGCGAAGCTCCGGCGGGATGACCGGGATCGCGTCCAGGATCATGCCGGCCGGGTCGTTGCCGGAGCGCAGGAACGCGGCAACAACCTTGAGGCGCTTGAGCGCACGGACCTTCTTCTGGCCCTTGCCCTCGGCGATGACGCTGCGCAGCTCTTCGGCCTCGGCCTCGAGGTCGAAGTTGCGGATCAGGGTCTGGATCGCCTCGGCGCCCATTCCGCCCGTGAAGTAGTCCTCGTAGCGGTCCATGAGTTCCTCGTAGAGGTTCTCGTCGATGACCATCTGCTTCGGCGCGAGCTTGACAAAGGTCTGCCACACCTCGTCGAGACGCTCGACCTCACGCTCCGCCGCCTGGCGGATGTGGGTCATCTCCTTGTCGGCCGCCTGCTGCACCTTCTTGCGTGACGACGCGTTCGCGCCGGCCGCCTCCAGCTCCGCGAGGTCTTCCTCGAGCTTCTGAGCGCGCTCCGCGATCTCGGAGTTCGCGTCCGCCTCAACTTCCTTCTTCTCCAGGATCATCTCAGCCTCGAGCGTCGAGAGGTCGTTGTGACGTGCCTCGTCGTCGACGGAGGTGATGATGTTGGCGGCGAAGTAGATGATTCGCTCAAGGTCTTTCGGGGCAAGATCAAGGAGGTAACCCAAGCGCGAGGGGACGCCCTTGAAGTACCAGATGTGGGTCACGGGAGCGGCGAGCTCGATGTGGCCCATGCGCTCGCGGCGCACCTTGGACTTGGTCACCTCGACGCCACAGCGCTCACAGATGATGCCCTTGTAGCGCACGCGCTTGTACTTGCCGCAGGCGCACTCCCAGTCGCGGGTGGGGCCGAAGATGCGCTCGCAGAAGAGACCGTCCTTCTCCGGCTTGAGGGTGCGGTAGTTAATGGTTTCCGGCTTCTTGACCTCGCCGTGGGACCAACGGCGGATATCGTCGGCGGTGGCCAGGCCAATGCGAAGCTCGTCGAAGAGGTTTACGTCAAACACGTAAATTCCCTTTCACCTCCCCCTCATGGGGAGGATCGGTGTGGATAGTTTCTTGCGTTGCGTTGGTTGGCGCCTACGCCGTGTCAGCCGCTGCACCCTCGTCGCGCGAGAGGTTAATGCCCAGCGATGAACCGGCCTGGTCGAAATCGTCGTCGTCGCCGGAGAGCTCCATCGGAGTACCGTCGGCGGTGAGGACCTCAACGTTCAGGCACAAAGACTGCAGCTCCTTGAGCAGCACCTTGAAGGATTCGGGGATGCCCGGATCCGGGATGTTGTCGCCCTTGACAATGGCCTCGTAGACCTTCACGCGGCCCACGACGTCGTCCGACTTGATGGTTAGAAGCTCCTGCAGCGTGTAAGCCGCGCCGTATGCCTGCATGGCCCACACCTCCATCTCGCCGAAACGCTGTCCACCGAACTGGGCCTTACCACCCAGCGGCTGCTGCGTAATCATGGAGTACGGGCCCGTGGAACGGGCGTGGATCTTCTCATCCACCAGGTGGTGCAGCTTGAGCATGTACATGTAGCCCACGGAGACGGGGTACTTGAACGGTTCGCCGGAGCGGCCGTCGAAAAGCACGGTCTTTCCGTCGCCGTCGACCATGACGTCGCCGTCGCGATTGGGCTTGGAGTTCGCGAGCAGGCCCGCGATCTCCTCGTTGCTTGCACCGTCGAACACCGGGGTGGCCGTCAGGGACTCCGGCGGCACGTCGTAGAGGTGCTCCGGCAGCGTCTCAAGCAGTTTGGCGTTGGCCGGGTCGTCCGGGTTAACGGTCCAGCCGGCGTGAGCCAGCCAGCCGAGGTGAACCTCAAGGACCTGGCCGATGTTCATACGACGCGGCACACCGTGGGTGTTCAAGATGATGTCCACCGGGGTGCCATCGGCCATGAACGGCATGTCTTCCTGCGGCAGGATCTTGCCGACGACACCCTTGTTGCCGTGTCGGCCAGCCATCTTGTCGCCGTCCTGGATCTTGCGCTTCTGGGCGACGTAGACGCGGATCATCTCGTTGACGCCCGGGGAAAGATCGTCGTCGTCCTCGCGCGAGAAGCGGCGCACAGCGATGACCTTGCCGGTCTCACCGTGCGGCACCTTCAGGGAGGTGTCGCGAACCTCGCGGGCCTTCTCACCGAAGATGGCGCGCAGCAGGCGCTCCTCCGGGGTCAGCTCGGTCTCACCCTTCGGGGTGACCTTGCCCACCAGGATGTCGCCGTCGCGCACGTCCGCGCCGATGCGGATGATGCCGCGCTCGTCGAGGTCCTTGAGCACGTCCTCGGAGACGTTCGGGATCTCACGAGTGATTTCCTCGGCTCCGAGCTTGGTGTCGCGAGCATCGATCTCGTGCTCCTCGATGTGCACCGAGGTCAGGATGTCATCTTCCACAACGCGCTGGTTGAGAATGATGGCGTCCTCGTAGTTATGACCCTCCCACGGCATGAAGGCGACCAGCAGGTTGCGGCCAAGCGCCATCTCGCCGTTCTTCGTGCCGGGGCCGTCAGCGATGACCTGGCCAGCCTCAACGCGATCGCCAGCGGAGACGATCGGGCTCTGGTTGTAGCAGGTGCCCTGGTTGGTGCGCTCAAAGGTGCGCAGCAGGTAGGTGTCGCGGATGCCCTCGTCGTCCATGACGGTGATGAAGTCGCCGGTGACGTCCTCAATCACGCCAGCCTTGCGGCTGATCACGGTGTCGCCCGCGTCGTAAGCGGCGCGCTGCTCCATGCCGGTTGCCACGTAGGCGGCCTCGGAGCGCAGCAGCGGCACAGCCTGCTTCTGCATGTTGGCGCCCATCAGCGCGCGGTTCGCGTCGTCGTGCTCAAGGAACGGAATCATTGCCGTTGCCACGGACACCATCTGGCGTGGGGAGATGTCAACGTAGTCGACGCCGTTGGCGCCAACGACACCGATGTCTCCGTCCTTGAGGCGGACCTCGATGCGCTCGCCAGTGAGGTTGCCCTCCGCGTCCATCGGGGTGGCCGCCTGCGCGATGGCGTAGCGGTCCTCCTCGTCGGCGGTGAGGTAGTCGATCTGGTCTGTCAGCTTGCCGTTTTCGACCTTCTGGTAGGGCGTTTCGATGAACCCGAACGCGTTGACGCGCGCGTAGGAGGCCAAAGCGCCGATCAGGCCAATGTTCGGGCCTTCCGGGGTCTCAATCGGGCACATGCGACCATAGTGCGACGGGTGCACGTCGCGGACCTCGATGCCGGCACGCTCGCGCGAGAGGCCACCCGGGCCGAGCGCCGACAGGCGGCGCTTGTGCGTCAGGCCGGACAGCGAGTTGTTCTGGTCCATGAACTGCGACAGCTGAGACGTGCCGAAGAACTCACGGATGGCGGCGGAGACCGGGCGGACGTTGATCAGCGACGTCGGGGTGATCGACTCCGCGTCCTGGGTGGTCATACGCTCGCGCACGACGCGCTCCATACGGGACAGGCCAACGCGGACCTGGTTCTGGATGAGCTCGCCGACGGTGCGCAGGCGACGGTTGCCGAAGTGGTCGATGTCGTCGGTGTTGATCGGGATGATCTCGCCGGTCGGGGACTTCATCTCCGTCTCGCCCGCGTGCAGGCGCACGAGGTACTCGAGCGTGGTGGCGATGTCTTCCTCGGTCAGGGTCATCAAACCGTCGTGGTCGCCGCCGAGACCGAGCTTGCGGTTGACCTTGTAGCGGCCGACACGAGCCAGGTCATAGCGCTTCGCCTTGAAGAAGGAGTTCTCCAGCAGGGACTGGGCGAGGTCGCGGGTGGGCTGCTCGCCCGGGCGCTGCTTGCGGTAGATCTCAAGCAGTGCCTCGTCGGTGTTGGCCACGCCGTCGGACTCGAGGGTGGACATCATGATTTCCGAGAAGTCGAAACGCTCGGTGATCTGCTGGGTGGTCCAGCCCAGCGCCTTGAGTAGCACGGTCACCGGCTGGCGGCGCTTACGGTCGATGCGCACGCCGACGGTGTCACGCTTGTCGACGTCGAACTCCAGCCACGCGCCACGCGAGGGGATGACCTTCACGGCGTGCAGCGGGCGCTCGGTCGACTTGTCGATCGTCTCATCGAAGTAGACGCCCGGGGAGCGCACGAGCTGGGAGACAACGACGCGCTCGGTGCCGTTGACAATAAACGTGCCCTTGTCGGTCATCAGCGGGAAGTCGCCGATGAACACCGTCTGAGACTTAATCTCCTGGGTGTCGTTGTTGATGAACTCCGCGGTGACGTACAGCGGTGCGGAGTAGTTGATGTCCTTCTCTTTGCATTCGTCGATCGAGTACTTGATCTCCTCAAAGCGCGGCTCGGACAGAGACAGGCTCATGTTGCCCGAGTAGTCCTGGATAGGGGAGATCTCCTCGAGGATGTCCTCGAGGCCGCTAGTAATATGAGCGTCGTCGCCGCGCTCGGCGCGCTGACGCTCGCGCCACTCCTGGGTCCCTACGAGCCAAGCGAAAGATTCACTCTGCACGTCGAGCAATCCGGGCACGCTCACGGGCTCGGAAATCTTCGCAAACGAGTAACGCTCCGGAGCTCCGGGGATATTGGCCATAGACATGGTCTGGTGGGAGACTGCCAAGTTGGGTCCTTCCAGCACCTCACGCGGCTCCTGCGAGATCTGCTTGACAGCAGCAGATCACGGGGTTTTCCGCTGGATAAGTTAGTAATCGGTCAGCTGTGGAATCCCCGCCCCCGAAATGCACAAAGCCGCCTTGTCAAGTCCCTTTTTCACAGAACGAAAGACAAGGCTTATCAGCGCGCACGGAGACGGCTTCCAGCGCAACGATTAACATTATACGAACTTTGCCGTCTTGTAAAGGCGACCAGGAGGTCGGCCCGCTCGCATCCCACAATGTGGCCGTCGGGAGGGAACTCTACCACTGACGCAGGCCGGGTGGTCATTTTCCGGACGCGCGCGCCCTCCGGCGTCCCTTGGTGTAGCCCGGCCGCAGCGCTCCGACAAGGCCGATCAGAGTCATGATCGCCCCGGCCACGATCACCGCGGTGGTAATCGCTTGCGACTGGGCCTGCGAAAACACCCCACCCAGCTGGCCGGCCATGGCTGCCGTTTGCTCTTCGGGCATGCGGCCGTCGTAACGCAAGACGTCCTCGACGCGGCCGCCCTGCGCGTCCCCGTAGTAGGTGTCCACCTTCTCGTTCACCCCGACGACAAGGCCGGAGACCTGGTCCACGGTTAGCTCTCGCTGCGCCGTGTAGTAAAGGAACGAGCGGGTCTGGTTACCCTCGGGATCCACCTGCGTCTTCGTGTTGCGCATATCTGCGTAGCGCAACGCGAGGTTGGTCGGCGGGACGTCCTGGGCGTAGCGGTACACCGTGCGGCCCTCAATCTCGTCCTCACCGGTGAAGGTGGCGGGGGCGGTGCCGCGCAGGGTGGAGTCGAACACCTCGTAGGTGGTCTTCTCGGCATTCGCAGGCAGCTTCAGCCAGTTGCCCGTCTCCGCAACCTCTGTCTCGGGCAGGATCATCACGTTAGACAGCTTCAGCGGGCCGGTGGGCAGGCCCGTGCGGCGATCCATGCTGAACGTCCACGTCCCAGCGCTGACCAGGTTGTCGAAATCGTTCCCGGATGCGCCAGCGAGCAGGGTTTCGCCGACGCGGATGCTCGCTACCTCGCTATTCGACGGGTTCTGGACCTCCATGTGGAGCTGGCGAGTGATCGGTTGCGTCTCACCCTCGTATTCGCCGGCGGGGTCCGCCATGGTCCACGTCGTGTGCTCCAAATCCAGCGGCAGCCGCCCGTCCCCGATCAGAAAACGCGGGGCGAGCAGTCCTCCCACGATCAGGGCGATGCCGAGACCGGTGAGCAGGGCGGCCAGAATTCGTGAAGTGGAAAGCATGGTGGCCGATTGTAACGCAGAAGCGCCTACGCATACGGCGCCGGGCGCGGAACCCTAGCGCAGGATGTCGCGGCCAAGCTTCAGCGTCGTCGCCAGGGTCGTCGCCCAGGTCTGGCTGTCGATGCCGTTGTTGACCACGTTCATGAACCGCGTCTGGGTGACGTTGCGCGACTCGGTGTACTTCGTAATGCCGTGATCGCCGTGACGACGCCCCACGCCGGAGGCCTTCCAGCCACCCATCGGCGCGTCGATCGCGGACCACGCCGGCGCGTATCCCTCGTTGATGTTGACCGTTCCCGACTCGAGGCGGGAAGCCAGCTTCTTGCCGGTGGCGGGCGCCGCCCACACCGAGGAGTTCAGACCGTACTCGGTGTCATTTGCGCGGCGCACAGCTTCGTCGTTGGAGTCGACGACCTCGATGTAGACCACGGGGCCGAACACCTCATCGCGGTGCAGGTCGGCACTTTCCGGCACGTCCGCGAGGACGGTCGGGGCGTAGAAGGCGTCGCCAAGCTCGCGCAAGCGCTTGCCGCCTGTCAGGACGGTGGCGCCCTTGCTCACGGCGTCGTCAACGAAGCGCTCGACCAGGTCAGCGTGCTCGGCGGAGATCAGCGAGCCCATGTCGATGTTCCAGTCGGTACCGCCGCCGACCTTGAGCTGCTTGACGCGGTTGACGAACGCCGGGATGAACTTGTCAGCGACCTTGCGGTGGACGTAGATTCGCTCGATCGAGATGCAGAGCTGGCCGGAATTGCCGAAGCAAGCGGGCCAGATCCCGTTGACGGCCCTGTCGATATCGGCATCGTCGGCGACGATTAGCGGGTTCTTGCCACCGAGTTCCATCGAGTAGTCGATCAGGCGCGGCGCGACCTGCTCGGCCAGCGAGCGGCCGGTCTCGGTGGAACCGGTGAACATCAGGTAATCGCACTCGTCGGTGATGGCCTGGCCCACCTCGGAACCGCGGCCGGTGACCACGTTGAAGATGCCGTCGGGAAGCCCGGCCTCGGCGAGCAGTTCCGCGCCGAGCATCGCGGACAGCGGCGTCTGGGAATCGGGCTTGAGCACGACGGCGTTGCCCGCGAGGATGGCGGGGATCGCATCGGAGATGGTCAGCGTCAGCGGGTAGTTGAACGGCGCGATAGCCCCGACGACGCCCTTCGGGGCGTACTCTTCGCGTGTCGACGTCAACACCGGCACGACAGCACGGCGCCCCTGGGGCTTGAGCAGCTTCTCCGCCCGGTACGCGTAGTGCCGCGCGGTCATGGCGACATCGAGAACTTCCTCGAGTGCGCTGAGACGGTTCTTGCCATTCTCGGCCTGAATCGTGTCCATGATCTTGTCGCGGTTGTCGATGACAAGGTTGTGGAATTTCAGGAAGATCTTGCGGCGCTGACGGAAGCTGGTTTTCGCCCAGCGCTTCTGCGCGCGGCGAGCGACGGCGAATGCCTCGCGGGTGTCTTCCTTGGTGTGGGCCGTTACTGTGGCGATAACCTCACCGGTGGCCGGATTGATGATGTCTTGAGTGGCGCGCTCGGGCGCGATTGCGTGAGTCATAATGTCCCCTCGTGCGGATTAATACTGCTAAGCCTTAACAGCAATCTTGCTGCAATCCTACACATGTGACCACCTTTACATCTATGATTATCCCATGCCAACATCACAAGAACGCAGTAAAAGTATCTTCATCAGTGGCGGGGCATCCGGCATTGGGATGGAGACTGCCAAGCGCATGCTCGACCACGGCTGGACTGTCGGTTGCTACGACATCGTGCCGGTTGAATGGCACCAGGGCGAGGACATAGACGAGGGCCAGTTGATCACCGGCCACCTCGACGTTCGCTCCTGGGACGATTGGGAGAATGCGATGAAGGACTTCACCTCGCACACCGGTGGCCGTCTCAACGCTTTCTTCAACAACGCGGGGGTCATCATCGATGGCTTGATCAAGGACCAGGACCCCGACCGCATCCAGTGGATCAACGACATCAACTGCGTTGGCGTCACATACGGCGCAAAAGCCGCTCACCCCTATTTGGAACGCACCAAAGACTCCGTCATGATCTCGATGGGCTCCGCATCCGCAATCTACGGCCAGCCCGAGATCAGCACCTACTCCGCCTCGAAGTTCTACGTCAAGGGCCTCACCGAGGCACTGAGCCTGGAATGGGCAAAGAACAAGATCCGTGTTCACTCCCTCGCCCCGCTCTGGGCGAAGACGAAGGTGGCCGAGGTCAACGCGCGCTCCACCCGCACCCTCGGCGTGCGCCTTGAGCCGGGCGACGTTGCAGATGTGGCAGCCAAGCTGTTCGCGGAGCCCAGCTTTTACGACAAGCTGCGCGTCCACCACGGCGTCAGCGTCCCGGACAAGGTGCTCAAGACCCTGGCCGACTTCTCCCCTGACCTGATGAAGCGCTTCTCGACTAAGCTCCTGGTTGGCTAATTGCGTTTCTTAAGCCGGCGCGCCTCGTGGGAGGGGCGTCGGCACGCAAAAAAGCTCCCCACCCCAGCGATGATTGCTGGAAGTGGGGAGTTTTTCGCTTGGGTGAGGCGGTGATTACTTGAGGGTAACCGTTGCGCCTGCCTCCTCGAGCTTGGCCTTAGCAGCCTCAGCGTCATCCTTGTTTGCGCCCTCGAGGATCGCCTTCGGAGCACCCTCGACCATTTCCTTAGCGTCCTTCAGACCCAGGCCGGAAACGATCTCGCGGACAGCCTTAATCACGCCGATCTTCTTGTCACCAGCGTTCTCGAGAATGACGTCGAACTCGTCCTTTTCTTCCTCAGCGGCAGCCTCGCCGCCAGCCGGTGCGCCTGCAGCAGCAACTGCAACCGGAGCAGCAGCGGTCACGTCGAAGACCTCCTCGAATTCCTTCAGGAACTCGGAAAGCTCGATGAGGGTCATTTCCTTGAACTGCTCAATGAGCTCGTCCTTAGACAGCTTAGCCATTGTGGCTTCCTTTCTTTCGGGTGGCCGCCTACGCGGCCGCATGTATGTGGTGGTGCGTGGCGCCGCTTACGCGGCTTCGCCCTGCTTGTCCTGCAGCGCAGCGACGAGGCGGGCAGTCTTGGATGCCGGAGCCTGGAACAGGCCGGCAGCCTTGGCCAAGGAGCCCTGGAAAGCGCCTGCGATCTTGGCAAGGGTGGTCTCGCGGTTATCCATCTCAGCGATGGCGTCAACCTGGGCAGCGGACAGGACGTTGCCGTCCATGTAGCCGCCCTTGATCACGAACGCGTCGTGAGCCTTGTTGAACTTCTTCATCACCTTCGCAGCGTCAACTGCCTCGCCCTTGATGAAGGCGACGGCGGTCGGGCCGGTCAGGAGATCATCGAGACCCTCCATGCCATTCTCGCGTGCAGCGATCCTGACGAGGGTGTTCTTGGCGACGTGGTACTCGACATCGAAACCGAGCTCACCGCGCAGTTCCTGCAGCTGACCAACGGTCAGACCACGGTACTCGGTGAGAACAATGGAGCTCGCCTCCTGGAACTTGCCCTTCAGGACAGCCAGCTCGGCAGTGTTTTTCGGGTTTGCCATGACACACGCCTCCTTCCAATAATTAACGTCCTACAATCCGCCCGGGGCACGATCGCTTGAGAACGACAAGTGCCCCGTGCAGAAGCACGGGGCACCATGAATCAGGCCTCGTCTCTCCTGCGTGGGCCGTTCCCTGGAGGGGAAACCTTCGACTCCGCAGCTGCGGAGCGACCGACGGTCTTCGGTGAAACTTGAGGGCGGGGAGGTGACTCCCCGTTCAAACTTCGGGCCTGATGTTATCCGATTGCCTGCTGCGGAGCCAAATCGTCCTCGCCGCTGCGCACCTGCTTGAGCGCACGCCAGGCTGCGACGAACAGCACGATACCGCCGATGAGCGCCATCGCCCCAAGGCCGAAGGCGAGCCCTGCCCAGAACCCGCCGGCGGTCACTGCGGACGCCGCGTCGTAGGCCTTCGACTTCTCGGGCGAGTTGCCGTCGATGGAGGAGACGATACCGCCGCCCCCGCCGAGGGCAAGGGAGTCTTCCGGAGCAGCCTGGTCGACCGTGCCGGGGTCGTCGGCAACCTCGCCGCCCTCGACAACCTCGCCACCCTCGACTGATTCACCGCCGCCGACGCTCGTCTCGGTTCCGCCGGTGGCCACAGCTGCGGGCTGGGAGATCGCCGGAGCAGACCCGCTGCTGCCGCCGGAGACGGTCTGGGCGGGCTGCTGCGTAGCGGGTTGCTGTGCCGGGGCCTGCCCACCGGACGGCGCGGCCGGCTGCTCAGCTGGCTGCGCGGCACCGCTCTGATCCTCGACCATGACCACTGCACCCTCAGGACTGTCTTCCCCTTGA
This sequence comes from Corynebacterium sanguinis, assembly GCF_007641235.1. Lineage (NCBI taxonomy): Bacteria > Bacillati > Actinomycetota > Actinomycetes > Mycobacteriales > Corynebacteriaceae > Corynebacterium > Corynebacterium sanguinis. The sequence continues at coordinate 516,820 of NZ_CP038157.1, forward strand.
TCCGCCTCCGCTCCGTCGCGCGCGACAAGCTGCTGGAACAGCGGGCCTGCGTCATTGTCCAAGGCAATAAACGAGTTCTCGAGCTCGCGCAGGCCATCGATGATCGCCTGCTGCACAGAACCCTCGTCAGACGTTGTGGTGACCGTGTCGATGGGCGCGCTCGGACTGACAGGCGGCTGCGGCTGTGTTGGTTCCTTACCGCCACCGAGGATGCCTCCGAGTGCGAGGACGGCTCCGGCGAGATTTTCAATCGCCTTGGCCAGTTTGTCCCATACGCCAGCGCCCGGCGTTGCAGGCTCATCGTCGGGGCCGTCGCCCGTCTCATCGCCCGGCGCGGAGGCGCAGTCCTCACCCGCGGCCGGTAGTGAACTATAGCCCTCATTCTTGTACTTACGCGCCTGCCCAATTGCCTCGTCACCGACGGCAAACGTGGCCCGCAGTTCCTTTTTAAACTCTCCTCCATCACGCGCGGTGCCAGTGTAGAGGAAGGTCGCCGCGTAGAGGCCCGGTTCGCTAAACCCGAACGCCTGGTGATCGTGATGATTAAAACCGTAGGTCAGGTGCGATGCCGGATCAGCGGAGTCAAGTTCTTTGTCCAACCGTCCCACGTTCTCGTGCCAGGTGACAATCCTGCCCGGTCCGGTGACGTCACTCAGCGAGACCTTTATGCTAGTTCCTTCCGCAAGCGTGTCGGATTTCAGAGCCGTGGTGGAGAAACCAAGCCAGGGAAGGTCAGAGACCTGCGCCTGCGGTAGCATCCACACCTGCTTGAAATCACCGAGGAACGAGTCCTTGAGGTTCTTAGGTATTTCCTGCTTAGCCGAATCAGGGACCTCGAAGAGGAATGTTCCGCTCTCACGGACAGCGGGGTGGTGCACATCACTGTCGTCGTGAAGCCGTGCCTGGACCTCGCCGTCATCCTCAGCGAGCGTGAGATCCATGTGCCCCGAGGTGATAAATGCATCGGGCTTCGTCGATAGCGCCTGTGCCGCGTAGCAGAGCTGGGCGTTCCCGCCGTCCGGCGCCGGCACGGGTGCCTCAGATTCCGGCGCCGTCGTCTCAGGCGCCTTGCCATCAACGTAGGTCTTTACCTCGTTGAGGTTAATGGTCGTTCCTTTAGGTAAGCCTACATCCGAGTCCTCACCCACGAGCCAGTATTGGGTGACCGGCTCGGTCTTCTCCGTCGTGCCGTCTTTGTGTTCTGCGCGCCCTTGCCATGTGATCTCGTAGATTCCCGGTTCGGTAAACGTCCAGTTGAAGTGGCCATGGGCGCCCACCTTGTACGGAACGCTGTGCAAATTCTCATCCGCACTACTAAAGAAACGATCGTTCGAATTATTCCGTGAGTGGTGGAAAAAGATCTGCATCTCGCCTGGCCCCTTGTAATCAACAAGGTCGAAAAACATCAAGTTATCCTTGAAATTCGACGGGATGGCCTCCTCATTTGGCTCGTGTGCCCTGTCAAACGCACCGAGGCCCGACCACAATGGACGCCACTTATCCATAAAGCTTGTGGCCTGAGGCGCAAGCCATACTGCCTGGCCTGGCTTGCCCAAAAAGGCAGTGTCCTCAGTGATAACTGTCCGTGAGATTTCCCGGCCTTTGCTATCCGCATCACGGGGGAGGCGGAAGCAAAGGGAATCCATTGGCACAACCTGCTGACCATCCACCGCCATGACGGTGAGCTTGTCGCCGTTCATTCGGGTGCCATAGAGCGCGTCGTTGTGGGACTGGTAGACCAACTTGCGGCCCGCGCACACATGCGGTTTAGACCCGCCCTCGGCCTTCTGGTCCGCAGGTAGGTTGACGCCGAAGCCTGTGTTGCCGTGCTTATGCCCGGATGCGGTGAGCTTCGTCTCGCCCTCGGGCTCGCTGGGTTCAGCCGGAACGGCGGTCTCGCTGGGCTTCGCGCTAGTCGACACCTGCGTCGCCGTCGTCGTGGGCTTTGCCGTCGTCTCTGCCGGGTAGTCGGAGACTGCGGCGCGGCCTTCACCTCGTTGAGGTTCTTGGTGGTTCCCTTCGGTAGGCCGACGCTCGAGTCGTCGCCGACGAGCCAGTATTGCGTGACCTTGTCGGATGCGGTCTCTGAGCCGTCGTCAAGCGTCGCCCGAGCTTGCCACTGGATGGCGTAGATGCCTGGCTTGGTAAAGGCCCAGCTGAACTGGTTCGTCTTACCCACGTTGTAGGCGAAGCTCAGAGGCTTCTCATCAGTGGTCGAGAGGACCCGTACGACCGGGGAGACCTTGTTTTTGAAGTAGATGTGCACATCACCGCCTTCCGGGCCCTGGAAGTCGGTCATCTCAAATCTCACCTGGTTGTCTCGGAAGTTGGTGGGCACCGCATCGTCGCCTGTCATCCGCTTCGAGTCAAAAGCACCAATCCCAGTAGACATGGGCCGTGGCGGGATCGTCTTATCGGCGGTGGCAGGTGCCACCCACACGGTGTCACCGGGCGTGCCCAGGAAGGACAAATCCTCAGGAATGACCATCCGTGTAAGGTCCTGTCCTTTATCATCGGCGTCCGGCGCGAGGCGGAAACAAAAATCATCCTGGTTCGTCACCTCGGTGCCGTCGAGTGCCATCACGGCAAGCTTTCCCGCTGTATCGTTCGCGGCGTAGAGGGGAACCTCACGCGACTGGTAAGCCAGCTTGCGCCCCGCGCAAGGGTGGGTCACGGTCTTGCCGTCGGCGGTTTTCATCTTCACATCACCAGGCAGGTCCACGCCAAAACCGGGGGTGCCGGCCTTGTGGTCTGTGGCGATCGGCGCCGACGAGTCGGCCGCCAGAGCGACGACGGGCGCCTGCCCCGCCGCGAGGGCCGCGGCGAGGGGTACTGCGAGATATGACTTTCTCACTAAAATCATCTCCTTATACGGGTTCGACCCGGCTGAGGCGGATCTTCTCCGCCACCACGCCTTGACGCGGGGCGAAGAGCCAGCTGAGGACAAAGATGGCGGTGACGGCCAGCACGATCGTCGCGCCAGTCGGAGAATCGTAGGACCAGGACAACCACACCCCGATGACGCTGGCGAAGGCCCCGATTCCGGCGGCCAGCCACATCATCGTGCCGAGGTTGTCGGTATAGAGGCGCGCGGCCGCCGCGGGCGTGACCAACAGCGCGAGGACCAAGATGTTGCCAATGGTCTGCACCGAGATCACCACCGCGGCAGTCACGCTGAGGTAGAGGGCAAGGTCGAGCGCGTAGACCGGCAGGTTCATCGCGCGCGCGGTCTCACGGTCGAAGGCGACGGCGCTGAGCCACGGGCCCAGCACCACCATGAGCGCGATGATGACCGTCCCGGCGACGGCGCACACCCAGATCGCCCCGGTGTCCACGCCAGTCAAGGAGCCGAAAAGGAACGAGCTTAGCGACGCCGTGTAGCCCTCCACCCGGGAGATCACCACCAGGCCGAGCGCGAAGGCGGCGGCGAAGACGATGCCGATGACGGAGTCCTCCTTGATCCGGCGCCGCTGGGTGAGCGTGGATATGGCCACGGCCACCACGACCCCGGCGACCGCGCCGCCGAGCAAGACAGAGACCTCGAGCGCGAAGGCCAGGGCAATGCCTGGGAAGACGGCGTGGGCGACGGCGTCGCCAATGAACGACATCCCGCGCAGCACCACGTAGCACCCCACCACCGCGCAGACCACGGAGGAGATCAACGCGACGGCCAGGGCCCGCGGTAAGAACGCAAGCTGCGGGTTCGCCACATCGGCGAGGAACTCGAGCTTCTCGCCCACAAACATCGCCCCCAAATCGGCGTGGCCCTGGGAGATCACGGTGCGCTCCCCGGCCGGAGCGATGTTCTCATCCGCGCTGACCTGCTGCTGCAGCGCAGGGTCCTTATCGGCAACCTGGGCCACAGCCGCGGGCGCGTGGAGCCCCATCGCGGCAACCACGGCGAATGCCGCAAGAGTGCGTTTCATCTTCTATTCCTTTCCTTTCAGGCATTCGCTAAGCGACGCCCCATTGGCCCTCATAAATTCCACGTACGACCTCGCCTCACCCGAGCCCTCGGGATCGAGCGAGTCGCCCGGATGGGGCACACACGCACCCCGAGGGTCTTCGCCGTCTCCGTCAACTCGTTCGACTTGCCCGCCAGCTCCGGTTCCAAGAACACGGCGGGGACGTCGAGGTTCTCCAGCGTCCTCGTCAGCGCCATGAGGTCTCGCGGGCTCGCCTGCACGCTGGGGTTGGGGGTGACAAACCCCGCGATTTTCATCCCGTAGGCCCTCCCGAGGTACGAATACCCGTGGTGGGTGGTGACCAGGTTGCGGTTTTCCTCCGGGATAGACTGGATCGCTGCGCGCATGAACTCGTCGACCTCGTCGAGCTGCGCGAGGTATCCCCTCGCGTTGCCGGCGTAGGCGTCCGCGTTCGCCGGGTCAGCGGCACTGAGCTCGTCGCGCACGACTTGTACCACTGCCTTCATCGCGGAGACGTCGTGCCACAGGTGGGGATCGAGCTCGCCGTGGACGTGCCTGCCCAGCACCGCCTGCGGCAAGAGATAGGTCTCCTGCCCAGGCTCGCCGAGGAAGCGGAACTCGCGCTGCGGCGGGATCGGCTGCAGCGTGGTGTTCGGCACCGCGATGACCGCCTCGTCGGTCCCCAGGTCCGGCGGGGCGTCCCCGCGCAGGACGATATCGCTGCTCTCCCCATCGACGACGGTGGCGATGTCGACGTGCCCGTGGTCAATCACCTGCTTGCCGGGCGCGGCCTGCGCAGGGTCGTTTCCCACCACCACGGTCACGGTGCGCTCGACGCTCTCGCGCACCTCCGTGGCATCGACGGAGGGGCGCACATCGGCCCGGAAATCCAGCTCGTAGACACCGGGTTTCGAAAACGCCCAGCTCACGTGCGTGTGGGCGTCGGTAGGCAGCGTCGTGACGTCCTTGTGGTCCACTCGGTCCCGGGTGTTGAACAACACCTCGGGCGTGCCGAAGGTCCCCAGCACGAACGCCGCCGCCTCACCCGGCCCGCGCGTGCCGGTGAGCCGGAAGTCCGCCACCGCCGTGGGCGGGAGGTCGCCCTTGGTGGCCACCTTCAACCCGAGCCACACCGTATCCAGGCTGGCGTCTTCGACCAGCGGAATCGGGCTAAACCCGTAGCGCTGCGCCTGCTCGGCCAGCTCCACCACGGCCGCGCCCGGGCGCGCCGTGGTCTCCACCGTGCGCGTGAGCGACTGCGGCTCGAGGAGGAGCCCGTTGGTAAACACGACGTCCGCATAGGCGATATCCCGGGTGGCGTGCAGCCTCGGCTCGTAAGTGTGCGGATCCACGCCGGGGGGCATGAGCCCGGTCACCGTCGCGGCGTCCCCGGCGACGTTCTTCACGACGTCGCTAAGAATCGACGTGGAGGCGACGACGCGGAGGCGACCATCCTCGCTCCCGCCCCCGGGCGTCGCGGCGTTCCCGGGGGCACAGGCGGTCAAGAGCGCAACCGCCCCCGCTGCCAGGATTGCTGCGTACTTGCTCACCGCCGCGCGCCTACCGCCGTCAGCAGCTTGCTGCGCAGGCGAGCGTCGAGGAAGACCAGCCCCGCGCCGAAGACCAGGATGCCCAGTCCGAGCACGGCAAACGGCAGGGTCATCACCGTGGTTCCGGTCTCCGCGAGGCTGCCCTCGCGCACGGCTTCCGCCCCGCCCTCGGCCGCCTCACCGCCGCCGGCCGCCCCCGCGCCGCCGCTGGAACAGCTGCCCTTGGGGTCGAAGACGGTGCCGAAGTCGAAGTGGCTCTCGTTGGCGTTGCCCGACCCGCCGACGTTAAACGTCAAGGTGGCCTGCCCGGTGAGCTTTCCCCGCCCTTCGCGGTCGTGGTCTGGCGGACGGTGACCTTATAGGCCCCCGGCTTGCTAAAGACCCACGAGGGGTGCACGTGGGAGTTCGCCGGGATCGTGTGGCTGCCCTGCGCCTTGCCATCGGCGGCGGTGAACCACTGCTCGCCGACGACCTGGCCGAGACCGCCCTGGGTGAACACCACCATGGAGCCCGGGCCTTCAAAGCCCGCAATGTCCCAGGTGACGTCTCCCTTGGTGTTCTCTAACAGCGACAAGTGCTGCGTGTTCCCGCCCAGCCAGGGCACGCCGGCCTGCTGGGTCGAGCCGATCATCCACACAGGCCCGGCCGGGACGGGTCCGATCGCCTGAGGCAGGTTGGCCTTCGCCGCATCGCCGAGGCCGAAGACCAGCGAGGCGGGATCCTTCCACTGCGCCGGGACCGTGCGATCGTCCTTGACCAGCGGTTGCAGGCCTTGGGCGCACGCGCCCTGCGCGACATGCGCCACTGTATCTGCATTCGCTGTCGGCAACGCCGCAGTTCCAACATTAAGAGTTCCTGCAGCAGCGACGGTGGCGAGCAAAAGCGCAGGAGCGCGCCTACCCATGTGTAGAGCCATGGCCTTTCATATCCCTTCTCGTAGAAAACGATAGGAATCTTATCGGCAATGGATACCGTTTGGCGAACCGGAGCGCCAATTACCCCCAAAAGGGATGACCACATGAGAAAAGCCCCGCTCAGAGCGGGGCTTTTCTTCTCGCGCTTCGGGGCCGTTAGGCCTTGGTGGCGTAGTTCTTCTGCACAGAAGGATCGACCGGGACGCCCGGGCCCTGGGTCGCGGAGACGGTGATCTTCTTCAGGTAGATGCCCTTGGAAGACGCCGGCTTCAGGCGCAGCACCTCGTCGAGAAGCGCGCCGTAGTTCTCCGCGAGCTGCTCCGGGGTAAACGATGCCTTGCCGATCAACGCATGGAGGTTCGCGGCCTTGTCCACGCGGAAAGCGATCTTTCCGCCCTTGACCTCGGCGATTGCCTTGGCAACATCCGGGGTGACGGTACCGGTCTTCGGGTTCGGCATGAGACCGCGCGGGCCGAGCACGCGCGCAACGCGGCCGACCTTGGCCATCTGGTCCGGCGTCGCAATGGCGACGTCGAAGTCGATCTGGCCGGCGTTGATCTGCTCGATGAGAGCGTCGGTGCCGACGATGTCCGCCCCGGCCTCCTCAGCCTTGGTTGCGTTCTCGCCCTCGGCGAAGACTGCGACGCGGACGGTCTTGCCGGTGCCGTTCGGCAGGGAAACCGTGCCGCGCACGAGCTGGTCAGCCTTGCGCGGGTCGACGGACAGGCGCATCGCCACATCGATGGTGGCGTCGTACTTGTCGGAGGACGTCTCCTTCGCAAGGGTGACGGCCTCGAGCGGGTGGTAGAGGTTATCGCGGTCCACCTTGGCGAACTGCTCGTTGTAGCGCTTGGACTTCTTAGCCATGTTGGATTCCTTTCCTTCTCGGGATGGAGTTGTGGTGCGGGCCTGGCCGGCCCTGCCACGTGCGGGTGCCGGGAAGCCTTACTTCTCGACAGTGATGCCCATGGAGCGGGCGGTGCCTGCGATGATCGCGGCGCCTGCCTCGATGTCGCGGGCGTTGAGGTCGGCCTTCTTGGTCTCGGCGATCTCCTTGCACTGATCCCAGGTCACGGAACCGACCTTCTGGGTGTGCGGAACGCCCGAGCCCTTCTGCAGGCCAGCGGCCTTGAGCAGCAGCTTTGCTGCCGGCGGGGACTTCAGGATGAAAGTGAACGAGCGGTCTTCGTAGACGGTGATCTCGACCGGGATGATGTCGCCGCGCATGGACTCGGTGGCCGCGTTGTACGCCTTGGTGAACTCGACGATGTTGACGCCGTGCGCACCGAGCGCCGGGCCGACCGGCGGTGCCGGGTTAGCCATGCCAGCCTGGATCTGCAGCTTGATCAGGCCTGTGACCTTCTTCTTTGCCATCGGATTACCTCAATTCCTTGGTACCGGGCCGCGCCACGATGAATAACGCGCCCTGCCGGATGCCCCCTTGAGTCTCGGGAGCCACCGGGGATAACGAATAAAAACGTCGCGTATGCGAAGCACACGCAACGTTTGACTTTACGCTGTTGGGCAGCGAAGGCGCAAAACGCGCCCTACATGATCCGCTCGATCTGATCTGCCGTGAGCTCGACCGGCGTTTCGCGGCCAAAGATCGACACCAGTGCCTGGATCTTGCCGGTCTCCGGGTCGATCTCCGAAATCGTCGCGGACACGGTCGCCAGCGCACCGGTAAGGATGGTCACGGCCTCGCCAACTTCGTAGTCGTGCGCCAGCTTCGGGGCAACCTCCTGCTCCGGCATCGCGATGACGGTCTCGCCCTCGGCGTTGACCGTCGACTTCTGGTTCGGGTCGCCGACGACGGTCGGCTCCTTCGGCATGAGGAACTTCGCCACGTCACGGTGCTTGACCGGGGTGGCGTTGCCCTCGTTGCCCACGAACGACGTCACGCCGGGGGTTTCGCGCACCACGGACCACGCGGCGTCGTTCATGTCCATGCGCACGAGCACGTAACCGGGCAAAAGCTTGCGGTTCACGATCTTGCGCTTGCCGTCTTTAAGTTCGATCGCCTGCTCGATGGGCACGACGACGTCGTAGATCGACTCCTCCACCTCGAGGGTCTGAATACGCATGTCAAGGTTGGTTTTCACCTTGTTCTCGTAACCCGAGTAGGACTGAATGATGTACCACTGTCCGGGAAGCTTTTTCAGCTCCTTGGTGTACTCGCGCAGGCGGCGGCGGTACTCGGAGTCGCCGGACTCCTCCTCTTCCGCTTTGAGTAGAGCAGGTTCGGTCTCGGGTGACACCGGGCCGCCCTCGGAGATCATCTTCTTCTCCGCGATCAGCTCGCGGTCCACAGCCTCGTCGTCAGGTCTGTCGGACTCCTCGTCGGAGTCGGACGCGGTCTCACCTGCCTCGCCAGTCTCCTGGTTTTCCTTCGCCTCAGGATCGGTCTCGGGGGTAACGGGAGCACCCTCGTCGATCATCTCCTGCTCGTTGTTCTCAATCTTGCCGGTGGTGTCTTCAGCCATGGCTAGTTCTCCTCTAGTAATCGCTTGATGGCCCCAGCCTACCCACGCGACGGGCCGGTTGGCAGGCTTGTGGGCCAATAAGTTATCCCGCCCTCCTCGATGATTTTCGAGGCGGCGGGACGTGTACGAGGAGAAAGTATAACTAACGCACCAGGACTTGTTCAATCCCCCAGCGTGCGACCCAGTCGACGCTCCACACGATGGCGGTGAGGATGATCAGGAAGGCGAACACGATGAGCGTGTAGTTGACCATCTGGCGCCCGGTCGGCCAGATCACCTTCCGCATCTCGGAGACGACTTCACCCGGGAAAGCGGTGACTCCGCCGCCGGGGCTGTCCGCGGGCTCGGTTTTCGCCGGCGCGGTTTCCGTGCTGGGGGCTGCAGGTGCGGCTCCGCCCAGCTGACGCTTACTGGTCGGCTGGGCCGGGTTCTGACCTTGCGGGTTCGTCACTACAGCTCCTCTTACTTCACACTGTGGCAGGGGCGACAGGACTCGAACCTGCAACCTACGGTTTTGGAGACCGTTGCGCTACCAATTGCGCCACGCCCCTCGGGCACTGACTTAGCAGTACGCCTACCCTACCACGGGCGTTTACACCCCCGAAGTGAAGGTAAGTAGCGATGGAGAGAATTGAACTCTCGACACAGCGATTATGAGTCGCTTGCTCTACCACTGAGCTACACCGCCTTGTGTTCGCCGAGCTTTTAGGCCTGACAAACAACAGAGCCCCCTAGCAGAATCGAACTGCTGACCTTCTCCTTACCATGGAGACGCTCTGCCGACTGAGCTAAGGGGGCGCAGCCTCTCAAGTTGTGGGCGTTTTTCATCCCGCTGCCCTTGAAGCCTTGAAAAGATTAACCCGACATAGCGCGACTGCACAAATCGGCAGGCCAGCGCGCATTTCCGCCCTCAGTTGGAGCATGCTTATCGACGCCCACAACGACGCAACCCGCCCTACCTCGTAAACGGAGGTGGGCGGGTTGTGTTTTCCCTGTGCCAGGTAGAAGATTCGAACTTCTGTAGGCAATGCCGACGGATTTACAGTCCGCTCCCTTTGGCCGCTCGGGCAACCTGGCGCGCACTCAACGAGTGCGTGAACAACAATACAGCAACGCTGGCGCGAATCAACAAACCAACAGCTTAGGCGCGGTTTTTAACCGACGCGCTCGACGGTGCTCTTGGACAGGTCGCGAAGCGCCCGGTTGGCGGCGATGTCGGGCAGCTCGGCAAGTTGCTCGTCAACGGTGCTCAGGTAGGAACGCACGGTGTCGAGCGTCTTCTGACGCGCCTGGGTCTGCCCGATGAGCTCGATGGCGAAGGCGACGTCCTCGTCGCGCTCAAGCGGGCCGGTGAGCATCCCGCGGAGCTGCTCTCCGGCGGGCGAGCCATCCTCGAGCGCGTAGAGCACCGGCAGGGTGAGCACGCCCTCGCGCAGATCGGTGCCCGGGGTCTTCCCCGACTGCTCCGAGTCAGAGAAGATGTCGATGATGTCGTCGACGATTTGGAAGATCATGCCGACAGCTTCACCGATGGTTTCGCAGCGCTTGACCACCTCCTCGCTCGCTCCCGCGTGAAGTGAGCCAAGGCGGGCAGCCGAGGCGATGAGCACCGCGGTCTTTTCGCGAATCACCGTCAGGTAGTGCTGCACAGGGTCCCCGCCGCGGGCGCCGACCGACTCGCGCATCTGTCCGGTGACGAGCTTGCCGAAGGTGTCGGCGAAGTGCTTGACGGTCTCGGTGTCGATCTCACTCATGATCTCCGAGGCGTGCGCGAAGAGGATGTCGCCGGCGAGGATGGCCACCGTGTTGTTCCAGCGCGCGTTGGCGGATTCCACACCGCGGCGCATGTCGGCTTCATCCATCACGTCGTCGTGGTAGAGCGTGGCCAGGTGGACGATCTCGGCGATCACCGCGCCCTTGATGGTGTTGTCGCTGCCCGGGTTGGGCCCGAACTCGCTGCATAGCAGGGCGATGAGGGGGCGGAATCGCTTGCCCCCGGCAGTCGCGAGGTGGGTGACTTTGTCCACGATGAAGTCTTCGCCGGTGGTGAGGCGCTCCATCAACAGCCTTTCGGCCTTGTCCAGCCCTTCGGCCAATCGCGCCGTGAGCTCTACATCCCCGAGGTCCATGGAAAAGTCGTGGCGGGGCGCCGGTTGGATCCCGTGGGTCATCGGTGTCGTCCTTGGTGCTAAGAGGGCCGTGAGTTGTGCGTTACCTACGGTAGCCCACGGCAGGGTGAATGCGCAGTAACGGGTCGCGCGTCTGCCACAATGGATGATCGTGACTATCACAGCCAATGAGTTCGAGTGCGTCGTTGTCGGCGCCGGCCCAGCCGGGTCGGCCGCCGCGGTCGCCGCACAGCGGGCGGGGTTTCGTACGGCGCTTATCGACGCCGCCGAGCGCGGCCGCGACAAAACGTGCGGCGACGGGCTCACCCCGCGCGCGGTGCACTCCCTGCGCGAGCTCGGCCTCGAGGTGCCCGCCTACCGCAACCGCGGCCTGAAGCTGCACGGTTTCGGCGGCGACGTCACGGCTGCCTGGCCGGCCGGCCCGTTCGGCATTGAGGGCTCGGCGAGCCCGCGCTCGCTTTTCGACGCCACCCTGCTCGACGCCGCCCGCGCCAGCGGCGCCGAGGTCTTCCACAACTGCCCCGCGACCTCGGCGGAGTTTAGCGGCGGCGCGATCTCAGCGATCACCACCCCGCTGGGCACGCTGCGACCGAAGTGGGTGATTGTCGCCGACGGGGTGCGCTCGACCTTCGGCAAAACGCTCGGCCGCGTCTGGCACCGCGGCGAGGTGTACGGCATCGCCGCGCGCTCGTACTGCACCTCGCCGCGCTCGGAGGAGCCGTGGATGCACTCACACGTGGAGCTGCGCGACACCGATGGCGCCATCCAGCCCGGTTACGGCTGGATCTTCCCGCTCGGCGACGGCACCGTCAACCTCGGCTGCGGCGCCCTGTCCACCGATAAGCGCCCCGCGAAAGTGAACACGAAGAAGCTTCTGTCGGTCTACGCCTCCCAGCAGCGCCGCGACTGGGGCCTAGGCCCGGAGGAGTCGGTCGCCAGCGCGCTGCTGCCCATGGGCGGGGCGGTGTCCAACGTGGCGGGACGCAACTGGGCGCTCATCGGCGACGCCGCGGCTTGTGTCAACCCGCTCAACGGCGAGGGCATCGACTACGGCCTGGAAACCGCGCGCATGGCCGTCGAGCTGATCACCACCGGCGCCGACCTCACGCTGACGTGGCCGCTCGAGCTGCGCCGCGCCTACGGCGACGCCTTCATGCTGGCGCGCACGGCTGCGCGCCTTTTGACCTACCCGCAGTTTTTGCCCGTGGTGGGCCCGGTTGCGCTGCGTGGGGTCGTCGGCAAGCGGCTCATGCCCGCGGCCGCGAGGCTGATGGGCAACTTGGTCACCGAGCAGGACCGGGACTTGGTTTCGTGGGCGTGGCGCAAGGCCGGCGAGCTGACCCCGGCCCGCGAGCCGCTGTGGAGCGTGGCCTAGCCGGGTTTGACGGCGCTGTGCAGGGCGACGATCCCGCCGGTGAGGTCCTGCCAGCCGGCGTCCTCCCAGCCGTTGCGGTTGATCGCGCGCGCCAGGTCCGCCTGGTCCGGCCAGGCGCGGATGGACTCGGCTAAGTACTGGTAGGCGTCCGGGTTGGAGGAAAACACCCTGGCCAGGGCCGGTAGCGCGAGCGGCAGGTAGTTCTTGTACAGGGCGCGGAAGCCCGGCACGATCGGCGTGGAGAACTCGTTGACGGCCAGGCGCCCGCCGGGCTTGGTCACCCGGGCCATCTCGCGCAGACCGGCCTCGAAATCGTGGACGTTGCGCAGCCCGTAGGAGATGGTCACCGCGTCGAAGGTGTTGTCCTTGAAGGGCAGGTGCATGGCGTCGCCGACGACCTTGGGAACCGCGCGGTGGCGCCCTGCCGCGAGCATGCCCTGGGAAAAGTCGCACGCGACGACCCACGCGCCCGACTTGCCCAACTCAACGGTGGAGACGGCGGTGCCGGCGGCGAGGTCGAGCACCCGCTCGCCGGGTTGCAGCCCGAGGCGCTCGCGGGTGCGGCGGCGCCAGTTCCTGTCGAGGCCGAACGACAGGATCGTGTTGGTGATGTCGTAGTTTTCGCCCACGTCATCGAACATGCCCGCAACGTCGTAGGGCTTCTTATCCAGATCTGCCTTGGCCATAGGGCCCCACTTTACGCAGATGCGCTGCGGCGCTTGTTGCGGGCCCGCTGTACCCAGCGCGGCAGCGTGATCGAGCGGCCGAACAGGGTCACCGACGTGCGGTTGTAGCCGGTGATGGCCTGCGTGTAGTAGCCCATGAGCTGCTCGCACAGCGCGTGCCAGGTCTTGTCTGCGACGGACTCGCGAGCGTTGGATTGCAGTTCGGCGTGGCGGGCGTCGTCAAGCAGGTAGCGCGTGGCGTCGACGAGGGTGGCTTCGAAGCTCTCGACGTCAAGAAGCAGGCCGTTGTAGCCCTCCTTGATCAGGTCGATCGGGCCGCCGGCGCGGGGGCCGATGGTGGGCACTCCGGAGGCCTGCGCCTCCTGGATAGCCTGGCAGAACGTCTCGAACTCGCCTGTGTGCACGAACAGGTCCAGGCTGGCGTAGGCGCGGGCGAGGTCCTCGCCGGAGAGAGCGCCGGTGAATACGGCGTTGGTCAGCGTGTTTTGCAGGGCCTTGCGCTCGGGGCCGTCGCCGACGATGACGAGCTGCACGCCCGGCTCGCTGACCAGCGGGGCGAGGCGGTGCACTCCCTTTTCGGAGGCGAGGCGGCCGACGAAGCCGACGATCTTCTTGCGCCCGGTCGGGTCCCACTGGCGGCGCAGCGTGTCGGAGCGCTTCAGCGGGTGAAACAGCGTGGTGTCCACGCCGCGGCCCCAGTGGTAAACGTTGCCGATGCCGTGATCCTCGAGCTCGCGGATTGCCTCCGATGACGGGGCGAGGGTGAGCTCGCAGTTGCTGTGGATGTTGCGGGTCCAGTCCCAGGCGACGTTGGCCAGCACCGCGGCGTGGTACTGGGTGGCGAATCCGGCCACGTCCGTCTGGTACAGCCCCACCGTGGGCACCCCGAGCTGCAGGGCGGCGAGCATGCCGGCCCCGCCGAGGACGAAGGGACTGGCGAGGTGGATCACGTCCGGTTCAAAATCGGCCAGCGCGGAGGTGATCGTGGTCGTCGGCACACCGATGGGTAGCGAGTCCACCAGCGGGATCATCACCGTGGGCACGCGGACGATCTCAAACCCGAGGTAGTCCGGCACCTCCTCCTGGAAATCGCGCGCGCCAGGGGCGATGACGATGGCCTCGTGGCCTTCTTCCTTGAGGTACTCGAGGACGCGGAGCACCGAGTTGGTGACTCCGTTGATGTTCGGCAAAAAGGATTCCGCGACGATTCCAACACGCATGCTGACAGCATCCCACAAGATTTTGTCTAGTGAATAAAGAAGAAGTGAATTCTCGGTTACAGTCGCATTTTCGCTTCTCGACGCCCAAACGCAGCGTTTACCCCATAGAAGGCCGCAACCGCCACCAGCGTCGACACCACCGCCACCGACAGCGCCGGGATGATGGCCAAGGTCCAGCCGCGCCCCTCCACCTTGACCAGCTCCGGGTCCGCGGTGGAGTAGGTCACCCACACGCGCTGGCCCTCCCCCAGGCCCGAGGGGTAGAGCAGGCCGTAGCGCGGCGAGTGGTAGCGCCCCTGCTCGTCCTGGTATTCCACGGAGGTGCGCAGTGCCCCCACCTCGGTGACCGTGGCCATGCCGCGGCCGGGGCTGTCCATGATGCGGGCGTCGTTGAGCGCGGGCCCCGCGATCATCGCCACGACGCCCAGCATGGCGCAGGCGTAGAGGGCGATCACGAGCTGCAGCAGGCGGCGGCGCCAGTTGATGTCGCTCAAGCGCGCAACCGCTCCGCGAGCGCCCGGCGCGTGGTCCGGGTTGTCCGCGCCTCGATCAGGGTGATGGGGGCGAGGGCATCGTCGGTGAGGGCGTCGATAAGCTGCGCGAGGCTGTCCGCGCGCACGTAACTCACGTCGTAGGCCTGCGCGATCGCCTCGAGGTCCACGTCGTGCGGGGTGCCGAAGGCCTCCTCGAAGCTGCCGCGGACCTCGGGCGCGCCGACCTCGAGGGTTTCGAAGATACCGCCGCCGTTGTCGTTGGACACGACGATGGTCAGGTTGCTCGGGCGGCGCTGGCCCGGCCCCATGAGCAGGCCGCCGACGTCGTGGAGGAAGGTCACGTCCCCCATCAGCGCCACCGTGCGCGGCGCGCGGACCTCGTCAGGGTGCAGCGCCTGGGTCGCTAGGGCGACGCCGACCGCCTGGGAGACGGTGCCGTCAATGCCCGCTGCGCCGCGGGCGGAGAAGGTGCTCACGCCATCGAAGGGCAGGCCCACCAGGGAGGCGTCACGCACCGGGTTCGACGCGCCGAGGACCAGCGTGTCGCCCACGGCGAGCGTGTCGCCGACCGCCGCGGCGACGTGGAGGCCCGTAAACCCAAACTGCTCGTCGGCCAGCGCGTCGCGCACGGTCTGCGCCCCGACCTCGCCGGCGGCCTCGCAGATTTTCAGCCACGTGTCACTGAGCTGGCCTACGGCCTTGACCCGGGACGCGCGGACCTGCGGCTGCGCCGTGAAGGTGTCCGTGCGCGAGAGCCCGATGACGGTGATCTCCGGGTCGTCGAGCAGCGCCATCACCTCGCGGTGCAGCGTGGGGTGGCCCACCACGATCACCTGCTCCGGCTTCGTGGAGGCGGCGAAGTCCCCGCCGTCGTGGCTGATCGACACCGCCGACTGCGCGAAGAACCGCGCCGCCAGCGGGTGGACCTGGTGAAAGGGCGTCGGCGCCGTCGGCTCGGCGATCGTCGGCACGTGCTCGAGCCCCGGCACCTCCCACGCCTCGTCGCCCGCGATGACAAGCGTGTCGCGGCTTAGGTCCACCTCGACCTCGCCGTGGTCGCACCACCGGGCCCCGTCGAAGCGGCCCGGGCCGACGCGCCGCGGCTCGCCGTGCGCGGCGGGCAGAGCGGCGGGCACGAGCGGGGTGTCCAGGGCGACGTTGATGTGCACCTGGTCCGGCTCAAACGAGATGTCAGACTCCAGCGAGGACACCTGTTGGGTGGCGGCGTAGCGCCCGAAGATCCCCTCCTGCCAGATCGTTTGCGACGCGCCCGTGCCCAAAAGCCGCGCGGGGCGGTCAGCGCTGATCACGGCCAGCGGGGTGTGCGACATGTGCGCCTCGACGACCGCCGGGTACGCGTTGGCCACCGCGGTGCCGGAGGTCATGACCACGCCCACGTGGCGGCGCTGCAACCGCGCCATCCCGAGTGCGGTAAAGGCGGCGGCGCGCTCGTCGATACGCACGTGCACGCGAATATCACCCCGTGCAAGCAGCGCGTAGGCCAGTGGCGAGTTGCGCGACCCGGGGCTGAGGACGACATCAGTAACGTGGCGCGCCAGCGTATCGACGACGTAGGTGGCGAGTTCCATGGAATCCATTGCGCGACCCACTTATCCGTTGAGCAGGCTGTCGAGCAGCCCGCCGACCTCGTCGCGAATCTCCGGCGCCAGCTCCGTGGGGAGCTCGGTCGGCAGCTCGGTGGGGAGCTGCGTCGGGATGTCGGGAAGGCGCGTCGTCGTGGTCGTCGAGGTGGTGGTCGCCGTCGTGGTCTCGGTGACAGTTACCGTCGGCTGGTTCGTCTCCTCGGCGGCGCTGCGCCACAGCACCATGAACAGCACGGCGGCCGCGGTGGCTAGAGCTGCAATGATGCCAAGCGCGATCGCGGCTGTGTTGGAGCTCGTGCCCTCTGGCTCCGGCTCGTAGTAGACGGGCTCCTCCCACTGCGGCTCGGGCGAGTACTGGGGCTGCGCCGGGAAGTGCTGCTGGGGGCGGCGCGGCTGCCGGCCAAACTGGCGCGTTTCGTCCTCGAACGGGTCCCTGGAATTCATGCACCTAGATTAGCGCGCCGCGCGACAAACCCAGCAGCTAGAACGTCAGCCCGAACACCGGCACGGCAATGAAGTAGGTGGCCAGCGTGATCAGAACCAGGGCGATCAGGTTGAGCCAGATACCGCCCTTGAGCATCTCACCCATGGTGACGTAACCGGAGGAGTAGGCGATGGCGTTCGGCGGGGTCGCCACGGGCAGCATGAACGCGCAGGTTGCCGACAGGGCAACCGGGATAGCGAGCAACAGCACGTTGATCTCGCCGCCACCGGTCAAACCGATGCCCACCGCGACGCCGCCCATGATGGGCAGGAAGGTCGCTGCGGTCGCGGTGTTGGAGGTCAGCTCCGTCAAACCGAGCACCAGGGCCGAAACCGCGAGGATCAGCAGGAAGATCGGCAGCGCGGCGAGGTTCTTCGCGGACTCGCCGATCCACAGGGACAAACCGGTGGAGGTGAACATGGCGGACAAGGAGAGGCCGCCGCCGAACAAGATGAGGACGTCCCACGGCACATCGGTTGCGGTGTCCCAGTCGATGACGCGCTTTCCGCTCTTCTCCACGGGGAGGGCGAACATAAGCAAGCCTGCGATGATGCCCACGACGGCGTCGTCGTACGGGAATTCCCAGCCGAAGTAGTCGCGTGCGAGCGGGATAACAATCCACGCCAGTGCCGCTGCGAGGAAGATTATTCCCACTGCGACCTGGGCGAAGTTCCACTTGCCCAGTTTCTGGATCTCCTCCTGGATGAGCGCTTTGCCGCCGGGGATTTCGTCGACCTCGGGCTTGAACACGGTGATGAGAACCAGCCAGGCGACCACGGTGAAGACGATCGCGACCGGCATGCCCACGAGCATCCACTGGCCGAAACCGATCGTGATGTCGTGCGCCTCCTTCATGTACCCGGCAAGAAGCGCGTTCGGCGGGGTGCCGATCAGGGTGCCAAGCGAACCGATCGACGCCGCGTACGCGATAGCCAGCATCAGCGCGGTGGCGAAGTTCTTCTGCTTGGACATTCCCCCGACGGACTCGGCGGTCAGGGTGAGCACGGAGACGCCAATCGGCAGCATGACCGCGGCAGTCGCGGTGTTGGACACCCACATGGACATGAACCCGGTGGCGATCATGAACCCGAGGATGATGCGCTTCGGGCTCGTGCCCACCACGGAGACCACCGCAAGCGCCAACCGGCGGTGCAGGTTCCAGCGCTGCAGACCCAGCGCCATGAGGAACCCGCCGAGGAAGAGGAAGATCGTGGACGACGCGTAGGGCGAGGCGACGGCGGAGAACGGGGCGACGGCGGCGAGCGGGAAGATCGCGATCGGCAGCAGTGCGGTCGCGGCGAGCGGGATAGCCTCCGTCATCCACCACACGCCCATGAGAACGGTGGTGGCCGCGACAACGCGCATGGCCTCGGCGGTATATTCGGCTCCCTCCTTCGCACCGGTGGACTGGGCGACGGTTTCCGGCGCACCCTCCGGGAAGATGAAGTAGACGATCGCGGCGAGCAGTAGACCGGCAATGAGTCCGATCAGCTGGCGCCGCCAGTCCTTCGGGTCCGGGGATTTAGCGAGATCACCGTCGGACAGGATCGTCTAGCGCTCGGAGACGGTGGTAGACACGGGCGTTCCTTAAGTTTTCAGGTAATGGCGATCACAGTTTAGGTTCCTTCACATAAATACTCCGAATCCCCTCCCCCCTATAGGTGGGCGTAGGACTCGCGTACCCTGCGGAACCACCACTCTCTCCTTTCCGGACGGGCACGCAACCCCTGCAGTCGCTCCGGATCGGGGGTAGCCAATCGCACTTCAAGCTGGCCGTGGACGATCTCCCGCGGTTCGCAGACGTCTTCGACGAACAGCCTCTGGGTGGCTAACCCCGCCGCCCGAGAACCGGCCAGCTTGGCAGCCACGAGGCCCGCGCCCACACCGACGGCGGTGTCTAGGGCGCTGGCGACCGTGAGGTCGAGCCCCAGCTCCTCCCCGACGCGCAGGAGCCGGTGCACGCCGCCGAGCGGCGCGGCCTTGACAACGGCCACATCCGCCGCCCGGAGCTTCGCCACCCGGTGTGGATCGGAGGCGCGCCGGATCGACTCGTCGGCGGCAATCGGTGTCGCCACCCGCGCTCGCACCTCGGCGAGCTCCTCCACGGTGCAACACGGCTGCTCGATGTACTCGAGCTCGCCCAACCGGTGCGCCGCCTCGACGGCCTCATCCACGCTCCAGCCCCGGTTGGCATCCACCCGGAGCACCGCCCCGGGCCGCAGGGAGCGGACAGCGTTCACGCGGGCGAGGTCGTCGTCAAGCGACTGCCCCTTTTCCGCAACCTTGATTTTGAAGGTGCCCACACCAGGAAACCTTTCGAGGACCTTCTCCACCTCGGCGGGGCCCACTGCGGGGACGGTGCCGTTGACCTCCACCCAGCCGCTCGCCGCGGGTAGCCCCTCGAACGCGGCCTCTATGCCCGCCGCGAGCCAGTGCGCGGCTTCCTCCGGGCCGTACTCGAGGAAGGGCGAGAACTCGCCCCAGCCGGCGGGGCCGTCGATAAGCAGGGCCTCACGCGTATCGACGCCCCGGAAACGCACCGCCATCGGCAGAGAAACAACGTGGGCGCGGTCGAGAATGTCGTCGATACTCGGTGTCATGGGGCAAAGTGTAAGCATGAGCTACTCCACCGACCAGCCCTTCGACCCCTCGCAGTGGGATGTCGTCGACGGTTTCGATTTCACCGACATCACTTACCACCGCCACAACGGCGGCGGGCGCGCCAACGGCACCGTGCGCATCGCCTTCGATCGCCCCGAGGTGCGCAACGCGTTCCGTCCGCACACCGTCGACGAGCTGTACCGCGCGCTCGACCACGCCCGGCGCGACCCGTCGGTGGGGACGGTGCTGCTCACTGGCAACGGGCCCTCAGACAAGGACGGCGGCTGGGCGTTTTGCTCGGGAGGCGACCAGCGCATCCGCGGCCGCTCCGGTTACCAGTACGCCTCCGACTCCGGTGAGGTGGATTCCGCTCGGGTGAAGGCCGAGGGCGGGCGCCTTCACATCCTCGAGGTACAGCGCCTGATCCGCACCATGCCCAAGGTGGTCATCGCCGTGGTGAACGGCTGGGCCGCCGGGGGCGGGCACTCCCTCCACGTCGTCTGCGACCTGACCATCGCCTCACGCCAGGAGGCGCGTTTCAAGCAGACGGACGCCGACGTCGGATCCTTCGACGCCGGCTACGGCTCGGCGTACCTGGCCAAGATGGTGGGGCAGAAGTTCGCGCGCGAGATCTTCTTCCTTGGCCGGACCTACACCGCAGAGGATATGCAGCGCATGGGCGCGGTCAACATCGTTGCCGACCACGGCCAACTCGAGGAGGAGGCGATCGCGGCCGCGCGGGAGATCAACACCAAGTCCCCCACCGCCCAGCGCATGCTGAAGTTCGCGTTCAACCTCACCGACGACGGCCTGATGGGCCAGCAGGTGTTCGCCGGCGAGGCAACGCGCCTGGCCTACATGACGGACGAGGCCGTCGAGGGCCGCGACGCGTTCTTGCACAAGCGCGACCCGAACTGGGACGAGTTCCCGTACTTCTACTAGGGCGCGGGCGCTCACCCTAAACCCGGACGCCTCAGAGCGCGGGTGCTCAGCCTAAACTCGCTGCATTTTCGTACCGTGTGGGTTTCTGTGTCCGGGTTTAGGCGGACCACGCCGACCGCTGCGCCGCCCGCGCCGCCAGGAGCCGATCCGCGACGCGCATCGCGGCAAAACTCAGTCCGAACAGGGGCAGGAACAGCCCAACGGCCACCCCGAAGATCGCCACAATCACCCAGTCGGTGCGCGTCAGTCTCGTCCGCCCCGGCACCCCGGCGACACCGGTGTGGCTCGGGCGCCGGCGCCACCACATCACGTAGCCCATCACGGTCATTGCGCAGATCCCGAGCGCCAGCAGCGCCAGGGCGATTTGGAGCGGCAGCCCGAACATGATGCCCATGTGCAGGTAGATGCCCCAGGACATGAGCTTGGAAAACAGGGGGAGCTCGCTTAACGGCAGAGCGTCGACGCTCACAGCATCCGAGGTGACTCGCCACGGCACCCACCGCTCGCTCGCCTGCCACGCGTGGGAGCCGTCCTTGGGCACGAAAAGCCGCAGTTGCCCGGTCAGCCCCTGTGCTGTCGCGGTATCGAGCACGACCGCGGCTTGGTCCGCCACCTCCGCCGGGCTCAACTTTTCGCCCGGCCGGTCAATCTCGGTCTCAATCGGCTCGGCCTTCGCACCTATCCACTCGACGGTTTTGCCCACGTTTTCCCCGGCAAGCACGGACCACGTCACGCCGGTTACAGACAGCCCGAGCGTGCCGACGAGCAGCCAGGTGCCCACGACACCGTGGAGGTTAACCACCCGCCCGCGCCGCGACGTGCGCTTTTCCAACCCGGTCAGCACCCGCGTGCGGGTGACGCGCCACCACAGGAATAGCCCGCCCAGGGCAACGACCCACAGCCAGCTTGCGGCGAGCTCCGCGTAGAGCCTGCCGGGTTCACCGATGTGGAGGTTTTTGTGCAGCCCCCAGGATCCAGTGCCGCAGGGGCAGCTCGCCGAGGCCCGAGTAGCTGGGTGCGTCGCCGATCACCTGCCCGCCGTGCGGGTTGACCAAGACGCTGCGCAGTTCTTCGTTTTCCGCGATGGACTCGTCGATAAGCAGCACTCGCGTGGGTTCGCTTGGGCTTGACGACGGCCACACTTGCGCCACCTCCATCTCGGGGTGCGTTCCCTGCGCCGCGCGGATCTGGCTTGCGAGCGCCACCTCACCGTCGTCCGCCGGGACCGTGAGAACGTTCTTGTAGAAGACGTTTTCCAAGGTCGGGGCAAGCGCATACAGGCCGCCGCCGAGCGCGGCGACGAAGACGAAGGACGCGATGAAGAACCCGGCGTAGAAGTGGATGCGGCGCGTCAGCGCTGGCAACCCACTCGCCGTCGAGCTGGACTGAACAATGGTCGACACGACCTCAACTTTCGGTTCGAAGGGACGGGAAAGTTGTCGCAGTCGCGCCCCGCATGGTTCCCCGGGGGTAATACCTTTGGCGATCCGCGCTGCGTGCTCGCGGTTTCCCCTCCCCCGCTAGAATCACCTGCGTGCACCGCCTCGAAGTCCTCCCCGTCGACCAGCGCGACCCGCTGGCCATTCTCAACGACCTCGAGGAGGCCCTCGCCGGCCACCGCAGCCTGCTGCCCGTGCCTACCGACGACCCGGCGCGCGCGAACCTGCTGCGTAACACCCAGGGCGTCGGCGAGCCGATTGACGCCGACGTCGCGCTGGTCGTGTCCACCTCCGGCTCCACGGGCCGCCCGAAGGGCGCGCAGCTGACCAGCGCGAACCTGGTGTCCAGCGCGGATGCGACGCACCAGTTCCTCGGCGGCGAGGGCCAGTGGTTGCTGGCCATGCCGGCGAGCTACATCGCGGGCCTGCAGGTCCTGGTGCGCAGTCTCGTCGCGGGCGTCGAGCCGGAGTTCGTGGATCTTTCCCAGGGCTTCCGCGTCGCAGAGTTCGCCGCGCGCGCCCGCGCCCTGGCGGCAACCGGCGAGCGTTGCTACACCTCACTGACACCGATGCAGCTGGCTAAGGCACTGTCCACCCTCGAGGGCATCGAGGCCCTGCGCCTTTTCCGCGCAGTGCTGGTCGGCGGCGCCGCGACCAACCCCACGTTGCTGCGTTCCGCCCGCGACCTGCGGGTTAACGTCGTGACCACCTACGGCTCCTCCGAAACCGCGGGCGGCTGCGTCTACGACGGCCGGCCGCTGCCCGGCGCGAAGGTCCGCATCGCTGGCGGCCGCATCCTGCTGGGTGGCCCGACGATTGCGCGCGGGTATCGCAACCTGCCCGGCCACGAGGCGTTCGCCGAGCCCGGCTGGTTCGCCACCTCGGACGCGGGCTTGCTTGTCGACGGCCTCCTCACCGTCTCCGGTCGCCTGGACAACGTCATCGACTCCGGCGGGTTGAAACTGCACCCCGAGGTGCTGGAGAACTTCATGCTTCGCATCCCCGGCGTGACCGCCGCGTGCGTGGTCGGGGTCGCTGACGAGCGCCTTGGCCAGCGCATCTGCGCCGCCTACACCGGCTCTGCCGAGCTGGCCTCGCTCATGGACGCGTTCGAGGAGCTACCCCGCTGGCAGGTGCCCAAGGAGGTCAAGGTGGTGCCCGCTTTGCCGCTGCTCGGCCCGGGTAAGGTCGACCGCGCGGCCGTCACTGAGCTCTTTTAAGCACCGCCTGGGCCGCCCACAGCCCGGCCATGCCGTGGACCCCGGCACCCGGCGCCGTCGACCCGCTGGCCAGAAACACCCCGCCTGCGACGTGGTGGGGGTGGCGAAACACCATCTGCCGCACGTTCATTTCCCCTCCGGCGATGTCCTCGATGTAGCCCGTGACGTGGGTGTCTTCAACGCAGTCGCGGAACCCGGGGGCGAAGCGCTTGATCTGGCGCGCGATGTGGCCCGTGGCGTCGCCAGTGTAACCGTGCGGGACGTGGGCGTAGGTCCACAGTGTGGTTCCGCGCGAGGGGTCGGCGACGTACTGCTGGCACACCATGACGAACGGCCGGTTCGGCATCAACCCGCGCGCGATCTGCTTCTCCGCGTGGGCGATCTCCGCGGCGGTGCCGCCGACGTGCACCGTTGCGGCCTGCCCGACGCGCGGGTCGCGCCACGGCACGGGGTTATTCAGCAGCCAATCGACCTTGAATACCCCCGGCCCCGGGTGCAGCGGGCGCGCCCCGAAGCGCTGCGCCTCGCGTGCTGTCATGTTGAGCACCACCGCATCGGCTTGCGGCAGCGTTTCCACCTCCACCCCGGTGCGGATTGTCACCCCAGCGTCGCGCGCCTGCACCGCCAGGGTCTCGGCCACGGTCTGGGCCCCGCCGCGCGCCACGGGCCACCCGTTGGCGTGCGCGAGTGCGCCGAAGAGCACCCCGAACGCGGCGGTCAGCGGGCGCGTTGGCGAGCTCATGGAGTGCACGGCGTTGCCCACGAGCAGCGCTTTCGCCTCCTCGGTGCGAAACAGCAGGTTGCCCAGCGCGGTCGCGGGCAGCGCGCCGCGCACGCCGAAGCGCGCCATCGCCACCGGGTGCGGCGGGACGCGCAGCATGGTGGGCCCGAGGATGTTCGCGAGATGCTTGTCGACGTCCCGCGCCACCGGAAGGTGCAGCGCGTCCCAGGCTTTCTGGTCGCGCCCGAGGGCGTCGATAAGCGCAGTGCTCCTGGCCAGCGGATGCGCGACCGGGCGCGGCGCGCGCACCCAGTCGGCGTCGAGTGTTTGCGCGCCGAACGGGAACGCGGCGGCCCCGAGATCGCTGACCGCGCCCGGGAAGAGCTGTGCGGAGCGGCATTTGCCGCCGATTGTGTCCTCGCGTTCGAGCACCTCGACGCTCCAGCCGGCGCGCGCGAGGTTCAGCGCGGCGGTCAGCCCGTTGATGCCGGCGCCGACGACGACGGCTTTAGGACTCATGCAGGAGCTTTTCGACGTCGTCACGCGTGTACGTTGCCTCGATCTGCTTGTCGTTGCCCCCGCCGCGGAGGTTCTTGTGCACCAGCGCGGTGCGCTGCGAACCCGGCACGATGGAAAACTCGCGTGGGTGAGGAAAAACCTGGCGCACTCTGTGGTCAGAGCGCAGTGCGCAGGCGTTGAGCCACACGTCGTCGGCGTTCGGGGCGCACTCGAGAAAATCGGTGCCCTGGTCGGCGACGTAGTCGACCATCGACGGCGGGTACACCACCCCGGACACCCCGGTAGCGAAGTGGCGGTGCGAGGGCGCTGTTGTAACGACCCGCTTCCAGCGCCGGTATATATCCAGCTCATCACCGTCGAAGGCAATCTCGTGCGCTCGGTACGCCACAACAAGGTGCGGGTCAGCGTCGGAGGCGTTGAGGAGTTTTTGGGCAAACCAGCGCGGATACATCATGTCGTCGTCGACCGTGATCACGCGCGTGTCGGTCCCAGCGAACTGGGCAAAAGTGCCAAAATACTTCGTGTGTGGACCAAAAGCACCGTCCGAGCAACGTACCTGAAGTCCCCGATCAACCAAACCCCGCAGTCCCTCGGGCCAGTCCGACTCAAAGTCGGCGCGATCCAGCCAGAGGAACACTGGAAGAAGCTGCGTGCCCATCAGGAGCGACGCAATCGAAGCCACAGAAGTCGCCATGCGATCGCCGTGAGTAGTCAAGGATATGACGGTGGAGCCTTCTTGAGGGAACGACAGCGGCGAAGCTTCAGCCGCGAGCTTTAGACGCGGCGCACGCACAAAAGCGCCAAGCGAAATTATCGCTTGGCGAGCTGCGTAGTCGATCCACATGACGGCCAACCTTAGTCGCATTCGGTGCCCGCGACGCTGTCGGCGGGCATGATAGAAGCCATGACCTCTGACTCCTATTCCGCTACCGCGCGGGACTTTTACGACGCCGCACGGCCCCATACCTGGGCAAATGCGTTCGCTCCCGTGATCGCCGGGACCGGCGCCGCCGCCTTTTTCGGTGGCGCGCACCTGGGCCGCGCCGTGTTGGCGCTGATCGTGTCGTGGGCCCTGATCGTAGGTGTTAACTACGCCAACGATTACTCCGACGGCATCCGCGGCACCGACGACGATCGCACCGGGCCGACCCGCCTGACCGCGTCCGGCCTGGCCGCGCCCGAGCAGGTGAAGGCCGCGGCCTTCATTGCGTTTTTTGTCGCTGCGGTGGCGGGGATCATCCTCGCAGTGATGTCGGCGTGGTGGCTAATTCTGGTAGGCGCAGTCTGTATCGCCGCCGCGTGGTTTTACACCGGCGGCAAAAATCCCTACGGCTACCAGGGCCTTGGCGAGCTCGCGGTGTTCATCTTCTTCGGTCTCGTCGCCGTTATGGGTACCGAGTTCACCCAATCCGGCCGTGTCAGCGTGGTCGGTTTCCTCTGCGCGGTGGCGGTGGGTTCCATCTCCGCGGCCGTGAATCTGGCGAACAACATCCGCGACATCCCTACGGACACCGTAGCCGGGAAGAACACGCTCGCGGTGCGGCTTGGCGACGCCAAAGCGCGCCGACTCTTCGCCGCGTTGACCATGGCGCCCTTTGTCATGACGTTCGTCCTCGCGATTTTCTCCCTGCCCACTCTCGCGGCCCTGCTCGCGTTGCCCCTCGCGCTGGCATCGGTGTTGAAGGTGTTGCGCGGCGCGCAGGGGCCGGCCCTGATTCCGGTGCTCGGGCTCAACGGCAAGGCGATGCTTGTGTGGACCGTGGCCACCGCCGTCGCGCTCGTCGTGGGCGGCGGCATGTGGTACGCGCCCATGTATTACCCCTTGGTTTAGTCGGCGAAGTCCCGTCCCCGCGGGTGGTTCTCCCTGTTTTCCGCGGCTGCCGGCACGAGGGGCCCGGTAAAGGGCGTGGCTTTCTCCGGAAGTCCTCCGCCGTGGGAGACGAATCTGCGCCCGCCACGGAAGCGGAACTCGATTGTTCGCCCGTTTGTGGTGATGTGTACGTATCCGTTGGTGACCCGCGAGTGGCAGGCGGAACAAAGTGGGATCAAATTTTCCAGGTTCGTCTCGCCCCCTTCGGCCCATTCTTCGATGTGGTGCACTTGGAGGAACCTCGCATGGTTGCACCCCGGCATCGCGCACTCGAACCCCCACACCGCGAGGAGTGCGCGGAACTGGGCGTTGTTGACGAAGCGCGATTTCCGGCCAAGATGAAGCGTTAAACCATTCTTATCCAGCATCTGCAGGCGCACGAATGCGTTGTTGACGTAGGCTTCCAGCACTTTTGATGGCGCCTCGACGTTGCCGGGAAGCCACGCGCGGCCGTTGGTGGTCATCATGATGTTCACGTGCGCACCCGGCGCGCGGAGCTCGCTCACGGGATTCGTCCTCACCATATGAATCATCGCGAGCAGTGAGGCGTACATGTCGTCCTTCGTCGGAGGGCCAACGCGTGAGTAATTGCCCGTGAAGTGCGCCGAGATGCTTCGCGGGTGATCCGACGTGCACTCGGAAGCCGGGTGCGCCTCCGACTGTCCTCGGCGGCGCTCGAGTTCGGTCTCGATCGCTTCCTCATCGTCTTCGTCGCCGAGGTCGTCGAGGCCGTAGTACGCGAGCTGCGCAATCTTCAATGCAGCCATGTACGCCGCCCCATCCGCCGCGTTGAGCCTGGCAGAGATGACCACGTCGCCGTTGTCGTCGATACGCACGTCGTGGTGATATCTGGGCGCTTCCAGTTGATCTTCCTGCTTATCGACGCCCGCAAGCGCGCGTTTCAGCTCCGCAAAGCAGAGCTTCTCGGCCAACATCACCAGCTCCGCCTCCGTTTCGGGGGTGAGGTATCGCAGGAGATACCTGACCGTCGAATAGCTCAAGCGGCCGGTGCGGAAAGAGGCGGTGAGCAGAGGGAAATACGCGAGCTTGCGCGCCACGCTGACGTATTCGAACGCCGTGGAGACTGCGATGCGAGTCTCGCGCGTGAGCCATCCAGCCGTGCTGGTTTCGCCGAATGATTCGCACAAGCCGAGCTCGTCGAACTCGCCCAGCGCGATTAGCATTTCCGCGCGCGACGTGATCGCCCACGACTGGTTGCTCTTGATTCGCTTGACGATCTCAGCTCGCCGCTGAGTGGTGTGTGGACCGCCCTGGTACGTAACCGACATTTTCTTACCCCCGTAATTGCGTTCGATCTATGCGGTTAGAGTAGCAGCGGTATGCAACACGGGATAGACGATTATCGAACATGTGTTCTCTCGTTTTCTGCAGCTGCAGAGTTATTTTGACATGCGATCCGTGCGGCACGCGACTCTGCCGTGGCAGAGTCCGAGTCCACTCTGCAGCTGCGGAGTCTTCCGGCCACCACCCAACTAGGCACCTACTCCGCCGTGGCAAAGTGGACCAACCCTCAAGCCGTACGGAACCCAACTCCGCCGGGGCAGACTCCCACCTCACTCTGCAGCTGCAGAGTCTTCCGGCCACCACCCCACGAGCTCCACCACTTTTCCGTGGCAGAGTGAACCGATCACGAACCTAAACCCCCCAATTCCTCCATCGCAGAGTCATTCGGTCCACGAGTGGTGCGGCATCCCACGCCACCACTGCAGCACCCCACCCCACCGATCCGGAAACAACTCCACAAAACACCCAGCCATCAAGCGCCCGCAGAGCGGCCCAGCTGGAGTAGCGTCCCATGAAAACTACTTCACTACGCAACTAAAAAGGTGCATGTCATGGCAGGAAAATTCGAGGTTTACGAGGACCGCTCCGGGAAGTTCCGCTTCCGCCTCAAGGCGGGCGACGGTGAGGTCGTCGCGACGGGCGAGGCTTACAACTCCAAGGCGACCGCGATCAAGGGAACTGCGGCAGTGCAGCAGGCGGCGGCGGATGCAGAGGTCAAGGACCTGACCGCCTAGGGATAAGCTGGTAAGAGTGCTCGACGTTCTTACCGGCTTTTCCATCATCTTCACCGTCATCGGTGTTGGTTTCGTGCTGGCTCAGCGCGGGGTCATTGGCCAGGGCGAGGCGCGGCTGCAGTTCAACCGGGTCGCGTTCTGGGCGACGACCCCTTCGCTGATTTTTTCTTCCGTCGCCACGTCGGACACGTCGGCATTCCTCTCGCCGGTCAACTTTGTGGTGTTCGGCGCAACGCTGGCCACGATGGCCATCTTCTGGGTAATTTCCACGGCCGCGTTTAAGCAGGATGTGCCGACGACGATGGCGGGGGCGGCGTCGTCAAGCTATTTCAACTCGGTGAACATGGGCCTGCCCATCGCGATTTACGTCATCGGGGATGCGACCTACGTCGTGCCGGCGCTGGTGATGCAGATGGCGGTGCTGTCGCCGTTTGTCATCGCCGGGCTCAACGCGGGGGGCGGGCGGCACGTACGCGATTCGATCGTCGCGGGCCTGACAGCCCCGATGGTGCTCGCCGCGATCGCCGGTTTCGTCGTCTCCGCGACGGATCTGACCATCCCCGAGCCGATCATGGCGCCGATCAAGATCCTCGGCGGCGCGTCCATCCCGCTGATCCTGATGAGCTTCGGCGCCTCGCTCAAGGGAACCCGAGTCCTGACCCATGGGCCAGATCGCTTGCCGACGCTCACCGCAACCGCCCTGAAACTCGCGGTCATGCCGATAGTCGCCTGGGCAATCGCCACCGCAGCGGGCCTCGAAGGCAACCACCTCTACGCGGCGGTCATCCTCGCGGCGCTGCCGACGGCACAAAACGTGTACAACTACACCGCCAACTACCGCGTCGGCGAGATCGTTGCCCGCGACACAGTCTTCCTGACCACGTTCTTGTCCATGCCGGCGATGCTGGTCATCGCCGCGGTGCTTTAGCGCTCCGCCAGCTCATCACGGATCCAGCGCTTGCGGGCGTCGCGCTGGGCGCGCCACGTGGCCAACGTCTCGACGGCCGCGACGCGCTGGCGGGAGAACAGGAACATCGACAGCGGGAACGCGACGATAAGCGCGAGCAGCGCAGACATGATCAGCGGCACGGGAGCGCCAATGGCGACAGCGAGGAGCTGGATCCCGATGGTGAGGCCGATGAACAGCAGCAGGCGCAACCCGCCGTACACCGCGATGGCCTTGTTCGCGCGGGCGCGGGCACTCGGGTCAACCTCGGGGGCATCTACTTCAGTCACACTGCGTTACCCTACCCAATGCCCCCACCCAGTATGTTGTAGGCATGGGAAGAATCTTGCTCGTGCTGCTCGTCATCCTCGCGGTGTGGATGCTGTGGCGCGCCTTTGGCCCGGGCAGCTCCGCCCGCAACAACACCGAGGCCCCGCCAGCCATCAAGGGTCCGGACGACGACGAAGAGTTCCTCTGGAACATCGAAAAGGAGCGGTTCAAGGAGCGCCGCGCACGCGAAGAAGCGGAGCGCCGCAAGCGCGAAGAGGAACAGCGCCGCAAACGCCTCGAGGACGAGGACTAAACGGGCTGGAAGGTCATCGCCAGGCCGAGCGCGGCTGCGACGGCCGCGACCTTCTCCCAGCGCACCCCGGCACCGCCGTGCTCAATGGTGTGCAGCGTCGAGCGGGACACGCCCGCGACCTCGGCAACCTCCTGCTGGAGACGCCCCGCAGCGCGTCGGGCGCACGCGATCTGCTCCCCGAGCGAGATCAGCACGGGATCTTCGCTCGCCGGCTTACCTGCCTTATTTCGCGGACCTGCCATGACTTCCTACCTTTCTGCCTCGCTGCGCAGCACACCCGGCAGCCTTTCGGCCCATTCGAGGGAGTGCCGCACGCCGTCGGCTAGCGAGAACTGCGGCTCCCAGCCCAGCACCTCGGCGGCCTTGTCGGTGCGCGCGGCGCTGCCGACGACGTCGCCGTCACGACGCGGCGCGGGACGGACATCCAGCGGGCTGCCGGTGACCTCGCCCACGGCCTCAGCCAGCTCAAACACCGTGGTGCCGGTGCCCGTGCCCAGGTTGATCACCTCGTAGTCGGCCAGCGTTGCCTGCAGCGCAGCGAGGTGGGCGCGCGCGAGGTCCCAGACGTGGACGTAGTCGCGCAGGCCCGAACCGTCACGGGTCGGCCAATCCACGCCCGTGACGTGGAAGGGCTGCCCCGCTTGCTGGGCGGTGATCATCTTGCCCAGCGCGTGGGAGGGCGCGGGGTTTTGCAGGCCGGTGCGCATCTGCGGGTCGGCGCCGATGGGGTTGAAGTAGCGCAGGGCGGTGGCGCGGATGTTGCCGGCCGCGGCGGCGTCGGCAAGCACGTGCTCGAGCATCCACTTCGACGCCGCGTACGGGCTCGTCGGGTTGACGGTGCTGGTTTCGCTGACCATGAAGTCCTCGCCGGGCTCGTACATGGCGGCGGTTGAGCTGAGCAGGACCTTTTCGATGCCGCGGGCGGAGAGGGCGTCGATAAGCGAAATCGCCCTGGCGACGTTGTTGTCGTAGTAGTACAGCGGCTTTTCGACGCTCTCCGGAACCACGATCTTGGCCGCGCAGTGAATCACAGCCTCAATGTCCGGGTGCTCGTCGACGACGCGGTTGAGCAGCGCAACATCGGCGATGTCGCCCTCGTAGTGGGCGAAGCGCTGCGCGAACGTGCGCAGGCCGGTGGAGTAGTCGTCGAGGATGACGGGCGTGATGCCACTATCGGCGCAGCAGGACGCGACCGTTGACCCGATGTAGCCGGCACCTCCGGTGACGAGGACCTTCATTTAGTTTAGCCCCGCGTACGAGTGCAGGCCGGCGATGACGGTGTTGACGTAGGTCATGTTGAAGATCGTCATAGCCAGTGCGAACACGTTGATCCACGCCGCGCGGACGTTCTTCCACCCGGCGGTGGCGCGCGCGTGAAGGTAAGCGGCGTAGAGGATCCAGGTGATCATCGAGACCGTTTCCTTCGCGTCCCAGCCCCAGAAGCGACCCCACGCCACCTCGGCCCAGATCGCGCCGAACACGATGCCGATGCCGAACAGCGGCAGGGTGATAATCGCTGTCTTGTACGTGATCTGGTCCAGCGTCTTCGCGCTCGGCAGGGGCTTGGCAATCGCGCCGAAGAAGCCACGCTCCTCGCCGCGCGGCTGCCACATACGCAACAGGTACAGCAGGGCGAACAGGCCGGAGACGATGCCGATCGACGCGCCGATAGACACCGAGGACACGTGCACCGGCAGCCAGTACGACTGCAGCGCCGGCACCACGGGCGCCGCCGCCATGTGGAACACCGTGGAGTTGAGGAACATCGCGATGATCATCGGCGAGAGCACCCACGGCCACAGCGTGTGCCAGCCCCTGCGCTGAATCACCACCGCGGCGGCGACCATCACCACCGCGGACATGAACAAGATGTACTCGTACAGGTTGCCCAGCGGGAACCGACGCGCGGCGAAACCGCGGGTAACAAACGACGCCAAGTGCAGCAGGATGCCGAACCAGACGAGCGCCTGCGTCATGTTCGCCCACTTGCGGGCACCCGAAACGCGGCGGTCGAACTCGGCCTGGTCGAACTCGGCCTTGTCGAAGTCAACCGCGCTGTCCACCACCACGTCGGGGCCGCCCGCGCCGACGGCGACTTTCTGGGCGGTTCGCGCGCGCTCGCGGCGCATGTCGATCACGCCGAACATGCGCCCGTAGTAGACGCAGGACATGATGAGGGCGACCAGGTAAATGACGAATGCGGTGCGGAACGTCAGGTCCGACAGGTCCGCCATGGTGGAGTCGACGAGCATAGGGCAAACTTACCCCAGTGCTGCGACATTAACCAAGGTCTTCTAGGTCACTTTCCTCGTCGTCGTCCTCGGCCGAGCCGCGGCCTAGGACGCGATCGGCGATCTCGTCGAACTCCGTGCCCCAGCCGGCGCGGTCGGTGCGCGCCAGACCAGCGAGTTCAACGCGGGTCGAGCCGCCCTCGGGAGCAAGGCGCACCCAGACGCGGCGGCGCTTGATGGTCACCGAGCCGATCAGCGAGCCGAGCATGACAATCGTGGTGGCCAGGGCCCAGATTTGAGTGGGGTCGCGCGAGATCTGGTAGTTGGCGTACTCAGCGGCGCCGTCGAAACGCACGGTGATCCCGCCGTCGATGGTGACCTCCTCGCCCGGGGTGAGGTTGACGCGGTCGACCTTTTGCAGCCGGCCGTCGGCGATGAGCGTCTGATCCAGGACGAAGATGTTCTGCGGCCGGCCCGTGTCCAGGCCCGCATCACCGACGTAGATGTCCACCGCCATCGCGGGGTCCGTCATCGCAGGGAAGGCGGATTGCAGCTGGTCGCCGTTCGGGCCGGTCCACTGCGCGGTCGGGGCGAACACGCCCTCGACGGCGAGCTGGTTCTCGCGCCGCTCCGTCAGGTCCGGGTACATCCCGGCGGGCGGGTCGAAGCGCATCACGCCTGAGGACAGGAAGTTCTGCACGTCGGTCGGGCGGAACTGGATCATCTGCGTGCGCGATTCCCCGTCCGGCCACGTCACCGTGACCTGCGGGGCGAAGCCGTGGCCCTGGAGGTAGACGCGGTCGCCGTTAAAACGCAGCGGGTGGTTGACCCGCAGCGTGTAGTCCTCCCACTGCGCCTTGTCCGCGGTTACGTCATCCGTGTACGAGATGTCGGAGGCGAACCCGTTTGCCTGGCCATTATTGAGGTAGTCGGCGGTGAAGTTGTGCGACTCGAAGCAGAACGGCGTCAGCCCGGTGCCGTCGAAAAGCGGGCCGGCGCGGAAGACGTCGAAGTTGGCCGGCGAGGTGTTGCAGAACTCGCGCGACTGCTCCACCGGCACCGCGTACTCGGACGCCGAGTTGGTGACCACGATGACCTGGCCCTCGTAAAACACCATGCGGCCAGCGGTGAAGGCGAGGATCATGCCGACGAGCCCGATGTGGAACAGCAGGTTCATCAGCTCGCGCGTGTACCCGCGCTCGGCAGAGATGGAGTACACCCCGGCGCGGTCCTCCTCGGGCGTGTACGTGGCCATGTTCCAGCGCTTGAGCACGGCCTTGACGTCGCGCTCGACGTCCGCCATTGGCTTATCGACGACCCCCTGAGCGTGCATCGGCATGCGCCGCAAAAACTTCGGGGCACGCGCCGGGGTCGCGCGGAACGCGCGCCAGTGCTCGATCGTGCGCGGGATGATGCAGCCGACCAACGACACCATCAGCAGCGTGACAATCGCGATGAACCACGTCGAGCCGAATACGTTGAAGAGCTGCAGCCGGTCGTAGATGGGGCCCATGGTGGGGTTGGCGGCGAGGAAGTCGTCGACAAGCGTGGCGCTGACCGAGCGCTGGGGCAACAGCGCGCCCGGGATGGCGGCGAGCGCGAGCATGAACAGCAGCACGAGCGCGGTGCGCATGCTGGTCAGCCAGTGCCAGGTCGCGCGCGCCCAACGATTAACAGTCTTCATTAGATAAAGGTCGCTCCGTATCCGACGACGAGCTGGCGCGACCAGGAGATGAAGTGATTCCACGCTCCGGTGACAAGCAGCAGCCCGACGATGATCATGAGGATCCCACCGATGAGCTGGATCGTGCGCGAGTGGCGGCGCAGGAAGTCCACGCCCGCCACGGCCCTCGCCGAGCCGAGCGCCAGCAGCAGAAAGGGCAGGCCGAGGCCCAGGCAGTAGGCGACCACGAGCGCGACGCCGCGCGCAGCGCCGACCCCCTCGGTGCCTACCGACACCGAAATGATCGCCGCCAGCGTGGGCCCGAGGCACGGCGTCCACCCGAGCGCGAACACCCCGCCGAGCAGGGGCGCGCCGAAGATGGTGGTCCACTTGCGCGGCGCAACGCGCGTGTCGCGCTGCAGCAGCGGAACCGCGCCGATAAAGACCAGGCCCATCAGGATAGTGACCACTCCCCCGGCGCGCATGAGCACATCCGCGTTGAGCGTGATCAGACTAATCGCGCCGAACACCGAGACGGTGGCCAGCAGGAACACGACGGTGAACCCGGCGACAAACAGCCCGGCGGCACCCGTCACGGCCCACTTGCGTGATGCGACGCGCGGGCCTTTGTCCCCGTACTCCATCTCGCCGCCGACAACTCCGGTGAGGTAGCTCAGGTAGCCCGGCACCAGCGGGATCACGCACGGGGAGGCGAACGAGACCAGCCCGGCGAGGGTGGCTGCGAGCAGCCCGAGCAGCAGCGGGCCCGTGAGCACGAGCTCAGAGAAGAACTCGCCCACCTACTCCCCCTCGAGCTTGTCCGTCACGGCCAGCACGTCGTCGGCGGTCACCTCGCGCAAAAACACCGCGGCGGGGCGGTGCTGTTTGTCCAGCACCACCGTCGTCGGGATCACGGAGCTGGGCACTCCGCCCAGGCTGGCGGCCGTTTTGAACGGCGGGTCGTAGATCGACGGGTAGGTCACGCCGTTGTCGATGACGAAGTCGCGGGCGATGTCCGGGTTGTAGTCGCGCACGTTGATGCCCAGCACCGTGCCCTGATCCCCTAGCGCCTCGTGAACCGCTTGGAGGTCGTCTACCTCCGCACGACACGGCGCGCACCACTGGCCCCAGGCGTTGAGCACGACGATCTTACCCTCGTAATCGCTCAAGTTGATCTGCTCGCCGGGCTCCATGAGCGATTCACCGCCGACGTTGCTCAACGGGGCACGTTCGGCCTCGTCGTAGAAGATCTCCACCTGCCCACCTGGCGAGTGGAAGGAAAAGGTCGCGCCGTTATCGGGGGCCGCGCAGCCAGCCACGAGCAGTACCGCAGCACACGGCGCGGCGAGTCGCTTCAGCATCTAGACGTCCTTCGCTGGTCGGTTGTACGACCAGTCAACAACATCTGCGCCCTCAAACACAAGCGAGGTCACGCTCGCCAAGTCGCATTCGCGGCTCAGGTGCGGCAATCGTTTGCCCTGCACGTGGCGCTGCACCGTGACGATGGGCAGCTGGTGGCTGACCACAACGGCCTCGTGGCCTTCTGCTTCGGCGCGCGCGTGCTCAACGCCGCGCAGCATGCGCTCCAGGATCTCCTCGTAGGGCTCCCCCCAGCTGGGCTCAAGCGGGTTAACCATGTGCCGCCAGCGCGGCGGGTACCACAGCTGGGAGCGCCACCCCTTGGTGCGCAGGCCCTCGAAGGTGTTGAGGGACTCGATGACGTCGTCAAGCGTGTCCACCTCGCAGCCGGTGACCTCCGCGATCGGCGCCGCCGTCTCTTGGGCGCGCTGCAGCGGGCTCGACGCGAGGTAGGTCACGTCCCGGTCGGCGAAGAACTGGGCCGTCACCGCCGCCATGGAGCGACCGCGTGCGCTCAGGTGGAACCCGGGCATGCGCCCGTAGAGCAGCTTCATTGGGTTATAGACCTCGCCGTGGCGCACGAGGTGGACGATCGTGCGGGTCATGCGCGAGCCTCAGCAGCGGCCTTGGCTGCCGTCGCCAGGGCGCGCTCGATGCGCGCCATGTCGTCTGCGGTCAGCGCCGTGGAGACGAACCACGTCTCGAACGCGCTCGGCGGGGCGTAAACGCCGCCTTCCAGCAGCGCGTGGAAGAACACCGGGTAGCGGAAAGTGTCCGCGGCCTTCATCTCCTCGAAGTTCGATCCCGGCCCCTCGGCGAAGCGGATCGAGAGCATTGCCGACGCCCGCTGCACGTGGTGCGCCACGCCCTCGCGGTCCAGCGCGGTGTGGATCAACTCCTCCAGGGTGTCCGCGTTGCGCAGCAGCACCGGGTAGATGTCCTCGCTCGCGAGGCGTAACGACGCCATCCCGGCCGCCATCGCCACCGGGTTACCACTGAGCGTTCCTGCCTGGTAGACGGGCCCGAGCGGGGCGAGCTTGTCCATAATGTCCGCGCGCCCGCCGAACGCGGCGGCCGGCAGCCCGCCGGAAACCACCTTGCCGAAGGTGGTCAGGTCGCCCGCCACGCCATCGACGCCGTACCAGCCCGAATACGATGTGCGGAACCCCGTCATCACCTCGTCGATGATGAGCAGCGCGCCGTTGTCGTGGGCGATCTCTTTGAGCGCCGCGTTGAAGCCCTCCGACGGGGCGACAGTGCCCATGTTGCCCGCCGCGGCCTCCGTGATCACCGCGGCGATCTCGCCCGGGTTCTCCGCGAACGCGTTCTTCACCGCCTCGAGGTCGTTGTAGGCGACGACGATCGTGTCGGCGGCCTGGGCGCCGGTGACGCCGGGCGAATCCGGCAGGGAGAACGTCGCCAAGCCCGAGCCCGCCGAGGCCAGCAGCGCGTCGACGTGGCCGTGGTAGCAGCCGTCGAACTTGATGATCTTCGGCCGGCCCGTGAACCCGCGCGCTAGGCGCACGGCGGACATCGTCGCCTCGGTGCCCGAGTTGACCATGCGCACCTTCTCCACGGAGGTGCGCTCGACGATCATCTCGGCGATCTCCACCTCGGCCTCGGTCGGCGCACCGAAGGACAGCCCGCCCACCAGAGCCTTTTCAACCGCCTCGAGAATTTCGGGGCGCGCGTTGCCGCACAGCATCGGGCCCCAGGAGTTGACCAGATCGACGTACTCGTTGCCGTCGACGTCGATAAGCTTCGCCCCGCTAGCTCGCTCGATGAAGCGAGCCTGGCCGCCCACCGAGCCGAACGCGCGCACCGGCGAGTTCACGCCACCCGGCGTGACTTTGAGTGCGCGGGCGAACAGTTCGGACGAGCGGGCGGTAGCGGGATTATGCACAGTCATGATGACCAGTCTAGGCCACCCGTTTCTTGCCCTGATTGCGGAAGGCAGTGAACATGATGACAACCAACAAAGCGATGGCGATCCAGTTGGCCACCCGCGCGTACTGGTTGAGGACAAACACCACCGGCTCGCCGATCTCCCAGCCGAGCCCGAAGTAGATAAACGACCACAGCGTCTTCGCGATGAAGTTCATCACCATGAACTTCCACAGCGGCATGCCCGTCATCCCCGCCAGGACGAACACGACAAACGCGATCGGCAGAGGAATCGGCAGATACGCGAGGAAAATCCCCAACCAGCCGAGCTTGAGCGCCCAGCGCTCCACCCGGGCGATGTTGCGCGCGGCGCGCTTCGACTGGCTGGCCTGGACATCGAGGATGCCCCGGCCCCACAGCTTGCCGGCCCACCAGTAGATCCAGTCGAACTTAATCGCCATAACAGAGCCAATGAGCAGGAAAAACAGCCAGTTGCCCGCCTCGCCCACCGAGGCCAGCGCGCCTGTCGACGCCGCCCCGATACGTGACCCCGTCAGCGCCAACATCACCGGCGGATCTAGGCCGAGCAGCCACGCGCGCAGCGGGATCATCGCCATGCCGAACACCCCGACGAAGGCAAACCAGCCCAGGCACCAGTAGTCCTCGCGGGTGGGCTTGCCGTTCCACGGCAGGGATTCGTCCTCCCACCACTCCTTTTCGGGTGCGGCTTCTGGGGCGTCGGCTGGATCTTGTGTGCTCACGCGCTATGAACTTACACGGGTTTAGGCTCCGGCAATGTCTGCCGCCACCCGGCGCGCGTGCGCGACGACGTCCGGCACGCCCACTCCGCTCACCCATGCGCCAACGACGTCGATACCGGGGACCGCTGCGAGGCGCGCGCGCACGCGGGCGACGGTGGAGAGGTGGGTGGCGTCGAAACGCGGCAGGCCCCCGAGCCAGCGCTGCACGTAGATCTCCTCCAGGCCCGCGGCGCGGCCGTCGAAGCCGGTGACTTTGTGCAGGTCGTCCAGGGCGGCGTCGACAAGCGTGTCCTCGTCGGCGCGCAGCGCGATGTCGTCGCCGAAGCGGCCGAAGCTCGCGCGCACGAGCGCGCCGCCGCGCGCAGCCAGGTGCGGCCACTTCCTCGAGGACAGCGTGAACGCCTTGGCCGTAAGGCCCTCCTCGTCGGCGGCGATCAGCACGCCCGAGTTGTGCGGCAGGCCCTCCTCGGTGGCGAAGCGCATGCCCACGACCACGGAGTTCGCCAGCTTGATCCCGGCCAGCTCGGACGCGGCCTCCGGCGCCGCGGCGCGCAGCAGCATCCCGGCGGTGGGGGCCGGCACGGCGAGGATGACGGTGTCGTAGACCGCGTCCTCACCGCCGGTGAGCCGGTAGCCCTCGCCCTCGCGGGTGATGCCGGAGATGAACGAGTCGACGTAGATGTCCGCACCGGATTGCTCCGCGAGTGCCTCGTAAAGCTCCTGGTAGCCGTCGCGGAAGGAGTTGAACACCGCCCCCTGGGTACCAGCGAGCTGGGCGCGGGACTCCTCCAGGTTCTTCACCGCCGTCGACAGGTGCACCGGGGCGCCGCCGGTGGCCAGCCGGTCGAGCTCGGCGGCGAGCTGCGGCACGGTCGCGCGCACGCCGAGGTCGTCGGCGCTGCAGGAGTACACGCCGCCCAGCAGCGCGGAGACAACCCGGTCCGCGACTTCGTCGCCGTAACGGGCCCGCACGAGCTCGCCGACGCTGCGGTCGCCCTCTGTGTCCCAGGTGAAGCCCGGGGCGGTGGATTCGGCGTCGATACGCGAGGCGGTCTCGGCGGAAACTAGGTGCGCGACCGCCTGCCCAGACGACGGGATGCCCATCACGCCGCCGCGCGGCAGCGGTTTGGCGCTGCCGCCGGTGTAGACGAGCGAGCCGAGCCCCGAGGGCTCCACCAGCGAGCCGGTCAGACCGAGCTCAGCGACGAAGTCGACCATGTCGGCTCGGCGCGCCAGAAACGCCTCCGCGCCCATGTCGGTCGGGCCCGCCTCGAAGGCGACGGTGTGCAGCTTGCCGCCGATGCGGTCGGTGGCCTCGTAGACGTCGACGTCGTGCTCGCGCAGCTCGTAGGCCGCGGTCAGCCCGGCCAGCCCCGCCCCGACGATCGCGATACGCACCCTATGCCTCCTCGTGGATCATCGCGACGGCCTCGGTAATCGCATCCGCGTCCGTCGTCGGCAGCACCCCGTGGCCGAGGTTGAAGATGTGGCCGGTGGCGTCGCCACGCTCGATCGCGCGCGCCGCCTCCTCCTTGATGCGGCGCACCTC
This sequence comes from Corynebacterium sanguinis, assembly GCF_007641235.1. Lineage (NCBI taxonomy): Bacteria > Bacillati > Actinomycetota > Actinomycetes > Mycobacteriales > Corynebacteriaceae > Corynebacterium > Corynebacterium sanguinis. The sequence goes on from NZ_CP038157.1 coordinate 556,012, forward strand.
GCCGCGCACCACCTCGGGCCCGGCGAAGAGGATCGCGGGATCCAGGTTGCCCTGCAGCACCCGTGGTGTGGCGAAACGCCGCGCGGCCACGTCCAGCGGCACGCGCCAATCGACACCCATGACCTCGCTGCCCGCCTCGCTCATCGCGCCGAGCAGCTCGCCGGTGGCCACGCCGAAGTGAATGCGCGGGATCTCGCCCTCGACGGAGCGCAGAATCTCCACGGAGTAGGGCAGGACGTGCTCGCGGTAGTCGCGCTCGGTGAGGAACCCGGCCCAGGAATCGAACAGCTGCATCGCGTCGATGCCCGCGGTGACCTGCGTACGCAAGAACGCCACGATCGTGGGCACCAGCTTCTCCATCAGCGCGTGCCACGTCTCAGGCTCGCCGTGCATCATCGCCTTGGTCTTCTCGTGGTTCTTCGACGGCCCGCCCTCAACGAGGTAGCTGGCCAGTGTAAACGGCGCGCCGACGAACCCGATCAGCGCCTGGGCGTCGGTGAGCTCGTCGAGGATGATGCGGATGCCGCGCGCGACCTCCTCGACGTCGCCCTCGAGCACGGGCAGCTTATCGACGTCCTCCCGACTGCGCACCGCCTGCCCCATCACGGGACCGCGGCCGGGGACAATCTCCACATCCACGCCGGCGGCCTTGAGCGGCACCACGATGTCGGAGAACAAAATCGCGGCGTCAACGTCGTGGCGGCGCACCGGCTGGAGGGTGATCTCTGCGAGCAGCTCCGGTATGAAGCAGGAGTCCAGCATAGCGATTCCTTCGCGCACCTGCCGGTACTCGGGCAGCGAGCGGCCCGCCTGGCGCATGAACCACACCGGGGTCCGCGTCGGGGTACGCCCGTAGGCTGCGTCGATGATCGGGGCGTGTGTCAACTCACGACTAGTCATATAGGTGGAGTCTACAGCGGGAAGCGACGCGCCCGAGCCGAGCGTGCCTCAATGATGAGCGTGCAGCCCAGCATCACCAGCGTCGCGCCCATCGGGGGCAGCACGCCGGCGACCGCCAGCGCGATGGCGGCGATGTTGTAAATCCACGCGAACAGCATGTTCGAGTCGATGATGCCGCACACCCGGCGCGCCAAGGCGATGAGCTGAGGCACCGCCATGACGTCGTCACGCAAGAGCACGACCTCGGCGTTTTCGGCGACCTTGCTCAGGCGGCTGTCGATGGCCTTGTCGCTGGCGTAGAGGATGCCCACGTCGGCAACGCGTAGCACGCCCATGACCGTGTGGTCGCCCACCATCGCCACCGTCGCACCCTGGGTGTGCAGAGCGCGCACCGCGCCCGGCTTGTCGGCGGCGCGCACGCCCGCAAGCACGTTGGACACCCCGAGGAAGTCGGCGAAGCGCCGCGCCACCGGGTAGGTGTCGCGGGTGAGCATCACCGTTTCCACGCCCATGTCCTCGAGGCGCTCAACGGCGTCGATGGCGTCGGGCTTCACCGGGTCGTAGAAGGTGATCACGCCGCGGTCCTTGCCCCTGTAGCGCACCACGATGGGGGTGCCGCCGCTGGTCGCGGCGACGGCCAAGCGGCCGCGCAGACGCGACAGGTCCGTCGGGCGCCACAGCGAGGCCTCGATGACCTCCGTGCGCTCCTCGCCGTCGTCTTCCTCAAACGTGAGCGTGAGCCGGCCAGCGAACTCCCCGTCGGCGCTGTCGACCTCGTTGCTCAGCTCGATCCACGTCGGCAGCGACGCGTCCTTCGAGCGCGTGTCCCGGGATTCGCGGGCGGATTTGACCAGCGCCTTCGCCATCGGGTTGTCCGACTCTACCGCCAGCACGGACGCGACGCGCAGCACAATGTCGGGGTCCTCACCGCGCTCCGCGGTCACCGTTTCCACCTGCATCTCCGGCGTGGCCAGGGTGCCCACCCGGTTGAACACCGCCGTGTCCGTCGTCTCCAGCACGCGGAACGTGTGGCCGTCGCGAAGCAAAATGCCGTTCCGGGCGGCCGATTCAATGCCGAGGCGCAGCGCCAGCGCCGGCGAGATCGCCAGCGCGACCGGGGCGACCACCGCGAGGATGGCCAGCGCGGTGGAAAAGGCCTTGTTGAAGTCGCCCGTGATCAGCAACCAGATCAGGAAATCCGCCCCGGCAATGAAGTAGGCCGCGGGGATGAGCAGGCTGGCCGAGCGCGTCGAGAGCATGGTGGCAACGTTCTCGCGCTTCGAGGCATCCTCGACCCACTTGTGCACGACGGCCCACCGTGTGGCGTGGCCAGTACGCGCGACGCGCACCTTCACCGTGCCGGACTTGATCAGCTCACCGGAGTAGATGCGCGAACCGACTTTGGCTTCAAGCAATTCGCGCGTGTTGATCAGCGGCGAGCGCAGCATGCACGAGCCGCCGACGATGTCGCCGTCGACGGGAATGATGTCGCCGGGGCCCAGGACCACGTCGTCGCCGCGGTTGAGCTCGGAGGCAGGAAGCTGCTCCTTGACCACCTTGCCGGAGGTGCGGCCGCGCCGGATGACCGTGAACTCGCGGTTCGGGTCGGGCCGGCGCCGCTCCATGTCCTCAAGCAGGTAAGAGCGCACGCGGATTGAGTTGTAGCGGCCCACCAGCAACAGGGCTGTGACACCGCAAGCGACGTCGAGGAAGAGCTCGATGCCGTCGCCGCGGCGGGTGGGCAGCCATTCGCCGCTGGATTGCCAGCCGATGTCTCCCGCGCGTGTAAACAGCAGCGCGCACAGGGCCCACAGGAACGAGGCGATCACCGCGATCGAGCTCGCCCCGTCGAGCGCGGAAATGCCGCGGCGCACGCCTCCGGCCATCGCGCGGTGGAACGGCCAAGCGCACCACAGCGCCACCGGGGTGGCAAGCGCCAGGCACACCCACTGCCAGCCGGCAAACTGCGCCTGGGGCACGTAGCTCATCACCAGCACGGGGATGGTGAGCAGGACCGCGACCCACATGCGCAGCGGGGTGACCAGGTCGCGGGCGGTAAACAGCAGGTCGGTTTGGGAGCGCGGCGAGCGTTCGAAGTCGCCGCGCATGAATCCCGCCGCCCGCTTCTCGCTCAAGGACAACTCTTCGAAGCGGCGCAGTCGGCGCATCTTGCCCGTCATGCCGCGGGTGCCGCGGCGTGGCATCGGGTGGTCGGTTGCGCGCCTGCCCACGGCGCGGCGGCGCAGCGTCGAGTCCGTCATCCGCGCCTGCACGCCGAACTCCGCGATGACCGCGGTGATACGTGCCGGGTCCATGCCCTCGGGGGCGGTGATCCACGCCGTCGCTGAGGGGTAGACGAGACGTGCCGAGACGCCGTCGATACGCTCTAGCGCTTCTTCGATATCGCACAGCTGCGGGGCGTCCTCGAGGCCGGTGAGCTCGAAAGCGTAGGAAGTGCGTGGGAAAGTCCCCGCCTCATCGCCCACCTCGTGCGGGGTGTCCGGGTCGAACCCTGCCACAATCGCGGCCTGGCGAGCCTCCGCGATCGAGCGTTCGAGTGCCTCCCTCACGGCCGCTCCACGAACTGGTTAGCGGCGGGGCGGAACATGAAAAACACCGCGAAGGTCAGCGCGACCACGATGGCAAACGACGCCCACGAGGTGACCTGGATGACAAACGCGGCGAGGTTGATGAAGATCGCCAGCGCGATAAACCCGCACGCCCACCCGCGGGCCCCCTTGAGCCCCTTGGGAAACTGTGCCGCGGCAACGACCATGCACAACGCCAGCACGATGTTGCCCAGCGCGGTGACGCGCGTGTTGCGCATAAACGCCTCGCGGAACTGCTCATCACCGGCCTCCGGGAAGCCCGCGGTCAACAGGACCATTCCCGTGACCAGCATCAACACCGCTGCCGCGATGATGAGCCAGTAGGAGGTGCGTAGGGCGGGCGGCCACTCCTCGCCCGTGTACGGGCGCGCGGGACGGCGGTTGGGGTCGTTGGTACCTCCCACCATTGTGGGGAACATGCCTGCCACTGCCCTACCCGTCCTTCTTGGTGTCGTGGGACAACGCCTCGTGGATTTCCTTCCGGGAAGCGTAGATCAGCCCGCACGCCGCCGCCACACCGATGATGATTTGGACAACGCCGAGAACCGCCGTAAAGCCCACGGGAAGCTGCGTCGCCCCCGCCACCGCCGCCGGGGCGATGACCACCAGCAGGGTGCGGATGACAAAGAAGATGGAAAACACCGTCAAGAGGCGGCGCGCCGCATCGGCCCATTTCTGGCCACGCGCCACCGCGCGCAGGGCGAACGCCAGCAGGACCATGATGAGCAGCTGAAACAGCGTCATGATGGCGATCGAGGTATACGTGCTCATCGTCAGCATCATGTCCGAGACCTCCTGGCCGCGGTTGCGGGCGGCGTCGGCGGCCGCCTGGCGCAGCGCCGAGGGGTCGAGGATCAGGCCGACGGAGTTGGTCAGCTGGTGCACGAGCTCGCCGAACACCATCACCGACCAGCTCCCCAGCAGGTAGCGCATCGTGTCCGCGCCGCGCGGCTTCTTCCCGACGCCACTGATATGGCTCGGGCTGTCCGGGTTCTGCGGCTTCAGCGGCGGGATCGAGGTCATCGCAGGATCCTCGCGGCGTCGACGGCGAAGTAGGTCAGGATCTGGTCCGCGCCGGCGCGCTTGATCGAGGTCAGCGACTCCAGCATCGTCGCCTCCAGATCGACCCAGCCGTTACGGCCCGCGGCCTGAATCATCGCGTACTCGCCGGAGACCTGGTACGCCGCCACCGGCACGGGGGAGAACTCGGCGATGCGGGCCAGAACGTCGAGGTACGCCATCGCCGGTTTGACCATGACGAAGTCCGCGCCCTCATCGATATCGAGCTGCGCCTCCAGCAAGGACTCGCGCGCGTTCGCGGGATCTTGCTGGTAGGTGCGGCGATCGCCGTGTAACGACGACCCCACGGCCTCACGAAACGGCCCAAAGAAGGCAGAAGCGTACTTCGCGGAGTAGGCCATGATCGCAACGTCGGTGAAGCCCTCGGCGTCGAGCGCGCTGCGGATCATGCTCACCTGGCCGTCCATCATGCCTGAGGGGCTGACCACGTGCGCACCGGCGCGCGCCTGGGCCACGGCCATGCGCGCATAGCAGTCGAGGGTGGCGTCGTTAAGCACGACCTGGCGCTTTTCGTCGACAATCCCGCAGTGGCCGTGGTCAGTGAACTCGTCAAGGCAGGTATCGGCCATGATCACGAGGTCGTCGCCGAACTCCTCGCGCAGGGCTCGGATGCCGCGGTTGAGCACCCCGTCCTCGGCCCAGCCGACCGAGCCGGTGGCGTCCTTGTCGGAATCGAGCGGCACGCCAAACAGGTCGATACAGCGCACCCCCGCTTCGAGAGCCTCGTACGCGGTGGCCTTGAGGGAGTCCAGCGTGTGCTGGTATTGGCCCGGCATGGACGAAATCTCGCGCTCGGAGTCCAGGCCGTCGGCGTAGAACATCGGGTAAATCAGATCGCTGGCGCCCACCCGCGTCTCGGCGACAAGCTCCCGCATGGCGGGGGTAGTGCGCAGGCGGCGTGGGCGGCGGCGGATCTCGTTAGCAAAAGACACGGAACCCAGTCTAGGCCCTTGGGCGGACACTACTCGCCGGCCGCCTTCCGACGCACGCGGCGCTTTTTGCGGGGAGGCGGCAGCTGGCCGGTGGCGCGCAGGCCGGCGACGTGCTCAGCGAGGGCGTTGACAAGCGAAGGCACGTCGGCGACCTCGGGCACGACGTCGACACGCAGGCCCTGCTCGCGCGCCTCGGCGGCCGCCATCGGGCCGATCGCGGCGATGATCGTGCGCTGGTGGGGCTTGCCGGCGATGCCGACGAGGTTCTTCACCGTGGAGGCCGAGGTGAAGCACACCGCGTCGAAGCCTCCCGACTTGATCATGTCACGCACCTCGAGCGGCGGCGGCGCCGCGCGCACGGTCCGGTAGGCGACCACATCGTCGACTTCCCAGCCGAGGTCGACCAGGCCGTCGACGAGCACGTCCGTGCCGAGGTCAGCGCGCGGCAAGAGCACCCGCGAAACGGGGTCGATGTCCTCGACGTACTCGGGGAAAATCTCCACCAGGCCGTGGGCGTTCTGCTTCGTGCGGTGCGGGATGAGCTCCGGCAGCATGCCACGGGCGCGCAGCGCGTCGCCGGTCTTCTGCCCCACGGCGGCGAGGTGAACGCCGGCGAACGAGCGGGCGTCGAGGCCGAGCTCCTCGAACTTGTCCCACACCGCGTCCACCGCATTCGTCGAGGTGAACACGATCCACTGGTAGCGGCCCTCAACAATGCCCTTGATCGCGCGGTCCATCTGCGCCGGGTTGCGCGGCGGCTCCATGGAAATCGTCGGCACCGACTGCGGGATCGCGCCGTAGGTGGACAGCCGCGCGTTCATCGGCCCTGCCTGCTCCTTCGCGCGCGGGACCAGCACCCGCCAGCCGTACAGGGGGCGGTTTTCCCACCACGAGTACTTGGAGCGGTCATCGACCGCCGTGCCGATGGTGACAACCAGGTTGCCCTCCAAGTCGGCGTCGATCTTGCCGATCGTCTCCAGCGTCGCGTCGAAGGTGCGCTGCAGGCGCGTCGTGCCGTTCGTGGTCACCGTCAGCGACGTCGAGGGGGAGAAACCGCGCTCGATGAGCTCTGCGGAGATGAGCGGCAACTGCTCCGCCACCGCCTGCAGCACCAGGGGCTGCGGGGCGTGGGCCAGGCCCTCCCAGTCGACGGGCTCATTCGACAGGTCCGCCTCGGTGTACGTCGAACCGAGAGCGATGCCAGCAAACGAGGGCACCGTCGACGGCAGAGACATGCCGGGCACGACCTGGAACTCTAACCCGGCCGACGCCACGGCCGAGATCTCCTCTTTCACAGCGTCGCGGGTCAGCGGGTTGCCGCTGACCAGGCGGATCACGTCGCCGTCGCCGGCCTCACCGCGCTCAATCGCGGCGCCCGCGCGCTCCAGCCCGTCCTTTAAGATCTCGACGATGCCCGCGCCCGGGTTGCCCACCTCCTGGATCTCCGCGGCGGTCGGGTCGGCCGGGCGCGGCGGCTTGCGGCGCGCGCCGGCTTCGCGGGCCTCGGCGCACATCTGCTCATAACGCTCATTGGCTTCCTTGAGCTTCGCCTGCGGCACCGGCAGCTTGGAGGCGATAACGTCACGCACCCCCTGAAGGACATCGGGGTCAACGACGGCGATAGAGTTAGACTCCATCACCTCGCGGGCGCGGATCGTCAGCAGATCTGGGTTGCCCGGGCCTGCGCCAACGAAGATGATCTTCCCCGGCTGGGGCGTGGTGGAGGGCAGAGTCATAAAAAGGTTCTTTTCTTTAAAAAAGGCGTAAGCGTAACCCCGGCAGCCGGGGCCGACTAAACGGACCCCGCATGCTCCGGGATTTCTCGACGTATGGTAGTTACACCTTAAAGTGAATCCGCCGGGAATCAAAAACCCGGCCGTTTACCCTCCCCGTGGCGCTACGTCATGAGCTCGGCCGCGCCCGACTCAAGGAGCGTCGAGGCGAGCTCTCGCCCGAGCCCCCGCGCCGCCTCGCGGTCAAGCACATCCGGGAGGCGGACCGAGCCCGTTTCCACCAGCTGGCGCGAGCCGTCGAGGGCGAACACCCCGGCGCGCAGCGTCAGCACACCGTCGTCGTACGCGGCGTGCGCGGCGACCGGCGCCGTGCACCCGGCCTCGAGGGTGGCCAACACGTGGCGCTCCGCGGAGATCTGCAGCGCGGCGGTGGTGTCCATCAGCGGGTCGAGCACCGCGCGCGTTGCGGCGTCGTCACTGCGGCACTCCACGGCGAGAGCTCCCTGGGCAGGGGCGGGCAGGAACGTGGTGGCGTCGAAAAGCTGCGTGGCGCGATCACCGTAGCCGGCGCGCGACAGGCCCGCGTAGGCGAGCACGATGGCGTCGAGCTCGCCGCTGGTGACTCGCCCCATGCGGGATTCGATGTTGCCGCGCAGCGGGCGGATGTCCAAGTCGGGGCGCATCGCCTTGAGCTGGGAGATGCGCCGCGGTGCGGAGGTGCCCACGCGCGCACCCTGCGGGAGGTCGGCAAGCTGCATGTTGTCGCGGGCAATCAGCGCCTCGCGGTTGTCCTCGCGGGTCGGGACCACAATGTGGGCGCGGGGCTCGTCGGCCGTGGGCAGGTCCTTGAACGAGTGGACCGCGATCTCGACCTCGCCGCGGAACAGCGCGTCGCGCAGGGCGGAGGTGAACACGCCTACGCCGATACGCTCGACCGGGGCCTGCGACAGGTCACCGGGCGTGGTCACGATGGTCAGCTCGGCGTCGTGGCCGGCGGCGATGATCTCGTCGCGGACGTGGCCGGCCTGCGTCGTGGCCAGGTGCGAGCCTCGGGTTCCAATGTGCAGCATAAGGTGTCCTTTTCTCCCCTGTTAAAAGCTTATTCCGTGATCTCACTGAGCTTGGGCAGGCGCTGCGCGTCGATCGCCACGGAGCTGCGGCCTAAGCCGAAAAGCTCCTCGATGGCCGTTTCCACGCTCACCGTATCCGAGGTCGCCGCGAGCTCCTTGATCTTCACCGTCGGCGTGTGCAAGATCTTGTCGACGACCCGCCGAACCGTGCGGGAGACCTGGTCGAAGTCCTCCTCGCTTAGGTCCGGCACCCGCGCGCGCAGCCGGGCGAGCTCCCCGTCGGTAACCTCGCTGGCCGCCTTGCGCAGCTGCGCCACGGCGGGCCCGACCTCGCGCACGCGCTGGCGGGAGCTGAAGTTGCTGACCTCCTCGGCGACGATCGCCTCGGCGGCGGCGCGCGAGCGGGAATCCTTGGCGTCGCTCTCGCGCATGCGCTGGTGCAGGTATTCGATGTTGACCAGGTGCACGCCGTCGCGCTCGGTGACGGCGTCCTCGATGTCGCGCGGCAGCGACAAGTCAGCGAGCATAACGGGCCCGGAGATGTCTTCCGCCGTGATGGTGAACTCATCGCTCGCGGTCGCGGAGACGGCGATGTCGACCCGGGCCAGCGCCCCGGCGCGGGAGTTGAAGTCCACGACCTCCGCCGGCACGCCCGCCTCGCGGGAGTGCTCGGCGAGGCGTTCGGCGCGCGAGCGGGTGCGGTTAGCGATGATCAGGTTGTTAATCCCGCGTTTGCCCAGGTGCGTCGCCGCCAGCGAGGCCATGGCCCCGGCGCCGAGGACTAAGGCGGTCTTGCCCGTGAAATCCTCCACGCCCATAATCTTCATCGCCTCCTCCAGTGCGAGGGTGACCATGGAGGCGCCGGCGTCGTCGATCTCCGTTTCCGTGTGCACGCGCTTGCCGGTATAGAGCGCGGATTGCGCCAGCGAGTGCAGGCCGGGGCCGACTGTGCCGCGCACGGTGGCATCTTGGTAGCTGGAGCGGACCTGGCCGATGATCTGCTGCTCTCCCACCACCATCGAGTCCAGGCCGGAGGCGACCGTCATCATGTGCTCGGCCGCCGCGTCGGCGTAGCGGACATACAGGTAGGAGCGCAGCTCCCCTTCCTCCACCCCAGACTTGTCCGCGAGCACGCTGAGCACGTCCTCGACGCCGGAGTGGAAGGAGTTGGTTACCGCATACACTTCGAGGCGGTTGCAGGTCGAGATAATCATCGCCTCGGACAGCGAGGGCTGGCTGACCAACGCGGTTGTCGTCTCCGTCTGCACGGTGTCGTCCATGCTGAGGCGCTCAAGTAACGCGACGGGTGCCGAGCGATGCGACATCCCTACGACGAGAACACTCACACAAACTCCTCCGGAAAATACTTTCTCGAGATCAAACTAAAGGATAGCCCAGCTAGCTTGCGAGCTCGGCGGCGAGGTCGGCGTTGTCTACTTCCCAGCAGGCGAACTCCTCGCCGTCGATCACGACCACGGGCACGCGGTCGCCGTATTCGGCAGCGATCTCGGCGTCCGTGTCGACGTAGACAAGCGTCAGCGTCGCGCCCGCCGCCTCGACGATCGGGGCGATCTGGCGCGCGACGCGGTCGCAGGAACCGCATGTGGCGCGAACCATCAGCTCGACGTTTTTCACAGTGCTCCTTAACGGGCCTTGGTCACGGTACGGTTGTTTACGCTACTCCGTCCCCGACGAAAGGCTGTAGACGACTATGAGCGCGGACTCCGCACACCGCCCAGGCAGGGAATTCCTCGCGCAGTGGTCGGCGTCGCATGGCAACGTCCGCCGCTTCTTGGAAGAGCTCGCTGTGCCGCCGCTTGACGACGCCTCACAGCGCGCCGCCGGCGAAGCCGCAGCTGCCGCCGCCATTGAAGAAACGTTTGGGCTCAGCATCGACGAGTTCACCCTTGGGGTCGACACCGTTGGCGGCGCATTCGCCACCGCCGGCGCGGCGAGGGTCACCCAGCCGGACCCCGACGTGCCGCAGGACGCCGAGGCGGCAGCGTTTTTCGATATCGACAACACCCTGATCCAGGGCTCGTCGCTCGTGCTGCTCGGCCGGGGGCTGGCGAAGAAACGCATGATCACGTTGCGCGAGCTGCTGCCCGGACTGACCAAGCAGTTGCGCTACCGCGTCTTCGGCTCGGAGAAAACCTCCGACATCGCCAGCGGCCGCGCCCACGCACTGGGCCTGGCCCGCGGCAAGAAGGTCAGCGATTTGCTCGAGCTAGCCGACGACATAGTCGACCACCAAATCCTTGGCCGGGCGTTCGACCCGACGTTGCAGTTGGCCCACATGCACCTCGCCGCTGGCCAGCAGGTGTGGCTCGTCTCGGCCACCCCGGTGCAGATCGGCCAGGCGCTCGCCGCGCGCCTCGGGTTCACGGGCGCGCTGGGCACCGTCGCGGAGGCGGAAGACGGCGTGTTTACCGGGCGGCTGGTCGGCGACATCCTGCACGGGCCCGGAAAGCGCCACGCAGTGGCCGCGCTCGCGGCGCTGCAGCAGCTCGACTTAAAGCAGTGCACCGCGTACTCGGACAGCATCAACGACATCCCCATGTTGTCGATGGTGGGCACGCCCGTGGCGGTCAACCCCGATCGCGCGCTGCGCAAACACGCCCAGGACAAGGGGTGGGAGATCCGCGACTACCGCTCCGTGCGCAAGGCGGCGGTTCCGGCGACGGTGGCCGTGGTCTTTGCTGCCGCGGGGGCGTGGGCGCTGTGGCGCACGAAATAAGGCCCACGGCCCTTGGGTAAGGGCTGTGGGCCTAAAGCGGCATGTTTACTTGCCGAGCTTACGACGCTGAACGCGCGTGCGGCGCAGCATCTTGCGGTGCTTCTTCTTCGACATGCGCTTGCGGCGCTTCTTGATAACTGAACCCATGTGGTTTCCTCGTTTCCTAGTTGTATGTACATACCTGCCGGCGGGCGTAGGTCGCAGCGAATGGGGTGTTGATCACACGCGGGGCCCTTTTCACGAGGTGCACTCTCGTAAAGGGCCAACATGAACCCACGCGCACGCTGGCACGAATGCCTACCAGCATACAGCCGGGCGCTTATGCCACCAAAAAGGCTTCGGCACCCACCCGCACAGGTGCGAGGAGGGTGCCGAAGCGGGGGGTGGTAGGGCCGTTAACCGACGTTATAGACCGAGGAGTCGAGATACTCGGTAACAGCGTTCTCGTTGACGCGGAATGAGCGTCCCACCCGCACAGCGGGCAGGTCGCCAGCGTGTACCAGGCGGTACACCGTCATCTTGGAGACACGCATGATGTCGGCAACCTCAGCAACAGTGAGGAACTTACCCTTTTCTTCGTTAGCCATAATTTATTTACCCTTCAGCACGGTCGCGCTGTAGGCTTCCCCTCCCACAGGACGATCACGCACGTGCTCTAACTAGACTAGCGTGAACCGAGGGCAAGGTGCGACTTAAGCGCACAGAATGTTCCCAAGTTTTCGTAGTTAATCCAAAGACACGGTTGTGATTCCTGGGGCTAGAAGGCTATTGGCCCAGTTCAGCCGAGCGCTTCGCCGCTGCTTCCGTGGCGCGGTACAGCGCACCACGCACCCCCGATTCCTCCAACTCGCGGATCGCCATAGCCGTCGTGCCCGCCGGTGAGGAGACGTCGTAACGCAACTGCGCCGGGGTCTTTCCGCCCAGCAGCATCTCGCCGGCGCCCGAGGCGGTGGCCACGGCGAGCTCCCGGGCGACATCGCGCGGCAACCCCAGCGACACCCCGGCGTCGATCAATGCCTCGGTGAAGTAGTAGAAGTAGGCCGGCCCGGAGCCCGAGACGGCCGTAGCGGCGTCGATAAGCTTCTCCGGCACCTCGACGACGTGCCCGGTCACAGCCAGCGCCTCGAGTACTTGGGCGCGCTTATCCTCGTCGACGTAGCGCCCGCTCGCCGCGACGTGAACGCCTTTACCCACCAGCATGGGGGTGTTCGGCATGACGCGCACCAAGGGGGTGCCGGCGGCGGAGACGGCGCTTTCCATCGAGGCGAGCGTGATGCCCGCGGCCATCGACACCACCGCGGTGGATTCGTCGTGGCGGGCGATCGTGTCGCTAATCTCCTCGAGCACCTCGAGGATCTGGCCCGGCTTGACGCACAAAAAGCAGATGCTGGCGTCCGTCACGGCCTCGGAGTTGTCACTGCCCGTGATGATTCCGTAGCGCTCAGCGAGCTGCGCAGAGCGCTCCGGCGAGCGGTTGGTCGCGAAGATTGACGTGGGCTCCACCCCGGCGACGACAAGCCCGGCGATGAGCGCCTCCCCGATGTTGCCGCCGCCGATGACGGCGATCTTGCCCAGCTGCTCTACCTGGGCGTGGGCGGAAGTGTCGTGTGCGTTCTTTGCTGTATCCACGGCACCCACGATGCCACAACCCCGTGGGCGCCCGCAGCCGCGGTTACAGGCCGCTGATCAACCCAGGGCCGAGCGTGACGACGAGCGCAGCCAGGCCAGCCAGCGTCATCGTCAGCCCGTCCTTGCCGGTGCGCATCGCGCGCACACCAAACACCACGGCCGCGGTGACCACCAGCGCCAGGATGAGGGCGACCGCCAGCGGCAGGTTCGCCCACACCCACTGGAAGGCGATGAAACCGAGCACGCCCGCGATCAGGCCCAAAAAGACGAACAGAACGAGCATGATCGGGTTGACCGCGGCCTCGGCCTCAGCCTCCGCCTCCGGGAGGAACTCGGGCTGCTCAGCGTAGACGGACTCGTCGTAAACGGGCGCAGGTGCGGGGGCGGGGGCATCCGCGACGACCGTGATCTCGCCGGTGACCTCGGCGGGCTCCTGCGCCGAGCGCTCGAACTTCGACCATGTGGTGGTAGTAGTCGCAGCGGCCGCGGGTTTCGGCTCCACCTCCACCTTCTTGATAACGGTGGTCTCGGACGCGTCCACGGGTTCCGGCTCAACTGCTTCGATGGGCTTGACCGGTTCCGGCTCAACCGGGTCGATGGGCACGCTGGAGTGCTTCGACTCCACAGGGCGCGCCTCGACCTTGCGCAGGGAGCCAGTGAGCTCAGCAACCGACACGCCGCCTTCGTCGAGGCTGCGGCGGCGGCGCCGGCGCGGCTGTTCGGCGCCCGGGTTTTCTTTCTGGGCTCGCGAGAGAAGCTCCGCGACAGTGAGCTGAGAGTCGTCAGACATTAGCTCTCTCCTTCGTAGTTCGGTCCCTGGTCGATCCATCGCAGGATCACGCCTTCGCGCAACGCCCACGGGCAGATTTCCAACTTATCAATATTTAAGGCTCTCATTGCGGCTTCCGCCACTAACGCGCCCGCAACGATCTGGTGGGAGCGGTCCGCGTTGATGCCTTCGAGCTCCGCGCGGTCCGCCGCCGTCATGCGTGAGATGAAGGCGATGAGCTGGCGCAGACCCGGCGCGGTGAGCGTGCGCTTGACAAAAGGCCCAGCTGAGGACGGTGCGGCGCCGGTCAGGCGCGCGAGCGTGCGTAGCGTCTTCGACGTGCCCACGGCCAACCCGCTGCCCCCGAGCGTCCGGAACTGCTCGGCGGGCGCGGCGAGCTCGGCGTCGATGAAGTCGCGCAGGAGGTTGATCTTCTTGCGCTCCGGCGGGTCGGTGTCGAACCACTGGTGCGTCAGCCTGCCCGCGCCGAGATCCAGGGAGACGGCAAGGTCGGGGGTTTCCTCGGTGCCGGTCGACATTTCCAGCGAGCCGCCGCCAATGTCGATGTTGGTGATCCGGCCAGCGGACCAGCCGTGCCAGCGGCGCGCGGCGAGAAACGTCAGGCGCGCCTCCTCCTCGCCCGTGAGGATCCGCAGGTCCACGCCGGTTTTTTTCTCTACGCGGCGCAGCACGTCGTCGGAGTTGGTGGCGGAGCGAATGGCGGAGGTGGCGAACGCGAGGAACTCCTCGCACTTCAGGTTCGTCGAGAGGTCTTTCGCCTCCTGCACAGCGCTCACGAGCTTATCGACGCCCCTGTCCTCGATCGCCCCGTCCTTATCGAGGAGCTCAACGAGCCGCAGGGGCTGCTTCCAATCGCTCATCGGAGTCGGGCGCCCGCCACTGTGGGCATCGACCGCCACGAGGTGGACGGTATTGCTGCCTACATCTAATACACCTAGTCGCACACACCCAGAGTAATGGGTCTACGGTACTCAAGTGTGAATCAACCAACCCGAAGCCCCGTTTATCTCGGTTTTCCCGCCTCCTCCCCCGCCGGGAAGTCCATCCTCGCGGGGCGCGAGGTTGCCCCGGATTTCCCCCGCGAGTGGTTCGAGTTCACCAACCCGGACGACCCGAAGCATCTAATCGTGGTCGATCTCACCTGGCTGGAATCGACGTGGAGCTGCCGGTTCGGCACCCCGGAGTGCCACGGCATCGACGAGAGCTTCCCGGTGGTCGGTTGCTGCATCCACGGCGCCTACCTCTCCGACGAGTCCGACCGCGACGACCTCTACAACGCCGTCGCCAAAATGCCCGCCAAGTACTGGCAGCTGCGCCCCCACGATGTCGACTCCTACATCGAGGCCGCCGACCCGGTAGTGCTCGAGCCGTGGCTGGAGTGGGACGACGATGAGGACGAACCGGGCCTGAAAACGACGCGCGTGGACGGTGCCTGCATCTTTGCCAACCGCGCCGACGCCGAGACGGGCCCGGGCTGCGCGCTGCACCAGTGGGCGCTAGCGGAGGGCTGCAACATCGTCGGCTCCAAGCCCGAGGTGTGCTGGCAGGTGCCGTTGTCGCGCGAGGACGAGTGGGTCGAACGTTCCGACGGCGAGCAGGTGCTGCGCACCACCATCGGCGAATACGACCGGCGCCAGTGGGGCGGAGGGGGCGAGGACTTCGACTGGTGGTGCACGGGCGCGCCCAACACCCACACCCCGGGCGCAACGCCCGTGTGGCGTTCTATGCGGGACGAGCTAACTGCGCTGATCGGGGCGGCGGCGTACGGGGTCGTCGAGAAGCATTGCGCTGCTCGCGCCGCATTGCCTGACGACGCCAAAGCGACGCACCCGGCGGGCTAAGCCTCGAACTTGTAGCCCAAACCGCGCACGGTGACCAGCTGGGTGGGGCGCGAGGGCGCGGCCTCAATCTTGGTGCGCAGGCGCTTGACGTGGACATCGAGGGTCTTGGTGTCGCCCACGTAGTCAGCGCCCCAGATGCGCTCGATGAGCTGGCCGCGGGTGAGGACGCGGCCGGCGTTGCGCATCAGGTACTCCAGTAGGTCGAACTCCTTGAGCGGCATGGAGACCGGCTCGCCGTCAACGAACACGGTGTGGCGCGTGACGTCCATCCTCACGCGGCCGCCCTCGAGGATGCGCTCGTCTGCCTCGAGCTCCTCGACCGCCACCTCAGGCCCGCGGCGCAGCACGGCGCGGATCCGGGCGATGAGCTCGCGGCTGGAGTAGGGCTTGGTCACGTAGTCGTCGGCGCCGAGCTCCAGGCCGACGACCTTGTCGATCTCGGAGTCGCGGGCGGTGACCATGATGATCGGCACCGCGGAGGTCGCGCGGATCTTCTTGCACACGTCGGTTCCGCTCATCCCGGGCAGCATGAGGTCAAGCAGAACCAAATCGACGCTGTTGCTGTCGAACTCGCTCAGCGCGCTCTGCCCATCCGGGGCCACGATCGCCTCAAACCCCTCCTTGCGCAGCAGGTAGGCCAACGGGTCGGCCAAGGATTCTTCGTCTTCAACGATGAGAATCGTCGTCATTGCTTCTCCCTTTCCTTACGGCGCGTCGCAACCCGGGTGACCGCCTGCTTCAAACCCGGCTGGGGCTCGGCAGACTGCGCGCCGGGCTGCTCCGTCTCCCGATCGGCCAGAGTGACCTGAGCCTCGGGGGTGTATATCGGCAGCTCAATGGTGAACGTGGATCCCGTTTCGGGCCTCGACCATAACTTGATGTTACCGCCATGATTGGCCACGACGTGCTTGACGATGGCCAAACCCAAACCCGTGCCTCCCGTCGAGCGCGAGCGCGCCCTGTCCACGCGGTAAAACCTCTCGAAAACGCGCTTCTGGTCCTCGGGCGCAATCCCGATGCCGCGGTCGGTGACGCGGATCAAAATCACCGAGTCCCGCACCACTTTCTGGGTGATGGTCACCGGCTGGTTGTTTGGCGAATAGTTAATCGCGTTGGACACCAGGTTCGACACCGCGGCGGTGAGCAGCGCCCGGTCCCCCATCACCTTGATGCCGGTGTGGCCGGAGCGGGTCAGCTCGATTTCCCTGTTGTCCGCGGTGACCTGGTTGCGCTGGATCGCGTCGTCGATGACGTCGTCGACACGCACGGGCGTTAACTCGGGCAGCGCCTCGGCGCCCTGGAGCTTGGACAGGCTGATCAGGTCGGTGATCATGTCACCCATGCGGTGGGATTCCTTGAGCAGCTTCTCGCCGAAGTACGTCACCATCTCCGGGTCACCCGGGTCTTGCAGCAGCGCCTGGGCCAGCAGGGAGACTCCACCGACCGGGGTTTTCAGCTCGTGCGAGACGTTGGCCACGAAGTCGCGGCGCGCGGACTCCATGCGCACGTTCTCGGACTCATCGGTGCCGTAGACGATGACGAAGGAGGTGTCCGTCAGCGTCAGCGGTTTCACCACGGCGCGCACGCTGCGCACGAGGCTGCCTGTGGCGCGTTTCGGCAGGTCGAGGTCAATCGTGCGGGTCTCTAGGTCCTCGAAGACCTCGCGCGCCGTCTCCATTACCCGCGGGTTGACCGTGCGGCTGTGCACGATGGACATCTCGTGCGCGCGCGGGTTGGACAAAATCACCCGGCCCGCACGGTTGACCACCAAGAACCCGGTCGTGGAGCCTTGGATGGCCAAGTGCAGGACCTTGCTCATGGTGCTGACGTTGTTATCTTCGTCCTCGGGCTTTGACGCGGTCTTCGCGCGCCGCTCAATCCAATAGACAAGCAGCAGCACCACGGCGGCGGCGAGCGCCCCGAGGACGAACGCTAAGGCGGGTGACAAGTCGCGGTTACTTCTGGTTGCCCTGGCTTGCCACAGCCGCAGCACCTTCGGCGGCTGCCTCCGGGTCGAGGTACGTGCCGCCCGGGTTGAGTACCGCGCCGCGGGAGCCGATCTCGTAGACCAGCGGCATGCCGGTCGGGATGTTCAGGCCCGCGATGTCCTCGTCCGAGATGTTGTCCAGGTGCTTGACCAGCGCGCGCAGGGAGTTGCCGTGAGCGGCGACCATGACGTTCTTGCCCTGCAGAACCTCTGGCAAGATAACGTCCTCGTAGAACGGCAAGAAGCGCTCCACGACGTCCTTGAGGCACTCGGTGCGCGGCACCTGCGGCAAAAAGGCGTAGCGCGGGTCGTTGGCCTGGGAGAACTCGTTGTCGTCGGCAAGCTCCGGCGGCGGGGTGTCGTAGGAGCGGCGCCACGTCATGAACTGCTCCTCGCCGAACTCCTCGCGGATCTCGGCCTTGTTCAGGCCCTGCAGCTTGCCGTAATGGCGCTCATTGAGGCGCCAGTTGCGCTCGACGGGGATCCAGTGGCGGTCAGCGGCGTTAAGCGCGATGTTCGCGGTGCGGATCGCGCGGCGCAGCAGCGAGGTGAACACGATGTCGGGGAGGATGCCCTTGTCCACGAGAAGCTGGCCCGCGTTGGCCGCCTCCTGCTCACCCTGTTCGGTCAGGTCAACGTCGACCCAGCCGGTGAATTGGTTGGACTTGTTCCATGTGCTTTGTCCGTGCCGTAGGAGAATCAGCTTTCCGTTGCTCATGCGTCTAGCATGCCACGAAAATCGGCCCCCTGTTGCCGTGATTAGCCGCCAAACGGCGCCCTCGGCGCACCACCCGGGACGAACTCGGCGAGCGTGTCCTCGTAGACCCGGCTCAGACTTCGCGCCGAGGCTGCCCAGCTGAAGCGGCGCGCGTGGCCCACCGCGGCCGCGCCCATCTCGATGCGCCGGGCGTCGTCGTTAAGCAGCTGGCCAAGCGCGTCGGCCCACGCCTCGGTGCCGTGCCCGTCGACAAGCAGCCCTGTCTCGCCCTCGGCGATGGCCAGCGGGAGCCCGCCGACGCGGGCCGCGACCACGGGGGTGCCCGTCGACTGCGCTTCGACGGCGACCAGGCCGAAGGACTCGTTGTAGCTGGGCACCGCGACGATGTCGGCCGCCTGGTAGATCGCCACCAGCTCCTCCGGGGGCCGCGGGCCCAGGAAGCGCACCCGACGCGCGATGTTTTCCTCGCGGGCGAGCGCGCGGTAGCGCTCCACGCTCGCATCGCTTCCCGACGCCCCACCGCAGATAATGACGTGCACGTCGCGCGCCGGGTCGCGGCGCGCCATCTCCCCTACCGCGCGGATCAGCACCTGGGGGCCCTTGAAATCCTGCAGCCTGCCAACGAACGCGACGACCTTGGCGTGTAGCGGGATGCCCAGCTGGCGCCGCGCCAGCTCCGTGTTGCGGTTCGACCCGGGGGTAAAAAGCTCCGTGTCGGCGCCGGGGGTGACCACGGCGATCTTCGCCGGGTCGACGTCGTAGTGCCGCGCCAACTCCGCGATCTCGTCCGGGGTGTTGACCACCACGGTGTTCGCGTTGTCCACGAGCTGCTGCTCGCAGATGCGGCGCGCCTCGCCCTCGGGCTCGGCGTCCGGGGAGCGGTGCGCGTTTTTCACCGCCGCCCACGTGTGCCCCGTGTGGACCAGGGGCACCCGCGCGAGGTCGGCCATGAGCCACCCCACCTGGCCGGAGAGCCAGTAGTGCGAGTGGATCAGGTCGTAGGACAGGTCGTACGTGCGGGAGAACTGCAGGATCCCGCCGGCAAAGGCGGCGAGCTGGGTGGGCAGATCCTCCTTCGCCAACCCCTCGTAAGGCCCGGCGACGATGTTGATCACGCGCAGACCCTCGCTGACCTCGACGATTTCGCCCCGGCTGGGCCGGGTCGCCCGTGTGAAGATGTCCACTTCGAGGCCGCCGCGCACGAGCTCGCGCGCGATGTTGAGAACGTAGACGTTCATGCCGCCAGCGTCCCCGGTGCCCGGTTGCTCGAGCGGGGAGGTGTGCATGGAGATCATCGCGACGCGCATGCAGCCCAATTCTAGAGGCGCTTTTGGTCTAGTAGGCAGCGTGGCGGTGCCAGGAGTCGAAGTCGGCGGCGACCTCCGCTGCCAGCAGCCGGTAGGCCTGCACCGTTTTCGGGTGGAGACGGTCAAGCTCGACCACGGCGCCCTCCGCCAAATGGCGGTCGTAGGGGATGACGTGCACGGCGCGGGTGCGCGACGCGAAGTGCTCCGCGAGCTGGTAAATGTCAATAGTAGGTCTACCTGGAGCATTGGTCGAGACAACCACCACCGCATTGGCGGCGAGCTGGTCGTGGCCGTGCAGGCTCAGCCAGTCCAGCGTGGCCGCCGCGGACTGCGCGCCATCGAGCGCCGGCGAGGTCACCAAGATCAGCGAGTTGGCCAGGTCGAGCACGCCCGCCATGGCGGAGTGCATCAGCCCGGTGCCGCAGTCGGTCAGGATGACGTTATAGTGGTGCTGCAGGATGTCCACGGCTCGGCGGTAGTCGGCCTCGCTAAACGCCTCGCTGACTGCCGGGTCGCGCTCGGAGCCAATGACTTCGAGGCGCGAGGTCGCCTGGTGCGTAAATGCCCGCACCTGCGCGTAGCGCGATGTGTCGCGCGCGGCGAGCAGGTCGCGGATCGTCGCTGGGGTGGGCACCGCGGCGCGCTGAGCCAGGGTGCCCAGGTCCGGGTTGGCGTCGATGGCGATCACCCGGTCGCCACGCAGCTGGGCGAACACTGCCCCGAGTACCACGGTGGTGGTTGTCTTGCCCACCCCGCCTTTCAGCGACATCACGGCGATGCGGTAATCGCCGCGCAACGGGGCGCGGATGGCGTCGATAAGCTGCTGCTCCTGCAACTCCTTGCGGGAGCCGCCTGGGTTGATCCGCCCACCGGAGGCGGTGTGGAGCATGCGCCGCCAACCGCGCTGTGGCGGCGCGGTGACCGGGTTGAGAAGCGTTGATTGGTCGAGTCCCGGCGGCGGCAAAAGCTCCTGGTTGGCCTGGTTAAACCTGTGCTCGCCATAGCGCGCGGCATCGTGCATGACAGTTCCCCCTGTAAATGTGTGCACCCCTCTTCCCACATTTTTTACCGCATTTTGAGCGGCTCGCAAGGCGAAGCATCGCCGGGTGGGGGGCTAGAGGTCACCTTTCGCGCAAATTGTGATGCGGGCCACCGCATTTTCCCTATACTAATAAACAACCCATCAATGCCGACCGAAAACCCGAAGGAGTCTCTTATGGGCGCATTCGAAGAAAAGGCGTGGTTGAAACACTACGCACCCTGGACACCGCACGAGGTTGAGCTTGGCGAGGATACCCTTGTTGACGTCTACGAACGCAACCTGGCCAAGCACTCGAACCGCACGGCGACCTGGTTCTTCGAAAAGACCATGACGTACGCGGACCTCAACGAGCAGGTCCTCAAGGCCGCGGCTGGCCTGCAGGAGCTGGGTGTGAAGAAGGGCGACTGCGTCGCGCTCGTCATGCCCAACTGCCCGCAGCACATCATCGCCTTTAGCGCCGTGATGCGCCTCGGCGCGACCGTCGTGGAGCACAACCCGCTCTACACCGCCTCCGAGCTTCTCCCCCAGTTCCAGGACCACGGCGCGAAGATCGCCATTGTCTGGGACAAGGTTGCGCCGACGATCTCGAAGCTGCGCAAGGACTCCCCGCTGTCCACCATCGTCTCGGTCAACATGATCGACGAGATGGCGCTGAAGTACCGCATCGCCCTCTCACTGCCGCTGCCGAAGGCCAAGGAGCTGCGCGAGCGGCTCACCGGCGACGCCCCAGCGACGATGCCGTGGTCGTCCCTGCTGATTGACAAGCCCTTTGAGGCTCCGGAGGAGATTACGCAGGATGACACCGTCCTGATCCTCTACACCTCGGGCACCACCGGCCCGCCGAAGGGCGCCCAGCTCACCCACGGCAACCTGAACTCAATGCTCAAGTCCGGCCTCGTGTGGGTCAAGGACCTGGGCAAGGAGCAGGAGAAGATCATGACGATCCTCCCGCTGTTCCACGTCTACGGCCTGGCCCTGACCATGGGCCTCGCCATCGGCACCGGTGCCGAGCTGATCCTGGTGCCGGCCCCGGAGCCGCCGCTGATCGCCATGGCGATGAAGAAAAACCCGCCGACGTTCTTCCCGGGCGTGCCCACCCTCTACGAGAAGATCGCGGAGGCGGCGCTGAACAACGACAAGACGTACCCGACGATCCGCAACTCCTTCTCTGGTGCGTCGACGCTGCCGGAATCGACGATTGAGAAGTGGGAGAGCATCACGGGCGGCCGCCTCGTCGAGGGCTACGGCCTGACCGAGACCTCCCCGATCCTGACCGCCAACCCGATGGACGGCAACCACCGCCCGGGCTACATCGGCCTGCCGTTCCCGAACACCGAGATCCGCATCGCCAACCCGGACAACTTGGACGAGACCATGCCGGACGGCGAGCCGGGCGAGCTGCTGGCCCGCGGACCGCAGGTGTTCAAGGGCTACCTGAACAAGCCGGAGGCGACCGAGGACGCGTTCCACGACGGCTTCTTCCGCACCGGTGACATGGGCGTGATGGAGGAGGACGGCTTCATTCGCCTGGTCTCCCGCATCAAGGAAATGATCATCAACGGCGGCTTCAACATCTACCCGGATGAGGTGGAGCAGGTGATGAAGGAGCACCCCGACATCGATGACATCGCCGTCGTCGGACGCCCGCGCAAGGACGGTTCCGAGGACGTGGTGGCGTGTGTGACCCTGCGCGAGGGCGCCGTCATCGAGTCGGATGCGCTGCGCGAATACGCCCGCGAGCGCCTCACCGCGTACAAGGTGCCGCGCACCTTCTACCACTTCGAGGAGCTCGCCCGCGATATGACGGGCAAGATCCGCCGCCGCGAGGTTCAGGAAACCCTCATTGAGATGCTCGAAGAGGGCGACGGCACCAAGGTCGGCGAGGAAAAGAGCTAGCTCGCTTAACCACGTACAAAAGATATGTCGCGGATTTCCTACACACGCCCCACACTGAGCTTGTAAGATGTACCGGAGACCTTAGGTAGAATGAACTAATCAACGGCAACGACATACAAGGAGCGCGCTCGCTATGGGAGCTTTTGAAAACAAGGCCTGGCTGCAGCACTACGCGGAGTGGACCGACCGCCAGCTGCCTTACGGAGATGACACTCTCGTCTCCCGTTTCAACGACGCGGTAGCAAAGCACCGCAACAAGAAGTTCACGTGGTTTATGGGCAAGGAGCTCACCTACGGCGAGGTCGAAGACCAGGTCCGCCGCGTCGCCACCGGACTCAGCGGCCTCGGCGTCAAGCAGGGCGACCGCGTGGCCATCGCTCTGCCGAACTGCCCGCAGCACGTCGTTTCCATTCTCGCGGTGCACAGCCTCGGGGCAACGGTTGTCCAGCACAATCCGCTCTACACCGCCTACGAGCTCAAGGATCAGTTCGACGACCACGGTGCGAAGGTCGTCATCGCGTGGGACAAGGCCACGCCGGTGTACAAGGAGCTGGCGCGCACGACCCAGCTTGAAAAGGTCATCACCGTCAACATGATCGACGCCATGCCGTGGCACCTGCGCACGGTGCTCAGCCTTCCTTTGGGCTCGATCAAGAAGAAGCGCGAGGAGCTGACCGGCCCGGCCGAGGGCACCATCCCGTTCGCGCAGCTTCTGAGCAACGAGCCGAAGCGCGCGGACGTGCGCGTCACCCAGGATGACATCGCGTTCATCCTCTACACCTCCGGCACCACGGGGGCGCCGAAGGGCGCGCCGCTAACGCACGGCAACATCAACGCCAACGTCGCCGCGGGCCTGGAGTGGTTCGGCAACTTCGGCGAGCAGGACGAGCGCATCTTCGCCGTGCTCCCGCTGTTCCACGTCTACGGCCTGACGCTCAACTTCGCCATCGGTTTCGCGGTGGGCGCGCAGTCCATTCTCGTGCCCGCGCCGAAGCCGGAGCTGATGTTCTCCGCGATCGAGAAGACGAAGCCGACCATGCTGCCGGGCGTGCCGACGCTCTACGAACGCATCTCCGACTGGGCCATCGACAACAACAAGGACATCACATCCATCCGCTACTCCTTCTCGGGCGCGGCGACGCTGCCCACCGCCACGCTGGAGAAGTGGGAGAAGGTCACCGGCGGCCGTTTGGTGGAGGGCTACGGCCTGACGGAGACCGCGCCGATTCTCACAGCCAACCCGCTCGACGGCAACCGCCGGCCCGGCTACATCGGCGTGCCCTTCCCCGACACCGAAATCCGCATCGCCAACCCGGATAACCCCGACGAGACCATGCCGGACGGCGAGCCGGGCGAGCTTTTGGCCCGCGGCCCCCAGGTCTTCTCCGGCTACCTGAACAAGCCGGAAGCCAACGAAAAGGCCTTCCACAACGGCTTCTTCCGTACCGGCGACATGGGCGTGATGGAGGAAGACGGGTTTATCCGCCTGGTTGCCCGCATCAAGGAGATGATCATCACCGGCGGCTTCAACGTCTACCCCGACGAGGTGGAGCAGGTGCTCAAGCACCACCCGGACATCGACGACATCGCGATCGTCGGCCGCCCGCGCCCCGACGGTTCCGAGGACGTCGTCGCCTGCGTCACCCTGCACGAGGGTGCGCCACTGGACCCGGATAGTCTCCAGTCGTACGCGCGCGAGCGCCTCACCCCGTACAAGGTGCCGCGCACCTTCTACCACTTCGAGGACCTAAACCGCGATCAGACGGGCAAGATCCGCCGCAAGCATGTGCAGAAGACCCTGCTGCAAATGCTGGAGGAGGGCACCGCGAAGCACTAAGCTACGGGGCGGTAACCGTAGTCCCTATACTTGGGGGCATGGCTTCTCACGCAGACAAACCCTGGCTCGATTCCTACACGGAGTGGACCGCCCCCAACCTAGATTACAGCACGGCGACGCTCACGAAGATTTACGCCGACAACATCACGGCAAACGGGTCGAAGATAGCGACCCGTTTCTTCGGTCGCACGATGACCTACGCCGAGCTTGATAGCGAGGTCCGCCGCGCCGCCGCCGGGCTGAAATCCTTCGGCGTCAAAGCGGGCGACCGCGTGGCGATCATGCTGCCGAACTGCCCGCAGCACGTGGTGGCTTTCTTCGCCGCACAGCTGCTCGGCGCGGTCGTCGTCGAGCACAACCCGCTCTACACCGCCGCCGAGCTGCGCCCGCAGTTTGCCGACCACGGCGCC
Organism: Corynebacterium sanguinis; assembly: GCF_007641235.1. Lineage (NCBI taxonomy): Bacteria > Bacillati > Actinomycetota > Actinomycetes > Mycobacteriales > Corynebacteriaceae > Corynebacterium > Corynebacterium sanguinis. The sequence goes on from NZ_CP038157.1 coordinate 580,530, forward strand.
CGAGTGGCCATCGTGTGGGACAAGGTCGCGGGCACCGTCAACGAACTGCGCGACGACACCGATATCACCACCGTCGTCAGCGTCGACATGACCCAGGCGATGTCCCTGCCAATGCGCCTCGCCCTGCGCCTGCCGCTGAAGCGTCTCCGTGAGGCACGCGCCGAGCTCACCGCGCCCGCGACCTCCACCGTGCCGTGGGAGGCGCTGGTCAGCTCCGCGCTGGTAAACAACGCCGACCAGCTCGAGGAAGCCGAGGTCTCCCCCGACACCCCGGCGCTGATCCTGTACACCTCCGGCACGACGGGTCGCCCCAAGGGCGCGCTACTGACCCACGCCAACCTGTGCGCCAACGTGACCCAGGGCATCGCGTGGGTCAAGGACTTCCAGGAGCGCGACCAGCGGATGGTGGCCACCCTGCCGTTCTTCCACTCCTTCGGCCTGACGTTCTCCCTGACCCTCGCGATGAAGATCGGCAGCGAAGTGATTCTCCTGCCTGCCCCGAAGATCGACCTCATCATGTCGGCCATTAAGAAGTACAAGCCGACCTTCATGCCGGGCGTGCCCACGCTGTTCGAGCGCATCGTCGCGCAGGCCAAGGAAGATAACGTCGACATCTCGAGCCTCAACATTGCTTTCTCCGGTGCTTCCTCGCTCCCGGTCGCGGTGATCGACGAGTGGGAAAAGCTCACCGGCGGCCGCCTCGTGGAGGGCTACGGCCTGACCGAAACCTCGCCGATCCTCATCGGCAACCCCGAAAGCGCGGATCGTCGCCCCGGCTACATCGGCCTGCCCTTCCCGGATACCGATATCCGCATCGCCAACCCGGAGAACCTGGATGAGGACATGCCCTACGGCGAGGCCGGCGAGATCCTCGCCCGCGGCCCCCAGGTGTTCGGCGGCTACCTGGATAACCCCGAGGCCACCGAACAGGCGTTCCACAACGGCTGGTTCCGCACCGGTGACATGGGAATCATGGAGTCGGACGGCTTTGTCAAGCTCGTCTCGCGCATCAAGGAGCTCATCATCACCGGCGGGTTCAACGTCTACCCCGCCGAGGTCGAGGAGGTCATCCGCGCGCACAAGGATGTCGAGGACGTCGCCGTCGTCGGCCGACCCCGCCCGGACGGCTCCGAGGATGTCGTTGCCTGCGTCACCCTCACCGACGGTGCCAAGTTGGACTCCGAGGGCTTGCGCGCTTACGCGAAGAAGCACCTCACCGCCTACAAGGTGCCGCGCACGTTCTACCACTTCGAGGAGCTCGCCCGCGACCCCATGGGCAAGATCCGCCGCCGCGAGGTCCAAGCGGACTTGCTCGCTCAGCTCGAGGACTAGATCTCCACGCCCACCCACACGGGCTCCGGCTCGAGGACAACGCCAAATCGCTTGTCGACGCCCGCCCGCACGTCCCGGGCCAGCGCCACAATATCGCTCGCCGCGGCGTCACCGCGGTTGGTCAGCGCCAGGGTGTGCTTCGTGCTCAGCCGCGCCGGCGCGCCGTGGCCCGGGTAGCCCCGCGGGAACCCGGCGCGCTCGATGAGCCACGCAGCGGAGAGCTTGACGCGCCCGTCGGGCTGCGCGAAGCGCGGCATCGTGTCCTCGCCGGTGTCGTTGGCGATGGCGTCGGCAAGCGAGGCTGGAACGATCGGGTTGGTGAAGAACGAGCCCGCGGACCAGGTGTCGTGGTCGCTGTCGTCAAGCACCATGCCCTTGGCGCGGCGGGTGGCGATGATGTTCTCGCGCGCCTGCGCCAGGGGGAGGCGCTGCCCGCCGAGGTGGCGCAGCGGCGCGGACAGCTCCGCCGGCTCAAGGCGGAGCTCGAGCTCGAGCACGACCGCGCGGGCGGTGAACTTCAGGTTGGAATAGCGGTACGCCAGATCCAGCGACTCGGCCGGCACCCACTCGTCGGCGCCCGTCTCGCGGTTATACAGGCGCACGCGGGTGAGCACGTCGGAGATTTCCGCGCCGTAGGCGCCCACGTTCTGCACGGGCGCGGCGCCCGCGGAGCCGGGGATGCCGCTGAGCGCTTCGATGCCGCCCAGGCCGCGATCCACGGCAAACGCCACGACGTCGTCCCACACGGTGCCGGCGCCGATGCGGAGCGTGGAGGCGTCGATAAGCGAAAGCGATTCGTTGCCCGCGATGACCGCTGTCAGGTCGAGCGGGCCGTCGGCAACGACCAGATTCGAGCCGCCGCCGACGACAAGCAGCTTCTCGCCTGCCGCATCGAGGCGCGCCACCGTCTCGGCGAGCTCGTCGGCCCTCGTGCAGCGGACGAGATCGCGGGGGCTGCCGCCGATGCGCAAAGTGGTAAGCGAGGCAAAAGATGAATCAGTCACCCCCTTAACGGTAGTCTGTGACCCATGACCGCACACAGCGAAGTAACCGTTACCATCAATCACCCCGCCGCCAAGGTGCACCAGGCGCTGAGCACCAAGGAGTACTGGGAGTTCATCGCGGCCAACCTCTCCCCGGAGCCGGGCAGCCTCAACGAGTTCAACGGCGATTCCGTCGTCCTCTTCGAGATCCTGCCGCAGACTATCCTGCCCGAGGCCGCTCAGGCGATGATCTCCCAGGACCTCAATCTCAAGCGCACCGTGAACATCGGCGCGCTCGCGGGCGAGACCGCCAAGCTCGCCTACACCGGCGACGTCAAGGGCACCCCGGTGGACTTCTCCGGCGACATCGAGCTCACCGGCGCCGGCGAGACCACCACCCTTGCCTACGCCAACGAGGCCAAGGTCTCCATCCCGTTCATGGGCGCCGCCCTTGAGCCGAAGGTCGGTGAAGCGCTCGAGGAGATCTTCTCCAACGAGGGCAAGCTCACCGAGCAGTGGATCAGCGAGAACCTCTAAACCTTTTTCAACCCTCCATGGCCGGTCACGCCCACAATCTGCGCGCGCAGTCTGGGCGCGACCGGCCGTTTGGCGTGATCACCCGGGGCACGACGGGCGTCAACCGGCTGCGCCGCTCCGACCGCTGGACCCGCTTCAACCCGCAGGTCGGCGAGCTGCTCCGATCCGTGCCCGCCCCGCTCGCACTGGACGTGGGCTACGGCGCCTCGCACACCACCACCGTGGAGTGGGCCAGGTGGCTGCGCCAGATCAACCCGCGCGTTGAGGTCGTGGGGCTGGAGATCCACCCCGAGAGAGTTCTTCAGCCGCGCGACGGCGTGCGCTTCGAACTCGGCGGGTTCGAACTCGCCGGCTACACCCCGCACCTAGTGCGCGCGTTCAACGTGCTACGCCAATACGACGTCGCCGACGTGCCCGCAGTGTGGGAGTCGGTGACCTCCCGCCTCGCCCCGGGCGGACTTTTTGTTGAGGGCACCTGCGATGAGCTGGGCCGGCGTGCGGCGTGGGTGCTGCTGGATGCCACCGGCCCCCGCTCCCTCACCCTGGCCTGGGACCCGCAGGACGTCACCCGGCCCTCCGACGTCGCGGAGCGGCTGCCCAAGATACTGATCCACCGCAACGTCCCAGGTGAGAGCATCCATGAGCTTCTGTCCGCCGCCGACGCGGCGTGGGACCACGCCGCCGGCTGGGCACCCCACGGCCCCCGCGTCCGGTGGGCCCGCGCCCGCGAGGAGCTCATCGGCAGCGGTTGGCCACTGCACCCCGTGCGCCGCCGGCTGCGGGACAATATGTTTACAATCGATTGGGAGCATGTCGCGGTGGACGTATGATAGCCGCATGACTCGCACCAAAGGCTCGCTCGCCTGGAAAATCTTCGTCGGAGTACTCGCGGTAATCCTCATCCTGATCGTCGTCGCAGAATTTGGGCTGCGCGCCTATGTGTCCAACCGGATTGAAACGGAGTTCGCCAACGCCGCCCCCGTTCCGACGACGGCTAACCCCCAGGTCGCGTTCGGGCCTCAACCGCTCACGTTCGGCCTGCTTGCCGGCACCGTCCCCCACATGACCCTCTCAGTCCCCTCGACGTTGGTGCTCGACGGGGATTCGTTCACGGGCCAGCCCGCCGCGACGGTCAACGTAGACAAGGTCCGCCAGTCCGATTCCGGCTTCGTCGCCGACACCCTCGATGTCACGACCGAGCTGCCGGACGCGTTTATCCAGGCCATTTTGCAGCAGCAGGCATCTGCGGCCCTCTCGCAGGTCGACGGCCTACCCGCCGCGACCCTCAAGGATTTAGTCAACATCTCCGGCGTGGAGTCGAACCCGGATGCCGGAACCGTGGCCATCCAGTTCAACAACGGGCTCGCCGGGATCAACCTGCGCCCGCAAATGGACGGCGACGAGCTCACCTTTACCGCCGACTCCACCAGCCTGTTCGGCATCGACCTGCCGGGCGGGGTTGCGGAGAGCCTCTCGCAGGCCCTTCGCGAGGGCATGCAGGACGCCGTGTTCGGGCCGATGCGCGTGCGCGATGTCACCGTTATCGACGGCGGCCTGCTGGTCTCGCTCAACGGCCATGACGTCAACCTGAACCAGATCAGCGAGGCTCTGTAAACACCACCGCGGCGCCGGCCTCGAGCGCGTCGACGACCGCCTCGACGCTGTCGTCGACCCCGATTGCGGCCACGTCCAGCGTCGTGCGGGGCAGCTCAGCACCGCTTGGGCACACAAGCTTATCGACGCCCACCAGCTCCCCAGCCCGGATCACCGAAGGGCGGGCATCGTAAAGCAGCCCGAGCCTGGCGGGCGCCTCGACGGCCTGGCGCACGGCGAGGACATCGGCTAACACTTCGTTGTCGCCCTCGGCGTCCGCGTCGACGGCGAGCCACACCTCGGCAGCGCCCATCTCGACAGCCAGGCGCGCCTCCGCCGCCTTGATCACGCTGTGGTGGCGCCCGTCCTGCCATCCCACCACGGCGATGACGGGCACGCCCGTGCGCTTCGCCGCCTGCACCCGCGTCGGCTCGACCACCACGCCCGCCTGATGCCGCTCGGAAACGTTAAAGGGCCGGCCACCGAGGGCGGTTATACCCGTCCGCATGGCCAGCCACTCGAGGTCATCCACTAGCTTACCAGCCGTGGTTACCACGGATGATGTTGTTCAGGTGCGGGCGGACGTCGAAGAAGTAGACGCCGATCGCCACCGCACCGAACCACGCAATGAATGGGAAACGCAGCAGGCAGACGGCCGCGGCGCCGCCGACGATGGCGACCCACACCCACTTGCCCTGGCGCCCGGCGGCCTCAAAAGCGTCCTCGCGGGTCGTGGCCGCCAAAACGGCACCGCCGATGCCGGCGATGCCCACCAGCATAAACAGCAGGTTGCGAACTAGCGCTGGCACGGTGAGGATGAAGCCCACCGAACCCAATGTGCCAAGGTCCATCACGCGCGGGACTCTCCCTCTGGGTTAAAGCTAAACGGTGCTGTTGCCGTTGTCGCCATCATGGTCACGGATAACTTCCCCGTCAATGATATCCTCCGCCTTCTGCTCGCCCGAATCCGGGCGGGAGACCTGCTCGGATACCTTCGCAATGAGCGTGTCCAGGCGCTCGCGCAGATCCTTGACAACCCCCTCGGCATCCACGTCGGACTCCTCGGCGCGGTTGCGCACACCGGCGACCGCCTGGTTGAAGGTCTCCTTCACCTCGCCTAACGCGTTGCTGAAGGCGGCCTTCGCCTCGTCAGCCTGGCCGGACTGAGCTGCGGCGCTGCCCGCGCGGGAAACGGAGCCCGCGACGTCGCGGAAGATGGCCTCGGCATCGGTGGCGAACGTCGTCGCGGCGGCGCGGAAGTCACGGTCGTTGTCCGCGGAGTTGAACGCGCCGCGCGCATTGTCGACGGCGCCACGCAGCTGCTGCAGCAGGCCCTCTTGCGGGGATGCATCAGCGGCGGCGTGCGCCCCCGTCGGCTCGGTTGCACTGCGGTCCTCGCGCAGCTTCGTGGCGAACTCGCTGACGACGCCGCCGACAGCGGAGCCCGCTGACAGCCAGGCCTCGCCCGCGCCGCGCAGGCTGTCCATGATCGAGTTGTTGTCGTTGTTGGAAGTCATCGTGGGCTCACTTTCGTGGGGCTAGTTAAAGAGCAGCTGAGACACAGTGTAAATGGCCAAGCCCGCCAGCGCACCGACTACGGTTCCGTTCAGGCGAATGAACTGCAGGTCCTTGCCCACCATGAGCTCGATCTTGTCGCTGGCCTCTTTGCCGTCCCACCGCGCGATGGTCTCGGAGATGATGCTGACGATCTCACCGGCACCGTTTTCCGCGAGGTACTTCGTCACCGCCGCGAGGCGGGTTTGCGCGCTGTGCGCCACCTGCGGATCCGTCTGCAGCTTGTCACCCCATTCGATGCACAACGACACCAGCTTGCGCCGCAGCGGGGATGCAGGGTTGGAGGAGGCGTCGATAAGCGCTTGCGAAACCTGCGCCCACAGCCCGCCGGCCGTCGAAGTCACGGCGTTCGAGCCCATCACGTCGGCCTTAATCGACTCGACGCGCGAGATCATGTCCGGGTCGAACTGCAGGTCCTGGGCGAACTGGTTGATGTGGCGACGCACGGCGCGGCGCGCCTCGTGCTGCGGGTCCGTGTCCATTTCGCGCATGAACTCCACCAGCTCGCGGTACACCCGCTCCCCGACCAGGTCTTTCGCAAACTTCGGCGCCCACTTCGGCATGCGCTCGTCGATCATGGTGACCACAACCTCCTCCATGCCCTCGACCTTGCGGCGGCCCCAGGCGATGACGTCGTCGACGATCGGCTCGACCTTGCCGTCCTGGATCAGCCCCTCGAGCGCCCTGCCCAGCGGCGGGCCCCACGTCGGCTCCGCGAAGCGGTTAATCACGTGGGTGTTGATCACCCGCTCAGCCTCAGCCGGGTCGATGGACTGCACGATCCGGATGGTGAACCCGCCGACGTGTTCAGAGACCCGCTCCGCGTTGTCCGGCTGCACCAGCCACGCGCCGACTCGCTGCGGGACCTTCGCCTGGACCACCTTGTCCGTAATCGTCTGCGCGTTGAGGAAGTTCTCGCTGACGAAATCACCAAGAGCGCCGGCGACCTGGTCCTTCTTACGCGGGATGATCGACGTGTGCGGAATGGGCAAGCCCAGCGGGCGGCGAAACAGCGCGGTCACCGCGAACCAGTCCGCCAGACCGCCCACCATCCCGGCCTCCGCGGCGGCGCGCACGTAGCCGACCCAGCCCGGGGCCGTGCCCTGCGACTGCCACCACGAGCAGGAGAGAAAGATCACCGCCATCACGCCGAGCAGGCTGGTGACAAAAATCTTGTGGTTGCGCAGCACCCGGCGGCGCTGCGACTCGTTGTCCGGCGTGGGCAAGGGGATCGGGTCCGGCCCCTCAAGCGCGTGTTGTGCCATGCCCTCGATTAAAGCACCTGGGCTAAGACATGAAAGAACTCCCCGCCAGCGAGGGCGGGGAGTTTCGCTTTTCCGTCTAGTTAACGCGACCGGTGCGCGTGCGGTACTCCTTGTACCCGCGGCGGCCCATGGACATGAGCACGATCGCGGCGATCATCGTCACGGCGAACTCAATGACACCGAGGATGAGCAGGCGGGAGCCGATGTTGGACTCCGAGCCCATGCCCCAAACCATCGCCGCGCCGCCCCAGACGGCGAGACCGACGCCGAAGAGAGAGGCGAGGATCAGGCCCATGGCGATCCACAAGGAATGGGTGTTCAGCGAGGAGTGCGGGGCGCCCAGGGAGACGGGGTCGTATCCCTCGATGTAGGCGTCCTCGATGCGCTGCTGGTAATCCGGGAAGCTCTCGCTGCGGATATCTGCAACCGACTCGGGAGTGTTTGCCATGGGGTGTGTCCTTTTCTCTAGGTCTCTCGACGCCTTTCGACGTCTCTCGCTAGTCGCTTCGAGTAACTAGTGTTTCTGGTGCCCAGTATAGGGCACTCTTAGTCGTCCTTGCCGCGGAAGGCTGCACGCGCGCGCTCAGCGTTGATCGCGCCGACGGCGTCGAGCGGGATGCCCGCCGGGCAAACGTCCGCGCACTCCCCGTAGAGCGAGCAGTGGCCGAAGTTGGTTTCGAGCTCATCGACCATCTGGCGGGCGCGCTTGCCGCGCTCCTGCTTGCCCAGCGGAAGTAGCTTGAGGTGCTTCAGCTTGGCGCCGGTGAACAGGTGCGCAGCACCGTTCGGGCAGGCCGCGACGCAGGCACCACAGCCGATACAGGCCGCGTAGTCGAGCGCGAGCTCGGCGGTCTCGTGGTTGACGTGCAGGGTATCGGCGTCCGGGGCGGTACCAGCCTGGACGGAGATGTAGCCACCCTGCTGCATGACGCGGTCCAGCGCGGAACGATCCACGGCCAGGTCCTTGATCACCGGGAACGCGCCCGAGCGGAACGGCTCGATGCGCAGCGTGTCGCCGTCCTTGTAGTTGAACAGACGCTGCAGGCACGCGGTGGTGTTCTGGCCAGCGCCGTGCGGGCGGCCGTTGACGGTCACGCCACAGGTGCCGCAGATGCCTTCGCGGCAGTCGGAAGCGAAGGTGAACGGCTCCTTGCCAGCCTCGACGTAGTTGTTGTTCACGTGGTCGAGGAGCTCGAGGATGGACATCTGCTCCACCGCGTCGTCGACCTGGACGGTTTCGAAGTTTCCGTCAGTATCGGGTCCGGCCTGACGCCAGATCTCAAGTGTCAGTTTCATTACTTGTAGTTCCTTGCCATCAGAGGGATCGAATCGAAGTAGAGCGGTTCAGCGTGGCGGATGAAGCCATCCTTGCCGGCGGGCTCCCACGCGGAGACGAAGCACCAGTTGTCGTCGTCACGCTGCGCCTCGCCGTCTTCGGTGAGGTGGTCGTCGCGGTAGTGGGCACCGCAGGACTCGTCGCGATCCAGCGCGTCGACGCACATCAGCTCGCCGAGGTTGATGTAATCCGCCAGGCGGATCGCAGCCTCGAGCGTCTGGTTCATGTCGTTCGGGATGCCCGGGATGGAGATGTTGGTCCAGAAGTCCTCGCGCAGGCGGCGGATCTTCTCGATGCCGGCCTTGAGGCCCTCCACCGAGCGGGACACGCCGCAGTGCTCGTAGAGGATGTCGCCGAGCTGCTCGTGGAAGTGCTCCGGGCCGTGCGGCTCGGGGCCGTTGACGCTCATCAGGCGCTGGATCATGTCCTGGGTGCGGGTGACAGCCTCGTGGACCTCGGGCGCGTCAACGTCGAGGGCTTCCTCACCGAGGTGGTCGGCGAGGTAGTTCGGCACCGTGAACGGCAGGGTGAACCAGCCGTCGACGGACGCGGAAAGCAGCGAGTTCGCGCCCAGGCGGTTCGCGCCGTGGTAGGTCCAGGATGCCTCGCCGGCAGCGAACAGGCCGTCAAGCGAGGTCATCTCGTTGAAGTCGGTCCACAGCCCGCCCATGGTGAAGTGCACCGTCGGGGCGATGCGCATCGGCTCCTGGTACGGGTCAGCGCCCGTGGAGTCCTCGTACATCTCGAAGAGGTTGGAGTAGCGCTCGCGGATGGTGTCCACACCGAGGCGGTCGATGGCGTCGGTGAAGTCCAGGTAAGCGGAGTTACGCAGCGGGCCGACGCCGTAGCCGGCGTTGAGCTGCTGCGAGATCGCGCGGGATGCGACGTCGCGGGGCACCAGGTTGCCGAACGCCGGGTAGCGGCGCTCGAGGAAGTAGTCGCGCTCCTCCTCCGGAATGTCCTTCGGGTCGCGCTCGTCGCCCTTCTCCTTCGGCGTCCAGATGCGGCCGTCGTTACGCAGCGACTCCGACATCAGAGTCGTCTTCGCCTGCCACTTCGCGTTGACCGGCAGGCCAGTCGGGTGGAACTGGACGAAGCAGGGCGAGGCGAGGTAGGCGCCGCGCTCGTAGGCTCGCATCATGGCCGAGGCGTTGGAGTTCTTGGCCAGCGTCGTCTTGTGGTAGACGTTGCCGTACCCGCCGGTCGCCAGGATCACGGCGTGGCCGGTGAAGGGGGTGATCTCGCCGGTGATCAGGTTGCGGGTGACGATGCCGCGGCAGGTGCCCTTGCCCTGGCCCTCAGCGCCCTCGGACACGATCAGGTCCATCAGGTCGTGGTGGGTGAAGATCTCCACGTTGCCGAGGTGGATCTGGCGCTGCAGCGCGGACGCAGTGGACAGCTGCAGCTGCTGACCCGTTTGGCCGCGGGTGTAGTAGGTGCGCGAGACCTGCACGCCGCCGAAGGAGCGGGTGGCCAGGGTGCCGCCGTACTCGCGGGCGAACGGTGCGCCGATGGCGTTCATGTGGTCGATCACGCGGGCGGACTCGATGGCGAGGCGCCAGCAGTCGGACTCGCGGCAGCGGTAGTCGCCGCCCTTGACGGTGTCCTTGGTGTGGCGGTACGCGCCGTCGTTATCCACCTTCTTGCCGCGGGCGGAGTTCACGCCGCCCTGCGCTGCGATGGAGTGGGCGCGGCGCGGTGCGTCGTGGTAGGTAAACGCCTTGACCTTGTAGCCAAGCTCGCCGAGAGCGGCCGCGGCGGCGCCGCCGGAGAGGCCGGTACCGACGACGAGGATGGTGAACTTGCGGCGGTTGAGCGGGGAGACCAGGTTCATGTGGTCTTTTTGCCACTCCCACATGTCCTTCATGCGGACCTTGGTGCTGTCCGGCTCGTTGTTGGCCAGGATCAGGCCCGGGGTAACGCCCGGCACGGTGGACTCGGGCTGGCGGAACTCGCCCGCCTGGTTCGTCGTGTTGGCGTCGCCCTGGGCGGCGTGGAAGGTTTCGGGCGAAGCGGCCTGCTGGCCTGCCGCCGAGTTGTGAGCGGTTGTCATAATGTAATTCTCCTTGTCAGCCGTCTACCTTGAGAAGCCGGGAATCCAGCCGAATGAGATCGCCAGCGGCATGACGATGTTTCCAATCACCACGAGCGCCGGGAGGATGTAGGCAAGGACCACCATGACGGCGTGTCCGCGCTTGCCCAGCCAGCCCAGGTCGGAGACCGCGAGGTAAACGCCGTGCGTGAGGTGGAGAAGCAGGGCGAGGTTAGCGATGACGTAGATCGCGACAACCCACCAGCGTCCCGGCGCGAAGGTGGCCAGCAGGTTGTTGCGCACCGCGCCGTGGACGAACTCGTCGGAAGCGACGACCTGGCCGAGGGTGAGGTCGAGAATGTGGAAGATGATGAACAGCAGCAGGATAACGCCGGTGATCAGCATCGAGCGGGTGGCGGTGGACTGCCAGCCGCCCATCAGGTTCGTGCGCTTGAACTTGCCACGGGACTTCGCCGAGCGCCCGCGCAGGGCGAACGCGCCCCACACGTGCAGCACAAGGGCGACGAGCAGGACAATGCGGATCAGCCAGAGCAGGGCGCCGTAGGGCAGGATGGGCTCGCCCATGGTGCGCAGGAAGTGGCCGTACTCATCGATCGGGGCTACTCCGTTGCTGTGCAGCGGCATGAAGATCTTGAGGTTTCCGACCATGTGGCCGAGAACGTACAGGCCGAAGAGCAGGCCGGTTACGGCCATGATCATCTTCAGAGCCCACGTGGGGACGGATGGCCGCTCGCGCAGCGGCGCTTCGGTAATTTTTCCGTGGCGAATTGCGTCACGGTCTGCGTTTTGTACAGTCATGGCACCTCCAGTGTCGCTATTACTCTACGAAATGCGCCCGACCTTTACCTACTTAATGGTTGTGGGGGTGGACGCTACCCACAGGTGCGGCGGGTTTTACCGGCGAAAACTGTGTGCATTGCGGGGGGTTTCTTAAGGGTTTCGTACCCCTGCGTGCAGCATTTTCTACCCTTGTGATCGACTCATCCGCCACACCAGACACGCCTTTAACACCGACACTGTGACCCTGAACACATCCGGGCCCGCGCATGCGCTGACCCACTGAACAGTCACCCCGAAGGGTGTCAAACTTTTGTTTGTAAAGATTTTTCGCAAGGCCTTCGCACGAATCTTTGCACAGTGGTTAGATACTGATTATGTCCAAGACTTATGTCGGCTCACGGCTGCGCCAGTTGCGCCGGGAGAGAAACCTCAGCCAGGCCTCCCTGGCTGCGACTCTCGAGCTCTCCGCAAGTTACGTCAACCAGATCGAGCACGACGTGCGCCCACTGACCGTCCCGGTGCTCAAGCGCATTACCGAGGCCTTCGGCGTCGACGCCACCTTCTTCTCGCGTGACGACGACTCCCGGCTCCTCGCCGAGCTCAAGGACGTCGTGGCGGACCAGGAGCTGGGCGCGGCCAACGTCGAACTCCAAGAGCTCTCCGAGCTCGTCTACCGCCACCCCTCCATCGCCCGGTCCGTCGTCGAGATGCACCGCCGCTACTCCAACGCCCGCGACAAGCTCACGCTGGCTCTGGATTCGCGGGTGTCCAGCCCGGAAACGCTGACAATGCCCCACGACGAGGTGCGCGACTTCTTCTACTCCCGCCAGAACTACCTCGACGACATCGACCACAAGGCCGAGGAGCTGGCCGGGCGCATTGGGGTGCAGCGCTTCGGCATCCTCGACACCGAGCGCGCGCTGACCCGCTACGTCACCGAGACGCACGACGTTGAGGTGCGCACGAGCCCGTCGGAGTCCGGGGTTCTGCACCACCTCGACCTCGACGCAGGCGTGCTTTCGCTCTCCCCCATCCTCTCCTCGGGCCAGCGCGCCTTCCGCCTCGCCTCCGCCCTCAGCTTCCTCGAGGCCAGTTCGTTTATCGATGCCCACGTCGCCGCCGAGCCGTTTACCTCGGAGACCTCGAAAAACCTGGCCAGGCGCGGCATTGCCGCCTACTTCGCCGCCGCGACGCTGTTGCCGTACTCACTGATGCATTTCGAGTCGGAGAAGAACGGCTACGACGTGGACTACCTCTGCCACGTCTTCGGCGTCGGCTACGAAACCGTGGCCAGCCGCCTGTCGACGCTACAGCGCGCGAACATGCGCGGCGTGCCGTTTACCTTCGTGCGCGTCGACCGCGCCGGCAACATCTCCAAGCGCCAATCCGCGACCGGCTACCACTTCTCCACCTCCGGCGGGACGTGCCCGCTATGGGGGATCTACGAATCCTTTACCCGCCCCGGCGAGACGGTGCGCCAGCACGCGACGATGCCGGACGGGCGCACCTACCTGTGGGTGGCGCGCACCGTGCGCCACCACCGCTTCCACTTCCGCGAGACGGAAAAGCTCTTCGCCATCGGCCTTGGCTGCGAGACCCGCCACGCCGAGCGCACCATCTACGCCGAGGGCATGGCGCTTGACGACGTCTCCCAGGCGACGCCGATCGGAGCGGGGTGCCGCGTGTGCCCACGCGAGGCCTGCGCGCAGCGTGCCTTCCCCTCCATCCAGCACGGAATTGAAGTTGACCCGCACACGACCTCGATCGCCCCGTACTGATAAATCCGTACACTGGGGCTTATGAGTACTTCAACTAATTCCGCAACCCGAGTCATCGACGCCCCCGCAGCCGACATCTACGACCTGCTGACCAACCCGCAGCGCCACGCTGAAACGGACAACTCCGGAATGGTCGTCTCCGCCGATCAGGCCGAGCGCTTCCAGTCCGTGGGCGACACCTTCACCATGAACATGACCAAGGAGGACGGCGATTACCAAACCCGCAACAAGGTCTTCGCCCTCCAAGAGAACAAGGTCGTGGGGTGGCAGAACCTGGAAAACACCACCGCCGGTGTCGAGGTGGGCGCCAAGTGGCTCTACGAGCTCGAGCCCGAGGGCCCTGACGCAACGCGGGTGAAGATCACCTACGACCGCTCCGACATCGAGAGCAGCGAGGTTAAGTCGATGTCTGAGTCGTTCGACGACGACTTCCTGGAGACCAGCCTGGACGCGCTGGCCGCAGCCGTGTCCGGTAGCTAACTACGACGTCTCAAGACACAAAGGGGCCCGCCGATTTACTCGGCGGGCCCCTTTGGCGTCGTCAAGCGGGCACTTAGAGGTTAATCATGTGCCCCTCGACGCCGTGGGCGACCTCCTTGAGGGCCTCCGAGAGCGTTGGGTGAATGTGGATGTTGCGTGCGATCTCCCCGGCGGTGAGGTCGAAGCGCTGGGCCAGGGTAATCTCCGGCAGGAGCTCGGAGGCGTTCGCGCCGACAAGGTGGCAGCCGAGGATCTCGCCGTGCTCGCCGTCGGTGATCAGCTTGGCAAAGCCGGCGGACTCGGCCAGGCCGATCGCCTTGCCGTTGGCGGAGAACGGGAACATTGCGACCTTGATGTCGCGATCCGGCCAGTTCTTACGGGCCTGCTCCTCGGTGTAGCCCATGGAGGCAACCTGCGGGTTGCAGAAGGTCGCGCGCGGGGTCATCATGTAGTCCTCGATTTCGAGGGTTTCGGCGTCCGCGATGGTCTCGGCGGCGATGATGCCCTGGGACTCTGCGACGTGGGCAAGCTGCAGCTTCGCGGTGACGTCACCGATGGCGTAAATGCCCTTGACGTTGGTGCGCAGGCGGTCATCGACGGCGATCGCGCCGCGCTCGGTCAGCTCCACGCCCGTGTTCTCCAGCCCGAAGCCCTCGACGCGCGGGGCAAAACCGACGGAGATCATGACGCGGTCAACGGTGAGCGTCTCGGTCTTGTCCGAGCCGTTCTTTGCGATGTCCACCTCGACCGAATCGCCGTTGTCGCGCACCGCGGTCGTGGCGTGGCCGGTGAGCAGATTCACGCCCATCTTCTTGTAGGCGCGGGCGATCTCCTTGGACACGTCCTTGTCCTCGTTGGGCAGGACGCGGTCCATGTACTCGACGACGGTGACCTCAACGCCATAGTTGGACAGGACGTAGGCGAACTCCATGCCGATCGCACCGGCGCCGACGATGACCATCTTCTGCGGGGCCTCGGGGTTGAGGATCTGCTCCTCGTAGGAGACGACATTGTCGGACAGCTCGATGCCCGGCAACGTGCGCACCACGGAACCCGTGGCGATGATGCAGTTGTCGAACGTGACGGTCTTACCAGCGTCGTCGCCCTCGGTGATCTCGATGGTGGAGGCGTCCTTAAAGGTGCCGAGGCCGTGGATCTCGGTGATCTCGTTTTTCTTCATCAGGTAATGCACGCCGCCGACGATCTTCTCGGAGACCTTGCGGGAGCGTTCGTGTGCGTCCGCGTAATCGAACTCCACGTCACCCTTGATGCCGAAGGTCTTGGCCTCACGGGTAAAGATGTGGGCCACTTCGGCATTCTTAATCAAAGACTTAGAGGGGATGCAGCCCACGTTCAGGCAGACACCACCCCAGTACTTCTTCTCTACGACAGCAACTTTTTTGCCCAGTTGGGCAGCTCGGATGGCGGCGACATAGCCACCGGGGCCAGCGCCGAGGACAACAACGTCAAAATGTTCGTTACTCACGCCCAACAGAATACGTGGACTTTTGAGTCAGCGTCTGTCGGGCGCACGTTGGGGGTAGGGCTTAGAACCAGCCCAGTTGCAGCGAAAGGTTCGATGATGCCGAGGATCCTGCGTGGATGAGCTGGCCGAGGACCTCGTTGATCTGGAGCTGAATGAATTCGAGCGGGTTCATGGTGTTCCTTCGGTAGGTGTTGGGGGTTTTTGGTCTTCGACATCGACGTCGGAGCTGCGGCGGTCATTGTTACACGGTGTAGCGACGGTGTCTGGGTAGCGCCACCGGAGCCACGCGAAAGCTTAGCGCTAACTCTAAGCCAATTTGGTAACAATTTTGACCAAAATAGCAATTTGTTGCTCACTAGGGTCGAATTGTTGTGAAACATCGGTTAAGTTTACAGCGATGCCTACGGTGTAGGCCCGCACCAGCGTGCTCGTTATTGCATGCTTCTTGTCAAGGAAAGTCGAAGGAAACACATGAACCTCAAGCGCTCCGTTCTCGCCGCCACCGCAGCGTTGTCGCTCGCCCTTGGTGCAGCACCGCTGACCCCCGCCGCCAACGCCACAGATGTGACCCCCGCGCAGGTGGCCGACGGTACAGCTGTCGGCGAGGTCAAGACGTGGAATGTCAACGAGGATCCGCCGCTGGTGGTTTCCACCAAGAAGCCCCAGGACTGGATCAAACAGGTCGACAACAAAAGTGTCCTGGCCTACAAGGTCTTTTCACCGTCGATGAAGCGCGACATCCCCATCGCCGTCATCCCGGCAACCGATGCCAATGGCGAGCGCGTGGACAACGCTCCGACGATCTACCTGCTCAACGGCGCTGGCGGCGCGGAGCAGAACGCCGACTGGCTGAAGATGTACGACACCAGGGACTTCTTCGCGGGCAAGGGTGTCAACGTGGTCATCCCGCAGGCCGGCGCGTTTACCTACTACACCGACTGGGTCGACGAGAACGTCCAGTCCCCCTACATCAATGGCCCCCAGAAATGGGAGACCTTCCTGACCAAGGAGCTTCCGGGCCCGATCGAGGACACCCTCAACGCCGACAACCGCCGCGCCATTGTCGGATTCTCCATGTCCGGTACCTCCGCGCTCGTCCTCCCAGCGCACAACCCCGGTTTCTACGACGCCGCCGCCTCCTTCTCCGGCTGCGCCGCAACCTCCTCCCCGCACGCCTACAACTTCGCCCGCGTGACCATCAACCGCGCCTCCGGTACCGGCGATTTCAAGACGGTGACCCCGGAGCAGATGTGGGGCCCGATGGGCGGCGAGTACAACCGCTACAACGACGCGCTGCTTAACGCCGATAAGCTGCGTGGCACCGCGCTCTACATCTCCACGGCGACCGGCCTGGCCGGCCGCTCGGATCAGGTCAGCTACCTCATCGGCCAGGGCGCACCTGCACCCGCCGCGAGCGTGGGCGCGACCACTCTGCAGGTCGAAGGCGGCGTGATCGAAGCTGCCATCAACAAGTGCTCGCACGATTTGCGCGCCAAGCTCGAGAGCGAGGGCATCCCGGCGACGTACGAGTTCCGCAACGTCGGCACCCACTCGTGGCCGTACTGGCGCGAAGACATCGAGAAGTCCTGGTACAGCACCATCGCACCGGCTTTCGACATGTAAGACTTTCTCAGCCGGTAGTCGACGCCCCACCCCAGCCCACGGGATGACCTCGTGGCCAGGGGTGGGGCGTCGTCGTTGGCCCACAGGCGGGGGTACACTATTGCGACGATGACAAACCACAGGCTGCGCTCAACTCCCGTTCCCGGCACCGTCGATGCCTACACGGGCGTGGAGTTCAACCTGGGGTTCCACGTCCACCACTACGACCTCGATCTGACCTACAAGGTCGGCCCGAACCGCCTCGAAGGCACTGCGACGCTGACGCTGACCAACTGGCGCGAACTCGACCACATGACTCTCGACCTGCAGCCGTCGATGGTGGCACGGCGGGTGACCTCCCGCAGTCTCACGGGCGGGGATATCCGCGTGCGGCGCTTCAAGCAGTCGCACGGCAAGTTGCGCATCAGCTTTGCCGAGGCGATCGCCGTGGACGAGGAGTTCGAACTGGTTATCAGCTACGGGGGCAACCCGCGCCCGCGCCGCACCCCCTGGGGCCTGCTGGGCTGGGAAGAACTTACCGAGGGCTCGCTGGTTGCCAGCCAGCCCAACGGCGCGCCCACCTGGTTCCCCTGCGACGACACCCCGGACGAGAAGGCAACCTACTCCTTCAACGTCCGCGCGGATCGCGATTACACGGTGATCACCAACCCCACCGCCAGGCCCATGCCCACCTACCTGGCAACCGTGCAGGTTGGCAGGTACTCCCGGGTCGATCTCGGGCGCAATGTGATCGCGTGGCTACCGTACAACGTCGGCCCGGGTGATTTTGCAAAGCAGCAGGCGATGCTGGAATTTTTTGAGGAGACTTTCGGGCCTTACCCGTTTGAACGCTACGAGGTGGTGGTTACCGAGGACGACTTGGAGATTCCCCTCGAGGCGGCCGCGATGTCGATTTTCGGGGTCAACCACCTGCGCGGTGAGGAGCGACTGATCGCCCACGAGCTGGCGCACCAGTGGTTCGGCAACTCGCTGGGTGTTGCCCAGTGGAGCGACATCTGGCTCAACGAGGGTTTCGCCTGCTACTGCGAGTGGCTGTGGGCGGATCACCAAGGCACCCCGGTTGATGTCAGCGTGCGCCAGCACTACCGCAGGCTCACGCGGCAGAGTTTCACTCTTGCCGACCCCGGCCCCCGCGACATGTTCGACGACCGCGTGTACAAGCGCGGCGCGATCACGCTGCATGCTTTACGACGCCTCGTCGGCGACGCCGCCTTTTTCAGCGCCGTGCGCAGCTACGTGGCCAAGAACGCCCACAGCGTCGTCGAGCCCTTCGACCTGGTCAACGCGCTGAAGGCCCACGCCCCCGGCGCGGATGTCGAGGGGGTTATCGACGCCTGGATTAACCGGCCCGAGCTTCCGGAGTGCCCGTGAGAAGCCTCTCCTTCGCCACTCTTTTCGCCGCAATCAGCGGCTTCGCGGTGCTCTGGGTTGCCCAGCGCGTCCTGCCCGCGGAGACGGACTACCGCTACTTCGCCGCTTTCTGGTCGCTGTTCTTCGCCGCCACCGGGCTTATCGACGGCCTGACGCACGAGACCACCCGCGCCGTCGCCGGCGCCCGGGAATCTGGTGCGCACGGTTCCGCTAACCCGTGGCGGGTCGGGGCGCTGGTTGCCGCGCTGATCGCCGTCGCGACGGCCGTCGGCGGCGTGCTGTTCATGCACCAAGTCGTGCCCGTGGCACCCGCCCCCGCCACCATCCTTATTGCCTTCGGCCTGGTCAGCTACGTGTTCCAGGCGGCGCTATCCGGGATCTTGAGTGGGGCTGGGCTGTGGAACCAGTACGCCGCGATGGTCGCGCTCGACTCCGGCGTGCGCCTCGTCCTCGCCGTCGTGGCGTGGGCGATGGGGTGGTCGCTGTGGGCGTTCGCGATCATCACGGTAATCGGCGCAGCGAGCTGGTTGGTCATCCTCGGCTCCTCCCAGGCCGCGCGAAACAGCATCCGTGTGGCCCTGGACGTGGATCGCGCGGTGTTTTCCCGCCGGGTGTCCTCCGCGATGGTCGCCTCGGGGGCTTCGGCGGCGCTGATCACGGGCTTCCCCGTCGCCGTCAATGCCGCCTTCCCCTTCGGCGGGGGCACTGCAGTCGCCGCGATCATCAACGCGGTGCTGCTTACCCGCGCCCCCGTGCTCGTGCCGCTGCAGCGCTTCCAGTCCGCGTTGGTGGTGCGGTTCGTGGAGCAGCGCGAGCGCATCCACGCCGCCCTTGTCGCCCCGATCGGCGCCGTGCTGGGCTTGGGCGCTGTTGGCTTCGCCGCCGCCTGGTTGCTCGGGCCGGCGATCCTTCGTTTCGCCTTCGAGCCGGAATTTTTCGTCCCGGGGTTAACCCTGGGCGCGCTCACCTTCGCCTCGGCGTTCATGGGCGCGCTGATGATCACCGGCGTGGCCGTGCTCTCCACCGAGCGCCACGGCGTGTACGTGGCCGGCTGGGTGGTCGCGACCGTCGTCGCGTTCGCGCTGCTTTTCGCCCTGCCCTACGGGGTGGTCACCTCGGTGTGCGCGGCCCTGTACGCAGGCCCACTTGCCGGAGCCGCGGTGCATGCAATAGGTCTACGTCGGTAGGGTTTTGACCCATGGAACGCGTTCTGGTCACCGGCGGCGCCGGGTTCATCGGCACCAACTTCGTCCGTTTGCTGCGTGAGCGACGCCCCGGGGTGCACATCACCGTCCTCGATGCGCTCACCTACGCCGGCAACCGCGCCAATTTGGGTGGACTCGACGTGAAATTCGTCCACGGCTCGGTGACCGATGCCCAGCTTGTCGGCGGCTTAGTGGCGGACAGCGACACCGTGGTCCACTTCGCCGCCGAGTCCCACAACGACAACTCGCTGGCAGACCCCTCCCCCTTCGTCCACACCAACGTGGTGGGCACGTTCACGCTGCTGGAGGCCGTGCGACGCTTCGGGGTGCGCTTCCACCACATTTCCACCGATGAGGTTTTCGGCGACCTGCCACTCGGCGGTAAAGAGAAGTTCACCGAAACCACCGCCTACAACCCGTCGAGCCCGTACTCGGCAACCAAGGCCGGCTCCGATCACCTCGTGCGCGCCTGGGTGCGCTCCTTCGGTATCAAGGCGACGATCTCGAACTGCTCGAACAACTACGGGCCGTACCAGCACATAGAGAAGTTCATCCCGCGGCAGATCACGAACATTCTCGACGGCCGCCCCGCCAAGCTCTACGGCAGCGGCGCGCAGGTGCGCGACTGGATCCACGTCGACGACCACAACGACGCCGTGCTCGCCATCTTGGAGCGGGGAAAGATCGGAGAGACGTACAACATCGGCGTCGGCGGCACACACGTGACCAACAAGCAGGTCGTTGAGATGATCTGCGAGATCATGGGCGGCACGTACGAGCACGTCGCCGATCGCCCCGGCCACGACCAGCGCTACACCATGGATGCCACCAAGCTCACCCGCGAGCTCGGGTGGCAGCCCCACCACGCCCCGGAGCTGCGCACCGGGTTAGAACGCACCATCGCGTGGTACGCCGAGCATGAAAACTGGTGGCGGGGCGTAAAAGGGGACGTCGAGAAGCGATATGCGCACAACGGACAATAGAATCATCCTTGGCTCGATCGTCGCGCTCGCTGGCATTGCGATCACAGTCCTGACCGTCTGGAAGCCGTGGCAGCAGTGCGCCAGCACCTCGTGCTTCGCAGTGCCCGCCGAGGTGGCGGCACGGATCGCGGGCTACGTAATTGCGCTGGCGGGTAGCGTCATCGCCGTGGCGGGGGTCCGCGCCACGGCACGTTCCCGGCACGTCCGCACAGTCGCCAGCGCGATCACGATTCTTCTCACGCTGGTAACCCTGGTCATGATCGTCGGCAATACCATCGCACTGGCCCACGAACCGACTCGGGAGATTAGCTGCCTCGACCGCCTCGATGCAGCCGCTGCGTGGTCCTGCGGTGAGTACTTTGGGCAGCGGTCCGGTAGCCCCGTCCGCTACTCGTCCTACACTTGACTCCCATGAACCCCACCCCCATCGACGGCCTGGAAATCCACCCGCTCGACGTCCACGCGGACAACCGCGGCTGGTTCAAGGAA
This sequence comes from Corynebacterium sanguinis, assembly GCF_007641235.1. NCBI lineage: Bacteria > Bacillati > Actinomycetota > Actinomycetes > Mycobacteriales > Corynebacteriaceae > Corynebacterium > Corynebacterium sanguinis. The sequence continues at coordinate 601,399 of NZ_CP038157.1, forward strand.
AACTGGTCCGGCCAGCGGCTGCGCCCGGTGCAGAACAACATCTCCTTCAACGCCCGGGTTGGTGCGACCCGCGGCATGCACGCCGAGCCCTGGGACAAATGGGTCTCCGTGGCCACCGGGCGCGTCTTTGCTGCGTGGGTGGACCTGCGCGAGGGCTCGGAAACCTTCGCGACGAAGTTCGGCGTCGAGATCGGCCCGGACACCGCGGTGTTCGTCCCGCGCGGGGTGGCCAACGGCTTCCAGGCCCTCGAGGACGCAACCACCTACACCTACCTGGTCAACGCCCGCTACAACCCGAATGGCGCGTACGCCTACTGCTCCTACCGCGAGATCGACTGGCCGCTCGAGCCCACCGAGTTATCTGAGGCGGACCAAAAGCACCCGCCGCTTGCCGACGCCCCCACCGTGCCGCCGCGCAAAATCCTTGTCACCGGCGCGAACGGGCAGCTCGGCCGGGCCTTGCGCAAGGTCTACTCGGAGCGCGAGGCGGAATTCTGCACCCGGGCCGAGTTCGACATCACTCATCCGCCGGCGCGCGATTGGAACGAGTACCGCGCGATCATCAACTGCGCCGCCTACAACGACGTCAACGGGGCGGAAACAGAAAGGGGCACAGCGTGGGCGGTCAACGCGGACGCTGTGGCGGGGCTTGCCCGCATCGCCTCCGAGCACGACCTGACCCTGGTGCACGTCTCCAGCGACTACGTCTTCGATGGGTTGAATACAGAGCACACCGAGGACGAGCTGCCATCGCCGCTCAGCGCCTATGGGGCGTCGAAAAGCGCGGGTGAAACCGCCGCCCGGGCCACGCCGCGCCACTACGTGATTCGCACCTCCTGGGTGTTCGGTGAGGGCGCGAACTTCATGGACACCATGGCCCGGCTCGCGGACAAGGGTGTGAGCCCCAGCGTGGTGGCCGACCAGCGCGGCAGGCCCACGCATGCCGACGATCTGGCGCACGGCATCGCGCATCTGCTGGCGACAAAGGCCGAGTATGGCGTGTACAACATCACCTCCGACGGCGATGCGGTGGGCCGCGACGAGATCGCGATGAGCGTATTCATCGGGGTGGGCGCGGACCCCTCCGACGTCACCCCCGTGACTACTGCCCAGTACGCCGAGCTCAACGGCCCCGAAGCACCCCGCCCGAAGGAATCCACCTTAAGCCTGGACAAGATCAAGGCAACCGGGTTCTCACCGCGGAACTGGCGCGCGGCGTTGGCGATCTATCTGGCGGCGCGCTGATGCCCCCCCCCGAACCGCCAAATGCTGACCAGTACATGCTTGTCAGTCGATTAACGAAAGGCCCATAGGTACGGATGTCCCGACTGGCAAGCATGTACTGGTCAGCATCTGGGGCGAGAGCTTTCCTATTGTTTTATGGTGGAAAGTATGAAGCCTATGCCTATCACCTCATCCACCCGCCCGGGTCCCGGCCGCGGCACAGACATCGCCCTGCTCGCGCGGTTGGCCAACCGCATCGGCGCGCAAGTACAAGGGACGAAGACACTGAACCTATTCGGCGCGGTCGGCCGGGCGAGGCGCAACTTTTTACCGTGGCTGCTCTATTCCGGCTCCTTGATGCCCTTCGGTATCCTGCCGCGCAGGCAATCCGAGCTGGTCATCTTGCGCGTCGCTACGCTGCGCGATTCCCGCTACGAACTCGAGCACCACACCACGATGGGCAAGCGCTTCGGCCTCAGCGACGCCGACATCGAAGCTGTCAAGCGGCCCGAGCACGGCTTCACCGGTCGCACGGGGGTGATCCTGGATGCTACCAATGACCTCATCGAGCACCGCCAGATCACCGACGAGGTGTGGGAGCGCCTGCGCGACCACCTCAGCGACAAAGAGATCACAGCCCTGCTGTTGCTCGTGACCAACTACGACGGCCTGGCAACCGTCATGGACGTCCTCCAGGTACCCCTGGACGAGAAGCGCTAGAGCATCGCGTCCTTCGCCACCCACCGAAACGCGCGGTTGATCCCCCGCATGGCTCCTGCGTATAGCCAGGGTGCGTTGACCTGCGCCCAGCGCGCCAGTGCCACATCTGCGCCGGTGGTTATCAGCGGCTTATTCTTCTCCACGCCGCGAAGGATGATCTCGGCGCACTTCTCCGGCGAGATGGCATGGCCCTGGAAAAGCTCGCGCGCCTTGCGTACCCGGGGGTTGTCCATGTCCACCCCGTCGACGTCAATGGTGCGCACCAGCCCGGTGTCCACCGCGCCCGGCGCGACGGCGTGCACTCTAATGCCGTAGGGGGCGAGGTCGAAGCGCAGCACCTCGCACATCGCCAGCACGCCTCCCTTGGATGCCGAGTACGCCGCGTGCCAGGGCAGCGCGAGGATGCCCGCGGAGCTGGAGACGCAGACCAATCGGCGGGGGCCGATTTCCTGTTGCTCCTGCCTGGGCAGCGGGCCGGCCTTCATCATCGCCGGGGTGAAGGCGCGTGCCACGTGGATGGTGCCCATGAGGTTGACGTCGATAAGAGTGCGCCACTTCTCAAGCGGCATCGTGTCCACCCTGCCCCAGATGGAGATGCCTCCGACGTGGTGGACGGTGTGGGCAGGTCCGTGCTGCTGAGCAAGTCCACTCGCCCAGGAATCGACGGCATCTGCGTCGGCGACGTCGACCACGGAGGCGTCGATAAGCTTGGCTCCCCGCGCCTCGCAATCGCGCGCGGTGGCCTCGAGCCCGGCGGAATTGATATCGCTGATGGCAAGCCGCCAGCCGAGATCGGCCAGCTGGAGGGCGAGGGCGCGTCCGATGCCGGAGGCGGCACCGGTGACGACGGCGTAGTGGCGGGTACCGAACATGGGCGCTCCTTTGCTGTGTAGTTTCACCCACCATAGGAAAACTCGGTGTCTAATGTGGAGATTCATGAAAGGCATCATCCTCGCGGGCGGCTCGGGCACGCGTCTCTACCCCATTACCAAGGGCATCTCGAAGCAGCTCATGCCGATCTACGACAAGCCGATGATCTACTACCCTTTAAGCACCCTGATCAGCGCCGGCATCCGCGAGGTCCTCGTGATTACCACCCAAGAGGACGCAGATGCTTTTCGACGCCTGCTTGGCGACGGCTCCGACTGGGGCATCATGATTGACTACGCCGTGCAACCGAAGCCCGAGGGGCTGGCCCAGGCGTTCATCATCGGCGAGGAATTCATCGGCGACGATTCCGTCGCCCTCGTCCTCGGCGACAATATTTTCGACGGCGCCGGGCTTTCAAGCATCCTCGGCGGGATCCGCGAGATTTCGGGCGGCGCAATCTTCGCCTACGAGGTCTCCGACCCGCAGCGCTACGGCGTCGTCAGCTTCGACGAGCGCGGGATGGCGACCTCGATCGAGGAGAAGCCTGCTGCCCCGAAGTCGCCTTTTGCCGTAGTGGGGCTTTATTTCTATGACAACAGTGTGGTTGACATCGCGAAATCGATCACCCCGAGCGCTCGTGGTGAGCTCGAGATCACCTCGATCAACGAGGAGTACCTGCACCGCGGGGCGCTTAAGGTCCACCGCTTGGAGCGCGGCGACGTGTGGCTCGATACCGGGACGATCGATTCGATGACCGAGGCCAGCGCTTACGTGGAGGTGATCCAGAAGCGCACGGGCACGGTCATCGGCTCGCCCGAAGTCGCGGCGTACCGCGAGGGGCTGATCTCGGCGGACGCGCTTGCCGAGCTGGGGCGCGCGATGTTGAAGTCCGGCTACGGCCGCTACCTCATCGACGCCGCTCGCGATTAGGTACTATTTTCTAATTTTGTCACATAACCTCCATTCATGCCCTTGAGTATCGAATATATGTTCACTACACTGGCATTTATAAACGGGGGGAATTTCAGCGACGAACGATATGCGACGCGACGGCGCCCGGCTCATCATCGAGGGCGAGTTCATGGTGTTCAGCAGCTACAGTCTGGACACCGTCCACAGCATAGACAGCGACTACGACATTGAAATCGCGGAACTGATGGCAATCACAGGGCGAGGGAAACATTTCGTCGAGGCCGGGGTCGCCGGTTACAGTCGCCTGCGCGACCTGCCTCGCCTGCGCGCGCTGCAGAACGAGCGCCAGCTTCTCGACGTCCCCCGGCTCGCCGCGATCGACCGCACCTTGAGCGTGCTCGCCCCCGACACAACCGCGCGCACGCTCGCGCTTTTCGACGACCTCCTGGTCGACATGTTCACCTCCACCCGCCTCGGCGCCGCCCTGCCCAGCGTGTGGAGCGTCACCCGCAGACTGCGCCGCCTCGTCGCCGAGGTGGATCCCTCGGTCGATTTCAACCCTGTCAAGCGCCGGCAGCGCGAGAAGCCCCTGGCACCCACCGCACGCTTCTTCCCCGGTGCCGACGGCACGACAGCGCTCAACCTCACCGCCGACGCCGCGACCATGGCCAGCGTCGACGCGTTCGTCGGCGCCACGGCCCGAGAACACAAGCTCGGCCTCGCCGACGCCATGATCAAACTGCTCACCGGCCACCTCGCGCCCGAAACGCACGCGACCACGCGCGTCTACGCCGTCGGTGAGGAAACCTTTTCCCCGCGGCTCGGCTGGCTCGGGGACTCCTACCTCAACCTGTTCGGCGAAGGCAACGTCAAGATCACCCAGCTTGACGACGCCTCCAGCGCCCACACCGATAGTTACACACCGACCAAGAAGATGGCGGCCTTTGTCAGGGCGCGCGACGGCGCATGCGTCTTCCCCGGCTGCCACGTCCCCGCTGAGCGCTGCCAGCTCGACCACCGCATCCCCTACGGCCAGGGAGGCGAAACAACCCCAGACAATCTCCACTGCTTGTGCCAACGGCATCATAATTTCAAGACAGATAAGCGGGGGTTTTACATCCCAGACCCCGCCACGGGTGAAACAATCTGGCTTTTCGCAGACGGCACCTGGATTACCAGCGAGGCCAAGGGAATCCTGCGGGACAACCTCACCCCGACCAACCCCAGGTGGGCAACAACCCGCGAACGCGTGCGCGCCCGTCGCGCCCACATCGCCCGGTTCAACGCGGCGTGCCACGCCGCCTGCGACGAATACGACTCCGGGGCCGACGATGGCGCAACGGTGGCGAAAATCAAGCACTTTGAGGAGGAATTTGACCTCACCTTCGACTACCCACCGCAACCAGAAGACCTCTCGTGGATCCCGCCCGAACCGGACGACACTGAACCTCCCTATCCCGACCCGCTCGCGTAGGATACGGCCACGTGGCCACGATTTCTGCGCTTTTGTCCGCCTACAGAAACACCCCCGCCGGGGAACTCCGCCAGGCCTTGGACTCCCTCGCCCGGCAGACCCGTCCCGCCGATGAGGTCGTCGTCGTCTTTGACGGGCCAGTCTCCGACGATGTGGAGCGCTTGGCAGAGGGGACTGAGAATGTGCGCGTCGTCACGCTTGCTCACAACGTGGGACTGGGCCCCGCGCTGCAGGCGGGACTGGAGACAATCACCTCCGACTACGTCGCGCGGCTCGATACCGACGACATTGCGCACCCGGAGCGGATAGAAAAACAAGTGGCATTTATGGAGGCTCACCCAGATATCGCGGCGCTCGGCACTGCGGTACGCGAGTTTTCAGGCGCGACCGATCTCGATGCCGGCCCGGTGCGCGCGATGCCGGAAACCCACGAAAAAATCGCGAAATACGCCCTGATCAACTCGCCGCTCAATCACCCCTCGGTGATCCTGCGCACCGCCGCGATCAAGGAGGTCGGCGGTTACCAGGGCGTCCACTTCATGGAGGACTACGACCTCTGGGCCAGGCTCATCGCCGCCGGCAAGAGACTCCACAACATGCCCGAGCCGCTGACGTACTTCCGGGTGAGCCCGGAGCAGTTCGCGCGGCGCACGGGCCGCGAGATGTTCGCCGCCGAGCGCGAGATGCAGGCCCGGTTAGTTTCTTACGGGCTCGTCGGCCCGTGGCGCGCTAGGTTCAACCTCGCCGCCCGAACGACCTACCGGTTGCTCCCGATGACGCTGTTGACACGCGTATATACCCGCCTTTTCACCGCAGCTAGTAACGTTTAGGCCACCATGAGCGAAATCCAGGACTACTCCGACACCTGGCTGGTGATCCCCTGCTACAACGAGGGCCCAGTCATCCAGGAGGTCATCGAGCATGCCCGCGAGACTTTTCCTCACATCGTCGCGGTGAACGACGGCTCCAAGGACAACTCGCCCGCCGCGATCCACGCCGCGGGCGCGCACCTGGTGAACCACCCCGTCAACCTCGGGCAGGGCGCTGCGATCCAGACCGGCATCGAGTACGCCCGCGCACAGCCCGGTGCGCAGTACTTCGTCACCTTCGATGCCGACGGGCAGCACCAAGTCAAAGACGTGGTGAAGATGCTCGAGCGCCTGCGCACCGAGCCAGTGGACATCGTCGTGGGCACCCGCTTCGCCGGCCAGGAAACCACCCAGGTGCCGCTGATCAAGCGCGTGGTACTCAAGACCGTTGTCTTGCTCTCTCCCCGCACGCGACGCCTCGGGCTCTCGGACGCCCACAACGGGCTCCGCGCCTTCAATAAGAAGGTCGCAGACGAGATGAACATTCGGATGAACGGCATGTCGCACGCCTCCGAGATCGTCGCGCTTATCGACGCCAACGGCTGGCGCGTCACCGAGGAACCCGTAGACATCCTCTACACGGAATACTCGATGAGCAAGGGGCAATCTCTTATCAACGGCGTGAACATTCTCGCCGACGGCATCGTGGCAAGGAGGCTCCCGTGATCCAGGTCCTGCTGCTCGCGGCCGCGCTCGCGGTCGCGTTCTACTTCTTTACCAACCGCAAGAAGGCCAACGCCAAGGCATGGGTGAAAATCGGTTTCGCCGCGCTCATGGTGGCCGCCATCTGGGCAATCCTGCGACCCGATGACGTCACCGTGCTGGCTAACTGGCTCGGCGTGGACCGGGGCACCGACCTCATGCTCTACGTGCTCATCATGGCGTTTTTCTTCACCACGATCTCGGCCTGGACGCGATTCCGCGAACAGGAGCTGCGCTACGCCCGCCTCGCCCGGGCCATCGCGCTGCAAAACGCCGTGGTTCCCAGCACTGAGAACCACGGCGCTGTAACGAAAGAAGGCTAGTAGCCCCGCTTGATCCACTCCTCGAGGTGGGGGGCTTCCTCGCCGATCGTGGTGTGGTCGCCGTGGCCGGTGCGCACGATCGTCTCAGGGGGAAGATCCAAGACGCGCTTCTGCAGCGAATCAATGATCGTGTCGAAGGACGAGTAGGAACGCCCCGTCGCACCAGGGCCGCCCTGGAAAAGCGTGTCACCGGAAAACAGTACGCCGGCCTCCTCCGCGTAGAGCACGACCGAGCCCGGCGAGTGCCCCGGGGTCGACATCGCTTTAAGCTCCGTTCCGGCAATCGAGAAGATGTCGCCATCGCCCAAGTTCACGAACGCTTCGTTCGGGTTCTGCTCGTACCAGAGCATGTCGTCGCCCGGGTGCAGGTATACGGGGGCGTCGACAAGCTTGCTCAAAAGCGGGGCGGCGTCGACGTGATCGTTGTGGCCGTGTGTTGCGATGATGCCCTTGACCTTCCGGTCGCCGACGGCCTTGGCAATGGTCTCGGCATCGTGCGCGGCATCGATGATGTAGACCTCGCGGTCATCGCCGACGATCCATACATTGTTGTCCACGTCCCACTCTCCACCGTCGAGGCGGAAAACACCGGACGTGAGTACGTGTTCAATTCGCAGAGACATGTTAGAACTCCACCACGCTTCGCAGAACGTCGCCACGCTTCATCTTCGCGAACGCGTCCTCAATGTCGCCGATGCCGATGCGCTCGGAAACGAACTCGCCGAGCGGGAAGCGGCCCTGCATGTGCAGGTCCACGTAGGTCGGGAAGTCGCGCTCGGGCAGGCAGTCGCCGTACCAGGCCGGCTTGATGGACCCGCCGTGGCCGTACAGGTCGATTGCCGGGATGTCGACGTGGTCGGTGAGGTTCGGAACGCCCACCATGACCATCCGACCGGCAAGGTCACGGGAGTAGAACGCCTGGCGCCAGGTCGGCTGGATCCCGACGGCGTCGATGGTGACGTCCGGGCCGAAGCCGTCGGTAAGTTCGCGCACGGCGTCGATCACCTCGTCCTCGCTCTTGCCCTTGGAGCACACCGCGTGGGTCGCGCCGAAGCGCTCGATGGCCGCATCGCATTTGCGCTGGTCAAGGTCGACGGCAATAATTGTCGACGCCCCGGCCAGCTTGGCTCCGGCCACGGCCGCCAGGCCGACGCCGCCAAGGCCGAACACGGCGACCGACTCGCCGAGCTGGATGTCGCCGGTGTTTACCGCCGCGCCCAGGCCGGCCATGATGCCGCAGCCGAGCAGGCCGGCGGCCGCCGGATCCTCCTCGGGGTTGACCTTCGTGCACTGCTTCTCGTGCACCAGGGTCTTCTCGGCGAACGAGCCGATTCCGAGGGCGGGGGTCAGCTCGGTGCCGTCGTCAAGCGTCATGCGTGCCGACGCATTGTGGGTGTTGAAGCAGTTCTTCACGTCGCCCTTGCGGCAGGCGCGGCACTCGCCGCATACCGCGCGCCAGTTCAGCACCACGAAATCTCCCACTTCGACGTGGGTGACGTTCTCGCCGATCGTTTCAACGATGCCGGCCGACTCGTGACCGAGCAGGAAGGGGAAGGCATCCTCGATGTCCCCGTCGCGGTAGGCGAGGTCGGTGTGGCAGACTCCGGTGGTCTGCACCTTGACGATAACGTCGTTCGGCCCCGGCTCCGGAAGGGTAATGTCGACCACCTCGACGGGGCTACCTTTTTCGCGTGCAATGACTCCTTGTACTTTTTCGCTCATACCCCCCAATGGTAACGAGGCGACTAGGAGTTAGCGATGACGCGGGCCACGTGATCGTGGCCCCGCTGGTTCACGTGGATCGGCAAATTGCCGGGACCTGCGTAGAAATCGACCAACCCGGCCCACATCCGCTGATCGTCCGGGGCGCACATGTTGTTATTCCACGTCGAGGGCTTCACATCCAGGAACTCGGTGCCCGTCGCCCGGGCAGCATCGACCGACATCCACTGCGCCTGATCCTCCCAGCGCTGGATCTGCGCGAACGACGTCCAGTCCGACACGTTCGGCGCGATGTGGAACAGGCACACCTTGTCGCCGGAGGTGATCTTCGGGTAACCCACGAACTGGATCCGCGCATTCGGCGCGGCGGCACGGATGCGGCTGACCTGCGGAATCATGTAGTTGACAAAGTCGCGGCGCACGTCAGCATCCGGACGGCCCTCGTTGTTGTAGGTGTCGTTGAAACCGGTCGTGATGATCACCCGGGCCGTGCCCGGGTTCAGCGCACCGTCGGACAATGCACGGTCGACCTGGGTGTACAGCTGCGGGCCGGGCGAGACCGTCACCGTACCCGTGCAGGAGTAATCGGACGCCGCCAGCCCGAGCTGCGCCGCCGCCTGCCGCCCCCAGCTCGTCGGGCTCTGCGGGCACCACGTGCCGACACCCGACGACCCGCGCGGGTCGAGCCCGAGCTTGCCGGCCAACCACTGCGGAGCGTTCGGGTCCGAGATGACCGAGTCCCCGAAAATCACCATGTTGCGCTGCTGCGCGTTCGCGGGAGCGTGCGCCATGGACAAGGCAGCGAGCGCGGTGGCGCACACGGCCACTACACGGAGGCGGATGGTACGGGCGAGCATGCAGGACTCCTCTACAACTACAACGTCACAGGCATTTCTATTGCATCCTAGAGTATCGCCGCCAACCGTGTCAGCGTTACAGCGTTAACCCCCACCCTGGCGAAAGTCCATACCGCGCACGGTATCAACGATAAGGTGGTGAACACGCACTGGCACCACCGACGGAAAAGACAAGCCCATACCCACCCTGAACCCAATGCAGCGCGTGACCTTTACCACCACGTCGCTGGTGCGCCTCCTCCGGGCCGGCATCGGCGCGGGCGCGTTGTCGCCGGAAGGCAGCCCCGCCGCGCTTTTCAAGGTTCTCCCCCTCTACAGCCGCTACCGCTTCACCACGGCGCGCGAGATCGAGCAGTCATCCGCTGCGTGCCCAGAGCGCAACGCGCTTATCGACGACGACGGGGTCCTGAGCTACCGCCAGCTACGCGATCAGACCCGCGCTGTGGCCACGTGGCTCCTCGCTCGCAAGCGCGACCGGGGGGGTGGAAGAGCTCCGTGTTGCGGTGATGGCCCGCAACGGCCGCGGTGTGGTCATACCCATGGGTGCGAAAGGCCTCACCGGAGGGCACCTGTTCCTGCTCAACGTCGGTTCCTCCCCGGAGCAGCTCGCCGGCATCTTCGCGGAGAACCGCATCAACGTGCTGTTTATCGACGACGAATTCGCCGACCGGATCCCTGCGAACATGGACGGCATCGAGGTCATCTGGGCACACACCACGACGGCACACGGGAGCGAACCCACCCTCGCCCGCATCGCGGAAGGGGTGGAGCAGGCCGACAACGCACCGCAACTGCCGCTTTTCCCCTCCCACGGCAACATCGTCCTGATGTCCTCGGGCACCACCGGGGTGCCGAAGGGCATCCTCCGCCCGGAGCCCATCCTGCCGTTCGTGATCGGCGGGTACCTCTCCACCGTGCCGTGGCGATCCGGGATGACGGTGCAACTGACCGCTTCCATGTTCCACACCTGGGGCTGGTCGGCGGTCAATGTCTCGCTCGCGCTGCGCAACACCATCATCACCCAGCGCGTCTTCGACCCAGAGAAAGTGTTCCGCCAGATCCAGGACTTCCGCTGTGACGGGCTGGTGTCCTCGCCGATCTTTTTCAAGCAGATGCTCGCCATCCCCGGCAACAAGATGTTCGACACCTCGAACCTGAAGTTCATCGCCTCGTCCGGAAATGCGCTGACACCGCTTCTGGTGGAGCGCATGACCGAGCGCTTCGGGCCCATCCTGGCCAACTACTACGGCTCCACCGAGCTGGCCCTGGCGGCCTGTGCCAACGCGGAGATGGTCGCGGCGGATCCGACCATCGCCGGCCGCATTCCTCCGGGCACGATCTTGCGGATTTACGACGACAATGGGCGCGAGACCAAGCCCGGCGAGGTAGGGCGGATCTTCCTCACTAACGAAACTGCGTTGAAGGGCTATTCCAACCCCCAGACCCCCATCGTGGAGATCGACGGCCTCATCGAGATGGGCGACCTGGGTTACTTCGACACCGACGGGCACCTCCACGTGCTCAGCCGCAACGACGACATGATCATTGTCGGCGGGGAAAACGTCCACCCGCAGTCCGTCACCGAGGTTCTCGAGCGCATGCCCGGCATCGATGAGATCCATTCCGGAGGTGTTGACGACGAGGACACCTTCAAGCGCGTCGCCGTGTGGGTTGTCCCCACTGACGACGAGGCAGGAGATGCCCTGACCTCCGACGCAATCCGTGAATGGGTCCGTCTCAACCTCGCCGATCACTCCGTGCCGCGAGACATTAACTTCGTGACCGAGCTGCCGCGCAATGCCACAGGCAAGGTGGTGCCGCGCCTGCTGCCGGCATCGACACGCGATGACGAGCGGTAGAGTGCACACCATGCACTTCTCCGCAAAAACACTGCGCAGGTTCATGAATTTCTGGCCGCCGTTTCTCGGCGCCGGAATCCGGGTTCGCGAATTCGCCGACGACGGCTCGCGTGTGGTGGTGAACCACACGCTGACCAAGTTCAACCGCAACGCCGTGGGCACCGCCTTCGGCGGCACAATCATGGCGATGACCGACCCGTTTTTCATGCTCGCCTCGATGGCACGGCTGGGCAAGGAGTACACCGTGTGGGATGTCGCGGGCGAGGTGAAATTCCTGAAACCGGGAAAGGGAACCATCACGGCGGTGATGGAGATCTCCGACGAAACCTACGATCTGATCAAGGAAAAGACGGCCGACGGATCAAAGTACCTGCACTGGTTCGATACCGAGGTCACCAGCGAGGCGGGCGAGGTCGTCGCGCATGTGCGTAGGCAGGTGTACTACCGCCGAAAAAGAAAATGAGCCACCTGCGAGAATCGAACTCGCGACCTTCTCATTACGAGTGAACCCTTCCTGGCGTTGGCTAGCAACAACGCCACCAAGGACGACAGTAAAAGACCAGATCAGAGAAGCAATACCGCCAATGAGAAACGGTTAGCGCTCAGAGCGGTGTGTATTTTGTGTGTACTCGCCCGTTACTTTGATGGTGTCCCCATAATGGGGATAGTCGCGTCTGGACACAGGAGCTTTCCCCTTTCCTCAGTGGTGCGACCAGAGGGAGAAGAAACATCCACCCCGGTGCACCCGCTGCGGTGACAACGACCCATCGCCCGCAGCAGGTGGCAATCGTCACGGTTATCCCTCTTTTTCAGATTCCTGTCCTCGGGATCAGAAAAAGACGGGGGCCTGTCATAGGTCAGTGAGCATCTGCTGCATCTGGGCGATCTCGGCCTCCTGGTCGTTGATAATTTGTTCGGCCAGGGTGATTGCATGGGGATTCTGGCCGTCAGCAACCTCGTCACGGGCCATGTCGACCGCACCTTCGTGGTGGGCGGTCATCTGCTCCAGGTAGAGGCGGGCAGCCTCGGTGCCCTGGGCTTCCTCAAGGGCTGTCATGTCCTCCTGGCTCATCATCCCGCTCATGCCACCCATCTCGCCGTGATCCATTCCACCCATCTCGTCCATGGTCCCCATGCCCCCAGAGTCGGTGACCGGCTGCTGGCCCCAGGCCTCGAGCATGGCGTTCATCCGGTCAATCTCCGGTCCCTGGGCGTCAATAACCCCCTGGGCAAACTCCACGACCTGGGCGGGGATACCCTCCTTGGCCAGGAGCATCTCACTCATCTCCACGGCCTGCTGGTGATGGGGGATCATCATCTGGGCAAACATGATGTCCGCGTCGTTGTGATCGGCGGAGATCTCCCCGTCCGCCTCAGTCGTCGCCGTGGTGGTCTCGGTCGTCTCAGCGGTAGTCGTCGCAGTGCTGGTGGCCGAGGTGGTGGCGTCGGTGTTGCCTGACTCGGTGGCCTCACCGCAGGCGGCCAGCGCCAGGGTGGAGGCCACGGCGAGAGCGGAAAGAACAAGGGTGCGCTTCATGGTGGAGCCTTTCAGGGTCATATGGGGGCAGTGGAGAGAAGTGGTGGATCAGTGGACGGCGGTGGATACCGGAGTAGGCGTGGTGTGTTCCTCCTTCGGACTGGTGGGAGCCAGGTGGGCCGGGTCCAGATCAATCCGGCGCAGCAGCTGAGCGTTAAGCGCCACCACAATCGTCGACAGCGACATCAACACCGCAGCAGCAGCCGGGGGAAGCAGAAAAGGGCAGAAACACCACTTCCCAGGACTTGACCCCGCGGGATCCGACCGAGGCCATCGTTGAACACCTCCGCGATCAAGGTGTTGCGACGACCACTTGAATCCGCCTTGGGCCCCGCGATCTGAGTGCATCACCGCGCCTTCGCGCAGGTGGCCGTGGTCCCGGGCCATCGCCAGCGCATCGACGACAGCGAGGTGCGCATGTGCTCGGCCATCTGCCAGCCGAGGTGCTGTTGCAAAGTTGGGGGAGAACAGCGAAGACTCAGTTTCTCATTCTCTGATGGCCGCTGCGTGTGGGCGTTCTCAGGCCGTCTCGAAGACCCGGTTGACGTTCACCGCGTCCGGGTTCGGTTGCCCGTAGGCAAACATCGTGCCTTGCCCTTTCCGCAATGAGTGCATCGCCTCCATCCCTTTCAACGTCCGATATGCAGATGTCCGGTTCTTAAACGCGCCTTTCGGCCCGAGGATCCGCTTCAGCCGACCATGGTCGCCTTCCAGGATGTTGTTGAGGTATTTCACCTGCCGGTGTTCCACTGTTGGCGGGCAGATTCCCTCTGACTTCAACTCGGCGATTGCCCTGGCTAGGGAGGGTGCTTTATCGGTGTTGATCACTCTGGGATACCCGGCTGACGCATTGGATCTGAGGGCCTTGGCCAGGAAACGCTTCGCTGCGGCCACGTTCCGTTTCGGAGAGAGGTAAAAGTCCAGGGTCTGGCCACCGGCGGTGATCGCCCGATAGAGGTAGCACCACCTGCCGCCGACCCGGATATAGGTCTCATCCACCCGCCAGGAACTGGCCTGCCAATCAGGTACCTGCCGGTACCACCGTGTTTGCTTGCCCAGCTCAGGGGCGTATTTCTGGACCCAGCGGTGAGAATCGTGGTGTGATCAACCGGCACGCCCCGCTCGGTCATCATTTCCTCCAAGTCTCGGTAGCTCACCCCGTAGCGGCAGTACCACCGCACCGCCCACAGGATGACCTCGCGAGGGAAATGACGACCCGAGAAGATACCCATGGCTGTGATTATTTCACCTCGCTCTTCCTACTGCCCCAACTTTGCAACAGCACCGATGCAGGTACCCCAAGAGACCGGGCCTGTGGGCAGAGACAAAGCCCTGGAATGAACTCCTGTCACCAGGGTCATTCCAGGGCATATTTCCCCTGACTAAGAGAAGCAGTGACACAGAAGGTCTACCTCAGCGTGGGCCCTGTGGGCGTGCAGGTTCCGTGTGTGGCTGGTGTGCTGCGGCATGGTCGGCAGCGATTGATGACCGACTCTGGAGCGGGTGCCTTGTCTGGTCTCGCGGTTCAGGGTGGGTGGACTATTCGGCGGGTTGGATCTCGCTCTCGGTGACCCATTTGTGGTTGATCATGGTCATCTCCCCAGTGTCAATGTCGACCATGTAGACCGTTTCCTGCGTGGAGTAGTCGATGGTGGCGGTCGCGCCCTGCATTCCCGGCATGTGCTCGGCGTTCAGGACCACCTTGGTGCCGCCGGGGAGCGGTGCCTCGCCCGGGTCGACAAGCTCCTCGTGCACGACCCACCGGTGATCGGTGACCGGCTCACCACCGTCAGTCGGGGTGTAGCTGACCGAGTAGGTGGTGGTGTCGAAGGCCCCGGAGATCGTGGCCTGCGCACCGTCCATGCCCGGCATGTGATCAGCCGTGAGCATCACCTCGGAGCCGACCGGGTAGGTCGGATCCGTGGCTTCAGTGATGCCCTCCGGGGGCGGGCCACCGTCTTCCGGGTGCTCCATGTCATGACCACCGTCGTCGGCAGTGGTGGTGTCTTCCTGGTGGGTCTCGTTGGTCTCTGCGGTTGCCGTCGTGGTGCTGGTGGTGTCGGCATCGTCGGAGTTGTCGGTGGCGTCGCTGCAGGCGGTCAGCGCCAGGGTGGAGGTCAGTACCAAGGCGGCGAGGGTAATGCTGCGTTTCATGAGCGTTCCTTTCAAAGGTGGTGTGAGTTAGGGGTCGAGAGACAAGGTCAGTCAGTAACGGTTACGGGGGATATCGACCCACTGTGTTCCTCCTTCGACTCGGTCGGAGCCAGGTGAGCCGGCTCCAGATCAATGCGGCGCAACAGCTGGGCGTTCAGGGCCACCACGATGGTCGAGGCAGACATCAAGATCGCGCCCACGGCCGGGGACAGCACGAACCCGATCGAGGCGAGCACTCCGGCGGCCAGCGGCACGGCGAGGATGTTGTAGCCAGAGGCCCAGATCAGGTTCTGGATCATCTTGCGGTAGCTGGCCTGGGACAGCTCAATCATCGACAGCACTGCCCGCGGGTCATCACTGGCTAGGACCACCCCGGCAGATTCCATGGCCACATCCGTGCCGGCACCGATGGCGATACCGACCTCCGCGCGGGCCAGAGCGGGGGCGTCATTGACACCGTCACCGACCATGGCCACGCTCAGGCCACGCTCCTGTAACTGGGTGACCTTGGTGTCCTTGTCCTGGGGCAGGACCTCGGCGAAGACCTCATCGATCCCCAGGTCCTGGCCAACCGCCTGGGCCACCTGCTGCGCGTCACCGGTGATCATCGCGACCTTCACCCCGCGGTCCTGCAGGGCTTTCACGGCGGCGCGGGATTCGGGGCGGATCTTGTCCTCGACGGCCACCGCACCGATGATCTGACCGTCGCGGACAATATGGAGCACACCGGCCCCACGCCCGGTCCAGGCGCTGGTGGTGTCGGTGAGCTCGGCCGGGGTGGTGAGGTTGAACTCGCGCAGCATGTTCGGCCCGCCCACGAGGATCTCAGCGCCATCGACAGTCGCCCGGACCCCCCGGCCGGAGGCGGCGCTGAAACCAGTTGCACGGATTTGCCGACGGGAGGCCTCGGGATGGGCGGCCGCGGCCGCCACGATGGCGCGGGCCACGGGGTGCTCGCTGTCTGCCTCCGCGGCGGCGGCCAGGGCCAGCAGCTCGCCCTCGGTGACGCCGACAGCTGCCGCGACACCGGTGACCGCGTGCGCACCCTCGGTCAGGGTGCCGGTTTTGTCGAAGAGCACCACGTCTATGGTGCGCATCCGCTCGAGTGCCATCCGGTCCTTGATGAGCACCCCAGATTTCGCGGCCCGCTCGGTGGAGATCGCAATGACCAGCGGAATCGCCAGGCCCAGGGCGTGCGGACAGGCGATGACCAGCACCGTGACCGTGCGCACCACGGCATCGTCCGGGCTGCCGATGATGGTCCACACCACCGCGGTGATCAGAGCGGAGATCAGCGCGAACCAGAACAACAACGCCGCCGCCCGATCCGCCAGGGCCTGGGCCCGGGAGGAGGAGGCCTGGGCGTCGGCAACCATGCGCTGGATGCCTGCCAGGGCGGTGTCCCCACCGGTGGCCTCCACCCGGACCCGGACGGTGTTGTCGGTGGCCACGGTGCCGGCCACCACGGTCTCACCGGTATCCCGGAAGACGGGACGGGATTCGCCGGTGATCATCGCCTCATCGAATTCGGCGGCTCCGTCGAGGATGGTTCCGTCGGCCGGCACCCGGGCACCGGCCCTCACCAGCACGACGTCGTCGACGACCAGCTCGGAGATGGCCACGGTGCGGGTGGTCCCGTCGATGACTTTCTCGGCCTCGTCCGGCAGCAGGGCAGCCAGCGCGTCAAGCGCGGAGGACGCGGCCCCGAGAGCACGCATCTCCAGCCAGTGGCCCAGCAGCATGATGGTCACCAGCAGGGCCAGCTCCCACCAGAAGTCCAGGTCAAAACCGCCCAGCCCCAGAGTGGTGACCCAGGAGGCGACAAACGCCACGGTGATGGCCATGGCGATCAGGAGCATCATCCCGGGTTGGCGGGATTTCAGTTCGTTCCATCCGCCCTTGAGGAAAGGCGTTCCGCCGTAGACGAAGATGATCGTGCCCAGCACCGGGGGGATCCAGGTGGATCCGGGGAATGCCGGGAGGTGGTAGCCGAGCAGGTGGGCGACCATGGGGCTGAAAATAACGACGGGAATGGACAGAATCAGCGACCACCAGAAGCGGTCCCGAAACATTGCGGTGCTGTGTCCGGCGTGTTCGCCGTGACCATGAACGTGGTGGTCTTCGTCCAGGGCGGAGTGCGGGTGATCGTGGGGCATCGCCTGGCCGTGGGTGTCGGCATCTGCGTGGTGTTCGTGGCTGGCATGATCCGGGTGGTGGGTGTGGTTTGTTTCCGGAGCGGGGTGATCACCATGGTGATCGCCGGAATGGTGGGGAGTGCTCATGACGTTCCTTCCGCTCAACCCGGTCGGGGTCGAGATGATGGGTAAAACAGATCAGGATAAGACGGTGTAGCCGGCCTCCTCGATGGCCCGGCGAACCATCTCCGGAGGTACGACACCGGTGACCGTGACGGTGGAAACACCACCAGCAGCGAGATCAATCTGGACGTCGTCGACCTGGGGGAGGGCCTGAAGGGCCTGGGTCACGCTTTTCGCGCAGTGTCCGCAGGTCAGGCCGGTGACCTGGTAGCTAGGGGAGGACCCTCCTGCTGACGAGTCGCTGGCGGCAGGGATGGAGGCGGTGTCGGCACGTGAGGCAGGTCCGCAACAGCTGCAGCCGTGGGAGGCCATCGGCAAGAGGCGGGGCGGGGAGGTGATCATGGGAAAGCTCCTACGGGTCGGTGGGATGCGATAACGCTCGCTAGCGTATACCCCCCCGGGGTACATTCTCAAGGGGTGGAGGGCACGGCCCTCACGCGGGGCAGGGTGTGGTCACCGAGCAGCCTCCTCACTGTCGGGAGGAGACAGCGGGAGGCGGAGGGCAAACACCGCTCCGCGACCGGGTCCGGGGGAGGTGGCGGTGAGAGTGCCGCCGTGGGCCTCGACCAATGCCCTGGAGATGGTCAGGCCGATACCGGCCCCGCCGTTGTCCCGGCTGCGGGCGGCATCCCCCCGGTAGAAGCGTTCGAAGATGTGTCCGAGCTGGCCAGGTGGGATGCCCTCGCCGTCATCGGCGACGTGGATGAGCGCGGTGGACGCCCCCTGTCGGTGGACGCTGATCCGGACCTGCCCGCCGGCCGGGGTGTGCCGTAGCGCGTTCGACAGGAGATTGCTCATCACCTGGCCGAAGCGTTGCCGGTCCACGAGCACCCGGGCGGTGTCCGTAATGGTCTCGACCTGTAAATCGACGCCTTTGTTAGCATAAGCTTCCCCCGCGGCAGCAGCGGCGGTATGGAGCAGATCCCCGAGCCCTTCCTCCGCCAGGTCCAACTCGATCCGGTGTTCCTGGGCCCGGGAGACATCGTCGATGTCTTCCATCAACCGGGTCAGGCGGGTGAGTTGGTCAGCCATGATCGTGTGGGTGGCATTATTCCAGTCCACGGCCCCGTCCTGGAGACCATCGAGGTAGACCGTGAGCACCGATAAGGGGGTGCCCATTTCGTGGGCCAGATCAGAGAGCATCTGGCGGCGGACCTGTTCGGTGTGTTCCAGCCGGTCGGCCATGGTGTTGAAGGCATGTGCCAGGGTGGTGACCTCGGGGCCTGCTTCTCCGGCGGGCACGCGGATGCGATAGTTGCCGGCCGTCAGGCTGGTAGCGGCGCGGGCGAGATCTTGCAGGGGGGTGCGCAGGCGACGCGATAACCACAGGCTGGCAAGCAGGGCGCTGATCAAGGCGGTGGGCAGGGCGACGGCCAGGGTGATCAGGTTGGCGTCCCGGTAGGCCTGCTCGGCATGGAACAGCTCCAGCGAGGGGTCCTCCCGGCCGGCCATCAACATATGATCATGGAACAGGGTCGGGCCCACCATCGTGGCCACGGTCGCGGCCACCAGCAGGCTAATCACCACGACCACCACCTGGGCGGTCAGGAAGCGGAAGGTCAGGCCGGGTCCGTGATTCATGGCTGCCCCACCCGGTAGCCCACGCCACGCACGGTGTCGATAAACCCCCGGCCCCGGGTGTCGGTGCCGAGCTTGCGACGCAAGTTGCCGATGTGGACATCGACGATGCGTTCATCGCCGACCCAGGTGGTGTCCCAGACCTCGGTGACCAGGTCGTGGCGGGTCAGCACCTGGCCGGGGCGCAGGGCCAGGGCAACCAGCAGCTCGAACTCCGTGTGGGTGAGCTCCACGGTCGTCTCCCCCACCCGCACCTGATGGGCGACGGGGTCAAGGATGAGGTCACCAACGATCAAAGGGGTGGTCACCTGCGGTGGGGTGGTGCTGGTGCGCGGGCGGCGCAGCACCGCATGCACCCGGGTCACCAGTTCCCGGATGCTAAAAGGTTTGGTGATGTAGTCATCCGCCCCCAGGGTCAAACCGCTGATCTTGTCGTCCTCGCTGCCACGCGCGGTGAGCATGAGGATGTAGCAGTCCGAGAAGGTGCGGATCCGTCGGCACACCTCCAGGCCGTCGAGTTCGGGCAGCCCCAGATCCAGCACCACAACATCGGGGGAAAAGTGACGGGTCTCGTCCACGGCCTGGATGCCGGTGTGCGCCTGGCGGGTATCGAAGCCGGCCCGGATGAGGTAGGAGGCCACCATCTGAGCCAGGGGTTGTTCATCATCGACGACCAGCACCCGCCCCGGGGGCGTGGCGGTGGTCGGTGTGCGGTCAGCCATAGACCCCAGTATCGCTCCGGCCAGGGGAATACCACCCTCGCTCAGTGCTTGGCGGGGAAAACTTCATCAAATCTTCAAACGTCACCCTTCGACCGCCGTCACCCCTGTGCCTCACCCCGGGCCGGTGGCATCGCCTCCCCTGGTCGGTTCAGCAGGCGCCACCAGGGATTTCACTGCCTGCACCGCATACCCGGGGCGGGTGGAAGGACATCGCCCACGGCTGTGGGGTGGTGTCCCGGTGGTGACCCAGCCCACCGAATTCACCCCCTTTTCGCCCTGTTATAAGGCTGTGAGCAGGGTTTTTGGATTCTAGCCCGTCAGGCACCCGTGCTAGATAAAGGTATGGCATCGACCTTGAGGCGGTGTCTTCTTATGGCCTTACCACGATCCAAGGAGATTGACGTGAAACGAGCAGCGATCGCAGCCGCCGCCCTTGCCCTCGCCCTCACGGGGTGTTCGGCCGCCGACCCGGAACCCACCGCCGACGGGACGGTGTCCCAGGACACATTCCTGACTGCCCATGGCCTGGCCGCCATGGACGCGGTGGAGATCATTGATCACCTCGACCGGCAGAAGGTCACTGAGCGTCCCACGGATCTGATCGCCTCAGTACGTGGCAATGAACTGCTGCTCTCGAGCGATGACCAGGAAGTCGTGGTCGATCTTCCCGACAATCAGACGTATGTCTCGATCGCACCCTATCTCACCTCCACCCACGACTGCTTCTACCACAGCCTCACGACCTGCCTGGGGGAACTCGACAATGAGGATATCCAGGTCACGATTACCGATGAGGCGACCGGTGAGGTGCTGGTGGACGAGGCGACAACCACCTTCGACAACGGGTTTATTGGCTTCTGGCTTCCCGATGATGCCACCGGCCTGATTGAGGTCAGCTACCAGGGGCGTACCGGCACCACGGAGTTTTCCACCACCGACGACGGTGCCACCTGTGTCACAGACCTGCGCCTGACGTGATGGCTCAGCAGGGTCCTCACCTGCGCCTGTCTCCCGCGTCACTGAAATCTTGCACCAAGGACGGTTAAATCATGACGAACGCGTTTTCCCGACGACAGTTTCTGCTCGGCGGGCTCGTCCTGGCCGGCACCGGGGCCGTGGCCGCCTGCACCAGCGACCCTGGACCCGCTGCCTCGGCACCAGGTCCCTCCCTTCGCCCCACTCCCACCCCCACTGCGCTCGGTGAGCCGACGGTGCGCCGGACACTGACCGCCCGGCCCCTCTCCCTGGATATCGGCGGCATCGAAGCCAAGACGTGGGGATACGTCTCTGACACCGGGGATGCGGCCATTGAGGCCACCGCCGGCGACGTCCTCCAGGTCGATATCACCAATGAACTGCCTGAGAGCACCTCCATCCACTGGCATGGCATCGCACTCCACAACGCAGCCGACGGTGTGCCCGGCATGACCCAGGACCCCATTGAACCTGGCGAGTCTTTCTCCTATGTTTTTGAAGTCCCCCACGGTGGCACCTACTTCTACCATTCCCACACCGGCCTGCAGCTTGATCGCGGCCTCCACGCCCCACTGATCATCCGTGACCCGCAAGACGCTGAGGACCAGGACGTCGAGTGGACCATCGTGCTCGACGACTGGGTCGATGGCATTCAGGGCACTCCCGACGATGAGCTCGACAAGCTCACCGGAATGGGTTCGGGCGACCATAACGGGAGGATGGGAATGGGAGGCCACGGCCAGATGATACACGGCACCCCGGACCGGGTACTGGGCGGGGATGTCGGCGATGTGATGTATCCGCACTACCTCATCAACGGACGTATCCCCCGTGCTCACCGGACCTTCGAGGCTCGCCCGGGCGACAAGGCCCGCCTGCGGTTTATCAACTCCGGCGGTGACACCATCTTCAAGGTGGCCCTCGGTGGTCACCGCATGACCGTCACCCACACCGACGGCTTCCCTGTCCAGCCCTGGGAGACCGAATCGATCTACCTGTCGATGGGCGAGCGTGTCGACGTCGAGGTCATCCTCGGCGACGGCATCTTCCCGCTCACGGCTTTGGCGGTGGGTAAGGACGACCGCGCCTTCGCCGTCATCCGCACCGCCGGCGGCCAGGCCCCCCGCCCCGATGTCGACTTCCCCGAGTTGTCGTCCACCGGACTGCTTCTGTCCTCCCTGAAGCCAGCAGACCGTGCACTCCTGCCCGAGGGCACACCAGACCGAGAAGTCAGCATCGACCTGGGCGGGCAGATGATGCCGTATGAATGGAGCATTCTCACCGACGGCCAATCCTCCTCCGCGACCGTGCAGGAGGGCCAGCGCCTGCGGATGGTCATGCGCAACAGGACCATGATGCCCCATCCCATGCACATCCACGGCCACACGTGGGCGCTGCCCGGCAGCGGCGGGCTACGCAAGGACACCGTCCTTCTCCGCCACGGTGAAACCATGATCGCAGACCTGATCGCTGACAACCCCGGTGAGTGGGCATTTCACTGCCATAACGCCTATCACATGGAAACCGGGATGGTCAGCTCGCTTCGCTACGAGTAACCCCCACAGCAGGGTTGAGTGCCGAGGTGGGCAGAGTCGCTGCAGACCACCCACCGGGCAAGCACGATGACCTTCCTCGGTGTTGTGGTCTTCCGGGACAACCAGAACACCGTCTTCTTCCCCACCGCCCCGGAATAAGGAGATCTAATCCATGCCGAGCACACCCCGCAGAGCCGCCATCGCGGTTGCCGCGGTGCTCACCGCCGTGACCCTTGTGGCCTGTTCCTCAGGCGACGGCGCCCGAAACGCCGTCGCCGTCGGGGGCACCTTCCAGTTCCACTCACCAGGAGGCCAAACCGAGATTATCTACGCAGAGGAGGAACGTGCCCCGCTGCCGGACTTCTCCGGCCCGTCGCTGATGGAGGAGGGTGAGGAGATCAGCCTGTCTGATTTTGAAGGCGAGGTCGTCGTCCTCAACGCTTGGGGCCAGTGGTGTGCACCGTGTCGGGCGGAAGTCGATGACCTGCAGCTTGTCCAGGAGACTCCCGACCCCCTCGGTGGCAAGGTGCTGGGCATCAACGTCCGTGACTACAACCAGACCATCGCCCAGGACTTCAAACTCGACAACGCGGTGACCTATCCCTCGATCTACGACCCGCCGTTTCGTATCGCTGCGGCCCTGGGTGGGGTGCCGACCTCCGTCATCCCGACCACCATTGTCCTGGACCGAAGCCACCGCCCGGCCGCGGTGTTCCTGAGGGAGGTCACCGCCGATGACATCCTTGATGTCGCCCTGCCGCTGGCCGAGGAGGCACCAGCATCATGACCGTTGATGTGATGGCGCAGTTGGCGATCGGCCAGCAGTTCGCCGACGCCGCGGCCACCGGGCCACTGATGATCGGCATCCTGGCTGCGGCAGCTGCAGGTCTGATCTCGTTCGCCTCCCCGTGCGTCGTACCCCTGGTACCCGGGTATATGTCGTATCTGGCCAGTGTGGTCGGCGGGGAGGTCAACTACGACGCCGAGGGGGGCACGGTGGTCACCAAACGCCAGTGGGCGGTAGCGGGTGCGGCCGGGTTGTTCGTTCTCGGCTTCACCATCGTCTTTGTGCTGGCCACCGTCACCGTCTTTGGGGCGATCAGCATGCTCACGCTCAATGCTGAGACCCTCATGCGCATCGGAGGGGTGATCACCATCGTCATGGGTCTGGCGTTCATGGGGATGGTGCCTGCCCTGCAGCGCGACACCCGGATGGCCCCGAAGAAGTGGTCCACCTGGTTGGGTGCGCCACTGCTCGGCGGGGTCTTCGCCCTGGGGTGGACGCCGTGCCTGGGGCCCACCTTGGCGGCGATCATCTCGGTGTCCGCCGGCACCGAGGGGATGACCGCTGTGCGTGGGGTGATCCTGATCATCGGTTACTGCCTGGGCCTGGGTCTGCCGTTTCTTCTCATGGCCTTCGGCTCGGCCCGGGCGATGCGCACCGTGGGGTGGCTGCGCCGCCACTCCCGCAAGATCCAGATGTTCGGTGGGGTGCTCATGGTCGCCGTGGGCATTGCCCTGGCCAGCGGGGCGTGGGCGTATTTCATCAACTGGGTACGCCAGTGGACCGTGGAATACGGCGCCACCCTCATCTAACGGTGCTGTTGCAAAGTTGGGGCAGTAGGAAGAGCGAGGTGAAATAATCACAGCCATGGGTATCTTCTCGGGTCGTCATTTCCCTCGCGAGGTCATCCTGTGGGCGGTGCGGTGGTACTGCCGCTACGGGGTGAGCTACCGAGACTTGGAGGAAATGATGACCGAGCGGGGCGTGCCGGTTGATCACACCACGATTCTCACCGCTGGGTCCAGAAATACGCCCCTGAGCTGGGCAAGCAAACACGGTGGTACCGGCAGGTACCTGATTGGCAGGCCAGTTCCTGGCGGGTGGATGAGACCTATATCCGGGTCGGCGGCAGGTGGTGCTACCTCTATCGGGCGATCACCGCCGGTGGCCAGACCCTGGACTTTTACCTCTCTCCGAAACGGAACGTGGCCGCAGCGAAGCGTTTCCTGGCCAAGGCCCTCAGATCCAATGCGTCAGCCGGGTATCCCAGAGTGATCAACACCGATAAAGCACCCTCCCTAGCCAGGGCAATCGCCGAGTTGAAGTCAGAGGGAATCTGCCCGCCAACAGTGGAACACCGGCAGGTGAAATACCTCAACAACATCCTGGAAGGCGACCATGGTCGGCTGAAGCGGATCCTCGGGCCGAAAGGCGCGTTTAAGAACCGGACATCTGCATATCGGACGTTGAAAGGGATGGAGGCGATGCACTCATTGCGGAAAGGGCAAGGCACGATGTTTGCCTACGGGCAACCGAACCCGGACGCGGTGAACGTCAACCGGGTCTTCGAGACGGCCTGAGAACGCCCACACGCAGCGGCCATCAGAGAATGAGAAACTGAGTCTTCGCTGTTCTCCCCCAACTTTGCAACAGCACCTCGGCTGGCAGATGGCCGAGCACATGCGCACCTCGCTGTCGTCGATGCGCTGGCGATGGCCCGGGACCACGGCCACCTGCGCGAAGGCGCGGTGATGCACTCAGATCGCGGGGCCCAAGGCGGATTCAAGTGGTCGTCGCAACACCTTGATCGCGGAGGTGTTCAACGATGGCCTCGGTCGGATCCCGCGGGGTCAAGTCCTGGGAAGTGGTGTTTCTGCCCTTTTCTGCTTCCCCCGGCTGCTGCTGCGGTGTTGATGTCGCTGTCGACGATTGTGGTGGCGCTTAACGCTCAGCTGCTGCGCCGGATTGATCTGGACCCGGCCCACCTGGCTCCCACCAGTCCGAAGGAGGAACACACCACGCCTACTCCGGTATCCACCGCCGTCCACTGATCCACCACTTCTCTCCACTGCCCCCATATGACCCTGAAAGGCTCCACCATGAAGCGCACCCTTGTTCTTTCCGCTCTCGCCGTGGCCTCCACCCTGGCGCTGGCCGCCTGCGGTGAGGCCACCGAGTCAGGCAACACCGACGCCACCACCTCGGCCACCAGCACTGCGACGACTACCGCTGAGACGACCGAGACCACCACGGCGACGACTGAGGCGGACGGGGAGATCTCCGCCGATCACAACGACGCGGACATCATGTTTGCCCAGATGATGATCCCCCATCACCAGCAGGCCGTGGAGATGAGTGAGATGCTCCTGGCCAAGGAGGGTATCCCCGCCCAGGTCGTGGAGTTTGCCCAGGGGGTTATTGACGCCCAGGGACCGGAGATTGACCGGATGAACGCCATGCTCGAGGCCTGGGGCCAGCAGCCGGTCACCGACTCTGGGGGCATGGGGACCATGGACGAGATGGGTGGAATGGATCACGGCGAGATGGGTGGCATGAGCGGGATGATGAGCCAGGAGGACATGACAGCCCTTGAGGAAGCCCAGGGCACCGAGGCTGCCCGCCTCTACCTGGAGCAGATGACCGCCCACCACGAAGGTGCGGTCGACATGGCCCGTGACGAGGTTGCTGACGGCCAGAATCCCCATGCAATCACCCTGGCCGAACAAATTATCAACGACCAGGAGGCCGAGATCGCCCAGATGCAGCAGATGCTCACTGACCTATGACAGGCCCCCGTCTTTTTCTGATCCCGAGGACAGGAATCTGAAAAAGAGGGATAACCGTGACGATTGCCACCTGCTGCGGGCGATGGGTCGTTGTCACCGCAGCGGGTGCACCGGGGTGGATGTTTCTTCTCCCTCTGGTCGCACCACTGAGGAAAGGGGAAAGCTCCTGTGTCCAGACGCGACTATCCCCATTATGGGGACACCATCAAAGTAACGGGCGAGTACACACAAAATACACACCGCTCTGAGCGCTAACCGTTTCTCATTGGCGGTATTGCTTCTCTGATCTGGTCTTTTACTGTCGTCCTTGGTGGCGTTGTTGCTAGCCAACGCCAGGAAGGGTTCACTCCGGAATGAGTACATCGATGCAAGGCAAGGTCGGACGACTGTTCTCGAGATCTACGAGGAGTGGGAGCCCACGACGAGTGTCAGCGACAAGACCCGGTACACCCGAAAATCGACTTGGAAGAATCACCTGCTTGACAAGTGGGGAGACCGTCCAGTGTCGACGATCAAAGACGTGGAGGTACAGGCTTGGGTGGCGGAGGAGTTCCGTTCGGGAACAAGTCGGGCAGTACTCCAGCAGGCTTTGGCCCTGTTCCGCCTCCTTCTTGGATACGCGGTCAAGACGGGACGGACTATGTCTAACGCTGCCTCTGGTGCCAAACTCCCGCCCAAGCAGCCGTCAGACCGCTGCTTTTGTCAGCGCTCTTTGAAAAGTAGCCCAAAACGCTCCTCGAAAAGTAGCCCACCCGGAAAAGATTGGATGGGTGATTTCATTGGAGGAATGGGCGCAGATCCGATACCTGCGTGGGCAGGGTCTGTCATTGAGGAAGATCGCGGCCGAAGTGGGCTGTGCGAAGAAGACGGTGGAGAAGGCTTTGGCTTCAGATTCGCCGCCTTGTTACAAGCCACGGGATGCCAAAGGCACGAGTTTCGATCCGTTTGAACCGCAGGTCAGGGAACTTCTCGCGGAAACACCGCAGCTCAATGCCAAGGTGTTGGCTCAGCGAGTGGGCTGGACAGGCTCGGATTCATGGTTTCGCAAACACGTTGCCAGGATCCGGCCTGAGTATATGCCCGCCGACCCAGTCGATACCCTTACTCACGCCCCGGGGCGTGAGATCCAATGTGATCTCACTTTTGCACCGGGTGGACTACCTGATGCTGATGGGGTCTACCGCGCGTTGCCGGTGTTGGTGATGGCAGCCTCGCATTCTCGTTTCGCTGCGGCGTGTGTGCTTCCCTCGCGCACGACTGATGACTTGATCGCCGGGATGTGGCAGTTGATAACACGTGATTTCCAAGCGGTACCAGATCGGCTCGTGTGGGATCACGAGTCCGGGATTGGCAAGGCGAAGCTGTGCGAGCCTGTTGCCGCATTCGGCGGGGCGCTGGGCTGCAGAAGAGGGTGTCAGATGGTTTGTGTGTGAGGGATTCCCCTCACACCAAGGAGATGAACCAGAATGACTACCGTGGCACGACGAAACCCAGAGGACTCCGCAAAGATCAAAGCGATCGAGGAAAAGCTCCTCGCCAATCCTGAGATGGCGAAGCTGATCGACGAGCTCGGCACCTCCACCACGGATGCCAACGATCTCGTCCGGGGCCTGCTCCAGGCCTCGATCAACCGGGGCCTCAACGCCGAGATGGATGCCCACCTCGGCTACCAGCACGGCGACCGGAACAGCAAGGAAGCCGCTGGTCAGAACAATTCCCGTAACGGTTCCTACCCCAAGCGGGTCGATTCGAACTACGGACCGGTCGATGTCGCTGTTCCCCGGGACCGTGACGGATCCTTCCTGCCGACAATGGTGCCCAAAGGATCCCGCCGGCTGACCGACGTCGACGACATGATCATCAGTCTCTATGCCGGTGGCATGACCGTCCGAGACATCCAGCACCACATGGCCACCGCCATGGGCGTGGACATCTCCCATGAAACAATCTCCGCGATCACCGATGCGGTCCTCGAGGAGGTCATGATCTGGCAGAACCGCCAACTTGATGAGTTCTACCCCGTGGTCTTCCTCGATGCGTTACGGATCAAAGTCCGTGACGGGGGCCGGGTGGTCAACAAATCCGCGTACCTGGCTATCGGGGTGGACATGGAGGGGATCAAACACATCCTGGGTATCTGGCTGGCTAAAGAGGAAGGAGCCTCGTTCTGGGCGCAGGTGTGTGCCAACCTCGCTACCCGCGGAGTGCACGATGTGTTCATCGTGTGCTGTGACGGGCTCAAGGGTCTGCCGGAGGCTGTGGAAGCCACCTGGCCGGATTCGATGGTCCAGACCTGTGTCGTCCACCTGATCAGGGCAGCAAACCGGTGGGTGGCCTATGGAGATCGTAAGGCGGTGTCCGCCGAGTTGAAGAAGATCTACACCGCCCCCACCGAGCAAACCGCTCTGGCGGCGTTGACGGAGTTCGAGGCCTCCGAGCTGGGGGAAAAGTATCCGCAGTCAGTCAAGGTGTGGCGCGATGCGTGGGACCGGTTCATCCCGTTCCTTGAGTTCCCACCGATGGCTAGGAAGGTGATCTACACCACGAACTCGATTGAGTCGATGAACAACGAGCTGCGTAAAGCCACCCGGAATCGGGTGCAGTTCACCAACGATGAGTCTGCGATCAAAACCGTGTGGTTGATGATCTGCAACATTGAGGACAAACGGGCCGCCAAGCGTGCTAAGCAGGGCAAACGGGTCGCGGCGACCAGCGGCCGGCTGATCGAGGGCAGGCGGGTGACGAACTGGAAGCAGGCCATCAACCAGATGTCTGTGGCTTACCCTGACCGCTTCGAGCCCTACCTCTAATAATCACGCCCCACACACAAACAACTTGACACGCTCCTGCAGAATCGTTCAGACCCCACCGCGGGACCCGGAATCTAAAGGCATCGTCGAGCGCACCAACGGGTACATGAAGCGTTCCTTCTTCCCCGGGCGCCGGTTCAGCGACCCGGTGGATGTGCAAGCCCAACTTGATGAGTGGTTCACCACAATCGCCAACGCACGCGTTCACACCACGTTGAAGGCCACACCGGCGGACTTGTTCGCAGCTGATCAGCGAGCGATGCGCCCCTTGCCACCGTATCCACCGGTGTTCGGTGTCAGGCCCGCGGTGCGCCTACCGCGTAACTACTACGTCACCGTTGACACCAACCAGTACAGCGTGGATCCGACATTCATTGACCGACTAGTCACTGTGCGCAGCACGCTTGATGAAATCGCCGTGACCGGGCCACACGGTGAACCCGCCGCGGTGCACCCACGCCACTGGGGCCAGCACAAGGTCATCACCGACCCCGCCCACGCCCAAACTGCCCGCGCCATGCGCCGCGACCTAGCTACGGCGGGCGAGAGATTCCAGCCAGATACCGCTGCTGACATCGCTGACCTATCCATCTACGACCACATCGCCTAACACGGCCTCAACGCCCCACAAACTTCAAGGAGAGCTCTTTCCTATGACCCGCACCAGCGCCCACGACACCGCGGCGGCAATTAGTCACCTCGCACGGGAGTTGAAAGCCCCACGCATCGACAACGTCTACTCAACCATCGCCAATCAAGCACGTAGCCAATCCTGGACATTCGAGGAGTACCTCGCCGCCGTGCTATCCGTCGAAGCGGCCGCCCGCGCGGAATCCGGAGCATCATTACGCGTCAAACGCGCCGGCTTTCCGGCCGTGAAAACCATCGCCGACTTCGACTTCACCGCACAACCCAGTATTGACCGCACTGAAATCGCACGCCTTGAAACCGGGGCCTGGGTCGCCACAGCTGAAAACGTCGTCCTGCTCGGCCCACCCGGAACCGGCAAAACCCACCTCGCCACCGCACTTGGCATCACAGCAGCGCAGCAAGGCTATCGCGTCCTCTTCGACACCGCCGCCGGGTGGATAAACACCCTCACCGAAGCCCACAACACCGGCAAACTCGAAACGCTGCTGAAACGATTAAACCGCTACCACCTGCTCATCATCGACGAACTCGGCTACATTCCCGTCGAAGCTGACGCGGCGAACCTGTTTTTCCAACTCGTCTCCAGACGCTACGAACACGGCTCCATCATCGTGACCTCAAACCTAGCGTTTTCCCAATGGGCGCAATGCTTCGGCGACATCACAGTAGCCACCGCCATGGTCGACCGCATCGTCCACCACGCCAAAATCTTTCAACACCGAGGAGTAAGCCACCGCATCAAAGGACGCGAAATACCCGCACCAACAACCCCCTCACCAACCCCACATCAGGCACAATAACAACGACCACACTGGGCTACATTTCAAAGAGCGCCAGTGGGCTACATTTCGAAGAGCGCTCACAGCTTTCTAAATGTTCAGCAGGTCAAAGCCTTGGCGCAGGCGGCCGGAGAGCACTATTCGCTATTCATCCAGGTCCTGTCGACGACGGGCATCCGCTTCGGTGAGGCTACCGCCCTACGGGTCTCAGACGTCGACCTGAATGGTTCTCGGATACGCATCCAGAGAGCCTTCACGAGCGTCGGGGGCCGACTAATCGAGAAGTCCCCGAAATCCCATGCTTCCCGCACAGTACTTATCCCGGCCTTCCTTAGAGACGATATTGAACACTCAATGAGGCACAAGGATCCTACCGACCTGGTGTTCACTACCGCCGAGGGGTATCCCATACGCAACGAGAACTTCCGAAGAAGAGTCTTCCTTGGTGCAGTAAAGGAAGCCGGCGAAATTCTCGGTACTCCGCTCCCCCCAGTCACCGTCCATGACCTGAGGCACACTGCGGCGTCCCTTGCCATCTCTTCTGGGGCAAATATCAAAGTGATCCAGAGGATGCTTGGCCATGCTTCCGCCGACATGACGCTGGATGTGTACGGCCATCTCTACGAGTCAGACCTTGATTCGGTAGCCCAGAGGATGAATCAGCAGTTTAAGAGCGCATAGTGTACCCAGAGTGTACTCACCAAAAAGTCAGCCCCACCTTCCGGTAGTGCAATGTGGGGCTGACCTGCTTCTTCATTGGAGCCACCTGCGAGAATCGAACTCGCGACCTTCTCATTACGAGTGAGATGCTCTACCGACTGAGCTAAGGTGGCCGGGCGATTGCATGGAGCAGTCGCACCGGTACAACAGCTTAACCCAGGTCGCCCTTCCCAGAAAACCCGCAGGTCACTTCACGTTGCAGGCCTGGCGAATGCGGCCGATCATGCCGTTGAACGCAATCACCGGAGTGACGTTCTGGTCTAGGCTCTGCCGGCACCGCGCGATGGCATCCTGGCAGGCGACGAGGCCCTCCACACTCACCCGTTCCGCGATTTCATGGGACAGCCCCTCGAAGTCGGGGTGGGTCAGCCCGACCCGCGCGCCGCTGGCCAGGACGAGCGCGTCGCGGTAGATGCCGGCCAGGTCCACCAGTGCGAGATCGAGGACGTCGCGGGTGCGCCGCGTGCCGCGCGCTTTCTGCTGCGTCTCCAGCTGCTTGACGCTTGAGGCGCCCCCCCGCAGCGCTTTCGCCGCGCCTTTGCCTTTCGCGCCCATGCCGAGGGCGCGTTCTAAAGCGGCGCGTTCCTCGCTGTCGGCCTCCGCGTGCGCGGCGACGGCCTCCTTATCGGCGGCGGCGACCAGTGCGCCCACGGCCTTGAACGCGGCATCGCCGTGGAAGACCAGCTCCGCCAGGTTGATCACCTGCGCGCGGTGGGTCTGCGCGCCGGACTCGCGCACGAGCCGGCGAGCCCGGCCGATGTGGCGCAGCGAGGCCGCGGCAGCCAGGCGCGCGACCTCCTCGCTCGCCCCCTCCTCCTGGGTCAGCAACCGCACGATTTCACTTTCCGACGGCGCCGGGACGTAAAGGTGGCGGCAGCGCGAGCGCAGCGTAGTGGAAAAGTCCTCGGGGTCGGTCGATGGCGCCGACAAGATGATCACGGTCGACGCGGGGGGTTCCTCGACGGTTTTGAGGAATGCGTCGGCTGCGGCCGTCGAGAAGCGATCTGCCTCGTCGATGATGATGACGCGCCACGCGCCGACCGTCGGCAAGCGCGATGCCTGGTTGACGATCCCGCGCACCGTTTCCACGGAAATCACTAGCTCCTTGGGCACGATGTGCACGACATCGGTGTGGGCACCGGCGAATACGGCGCGGCAGTTGTCGCAGCGGCCGCAGCCGACCACATCGGGGTCCGTGCACACCAGCGCGGCGGCGAAGGCGACAGCCGTGGTGGAGCGGCCCGCGCCGGGAGGACCCGTGAACAGCCAGGCGTGCGACATGGCGTAGCTCTCCCCCGCGCCGCGCGCCGCCTCGGCCGCGCGCAGGATCGTCTCGCGCACCCGGGGAATGTCCGCGAGGCGCTCGCTCACGCTTGCCCTAGTCACGACTGCCACAGTACTACCTGCCCCCCGCCAACAGCGATCCCACTAAAGTAGGTCGACGTGGACAGAATTTGGCGCGGCTTCAAGTGGCTCTGGGGCACATCGTGGCCCCTGTACGCCCTGACCGTGCTGGGCACCAACGTGCTCGGCGGGATCGCGATCATGACGTTCATCCGCTACTTCATCCCCATGGCCGAGGTCGAGCAGCTGTCCATCACCGGCGGCGGGCTCGGGGTGCTGGGCATCGCTTACGTCGCGTTCGCGGTTTTAGTGGGCGTGGTGGTCACGTTCTTCCTGTTCAGGCCCGTCTTGGAGTGGCAGCGCGCGCCGGAGGGCCACGACCCCAACATGGTCAGAAACCTGGTTTTGCGCATCCCGATGCTGCAGACGGTGATTGTGGTCGGGGTGTGGCTGATCGGCATCGCGATCGCCACCATCGCCACATCGCGTATCGACGCCCGCCTGACCATCGTGGTTCTCATCTCCACGCTCATGGCCTGCCTCGTGGTCGCCCTGTTGACCTACGTCCAGGCCGCGCGCCTGGTGCGCCCCATCGCGGCCTCCGCGCTGGCGCGGCGCTTCGAGGACTCCACACTCGAGCCGCCCATCAAGACGCGTCTGTACATGACGTGGTTCACCACCACCGCGATCCCGCTGATCGGAATCCTCCTGTTGGTGTGGGCGCAGCGCAGCGGGTTTTTCACCAACACCCCCGGTGAACTCATGCCGGCCGTCTCCGCACTCTCGCTCACCGCGCTCGCCACCGGCAGCATCGGCACCATCTTCGCCATCATGGGCGTGGTCGACCCGATCAAGGAGCTCCAGGAGGCGATCAACCGGGTCCGCCGCGGCGAATCGGACACCCAGGTTGACATCTACGACGGCTCCGAGATCGGCGTCCTGCAAGCCGGCTTCAACGAAATGATGCGCGGGCTCAACGAGCGCCAGCGGGTGCGCGACATCTTCGGCCACTACGTCGGTTCCGAGGTCGCGCAACGCGCGCTCGAGGAAAAACCCGAGCTCGGAGGCGAGGACCGCAAGGCCGCGGTTGTGTTCATCGACGTCATCGGCTCTACGACCTTCGCCGTGAACCACTCCCCCGAGGAGGTCGTCGCCGCGCTCAACGAGTTCTTCGCCATCGTCGTCGAGGTCGTGCACCGCAACAAGGGAGTGATCAACAAGTTCCAGGGCGACGCGGCGCTCGCGGTCTACGGCGCGCCCACAGCGCTTCACGACGCCACCTCCCACGCCCTGCAAACCGCGCGCGAACTGCGCCAAGAACTGCGCGGGCTCAAGCTCCAGGCCGGGATCGGGGTGGCCTCCGGCCACGTCGTCGCCGGCCACATCGGCGGCTCCGACCGGTTTGAGTACACCGTCATCGGCGATGCCGTAAACGCCGCGGCGCGCCTAACGGACCTGGCCAAAAACTCCCCGGGCCGCGTGCTCACCAACGCCGCGACCCTGCGCGCCGCCAACGAGGTTGAGCAGCAGCGCTGGACGCTGATGAAGTCGATCGAGCTGCGCGGGCGCAACAAGATGACGCAGCTTGCCCGCCCCGTGCGCTCCACGCTGGCGGACAGGTACTAGCTAGCTCCTCCGCTTCGCCTTGACTACGCGCTTGGTGGTTTTCGCGGGCTTCTTCACTGCCTTCTTGGCCGCCTTCTTGGCCGCCTTCTTGGCAGTTGTCTTGGTCGCCGCCCCCTCGTCCGCCTCGCGGGCTCGACGCGCTGACAGCAACTCGTTGGCGCGCTCGTCCGTCATGGTTTCCGGGGTGTCGCCGCGCTGCAGCGAGGCGTTGGTTTCACCGTCGGTGACGTACGGGCCGAAGCGGCCGTCCTTGATGCTCATCGGCTTGCCGGAAACGTCGTTATCGCCCAGCATCTTCAGCGGGGGCTTCGCCGCGGCGCGGCCCCGGCGCTTCGGCTCGGCGTAGATCCGGCGGGCCTCCTCCAGCGTGATGCTGAAGATCTGTTCCTCGTTCGCCAGCGAGCGCGAGTCGCTGCCCTTCTTCAGGTACGGGCCGTAGCGGCCGTTCTGGGCGGTGATCATCTCCCCATCCGCCGGGTCCACGCCCACCTCTCGCGGCAAGCTGAGCAGCTGCAACGCCTGCTCGAGGGTGACCTCGGCGGGCTCCATGGTGGAAAACAGCGACGCGGTGGCGGGCTTGAGCTGCTCGTCGACGAGCGTGTTGATGCGCTTTTCCTTCTGCGCGGCAGCGGTCTTGGTCTCCCAGTTCTTCGCCCGCTTTCCCTCCGCGGCGCGCTGCGCGTCTTCCTCCGCCCGCTCCTGCGCCACGACCTCCTCGGCGTTGGCTTCGGCGGTCGCGCGCTCATCGTCACGCACGAGCTCAGTGACGTACGGGCCGTAACGGCCCTCCTTGGCCACCACCGTGCGGCCGTTGCCGGGGTTGACACCCAGCTCGCGGCCCGACTGCGGAATCGCGAACAGCTTCTCCGCCATCTCCAGGGTGATCTCGTCCGGGGTGGCGGACTCCGGCAGGTTCGCGCGCTGGTACTCGGGCTCGCCGTCGGCGGTCGTGCCCACCTCCCGCTCGATGTACGGGCCGTACCTGCCGACACGAACGTTGATGGGGCGTCCCTCGGAGTCGTCGAAAAGCTTCAGCGAGTTGACCTGGCGGGCGTCGATGGACTCGAGGTTGTCCTCAATGATGTGCTTGAGGCCACCGCGGCGGGCGATCGCGTCGGCCATATTGTCGTCGGCGGAGGCATCGCCAAAGTAGAAGCCGGTGAGCCACTGCGTGCGGTTCTCGTTGCCCTGAGCGATCTCGTCGAGCTCGTCCTCCATCGAGGAGGTGAAGTCGTAATCCACCAGCGCGTCGAAGTTGTTCTCCATCAGCCCGATGACCGAAAACGCCACCCACGTAGGCACCAAGGCGTTGCCGCGGGCCACCACGTAACCGCGGTCCTGAATGGTCTTGATAATCGAGGCGTACGTCGACGGGCGCCCGATGCCGAGGTCCTCCATCTTCTTGACCAGGCTGGCCTCGTTGTAGCGCGCCGGCGGGTTGGTGGAGTGGCCGTCGGCAGTGATCTTCACCGTGGACAGGACGTCTCCCTTGCTCATCTGCGGCAGGTGCGTCTCGTTGTCCTGGGTATCGGAGTAGGCGCGCAACCAGCCCGGGAACGTGATCGTGCGGCCGGTGGCGGCGAACTCGACCTTCTCGCCCGTGGCCGCCTCGCCCGCGACCGTGACCTTCATCGAGGTGCCGCGGGCGTCTTCCATCTGGGAGGCGACGGTGCGCTGCCAAATCAGCTCGTAGAGCTTGAACTCCTCGGCGTCGAGCGAGTTGGCCAGCTGCCCGGGGGTGGAAAAGCGCTCGCCAGCAGGGCGAATCGCCTCGTGCGCCTCCTGGGAGTTCTTCGCCTTGCGCGCATACGTGCGCGGCTGCGCGGTGACGTAGTTCGCGTCGTAGAGCTCTGTGGCGGCCGTGCGCGCCGCTTCCAGGCCCTGGGCCGACAGCGCGGTGGAGTCCGTACGCATGTAGGTGATGTGGCCGTTTTCGTACAGGCGCTGCGCGATACGCATCGTGCGGGCGGAGGTGAAGTGCAGCTTCCGGCCCGCCTCCTGCTGCAGCGTCGAGGTCATAAACGGGGCGTATGGCCTGCGCGAATACGGCTTCTCCTCGACGTCCGCAACGCTCATATCCCGGTTTTCCAGCCCCTCGGCCAGCGCCTCGGCGGCGGCCTGGTCAACCACGTACACGTCCGCGGACTTCACGCGGCCGCGGTCGTCGAAGTCGCGGCCCTGAGCAACACGGCGCGTATCGACGCTCACCAGCTTCGCGTCGAACTCGCTAGCGCCCTTCAGCGTCGCGGTGAGGTCCCAGTACTCGGCGGAGATAAACGCCATGCGCTCGCGCTCGCGCTCGACGATGACGCGGGTCGCCACCGACTGCACGCGCCCCGCCGACAGGCGCGGCATGACCTTTTTCCACAGCACCGGGCTGACTTCGTAACCGTAGAGGCGGTCCAGGATACGGCGGGTCTCCTGGGCGTCGACCAGGTTGTGGTCGAGCTCGCGGGTGTTCTCGGCCGCGTCGCGGATCGCGGACTCGGTGATCTCGTTAAACACCATGCGCTCGACGGGGACCTGCGGCTTGAGCGTTTCCAAAAGGTGCCAGGCAATCGCCTCGCCCTCACGGTCCGGGTCTGTGGCGAGCAGGAGCTTGTCGGACTCCTTCAGCTTGGCCTTGAGGTCCGCGACCTTCTTCTTCTTGTCGGGGCTGACCACGTAGATCGCCTCGAACCCGTCCTCCGGGTTGACGCCCAGCTTCGCCCAGGGCTCGTTCTTGTACTTCGCCGGGATGTCGGCCGCGCGGCCGGGGAGATCACGGATGTGGCCCACGGAGGCTTCGACGATGAAATCGTTGCCCAGGTACTTCTGGATCTTCTTGGCCTTCGTCGCCGACTCGACGATGACGAGGGTCTTACCGTTATCCGCCACGCTGGGTGACACCTCACTTTCTCGACCTACACCTTATTAATTACGTCTCTTGCGAGTTGGCGGGCAGGCCGCGCCGGGTGCAGGAGTAAAACTCTCTTAGTTGTATCAGAGAAATTGGGACTTCGGTGCAACCTCCCAGGCGCACGGAAACTCGGAGCACTAGAATCGCTGGGAAGTTGCGCCGAGCCCGCAGCGTGAACGCGTACGACAAGGAGAACCCCGGTGATCGATTCCCTCATCAGCTTCCTCGAGAACCTGATGCAGATGCCCATCTTTTATCCGCTGGTCACGCTCCTTATCATCGGCGACGCGCTCGCGCCGATCATCCCCTCGGAGACGGTGCTCAACCTCGCGGGCGCGTTTTCCGCCTCCGTGGGCGTGCCCAACCCCATGGGGGTGATCATCGCCGCGATCATCGGCGCGATCATCGGCGATAACATCTGCTTCCTGCTCGGCAGTCGTCTGATCAAAGTGGTCAACCGCCTCGACCCAGACTCGAAGGCCGGCACCGCGATCACGTGGGTACGCAGGAACATGAAGCGCCGCGCCGGCGCCACGATCATCGTCGCGCGGTTTATTCCCTGGGCGCGCTGGGTGGCCACCATTGTGCTCGGCTCGGTGGGCTACAACTGGTTCGCCTTCTTCTTCTACGACACCATCGGCGTGATCATCTGGGCCCTGCTCAGCGTCGGCGTGGGCTACCTGGGCGGTTCCCTGTTCGCCGACTGGCCGCTGCTGGCCTTGATCGTAGGCGTGACCCTCGGCTCGCTCGTCGGCTTCGGTATCCAGAAGCTCCAGGTGCGCCTGTTCGAGTGGCTGGACGTGCGCCGCGGGGTGTCCAAGCTCTGACATGCAAAACCCCCTCACGCGGAGGGGGTTAGAGGCGCCTAGCGCTTAGAGCGGGCGAACAGCCTGGGCCTGCGGGCCCTTGGCGCCGTCGCCGATCTCGAACTCGACCTGCTGGTTCTCCTCGAGGGTACGGAAGCCGTTGCCCTGGATCTCGGAGTAGTGAACGAAGACGTCGGCAGAGCCGTCGTCGGGAGCGATGAAGCCGAAGCCCTTTTCAGCGTTGAACCATTTGACAGTTCCGGTAGCCATTGATGTGCCTTTCAAAAAATTGTGGTTGAAACTCGGTCGAGGAACCACCAGGCCAAGAATGGACCTGGTGCCCGCGTACAAACACTCGCGAGCACCTAGCTAGGCGCGCACAGAATCTGCGACCAACAACCATTATGCCATGAATTGTTCGCCCCGTCGAATGTTGTGGCGTACTCTTTTGCCCCGATGTCTCTTTCCTTCGGCGCCGAGATCCTCGCCCAGCTCCGCGAGCGTTTTCCGTCCGCCACCATCACCCACGTCGAGCAGGTCCCCGCCTCCTTAGCGCGCACTGCGCCGTGGCCGCGCTGGGTTGCGCCCGAGCTTAAGAGCTCGCTTATCGACGCCTCCATAACGCACCTCTATTCCCATCAACGCGAGGCCGCGGACCTGGCGTTTGCGGGCCGCGATGTCGTCGTCGCCACGGGGACGTCGTCAGGCAAATCGCTATGCTACCAGCTCCCCGTCCTGACCACGCTGGCCGCCGACCCGCAGGCCTGCGCGATGTACCTCACACCGACGAAGGCGCTCGGCTCCGACCAGCTGCAGTCCGCCTCCAGGCTGGTGCGCGAGGTGCCGGGCCTGCGCGGCGTCAACCCCGCCCCCTATGACGGGGACACTCCCGTCGAGGCGCGCTCCGGGATCCGCGAGCAGACCCGCTTCGTGTTCACCAACCCCGACATGCTGCACGCGGGCATCCTGTCGAACCACGTCAGGTGGGCGCGCCTGCTGCGTCACCTGCGTTTTATCGTCGTCGACGAGTGCCACACCTACCGCGGGGTGTTCGGCGCGCACGTCTCGCTCGTGCTGCGCCGGCTGCTGCGGATGTGCCGTGCCTACGGTAGCTCCCCGACGCTGATCTTCGCCTCGGCCACAACCGCGGATCCCGCTGGCCAGGCGGGGCGTTTGTGCGGTCGCGAGGTCACGGCCGTGACGGACGACGGTGCACCCACCGGCGACAAAACGCTGATCTTGTGGGAGCCGGGGTTTATCGAGGACAACGTGCGCCGCGCCGCCACCACCGAGGCCGCGGGCGTGATGGCCACCCTGGTTGAGCAGGGCGCGCGGACGCTTACCTTCGTGCGCTCCCGGCGCGCCGCGGAGCTCGTCGCCATGCGCACGGCCGAAGACCTGGTGGTCGCGGGCCGCGCAGACTTCGCCGAGCGCATCGCGTCGTATCGCGCGGGCTACCTTGCCGAGGACCGCCGCGCGCTCGAACGGGCGCTGGACAACGGGGACTTGCTCGGCGTGGCCACCACGAACGCGCTCGAGCTGGGTATCGACGTCGGCGGGCTCGACGCCGTGGTCATGGCCGGTTTTCCCGGCACTGTCGCTTCCTTCCGGCAGCAGGCGGGCCGCGCGGGGCGCCGCGGGCAGTCGGCGGCGGTGGTGATGATCGCCCGCGACGAGCCGATGGACACCTACCTGGTCAACCACCCGGCCGCGCTGCTGGGCAGGCCCGTGGAAAACAGCGTGTTCAACCCCGCTAACCCCTTCATCCTGCGCGACCACGTTTACTGCGCCGCCGTGGAAAAGCCGTTGACCGAGGCCGACGTTGAGGAGTTCGACGCCGCCGGTGTCGTCAACGAGCTCGTCGCGGCCGGCTTGTTGCGCCGTAGAAATTCCGGGTGGTTCGCGGTGCCGCGGCTCGAGGGTGAGCTCAGCCCGGAGACCGCGCACGCCGCGGTGAGCCTGCGCGGTGGCGCCGGGGAGCAGGTGATGATCGTCGATACCTCCGACGGCCGCCTGCTGGGCACCATTGACGCATCGCGCGCAATGAGCCAGGTCCACGACGGGGCGGTGTACATCCACCAGGGCGAGTACTACGTCATCGACACCCTCGACCTGCACGATTACGTCGCGCTGGCCTCCCCGGCCACGCCGGACTACTCCACCCACGCGCGCTCAACCACGGAGATCAGCATCCTGGCACAGGCCAGCGAGCCGCGCCAGCTCTCGCCGGGGTTGTGGCTGGCCAGCGTTGACGTCGAGGTGGTTGACCGCGTCACCGGCTACGTGGTGCGCCTGTCGGATGGCACGGTCTCCGAACACATCCCGCTCGATTTGCCCGAGCAGCGCCTGATCACCCGCGCGGTCGCCTACACCATCGACCCGCTGGTGTTGGACAAGCTCGGCATCACCCCCGCTGAGATCCCCGGGGCGCTGCACGCCGCGGAACACGCGGCGATCGGGCTGTTGCCCCTGCTGGCGACCTGCGACCGGTGGGACATCGGCGGCGTGTCCACCGCCTTGCACCAGGACACCCTTTTGCCGACGGTGTTCGTCTACGACGGACACCCCGGCGGGGCCGGGTTTGCCGACGAAGGCTTCACCCGCTTCCACGAGTGGATCACCGCCACCTACGAGGCGGTGCGCGCCTGTGGCTGCGACACCGGCTGCCCCTCCTGCGTGCAGTCGCCGAAGTGCGGCAACGGCAACCAGCCGCTGGACAAGGCCGCGGCGATCAAGCTGCTCGGCGCGCTGGTGACCATGTCGGCGCTATAGCGGCCCGGCGCGGGCCGTCGCCGTGGCCATGGACACGCTGACGTTGACAGTCACGTCGCCGTCGATAAGCTCGCACGTGCGCAGGCGCGCGGAGTTGTGCGCTGCCGTCTCCGCCGCCACCCGGCAGGCGTCGACCCCGCTGTAGTGGGCGGTCGCGCCCGCCGTGGCGGCGAGGTCAGCGGCGAGCTGGGCGCGGTGGCTGTCCGCAACGCGCGCGCCGACACCCACGACGAGGACCATAAGACTGGTCACGGCGGCGATGATCCCGGCGGAGGTGACCGTGGCGTAGCCCTCGTCGCCAGCGAGGCGCCGGGCCTTCACCGGAACTCCACCGGGAACGTCGCCGTGGCCGACATCGGGGTAAGCGGGGCGTCGACCACCGCGGTAACGTGCACCAATCCCGCCGATTCGTGCACCTCGACGGTGCCGCGCCCCGGGGTGAAATCGACCCCGATGGCGTGGGAGCGCGCCGCCGCGCCCGCAATGTCGACGGCGGAGATGTAGGCGGCCAGGGTGGCAATGCCTGCGACAATCGCGGCCGCGAGCGTCACCAGCACCGCGAGCGAGAGTGCGGCTTCGACGGTGACGGAGCCGCGGTCGTCGGAAAGCATGGGCGCAGTCCTAGCCCGGGGTGTTACTGAGTGCGTCGGTGATGACGCGCTCGATGGCCGAGGTCACACCGTTGCCGTTGACCACCATGTATAGAACACCGGCGAGGGCTGCGGCCGCGAGGCTGCCAAAGGCGTACTCGATGGTGCTCATGCCCTTGTCATTGGACAGTTTCGTGTGGATGTGGGTGAAAAGTGATGCTGCAAGACGGTTCATGGTTGTACTCCTTGAGTGAGGTGGGTCCCCAGGCTGATTGCCGTGGGGATGAGTCCGAGGACGAAGAAGGCGGGTAGGAAAAATGCGGTAAGCGGGATGCTGATGAGCACGCCCGCGCGTTCGGCTCTGGCTGTCGCGTCATCGGCGGCCGCGTCGCGCA
Source organism: Corynebacterium sanguinis (assembly GCF_007641235.1). NCBI lineage: Bacteria > Bacillati > Actinomycetota > Actinomycetes > Mycobacteriales > Corynebacteriaceae > Corynebacterium > Corynebacterium sanguinis. The sequence goes on from NZ_CP038157.1 coordinate 642,712, forward strand.
GGCGCGAGGCGATGCGCTCGCAGCCAGCGGCGACGGCGGTACCGGAGGAGTGCGACAGCCCGACGAGACTGGCCAGTTCGGCGCCGCCAGGCACGCGGTGGAAGTCGGCCCACGCCTTGTCCGGCTCGACGCCGAGCACGGACAGAGCCGCGACGGTGCGCCACTGCTGCGCGAGCGGCTCCGGGCTGTCGGGGCCGTAGGAGTCGGCGACCGCTGCCGCCGCCGCGCTGACGGGCAGGCCGGCGCTAAAACACGCGGCGAACAGCGAGATGTCCGAGGCGACTCGGTGCCGGTCGAACGTCGGCGAGCGGGCGGTGCGCGGCCCGTCGCGGGGTGTTTTCGGGACGCGGTCGCCGTCACCCGGGTGGAGGCGCTGCGCGGGGCGCGGCGGGGAGGCGCACAGGGCGCCGGCGATGAGTAGTGCGGCGAGGACGGTCATGCGGCGGCCCTCGCGATGATGTGCTGGCAGGTGAGAAACCCGGCGCTGATCAGCGCGGTCCCGCCGACGAGCAGCCACCCGCCGAGACCGCCGCCGAGCAGCAGGCCGAGCGGGTTGGCCCCCATCGCCGACCCCATCGCCACCCCGGCGAGCGGGAGCAGCGATAAGACGGCGGCGGTGGTTTTCGGGCCCGCGAGCGCCGCCTCGGTCGCCGCCCGGTGGCGCTGGGCGGTGTCGATGCGCTCGCGGGCGCGCGCTAGCAGGTCGGCGACAGGCAGGCCCCGGTGGATCGCGAGCGACCACAATGCGGCGACGTCGGCAAGCTCCGGTGCCGGCGCGGTGGCGAACACGTCGTGCGGGGCGGTGCCGGTACGCGCGGCGGCGACAAGCTGGCGCACGTTGTTGGCCAGGGGCGCCGGGCAGTCCTCCGGCAGGTGGTCTGCGGCGCGGCTGCAGGCGGCCTCGAGGGTGGACCCGGCCTGCACGTTGGTGACAACGTGGCCCAAAAACAGCGCCACTATTGCTTGTCGACGCCCCGCCCAACGCGCCCGCTGCCGCGCGCTGAGCACCCGCCACAGCGTCGCCGCGGCAATCGAGACGGCGATAACCAGCGAGAACCGCTCCGCCATGATGACGGCGAGGGTGGCCGCGAACACCGCCACGGGCAGGGCGGCGGGGTGGATCCGCGCGCGGGTCGCCGCCCCGTCGAGACGCGCGGCCGGGCGAGGCGGGCGGCTCGCGATCACGGCGCTGACGAGAAGCGCTGCGGTTACGTTCATGGCCCGAACACCTCCCGGTAACCGTCCGCCTCGCCCGCAACTGAGTCCCACAGCACCTTCGCGCGCACCGGGTTGCCCTCGAGCACCCCGAGCTGGTGCAGCACGCGGGAGCCGTCGGGGCGCCGCTTGACCACGAGGATCACCTCGACGGCCGCCGCGAGCTGGGAGTGCAGGCTTGGCCGGTCGAGCCCGCCTAGCGCGGCGAGCGCCTCCATGCGCGCGGGCACCTCGTGGATCGAGTTCGCGTGCAGGGTGCCGGCGCCGCCGTCGTGGCCCGTGTTCAGCGCGGCGAGCAGGTCAACCACCTCAGCGCCGCGGATCTCGCCAACGACGATCCGGTCCGGGCGCATCCGCAGGGACTGCCGCAACAGGTCGGACAACGTGATCTCACCGGCGCCCTCAGCGTTGGCGCCCCGCGACGTCAGGTTGAGCACGTGCGGGTGGCTCGGCGTGAGCTCCAAGGTGTCCTCGATAACCACGATGCGCTCGGTGGCGTCGACCTCTGCCAGCATGGCGGACAGAAGCGTTGTCTTGCCGGCGCCCGTGCCGCCAAGCACCAAAAACGCGCGCCGGTCGCGCACAATGCGGCGCAGCGCCGCGCCGCGCTCGGCGTCGAAGGCCCCGCGCGCGGCGAGGTCGTCGAGCGTGGCCGTGGTGGAGCGCAGCACGCGCAGCGAAATGCACGTGCCGACGTGCGCGGTGGGGTGCAGGACCGCGTGGAAGCGCAGGAGGGTGCCGTTGTCGCGGGTGAGGTGGCCGTCGCAGAACGGGTGGGCGTCGTCAAGCCTGCGCCCGCAACCAGCGGCGAGGCGGGAGGCGAGGCGGCGCACGTCCGCGTCCGCGGCAAAGCGCACCGGGGTGGCCTCGAGCCCGCTGCCGCGATCGACGTAGACGCCGTGCGGGCCGTTGACGCAGATGTCGGTTACCGTCGGATCTGCCAGGAGCTGCTCCAGCGGCCCGGCGCCGGTGGTGTCGTCGCGCAGCCTGCGCATGATGGTGAGGACGTCGACGTCGCTGAGCACGGCCGATTCCTCGCGGATCAGGGCCGACAGGCGCGCCGGGTCGACGTCGGCCTCGGCGGCGAGCCGGCGCTTGACGCGGGTGATGATCTCCTCCGTCGCCCGCGCGCTCATACCCCGACCTCCGCGATCACCTTCGCGGCGGCGCGTGCGAGCGGGCGGGGCAGGCGCAGCGGCAGGCCTGCGGTTTCGACCTTGCGGGTCAGCCCGGCGACTTCGGGCACGTCCGCGATGACGTCGAGCTTGGTCACGCGCTCGATCTCGCGCGCCGACAGCCCCGTCCAGGAGCGCCGCCGCGCCACGATCGCGCACCCGATGCTGTTCGCGGCGAGCTCGGCGCAGATCCGCGCGGCCGCGGCCGCCGCGCGCACCTCGCCGGGGGTGACCACGAGCGCTAGGTCGCAGCGCTGCGGCACGAGCCCCACGGGGCAATCCACCACGGTAAGCCCCGCGGAGCCCAGCGCCGCCACGGTGCGCTCGAGCATCAATGGGTCGAGCACGAAGGGGTCGGCGATCGTGGTACGCGAGCAGGTCAGCACCGCGATCCCGTCAGGGGTGCTCGGCAGCGCGCGCCGCACGTCACCGCGCTCGACACTGCCCTCCCCGAACGAGATCTCGCCCCACCGCGCGCCACCACGCTCCTCAATGCCGACGAGCAGGTCGAAGCCGCCGGAGTAGCGGTGGGCGTCGATCACAGTGGGTTCGCTCTCGCGCGCCGCCGCGCGGCTTATCGACGCGCACAGCGTCGACGCCCCCACCCCTCCGGCCGCGCCGATTACGGCGATGACCTTGCCCTCCACGCGGCGCAAGCGCGGGGTGCGCTCGAGCGCCCCGAGGGCACGCAAAAGCTCTGCGGCCTGGGCCGGCAGGACGAAGGCGGCCTCGGCCGCGGGGTAGGCGGCGTGCGCTTCCGCGACGGCGCCCACGTCGGGTCCGACGACGAAGATCCCTGCCCGGTGTGGGGTGCGCGAGAGCTCGGTGAGGTGCTGGGGGGCGTCGATAAGCACGGCGAAGGCCGAGTCGAGGTGGCGCTCGAGCGCGGCGGGCGAGGCGGTGGCGTCGATAAGTGCGCGGCCCGAGGCGGCAGCGAGGTGGACGGCTTCGGAGTGCGTGGCGGCGTCGTCAATCGCGATGAGGATGGGTGTTGGCTGCGGCATAGCTCCGACTGTTGCGCACGCGCTTGACCTGCACAAGACCACCCGCGCAAACCTGTGGATAACCATCGTGACTGGGTGACGCTTCACGCACTTCGCTGTGGATAACCCCGCGCGGCTGAGGACATAAGAGACGGCCCGCGCCTCGGGGGGGTGTGCGCGGGCCGTCAGTAACCCGGTCTCGGGGGGTGGACCGGGGCAGGCCACACTGTATATCGGGGCCTCGCAGGAATGATTATGACACACACCCCGAACAAGTTGCAAGCACCTCGGCGCAAATTTTCGTAAACTTTTTCGAAGTAGCTTTCTACCTCGGCACACGCGGCGCGGGGCTACAATGTAGGGCATGACTGGCGACGAGTGCCGCGATGGTTTAAGCGGAGGAAGCGCGGGCGCCGCGACACCGCGGACCGCCGCCTTCTTCGACCTGGACAAGACCATCATCGCGACCTCGTCTGCGTTTGCTTTTGGCAAGGAGTTCCTCAACAACGGGCTGATCTCGCGCCAAGAGGCCGTGGAGATCTACATGACCAAGGCCTCCTACATGCTTACCGGGCACTCCAGCGAGCAAATGGACTCGACGCGGGACTACCTCTCCCAGCTCGTCGCCGGCTGGTCGGTCGAGGACATCAACCGCATCACCACCGAGACGATGCGCAGCGTGGTCACGCCCGCGATCTACGCCGAGGCCCGCGAGCTGATCGATTACCACAAGCGCCACGGCCGCGACATCATCATCATTTCCGCCTCGGCCGACATCCTCGTCGAGCCGATCGCGCGCGAGCTCGGGGTGGACATGATCGTCGCCACCGAGCTTGAGATTGTCGACGGCAAACTCACCGGCAACATCACCCGCTTCCTCAAAGGCGACGCCAAGGCCGAGGCGGTGGCCGAATTCGCCGACTCCCACAGCTACGACCTCGAGCTCTGCTACGCCTACTCCGACTCCGCCACCGACATCCCGATGCTGGAGATGGTGGGCCACGCCGTGGCGGTCAACCCGGACCGCGCGCTGCGCAAACACGCCCAGGACAACGGGTGGGAGGTGCGCATTTTCAAGCACCCCGTGCCGCTGATCCAGATGCCCAACGCGCGCGAGTTCGGCATTGGCGCAGGCGTGCTCGCTGGAGTCACGGCCCTCGCCGCGGCGGGCGTGTGGGTCGCCCAGCGCATCATGAAGGACAGTAACAACACATAATCCTCTAGGATTGGGTATGTTCTAATGAAAAACTTGGCTAGCGCCACCGAGGAAGGTATTCAACGTGAGCAATAAGGGTCTCTACACGAACGGTTCGACAGCCATCTCCGCGAAGGTGGACTCCATCCCGCTGCGCGACACCGACGTCACGCAGCCGGGACAGGACTCCATTGGTGATCTGGTCTCCAACGCCACCGAGCAGGTTTCCCGCCTGGTGCGCAACGAGATCGAGCTTGCCAAGACCGAGGTCATCGGCGAGGTAAAGAAGGGCGCCATCGGCGGCGGCCTCTTCGCCGGCGCCGGCGTCATCGCGCTTTACTCCACCTTCTTTTTCTTCTTCTTCCTCGCCGCGCTGCTCCAGCTGTGGGTGCCGTGGTGGGCAGCCTTCCTCATCGTCTTCCTTGTCATGCTCGCCGTCGCCGGCATCCTCGCCTTCGTCGGTCTGCGCAAGTTCAAGAAGATCAAGTCCCCCGAGCGCACCATTGAGTCGGTTAACGAGCTGAAGAACCTCGTCCCGGGCCAGGCGAAGAAGAACCTCGCCGAGGACGACAGCGCCCTCTACACCGGCGGACCCGCGCCGACCGGTCGCCCCGTCCCGCCGCGCGGCGGCTCCACCGTCGCGAACGTCGACTAGCTCGAGCGTAGTAACGCGGTGGCCACCCCCGGACGCCGACTCCCCCCGTCGGTAGTCGAGCTTGAGGGCGATTTCACCCACCGCATGCTCCACACCCGCGGCACCCGCCTCCACGCGGTGACCGCGGGCGACGCGGACTGCCCGCTGATCGTGCTGCTCCACGGCACGTTCGGTGGGTGGTTCGATTTTTCCGACGTTGTTGCCCCGCTCGCGCAGCGGGGCTTTCACGTCGCCGCGCTGGACATGCGCGGCTACGGCATGTCGGACAAGCCCCCGCCCCGGCCCGGCAGCGACATGCTGCTCGCCGTCGGCGACGTCAAGGGCGCGATAGCCACCCTCGGGCATAAACGCGCCGTGCTCGTCGGCGTCGACACGGGGGGCGCGGTCGCCTGGGTGAGCGCTGCCACACACCCGGAAACGGTCGCGGGGCTGGTGTCCGTTTCCGCATCGCACCCGGCGGACCTGCGCGCGGCGATGGCCTCGCGGCCGTGGGATTTCATGCCCATGCTCGGCCGCAGTGCGCTCGCCCACCTGCCCTCGCGCCTGCTCGAGCGCTTCGCCCGCGCCCGCGCGCGTGCCTACCGCGCCAACCTGGCCATCAACACCACGGCCTCGTTCCAGCGCAGCGACCGCTTCGCCGAGGTGCTTGCTTTACGACGCACCGCCGCCGCGATCGACAACGCTTTCATCCATAGCGTCCACAACTCCCGCCTTCTCACCAGCTCAACGCCCCGGCGGGCGAGCGTGAGTGCGCCGACCCTGTTAATCCACCCCAACCAAAGCCTGTGGCGGCGCCTCGCCGCGCGCCAGCGCGACCGCGTCACCGGCGACTACCGCACGCTCACCCTCCCGGGCGCGAAGAACCTGCCGCACATCGAGAACCCAGGGGCGTTCGTCGACGCGATCGCTGAGTTCGCCGGCGGGCTAACCGACCACGCAGCTTTGCGTGTCGGCCGGCGTGGTATGTGACTGCAGGGGGCCCACCGCGCTGAGCACCTGGTCAAGGGTGAGCGCGTAGCCGGTGTCGCTGGAGTCGACGGAGGCGCCGAAGATCACGCCCGCGACCTCGCCCTCGGGTGTGAGAAGCGGCCCGCCCGAGTTGCCCTGCCTGACGTTGCCGCGCAGGGTGTACGCCTCGCGCTCAAAGCGCCCGGTGGAGTAAATGTCCGGGCCCGAGATGTTGATCCGGCTGCGCACGCGCGCCGGAGCGGCCTCGAACGGCCCGGAACGCGGGTAGCCCATCACCACCGCGTTGTCACCGCGGGCCAGGCCTTCCTGCGCCAGCGGGATGGGGTCGAGGCCCAGCCTCTCGCTGTACAGCACCGCAATGTCCACGTCCGGGCGGTAGTAAACGACCTCGGCAGGTTTCACGCCCAACACAGTGTCTAGGTTGACGGCTTCGGTGCCCGCCACCACATGGGCGTTGGTGATCACATAGTCCTCGGCGGCCACGAAGCCGGAGCCCATCAGCTTGCGCCCGCACACCCCGGCGTCACCCATAACGTGCACCACGCTCGGGCTGACGCGGTCGACCACCTCCGGGTCGACCGCTGCCGCGTCGGGGGCGTCGACCTGCTGGCCGCCGGGCGTGGCAAAGGGTGAGACCAGCGGCGGCAGGCCCGAATCGTTGAGCAGCGCCGCGAGCCGCCCGGGAAGCGACTCCAGCCCGGCGGGTGCGGCCGAGTCGATCGCGCCGAGGACGGCGGAGTTGCGGATGCCGTCGCCGACGGCGCCTGGGACCGACGTGGCCAGGGGAATCGAGATGAACCAGGTGACCAGCGCCACCACCAGCGCCTGGAACACCGACCCCACCACCGAATCGAGCACGTGGGTGGAGCGGAACCGGGCCCGCTCGCGCACCCTGGAGCCGACGACGAGGCCGACCATGTTGCCCATGCCCACAAACAGCACCACCACGGCGAGCAGAATCACGAGCTTGACCGCCCGGGTTTCGGCGAGGTTGACCAGCAGCGGCGCGATGGCCAGGCCGACGATCAGCCCGGCGACGACACCCACCATCGACAACACCGCCCTGAGCGCGCCTTGGCGCCAGCCGCTGACGAACGCGGCGATGATCACGGCAACAAGGATTACATCGACGATGACAGCGGCGTCCAACGCGTCGGTTCTCCCTCGGTTTTTCGGTACGGGCCTACTTCGTGCGAGTTGATGTTACTCCGGGTGGGGCTAAAAGTGGCGCTCCCCGTTGCGCGAACGCTTCAGCGCCCGGCGCAGCGGCACGACCGTGGGGTCGTAGGGTGTGGCCCATCCGGCAGCGTCGAAGAGGACGTCGAGAAGCACGCCCGTAAAGCCCCAGACGAGGTAGTCGTTGACCCAAAACGCCGGCCCGGTGAACCCGAAAAAGCCGACGTCCAGGCGGTTTTCGGGGGCGAGGAGCTCCGTGACCGGGGCGAAGAAAACGTCGTCCGTTTCCACCGGGCTGGCCACGTACGGGCTTCCCGGGTCGGCCGAGTAGGCGAGCACGGGGCGTACCGCGCGGCGGCGCCCTCCGGCGGTGGTCAGCGAGGGCATCACGGCCAGCGGCGTGACGCGCTCGCGCTCCAGGCCCGTTTCCTCCCACGCCTCGCGCAGCGCGGCGTCGACGGGCCCGAGGTCGGTGTCGTCGATACGCCCGCCGGGAAACGCCATCTGCCCGGAGTGGCTGCGCATCGTCGGCGTGCGGTGCGTGATTAAGATCTCCGCCTCGGCGGCGTTAGCGCCGGTCAGCAGCATGAGCACGGCGGCGTCGTCGCGCTCGGGGCGCTGCACGGTGCGGCCCGACAGCAGCTCCTGCGCCCGCTTGGAGCGTTGCGACGTCTCCATCCCGGCGATCATCGAGGTCAGCCAGCCCGGCGCGAGCTCAGGCGCGAGTGCAACGTCTGCCACTTAGAGCACCCCTGTCACAGCGGCGTCGAGCTCGGCGGCGCTGCCGAACACCTTCGGGAACACGGCGAGCTGCTCATCACCGCGAAACACCACGGTCAGCGGGATCACCCCGGGCAGCCCCAGGGTGCCCGCTAAAGTGTTGTCACTGTCCTGGTAGCTCGGCAGCCCGACACCGAGCTCGTTGAGCATCGCCGCACCGTTCGCGGCGGCCGCATCAGCGTGCACGCCGACCACGCTGAACTGCGGGTTTTCGGCGGCGAACTGCTCGATCACCGGCAGCTCCTCGCGGCACGGCTCGCACCACCACGCCCAGACGTTGACCACAGTGACGTCGCTGGCGGGATCGACATACCCGCCGCCGAGGCAATCAAGCGCCACCCCGCCGACCTCGCGCCCGGGGCAATCGGGCCGCGCGGGAACCGCCGCCGCGCTGCTTGTCGACGCCTCCACCGGCGTCCCCTGCCCCTGAGAACCGCCCGGGGTCGGGCGCAGCAGGACCAGGGCCCCGGCCAGCACGACGATGGTCGCCACCACCGCGGCGGCCACACCCAGTACTGCTGTCCTATTCATGTGCTTCTCCTTCGCCGCTGCCCACAAAGGCGAGGATGTGGTCGCGCTCGGGGCCGGTCACCTTCGCCGCGGCCTGGGCCGGGTCGGTCGGCCCCTCCCCGAAGCTGGGGCAGTCGAACGCCAGCGGGCACGCTCCGCAGGCGGGGGTGCGGGCGTGGCACACGCGCCTGCCGTGGAAGATGATCCGGTGCGAAAACATCGTCCACTCTTTCTTCTCAATAATCGCGGCGATCGCGTGCTCGATGGCCACCGGGTCTTTTTCCTCGGTGAGCTTGAGCCGGTGGACGAGCCGCTGGAAGTGCGTGTCCACGGTCAGTCCGGGCATGTCGAAGGCGTTGCCGCGCACAACGTGCGCCGTTTTCCGGCCCACCCCCGGCAGGCTGACCAGGTCCTCGAGTGCGGTCGGGACCTCGCCACCGAAGTCGGTGACCAGCGTGCGGCCCAACCCGATGAGGTTTGCCGCCTTCGCGCGGTAGAAGCCGGTGGGACGGATGATCTCCTCTACCTCCTCCTGTTTTGCCGAGGCGTATGCGGAGGGCGTCGGAAAGCGGGCGAAAAGCGCAGGGGTGACCTGGTTGACGCGCACGTCGGTGGTTTGGGCACTGAGCACGGTGGCGACGAGCAGCTCCAGCGGGTTGGTGAAGTCGAGCTCCGCGTGCGCGTCGGGGAACACCGCCGCGAGCGTGCGGTTGATGCGGCGCGCGCGGCGGGTGCGCCCGATGGCTGTCTCCTCGCCCTTGGCCGCCGGGTGGGAACCGGGCCGGCGGTGCCTCTGGGGAGTCAGCGACGCTGCCGTGTGAGAAGAGCCGGTGGGTCCAGTCATAGGCGCAACTATAGTGACCGCTGCAATCAGGCCGGTAGAATCTCACCCATGACAGTTGTCCTCGTAGCCCTAGCCCCCGTGATTCTCGGCCTCTTCGCCGCCGGCATGGAAAAGCTGGAATCCAGCCTGTTTTCGTAACTGGCCACAATTTCGCCCTTTTGTGACGAACCTCCCACGGCAGTGATACCCTAACGGGTGGAATAGCGCCGTTGAGCTAAGGAGGCATACATGCAGGGCGACCACGACATTCTCGCGCGCGCGGGGATTTTTCAGGGTGTCGAGCCGGATGCCGTGACGGCGCTGATCGGGGAGATGGAAAGCGTCCACTTCCCGCGTGGCACCACGATCTTCGATGAGGGTGAACCCGGCGACCGGCTCTACATCATCATTGAGGGCAAGGTGAAGCTCGCGCGCCACGCCTCCGACGGCCGCGAGAACCTTCTGTCTGTGATGGGCCCGTCCGACATGTTCGGCGAGCTGTCCATCTTCGACCCGGGCCCGCGCACCTCCTCCGCCGTGTGCGTCACCGAGGTTTCGGCCGCGACGATGAACTCCGAGTCGTTGAAGAAGTGGATCAGCGACTACCCGGACATCTCCCAGCAGCTCCTGCGGGTGCTCGCGCGCAGGCTGCGCCGCACCAACGCCTCCCTGGCGGACCTAATCTTCACCGACGTTCCGGGCCGCGTCGCCAAGACGCTGCTGCAGCTGGCCAACCGCTTCGGCACCCAGGAGGGTGGCGCGCTGCGGGTCAACCACGACCTGACCCAAGAGGAGATCGCGCAGCTTGTCGGAGCGTCGCGCGAGACGGTAAACAAGGCGCTGGCCACCTTCGCGCACCGCGGGTGGATCCGCTTGGAGGGCAAGAGCGTGCTCATTGTCGACACCGAGCACCTCGCCCGGCGCGCGCGCTAGCCCCCGAGTTAGCCCTGGTTGCGGATGTAGCGCAGCGCGACGCGGGTGGACTGCTCGGCGGCGCCGCGCAGGACCGGGTCGACGTCGTCGTAGATCGCGTCGACGAAGGTGTTAATGTCCGCGTCCACCCCATGCTCACGGATCACCTCGCGGATCTGCTCGAGGCGCTGGGTGCGGCGCTCTAGGTACTTGCGCGCGAACTCCGAAACGTCATCGCCCTCTGGGCCATGGCCGGGCAGCAAGCGCACGCCCTCGCCCTGCTCCTCCAGCAGGGTCAGGGAATCGAGGTAGTCACCGAGGTCTCCGTCGGTTTCGGAAATCATCGTGGTGTGGCGACCCGCGATCGTATCTCCGGTGATAATGCCCTCGAGCTCAGATTCGCCGGCCGCTGCCGAGTAGACGAAGAAGCTCACCGAATCGCGGGTGTGGCCCGGGGTGGCCACGACCTTCAATTGTGGGGAGATGCCGTCGATGGAGATCACTTCGCCGTCGACAAGCGGCTCGGCGCCCGCACAGTACTGCGGGTCAACGGCGCGGATTGGCGCGCCGGTGAGCTGGCGGAAGCGCTGCGCGCCGTCCGCGTGGTCGTGGTGGCGGTGGGTGAGCAGGATCAGCGCCACCTTCTCGCCCTTCGCGCTGAGCACGTTGAGGTGGCCCTCGTCCTCGGGCCCCGGGTCGACGACGATGCTGAACTCGTCCTCGGGCACCCTGACAACCCAGGAGTTTGTGCCCTCCAACGCCGCGTAGCTCGGGTTCGGGCAGAGCACGACGGAAGCAGAAGGGGTAACCGGCCGCAGTTGGCTGTAAGCGGGATGCTGCATACGTCTAAGACTACAGCTGTTATGCAGCCGCGTCCGCTACCTCGACGATGATCTCCACCTCAACGGGCGAGTCCAGCGGCAGCACGGCGACGCCGACCGCGGAGCGGGCGTGGGCACTGGCATCGCCGAAGACCTCCCCGATGAGCTCGCTGACACCGTTGATTACCTTCGGCTGGCCGGTGAAGTCCGGCGCGGAGGCGACGAAGCCTACGACCTTGAGCACGCGGGTAACGTTGTCGAGCCCGACCAGCGCGTCGATCGCGGCAAGCGCGTTGAGGCAAGCGCGGCGCGCCAGCTCGTAGCCCTCATCCTCCGAAACCTCGGCTCCGACCTTGCCTGTTGTTGGCAGGGAGCCGTCGATAAGCGGCAGCTGCCCCGAGGTCCACACCTGGTTTCCCACGCGGGTGGCGGGGACGTAGGCGGCAAGAGGCGCGACGGCCTCAGGCAGCTCGAGGCCGAGGGCGGACAGCTTCTCGGTGAACGACGCAGCCACGGCCTAGACCTCGCGCTTCATGTAGGCGACGAGGTTCTCCGGCGTCGGGCCGGGAGTGACGGTGACGAGTTCCCAGCCGTCCTCGCCCCAGGTATCCAGGATCTGCTTGGTGGCGTGGGTCAGAAGCGGCACGGTGGCGTATTCCCATTTAGTCATGGGGCGATTCTACCGTGAACGCGCCGGCTTAGAGCCCCGCGACCTCGCTGCCGGAGGCGAGGTGCTCCACCCAGTCGGTGACGTGCTTGTTTTGGCGCAGCACGGCGCGGCGCTGGCGTTCGGTGAGCCCGCCCCATACGCCGAACTCGATGCGGTTGTCCAGCGCGTCTGCGAGGCACTCCATCTGCACCGGGCAGCGACGGCAAATCGCGGCCGCTTTGCGCTGCTCAGCGCCACGGACGAACAACGCATCGGGGTCGCCGGAACGGCACGTCGCCAGGGTGACCCATTCGCCACGGTCGAACACAAGCTGGCCGTTTGAATCGTAATTCCTCGACGTCCCTGTAGTAGCGGTGCGGTGCGGCACGGATGCCGCTTGGAGGGCTTCTCGGCCCAACGTTGCCGTCATGGCGTCTCCTTCGAGGTCCTTCGATGCGAGAATGGTTTTCTTAACCGAACTAACTGGTGTCTGTAAGTGTATTCACACCTTCGCCGAATTGTCGAATGAGTCACACGGATTGGGGGGATTGCGAGTTCCCCCACGCGTCGCGGTGGTTTAGGGTAAGGGGGTGTCAGCTCTCTCTTCGCTCGGAAAACTGCTCGTCGCCATACTCGCGGCGGGCCTCGTCATCGCGGCCGCCCTCGCCCCCATCGCGGGGCTCGGCGGTGTCGCTGTCGCGCGCACATCGCAGACAATGCAGACGAACCTCTCCGACCTCACCGACGGCCACGTCCCCGGCGTGACTACGATCACCGACGTCAACGGCCAGCCGATGGCGTGGCTGTTCAACCAGCGCCGCTACGAGGTGCCCAGCGAGGAAATTTCCCAGTACGCCAAGGACGCCCTCGTCTCCACCGAGGACCGGCGCTTCTACCAGCACGACGGGGTGGACATGCAGGGCTTCGCCCGCGCGATGGTGACCAACCTGCTCGCCGGCGGGGTGGAGCAGGGCGCGTCCACCATCAACCAGCAGTACGTAAAGAACTACCTGTGGCTTGTCGACGCCGAATCCGCCGAGGATGCCATCGCCGCCACCGAGCAGTCCATCCCCCGCAAGCTGCGCGAGATGCGCATGGCCTCGGACCTGGACAAGACGCTGGACAAGGACACGATTCTCGCCCGCTACCTCAACCTCGTATCCTTCGGCAACCACTCGTTTGGCATCGAAGCGGCCTCGCGCACCTATTTCGACGTGCCCGCGCGCGACCTGGGCCCCAAGCAGGCCGCACTGCTGATCGGCCTGCTGCAGTCCGTCGAATACCTCAACCCGTACACCAACCCCGAGGGCGCGATCGAGCGCCGCAACACGGTGCTCAACAACATGGCCGCCTACGGGTCGATCACGCAGGAGGAGGCCGACGCCCTGTCCGCCGAGCCGCTGGATACCCTCCCGCAGCCCATTTTGCTTCCCGACGGCTGCCTTGCGGCCGGCGACAACGGGTTCATGTGCGATTACGCCCTGACCTACCTGGCCAGCAAGGGCCTGCCTCAGGAGGAGTTGGAAAAGGGTGCGTACACGATTACGACCACCCTCGACCCGACGGTTCAAATGAGCGCGGTCAACGCGATTCGCAGCAGTGTTGACCCGTCCACCCCCGGCGTTGCCGGTGTCCTCAACGTCGTGCGCCCGGGCGAGGATTCGCGCGACATCGCCGCGATGGCGTCGTCACGCTTCTACGGGCTCGACTTGGAAGCGAACCAGACGATCATGCCGCAGCCGTCGTCCCTGGTGGGCAACGGTGCCGGCTCAGTGTTCAAGATCTTCGCCGCCGGTGCCGCCCTTGAGCAGGGAATGGGCCTGGACACCATGCTAGATACCCCGGAGCGCTCCGTCGTTTACGGCATGGGCGCCGGCGGCGCCGACAACTGCCCACCCGGTGCTTACTGCGTCGAAAACGCCGGCACGTACGCGCCCAAGCTCTCGCTTCGCGACGCCCTCGCGCAGTCGCCCAACACCACCTTCATTGAGCTCATCCAAAAGGTCGGCGTGGAGCCCACGGTAGACATGGCCGTCCGCCTCGGGCTGCGGTCTTATGCCGCCGACGGCACCTACGACGGCGAGCGCTCGATTGAGCAGGCCGCCGCCGAGGGCAACATGGGCTCGTTTGTCCTCGGCCCGCTCGCGGTCAACGCGCTGGAGCTGTCCAACGTCGGCGCAACCCTGGCCTCTAACGGGCGCTGGTGCGAGCCGAACCCGATCGCAAAGGTGACGGACAGATTCGGCCAAGAGGTCTACATCGACCGCCCCGCCTGCGAGCAGGCCGTGGACAAGGAAGTCGCCGCCGCCTTGGCGCAGGGCATGTCGGAAGACATCAAGTCCGGAACGGCGAAACGCGCCGCCGCAGCGGCTGGGTGGGACGCTCCGGTCGCCGCGAAGACGGGTACGACCGAATCGCACCAGTCCTCGGCGTTCTTCGGGTTCAACCGGGCGTTGGCGGGCGCCCCCTACATTTACAATGACGGGACGCAGACCACCCCGCTGTGCACCAGTCCTGTGCGCCAGTGCTCTGAGGGCACCTTGTTTGGCGGCAACGAGGCCGCCGATGCTTGGTTCCGCATGGCAAACGGCGTGCCGGGGGCGCGGAACGCTGGCCTACCCGAGTCGAGCGCGGTGTACGAACGCGGCACGCGCCAGGCGGCACTTGATTCGGTCGTGGGGATGGACACGGAGGCTGCGCGCTCCAGGCTCGAGGAGCAGGGCCTGCGCGTAGTTCTGCAGACCGTCTTCGGCGACGGCGCGCCGCGCGGCACTGTTATCGCCGCAGAGCCGATGGACCCGAACCTCGCCCCGGGGTCTCTGGTCAAGCTCAACGTATCCGATGGCTCCGCACCGCGTCAGACGGAGTCGCGGACCGAGCCGACCCCGCCGCGTGCGCCGTCGCGGCCCTCGCCGGAGCTCGAGGAGCTGCAGCGCCAGATTGACGACGCCCGCAGCCAACTCAACGAGATCTTCGGCTAGTCCCCTTTAGCTGCCCAGACGGTCTTTGACCGCGGCGGAGAGGCGCTTTCCGTCGGCGCGGCCGGCGGCCTTGGCCGTCGCCGCCTTCATCACGGCACCCATCTGGGCCATGGAGTCCGCGCCGGTCTCGGCAATCGCCTCGTCGACTAGGGCGTTAAGCTCGGCGTCGTCAAGCTGCTTCGGCTGGTAGCCCTCGAGCACATCAACCTCGGCAAGCTCGGTGTCGGCGAGGTCCGCGCGGTCGTTGGTGCGGTAAATCTCCGCGGACTCGCGCCGCTTCTTGATCTCGCGGGCGATGATCGCGATGATCTCGTCGTCACCAACCTCGTGCTTGGTGCCCTCGGTCTCTGCGGCCTGGATCGCGGCCAGCAGCATGCGGATCGTGCCCGTGCGCTCCTTCTCCCTGGCCTTCATGGCCTCTTTCAGGTCGGCGCGAATTTTGTCTTTCAGCTCACTCATGAATTTAAGGTTACGCGACCTGTAACCTTGGGTGGGATGAAGCTTCGACATATTCTTGCGGCCACCCTCGCAACTGGAACAGCAGCTGGCTTGACGACGCTCGCGTTCGGCATCTCCGAGTTGACCAACTTCCAGCTCAAAACCTACGAGCTGCCCCTGCTCCCACCAGGCACGCTGCGCGGCGCGGACGCGTTTAAGGTCCTGCACATCTCCGATCTGCACATGATCCCGGGACAAGACACCAAGATCGCGTGGGTCCGCGCCCTCGACGCCCTACAGCCGGACCTCGTGATCAACACCGGCGATAACCTCTCGGACCTGCGCGGGGTGCCTTACGTCCTCGACGCCCTCGAGCCGCTGCTCAACCGCCCCGGCGCGTTCGTCTTCGGCACCAACGACTACTGGGCGCCGCGGCCGGTCAACCCGCTGAAGTATCTCGTTAACGCCAAGCGCGAGCCCTCATACGTGGACCTGCCCTGGGAGGGCATGCGCGCTGCATTCGTGGAACGCGGCTGGCGCGACGCCACGCACCAGCGCCTGGAGTTCAAGGCCTCCGGGGTCAAGCTCGCGCTCGCCGGCGTCGACGACCCGCACCACGACCTCGACCGCTACGAAGAGATCGCCGGAGCCCCGAACGCGGACGCCGATCTGGCCATCGGCTTGCTGCACGCCCCCTACCGGCGCGTGCTCTCCGCGTTCGAGGCCGACGGCTACGACCTAGCGTTGGCGGGCCACACCCACGGCGGCCAGATCTGCCTGCCCGGCGAGCGCGTGATCGTGGCCAACTCCGACATTGACAGGGAGCGTGCCTCCGGGCTGCACCGCTACGGGTCGATGTGGATGGAGGTCACAGGCGGGCTCGGCACCTCGAAGTACGCCCCGGTGCGCATCTTCTGCCGCCCTTCCGCCGCGCTGATCCGCATTACCGAGCGGCGCGCCTAAAACGTCCGAGCTGGCGTTTTGGCTCTAAGTTGGCACTCGAGTAAAGTATCCCGAGTACTTGACGTACACCGGGATATGGCGCAGCTTGGTAGCGCGCTTCGTTCGGGACGAAGAGGTCGCAGGTTCAAATCCTGTTATCCCGACCAACCGCATCCGCACTGAAAAAGGCACCTTTTGCCATCAGTGCGGATCTTTTTTTCGTTGAGCCGGCTTGCTGCGCGGCAAGGACCATCATGTCGACCGCGACGGCGATGCCGAGGATCGCGGCGCGTGGCCGTTCGCCGGTGTGGCGCTTAATGCTCGGGGTGTACCTGTGCGGGCGTCCGAATTCTTGAAACATCCCGTCCCACTGCCGCTGCAAGGTGGCGGCGGGTTGGGTACCACGCGTCAATCGCGCAGTGAGCGGCGAATTGGAGAATTCAATGCTGCACGGCGCACCGGAAATCGTCGCGTCCATTTTGGGGCGGAAGAACCCGTGCCTCGCGGTCGCGATCTCGGTGCCGCCGCAGCCGGTGACGCTGTAGTTGCTGCCGCTGCGCACCAGGGTGAGCGAGTCGCCGCCGTCATCGGTGATCGCGTATTCAGCAGGGGTGAACCGGCAGTTGATTAACTCATAATCTCGCCGATACGCTGGCCGCGGTCGTCGTCAATGCTGTAAGCCGG
Source organism: Corynebacterium sanguinis (assembly GCF_007641235.1). Classification (NCBI taxonomy): domain Bacteria; kingdom Bacillati; phylum Actinomycetota; class Actinomycetes; order Mycobacteriales; family Corynebacteriaceae; genus Corynebacterium; species Corynebacterium sanguinis. The sequence goes on from NZ_CP038157.1 coordinate 659,620, forward strand.
GCCGAACCCTGAGAACGTACAGGCCATCACGATCGTCTCGTGGGCGGTCGGGCTCCGCTGCGATTCCGCCTACCCAGGCTCAACCTCGGGTTGCTCCTGGAAGCGGGGGTGGTTATCCCAGTATGACGTCGGTCTTTGCTGATCCATGCGCGAGGCTCCTCTCGCCGCCCACTGTATCGCTGTGCGCGGCTTGCGTCGCGACGTCTCGCGCCACCATCCGCCTTCCCGCCGCGATGACGAGGAACATGGTTACGTACATGACAATCGAGTACACCGCAGAGACGACGCCAACCTCCGGTTTCTGCATCACCGCAAACGCCAGCACCATGGCGAGTGTCGTGTTGCGGATGCTGTATTCGATGGCGATCGCGAGTTGGTCTGTGACGTCTAGTCTGCCGAGCCAGCCGACGAGCCCACCGATGAGGATCAGGCAGAGGTTGAACACGGCGGCGACGGGTGCGACCGCGATGAGCAGCTCCACGATCTGGCCGCGTACATCGATGACGATAAACACGATGAGCAGTACCAGGACGATCATTCCCACTAGGCCGACGAACCGCTCCATCTTCTCCGCCAGCTGCGGCCTCTTCGCGCGCAGGACCATACCGATCGCGACCGGGGCGAGCACCACCCCGATGAGCAGTGCAAAGGTCTCGCCCAGCGGCATGCGCACATCCAGGCTCTCGACACCGGGGATGATGCGGGTGGCAAAGTCCATCCACAGTGGCAGGGTGATGATCGCGGCAAGCGAGGCGGCGACGGTGAGGATGATCGACAGTGCCACGGAGCCGCGCGCCAGGTAGGTCGCGAGGTTGGACGTTGCTCCGCCGGGCGCGGCAGCGACGAGCACGACCCCGAGCGCCATCAGCGGGGTGAGGCCGAACGCCCACGCGATACCCAGCGCCAACAGCGGCGGCAGTGTGAGCTGGCCGATGAGCCCAACTATCGACGCCCGCGGGCGTCGTGCGTGGGCGACGAAATCGGCGCTGGTGAGGCTCAGCCCGATGCCGATCATGATGACGAAAAGGGCGATCGGCAGTCCGATTTCGATAAATGGGCTCTGGTCCACACCACTGTCTCCTTAGATACACGAAATTGTTATGTAACGTATATCACGTTCAAGGGGAGCGTGGCTGGAATTTACGCCCTGGTTCGGTTCAGGCCGATCAGGCCCAGCGCCGCTAGTACCGTACTCAGGCCGATGCCGACCCACAGGGCGGTGGTGGACCCCCCGTTGCCGGCCGCTGAAAGCGCGGCCGTGAGCCAGTGCATTGGCATCGCGCTGGACACCGCGGCCGCGATGGAGGACACTGCCCCAGCCGCGGCAGACTTCCACACCCAGCCAACAATGCCGATCTGGGCCACGGCGAGGACGGCAGCGCTGCCCAGTCCCGCCCTAGCCCCGAAGGCCGACATCAGCATCCAGCTCAAACCGGCCACAGCAAGCGTGGACACGGCAAGCGAAAGCGCCACGGTAGCAACCGCGAGCGGGGACAGGGACACGCCCACGACCACAACCAAAACGAGACCGATGAGCGTGAGAAAACCGGTGCCCGCGGCGATGGCCCACCACTTCCGCCCCGGCAGGAAAGCTACCGCGACGGCGAGCGCCAGCCCACCGATGGTGACCAGCGCGGCGATCAGCATCGCCGCCAACGGCGCCAGCGCCGAGGTCGGCGCACCCTGCTCCGCCTGGCCTGCCGACGCCGCAGCGGGTGCCGGGGCTGGAATCGCCCGGCGCACGCTGTCGATGGAGTCCGACGTCTTTGCCGCCATCTCGTCGAGCTTTTCGGAGCCGTCGCGAAGCTGCTTGATGCCCTCTTGAGCCGGGGCGGCGCCGTTGTTGAGTTCGCTTAACCCGCTCGCCAACTCCGCGACGCCGTTGGTCGCCGAGTATACACCGTCGTGGTATGCGTAACCAGGCACTGAGAGCTGGTTGGCCACTTCGCGCGAGCCGTTTTTCAGCTCGGTGAGCTGCGACACCGCGTCCGCCGGCAGCTGCGCGGTCTGCGCCTGTTCGCGCAACCCTTCAAGCGCCTCTCGGGCCTGGACGACGTCGGGGTCCCTGGAGTCTTTCATCCGCTCCAGCGTTGAGTCGATCGTGGACAGCACCTGGCCGCGGACCGCCTCGAACCCGACAACCTGGTCGACCACGCCACCGACGCTATCGGCCACCCGCGTCGCACCTGCGGCAAGCTGACCCGTGCCCGCCTGCAGTTCCACCATCCCGTTGGAGAGCTCCGTGGCGCCCGTGCTTGCGGCGGCGATGCCGTCGATAAGCGCAGTCGAGCCCTCGTCGAGCGTGACGACGCCGTCTTTGAGCTGGCCGGTGCCGCTGGTCAACAAGCTAGCATTCGCGGCAGCCTCACCGGCGGCGCGGCGGGCGTCGATAAGCCCATCGGGGCCAGGGGTAACCTGTGGCGCGCCCGTCGCCTCATCGCCCGACGACCACGTGCTTACCGGAGACATCGGCAAAAAAGCCCCCGCAATCAGGACAATCAGGGCCACGAAAAGACGCCATTTCATGCAAGGCAATATAACGCCGCGAACAGCGAAAACGAATCAGGCGCACCGTTGGGGGCCGTTAAGACTCCTCCGCCGGGACACCTCGGCCGTTCATGCGCGCTTCGAACTGCTCCGGGGTGAGCACTCCAAGTTCATCGGCCACGGGATTCGTCATCTGGGTTCCCCGCAGCGCCGCGGACCTCGCAATGAACATCGACCCCAGCGCGGAGGTTCCCAACAGCAACAAAATCGCAACCAGGGCGACGAAAAAACTCGCCAGCGAAGGATTCTTGAACCACACGCCGAGAACGACGAAGGAGATCCCGAACCCAGCCGCCGTGCCCACAGCGGAGACGCGCGCATAGAAGTCGTGGAACGTGATCAAGCCAATGGCGCAAATCGCGAAGTTGAGTGCCCCGAAGATGACCAACACATCACCAATGACGTCCATGATGTCCATCAGCGATCACCCCGTAGCAGCACGCGAGCGTACGACACCGTGGACAAGAACGCCACGAGCGCCGCAACCAGCACGATATCTAGGGTGTAGCCGGAGTTGTTGCGGAAACCGATCAAGGCAACCATGCCGATGAGCAAGAACACCATCAAGTCCGCTGCCGTCGCCCGATCCGCCCGCGACGGGCCGACGAGCATCCGGTACCCGGCCGGCATGGCGCACAACCCGAAAATCACGATCGCGATGTCAACCGCTATCACAACGTGGCCTCCTTGTTCAGCTTGGGCCGAAGCATCAGGCCCTTGAGCATGCGCTCCTCCATTTCGCGAAGGTCCGCGCGTAGTTCATCCATGTCGGTGTAGTACAACGCATGAACGTACATCACGCGCACTCCCTTGCTCGTATTGTCACCGGCTCCCACCACAAGCGTGCCGGGTGTGATCGTGATCAGCGACGCCAGCAGGGTGTAGAACCCCTCCGTGAAGCTTAAGCACTCAAGCCGCACGATCGAGGGCGTCGCGTCGTTGCCGACAGTGACCACGTCCTTAATCACCGCAACATTCGCCACGGCGAACTCTTTTGCGTACCAGGCCCAGAACCCGAGGATCCTAAACGGCCACGTTAGAAAATCTTTCATCCGTTCATCACCGCATTCACGTAACCGGAAGTGTCCAACAGATTCTGCGCCGCTACTTCAGACCATCCCATGAGGACTTGCGCACCCAGTCCGATCGCCAGCGTCAGCGCCGCGAGAATAACGGCTGGGGCACCCAGCCAGAATCCGACACGAGCTCGGCCGTCGTCAGCTGACGCGACCTCAGCCTTTTCTGCCCTCCCCCAGAACATGCCGTCCCAGATCTTGAGCATCGACAACAGCGTGATCAGCGACACCACAACCATGACTACCAGGGCGTAGAACTCGCCCTTTTCGTACGCCGCGAGCATGAGCGAGAACTTCGCCACGAAACCGGAGAACGGCGGGATGCCCGCAAGGGACAAGGCGGCCGCGAAAAACGCAACGCCCATCCACGGCTCGCGCCGGGCCGTCCCCGCCAAGGCTCCGATCTTGCCGGTCCCGTACCTCACCTCAATGGCGCCGGTAGACATGAACAGCGAGGCCTTCACAAGCATGTGGTGCACCAGGTAGAAGATGCCTGCCGCAAGCCCGATCTCAGTGAAAATGGCCAGTCCCAGCAGAATGTAACCGAGCTGGGAAACCATGTGGAAGGTCAAAATGGAGCGGGCGTCTTTCTCACCCACTGCGCCGAGCACGCCGATCAGCATGGTCAGGGAGAAGAGGGCGACAAGGATCCAGAGGAAGCGCTCATCGCCGTCGAAAAGCACCGCGTAGATGCGGTACAAGATGTACACCGCGACCTTGGTATGCAAACCCGAGAACAGCGCTGTCACCGCCGGCGACGTGTACGGGTAGGAGCGCGCCAGCCAAGAATGGACCGGGACGACCGAAGCCTTGGTCAGCATGGAAAACATGACCACGCTCGTCGCGATCGCCACCGCCGGGTCTTGCGCCGCCGCGCCTTTCAGCTGCGCGAGGTTGACCGACCCCGCGGTCCCGTAGATTAGCGCCACGCCGGTGAGGAACATGGTAGATGCCAGCAGATTGGCGGTGATGAACAAGCGCACGCCACCGACCATGATGTTGCCGCCGCGGCGGTGAATTGTGTAGGCGTACAGTCCGTAGGAGGGCAGGAGCATCACTTCGAGGAAGACAAAGAAGTTGAAGATATCCGCGGTCAGGATCGCGCCGTTGACACCCGTCATGAGCACCAGCACGAGCGGGGCGAAGTAGCGCTGGCGCGCATACCCGCTGGCGACCGCGAACCAGGCGCACGCCAGAGCCAGGATGCCCGTCGTTGTCAACATGAGCGCCGAGAACATGTCGGCGGCAAAAGGGATCGCGATGCCGAACGGCCAACTTCCGGTGCCCTTGGCGTAGGTGGTGCCGTCAGAAGTGCCAGCGATCAATCCCGCCGAGGCCGCAAGGCTGACCGTGAGCGTGGCAAACATGACAACGTACTGCAGCCACTGCACTCGCGCGGCGAGAACGAGCACGCCGGCGGAAATGAGGGGAACAGCGACGAAGAGCGTGAGGTAGGTGCTGACGAAGTCGTAGGTGAGAATCATCGCGTCTTCTCCCCTACCTCGGGCGTTGCGCGGGCATCGGGTGCGAGCTCGTGATAGAGCTCGTCGACATCGTCCGCATCGGGGCGCCGGGGCGATTCGCGGGAAACGTCGTCATCCGCCCGAGTTGCGTCTCCCGGTTTGCCCACGACGGATGAAACGAGCATGACGATGGTGATGGAAAAGGAGATGACAATGGCGGTGAGCACGAATGCCTGAGGCAGCGGATCGGCGGCCGTTGTCGTGTCGTCGTGTGCCCCGAAAGGTTCACCCCGCCACGACACGCCCCCCGCAGACATAATCACCAGATTGGCGGCGTGGCTGAGCATGACGAAACCGATGGTTATGCGGAACATGTCGGGCCGCATCATGAGGTAGACGGCCCCCGCCATGAGTATGCCCACTGACAGTGCCAGGATCATGCGTTTGTCCTTTCGTCCTCTGCGACGGGGTCAGCGCCGGCGGGTATTGGCTGGTGCTCTCCGTCGATGATGAGCCCGACGTCGCCTTGGCCGGCCTCGGCGATCCCGTCCTCGGGTTCACCTGGGTCATCGGCGGGGATTCCGGCGAGGTTGATTGCCGCGAGGATGACACCGAGGACCGCGAGGTAGACGCCGAGGTCAAAGATCAACGCGGTAGTCAGGTGGATGCCGAAAACGTAGGCGTGCAACGGGGTGAGGTAGGAACCCTCAAAGTAGCCGAGCAGACCGGTGGCTGCGCCGATGGTGATGCCCGCTCCGATGAGGGTCATGTACGGCCACCGGACCTTGGCTGCCTTGTCGCTGGGGGCCATGAGGTAGAGCAGTGCGAACCCGCCCGCACCCACGAGAGCGGCGACAAAGCCACCGCCGGATGAGTTGTGCCCGCGGAAGAACAGCACGACGGAGATGATCGCGATCAGCGGCAAGATCACGCGCGCGGCCGAGCGCAAGAAGACCACGTTGTTTTCCGGGCTTGATACCGCAGACAGCTTGTTCAGGCGCGCCTTGCCTCGCGGCTGCAGCGGCCGCGAGCGCAGCATCACGGCCACTGTGATGCCCGCAACTCCGAGCACGGTGAGCTCACCGAGTGTGTCGAAGGCGCGGAATTCAACCAGGATGACATTGACAATGTTATCGCCGCCGGTGGCGATGGGCCCCTCGCGCAGGAACCACTGCGCGGCCTCGGATTTCTCGCGCCGGCCCGTCAGCGCCAGGACACCGAGGGTGGAGACGACTCCCACGGCGATGGCGAGAACGCCGGAGGACAGGATGTTGGAGCGCTTCTCACGGGGGAATCGGTCGGGCAACCGGTTGAGGATCATCACGATCACCACAGCGGTGAGGATTTCAACCATGAGCTGCGTCGTGGCGACATCGGCGGCACCGAGCTGGTAGAACCACAGCGTCACTCCGAAACCGACAGTTCCCACGACAATTGCCACGGTAACGCGCGAGCGCGCCTTCAGCGCCGAGGCGGTGCCGATGGTCACGATGAACAGCAGCATCCAGTCCGCCGGGTCGTAGCGGTCGCCTACAACCTCCGGAACATCGCCTAGCGTGAACACCCCCACGAGGCCAATCGCGACGAGTCCCAATAGCGGGGCGGAGAGGTGGCGGCGCTGGGACGTGGTTCCGGTGGCCGCGGTGAAGCACTCACCGAGCGCGATCGTCCCGCTGCGGAAGGATTCAATCACTTCGACTCCGGTGATCGGCGCCCGGAAATCGTCGAGGAAGGCGCTGACGGCCCAGCGTCGCCACGCGAGGACGGCACCACACGCGATGACCAGGGCCGAGAGCGCGAGCGGCAGGTTGAACCCGTGCCAGAGCGCGAGGTGCGGGTCCTCAAATTCGCCGGTGGTCGCGAGCACGGCGTCGGCAACCGGGCCATTGAGCATGTGCGGGTAGATGCCAATCGCGACCGTCGCGGCCGCCAGGATCGCGGGCACCGCAAAAAAGCTTGGCGACGCCTCCCCCACTGTCTTGGTCGTGCCGGACAGTTGGTTGCGCCGGTCCCCCAACACACCGAGCACGTAACGGTAGGAGTAGGCGAAGGTGAAGATGGAGGTAACCACGATCCCGCCGGTAACCAGGGTCACCAGCGCCTCCTTGTGGGGCGCGGAGAGCCCTGCGGCGAGGAGCATTTCCTTGGAGACAAACCCGGCAAACGGAGGCACACCCGCCATCGAGGCGGCGGAGATGACCACGATTGCCTGCGTCACCGGCATGCGCACGCGTAGATTACGTAGCTCGTGGAAGTTGCGTGTTCCTGTTTCGTGCTCGACGATGCCGATCGACATGAACAGTGCTGCCTTGAATACGGCGTGTGCGATGGTATGCACAATGGCCGCGGTAAGAGATTCCTGCGTACCGATCCCCACGACAGCGACTAGGAGGCCGAGCTGGGACATGGTCGAGTACGCCAGCAGCGCTTTGAGGTCCGACTGCTTCACTGCCGTCACCGCGCCGAACAGCGAGGTGATGAGGCCTGCCGTGACCAAAGCGATGTGCCACGCGTCCACTCCCGCGAACATCGGCGAGTAGCGCAAGATCAAGTAGATCCCGGCCTTGACCATGGCTGCGGCGTGCAGGTACGCAGAGACCGGGGCGATGGCGACCATCGAGTCGGGCAGCCAGGCTTGGAAGGGAAACTGGGCTGATTTTGTAAACGCGGCACCGGCCACCAGCAGGGCGACGAGCGTGGTCAGACCGGGCCGCTGCGTCCACGTCTCATCCGCGAGCACGACGGAGAGTTGGGTGCTGCCAGTTATGACGCACATGATCACCGTCGCGGTGAGCAGGAGAAGACCGCCCCCTACTGTGACCAGCAGCGTGCGGATCGCGGGCGCGTAGCCCTTTTCTCCCCCGTTCGCGATGAGGAAGAAGGAACAGAGCGTGGTCATCTCCCACGCGATGTAGAACACCACGAGGTTGTCGGTGAGCACGAGCGTGCTCATCGCCGCGGCGAAGCCGCACATGAGGAGGTAGAAAGATGGCTTGCTGTCATGCAGGTACCGGGCTGAGTAGGCGAGCACCCCTGCGCCGATAAGCAACACCAGCATGAGAAAAACAACCGAGAGTCCGTCGATGCGCAGCGCGAAATCCACGTTCAGCGACGGGATCCATGCGACCGTTTCGGAATGGACGTCGCCTGCGCCCGGTGAGACGTAGCCCATAGCTCCGATAACGGCCGCGCCCAGTAGGGGCAAGGAGAGTAGCCAGCCCGCGTTCCTGCCGAGGATGCGCCCCACAAAGGGCGCCGAGACGACGGTTGCGACGAGTACTGCGAGGAGGAGAAATAACATAGGAGCCTCGTTTGACGCCGAGGTAGATAGCAGCCGCAGCTTGTGACTAAGCCACGTCTACACCACCGCGCCTATCGGTAATTGGATGGGAATGAGCAAACTAAACACTACCCGCGCCGTGGCCGGGTCCGGAAAGATGCGGACCCCACGATGTCGTGTACCCGTTCGTCCCAGGCGCAGCCGGCCATGCTGAGGTGGCATTTCGCTGGCATGTGGGCAAGATCACCCTGCCATCGTAGCAGCTGCACCGCAAAAAGCCCGCCCCCCTTCTTACGTGCGGTGAGGGTGGCGGGCCTTTAGCTAGACCGGTTTAGAAGACGGAGGACTGCTCTTCCTTCTCCTGCTTATCGGCATCCTGGCGCTTGCGCGCAACCTCGGAGCGAAGCTTCTGCTCGAGGTCTGCATCGACGTTGCCCCAGTAAGCGAAGGTGCGCTCCTCGATGTCCTTGTTCTGGATCGGAAGCATCTTGTTGGAGACGTTGTGCACGAAACGCTCGCGCGCTGCGTCGTCGAACACCTCGGTGTAGAGGGTACGTGCCTGGCCGAAGTCGTCGTCCTCGGCGTGCTTGACGTACGCCGCGCGGGTCAGGTCGGTGCCGTGCGGGTCCGGGTTGACGTAGAGGTCGCTGGCCTGCCCGTAGGTGGTGTGGTTCGAGGAGGAGTCCTCGTTGTTGTCCAGGTAGCCTGCACCCTTCTCCGTGTTGTTCGGAGTGTAGTTTTGCTCACCCTCGTTGTTGAAGAAGTACGCCATCGGGCCGCGCTCCGCGTAGGTGTTGACCTCGTTGATCGGGCGGTTGACCGGCAGGTCCTTGTAGTTCGGGCCGATGCGGTAGCGGTGCTGGTCAGCGTACGCCCACGCGCGTGCCTGAAGCATGCGGTCCGGGGACAGGCCGACGCCCGGCACCAGGTTGCCCGGATCGAGCGCGATCTGCTCGATCTGTGCGTGGAAGTTCTTCGGGTTGCGGTTGAGCACGAAGTAGCCCACCTCGACCAGCGGGTAGTCCTTCTGGGACCAGATCTTGGTCAGGTCGAACGGGTTGAAGCGGTAGTTCTCCGCCTCCTCGAACGGCATGATCTGAACCTTGACGTCCCAGATCGGGTAGTCGCCGCGCTCAATCGCGTCGAAGAGGTCCTGGCGGTGGTGGTCGGCGTTCTTGCCGGCCATCTCCGTGGCTTCCTCGTCGGTGAAGGTCTCCCAACCCTGGCGGGTCTTGAAGTGGTACTTGATCCACACGGCCTTGCCCTCTTCGTTGACCCACTGGAAGGTGTGGGAGCCGAAGCCGTCCTGGTGGCGGGAGGTCTTCGGGGTGCCACGGTCACCCATCAGGTAGGTCACCTGGTGAGCGGACTCCGGGGTGCGGGACCAGAAATCCCACTGCATCTCGTCGTCGCGCAGGCCGGTGTGGGGCTGGCGCTTCTGGGAGTGGATGAAGTCGGCGAACTTCATGCCGTCGCGGAGGAAGAACGTCGGGGTGTTGTTGCCCACGATGTCGTAGTTGCCGTCCTCGGTGTAGAAACGCAGCGCGAAGCCGTGGACGTCGCGCCAGGTGTCCGGGGAGCCGGCTTCACCGGCAACGGTGGAGAAGCGAGCAGCCATCGGAGTGACCGTGCCCGGCTGGAACAGCTTCGCCTTAGTGTACTGGGAAACGTCCTCGGTGATGTGGAGCTCACCGAAAGCTCCGTGGCCCTTGGCGTGGGGGATGCGCTCCGGAACGTTCTCGCGGTTGAAGTGCGCGAGCTTCTCAATCAGGTGAATGTCGTTGAGGACATTCGGGCCCTGCGGGCCGGCCGTGATCGAGATGTTTTCGGACGCGACCGGCTGGCCGCTCGGGCGGGTGGTCTTGCCTTTACCGGCGGGGCGCTCGCCGCGTGCGACGATGTCCTCTGCCTTTGATTGCTCTGCCATTGTTATTGGCCTCCTAGCGTTTGGGTGAAGCTATTAAAAGCGGACTTTCTATATCCACAACCATGGTACGTGGGCTCCCCTGCCTCGGCAACGAAGACCAGGATTCTGTGCGGTTTCACCTAATCATGGGCCCGATTCTGCTGCTGGTATGGTTTTCTGCTGTGAGCAGCCGGGACTCTGTCGACCCTGTCGATACCGTCACTGAGCTGGCCCTGCGAGCCGGCCGGGGGGATAAAAGCGCGCTGACTCAGTTCATCGAGGCCACGCAGGGCGACGTGTGGCGCTTTCTGGCCCACCTCGCGGGCCGCGAGCAGGCCGACGACCTGACCCAGGAAACGTACCTGCGCGTGCTGGGAGCGCTGCCCAGGTTCGCCGGGCGCTCGTCGGCACGCACGTGGCTGCTCACGCTCGCGCGACGGGTGTGGATCGATTCGATTCGCCACGACTTGGCGCGCCCGCGGAAGTCAATCACGCAGTACGACGATGTCGCGGCGCAAAAACCCAGCCCGGACAACCCCAACACCTGGTCCGAGGTCATCGACGCGCGCACGCTTCTCGACGCCCTGCCCGCCGAGCGTCGGGAAGCTATCGTGCTCACCCAGGTCTTGGGCTACACCTACGAGGAGGCGGCCCGGATCGCGGGCGTGCGCATCGGCACGATCCGCTCACGCGTCGCACGCGCTCGGCGCGACCTTCTCGCCGCGACGGAAGATCCCCGCGACGCGGACAGCTAGACCGCGGCGGAGCATCTCGGGACTGAGGGCGCGGCAACGGCCCGCCGAGTCATACCCCGCGGGCCGTTAGGCGCAATACCGAACTAGCGCACTAGCTGAGCTGGGAGCTCATGCCGGACTCGGTGCTGCCGAAGGAGGACGGCTCAGCGGCGTCCTCGTCGTCAGCGCCGGGGCGGCAGTTGTCGGCGATGTGGTTCGCGGCCAGCAGGCCGGCGGCGACGAGCGCCAGGCCACCCGCGAGCGGGGCGAGGTTTGCGCCCAGCCCACCGAATTGAGCGTTGAACTGAGCCACGAACTGCGCAGTCTGCTCGTCGTAGATGCCGAGCTGCTGCTGCAGTCGGGTGTTAGCTTCTGCCAGCTGCGCACCGAACTGGTCGGACACAGCGGTCAGGCCCGGGATGTTGAGCTGGGAAGCCAGGCCGAACGGGATCAGGAGGAGCAGGGGCAGGCCGACAGTCAGGGCAGCGGCCGTGCAGCGCTCGGAGCTTCCGAAGGCATCCTTGCCGTCCTTGCCGTCCTTGCCGTCGACGCCGTCCTTACCGGGCTGGCAGCCGCAGTCGACGTGGACGCGTGCCGGGACGTCGAACGTGTACCCCTGCGGAGTGGTGCCCGTGACGGTGATGTCGTAGATACCCTTGTCGGTGCCCGCCGGCGGCGTGATCTTCAGAGCACCGGTGGTCGGGTTGATCTCGACAGCCCAACCATCGGGCTTGTTCGTGACCTCGTACTTGGTTCCGCGCGGTGCGCTCGCCTCGTTGTTCAGGTTGACGTTGACGGCGTCTCCGGGGTTGGTGTAGGAGTCGTCGTACGCGACGTTGGCGACGTTCGGCACGCAGTCCGTGCCCTCGGTGCCGTAGTCGTAGGTACCGGTCAGCTGCGCCTTGACCTCGACAGCGTTGCTGTAGTCGCCGTTGACGGGCTTGGTCAGCTCGTCGAGCTTGGCCTCGTTGACCCCCGGGTTGCGCAGGATCAGGGTGAAGTAGGATTTCGCCGGCATGTCGCCGATGTTGACGGTGGCGCGGGCGGTTCCATCGGAGAACTTCGTGATGGTCGGCAGCGGCACCCTTTGCACGGTGTAGTCAGCCTCGTTGATCACGCCGAAAGTCTTATTGATGTACTGCTCGAACACCCAGTCGGAGCCGACGTTGGGAAGGTCGACGGTGAACACGGCGTCGTTGATGTCGACGTTGGTGACGACGGGGACGCGCACACGCAGGTCGCCGGCGATGTAGTGCTGGACCTCGAGGTTGCCGAGGTGGTCAGTCCACAGCTTCGGCGCGACCTTCTGGGTGTATCCGTTGTTGGTCCAGTCCTGGTAGCGGCGATCCACAATCACCCCGGCGTTCCAGTTCACGTTGCAGACCTGGGACAGGTCTCCGTCCGTGGATTCCTCGGTCGGGCGGAAGCAGTCCGGGGAGTAGCGAGGTGTGCCATTTTCGAGGCGACCGTTCTGGCCCGCGACGTCCACGGGGTTCCATGTGCCGTTGAGCTTGGCGGTCACGGAACCGGTGTTCACGCCCGTCACGCGCACGTCGATGGCGGAGTACGCGCGCAGATCGCCGAGCGCGATGGTGATGGTGTTGCCGTTCGTGGTGACCGGGCCCAGGGCGATCTTGTTCGGGTACTTCTCGCCGTACTGGCCGAACATGGGATTGTTCGACCAGAGGAAGTCCTGGGCGGTGGTCACGGACGGGGTGCCCGTGAAGCCATTCTCGGAGGTGATGGTGAGCGTGGCACCCTTGACCGGGTACACGGTGCCGGCGATGACGCGCCGGTTGTCTCCCCAGCCGTGCACGGTCAGGAAGCCCGCCGATTCGGAGTTCTCGCCGCCGACCTTCAGCGGGTTGGTGACGCCGCTGACGTGAGTGGGCCCGGGGAACACGGTTTGCGCGTTCCAGTCCACGGAGCAATTCTCCGAGTAGTCGCCGTTAGCGGCGGTGGCCGCCGGAGCAGGTGTGGTGTCCTGCGCTGCGGGGGCCTGCTGGACCTGCTCCAGCTGCGCCTCCTGCTGGGTGACGTTCTCTGCGACGGGGTCCGCAGCTGCCTGCGGAGCCGTCAGCACCCCCATGCCCAGCGCGAGCGCGGTGACCGCGCTCGCGATTGACTTCATCCTCTTCATGTAAAGCTTCTCCCTCCAACGAGCCGGGGCCCGCTGACCGCGATTGTTTGACAACAACAATAAACCATGGTTGACAGGTCTCCGCAAGGTTTGGCGGAGAAAATTCCAATGTCACCGCAAAGCGGGGTGCCCGCGATGCGGTGAAACTGGTGTAAGGAGGGTGCGTTAAGAAGCGAGGAAGGCGGCGATTTTGCCGAGGACGCTGTCGATCCAGCTGGAGGATGGCTGGGACTTGCCGCCTGGAGCATCTGCGTCAGCATCGGGGCGATCGACCACGATGCGCAGCTCGCGCACGTGGTCCGCGGAGTCGCTAACTTTTACTGCGGCGTACTCACCGTCCGCTGCAGTTGCGGAGGCGGTAATGCGGAGCCCATCTCCGCTGGTCAGAACGCTCCACCCAGCGGGAAGCGCGGACTCTTCCTGGGCATCCACCGCATAGGAGATGTCTTGGCCCTCGTCAGGCTCCAAGGTCAGGGTTTGGCCCGGCTCGACCGAAATCTCGTGGTGCTGGGCTATGTCCGCAACCGCGGTCGGCTGCGCTGCCTGAGCCAGCCCCGGGTGGCCCAGAGTGAGCGCCGCTGCGAGGGCAACGGCGCTGAGCTGCGCGCGATCGGGAAAAGCCATACGCTCCATTGTCCTCGCCCCAGCGGCGGGTTCAAGGGATCACAGGCATTCTTTACAGGACTGCAACTAATTCGCCGCGGGGACGAGCAGCTCCGCAATCTGAATGGTGTTCAGTGCCGCCCCCTTGCGCAGGTTGTCGCCGGAGACGACGAACACCAAGCCCCGGTTACCCTCCACGGCCTGGTCTTGGCGGATGCGCCCGACCAGCGATTCGTCGATGCCGGCGGCCTGGAGGGGCGTGGGGACGTCGACAAGCTTGACTCCCGGCGCCTCCGCGAGAGCCTCCTGCGCCTCAGCGGGCGTAATCGGGTTGGCGAACTCGGCGTGGACGACCATGGTGTGGCCGGTAAAAACCGGCACGCGCACGCACGTCCCCGACACCTTGAGATCCGGAATGCCGAGGATCTTGCGCGACTCGTTGCGCAGCTTTTGCTCCTCGTCGGTCTCGTTGGTGCCGTCGTCGACGAGGTTTCCGGCCAGAGGCAGCACGTTGAACGCGATCGGCGCCGTATACGGCCCGAGGTCGCTCGGCTCCATGACCGACCCGTCGCGCGTCAGCTCCGCCGCCCGCTCGCCGATCTCGGCGACCTGGCGCGCAAGCGTATCGACGCCCGCCAGACCCGAACCGGAGACAGCCTGGTAGGACGCCACCCGCAGCGCGACCAGCCCGGCCGCGTCGTGGAGCGCCTTGGCCACGGGCATCGCCGCCATCGTGGTGCAGTTCGGGTTGGCGATGATGCCCTTTACCGGGTTGGCCGCCGCGTCAGGGTTGACCTCGGAGACCACCAGTGGCACGTCGTCGTCCTTGCGCCATGCCGACGAGTTGTCCACCACGGTGGCACCCGCCTCGGCGAAGACGGGCGCCCACTGCTTCGAGGTGCTCCCCCCGGCGGAGAACAGCGCAATGTCCACGTCGGAGACGGACTCGGCGGTGACCTGGGTGAGGTCCTCCACCACGACCTCGACGCCGTTGAAGTCCAGCTTGGTTCCCGCGGAGCGCGGGGACGCGAAGAAGCGCACCTTGTCCGCGGGGAACGAACGGCTGACGAGGATCTCTCGCATGACACGGCCGACCTGGCCGGTAGCTCCTACGACTGCGATGGTGGTCATGGGTGTTGCCCTTCCTGGTGGAGTGTTAGCGGCCGGTTCCGGCGTAGACCACGGCGGGCTCGTCGCCGCCAAGCTCGAACTTGGTGTGCAGCGCACGCGCGGCCTCGGGCAGGTCCTCCTGGCGCACCACGGCGGTGATGCGGATTTCGGAGGTGGTGATCATTTCAATGTTGATGCCCGCGTCGCGCAGCGCCTCGGTGAAGTCGGCGGTAACGCCCGGGTGGGACTTCATGCCGGCGCCGACGAGGGAGACCTTGCCGATGTTGTCGTTGTAGCTCACCTCGTCCCACCCTTCTGCATCTGCCAGTGCGCGCAGCAGCTCGACGCCGCGCTGGCCGTCGGCAAGCGGGAGCGTGAACGTGATGTCGGTCTTGTTGTCCACGGCGGAGGAGATGTTCTGCAGCACCATGTCGATGTTGATCTCGGCGTCCGCGAGCGCGCGGAACACCTTGGCCGCCTCGCCGGGGGTGTCCGGGATGCCGAGGATAGTGATCTTCGCCTCGGAGTTGTCGGTGGCCACACCGGACAGAACTGCTTCTTCCACGGGGATATCCTCCAATGCTCCGGCAACCAGCGTGCCGGTGTCGTTGCTGTATGACGAGCGTACCCGCAGGGGCACGTTGAAGGCGCGGGCGTACTCGACGCTGCGCAGAACCAAAATCTTCGAACCACTCGCCGCGAGCTCGAGCATCTCCTCGAAGCAGAGTCGGTCCAGCTTGCGAGCATCGGGCACGATGCGCGGGTCAGCTGTGTAGACGCCGTCGACGTCCGAGTAAATCTCGCACTCATCGGCGCCCATCGCCGCGGCCAAGGCCACAGCGGTGGTGTCGGAACCGCCACGCCCGAGCGTGGTGATGTCGCGGGTGTCGCGGTTGACCCCCTGGAACCCGGCGACGATCGCGATCTTGCCCTGCTGCACCGCCTCCTGGACGCGGCCCGGGGTGACCTCGATGATGCGGGCGTTGCCGTGGCGCTCGGTGGTGAGCACGCCCGCCTGCGAGCCGGTGAACGATTGCACGTCCACGCCGTGGGCCGCCACCGCCATGGCGACAAGGGAGTTGGAGATGCGCTCGCCGGCGGTCAGCAGCATGTCCATCTCACGCAGCGGCGGCGTGGGGTTGACCTGGCTGGCCAGATCCAGCAACTCGTCGGTGGTGTCCCCCATCGCGGAGCAGACAACCACAACGTCATTGCCAGCGTTGCGGGTGGCCACGACGCGTTCGGCGACCGCACGGATGCGCTCGGCACTTTCGAGGGAGGACCCCCCGTACTTCTGCACAATCAGAGCCATGCCTTCTTCAGTCACCTTCCGGTTCGCGGTTGTATAAAATGCGCACACCGATAATACCCATCGTGTCTGTTGCCCTCTACTGTGGATGCCCGTGCATAACAACGCCCTCGCCGTCTCCTTCGCGCTTCTGTCCGCGGTGACGATTGCGGTGGGCACCGTCTGGCGCCACCACATCTTGCGGGCGGGCCTCCATCACACGGAGGCAAACAGTTCTCCTTTGGGCGCGATGCGCCGCCCGCAGTGGTGGCTGTCGATACTGCTCGCCTTTGTGGCCTACGGCCTGCAGGCCGTCGCGCTGGCGTTCGGGTCACTGCTGGTGGTGCAGCCGATTTTGGTGCTGTCGCTGATGTTCACGCTCGTTCTCGCCGCGCGCGTCGAGCGCCGGCCGATGGAGCCAGCGGAGACGTTGTGGGCCTTCGTACTCACCGCCTGCGTCGGTGTCGTTGTCGTCCTCGGCCGCCCGCTGCCGGGCGAGCGCCTGGCCCCCGCCTGGGAGTGGGCGGCGGCCATCGGCGCTGGTGTCGTCGCGTGCGCCACCATCTTCGCCATTGCTTATCGACGCTCCCCTGCAGCCCAGGCCCTTCTCTACGGCATCGTCTGTGGCGCCGTCTTCGGCTACCTCGCCGTGTTTTCCAAGGTGGCGGTGGACGCCTTCGCCGCCGGCGGGTTGCCCGCAATGCTGGCCACGTGGCAGTTTTGGGCGATGGTCGCCACCTCGCTGATCGGCACGGTCGTGCAGCAATACGCTTTCGGCGCCGGGGTGCTCTCGCGCTCGCTGCCCGCCATGAAGATTGTCGAACCCCTCATCGCGCTTTTCCTCGGCTTGTCCATCCTGGGCGAAAACCTGCAGGTGGATTCAGCTTTGGGGTGGGCTGTGATGGGGGCGTCGATAGGCGGCATGCTCGTGGCCACCGGCATGCTGGCGCGCAAACCGGTGACGTAGTGACGTAACAGTGGGCAGGGTGTAAGATGTGGCCCATGTCATCGGCGAAGGCTCTTCTCCTTCTATGCCGCGGCGGGAATCAGGCCACCACGATCTAGCACGGCCGGCACCCCGCCGCGGAGATTGTCGTTGCCGGCCGTGGAAAAACCACCCGAGAACGAGGATTTGACCCACCATGAGCCCCCTGAACCCCCAATTTAGCGCCCCGAACGACATCCGCACCCCCTCCGGGCCCCGCCGGGAGGGACAGCCCGCCTGGAACAAGCAGCGCGGCTCCCACATGCCGGTGAAGCGCTACCTGCCGTTTGCCCAAGAGGTGGAGGACATCATCCTGCCGGACCGCACGTGGCCCGACAAGAAGATCACGTCAGCGCCGCAGTGGTGCGCCGTGGACCTGCGCGACGGCAACCAGGCGCTGATCGACCCGATGAGCCCCGAGCGCAAGCGCCGCATGTTCAACCTGCTCGTGCAGATGGGCTACAAGGAGATCGAGGTCGGCTTCCCCTCGGCGTCGCAGACGGACTTCGACTTCGTGCGAGAGATCATCGAGAACGACATGATCCCCGAGGATGTCACCATCCAGGTTCTGGTCCAGGCGCGCGAGCACCTGATCCGCCGCACCTTCGAGGCCTGCGCGGGAGCCAAGAACGTCATCGTGCATTTCTACAACTCCACCTCCAAACTGCAGCGCGAGGTGGTGTTCCGCAAAGACCGCCCGGAGATCAAGAAGCTGGCCACCGACGCTGCCGAGCTGATCAAGACCATTGCCGCCGACTACCCCGACACGCACTGGCGCTGGGAGTACTCGCCGGAGTCCTACACCGGCACCGAACTGGACTTCGCGCTGGAGGTCTGCGACGCCGTAGTCGACATCATGGGCGCCACCCCGGATAACCCGATGATCATCAACCTGCCGTCCACGGTGGAGATGATCACCCCGAATGTCTACGCCGACTCCATCGAGTGGATGCACCGCAACTTTGCCAAGCGCGACTCCATCATCCTGTCCCTGCACCCGCACAACGACCGCGGCGAGGGCGTCGCGGCTGCCGAGCTGGGCTACCTCGCCGGTGCGGACCGCATCGAGGGCTGCCTGTTCGGCAACGGCGAGCGCACCGGCAACGTCGACCTGGTCACCCTGGGCCTGAACATGCTCACCCAGGGTGTTGACCCGCAGATCGACTTCTCCGACATCAACCGCATCCGCGAGATCGTGGAGTACTGCAACCAGCTGCGCGTTCCCGAGCGCCACCCCTATGGCGGCGACCTCGTGTTCACGGCGTTCTCCGGCTCCCACCAGGACGCCGTGAACAAGGGCCTCGACGCACTGGCGCAGAAGGTGCGCCCCGGGGCGTCGTCCACCGACGTGCGCTGGGAGGAGCTGCGCGAGACCGTGTGGGAGGTGCCGTACCTGCCGATCGACCCCAAGGACGTCGGCCGCACCTACGAGGCCGTGATCCGCGTCAACTCCCAGTCCGGCAAGGGCGGGGTGGCCTATATCATGAAGACGGACCACGGCATCAACATGCCCAAGCCGATGCAGCCGGAGTTCTCCGCCATCGTCCAGAACATCACTGACACCGAAGGTGGCGAAGTCAACTCCAAGAACATGTGGGACATCTTCGCCGCAACCTACCTGGACCTGGATTCGCCGCTGGACTTGGTCAGCTACGAGGTCACCGGCGCGGTTAACGAGGACGAGGACTCTTCCATCGAGGTCGACGTGGACTACGGCGGCGAACGCCACTCACTGCGCGGATCCGGCAACGGCCCCGTCGCCGCGTTCGCGCAAGCCCTGGAATCCATCGGCATTGACTTCGAGGTCCAGGACTACACCCAGCGCTCGCGCTCGGCCGGTGACGACGCCGACGCCGCCTGCTACATCCGCGCAGAGGTCAACGGCGCGACCGTGTGGGGTGTGGGTATCGCGGGCTCGACCACTCGGGCGTCACTGAAGGCGATTGTCTCGGCGGTCAACCGCGGCCTGACCGCCGCGCCGACCGGCGGGGTGTAAACCCGTGCCGGATAATTTCCCGTACGTGGCGGTCAGTGTTGTCACCACGGGCATTCACCCCTCGACCGGCCGGCTGCTCACGATCGACGCCGTCACCTTCGATGACGACGGCGCGATCGGCGAGGAGTTTCACTCGGTCTTTAGCACCGGCTCCGATCCGGGCCCGCGCCACAACCATGGGCTTGAGCCGGGTGACTTCGCTCAAGCGCCGCGCTTTTCTCGGCACTTGAAGACGCTGGACCGGCTTATCGACGATCGCACGCTCGTGCTTCATGACGCCCCCCTGGCGTGGGGGTTCATCGTCTCTGAGGCCCGGCGCGCGATGACCGCCGCCGCCCGGGCCAACCGGTCGCGCGCGAAGCGCGGCGGCAGGCGACGCCAGCGCGTCGGGCATGTGCCGCGTCCGGGCGCGATTGTGGACACGCTGGCGAGTGCGCGTCGTCAAGGCGAAATCCCGCTCGATATCCGCCCCGCCGCTGTAGCGCGGCTGATCGGGGTGAGTGCCGAGGACCCTGTGGCCTCGGTTGAGCGGGCGCTGCGCACGGAGGAAGACACCTCGCGCGAGCAGACGCTGCTGCTCAAGGATTTGTTCTTCGCGCTGCGCGAGCGTGGGGGGCTGGCGCAGGTGGCGCCGGACGACCTCGTCTCCGATCGCTTCGGGCTGCAGCGCTCGATCGTGCGTGTCGACGCCGAAAACGACGCGGCAGTTTCCGACAACCCCGGGCCGTACACCGTCTCCGGCGGATTGAAGAAGGGCATGGAGATCGTCGTCACCGATGACGTCGCGGTGGACCCGGACGAGATCATCTCCGCAGCCCTCGACCACGGCTTAAGCTACGTGGAAAAACTCTCTCGCCAAACCTCGCTCGTGGTCTCGGACGCCAAGGCCACGGGCACGCCGCTGCTCGGCAAAGCGATGCACGCCGACCGCAAGGGCATCCCGGTGTTATCCGCCGAGCAGTTCCAGCGCGCCGTGGCGCGCCTGGATTAGAGGCCGTTAGGCGTAGGGTGGAGCGCATGAAAAGAGGCCCACTTTCCCGGCTGCGCTCGCGTGCCGCGGTCACCGCAGCCAGGCTAGCCACCACTGCCTCGCGGGCGACCGGCCGCGGGGCCGGCGGCATGATCGGCGGGCTCGTCGCCGGCGCGATCGACCCCACCATCATGCAATCGCTTTCCGGCGAACGCCCGGCGGTCCTGGTCACGGGCACCAACGGCAAGTCCACCACCACGCGGATGCTCGCCGGGGCACTCGCGGTAAGTCACACGGTGGCGACCAACGACGGCGGCGACAACATGGACGCCGGCATCATCTCTGCCCTACTCGCCGGCAGGAACGCGTCCCATGTCGTACTGGAGGTCGACGAGTTGCACGTGCCGAAGGTCGCGGATCGCCTTGCTCCGCAGGCGCTCGTCTTGCTCAACCTCTCGCGCGACCAGCTCGACCGGGTCGGCGAGATCAACAAAATCGAGCGTGCGCTTCGCGGGGCCGTGAACGCCCACCCGGACATGACGGTGATCGCCAACTGCGACGACGTCCTGATGACGTCCGTGGCCTACGATCACCCCAACGTGGTGTGGGTTGCTGCCGGGGCCGGCTGGCTGGGCGATTCGGTGACCAACCCGCGCTCCGGCGGCCACGTCGTGCAGGCCGACGGCGATTGGTACGGGGTAGAAAAGCTCGCCGACGGCCGCGAGTTCCGCCGCCCGGAGCCCGCCTATTGGCTAGAGGGCGCCACGCTGCACACCCCCCACGGCAGCACCGAACTGAAGCTGAGCATCCCCGGCCGGGCGAACCTGGGCAACGCCGCCCAGGCGATCGCTGCCGCCGTCGAGGCGTTCGGCGTGCCCTTTGACAAGGCCGTACGCGCCACAGAGGCCGTCGACAACGTGGCGGGCCGCTACTCCAGCGTCCACCTGGGCGAACGGGAGGTGCACCTGTTGCTGGCGAAGAACCCCGCCGGGTGGCAGGAGGCCTTAAGCATGGTCGACCGCAGCGCAGACGGGCTGGTGATCGCCACCAACGGCCAGGTCGCCGACGGAGAGGACCTCTCCTGGCTGTGGGACGTCAAGTTCGAGGACTTCGAGGGGCTCAAGGTGGTCGCCGCCGGCGAGCGCGGCACGGATCTTGCGGTGCGTTTGTTGTACGCAGGCATAGAGCATTCGCTGATCCACGACCCCATTGATGCGATCCGCGCCTGCCCCCCGGGGCGAGTAGAGGTCCTGGCCAACTACACCGCGTTTCGCGATCTGAAAAAGGACCTGGCTAAGCAGGAGGATTACCGTGGCTAGAGCGTCGAAAAGCGTGCGCATCGGATTGGTCTTGCCGGACGTGCTGGGCACCTACGGCGACGACGGCAACGCGCTGGTGCTGCGCCAGCGCGCGCGGATGCGCGGGATGAGCGCCGAGGTCGAGCGGATCGGGCTTGACGACGCCATCCCCGACGACTGCGACATCTACACCATCGGCGGCGGCGAGGACTCCGCCCAGGTCATCGCCGCCGCACGGCTTGCCGCCTCGCCGGGGCTGCAGTCCGCCGCGGCAGATGGCCGCCCCATCTTCGCGGTCTGCGCGGGCATGCAGGTGCTCGGCCGCACCTTTACCGCCCACGGCGATACCGTCGATGGCCTCGGGCTTATCGACGTCACCACCTCCCCCATGCGCACCCGTGCGATCGGGGAGGTCTCCTCAACCCCCACCCGTGCCGGAATCACCGCTGGTTTAACGGAGACACTGAC
This sequence comes from Corynebacterium sanguinis, assembly GCF_007641235.1. Taxonomy (NCBI): domain Bacteria; kingdom Bacillati; phylum Actinomycetota; class Actinomycetes; order Mycobacteriales; family Corynebacteriaceae; genus Corynebacterium; species Corynebacterium sanguinis. The sequence continues at coordinate 681,484 of NZ_CP038157.1, forward strand.
GGGGTTCGAAAACCACATGGGCGGCACGACCCTTGGGCCCGAGGCCGAAGCCCTGGGTACCGCCAAGCGCGGCGTGGGCAATGCCGAGGAGACCAACGTCGAGGGCGTTGTGCAGGGAAGCGTGATCGCCACCTACATGCACGGGCCCGCGCTGGCACGCAATCCGCAGCTGGCGGACCTTTTGCTGGCCTACGCACTCGGGATCCCGATGGGCGATTTGGAGCCGTTGGAGCTCGCCGAGATCGACCGGCTGCGCCTCGAGCGCCTGCGCTAGCTTTTCCTACAGAGTCAGCCGGCCGGTCAGGGCACGCGACAGCGTCAGCTCGTCGACGAATTCCAAGTCGCCGCCGAGAGGCATGCCCGAGGCCAGCCGGGAGACCACCAGGTCTGGGAAGTCCTTGAGCAGGCGCGCCAGGTAGGAGGCGGTGGCTTCGCCCTCAGTGTCCGGGTCGGTGGCGATGATGACCTCGTGCACGTTAGGCGCCTCGGCGTCGTCGACGTCGGGTAGCACCGCGCCGATGCGCTGTAAAAGCGAGGCGATGGACAGGTCTTTCGGCCCGACGTTGGCCAAAGGGTCGAGCGCGCCGCCGAGCACGTGGTAGCGTCCGCGGAACTCGCCGGTGCGCTCGATGACCTGGATATCCTTGGCGTCCTCGACCACGCACACCAGGCCCGCGTCCCGGGACGAGTCGGCGCAGATCCGGCAGACCTCCTCGCGCGAGACGTTAGAGCAGATGCGGCAGAACGCCACCCCGTCGCGCACAGCGTTGAGCGCGCCGACCAGGCGGTCGACATCATCGGGGTCCTGCTTGAGCAGGTAGAACGCGATGCGCTGCGCGCTTTTCGGGCCGACACCCGGCAGGCGGGACAGTTCGTCGATAAGGTCCTGCAACGGGCCTTCAAACATCAGCGCACCTTTCTCAAACGCTTGAAAAAGCGCCCGGCAGTCATGCCAGGCGCCTTAATGTAAAAACCGTGTTCGCTTCAGCTTAGATAAGGCCGCCGAACGGGATCTCCCCGGGGCCCTGCTGGGCGCCACCCGGGTTGGCCAGCGGGCCGATCTTATCCTCGGCGAGGCGGCCGGCCTTGGTGTGCGCGTCGCGGTAGGCGGCGAGGATGAGGTCCTGCAGCGTTTCGACGTCCTCCGGGTCGACGGCCTCGGGCTTGATGGAGAGGTCGGTGATCTCCGCGCCGCCGGTCATGGTGACGGTGACCAGCCCGCCGCCTGCGCTGCCTTCAACGGTGGTGCTGAGTAGTTCCTGCTGCGCGCGCTGCAGGTGAGCCTGCATCTCGGCGGCCTGGCGGATGAGTTCCTGCATGTCGTTGGGCATGTTGGGCTGGGTCACGGTGAGTTGCACCCTTTCGCAATGTAGGTTCGTTGGAAATTTGACCGCCAGTGTACGTTTCGTGCGCTTAAGGCGCTACAGCGAGGCCGAGTGACAACGGGGGATCGTCACCTCATTCCCCGCATCACATGAACGTGCACCGACGACAACAGCGAGGCAATGACGCCGCATGGCTTGCGCGAAGCCCCCACGTCCCGCCCTGGCTCATTTCGCCCCGGCGCTCAACATGGTGCGCGCACAACCGACCCTGCCCGCGCAGGTATCGGATCTGCGCCCCTTCCCCCAATGAAATCACCCATCCACTATTTTCTCAGGTGGGCAACTTTTCAAAGAGTGCTGACATTGCGGGGATCCCGAGCCCCATCGTCCGGCGGGATCTCCCGGGATTCACTTCCTGCCACTCACATGCGGTCACCACACGCGAACCGCAACTTTGACAGCTCGATTCGCGAAGCGTCTCCTGTGCAGGCGCTCTTTGAAAAGTAACCCAGTGCAGGTAGTGAGGTTGCGGGTGGCATCTCATGCCGACATGGCGAGAACGTGTGCCCGGTTGGGTAGGCCCCGGATAGTACAGCCCAGGTCGGCGAGAGTGTTTGTGGTGTACCTGCCCTACAGCGGTCGGGCCCCGAGCTCAGCAGCGAGAAGATCCATGGCCACGGCTGTCGCGTCTCGACGGTCCCTGGTCCCTTCCTCGCGCGCCTGGTCAGCCATGTCACGCTCCTCATCCTCGCGGCTGTATGGCTGCTCGGGGGTGTGCTCATCCTCCGGCGGGGCATCTTCGGGCTCCTCGGGTTCAGGGGGCAAGGGCACCTCGCTGCGCTGGGCGTTGCCGGCAACTGCGCCATTGGCGCGGTGGGCGCGCTTTGCCGCCTCCGCCGCGGCACGCCAATCGTTGTGCTGCTCCTGCACGGGCGCCGGTGGGGTCGACGGAGTGGTGGCAGCTGCCGGGGCAGGCTCCTCTGGCTCCGGCTCGCGCGGACCTTTGCCGGCGTTCGGGTTCCACACGCGCTGGGCCGGCGCGGTGGGCGCGCTGAAGCCGGCCTTCCCCGGATCGGTGCCCACCACGCAGCGCACCTCCACAGTGCTGCCCAGCTGCTCGGAAAACACTGCCGCGATGTCGGAGTTGTTCGACGCGGCATTGATCCGCTCCGCCAAGGCGCCGGTGTTGTGCCCCACCACCAGCGTGTTTCCGTCCATCCCGAGCGGGGTGGCCTCAGTGAGCATGATCTCTGCGACCTTGTTGCGCCCGCCCACGGCTTGCCGCATCCGCGTCCAGTCGGCACGAACCTTCTCAAAGATGCCCTCCGCCTGCTGTTCAGAGGGTTGATCGGAGGTCTGCGAATCAGGTCGCCTCGCCGGCTTCTCGGCCGGTTTTTCTTCCGAGCGCGGCTGTGGTTCGGGCTTGGGCTGTGGCGGGCGTTGCGGGCCCGGTGTCGACGAGGTCTTGGGCGCGCGTCTCTCCCCCGCCGCAGCCGCTGCGGCCGCCGCAGCGCTGGCACCGGAAGCGCCACCCTTGGTCACGGGTGCCGGCGAACCCGGTGCCAGCTGGGCCGGCTGCGAGGGCAGGTCCGGACCCGGCAACTGCGCGGGCGCGGAAACCGTGGGGGTGGTGATCAGGTGCGCCATCATCACTTCGAGCAGCAGGCGCGGGCTGGTCGCGCCACGCAGCGACACCATCCGCTCATTGACCTCGGAGGCGAGGGTAGCCAGCTCGTTTCCGGAGAAGCGCTGCGCCTGCCCGCGCAGCACCTCCTCCCGCTCCGTCGGCGCGTTGACTAGGCCCTGGCCAAAGGCGTCGGGCACGGTGCGGATGATCATCAGGTCGCGCAGGCGATCGAGCAAGTCGGAAGCGAAGCGGCGCGGCTCGTGGCCGGCCTCGATGACGTCGTCGATCGTGGCGAACATCGCGGCCGCGTCGCGGGATGCCAGGGCGTCAACGGTGGCGTCGATAAGCGAAAGCTCCGTGACCCCCAGCAGCGGGATCGCGAGCTCGTACGTCAGGCCCTCGGGCCCGGAGCCGGCGAGCAGCTGGTCCAAAATGGACAGGGTGTCGCGCGGCGAGCCCCCGCCGGCCTGGATGACCAGCGGATACACGGCGTCTTCGACCGCCACACCTTCCTCGCGTACCACGTTTTCCAGCAGCTGGCGCATTGCCTGCGGAGTGAGCAGACGGAACGGGTAGTTGTGGGTGCGCGAGCGGATCGTGCCCAGCATTTTCTCCGGCTCGGTGGTGGCGAAGACGAAGATGAGGTGCTCCGGCGGCTCTTCGACCACCTTGAGCAGGGCGTTGTTGCCCTGCGTGGAGATCATGTGCGCCTCGTCGATGATGAAGACACGGTAGCGGAACTCGGCTGGGGCGAACAGTGCGCGCTCACGCAGCTCGCGCATGTCATCGACGCTGCCGTTCGACGCGGCGTCAAGTTCCATCACATCCAGGTTGCCCGGCCCGCCCGGCGCAAGCGAGACGCACGAAGGGCACTTGCCGCACGGCGTCGACGTCGGGCCCTCGACGCAGTTAAGCGAGCGCGCGAGGATGCGTGCCGACGACGTCTTGCCGCAGCCCCTCGGCCCGGAAAACAGGTACGCATGGTTGATCCGCCCGTTGTCCAGCGCCGTTGACAGCGGCCTGGTCACCTGCTCCTGGCCGATCACCTCGCCGAATGACGCGGGACGGTATTTCCGGTACAAAGCCACGGCAGTCAGCTTAGCCGAGTGGGGTGACAGCTATCAGGGCGACGGCGGGTAGACCACCGGCGGCGGGAGCTGCCCATTGCCGAAGTTGCTCACGATGGCCAGGTCCGCCACGCCGTGGCCGAGAGCCCTGGGCTGGCACGGCAACGTCCCGATCTCGCCGTCGCGAAGCCACTGCACAATCGCCTCGATAACGGTGGGGTTGTACGGGAGGAAGAAATGCCCGGAAAGATCTGCCGGGCAAACGTCTTGCAACACGATGTTCGTCGCCCCGGGCAATCGCTGGTCAATGGCAACCAGCACACCGTCAAATCGGCTTCCGAAGGTGGCGTAGCGCACGCCCTCGATGATTGGCGTCTGCGCCAGCGAGCGCATGACCTCACTGCCGCCCACGTGGTCGACCAAGGACGGGGCGATGACGGATTGCTGCGCCGAACTCGTGTGCAGCTGCTGGTCAATCCCGGGCAGGTTCACACCATTGGTGGGCGAGCCGAGCCCGAACCAGGACGCGGCCCTGCCGTGAGACATCTCGTTGATCCAGTACCGTGTCACGGTTGCGCCCTGGGAATACCCCACCATGTGCACGCGCGTCGCACCCGAGGTGGCCATCGCGCTGCTCACCAACCTGTCGATCTGCGCGGCGGAGTCGACAAGCGGGGCCCACCCGTATGAGTTTTCGCCGTAGCCGTAGTCGATTCCGTAAACGCACCACCCGGACCTGACGAGCGTTTCGCCAATGAGCGCGTAGTCCGCGTAGAAGGTCGCGTCGGTACCGTGCACGAGCACGAAGATCTCGTCGGCTGTGCACCGCGGGTCGTTGCTCCCCTCCGGTGCCATCATGGTGCTGCCCTGGCGCTGGACCGCACCCGCGTGGCCGTCGAACTGCGGCAGCGCGACCTGCGATGACGCCGCCTGCACCGGTGCGGAGCCGAACAGCAACGCAAGCACCACACAAACGGCGGTGCTGACCCGCGCGCGAAAACTCATCTGCCCACTTCCTTCTTAATCCACCTCGCGGCCCCAGTCCCCAACGCTCGTGCCGCGGCGGCGCAGGCGCGTCTGAAGAGCCGGGTAACCGCGCTCGCGCAGAATCGCGAGCTCCTCGTCGCTGAGCAGGATCAACTCGAGCAGCAGCGTCATAACACCCGGCTCATTATAAAGCGGGGTGCCCCGGGAGAAAATCTCGGGTTCCCGCAGGTATCCGTGCTGCAGCGCGTGCTGCGGTTGCAGGTCGTCCAACAGCACACCGGGCTGCGCGGGGACGCCGAGCGTTTCCAGCATTCGGGTCGCGGCCACCACGGCACCAGCTACCGCGTGCGGCTGCGCGTCGGCACGGCAGATCAGCTCGCAGCGCACGGACGTGGCCTGGTCATCCTGCATCACAAGACCGGTGTCCACGGTGGAAAACCCGGCGGTCACAGCCGTGGGGAGGCCGTCGATGATGCCCAGGGCGACAGGGCGGGCGTCGGCAAGCGACAAGCTCATGCCCGGCAGAAACGTCGCAATCCAGGCGGCTGCCTCGTCGCCCGTCACGCGCCCAGCTTCTCGACGGCCGCGAGCAGCACGCAGGTGGCCACGCCGTCCATCGCCTCCCGGACCTCCTCGAGCGGAGGCAGAGAGGGCGCGAGGCGGATGTTGCGGTTACGTGGATCCTTGCCGTGCGGGAAGGAGGCACCTGCCTTGGTCAAGGTGATGCCTGCCTGCTTCGCCAGTTCCCACACCCGATCGGCGGTGCCGTCGATGACGTCGAGGGAAATGAAGTAGCCGCCTTCAGGCTTCGTCCACCTCGCAACGTCGTACTCGCCGAGGCGCTCGTCGAGAATCTCCAGCACCGCCGCAAACTTCGGCGCCAGGGAGCCGGCGTGCTTGCGCATCAGTGCGCGCACGCCCTCGGCGTCGCCGAAGTAGCGCGCGTGCGCGAGCTGGTTGACCTTGTTCGGGCCGATCCCGCGGGTCCCTGCGATCTGGGAGTACCAGTTCAGGTTCTCCTTCGACGACGCGAAGAAGGACACCCCGGCGCCCGCGAAGGTGATCTTGGATGTTGAGCTCATGTACCAGAACCGGTTGGGGTTTCCCTTTTCCGCGGCAATGGAAATAACGTCCGGGTTGTCCGGGAACTCATCCGTCAACGAGTGCACGGCGTAGGCGTTGTCCCACACGATGCGGAAGTCCGGGGCGGCTGTTTCCATCGCTGCGAGACGCTCGACCGCCTCGCGGGAGTAGGAGATGCCGGTGGGGTTTCCGAAGATGGGCACCGACCACATTCCCTTGACCTGCGGATCCTGCACCAACTGCTCGATGGCGTCAATGTCCGGGCCGTTTTCCAGCATGGGCACCTGGACCATCTCGAAGCCGAACTGCTCGGTGATGGTGAAGTGGCGGTCGTATCCGGGCACCGGGCAGACCCACTTGACGTTGTCCTCGTCCTTCCACGGACGCTGCGAGTCGTTGTTGCCGAAAGCGTAGGAAAAGGAGATGAGGTCGAACATGATGTTGAGCGAGGATGAATCACCCGCGATGAGGTTCGCGTGGTCGATGCCGAGGACTTCGGCCCAGAGCTCGCGGATGTCCGCGATACCAGCGAGGTTGCCGTAGTTGCGCACGTCCGCGCCGGTGTTGTCCACGTAGTCCCCGGCACCCGGAAGCTCGAGCAGCGCGTTGGAGAAGTCGAGCTGCTCGCTCGAGGGCTTGCCGCGGGTCAGGTCCAGCTTCAGGTCTTTGGCCTTCAGGTCCTCGTAGCGTGCTCGGACGTCGGCGGCGAGCTGGTCAAGTTCGTTCTTCTCAAGATCCAGGAGAGACATCGGGTGCGTCACTTTCGTCGGCGGACAATCTGTGCCCATGGTACGTGGTCGGCGCGTGTCTCCAGGGGCTCGCGCACTGCGTGTTCGACCGGAACGGTTATTCCGGGGCTGCGAAGGCCTCATTCAGCGCTTCCGGTCGAACAGGTACTTCTGGGCCGGCAGGGCGAGTTCGACCGGAACGGGCTGCAGGTGTGTTCAGGAGGGGTTCACGGCGCTTCCGGTCGAACAGGGATTGCGCTTGGCCCCACGGCACAATAAAGGGACCCCACGCACCTGCCAGAGCTCGCTGACCCTTGCTGCGTTCCCGCCCTGGGGGAGTTCACAAGATAAGCACCGCGTGGGATCCTGCACCTCACTCTAGCCGGTCGCCCCAGCAACCTCAAAAGTCCTCCCCGCCTGTGAAGTGACCTGGCGTTTTGGCCCACAATTCGGAATCGGCTAAAGTTATGCCCCGACGCCTCAGGCGTTTCTTTTGGAGGATTCGACTAGCGGCCTATGTCACACGCCTGGAACGCGTGCGGGTAGCAATACCCTCGTGGGTTCAAATCCCACATCCTCCGCCAATGTCAACCCCCGGCGCTTGCCGGGGGTTTCTTGTTGCCAGGCGGCACCCTAGAGGCCCAGGGCGAGGAAGGGAAACGTGCAGATCTTGTCTTCGGTGGTGTAACTCATCCCAGTCGCGGTGATAACGGCTGCGAAGGATGGGGGCGTGCCGGCATCGATTTGGTCGAGTGCCTTGCGCAGGCGGCGGACCCCCTCATCGACCTGGCCGTAGCCAAGCTTGACTTCGACGGCACCCCAGCGGGCGTCGTCAAGCACGATGACAGCATCAATCTCATACCCGTTAGAGTCGCGGTAGTGGTACACGCGACCCCCGAGGGCTTCCGCCATGACCGAAAGGTCGTGAACCACGGCCGACTCGAACAAAAAGCCAAGCGTTTCAGGATCGCGGCGCAGGCTCTCCGCCGTCGCTCCTAGAGCGGCTGCAGCCAGGGATGCGTCGGCGAGGTGGTATTTCCTACTGGTCCTCAGTCGCGCCTTTGAGCGCAACCGGGGGGCCCACGCAGGGACCGATTCGAGGACAAATATCCTTTCTAAGGTATCGACGAGCATCGCGACCGACTCAACACTTATCGAGGGCGCCACCGACTTGAGGTCCTTGCGAATGGTGGCCTGGGTTACCTCTGAGGCGGTCACACGCGCGAGGGATGCCAGGAGCTGGTCGAGGACAATCGGATCGTGCCGGAAGTCGTGGAGACGGTAGACGTCCGTGCGCGCCGTCTCAGAAAGGTAAGCACGAAGTGGACCTCGCGATTGTTCGGGCGAAAGCGAAATGTGAGCGGGAAAACCGGAGGTTAAGAGTGCCTCGAGGTTGTCATCAAGGCTGAACTGGGTTGGATCGGTTGGAACATCTGCCCCGCTAAAGAGCTCATTGAGCGCGACGCGCGGCTGCGATTTCCCCTTCTCCGCCCACGTGAGGGTGCGCTGCCGAATGCGGAGAAAACGAGCGGCACCGCTGTGCCGCGTAATGTCATCGCTCGGAATGGCAGAGCCTGTGAGGATGTAGTTGCCGAAGCCCTCCGCTCGGTCCACCTGCCGGCGCACCTGATTCCATACTTCGGGCCTCAGCTGCCATTCATCAATCAGGCGCGGCCTTTCCCCTATCAACGGGTAGTCGGCGTCAATATCGGCAAGCGTAACCGTCGCAGGATCGTCCATAAACACGGCCGAGGCCGCATGCGCGACACCAGTCATTGTCTTCCCACAACCGCGCGGCCCTTCAAGCACGACGGCTCCGTGTGCGGCGAGTGCTTCCTCCACCTGCTTATCGACGAACCGCGGACGGTACTCCCGCCCGAGAACTACTCCCGTATCCACGCCCACCAGCCTATTCGGATTTCTGCAGACTTTCTAGGTCGAGGTATGCAGACTTTCTAGGTCGATTCGTGCAAACCTGACATCTGGCACCGAAAGGCTACAAGCCTCAGCTAAACTCCGAGAACTTAAACCCGAGCTGCGCCGCGTTTTCCTTGATCACCCGGATCGTGGAATCGGGAAAGCCTGCCGGAAGCTCCGCTTCAATCTCAACCGTCACGCGCATGCTGGCACCTGAAGCTCTGAGCATTTCCAAAATCTCGTTGCCGATGGTGTAGAAGCCCGATGCGTACGATTCACCGTCCACTGGTGCCGCACCACGGTATCGTGTTTTCACCAACACCTCAGGCGCCGAGGGCGCGGGGGTAATCGGAGTGTCCACATCCAGGTCAGGATCCGGCGAGGGCGTCGGCGCGACCGGCTCCGGTTCAACGACCTGCTGCTGCGCGAGCTCAATAGAGAGCAACACAGTCGAGTCCGTGACGTTGAAGGAGCCCGTCCCCGCCGGCGGAATCACCATATCGAGGTACCTGCCTGAGTCTGGGTCTTTGCGTGCCGCAATGGCAAACTTCTCAGAATCGACCATAATGCGTTGGGTCGCACCCGCGATGGCGGAATCGAGAACCTCCCTGCGTGCAAGCCGCATCATATAGGGGAAGCGCGTGAAGTATCCCCACAGCTCACCGACCGTGATTTCCCCCTGTTCATCCCAGATCGCGCCAAGCTGGTCGCGCATGGTCATCCCGAGGGTCTCCGCGCCGAGGTCCGCAACGAGCTGCCCACCGCGAATCAGCTGGGCAGCAGCGCGCTCCGGGATTGTCCCGGCGCCGGATCCCATTTTGTCGTGCTCCACCGTGAAGGGCTGCGTGGCGTCATCCATCTCGGGGTAGAGCAGGTGCGAGTAGGCCGAGATGATCTTATCGTCGACGGATTCGTTGAATCTCCGCCGGTTCTCAACGGCCTGGCGCGTCTGCTGCGCCGAGAGGTTGAGCGCGTCCGCGTCTTCGACAACAGAATCCCACGCGAGGAAGTTGCGCACTGCGGCATCCAGGCTCTCGAGCTCGGCGCTGTCGGCCGCGGCGAAGACCAAGGTATTGCGGAACACTCGCGGAGTTGACCCCCGCTGCTCGATCGTGTCATGGACCCAAGCGCGCGCGGGGTTAACCTTCCCGCTGCGCGAATACGGGTACTTGGGGTGGACGATGACGAGGGCGACGGTGTCTTGGTCTGGAACGTCACCGCTGGCCGTCGGAGCCGCGTGAATCCGCTGGAAGTGGTTGTCCGGCTTGGCGGTGCGCTGCAGCCTGGTGACCACTTCGTTCCACACGGTGTCGGGGTCTTCGCGCAACCTTTCGGCGTAGTCCGCGGCTGTCTTGGCCACCGAGGGCTGGGTATCGAACCAGTAGTGGCCGTTTTCCTCGTAGAAGAAGGTCGAGCGCTGGGAGAGCTGCTCGAGGGCGCTGCCGAAGTTGCCCAGCTGGTCCCCCGGAACTGCCACGCCCAACCAGACGTACTGCTTATCCAGGCCCTTTCGGGAGGTGCGGGGGGCAGCCCCCATAAAGATTGTGCGCGCGATGCGCTGGGTCACCGATCGCGCGCCGAGCACGGGCTTTTGTTTATCGACGACCGCCGCTGTCGATCCTTCCCCGTCAATGTCGGCGTCGATAATAGGCTTCCAGGAATCCTCCAAGTACTGCGTGAGTTCGGTGCCGACAGCGTTCGATCCCACGGGCACGGTCCCCGGCATGATCATCGGCGATGTGTCGTTCGTGGCCCACAGCGTGGAGACGATGGTGGAGACGAGCTTGAGCACGCCGCGGGTGCGCTGAAACCGCTCGAGAGCCGACCAATCCTCGTAGAGCCTGTCCAAAAGCTCCGGGTGGATCGGGTACGAGCGCTTGATGCGGGTCTCATAGTCGTTGCTTGCGGTGGCCGCCTCGCTGGGGAAGAGCGGGGAATCTTTCCGGTACATCTCCGCGAACAGGCGCGCCGTCGCGCTTATTTGGCGCAGCTGATCGGCATCGGGGTCCCGGAATACTCGGCGCCGGACGATTTCGAAGGACTCCTCCTTCGTCGAGGGGCGCCACTGGTCAGCCACACGCCCGATGACGTTCTGTAGGTTCTGCAGTGCCGCCTTGCCGCGGGCACCACCGACCTCGTTATCCCTGGCCTCACCGTCGGCGGCCTCCTCGGACGCCGGGATGGAGACCAACAGCATCGTACGCGGGGTCGTACGAACTGCCTCCGTGAGCGTTTGCGCAAAGGTAAATTGCGTTTCAAAGCTGCCCGCGTGCAGCCCCGTTGCATCGACGAGCTGGCGGGCGTAGGCCACCCATTCGTCGATAAGGATGAGCGACGGGGAATACTCGCGCAAAACCCTGTGCAGAGACTCGCCCGGGTTCGTGCCGGTGCGGTCGGCCTCCGCGACGATCTCGTACGCCTCAGGCCCGCCGAGCTGCCAGGCGAGTTCGCCCCAGAGCGTGTGCACCTGCGTGCCATCGGGCTTTGTATCAACACTCCCCGGGTGCAGGTACGTGCCAACGAGCACGACGCGGCGCAACCCGAGGCCTTCCAGGTCCACGTTGCCGTTGCTAGCCACGAGCTCCTGGACGTCCTGGGGGTAATCCTTCGCGGGGAGTCCGCTAAACAGGTGGTAGAGGGCCAGCATGGAGTGGGTTTTGCCGCCGCCGAAATTCGTCTGCAGGTTCACCACGGGGCTAGCGTTATCGTCTCCGCCGAAGCGCTTGAGCGCGCGGGACAGAAGATCGCTCAACCCTTCCGTGAGGTAAGTGCGAGTGAAGAATTCGACCGGGTCGGCGTATTCGGCGGCGTGTGTCTCTCGCTTGTGCACTTTGTGCAGGTCGGCGGCGAACTCCGCGGCGGTAAAGTTGCCATTCAGCACGTCGTCGTGCGGCAGGATCACCTCACGCCAGGGTTTCATGCCCGCGCTAGGTTCCACGGAGACGGCCCTCGTGCGGGTATCGCTCCGCGTCTGCTCCTGGAAGACCTGACGCTGTAGCGTCTGGCGCTCTCTGGCTACGTCATCCGCAGAGTCCGATGCGTCGACGGCGCGAAGCAGGCGCTCAATTGTGTCGAGGGCGCGGATTGTGTCGTCCGAGCTGAGGGTTTTGCCGTGCGCCCAATTGTCGCGCACTTCCCTCAGCTCGGAGGCGTAGGACTGCTGGGGACGGGACAGAACATCTTTGAAGTTGTAGCCGTACTCAGTGATGGCCTTCAGCAGCGTCTGCGGGTCGTCCAATTCCATTGAATAGGATGACCTGCCGGTCTTTTGCGCCATGCGCCGTGCCCACACCTCGTTCCAGGGGGTATTTGTCCCGTCCTGAAGCTCCGGAACTGTCTGCATCACCTCGTCGACGGGGTCCTGCAAGCCTTCGACAAGGTACTCGAAGGCTGCGGTCAGCCGCTCCCTGTTGCTTTTCGCCATGACATCTCCCAGGCAAGCCAATAAGCCCCGTTTGGCGGGGTAGTTTTCATTCCTTATGGAATCAATCTACGCAACGCCGCGCTCTTGCGGTGGGATTCCGTCACAAAAGCTTTTAAAACTCCAGGTGGCCCTGGGCACCTACAGGAAGCTCCGCGGCGAGCTGGCGTGCCTTTTCTGTGAGGTCGTTCCACGAGGTCACCAGCGCGTTGAACATGACACCGTGGGAGGTATCACCGTTCTTTTCTGCCTCGTGGTAGAGCAGGAACCCGAGCTCCTTGACGGCGTCTTCATCGACGTGGCCTTCGATGTCGTTGAGCATGCCGGCGACCCTGTCGATGCCGTCGACGCTGAGCGCACCCGTTAGCCGCACGGTGGCTTCCCAGATGCTCACGGATTCGTCGCTGGCCACGTCCCATGCCTCGGCGAGTTCCTCCGGCGGGATGAGGCGCGCCTTGCCGCCGCTGGCCTCGAGGATGCCGCCGCGCACCAGCCCGCCGAGCGATGTGTCGGAGGAGCGGGCAAGCTGGTCGGCGATGCCTGAGCTCTCCTTGCCCCACGCGTAGGTGCGGTACCAGCGCAGCGCGAACCTCGAGTCCGGGTCGAGGTCTGCCTCCTGCTCCCCGAGGACCTCGTCGAGCACCTGGTTGATAAGGATGAGCGCATCACGCACGCCCATGTTGGACCCGTCGGGCTCGCGCACGAGCGAGTAGCGGGAATACACCGCGATGCCCGGGCCGATCGCGGCCTGAGCAAGGTCCACCGGCGCGATGGTCGCCTGCATGAGTGCGCGCAGCGACTCCGGCAGCTCGCGCTTGAGTTCGCGGACGAACGCCCGGCGCGTGGTTGTCGGCGCGTCTTCGTGGCGCGGACGGCAGGCGAGCACGATTGAGGACGCCAACGCGTTCGTGCCGGATGCAATCATGCGAACCGAACCCTCCGTTCTCATTGGCCAGGTCGCGGTGATCTCCCAACCGGCATTCATCAGCCCATCGAGCAACGTGTGCCAGCCCGTCGAAGACGTGCCGGCATCGCGAACGTCCTGCTGCTTGTACGCGTAATAGACGGTCAGCGGAACATCGCTCCTAGCGCCGTCGCGCATCCGCTTGAAGACCTTGTTGAAGCCTTCAACGAAGAACTGCTCCGCACCCTCCCTCCCGCCGTGGCGATACGGGTTGGCGACCAACTCCTCAGTTTTAGGCGTAAGCATGGTGTCAAAGACGCTAGGGAGGATCACCCTCAGTGAGCGCCGCAACCACACGTAGAAGAAGTCCGACAGGTCGGAGTACCCGATGTTGTCGTAATAAGGGGGATCGGTAGAAACAACTAGCCCCGAGTACTCCCCCTCCGCCGCGTCTGCCTGACAAGCTTCTGCTATTGACCGAGCTGGCGAGGTGGATATCACCTTGGTGATCCAAGTGAGCTGGCCGATGAAATTCCCGCTAGAAGCCGAAAAAGGATTAACCTCAGCGTAATCCCACACCATCGGGATAGCTTGCCTCCCGAACACATTTCGCATCTTCTCGCCGGTGTTGTGCCAGCTGCAGAGACTTGACGAATAGTCCGCCATACGCCCAATACTGAGACCGAGGTACGTCGCCACCGCATCCGCGTAAGCCTCCGCACCGCTGCCGCCGGCGTCGAGTCGGGCACCGCGCTCCATACCCGACGTGAGGGCATCGCTAAGCACCTTCTCACGCGCCTCGGAGACCAGGTCACTCAGCGTGGTCAGCGCGACGAGCTGGCGGTTGGTGAAGAGGTCTGCCCAAAGCTTGAAGCCATATGCTTGTACCCGGAACGACGGAGCGACAGGGGGCAGTTTAGCAGTTGGAATTGTTCCAGGGCGCTCTGTCTCAGACGCCAAAACATGCTTGCTAGAAGGAGAAATATAGATCCTGCCGCGAGAATCCTCTCCGACTACTGCAATCAAGTGCGCCCCCATCCGTCCGGCCTTCCCCTCTGACCGGATGTACTTGAGGTCGATCGGCGTGCCGTCGGCAATCGATACCGCCCCCTTGCGCGACACCGTCCCATCCGCATCGCCCTTCGGCCCCTCGGCGTCGTGGCGGACCTCGTAGCGCACCTCGCCGTCGACGACCTTGGCCTCGACCCAGGCTTCCTTGCCCTTCTTCTTGCTCAACCACCACGAACGCACCAGCGGCACCTCGATGGGGTTGGCGGGGTTCGGGTTTTTCACCGTGCGCGCCCAGATCCACGCGATTACCGTGTGCTCGGTGCCGCCTGGCGCCGTGACCTTCGGGTAGAGGTGGCCGATGCGCTTTTCCGCCTCGTCGCGCATCCACTCGCCGTAGAAGCGGACGTCCTCTGCGAGCCCCTCCGCGCGCGACCAGCCGTTCGTAGGCGCGGGAGCGTCCGGGTTCACAGGGGCTTGGCCGGCAAACTTCGGCGGGATCTCAATCATGGCCTTGTTGATAAGCACCGCCAGCGGGTTAAGGTCACTGGCATGTGCCTCGAGCCCGAGGCGCTGCGCCTCGAGCGGGATCGCACCACCACCGGCGAAGGGATCCACCACGGCGGGAAGTTCACCGCCGTTGGATTTTCTAATCTCCTTGCGCGCCTGTGCAAGGAGCTTCTCGTCGTTGGAGTTCTCCCACACCACGAGCTTTTCCAGCAGCCCGTGCAGGCGGGCGCGCTCGGCGTCTTGTTCCTCCTCCGTGGGGAAGAGCTCGGGGTGGGAGGAGGGGTCGTCGACAAGCTGCGCGAAGAGCACCGCGCGTGCGGCCGCGAGCGGGCGGCGCGCCCAGTAGAGGTGCAGCGTCGAGGGGTGGCCATGGCGAATGGATTTCTCGCGGGCGGACTCGGCGTTGATAACCTCGAGCGGCAGGGCGACCTCGATGAGCTTCTTGCGCGGGGTGTCAGTCACTGCATCAGGGTATCAACGCTGCTCACTAGGCCCGCGGATCGATCCCCCTGTTCCAGTGGTAGGCCCACTTTTCGTTAGAGGAGTCCGTCCCCAGGCCGGGGCGGTAGGTGTCGAAGGCGCGGTACACATAGCGGATGTCATCATGTGCAGCCCCGTCGGGAGACAGGCTCACCAGCGACAAAATATGGCGGTTGTCCTCACTCTGGTTTTGCGCAAACTGAATCTCGCTCACCGTCACTGTGAACAAATCGGCGCCGCGAGTACGAGCCTTAACCTCGATGAAGTAAACATCCCCGTTCGCATCGGTGGAGCGAATATCAAAACCCTTGTTGTTGTGCGGCATCTCCTCGGGTGCGCGCCCGAGCGCGCGTTCCGCCGCCATCGTCAGGTCAACTCCGCGGCGCTCCGATTCCTCGGTGCTAATTGCAAAGGTATCCGGATCTTTGTCTTCTTTTCTAGGGCCGACGATACCGGGCGGGAGGACGAGCGCTACCCCGCGGATTACCCCAGGAGCCGCCACGAGGCGGCGCTGCCGCTCGATGTCGGCGAGGCGTCTACCCAGCCGCTCCCGTAACTCCTCGCCCTTGCGCCGGGCTGCCGCCTCCGAGATCTCCTCATCGTGTTTGTCGCCGTCACCGGCAAGGCGCATGGCCTGGCTGTACCAGCGATTGGATTCCGCGGTGAGCCGCTCACGCACCTGCTGGGCAGTGCGATCGAGCTCCGCGTTCCTGCGCCGCACCAGCTCGCCCAGGCGCGGGAGCGCACCGTCCTCGTAGGCCTCGCGAAGCGCCGTAACCGTCACCTCGGCAGCAGGCTTCTTCGTCAGGCCATGCGCGAGCGCATAGGCGTACTCCTCCTCCGACGCGGCATCAAACGACAGGTGGGCTGGGCTCGATCCCGTCTCCACCGCGATGTCGGTCTCCTGCGGGTCAGCCGGGATGACCACGTAGTCGAAGTGGTGCGAGACCACGTCATTCTCCGCCTCAGCCGTGTGAATGGTCTGCTCAACGATGTAGAGCAGGTGCGGGACGGTCACAGGGGTATCCCTGCGATCCACCAGCACTGTACCGGTGGTAAGCGTCTCGGAGAGCTGGTCGATGGTGTGGTTAACCAAGGCGTCGAGAAGCGGGTGCCCTGGCGCGAGCAGCACCGCCTCGGGCGCGCCCTCCACCGAGACCCGCTGAGGCGAAAACGTCACGCGCTCGTAGCTGCGGGCCACCGCACCCCCTGCAGCCCGCGCCCTGGCACAAACCGCGGCGGGCACATGCGTCACCTCGTAGCGGCCCTGCTCCCGCTCGAAAATTCCACCCCCAAAGCGCTCTAGCGCGGACCTGACGAAGGCATCGATGGCGCCAGGCTGTAGTTTGCGCTCGCGTGCGACCTCCATCGCTCGCTTAATCTCAGCGACGTCTGCCTCACCGAGCGTGTCGTGGTCCAAGGCGGTTTCCTCCACGAGCTCGCGCAGGCCCAGCGTGATACCTGCATCGATAACCTCGTTCATGCGGCGCCTTGTGGCGGGATCATCACCGTACCGGATTGCCTTGACAAGCAGGTCTTTGAGCGACTCGTTTTCGAAGGCGTCGCCGTTTCCCAACACGTTGAATAGGCTGCCGTTGTAGGCCTGTCCCATGACCTCAATCTTGCCCAAAAGCGCCGCAAACACGTCACCCTCCCGAGTACCGCCGGCGACCAAGTTCCACAGGTGGCACACTTCCCTCTGACCGATGCGGTGGATGCGCCCGAACCGCTGCTCAATACGGTTCGGGTTCCAGGGAAGGTCATAGTTGACCATGAGGTGCGCGCGCTGGAGGTTAAGACCCTCCCCTGCCGCATCGGTGGCCACGAGGACGACCACGTTGGGGTTGCGCGTGAACTCTTCCTGGATCCGCGTGCGCTCCTTACGGGCTACCCCGCCGTGTATCGCCACCACGGCATCTTGGCTCCCAAGCAGCGCGGTGATTCGCCGATTCAGGTAGTCGAGAGTGTCCCTGTGCTCCGTAAAGACGATGAGCTTGCGCGGTGCACCGTCGGCCGTCGGCGTGCCGAGCACGCGGGTGTTCAAGATCGAGCGCAGTTGCACCCACTTGGAGTCCTCCTCCGCATTGCGCACACTCTGGGCCTGGGCAACAAGCGCGTCAAGCGCGGCGATCTCCGCGCGGAGCTCCTCTACAGTCTGCGAGGCCGTCGCAGCGTCGAGAACTTCCTGCTCGACATCCTCCACCTCGGCGGCGGAATATTCCTCGTCGTAGGAGCTCAACCGCTCCACATCGTCTTCGCTTAACCTGGGATCTACGACCGGGTCCAGGTAACCCTGCTCGAGCAGCCTCGCGCGCTCATCAAGCCGATCGCGCCGCCGCTTGAGAGAGAGCACAATCGCCTCCGGGCTCGAGGCTAAGCGCCGCTGCAGGACCATGAGCGCGAACCCAACCGCGTTACCGCGCTTCCTATCCTTAATGCGTTCCGCGCGACCCATCTGCGTGCGCACATAGTCCGTAACGTCGTCGTACAAGGCACGTTCTGCATCAGTGAGGTCGTAGACCACCGTGTACGCTCGCCTCTCCGGGAAGAGCGGCTTGCCCTCGAAGGTGAGAAGGTCTTCCTTGACCATCCGGCGCATCAGCCCTTCGGTGTCCGTGGTGTGGACGCCGCTGCGGAACTCACCTTCGAACCGATCAGGGTCTAGCAACGACATGAACAGCTGGAAGTCCTCCTCCTTGCCAGCATGCGGGGTTGCCGTCATCAGCAGGGCGTTGCTCGCCGAGCTCACCAAGGCGCGCCCCAATTCGAATCTCCTCGTTGCCTTCACCCCGCCCGCCCACGAGCTATAGTGCGCGGACATGCGGTGCGCCTCGTCGACTACAACGACATCCCAGTCCACCTGCGCCACCGCACCGACGAGGTCCTCCCGCCGCGCCACCTGGTCCATTTTGGCCACGAGAAAAGGGTGCGTGTCCGGCCATCCGTGCTGATGGACCATCGCCGGATCGAACACATCGAAGCGGAGCCCGAACTTCTCCTCCAGTTCGGCGCACCACTGATCCACCAGCCCACCCGGCGCGATGATGAGCGCGCGCTTGAGAGCCGAGCGCAGAAGCAGCTCCTTGAGATAGAGGCCCGCCATGATGGTTTTGCCCGCGCCGGGGTCGTCCGCGAGGAGGAACCTCAGCGGGATACGCGGCAGCAGCTCGCCATAGACTGCACGAATCTGGTGGGGCAAGGGATCCACCGCGGAGGAGTGGACGGCGGCCATGGGGTCGTAGAGCCCCGCATAGTTAATACGCAGCGCCTCCGCCGCCAAACGGAAATCCGCGGCATCGGCGGTGAAAGTGGGAATGAACCCTTTCACCACAAGCTCAAGCGCTTTAGCTGAGAAAACATCAACGCCTTGGGTGGCAATTCCTATGGCCCGGTTTTCTGTGTGCATTGTTCGCCCTTCTTCCGCTGAGGACGATTCTAATGACTCCCCGGTATAACCCCCGCCAAAAGTCTGTTTTCGTACCAACTTTCAATTGCACTACCGGTGCATAATATGCGCCCATACGATGAGCGATTATGAGGACCACTCCCCCACACCCCACATTTGTGGCAACGCTTGCCGCGGTCACCCTACTGGCCGGTGGCGCAGTCGCCGGCGCGTCATCGAGTTCACCCTCTCTCGGTTCGGCCATCTCGAGCTTGGCAAGTGGGAGCGTGATTAACGATCCCTCGTGTCTCCCCTCGTCCGCACACCCCCACCCGGTCGTGATCCTCCACGGGACCTCGGCGAACATGTGGGAATTCAACAAGCTCGCGCGCTACCTCAAGGATGAGGGGTACTGCTCGTATGGCATCAACTACGGCAAGGAACTGCTCACCGCCCAGGCTATCGTGCCTTCGCTCTACGGTACGGCGGACCTCAACTCCAGTTCGGAGGAAGTCGCTGGATTTATCGACAACGTGCTGGAACAGACGGGCGCGGAAAAGGTCGACATCGTCGCCCACCCCCAGGGCGCGCTGCAGGCCAAGAACTACATCTCACGTTTCGGCAACGCCGACAAGGTCGACCGCGTTGTCACCATGTGCGCCAGCCTGCACGGCACGACGCTCAACGGCAGCGGTGACTTCCTGTTAAAACTGGTCACCGCGATGCCGTCACTTACCGCGTTCTTCGCGTCGACCGCCGCGATCCAGCAACTCGCCGGCTCCGCCACGATGGCCGAGGCAAACTCGTTCCCCGACACGGCCGCGGGCGTGACGTACACGTCCCTCTTCTCCCCCAACGACACCACCGTCACCCCGAACTCGGCATCCTATTTCTCCCCGGTGCCCGGCGCGAACGTCGTTAACCTCGACGCCGAGGCAGCGTGTTCGCCGGACACCCCCATCACGCATCCCGACATGCCGGCGCATCCGACCATCGTGGCGTTGACGAAGTGGGGATTAGAGCGCCCCACGGATGAGGTTCTGCCCAGCGCCGAGGATTGCGCGCCCCTCGCCTAAGCCCACACCCACGGCTCGCGCGGCAAACGCTCCGGATCAAAGGCGGCGAGCAGTTCGCTGATCGATGCCACACCCGCGCACCCGAGCGAGTCCGCAATGCGGACAACCACATCCTGCGCGGGTCCCATCTCGCGCAGCGTCACCGCCCCATCGCGCTTGGCCAGGCGCCGCCCCTCCCGGTTGACCACCAACGGAACGTGGACGTACTCCGGTTCCACGTAGCCCAGCAGCGAGGACAGGTAGGCCTGGGCCGGAGCGGAGTCTAGAAGGTCGTCGCCGCGCACGACCTGGTCGACGCCCTGCGCGCCATCGTCGACAACGACCGCGAGGTTGTAAGCCCAGTCGCCCGCCTGCGCCTGGTAGACGTTGCCTCCACGTTTGAGCACGACGTCATCGACCACACCCTTTACCTCGCCGCGGTAGAAATCCCGCACCGTCCACTCGACCACCCCGGCGCGCAGGCGCAGGGCCGGCAGTCGTCCCTGCTTCGCCAGCTGTAAGCGTCGATAAGCGCGCTGCTCATCCGACAGGTCCCGGCAGGTCCCCAGGTACATCCCGGGCTGGGCGTGGGGCGCACCGGCCGCCTCACGGATGTCTCGGCGCGTGCAATAGCATTCGTACACAGGTAACTTGTTCAAAGCAGCCTCGTACAGCGCCGTGCGCTGCGATTGGTACACCACGGGCGGGTCGAAATCCAAGCCGATCGCCTGCAGATCCTCGATTTGGCGGCGGGCGGACTCCGGGGAAGACCGCTCCGAGTCAATATCCTCGACACGCAGGTAGAAGGCGCGGCCGCTGTGCCGCGCGAAGAGCCACGCCAAGACAGCAGTGCGCAGGTTGCCAAAGTGGAGGTCCCCGCTCGGGGAGGGTGCATAGCGTCCGGCCGTCATGGCCTTAAGATATTACGCGTGAATCATCCCACTACCCGCTCCCCGTACCCCATTCTTGTCGCCGTGTTTTGCGCGGTGTTCATCATCTCGAATATCACCGCGCAAAAGGGCGTGCAGCTCGGGCCCCTGATCACCGATGGAGCCTTCTTCCTCTTTCCGATCTCCTACATCATCGGCGACGTCATCGCAGAAGTCTACGGCTTCAAGGCGGCGCGTCGCACCGTCTTCATCGGGTTTGGTGTCACCCTGCTAGCGGTGGCATCATTCAGCATCGCCATCGCCCTTCCTCCCGCGCCCTTCTACGAGGCGCAGGAGACCTTCGCCTCGATTTTGGGCACGCTGCCCCGGATCCTCATCGCCGGGCTGGCGGGCTACGTTGTCGGCCAGCTGCTCAACGCGTGGGTGCTGCAGAAGATGAAAGACCGCTACGGCCCGAGCCACCTGTGGGCGCGCCTGATCGGTTCCACCATCGTCGGTCAGTTCTTTGACACGCTGATTTTCTGCGCCATCGCCGCCGGCGTTATCGGCATTGAGACACCGGGGCAGTTCATCAACTACGTCGTCGTCGGCTTCGCGTGGAAGACGCTCATGGAGGCTGTGCTCGTGCCCGTCACTTACCAGGTCATTGCGTGGGTGAAGCGGCTGGAGCGTAATACCGTCCCAGAAACTCGGCCTTGAACTCCGGGTAGGTCCCGTCCTGGATGGCGGCGCGGATGTTATCCACGAGCCGGATCATGAACTCCAGGTTGTGCATCGTGCACAGCGTGCCGGCGAGGAACTCTTTCGCCTTGAGCAGGTGGTGGATGTACGCACGCGAGTAGTTCTCGGAGACGTAGCCGCCGAACTCCTCATCGACGCCCGCAAAGTCGCGTTTGAAACGCGCCCCGGTCAAATTGAGGCGCCCGTCGAGGGTGTACACACCACCGCGGCGGCCCAGGCGCGTCGGCGCGACGCAGTCGAAGGTGTCCGCGCCGGCTTCAACCGCGGCAAAGATGTCGTCCGGCTCTGAAATGCCCAGCAGGTGGCGCGGTTTGTCGGTGGGAAGTTCGTCGGTGACCCAGCCGACGATGGTGCCCAGGTTCTCCTTTTCCAACGCGCCGCCAATGCCGAAGCCGCCGAAGCCGCGCTTGCCCTCGCCGCGCGCCTGCCGGTCCAGTTCCAGAAGGCCGCGCGTGGCCTGGCGGCGCAGGTCCTCGTACTGCGCGCCCTGCACCACGCCCCACAGGGATTGCGGCGGCTTGCCCACACGCTGACGGGTCAACCGGTCGTGCTCATCCAGGCAGCGCTTTGCCCACCGGTGGGTGCGCTCGACAGACTTTTCCTGGTAAATCCGGGTATCCGCCAGGGTGGTCAGCTCGTCGAACGCGAAGATAATGTCGGCGCCCAACTGATGTTGAATCTGCATGGACACTTCCGGTGTGAAGCGGTGCAGGGAGCCGTCGATGAAGCTCTTGAAGTCCACGCCGTCCTCGTCCACCTTGGCGAGGCGCTCCTTCTCACCCGCGCGGATGTCGTTGCGGTTGTGGTGGACGGTGTCCATCGCCAGTACTTTCTTGTACCCCACGCCCAGGCTCATCACCTGGAACCCGCCCGAGTCGGTGTAGGTGGGCCCGTGCCAGTTCTCAAACGCGGCCACTCCCCCTGCTTCGTCCACAATCTCGGGGCCGGGCTGCAGGTAGAGGTGGTAGGCGTTGGACAAAATAGCCTGCGCGCCAACCTGGCGGATCTGCTCCGGCGTCAGCGTCTTCACCGTCGCCTTGGTGGCCACCGGGATGAACGCAGGCGTGGCGATGTCGCCGTGGGGTGTATGGATCACACCAGTGCGGGCTGTGCCCACCTCAGTGCCCACCTCAGTGCCTACCTCAAAGCTCAAATCATCCACGCTCGAACTCCTTCTCCAGCTCCGTGCCCTCGACGTCGACCTCGGGCAGGATGCGGTCCAGCCACCGCGGCATCCACCAGGTTGCGCGGCCGAGGATGAACATGGTGGCGGGGACGAGCGTCATGCGGATGAAGAAGGCGTCGAAGAACACCGCCGCCGCCAGCGCGAACCCGAAAATCTGGATGAATGGCAGAGGTTGGTCCACGAAAGCAACGAACACGGCGATCATGATCACGGCCGCAGCGGTGACCACGCGTGCGCCCTGCGCAAAACCCTCCACCGTGGCGCTCTCGACCGCGCGCAGTTCCGCACCGGGGCCCTTGTCACGCTCCTTGAGGTAGCGCTCACGAATGCGGGTGACCAAGAACACCTGGTAGTCCATCGCCAGCCCGAAGGTGACGCCAATGAGGAAGATCGGCATGAACGAAATAATCGGGGCGGCAGTGTTGACCAAATCCAAGAATCCCATCTGGAATACCGCGATGGTCACACCGAACGCGGCGCCCACCGACAACAAGAACCCCAGGCCCGCGACCAGTGGAACCATGATGGAGCGGAAGACCAGGATGAGCAGGATAATGGCCAACCCCACCACGATGCCGAGGTAGAGCGGCATCGTGGTGGCCAACTCCTCCGTGATGTCCATCTGCACCGCGGTCAGCCCCGTCAACCCGATAGTCACCCCAGTAGCGTCTTCGACTCGGTTGTTGGTCTCGCGCAGGCCGTGGGCGACGTCAAGAGTGAACTCCTGCTCCGGACCGGCTGTCGGGGTCGCCGCGATCTGCGCCGCGGTGAGATCATCGTTCACCGCGACGAGCTGGGCGTGGCGGATGCCGTTGACGCTCTTCGCCTCGCTGACGGTGTACAAGAAGGACGCCAGCGCCGCCTTCTCCGCGTCCCCGCCCACCTCATCCGGCATCGAATCCATGAAGGGTTGAAGAATGGCGGCGTCCGGATTGACGTTGTGCGCATCCACAACGACAAGGAACTGCCCGTTGACTCCCGGCCCGAAACCCTCCGCGATCAATTCAGCCGACTTGCGCTGCGTGGTGTCGAGATTTGAAGTGGTATCAGAAGGCAGGGCCATCTGCAGGCTGAGCACCGGGATTGACAGCGCACCCAAGCCGAGGACGACGACTGCCATGACCAACGCCGGGAACCGCTGGACCAGTGACACCCAGCTGCGGCCCATGGAGCGCTCAGTCAAGTCCTTTGCCGGGCGCTTCCCCGGACCGGGGTTGCCCGCCACACCTGGGAGCTTGACGCCGAAGGACCGGTCCCCCCACGCGCCGAGAAGCGCCGGGATAAGGGTGAGGGCGATGAGAACGGAAATGGCGACGGTGACCGCAGCGGCCAAACCCATCCACGTGAGAAATTCAATCTGCGCCAGCGCCAGCGCGATCAGCGCAGTAAAGACGGTCAACCCGGCAAACACCACGGAAGATCCCGCGGTGCCGGTGGCCAAACCCGCGGCGTCTGCGGCCGGCAGGTGTTTTCGCTCCTGCCGGTAGCGCGACAGGATGAATAGCGCGTAATCGATCCCCACCGCCAGGCCGATCATGACGGCGAGCACCGGGGTGATTTCATTGAGTTCGGCAAATCGGGTGGCCACGAGGATGAGAAGCGCGCCAATGCCAACGCCGATCACGGCCGTAACCACGGGCATCGATGCCGCCACCAAAGATCCAAAAGTGAGCAGCAGGACGATGAACGCCACGCCCAATCCGATCAACTCGCTGGTCGTCTTGATCTCAATCGGTTCGCCGAAACCTGGCCCGCCGGCCTCCACCTGCAAGCCGGCGTCGCGGCCAATGTCCATGGCCGCGTTGACCACATCGCGTTCCTCCTGCGTCACCGTCATCGCGGATTCGGCACCGAAATTGAAGGTGGTGAACCCGATTCTTGCGTCGTCGGACAACGTGCGCACGTTGTAGGCGTCGGCCTTCGCGGCCTCGGCGGGCAACCCCATCTCGGTCATCTGCCCCACGATGGTGCGCGTCAGTTCCTCGTTGACCTCAACCGGGTTTCCGAACCGCTCCGTTGCGGTGATGCCCTCGAGGTTGTCGGCGATGTAGCCCACTGTGGCATCGATCGCCTCCATGTTCTCCGGCGAGTCCAGCCGCTCGCCCTCGGGTGCGGCGAAGACCAGGTTCACCGTTGGGGCGTTCGCGATATCACCAGTGCCGGGAAAGTTCGCGTCCAGCGTGTTCAGAGCCTCAATCGCCGGGGTACCGGAAATCGCGAACTCTGAAGTGAAGGGTTTCGACAGGGTGAACGCGGCCCCGGCGGTGCCGGCCAAGATGAGCAGCCAAGCGATGATGACCTGCCACTTGTGCAGGTACGACCAGCGCCCCACTTGAAAGAGAAACTTCGCCACTATCAGCGTCCTTACGCATTGAGATCTCGGTTTCGCCCATCATATAGGCATGACAACAAAGAGCCCCCGACCCGCAGGTCGGAGGCTTCTTTTAACGATGTGGCGGTAGCGGCGGGATTTGAACCCGCGGTGGTTTTACCCACACTCGCTTTCGAGGCGAGCACCTTCGGCCGCTCGGACACGCTACCGAGGAACAGATTAACGGGTGCGTGTCCGCGACACCAAATTACTTATTCTCGCGCGCATCCTGGATCTTGGCGGCGGCGTCGTTGAACTTGTCCTTGATCGCGTTGCCCGCCTCGGAAGCCTTCTCGCGGATGTCGCCGCCGAGCTGATCTGCCTTGCCCTCGTTCTCCAAGGACTTGTTATCGGTGACCTCGCCGAGGCCTTCCTTGATGTTTCCCTTGAGCTGGTCGCCCTTGCCTTCAAGTGCCATGGTTGACTCCTTTAAATTATTCGGTCGGTGAACTTTGTAGTGCCCAAACTACCACCGCCTGCCTCGGGCGGGGATAACAATTGCGTCTCGGGAGACCGCAAATCCGCAAAGAATTCGGTGAGAAGCGCCGCGCACTCCGCTTCCCGCACCCCGGCGCGCACCTCGACAATATGGAGGTGGCGCGGGTCGCGCAGGGCGTCGAAAAGCGAGCCCACCGCCCCGGTCTTCGGCTCGAACGCGCCGAAGACGAGGCTTCTGACCCGGGCGCCGAGAATCGCTCCCGCGCACATGGTGCACGGCTCGAGCGTGACCACCAGCTCGCAGCCGTCGAGACGCCAGGCGCCCAGTGTGCGGGCAGCGGCCCGCAGCGCCTCCACCTCGGCGTGGGCGGTGGGATCGCCGCTCGCTTCTCGACGGTTCACCCCATGCCCCACTTCACGGCCCAGCGCGTCGTAGATAACGGCGCCTACCGGGACATCACCGGGCGGAGTCGTGCGCGCGACCTCGAGTGCACGCGCCATGCGCCGATCAGCCAAGGGCATCATCAAGCTCGTCCGCGAATCCGAGGTGCGCCGCGATGCTCTCGATCACGGCGTGCGGGTCGTCGTCCGGGTCGACGAGAACGCTCAGCGACTCTTCGCCGAGGCCGAGGTCGGCCAAGATCGCGAAATCCCCATCCGCGTAACCGTCGACGTCGTCAAGCTCAGCGGGGTCGATGTCGGGGATCTCGATGCCCGCCTCCTCGGCGATCTCCGCCGCGAAGTCGTCGTCGACGGCCATCGTGGCGTCGGAAAGCAAAAGCCTGATGCGCGAGGGGCCCGGGCGCACGATGACGAAAAAGTCCTCCTCCACGTTGAGCAACGCGAACGCGGCGCCCTCTGCGCGCAGGGCACGCACCGCGCCGACGGAGGTGGCCAGGCGACGGAAGGAATCGTCGAATTCTCGGACCAGCCAACCTCCGTTGTGCTGCGCGATGGTGACCGCGTACCCCTCCGCGAAACCGTCCTTACTTCTGCCTTGGCTCATGGGTAGTCAGCGTAGTCGGAGGGGGGCGAATTGTGTAAGACTTGTCAGCGTGACCATCCCACATAACCAGCTGCCACCCGTCTGCATCCTTGGCCTCGGACTTATCGGGGGCTCCCTCATGCGCGACCTCGCCGGTCACGGCGAGCAGGTCTTCGGATACACGCGTTCACGCTCGGCGACACGCGCCGCGCAAAAGGACGGCTTCGACGTCTCCTCCGATCTGGCGCAGACCCTGACGCGGGCTGCAGAAAGCGATGCCCTGCTCGTCGTCGCCGTCCCGATGGACGCCGTGTCCGGCGTGTTCGACGCCATTGCCGAACACGCCGGACACTGCGGAATCACTGACGTTGTCAGCGTGAAGAAGCCCGTTTACGACCTCGTGCGCGCTCACGGGTTCCAGGCGCGCTACGTCGGAGGCCATCCGATGGCGGGCACCGAGAACTCCGGGTGGGGCGCCTCCCACGAGGGACTGTTCCACCGCGCCGCGTGGGCCGTCACCTACGACTTCGCCTACGAGCTCGACGCTGCCGGCGAGGCTGTGCCCGAGTCGTGGTCGAGGCTGTTCACAAACGTGTGCGCCCTCGCGGCGCTGACCGGTGCGGAGGCGGTGCCGGTCTCTGTCGCGCGGCACGACGAGGCCGTCGCGCGTGTCTCGCACCTGCCCCACGTGATTGCGGAGGCACTGGCCATAGTCGGGGACCACGGCGGAACGCTCGCCCAGTCACTCGCCGCCGGCTCCTTCAAGGGAGCCACCCGTGTCGCCGGAACCGATCCATCGCTGGTGCGCAACATGTGCGAAACCAACGCGGATGCGCTCGTTCCGGTTCTTGACGAGTACATCGCCTTGCTCTCCTCGGCCCGCGACGGGCTCTCCGGAGAAAACCCCTCCATGCAGGAACTCGCCGAGGCCGGCAACCGTTCCTATGTGCGCATCGGGGCGCGTTCGGGCGCCCGGCGCGAGTCCGTCTCGCCGGTGAAGATCTCCTCGCGGCCCGTCATGCGCGTCCACCCCGGAGGACCGGGCTGGGTGGCCCAGCTCAAGCAGATTGAGGCGTTGGGCGGGCGCGTCGAGGTGTTTTAAAAAAACAAAGACCCCCGGGGGGGTTCCCGAGGGTCTGACAGTGGTGCGCCCGGAGGGATTCGAACCCCCAACCTTCTGATCCGTAGTCAGATGCTCTATCCGTTGAGCTACGGGCGCTGGCAACGAAGACAAACATTACACCGCACGCGCAGAGGCGCCAAAACGCCTGCTCACGGCTAAATTCCGAGCACGGACTTCGCGATGAGGAAGTACACCACCAGCCCGGTCGCGTCGCAGAAGGTGGAGATGAAGGGGTTGGAAAACACCGCCGGGTCCGCCCCCACCGCCTTGGCGGTGATCGGCATCATCCCGCCAACCGTGGCGGAGATGGTGCAGATGATTAACAGCGTCGAACCAATCACCGTTCCGATCCCCAGCCCGAAAAATGCTGTGGCCAGAAGGAAGCCCAGTGAGCCGAGGACGGCGCCGAGCAGCATGCCCACCCGCAGCTCCCGCCACAAGACGCTGAGGATGTCGCTCTTGCGGACGTCGTTAAGCGCAAGCGCCCTCGTCACCGTCGTTGCCGCCTGGTTGCCGGTGTTTCCGCCGGTGCCGGTGAGAAGCGGGATGAACAGAGAAAGCACGACGACCTGCTCCAGCGTCGCCTGGAAGATGTCGAGCACCTGGACGGTGAGGATCGCCGACAGCGCGAGCACCAGCAGCCAGACGATTCGGCTGCGCACCAGGCGCAGCACAGGCGTGGACAGGTAGGGCGTGCGAAGCGCCTCGGAGGCCCCCATGCGGGCGGAGTCTTCGCTGTTGGCACCTTCGGCGACGTCGTGAGCTTCGTCGTAGGTGAAGATGCCGATCAGCCGGTTGTCGTCGTCGACCACGGGCACGGCGAGCCGGCCGGAGGAAAGCAGCCATCGCGCGGAGTCCTCCAGGTCGTCGCCGGCGTGGAACACGCTGGCGTCTTCCATCATCTCCGCGACGCGATCGTCATCGGCGGCCCGAAACAGCGAGCGCAGGCGCAGCACCCCACAGACTGAGCGGTCGGCGTCGACGACCGGGATGGTGTAGATCGTCTCCAGCTCGTCAACGTGATCGTGCAGCAGCCCCACGACCTCGCGCACCGTCATCTCGGGGGTGACGTTCGGCACCTTCGGCGACATGCGCCGGCCCACAGTGCCCTTGCGGTAGCCGAGCACGACGCTGGTGACGCGCTGGTCGTCCTCGTCGAGTTGGCGCACGAGCCGCTCCGCGATCTCCACCGGCAAGTGATCGAGCAGCGCCACGCGGTCCTCTGCGCCGATTGCGCCGAAGTAGTTGACCACTTTGTCGTCGCCGAGCGCGCGGATGAGGTCGGCCTGGTGCGCCGCGGTGAGGGCGTCGAAAAGCGCGGCCGATCGCTCCGGCGGCAGCAACCGCAAAATCTTCGCCCCGCGCGAGGCGCTGGTGCGCCCGAGCAGGCTTGTCAGTTCCCGCAGGCTCAGGGTGGCGAGCTCGCTCTGCACCTCTTCGAGCTCTTCGAGGCTTGCTTCTCGACGCCCACTCAAACGCCGCTCCAGAGCCTTCACTTTGAAAACCTCTCGAGGTCGCCGGGGCTGCCAGCGGCGACGATGTAGTCAGTTGAAGCGAGGCTGATGCCGTCTTCGAGGGGAATCCAGCGGCCGTCGCTGACGCGCACCGATATGAGCTGGACGTTGTGCGTGCGCCAGACGTCGCCAAGCACGAGTGGGCGACCCACCAACGCGGCGGGCGGGGCCAACCGGGTAATGCCATAGTCGGGCGCAATCTCGGCGAAGTCGCGGAACCGGCCGCCGAGCAGGTGGGCGACACGGCGGCCGGTGTCGCGCTCGGGGCGAATCACGTGGTGCACGCCGATCTGGCGCAGGATGCGCTCGTGGGCCTCGGACGTTGCCTTCGCCCAGATGTCCTTGGTGCCCATCTCCATAAGGTTCGAGGCGGTGAGGATGGATGCCTCGAGGTGGCTGCCGATAGCCAACACGACGCGGTCGACGTCATCGACGCCCAGCTGGCGCAGCGCCTCGGGGTCGGTCGTGTCGGCGCACACCGCCTCAGTCAGATACGGGGCTTGTTCGCGAACCAACTTTTCGCTGGTGTCGATGCCGAGAACCTCGACGCCGTGGACCATCAATTCACGCGCGAGTGCCTCGCCGAAACGGCCCAACCCAATGACTACGACCGGGGGAATGTCAATCGTGGGTTTCGATCCGCCGAACGCCTTGAACATGTTAGCCAATGAAGGGCCTTTCCTCTGGGTACCGGAAGCGGCGACTGACGGCCGTGGCAGCCAGCGCCGCAATCAGTGTTGTGGGGCCGACGCGGCCCAGGTACATGATGAGACACAGGATAACCTGCGACGGGGCTGACAGCTCGGGGGTGATACCCGTCGACAGACCCACCGTGGCAAAGGCGGACATCACCTCAAACGACACCTCGTCGCCGCTGAACTGCGGATCGAAGATGCGCA
Source organism: Corynebacterium sanguinis (assembly GCF_007641235.1). NCBI lineage: Bacteria > Bacillati > Actinomycetota > Actinomycetes > Mycobacteriales > Corynebacteriaceae > Corynebacterium > Corynebacterium sanguinis. Next base: position 711,128 of record NZ_CP038157.1, read on the forward strand.
GCGCGCCAATACCGGCGGTGACCACCGCGACTCCTGCAAACGCCAGCGCCAGCGATTGACGCGTCACCGAACGCGGCAGCGTGCGGTGACCGATCGACGTGTCCTCGCGCCCGAGGAACTCCGCGGCCATCGCCGCAATGAGCACGCACGCGGTGGTCACCTTGACGCCGCCGGCGGTACCCGCAGAGCCGCCACCGATGAACATCAGGATGTCGGTGCCCATCAAGGTGATCGGGTGTGCTTCGCCGTAGTCAAAGGTGTTGAACCCCGCCGTGCGCGACGTCGCCGAGGCGAAAAAGGCGTTGAGCACCCTCTGCCAGACGGGCATGTCGCCGAACACCCCGTTCCACTCGGCAAACGCCATGAAGATCGTACCGGTAAGAAGGAGGAACGCGGTGGCTGTCAGAGTCATGCGGGCTGTGATCGAGATTCGATGAACGCGCACCCGCGAACGCCGCGTCAGACGCACCAACTCCGCCCACACGGGGAAGCCCAACCCGCCGCCGATGAGAGCCGCGGCCAGCGGCATGAGCACCCATGCGTCGGCGGTGAACGGGACGAGGTTATCGGTGTTCGTACTAAACCCCGCGTTGTTAAACGCCGACACGGAGTGGAAGACGCCCTCCCACACCGCGCGGCTAAACGAGTGGTCGTAGGAAACCATGAAGCGCAGCGTCAGAATTACCGCAACGAGCAGCTCGACGAGCAGTGTGAACGCCACGGTGAAGATCAACGTGCGACGGATCCCGCCCTGGGTGACAGGACGGCCCTCGGCAGCACCCGTCTGGCGCGCGCGAAAGCTCACGCGGCCGGTAATCAACAGGCCGGACAGCGAGGCGAGCGACATGATGCCCAAGCCACCGAGCTGTATCAGCGCGAGGATGATCCCTTGACCCAGTGGTGTCCAGTAGGTACCGGTGTCCACCACAGTCAGCCCTGTCAGGGAGACTGCAGAAGTCGCGGTGAACAGAGACGGCAGAAACGGCGCCCACTGCGGACCCGCGGTGGAAAACGGCATCATGAGTAGAACGGTCCCGGTCAGAATGAGCGCGAGGAAGACCACGGCGGTGAGCCGCGCAGGCTCGAAGAGGCCGACAGGGCGGGATTTATCCACGAGCGAATATCTTAGACCCGGTTTCGCGCGGAAAATGAAGAAACCCCCACCTGAGGTTTCCTCAGATGGGGGTAACGCTTTTTGGCGGAGACGACAGGATTTGAACCTGCGGCCCTCGTCAAGAGGGCAACTCCTTAGCAGGGAGCCCCATTCGGCCACTCTGGCACGTCTCCAGACCTTTTCGCATACTACCGAACCATCGCTCTAACGACCAAATAGACTAAGCGCCATGATTCGCCCCGACCTCGAAGCCATCCCGCCCTACGTTCCCGGCACCCGAAACGACAACGCACTGAAGCTGTCGTCCAACGAGTCGAGCGAGAAGCCGCTGCCGGCCGCCGCGGAGGCGATGGAGCTCGCGGCGCGCGGTGCCAACCGCTACCCCGACATGTTCGCCGTCGAGCTGCGCGAGACCTTGGCGGAGCACCTGGGCGTGAGTGTCGATCAGGTTGCGGTGGGAAACGGCTCCTCGGCGCTTCTGCAGCAGCTCGTGCAGGCCACATGCACGACCGAAAACAACGTCATCTACGCGTGGCGCAGCTTCGAGGCCTACCCCATCTTCCTGCAGGTCGTCGGCGCGCAGGCCCGCGCCGTGCCCGTGACCCGCGACGGCAAGCACGACCTTGATCGCATGGCTTCGCTTATCGACGCCTCCACGTCCCTGGTGTTCCTCTGCACCCCGAACAACCCCTCCGGGCAGGTCATCACCAACGCGGAATTCGACGAGTTCATGGCGAAAGTGCCCGCCCACGTGACCGTTGCGCTCGACGAGGCGTACTTCGAGTACAACCGCGACGAGGATGCCGTGGAGGGCACCGACGCGATTGCCCGCTACCCCAACGTGGTGGCGCTGCGCACGTTTTCCAAGGCCTACGGCCTGGCCGGGGTTCGCGTCGGCTACGCCTTCGGCCCGCGCGAGATCATCGCCGCGCTCAACGCGGTGGCGATTCCCTTCCAAGTCAGCGCGGTCGCCCAGGCCGGAGCGATCGCCTCGCTCGAGGCCACCGACGCGATGCGGGCCCGCACCGACGAGACGGTGGCGGTGCGCGACGAGGTGGCCGACCACGTTCAGGCGGCGCGCACCCAGTCCAACTTCGTCTGGCTGCCAGGCGTCGACGCGCAGCGCATCAGCGCCGCGCTCGCCGCCCACGGTGTCTTAACCCGCGCCTTCCCCGAGGGCCTGCGCGTGACCGTGACCAACCGCGAGGAGGCCGAGCAGTTCATGCGCGCCTGGGACGCGGTGCAGGGCTAATCTTGAGGGCATGACTCAACTGCCCCGCACTGACATCGACCCCAACGGCCTGCTCGAGTACTCGGTGGTGTTCACCGACCGCTCCTTGAACCACATGTCGCAGAAGTTCATTACCTCGACGCAGGAGCTGCTCGGCATTCTCACCGACACCTACAACGCCGATACCGCCGCGCTTGTCCCCGGGGGCGGCACCGCGGCGATGGAGGCTGTGGCACGCCAGCTCGCGACCGGCAAGAAAGTGCTGATTATCCGGCAGGGCAACTTCACGTTTAGGTGGACGCAGATCATTGAGAAAGGCGCCATCACCGACCAGGTCAAGGTCCTCAACGCGGTTGCCACCGATGACTCCGACACCCCCTCGTACGCGCCGCCGGCTTTGGATAGCGTGCGCGAGGCCATCGCCGAGTTCGGCCCCGACCTCGTGGTCACCGCCCACACCGAAACCGCCTCCGGCACCTCACTCGGCGCGGACTACATCGCCGAGCTCGGCGCGGCCGCTCGCGAGGCCGACGCCCTGTTCGTCCTCGACTGCATCGCCGCCGGCGCCGACTTCACTGACATGGGCGCCTCGAAGGTCGACGTGCTCATCTCCGCGCCTCAAAAGTCCTGGTCCGGCTCGCCGGCGACCGGCTACGTGATGCTCAACTCGCGCGCCCGTGAGGCCGTCGTCACGAGCGAATCCACCTCCTTCACCCTCGACCTGGCGCGGTGGCTCGAGATCTTCGAGGGCTACCGCGAGGGCAAGGCCGCCTACCACGCCACGCTGCCGACCGACACGATCGTGCACAACCTCGAGGTGATGAAGGAGTCCCTGGCAGTCGGGCTCGACGTTCTGGCCGCGCGCCAGGTCGAACTCGGCCGCGCCGTACGCGAGGCCGCACGCGACCGCGGCTACGTCTCCGTCGCCGCCGAGGGCTACGAGTCCAACGGCGTTGTCGTGCTCTACTCCGACACCCCCGAGCTGCAGTCCGGCGCGGCGCTGAAGCCCTTCGGCGTGCAGATCGCCGCGGGCGTGCCGCTCAAGATCGGCGAGGGCGACGGCTTCTCCACCTTCCGCATCGGCCTGTTCGGCCTGGACAAGTGGGAGGATCCGCAGGCCGCGGCGCAGAAGCTTATCGACGCCCTCGATGCGGCGCGCGGGTAGAAATTTCCCCCCAGTGACAGCAAAGTTCGCATGATATATAGTCACAGGTGTAAGCCAAGGTTGAGCCGTTAGGCAAGAAGATCTCGGGCAGCAATTCCGAAGACCCGTGTCCTGTGCACGGGTTTTCGCGTTCCTGGTAGCGGAAGGGAAGGTCGTGCTTCTCGCATACATCGATGAGATCAGTCAGCCGGGGGCTTTCGTAAGTACCGACGACAACAGATTCCATGATGGCCCCGCGTTCGGGTACGGCGGATTCGTTATCCCAGAGGGAAATGCGCGCAAATTCGGGGCGAGCTTTACACGCGAAAGAAGAAATTTGTTTCCAACCGAGACGAGCAATGCCGAGCATGAAGGGCGTTGGGAGCGAAAGGGCTCGGATCTTCTTTTTGCGAGGGCACCACTGGATCGCCCACAGAATCTCAGGGTCTTGGGCTACCTCATTAATCAACTTCGTACGCTTGGCGGGAACCTCTTTTACTATGCGGAAGAAAAGCCCATCGGCACGCCTAAGCAAACAAACTGTGGTCCCAGGGAATTTAAGCTTCGCGAGGAGACTGCGATGCGAGAAACGCTAAACCGGATCGCCCGATTCGCAGACAGCAATGATCAAAATGTTCTCGTCATGATGGACCAGATCAATGAGAAGTCGAGGAAACAACGACTCCCCGTGATGTACTCCCATATCCTTGGCCGCGCTGCGGAGCACGGTGAGATGAGGCGCATCGTAGAGCCGCCTATGCACATCGATAGCCAGCTTTCGTCCAATATCCAGTTTGCTGATTGGATTGCTGCTCTGGTGAAGCGAGCGATCGAGTACCAACTGGTCGAGAATTCTCGTTACGCATGGGTGGCTGAACAACGGGCTCTAACTTCAGCGAGAGGCGCATTCACGCGCGAGTCAAAGTTGCGTCTGTACAAGAGGGACCTCAGAGACTTACACCACTCGCAGATTATGCACACCAACCGTCCGCTTTTCGATACTCTGTCGCCGCAGACCATGTCTGATCTCAACAGAAAAAGGCTCGAGCAGGTAAGAAAAGCCACGTTCAGGGATCAATCTTGACTCGTAGAAAATCCTGGCGGAGACGGGGGGATTTGAACCCCCGGAGGTTTAACCCTCGCCGGTTTTCAAGACCGGTGCATTCGGCCGCTCTGCCACGTCTCCAGTGCCGCGATTGTAACCTACGGCCCGGGTAGTTCCGTTAATCTGGGGTGGCATGAAAGCGATCCAGCTCACTGACCCCGACAACCCCCGCTCCCTCGAACTCGTCGACGTCGCTGATCCCAGCCCGGGTGACGGCGAGGTCTTGGTCAAGGTTGCCGCCGCCGGCGTGAACCGCGGCGACCTGATGCAGGCCAAGGGCATGTATCCGCCGCCGAAGGGCGAGTCCGACATCATCGGCTTGGAGTGCGCGGGTGTGCGCACCGACACCGGCGAGGAGGTCGGCTGCCTTCTCGCCGGCGGCGGCTACGCCGAGTACGTCGCCGTCCCGGAGGGCCAGCTCACCCCGATCCCGAAGGGTTTCGACCTGGTCGACACCGCCGGCGTTGTGGAGGTCGCTGCCACCGTCTGGTCGAACTTGGGCATGATTGCCGACGTCTCCCGCGGCGACCGCGTCCTCATCCACGGCGGCGCCGGCGGAATCGGCTCGTTTGCCATCCAGCTGTGCAAGGCGCTCGGCTGCGAGGTCGCCGTGACCGCGGGCAGCGCGGAGAAGCTCGAGTACTGCCGCGACCTCGGCGCGGACATCACGATCAACTACAACGAGCAGGACTTTTCCGAGGAGCTCAAGGGCAGCTGCGACGCCATCCTCGACATCATGGGCGGGTCCTACCTCGAGCCCAACGTTGCCAGCCTGGCCGTCGACGGCCGCCTCGTCGTCATCGCGCTGCAGGGCGGGCCCAAGGGCACCCTCAACCTGGGCCGCATGCTCACCCGCCGCCAGTCCGTGCACGCCACCACGCTGCGCGCCCGCCCGCGCCCGATGAAGGCGGAGATCGTCGACAGCATGGTGAAAAACATCTGGCCGCTGCTGGAAAGCGGCGCCATCAAGGCGAACGTGTCCAAGACTTTCCCGCTTGCCGACGCCTCCGCCGCCCACGACTACCTCGACTCCGGCGATCACACCGGCAAGGTTGTTCTAACGCTCGACTAAGCCGAACTACGCCAGCGACGCCACGGTGCGGATGAGGTGCTCGATGTCGGCCGTGGTGTTAAACGGACTCAGCGACACGGTCACGGCGCCGCCGAGCTCGCCGACGCCCATCTCGTCGGTCAGCGGCCCCTCTGGCATCAGCGACGCCACGATGCCGTGAGCAAAGAGGCGCTGCTGTACCGTCAGCGCGGGCACGCCCTTGACACCGAACGACAGCCGCGGGATGCGGTCAACTTCCGCGTCGGACTCCGCAGCGGCCTCGCCCGAAACGCCCACGATGTGCACCGCTGGCAGGGTGCCTAGGAAGGTGTGCAGCTCGTCGCGCAGCCGTTCCAGGTAGCCGGAGGTCTCCGACATGGAGGCGACGAGGCGTGAGCGGCGGGTGGAGCGGCCGGTGGGGGCGTCGACAAGCGAGGCGTAGTGGCCGATCGTCGGTGCGACCGCTCCGGCCAGGCCCGGGGACACCCCCAGATCCAGGCGCGCGGCGCCGTTGGCCGCGGGGTCGCCCACGGCGGCCAGGCGGCCGAACATGCTCTCGTCGCGGAACACCAGCGCGGCGATTTCCGGACCACCCATTTCCTTCAGGTCCACCGCCACAATGTCTGCGCCCCAGTCGTCGAAAGTGATGGGGCGGTACGGGGCGTAGGCGGAGGCGTCGACAAGCACCCAGGCTCGCGAGGCGGCGCGGACCGTCTCTGCGATCTCCGCGACCGGCGCGACAGAGCCCAGGTAGGGGTGCGCCGCGGGCACGGAAACGAGGCGGGTGGCGCCGTCGACAAGGTCCATGTACTGCCAGCCCGGCAGCGACCCGGTCGCCAGGTCAGCGGCAGCCCACCGCACGTCCGCTTCGGTGCGCCCGAGCGCCGCGGTCAGCTCCACGCGGTCGACGTTGTTGAGCACCACCGAGGAATTCTTGCCCAGCAGCGGGCGCATCGACGCGACCAGAGAGGCGTAAAGGTACACCAGGCCGGGGCCGAGCACGACGCGTTCGGGGGTGGCTCCGACGAGGTCCGCGACGGCCACGGAGGCGTCGTGAAGCAAGATGGCTGCCTCGGGCGAGCCTGAGGTCGGCTTGGAGTGCGAACCGGCGGCGGGCTCGGGCCGCGAAACCGACGTAGCCACGCGAAATGAGCGTGCAACCGCGGACGACACCCGCTCCGGAACCTGCGGGCAGTCGTGCGCGTTGAGGTAAATCCAGCCGTCGGACAGTGAGGTGTAGAGGCCACGAACGCTGGCAATGTCGTAGGCCACGCACACACCTCCTCGACCCTGATCGATGCCTATTAACCAAACCAATTATGCACACCATGACCTTGCAACGCACACTCGCAGCTAGGGTGTTTGATGTGCAGGAGAACCAGAAGTTGCGGGACCGCTTGCGAAGCGACGTCTCGCGCATGACCACCAACGCATCGAGCGAACCGCCCGCGTCAAAGTCCACGACGCTGTCCATGGCGTTTCGCGACCTCGTCAGCGGCTGGCGCCAAAACGAACTGTGGCTCCAGCTCGGTTGGCAGGACATCAAGCAGCGCTACCGCCGCAGCACACTCGGCCCGCTGTGGATCACCGTCGCCACCGGCGTGATGGCCCTGGCGCTGGGGCTTTTGTACTCCATGCTGTTCCAGATCTCGGTGCGCGAGTTTCTGCCCCACGTCACCGTCGGCTTCATCATCTGGGGGTTCATCGCCGGCTGCATCAAAGACGGCTCGGACATTTTCATTGAAAACGAGGGCCTGATCAAGCAGCTGCCCTCGGCGCTGTCGGTGCACGTCTACCGCTTGGTGTGGCGCCAGGTGCTGTTTTTGGCCCACAACATGGTGATTTGGGTGCTGCTTGTCATCGTGTTCCGCATCCCGCTGTCGCTTAATACCCTGCTCGCGATTCCTGCGCTCGCGCTGCTGGTGATCAACGGCGTGTGGGTGACCATGCTGTTCGGCATCATCGCCACGCGCTTCCGCGACGTCGCGCCGCTTCTCGAGTCCCTGGTGCAGCTGTTGTTCTACGTCACCCCCATCGTCTGGACGACCCAGACGCTGCGTGACCAGGGCGGCGAGGTTGCTCAGCGCGCCCGGATCGCTGAGCTCAACCCGCTCTACCACTACCTCGAGATCGTGCGCGCTCCGCTCGTCGGCAGGGAGGTTGCCCTCTACCACTGGGGCATCGTCGGCGCTTGCACCGTCGTGGGGCTGTTGCTCGCGCTCCTCGTCATGCGGCAGTGGCGCTTCCGCGTCCCCTACTGGGTATAAGGAGAAAACACGTGGTTTCCATCGACACCTATGATGCCTGCGTCGACTTCCCCATCTTCGACGCCAAGTCGCGCTCCCTGAAGAAGGCGGTCGTGTCCTCCGCGGGCGGCGCGATCGGCAAAAACGCCTCCAACACCGTCGTCGTCGAGGCGCTTCGCGACATCAACCTCCACCTGCGCGAAGGCGACCGCGTCGGCCTCGTCGGACACAACGGTGCCGGCAAATCCACCCTGCTGCGGTTGCTCTCCGGCATCTACGAGCCGACCCGCGGTGTCGCCGACGTGCGCGGCCGCGTCGCCCCCGTCTTCGACCTCGGCGTGGGCATGGACCCCGAAATCTCGGGGTACGAAAACATCATCATCAGGGGGTTGTTCCTCGGGCAGTCGCGCAAACAAATGCGCGCCAAAATCGACGAAATCGCCGAATTCTCCGAGCTCGGCGACTACCTCAACATGCCCCTGCGCACCTATTCCACAGGCATGCGCGTCCGCCTCGCTCTCGGCGTGGTCACCTCCATTGAGCCAGAGATTTTGCTTCTCGACGAGGGCATCGGCGCTGTCGACGCTGCCTTCATGGCCAAGGCACGGGTGCGTCTGGCGGAACTCGTCGCCAGGTCAGGAATCCTCGTCTTCGCCTCCCACTCCAACGACTTCCTCGCGCAGCTGTGCACCACCGCTTTGTGGGTGGACAAGGGCGAAATTCGGCAGGCCGGGCTGGTCTCCGACGTCGTCGAAGCCTACGAAGGGCCCGAGGCGGGCAAGTACGTCGCCGATTTGGTCGAACGGTTTCATCCTGGGGCGGTGTAGTGACAAATGTTGCGAGATCGGTGCAACATTTGTCATTTTCGCAGGTCGCTGAGCGAGGGCGTGCAACTTTTGTCACTGGCCAAGAATCATGAGTGACAAATCTTGCAAAGCAGGTGCAACATTTGTCATTTCCCCAGGTGGCAAACCCGCCCTCTGCAACATTTGGCACTCACCACCCCAAACCCCACAACCTAACCCCTAAAACCATTCGCGCGAAGCAGCGCGCTCAGCCTCTCGGGCAGTTGAGGCAACGTCCCCGAGGAGAATCGCAGCGGCGTCCACCCGAGCGCGGTGGCATCGAGGTTGATTAGAGAGTCCTTTTGCCGCTGGTCGTACTCCCAGTGGTGTGAGCCGTCGTACATGAGGCCGATCTTCGGCTCCACAAGCGCGAGGTCGAAGATCGTGACCAGGCGCGAACCACTGTAGAGGGGCATTTGCTGCTGCAAACTAAGGCCGAAACGCTGAGCAATCTGCACGGTGAGCAGCCGCATCTCTGTCTCCTTCGGCGAGTCTGCGAGAGGGCTGGACTGGGAAAGGATCTTTTCCAGCCACCGGCCGTTGACGCGGTAGCGCGCAGCGTCGCGGAGTTCGACTGCGGTCACCGAGAGGTGGCGCATGGCGGCGTCGACAAGCTGAATGCTCTCCAGCTCATCGCCACCGATAGCTTTGAGCGCGCCGCAGGTGGCGACGGCTGGGTTTGCGACGCGGAAGGGGTAGCCGTTAATGATCAGCGCCCACGCCTCGCTGTCGCGGCAGCCGCGCCGTGTGATGGTCGCGCTCAGCGCGTCGCCCGTCGCGTTCGCCGCCCGGGGAAGCAGAGCGTGGTGTCCCAGCCCTTCACGAGGTGCGGCAGGCCGTAGACGGCGAGCGCGCTGTGGCCCACGATGATGGACTCCGGGTGCTCCACCGCCAGCGCCAAGGCGCGGGCGGCGGCGGGCGCGCCGTACTCGATCGAGCGCGGGTGGGTGCGGGCGTCGGCAAGCACTGTCCACGTCGGGCGAAGCGCGCTGGTAGGCAGGAAGTGGCGCGCCGAGATCTGCTCGCAGCCCGAGCCCGGCGTGCTCTTGATGGGCCAGGGGGTGGCGTTGGTCATGCCGTCGAAAAGCGTCATGCCCTATTAGAGTCCGACGGGCCCGGCGCGGGTTCCCTGGTGCACAATAGAATCTATGACTTCGAGCTTGAGCGCGGATGGAACGACTGCGGCTGTGATCGTGACGCATAAGCGCGTCGACCTGCTGCGCCATTCGCTGCGCCAGGTCGCCGCGCAGACCCATCCGGTGGAGTGGATCATCGTGGTCGACAACGGGGCCGAGCCCGCCGTGGAGGAGTTATTGCACGAGGTCAGCCCCGACAAGGGCGTATACCTGCCGTCGCGCACCAACCTCGGCGGCGCCGGCGGGTTCGCCTACGGCTTCCTGCATGCCCTGGCGCTGGGCGCGGACGCCGTGTGGTGCGCGGACGACGACGGCCGCCCAGCCGACGAAAACGTCCTCGCCGAGCTCTACCGCGTCGCGGCCACCCACGACCTACACCAGGTCAGCCCGATCGTCGCCAACCTGGACGACCCCGAAAAACTAGCGTTCCCGCTGCGCCAGGGCCTGAGCTGGAAGCGACACACAAGCGAGCTGGAGGGCGATTTCCTCCCCCAGTACGCCTCGCTGTTCAACGGCGCGCTGATCAGCTCGCAAGCAATGGAGCGCATCGGCGTGCCCGACTACCGCCTATTCATCCGCGGCGACGAGGTGGAGTACCACCGCAGGCTGGCCCAGTCGGGGCTGCGCTACGGCACCGCGCTGACCGCGTCCTACCTGCACCCGGACGGCTCGGGCGAGTTCCACCCGATCATGGGCGGCAGGGCCCACGCGCAGTGGCCGGACAACCCGACGAAGCGCTACTTCACGTTCCGCAACCGCGGATACATCATCAACCAGCGCGGGATGCGGAAGATGAAGCTGCAGGAAGTGGTGCGTTTCGGCTGGTTCTTCCTGCTGCAGCGCAAAAACCCGCGCGAGTTTGCCCAGTGGCTTAGGTTACTGCGGATGGGGGCACGGGAGGATTTCCGTCGTCCGTAAACCGGCGCGGCTCGGCGGAGGCGACGATCTTCGTCTCCTCCTTGAAAATCACCCGGCGCTGGAGCACGAAGTTGGTCACCGTCGCTACGCCCTGGGCAATGACAAACGAGGTCGCGTCCTTCCACGGGTTGACAAAACCGAGCGCGATCAGCGGGCCCTCAGTGATGTTGTAGAGCAGCACCTGCACCGCGAACGTGGAGGCGTAGAGAAGCAGAACAGCCCCCGCCTTCTTCACCGTCACCGCGGCCTGGAAGGCGAAGCGCGAGTTGAGCACGTACGCGATCAGCGTGCCAAAACACCAGCCCACCACCTTGGACAAGTCGCGCGACAGCGGCGAGAGCTCGGTCAGCCCGTAGGTAATGCCGAAGTCGACCACGGCGCAACCGACGCCAATGATGAGAAACGGCACGAGCTGCCTTCTCACTGAAGTCAGGTAACTGGCCGGGGCTTCTTCCATAGACACGGGCAACAATCCTACCCACGAAGCAGCGCGCGGAAGGTATCCAGCCGTTCCACCGGCGCCACTTCGGACGCCCCATAGGCCCCGATCGCGGCGAGACGCACGAGCGATCCGGCGCATTTGTGGCGCACCTTCCGCGCGGGCAGCTTGGGGTGGCCGAGCGAGGCATATGTGCTGGTGATGATGCTATCGGTCGTCTCGGCATCGGCGAAGCAAGCCAGCGCCAGCACCACGGCCCAAAACGCGTCTCGCCCCGCCGCGGTCCGCTCGCGCGGGAGCTTGCTTGTCGACGCCCTCACCGACGCCGGCAGGTCCGTCTCGCGCCCCAAGTCAAGAGCTTTGAGCAGGAGCACGAAGTCGTACATCGAGGTCCGGGCGACGACATCGCGCACCTCGGCGCGGGTGAGCTTGAGCACGTCGGCGGCGATGTCCTCGCCGATCAGGTCGCGGTTGATTTCGGAGATGTTCAGCCCCTCCGTCCCGAAGGCGCCGGAGCCGGCGATGCACACGGCGGGCGGGGTAGCGTCGTCACGCGGGTAGGCCTCGACGAGCTCGAGGTCGAAGCGCCACAGGCCCCAGTGGTAGTAGATGGTGGTGCGGGCGCCGGTGAGGGCGTCGCTAAGCGTGGTGGCGGGGTCGATGACTGTATCCGGCCGCGGCTCGGCTGGCTCGGTGGTAAAACCCGCGGGTTGCGCGCTGAGGCCGAAGGCGGTGGCGACGGCGCGGGAGACGTCGTGAAGCGAGCTCGCCTCGTCGATGCCAAGGTAGCGGTAGGCCTCCTCGTCGCCGACGTGCACGGAGACGCGCAGCATGAACGTCGAGCGGCTGCCCGAGCGCGGGCGCAGCAGAGCGAGGTCGAACACGGGCGCTCTGTACTCGCTGTGCTCGCTGCCTCTCATGTCGCCCCAGCTTAGCGCTGGCGTAGACTTGGCCACCATGAGGAAGCACTACAAGGGCGATGATCCGCACGCAATCCACGAGGCCGCGCAGCGGGTCGAGGCGCCCCTGTCCGACTTCATGATCCGCCTCTTCGCCGAAGAGCTGCCGTTTCTCGACAGCGCTTCGCGCACCCGCGTCTACGACATCCTGCGCGAGCACAAGGCGGCGGGCCGCGGTGTGATCTCGTCCCAGGAGGAGCTTCCCGCGGAGATTCGTGAACTCATGGACCTCTAGCGGGCGACTAGGCTTGAGCGCATGCAACTACACACAGACGTTGAATCGCTCTACGGGTGGGGGCGCACCGCACCGTCGACCGCCCATGTGCTGTCCACCCCGGACGTCGAGGTGATCAAGCGCGCCGTTGCGCAGGTCGCTGACGACAAGGCCGCCGCGAGCCGCGGCATCATCGCGCGCGGCATGGGCCGCTCCTACGGCGACCCCGCCCAAAACGGCGGCGGCCTCGTGATTGACATGCAGCCGCTGAACCGCATCCACTCCATCGACCCGTCGACCGCGATTGTCGACGTCGACGCGGGCGTGACCCTCGACCAGCTGATGAAGGCCGCCCTGCCGTACGGCCTGTGGGTCCCCGTTTTGCCGGGCACCCGTCAGGTCACCATCGGCGGTGCGATCGGGCCGGACATCCACGGCAAGAACCACCACTCCGCGGGCTCCTTCGGCAACCACGTCGTCTCCATGGAGCTGCTCGTCGCCGACGGGCGCGTGCTGCACCTCGAGCCGCACGGCAGCACCGACGACCCGGACGGCACCCTATTTTGGGCCACCGTCGGCGGGATGGGCCTGACCGGCATCATCCTGCGCGCGCGGATCCTGATGACGCGCACGGAGACGGCCTACTTCATCGCCGACACCGCGCGAACCGACACCCTGGACGAGACGATCGCGGCGCACTCCGACGGCTCCGAGGTCAACTACACCTACTCCTCCGCGTGGTTCGACGCGATCTCCGCGCCGCCGAAGACGGGCCGCTCTACTATTTCCCGCGGCTCGCTGGCCACCCTGGCGCAGCTCGAGGAGTACGCCCCGAAGCTGGCGAAGGACCCGTTGAAGTTCAACGCGCCGCAGCTAATGACGGTGCCGGACATCTTCCCCTCGTGGACGATGAACAAGCTGTCCCTGATGGCCATCGGCGAGGCCTACTACCGCATGGGCGCGCCGGCGAAGAACCAGGTGAAGAACCTGACGCAGTTCTACCAGCCGCTGGATCTGATCGGCGAGTGGAACCGCGGCTACGGCTCCAAGGGCTTCCTGCAGTACCAGTTCGTGGTGCCCACCGACGCCGTCGAGCCGTTCAAGGACATCATCTACCAGATCCAATCCTCCGGCCATTACACCGCGCTGAATGTGTTCAAGCTGTTCGGCGAGGGCAACCGCGCCCCTCTGTCGTACCCGATGAAGGGCTGGAATGTGTGCGTGGACTTCCCCATCCGTTCCGGCCTGGGCGACTTCCTCGACCGCTTGGATGAGCAGGTCATGGAGTTCGGCGGCCGCCTTTACCTGGCCAAGGAGTCGCGCACCTCGGCTGAGAAGTTCCACGCGATGTACCCGGGGATCGCCGGCTGGCTTGAGACCCGCCGCAACATCGACCCGAATGGCGTCTTCGCGTCCGACATGTCGCGCCGCCTCGAGCTCAACTAAAGGAGTCACTTTCATGCTCAACGCAGTAGGACAAGCACAGCACATTCTTCTTCTCGGCGGCACCTCGGAGATCGGGCTAGCGATCGTGGGCGAGCTCGCCTCCCGCGGCGGCAGCCCCACCGTCACCCTCGCCGCGCGCCAAGATTCGCCGCGTATCGACGCCGCCGTGGCCGACGTCACGGCCGCCGGCGCGGGCCAGGTGCGCCTGGTCGACTTCGACGCGCTTGATGTCTCCTCGCACCCGGACGTCATCGACGCCGCCTTCCAGGACGGAGACGTGGATGTGGCCGTCGTCGCCTTCGGCACCCTCGGCGACCAGGAGCAACTGTGGCAGGACCACGCCGCAGCCGTGGAGTCCGCCCAGATCAATTACACCGCGGCCCTGTCCGTCGGCGTGCTGCTCGGCCAGCACCTCAAGGCTCAGGGCCATGGCACGATCATCGCGCTGAGCTCGGTGGCGGGACAGAAGGTGCGCCGCTCGAACTTCGTCTACGGCGCCTCCAAGGCCGGGATGGACAACTTCTACCTCCAGCTCGGCGAGGCACTACGCGACTCCGGAGTGCGCGTCACTGTCGTGCGCCCGGGCCAAGTGCGCACCAAGATGACCGAGGGCTTAGGCGAGGCCCCGCTAACCGTGAACAAGGAGGACGTCGCCCAAGCGGCGGTGTCCGCCGCGCTCGAAGGGCAGCGGAGCGTCTTCGTGCACAAGGCCTTCGGTCCGATCTCGTTCGTGCTGCAGCACATCCCCGCCCCGATAATGCGTAGGCTTAGCTTCTAACCCAATTGTTTTCGAGTGCGAAAGGATGGCATTTCCCTTGTCTGCAGCAAACACACCCGGATCCGTTGCCTACCTCGAGGGACTATCCCGCACCTCGGATTCTTTTCTCGGGCGAGTGGACGTGACCAACCTTCACAGCTCATTTAGCGAGGAAGAAAAACAGACCGCCCTGAAGGTGCGTGCGTTCGTTGACTCCGAGATCCGGCCGAACATTGCCGAATGGTTCGACAGCGCGCACTTCCCGCGCGAGATCATTGACGAGCTCGGCAAACTCGGTGTGCTGGGGATGTACATCAAGGGCCATGGCTGCCCGGGGCGCTCGCGGGTCGAGTACGGCCTGGCCGCTCAGGAGCTCGAGGCCGGTGACTCCGGGCTGCGCACCTTTGTTTCGGTTCAGGGCTCTCTCGCCATGAGCGCGATTGACAAGCACGGTTCCGAGGAACAAAAGAGCGAGTGGCTGCCGCGCCTCGCCTCCGGTGAAGCAGTCGGTTGCTTCGGACTGACTGAGCCGACCGCCGGTTCTGACCCGGCGCGCATGACCACCCGCGCCATCCAGGAACCCGGCGGGGACTGGGTGCTCAACGGCATGAAGCGGTGGATTGGCCTAGCCAACCTCGCCGACGTGGCCATCATCTGGGCGCAGACGGGCGAAGTGGGCGACGCACGCGGAGTGCGCGGTTTTGTCGTTCCCACCGATACCCCGGGTTTTGTCGCGACCCCGATCACGCAAAAGCTTGCCATGCGCGCGTCCGTCCAGTGTGACATTGACCTTAACAACGTCCGCCTTCCGGAGTCCGCGCTCCTTCCGGCCGACTCCGCGGTGGGACTGAAGGGCCCGCTGAAGTGCCTTAACGAGGCACGCTATGGAATCGCCTGGGGTGTGCTGGGCGCCGCACGCGACAGCTTCAACGCAGCCCTCGACTACACCTCCGAGCGCACCCAGTTCGGCGCGCCCCTGACCCACTCTCAGATCACCCAGGTCAAGCTCGCCGACATGGCCGTGGGCATCAACAAGGGATTTCACACGGCCATCCACATCGGCCGTCTCGCGGATCAGGGCAAGCTCACCCCGGAAATCATCTCCGCGGGCAAGCTCGACAACACTCGCATGGCCATCGACGTCGCCCGCGGCGCCCGCGCCATGCTCGGCGGCAACGGCGCGACCCTGGACTATTCCCCCTTCCGCCACGCCGCCAACCTCGAGGCTGTGCGCACTTACGAGGGCACTGACGAAGTGCACCAGCTGACGCTGGGCCGGTCGCTCACAGGAGTGGGAGTGTTCGCCCTGAGCTAAAGCGTCGCGTGGGTATGACACACTGTTACCCATGACAGACACTCGCAGTGTAGGTGCAGGCCACCGGCCCGACGCACTGCCAGCACCCGCGGTGACGTGGCGGGTGGCGGCAGCGGTGGTCGCCGGGGCACTGGCCACCTTTCTCGCGTGGGTAGCGCTCCACAGGATGTCGCTGCCCGCGTTTAACACCTCCATGGTCACCCGGGCTCTGGCCACCGCATCTTCAATGGTGCTCCTCGCCATCACGGCGGTGTTGCTGTGGGCCTGGTGGCGGGACGGAGCGTCGTCACGCGTGCGCCCCCGTTGGCGGACGGTGCTGACAGAAGCCGTCGCCACGCTCGCACCGGCAGGCCTCGTGGTCACCTCCCTCGGTATCCCGCTCGCGGCCACGCGTCTCTATCTCGACGGCATCCAGGTTGACCAGGGATTTCGCACACAGTTCTTGTCGCGGATGACCGAAACCATGTCCAACCAGGACATGAACTACTTCGGATTGCCCACCTTCTACCCCATCGGGTGGTTTTGGCTGGGTGGACGAATGGCGAACGCGGTGGGCATGGATGGCTGGGCGGTGTACCAGCCGTGGGCGTTGGTGTCGCTGGCCGCGGCTGCGGCGGCGCTAACCCCTGTGTGGCGCGCGCTGACTGGCTCGCTTCCCGTCGCTGCCGCGATCGCGCTGGCCACCACGGCGATCGTTCTGACCGAAACACCAGATGAGCCGTACGCGGCGATCGTCGCCATGTTTGTGCCGGCAGCCGCGGTCGCCGCGGGCACGGCGCTGAACGGTTCGTGGGCAACCACGGCGGCGCTTTCCGTGTACCTCGGCCTGTCGGCAACGTTCTACACGCTGTTCACCGCGATTACCGCGTTGTCCGTCGTGGTGCTGGCGGTGGTGTACTACGTGGTAAACAAGCGCTCGTGGGAGCCGATCAAGCACCTGGTGGTGATGGGCGTTGGCTCGATCCTCATCGCGCTGATCGCGTGGGGCCCGTACTTGTACGCCCTCGTTTTCGGCGACTACCAGGCCCGTTCCACGGCGAACCACTTTTTGCCCGTCTGGGGCACTGCGTTCCCACTGCCGTTTTTCACTTTCTCCCTCATCGGGCTGCTCAGCCTGCTGGGCCTTTTCTACCTGTGCATCAAGATCCGCACTTTCTTCGCCACCGGCCTCACAGTGACCATCGCCGTGTGCTACGCGTGGGCGCTGGCCTCGATGGTGACGCCCCTGGTGGGAACGACGCTGCTGGGGTTCCGCCTCGAGGTGCTTATTGTGCTGTTGTTCGCTACCGCCGGCATTCTCGCGTTGCACTTGCTTGAGATGCCGTCGCCGGGCGCGGCGGCAGCCGCGACCATCTTGGCTGTGGCTGCTGGGCTGGCCTATGTCCAGCAGATCCCGGGGCAGAACCAGGCCCACATCGACCAAGCGTACGCCGACACCGACGGCAACGGCGAGCGCGCCGACCGCTTCCCGCCGGATGCGGGCCGCTACTACGCCGACATCAGTGCCTACATCTCCGAGCACGGCTACGAGCCTGAGGACGCGGTGGTGCAAACCGACGAGATTAACTTCATGGCCATTCACCCCTACTACGGGTTCAACGCTTTCACCAGCCACTACGCCAACCCACTCGGCGAGTACGACCTGCGCGTCGACGAGCTGACGCGCTGGGCGGAGGGATCCTACGACGACCTCGAAGACCCGGACGCCATGCTCGAGGCCCTCGATTCCGCCCGGTGGCGCGCCCCCGACGTGTTCGTCTTCCGCGGCAACCTCGACGACCCGGAAGAACCACTCAAGACCCACGTCGGGCACGACATTTTCCCCAACGAACCGAACATGGTTTACGAGCGACTGTACTTCAACCCGGCGTCATTTGATTCCCCCGCGTGGGACTCGGAACAGATCGGCCCCTTTGTGGTGGTGGTCCGCAACCGATGACTAGCACAGTAAGGTCCAACGACGTGAAAACCTCTGCCCTCGTTTACTCCCGCATTACCATCGTGTCCGGCCTGCTCGCGTTCGTGAGCTTCCTGCTCACGCCGTTCCTGCCGGTCAACCAGGTGCAGTCGCAGTTGAACTGGCCGCAGAACGCCTCGTTGTCCTCGGTCAACGCCCCGCTGATTTCGCTGGCGCCGGATCAGCTAGAGGTGACCGTCCCGGTCGCCGAGTCCATCGATGCCCTGCGCGAGGGCGAGTCACTGATCGTGGGCACGCTGCCGACCTCCTCGACGAAGGCGACGGACAGGGGCCTGTTTGTCACCTCGCCGGAGGGCGGGATTGTGGTCACCTCGGTCAACGAGGTGATCTTAGAGCTCACGCCGGAGCAGGTCGCAGACCTGCCGGCGGGCGCGCAACTCGTGGTGCGCGCAACACCCGACGGCACGGCCGCGGAGATCCCCGGCACAAAGTTCGCGGAAGACACCGAGGACGACCTGCGCCCCCAGGTCACCGGGCTCTACACCGAGCTCGAGGGCGATACGCAGGCGCTTGTCGACGCCGGCCTGGGCGCCCAGGTAGACATCAACTCGCGCTTCACCTCCACGCCGTCGGTAGCAAAGCTCGCGGCGATGCTGATCGGCCTGGCCTCGACCGCGGTCGCGCTGTGGGCGCTGTGGCGCCTCGACGGCCTCGACGGCAAGCGCTTCCCCTTCTTTAGCCGCGAGTGGCGCACGTTCAAGCCGCTCGACGCCTTGGTGCTGACCATCCTTGGTTTCTGGCACGTCTTCGGCGCGAACACCTCCGACGACGGTTACCTGCTCACGATGGCGCGGGTGGCCAACGAGTCGGACTACATGGCCAACTACTACCGCTGGTACGGCGTGCCGGAATCACCGTTCGGCTCGCCTTTCTACGACATCTTGTCGTGGCTTTCCCTGGTCTCGACCGCGTCGATGTGGATGCGCCTGCCGACGCTGATCGCCGGAGTGCTGACGTGGTGGATCCTCTCGCGCGAGATCCTGCCTCGCCTGGGCCAGTCCCGGCGCGCGAGCTTCTGGACAGCGGCGTTTGTCTTCCTCGCGTTCTGGCTGCCCTACAACAACGGCACCCGCCCCGAGCCGATCATCGCCCTTGGACTGATCGCCACGTGGGCATCGTTCGAGCGCGCGATTGCCACGAATCGCCTGTTCCCCGCGGCGATCGGCACGATTTTCGCCGCGTTTACGCTGGCCTGCGGCCCGACGGGCCTCTCGGCGGTGGGCGTGTTTCTGGTCTCGCTGCCGTCGATGCTGCGCATCATGCACAGCCGCCTCGATGCCGCGCCGCGCCTGGCGTACATCGCCCCCTTCCTGGGCGCGGGCTTCGCCGTGATGGTGCCGGTGTTTCATGACCAGACCCTGGCAACCGTGCTCGAGGCCACCTCGGTGCGCTCGGCGGTGGGCCCGGCGCTAGAGTGGTATTCGGAGTGGGTGCGCTACGGCACCTTGTTCGAGCAGACTGTCGACGGCTCGATGACGCGCCGCTTCCCCACCTTCATCTTCCTGTTCAGCATCGGCCTGATCCTGTGGGCGCTGTTCCGCTTCAACAAGATCCCCGGCGCGGCACCCGGCCCGACCCAGCGCCTGCTGCTCATCGTCGGCTTGTCGACGTTCTTCCTCATGTTCACCCCGACGAAGTGGACCCACCACTTCGGTATCTACGCGGGCCTGGGCGGCGCCGCGGCGGCGCTCGGGGCGGTCGTGCTGTCGCAGGTTGCGCTGCGCTCGGCGCGCAACCGCACGCTGGCGCTCGCGGCGGTGGCGTTCATCATGTCGCTCACGCTCGCCGGCTGGAACGCCTGGTGGTACGTGTCCTCCTTCGGCGTGCCGTGGTGGGACAAGACGGTGCAGCTCAAGGGCGTCGAGGCGAATACGATCATGCTGCTGATCACCCTGCTGCTGTTCGTGATCGGCATCTTCCAGTCCTTTACCCGCAACCAGCAACGTGTCGACGGCGGGCGCTTCGCCGGGGTGGTGTCCGCACCGATCGCTGTCTTCGCGGTGCTGATGGTTGCGTTTTCTTGCCTGACGTTTATCAAGGCCTTCGTGGACCAGGCGCCCGCCTACTCGGTGGGGATGGGCAACGTGCGCACGTTCGGCGGCAACCACTGCGCGCTCGGCGCGGATGTGTTGCTGGAGACCGACACGAACGACTCCTTCCTCACCCCGCTGGGAGTGCCGCTTGCTGAATCGCTCGATTCCGACGACAACCGTGGTTTTTACCCCGACGGCGTGCCGTCGTCGATCGTGCCCGAGAACTCGATCGCGGCGAATACGGACGCGCGCACGGACGCCAACGACAACGCCACGGCGGCTTCCATCGACACGCAGACCGGAAACCAGAACACGCAGAATGACCAAACGGACAGGGAGCAGTCGACCAGCCGCACAAACACGCAGGGCAACCGCGCCGATTCCCTGCGCGGCGTGAACGATTCGACTGTGCGCCTGCCGTTCAACCTGGATTACAACAGGGTCCCCGTGATGGGTTCCTACGCCGATGATGCCACTGGCTCGGCGTACCTCGAATCCGCCTGGTTCGAGCTGCCCGAGGCAACCGAGGACGCCCCGCTTCTGGTCACCTCGGTGGCGGGGCGTATCGCGCACAAGGACATCAACGGGGTCGAGCAGGACGGCACCGACCTGGTTCTCGAGTACGGAAAGAGGCGCGCTGATGGGGGCGTCGAGAAGCTCGGCGATGTGGTCATGCTCGACCAGGGCCCGAAGCTCGCGTGGCGCAACCTGCGCTACCCCATTGAGGACCTGCCGGAGGACGCCGACGTGGTCCGTCTCGTCGGCGAGGACGACTCGCTGGCCGAGCGCGACTGGATGGCGGTCACCCCGCTGCGCGTGCCGACTCTCGCCCCGCTCGGTGACGTGTTCGACGCCGATACCCCGGGCCTGTTGGACTGGTCGGTGGCCCTGCAGTACCCCTGCCAGCGCACGTTCAACCACTACGCGGGCGTGACCGAGATCCCCGAGTTCCGCGTCATGCCGGACGCGCCGGGCAAGCAGCAGCTCTCCGGGTTCATGGACTTCCTCGGCGGCGGTGCCCTGGCCACCGCGGAGGCGGTGAACTACTCCTACGAGATCCCCGGCTACCTGGCCAACGATTGGGCCCGCGACTGGGGTTCCATTGCCAAGTACGAGCTGCGGACGAATTCGCAGGGTGATGCGCCGGAAGAAGCCGATATCGACTACAGCGTGCACTCGCGGTGGGGCTGGTGGAGCCCGGGAGAGATGAAGATCCGTGATCCCGAGGAGGAGAAGGAATAGAGTGGTGGTATGAACGACCTCTTTGAGCTAGTCAACGGCCAGTGGGTGAAAGACCACGAGATCCCTGCGGACCGCGGCATCGACGGCGCCTTCTACGCCCTGCGCGACAAGGCCGAAGAAGACGTGCGTGCGTTGCTGAGCGACGGCGCCGGCCGCGGCGGCGACATCTTCCAGTCCTTCATGGACACCGCCGCGGTCAATGCGGCCGGCATCGAACCGCTGAACCGGGATCTCGAGCGCCTCGAGGTCGCCGACATCGCGGAACTGGCGCGCAATTTCGGCGTGCTTGAGCGCGAGGGCACCGGAGGCCCGATCTCGTTCTGGGTGGAGAAGGACTCCCGCAGCGAAGAGTCAGTGGCTTACCTGGTGCAAAGCGGTCTCGGGCTTCCGGATGAGGCGTACTACCGCGAGCCCCAGCACGCGAAGCTGCTCACGCAGTACCGCAAGCACGTGGCCACCATGCTCGAGTTTCTCGGCCCCGCCCACCTGCTCGGGTTGCCGGCTGTGGTGGCGGCGGAGCGGATCGTCAACATGGAGATCCAGATCGCGGCGAGCCACTGGGATGTGGTGCGCTCGCGCGACGCAATCGCCACCTACAACCCGGTCGATTTCGCGGACTTGCCGCCGCTGATCCAGGAGATTCTGCGCGGCGCGCGTGTCGATGGCGGAACCATCATCAACATGATGCCCTCCTACACCGAGGCGTTGGCCGGAATGCTGCGCCCGGAGACGCTGGCGGATTGGCAGTTGTGGGGCGCGTGGACTATCTTGCGCTCCCGCGCTGGTGTGCTCACGGAAGAGATCGGGGAGACGAACTTCGCTTTCTACGGCACGAAGCTCTCCGGCGCGCCGGAGCAGCGCGACCGCTGGAAGCGCGGAGTCAGCCTTGCAGAGTCGCTCGTGGGTGAGGAGATCGGTCAAAAGTACGTCGCCAAGCATTTCCCGCCCGAGTCGAAGGAGATGATGCTGGAGCTGGTTAACTACCTGATTCAGGCGTACCGCGATCGGATTAGCCAGCTCGAGTGGATGAGCGAGGAGACGCGCACGCGCGCGCTGGAGAAGCTCGCGCAGTTTTCCTCCAAGATCGGCTACCCGGACAAGTGGCGCAGCTTTGAGGAGCTCGAGTTTGACCCCTCGGGCGCTGCCCTCGTGGACAACGTGCGCACGGGCGCGGCTTTCGAGCACGATTTCCACGTGGCCAAGCTGGGCAAGCCCGCCAACCGCGACCAGTGGGTGACCACTCCGCAAACGGTCAACGCGTTCTACAACCCGGTTGTCAACGACATCACCTTCCCTGCGGCGATCCTGCAACCCCCGTTCTTCGACCCGAAGGCCGACGCGGCGGAGAACTTCGGCGCGATTGGTGCGGTGATCGGCCACGAGATCGGCCACGGCTTCGACGACCAGGGCTCGCGCTACGACGGCCTGGGCAACCTCAACTCCTGGTGGACCGACGCCGACCGCGAGCGCTTCGAGGAGCTCACGTCGAAGCTGGTCAAACAGTTCGACGGGCTCGTGCCCTCCGTTCTGCAGGGCCGCGAGGGCGTCTCGGGGGTCAAGGGCGACTTCACCCTCGGCGAGAACATCGGCGACCTCGGCGGTCTCGGCATCGCGGTGGTGGCCTACAAGATGTACCTCGCCGAGCACGGGCTTGACGACGGCCCCGCGCTCGCCTTCGACGACCTCGACGGCGAGTTCACCGGCTTCCAGCGCCTTTTCTTGGCGTGGGCGCGCGTGTGGCGCTCGAAGGTGCGCCCGGAAATGGCGGCCCAGCTGCTCGCCATCGACCCGCACTCGCCCAACGAGTTCCGCTGCAACGTCATTGCCGGCAACATCGCCGAGTTCTACGAGGCCTTCGACGTGCCGCAGGATTCCGCGGTGTGGGTGGCGCCGAATGATCGGGTGCAGATTTGGTGACATCGAAGCTTGAGCAGGGCTCGCTTGACGACGACTACCCCATCAACGACCAGTCCAACCCCGACTTCAACGTCGGCGGCGTCAAGCGCACCCTTCCAGATGAGCTGCAGCTCGAGCAGATCGTCTCCTACATGGACGCGACGTACCCGCGCCCCTCGGATGCGGGAGAGCTGGACCGCTACCTCGCGCTCCTTCCCGACCGGTTGACCCACGCGGCGATGCTGATGCTGGGCTCCGCCGTCGACCATGCGATGCCGGGCGTCGCCTTTGCCGGCGAGGTCGGCCTCGAGAGCACCGAATTCGGGCCGCTGCTGCGCCCGAGCCACTCGTCGGGCGTGTGGGTTGTCGCGCGCACCCCGCTCGGGCCGCGCGCCCGCGAGTTTGCGTGGCAGCCGGAGGTCGCGGGCGCGGCGGAGCTGTCCGGGGCGGTAATCGTCGATGTCGACAGCCGCGAGCTCGTCGAGCCGGCCATCGAGTTCGCGCGGAGCCAGGGTGCGACCGAAGTGGTGGCGTGGCTGCACCTCGACGTGTTCGCCACCAGCGCGGGTCGCACGATTGTCAGCTTCCCGCGAGATTCGTCGGACGCGCCCGAGGGCGCACTGGTGCAGGTGCCCAAAGGAACTGGGCCGGGCCGCGAGTACTTTTCCACCGGCGAGATCTCCACACCTGCCGAGGCACGGCGCAGGATCAGCGACGTCGCCGACTTCCTTACGTCAGGTCCAGCTTCGTAATTTCCACCGGTGCCGGCTCGCCGGGAGTCCAGCTCTCCCGTGTGAGCTGGAACTGCGACTCCGGATCTTCGCGCTCGATTATTCCTGCGCGGACGTCCTCGGTGTTGTCGCTGGCGTCGCCCCAGGTCAAGGCGGCGACCACCCAGACATCACCGTCGGTTTCACCGAAGCCGACGCTGCCGGTTTGCGATACCCTGTCGTCGGACCACCCCGACTTAATCCCCCCCACGTTATCCAGATCGGCCACGCCGAAGAGCTGCTCGAAACCGTCGCGGGCTGTCTCCGGTTTGTCGATCATGCCGTCGAGAAGCGGCTTGGCGCGCGGGTCCCAGAGGATGTCGGTGACGAACTTTGCCACGTCGTAGGCCGAAGTCACCGTCCGGCCCCACGACCCGTAGCGGGCGGTTTCGGTCAGATCGAAATCTTCCGCGATCTCATCGATCGCCTCTGGGTACTTCCGGTCCAGGCGCTGGGCGTAGCCGTCGTGGGAGACAGCAATCATGTCCTGGACCAGCTCCTTGTCCTCCTCCGTGCCGTTGTAGAGCACCCAATACCCCAGGTAGAGCTTCGACAGCGACAGTGCCGGGCGCTCCTCGAGCGCGTTGTCGGAGCCCGACCAGCTCCCGGCCGGGCGCACCACCGCCAGGGCGGTGCGGTCGCTGGAGTAGCTCGGGTCGACCTGATAGGCGTGGGCCGGCGCCGCGGCGAGGCACATCACGACCAGCGCCGCCACAAGCTTTTTCACGTGCATTTTTCCTTGACTAGAGGTCCAGAACGGAGTCGGCCTCGCCCACCTCGTCGTCGGCGACCGGCGGATCGATCTCGCACAGGGTCACGGTGGCGCCGGTGGAGTCGGCGATCACCGTCAGCGGGCCAAACGGGGACATGTGTGGCGCGATGAGTACCTCGCCGCCGAGCTCGGCAACGCCGCGGCTGGCGCGGGCAACGTTGTCCACCCCGAGGTAGACACCCCAGAAGCCCTGCTCGATGTCGTCGACGCGCATGCCGAGCACGGCGGCGCCCTCTACCGTGGCCGTGTAGTAGCCCTCGGAGCGGTTGACCTGCCAATCAAACAGGTCCGCGTAGAAGTCGATGAGGCTTTCCTCCGCGCCGATGTACTCGTACCAGACCGGGGTGCCGGGCTCGCCGGCGGCGACGAACTGGTCCTCGCCGGCCGGGTGGATCACGCCGAACACCGCGCCCGCGGGGTCCGCGCACAGCGCCATCCGGCCCAAGGAAACCTCAGCGGTGGCGAGCACGGTCCCGCCGCGTTGCTGCACCGCGCGAGTGATCCCGTCGACGTCTCGGGTGAGGAAGTACACCACCCAGCCGTTTTCCTCCTGGGGCACGAAACCCGCGATGGGCAGGCCCTGCATGCGTGCTACGGCGTAGGAGTCTTGCGAGACCTCCCAGTCGAGCAGCTTTGAGTAAAAGTAGCTGGATTTGCGCAGATCAGAGGTGAGCAGGTCCTGCCAGTACGGCATTCCCTCGAGCGCCTGGAAAGCGGGCATCTACAGGTTCCTCCACTTCTCCGGGTCGAAATCGTCGTTGGCGGTGCGCTCGTCGAAGTAGTCGTCGTCGCCACCGCCGCCGGCGATGACTGTGGCGGTGGTACCGGCGACGGAGACCACGTCGGCGTCGCCAAGCGAATGCCCCCGCGATGTGACAACCTCACCGTTGACGGAGACCTCGCCGGAGGCGATGAGCTCCTTGGCGTGGCCGCCTGATTCGGCGAGGTTGGCCAGCTTGAGGAATTGCCCGAGCTTGATCGAGTCCGAACTGATGTCGACGTCCATGAGCATGTAGCTTAGCTGCTCAATCCGACAAATCCCTCCCACAGCATCCATACGCCCAGCGCGACGAAGATGATGCCGCTGACGATGTCGATGATGTGGCCGTACTTTTCAATGGGCCGCACCAGCCATCGCACGGCGAGCGCGAAGAACACGAACCACGCGAGTCCGATGAGGATCAGCGTGAGCGCGATGGCCACCATCGCCCCAGCCCCCATGCCGGGGCGCACGAACTGGGCGAAGACCGCACCGAAGAACAGCACGGCCTTGGGGTTGGACAGATTGGTGAGTATCCCCGTGCGCAGCGCCCCGGAGGTGTTGACCACCCGGTGCGGTAGCGTCGCGCCCCCGAGGCCCATCCACACGAGGTAGGCGCCGCCGACGATCTGCAACACGGCCAGGATGTCCGGCACCGCCTGCAGCAGCGCACTCAGGCCGACCAGCGAGGCGATGATCCAGATTGCGTTGCCGATCATGATGCCGATCGCGCACGCCACGCCCGCAGCGCGCGACTTCGAGCCCAGCCGGATGATCTGGAACAGGTCGGGCCCCGGGCTGGCGATCGCCGCCAGCCATACTCCAACCAGTGCGAGCAACTAGCGTTCCGCCTGGTCCAGCGGCATGATGCTGAGCGTGTCAATGTTGACGTGCGTCGGCATACTGGCGACCCAGCGCACCGTCTCCGCGATGTCCTCGGCCGTGAGGTTGAGCTTGCCCTCGTAGACGGCGGCGGCGCCCTCTTCATCCTCGAGCCGGTTGAGCGCGAAGTCCGTCTCCACCCGGCCGGGGTCTATTTCGGTGACGCGGATCAGGTTGTCCGCCTCCTCGCGGCGCAGGGCACGGGTGAGGCCGCGCAGCCCGAACTTGGCGGCGTTGTAGCCGGAGCCTCCCTTGTAGGCGTCGGTGCCGGCAACCGAGCCGATGTTGATGATCAGTCCGCTGGCCTCAAGCAGCGCCGGGTAGAGCGCCTTGATCACCCGCACGGTGCCGTAGACGTTGGTTTCGTACATCCAGCGCCAGCGCTCTTCGTCGGCGTCGCGCAGGTAGTCGACCCCCTTCGCACCGCCCGCGTTGTTGACCAGCAGGTCAACGCGCTCCAGCTTCGCCGCCAGCTTGTCGACGCTGCCCTGATCAGTCACGTCCAACTCAACCGCCACACCCCCGATCTCCTCGGCGATGCGTTGGCAGCGCTCATAGCGCCGCGCCGCGACGTAGACCTTCCACCCGTCCGCCGCCAGCGCGCGTGCGCTCGCCTCGCCGATTCCCGCCGATCCGCCCGTGACTACCGCAATGCGTTCCATACTCTCTCACCTTATCTGTGCACCTGGCGCATCGTGATGTTGATCCTGCCCTCCTTCAGGCCCGTTTCGTTCGGACCGGTGCCTGCTCGCGCCCCGGCAACGCCGTGGCGGGCCCGGCGCGCGGGTCCGCCGAAGACCAGGGCGTCGCCCGACATGAGCAACACCTCGCGGCCCTCGATCCGAAACAGGGTGTCGTCGCCGATGGACAGGCTCACCACCGCGTTTTCGGCCTCTTCCTCGGCGTCGACGTGCTCGCCCATGCCGGCGCCCGGCGGGTAGAAGTTCACCAGAGCCGTCTCTACGCGGATCGTCTCCCCCACCGCCTCATCGACCTCGCGGGCGGCGGCGAGAACTTGATCGGCGATGTCCTGGAAGTTGTCCGGGACCGGCGGCACGGCGTAGCCATCCACCTGTCGGACCAACCGGTAGGGGTTCGTCGCCCAGAACCACCCCAAGGAGAGCAGGTGCGCCTTCATCTGGCCCTTTCCAACCATCGGGCGTCGCATCGCCACCGGGGTTCCGGCGACGCTGCGCGCGATCTCGCGCGTCTGCACAACCAACTCCGCCTGCTGCTCGAGCTGCAGGAAGTTCGGCAGGTGCACCACCCCCGGCATGAGACGCTTAGGGGGCCGGGGCAGGGCGGAGGCGTCGATAAGCATGCCCTCAACCTACCGCTACTGGTAGCGTGAGCCGCATGACCAGAGATTTCAACGTGGCCGTCGTCGCCGCTGTCGTGGTCGCCGTGGTGGTTGCGGCGTACATCCTCTCCGAGGGCACGTGGGCTGCCCCGCTGGTGGTGCTTGCGGCATCGATGCTCGCAATCTTCACCCGGCGCTGAGCATGTACCCCACCGGTAGCTGGTACCTGCCCGACGACTCAGAGGCGAGCGCCCAGCACCAGGCCATGCGGGAGCTTCTCCGCGAGTTCAATGCGCAGGCCAACACTTCCCCCGCCAACGACCTGCTGCGCCGCATCTTTCCCAATAGCGAGCATGTCCCCGAGGTGTGGGCAGCGCTGCACCTCGAGTTCGGGGTAAACACGAGGTTCGGGAAGGACTGCTTTCTCAACTTCAACTGCGTCATCCTCGACATCGCGCCGGTGACCATCGGGGCTGGAACGCTTTTCGGACCCGGGTGTCAACTGATCACCGTGGGCCACCCCGTGGACGACCACGCCAAGCGCGCCGCAGGATGGGAGATCGCCCACCCGATCACGATCGGCGATAACTGCTGGTTCGGCGCCGGTGCGATGGTGATGCCGAGGGTGACTATCGGCGACAATTGCGTGATCGCGGCGGGGGCCGTGGTCACTGCCGATGTGCCCGCGAACTCCCTCGTGGCGGGCGTACCGGCCGTGGTGAAGCGTTCGCTATGAACTTAAACCCCCTCACATGCAAGAGAAAGTTCGCTCGAGTAGGCGGCGTCAGGGGGGCATTAATGCTTGTCGACGTCCACGCGCAGCGCACCACAACCTGTTGTGCCGCCGCGTTTCCGATACCAGAGACGCCACGATCGACAGCGCCGTAGCTTCAAGCTGATAGCTCCAAGGAGCCCACCTGCGGGGAAAACGATTAGCGCGCTTACTTCGATTTGATCAACCTGTCGGACCTGACCCCCTGGTGGTGGACACGCTGAAACCAGCATTCTGCTGGGGAAGTGAGGTAGTTTCCTACCATGCCACGCAAGACTTATTCTGAGGCGTTCAAGCGTGACGCGGTCTCGTTGTACGAGTCGACTCCTGGAGCCACGATCAACGCGATCGCTTCCGATCTCGGGGTTAACCGCAATTCGTTGCGCACCTGGCTTGACACTTTCGGTACCGGTACCAAGACCGATGCCAACGGTGAGAAAGTCGCCAGTCCCGTCGCTGCGGCCAACAGTGAACGCACTTGTGCTGAAGGGCTGTCCGATGCTGAGCGTATCCGTATGCTGGAATGCGACAACACCACGCTTAGGCAGGAACGAGAGATCCTACGTAAGGCGGCTAAATATTTCGCGGAAGAGAAGAATTGGTCAACCGCTTCCGATTTGTCGATGACAACCGGCACCTCTACGAGGTCAAGCGGTTATGTGAGGTAATCAAGATCAACCGGTCTTCCTACTACAAGTGGAAATCGGCGGCCCCTGCTCGCCAGAAACGCCTTGTCGCCGATGCGGTGCTGGCAGCGCAGATCAAAACCACCTTCACCGCCGAGAACGGTTGCTACGGGCCGAAACGTGTGACTGCGGCCATCAACTTCAACGGCACTTCCCATGGTGATCATGCACCTTCCCTTCGCCGTCCTGCTCCACGCCCGGGTGGGCGCCGTGTAGTCGATGTACGCACTACCCGACGGGGCGAGATCAATCGGCTGCTTATTCGTGCAAGCGGACATGCTCGGGTTTCAGTTCGGGGTTGCAGTGGCGGTGATCTTATTCAGCGCGCGCACGATCCTCGACGAACACAATCCGGCATTTCGGAGCATCGTCAGCAAGACAGTTCCCGGGCCATCTCCGTCCGCTACTGCCCCATCGGGGCACTTCACCCTAAAACTGTTCACACGAACCTCCTAGCGCAAGTAGAAGGTGTCCACGATGTCGTAGCGCGGTCCACCACCGCGCCCCTTACCCAGGTGCGACTCCATGAGGTGGACCTCGTCGACGGTGAAGTCCGGCCCGCAGTAGACGGAGAGGGCGTGGGAGTGGTCGTCGATAAGCCAGGCGTCGCGAGTGCGGTGGCACTTCTTGGCCACCGTCAGGTGCGCGCGCTGGCGGCGGTCCTCCTCGAGCGAACACTCGCTCATGAGCTCGCGCAGCTGCGGCTTGTCCCCGCCGACCCCGATCCAGAGGGTACGACGATCAAACGCCCCCGCTCCTCTCAGGTGGAGGCGCAAGGGGCGTCGAAAAGCTGTGGCTTGGGCGAGGTGGTCGGACACCGCGGCGGCGTCATTTGGTTGGTTGCCGTAGAACGCCGTTGTGAGGTGCCACGTGTCCGGGTCCGTCCACCTCAGTTCTGAGGACAGGTCCCTGATTGGGCGGAGCGCGCGGACAAGGTGCTCCCGGACCTCGTCCGGAGGCAGCACGGCGGCGAATAGACGTCTCATGACGACGCCTATCCTAACCCGCCGCTAGGCGAAAGAGAGGAACATTTTCTCCATGTCGGCGACGTTCGGCGCGTCCGGATCGTCGCTCGCCAGGCAGCGCTTCATCATCGTCACCAGCACCTGGTAGCTCGCGCGGCTCACCGCCTTGTCCGCCGCGGAGAGCTGGGTGACAATTTCCTCGCAGTCGCGCCCCTCCTCCATCATG
The DNA here is from genome assembly GCF_007641235.1 of Corynebacterium sanguinis. Classification (NCBI taxonomy): domain Bacteria; kingdom Bacillati; phylum Actinomycetota; class Actinomycetes; order Mycobacteriales; family Corynebacteriaceae; genus Corynebacterium; species Corynebacterium sanguinis. Next base: position 741,330 of record NZ_CP038157.1, read on the forward strand.
CGGATGACGGCGTCGAGCTGGCCGCGGGCGCGCTTGAGCCTGCTTATCGACGGCTTAATCTCCCCCTCGGTCAATTTCATTCTAAGCCTCCTGAGCGAACTTCCAGGTGAGGTACCCGCCACCCACGTTAGCGACCTCGATGCCGCGGTTGGCAAACAGGGAGGCGGCCGTGTGGCCGCGCTGGCCAACCTGGCAGAACACGAGCGCCTTCTCGTCGGCGAGCTCGTCGATGCGGTCGCGCAGGGAGTCGAGCTCGATGTTGATAGCGCCGGTGATGGTGCCGTTGGCGTGCTCGCCGGGGGTGCGGACGTCGATAAGCGTCCAGCCCTCGTCGACGTAGCGCTCGATCTCGTGGTAGGCCACGGTGCGCTCGCCGCCAGCGATGTTGTCGTTGATGAAGCCGGCCATGTTGACCGGGTCCTTCGCGGAACCGAACTGCGGCGCGTAAGCGAGCTCGAGGTCCGCCAGGTCGGAGGCGGTCAGACGGGCGCGCATCGCGGTGGCGATGACGTCGATGCGCTTGTCGGCGCCGTCCTCACCGATTGCCTGGGCGCCGAGGATGGCATCCGTGTCCGCGTCGACGACGAGCTTGAGGTGGATCTGGCTCGCTCCCGGGTAGTAGCCGGCGTGGTTGGAGGGGTGCAGGTAGACGGTGCGCACGTTGCGGCCAGCGGCGCGGGCGCGCTTCTCGTTCCAGCCGACGGATGCGGCGGCCAGGCCGAACAGGCCGACAACGGCCGTGCCGAGCACGGGGCGGGCGGCGGTGTCACGGCCGGTGATCACGTCTGCGACCAAGCGGCCGTGGCGGTTGGCGGTCTGCGCGAGCGGCACCAAGGTCGGCTCATCGCTGACAGCGTCGCGTTTCTGGGTGGCGTCACCGACGGCGAAGATGCGCGGATCGGAGGTGCGCATGGCGTCGTCGACGACGATTCCGCCGCGCTCGCCGACCTCGAGGCCGGCGTCGGAGGCGAGCGTGCTGGCGGGTTTCACGCCAATCGCGGCGATGACGACGTCGGCGTCGATGGTGGTTCCGTCATTTAACGTCACACCCTGCTCGGTGATCTCGGACGCCGCCGAATCGGTCAGGACGGTCACGCCGTTGTCTTCGAGGTGCTTTTTCACGATCGCGGCCATCTCGGGATCCAACGGGCCCATGATCTGGGGGCTGGCCTCGATGATGGTGGTGGCGATTCCGCGGTGGGCCAGGTTTTCGGCGACCTCGAGTCCGATGAAGCCGCCCCCGATGATGGCGGCCTTCTTCGCGCCCTCGACGGCGGACTTGATGGCGTCGAGGTCCTCGACGGTGCGCAGGCTGAGTGCTCGCTCGATGCCGGGCAGCGGCGGGCGCACGGGGGTGGCACCCGGGGAGAGAACGAGGTAGTCGTAGGCGATGGTGTCGCCCGCCTCGGTGGTGACGGTCTGGGCCTCGCGGTCGATCTTCGTCGCCCGGGTGTTGACGCGGACGTCGAGGTTGAAGCGGGAGTTGAGGGATTCGGGGGTCTGCAGGAGCAGGGACTGCCGCTGCTCGATGGTGCCGGAGAGGTGGTAGGGCAGGCCGCAGTTGGCGAACGAAACGTAGCCGGAGGCCTCGAGGACGATGATCTCCATGTCCTCGTCGCGGCGGCGGAGGCGGGTGGCGGCGGACATGCCGCCGGCGACGCCGCCGATGATGACTGTGATTGTCATGGGACTTTTCTCCTATCCGAAGAGGCGGGAGAAGATTCCGCCCTGGCTCTGCTGGTCGCGGGGGCAGGTGCACCATTGTCTGGCGGGGACGTTGGCCTTAACGCTGTCGATGTGCTGGCCGCAGCCGGCCCAGGTGGTCTTGTGGCACTTGTTGCCTGTCGTTGGGTAACACATGAACCGCAAGATACCCCGGGGGGTATATCTTGTCTAGTCTGGGTTCATGTTCAACCTGCCCGAGATCGGAAAAGGCCTGCCCATTGCGGGTGTGATCGACCAGCTGCCCGCCACCGGGCCGCTTGTCGTGGAGGCCCCACCCGGCACCGGCAAGACCACGCTGATCCCGCCGGCTCTCTCCAAGGTCGCGGGCAAAGCGCTGGTCACCGCGCCGAGGAGGGTGGCGGTGCGGGCGGCGGCGCGTCGATTAGCACAGCTCGACGGAAGTGAACTCGGCGACCGCGTCGGGTTTTCCGTCCGCGGCGAGCACCACCCCGGCGAACGGGTCGAGTTTGTCACCCCCGGTGTCCTGCTCAACCGGTTGCTCAAGGACCCCGGCCTCGAAGGCGTCGGCGCCGTCATCATCGACGAGGTCCACGAACGCCAGCTGGACACCGATCTCGTGCTGGCAATGTGCGCGGAGGTGGCCGTGCTGCGCGACGACTTCTACCTCGCCGCGATGTCCGCCACCCTCGACGCGGAAAGGTTCGCCTCTCATCTGGGCGCGCGGATTGTAAGCACCGAGGCGTTCACGCACCCGCTGCGCATCGAATACGCCCCGCACCCCGAGCGCGCCCAGGGCAGCCGCGACTTCTACCGCCACGTCGCATCGCTGTGCGATTCTCCCGAGCGCACCCTCGTCTTCGTGCCCGGGGTCCGCGAGGTGGAGCTCGTTTGCTCGCACCTCAACGACTGCGCCCCGCTGCACGGCCGGCTCAGTTCCGCCGAGCAGGACCGGGCGCTTTACGGCGATGCCCGCGTGGTCGTGGCCACGAGCATCGCGGAATCCTCCATCACGGTCCCGCGCGTGCGCCGCGTCGTCGACTCCGGCCTGTCACGGGTGCCGCGTCGCGACGCCGCGCGCGGCATGACGGGGCTGGTCACGGTCTCGGCGGCAAAAACCAGCGCCGACCAGCGCGCGGGCCGCGCCGGCCGCCTCGGCCCCGGCACCGTCGTGCGCGCCTACTCTCAGTCCGACTACCAGCACTTCGCGCCCGACATCGCCCCGGAGATCACCACCAGCGACCTCACCTCGGCCGCGCTGGCGATGGCGGCGTGGGGCTCGCCCGACCTACCTCTGCTCGATGCCCCACCGGCGCAGGCGATGGAGGATGCGAAGGCCACCCTCACAGAGCTCGGTGCGCTGGATGGTTCGGGCATCACCGAGTTCGGGCGGAAGCTCGCGTCGCTGCCGCTGGATCCCCGGCTCGGTGCGGCGCTTTTGCGCCACGGAAGCGGAGCGGCGGAGACCGTCGCGGGGCTCGCGGAGGGGATGGGCGGCGACCTATCGCGGGCGCGTGCCCCGCGCAACCAGGTGCGGCGCCTCGAGCGGCTTGTCCACAAGTCGGCCCCGGTCGACCCCGGTGAGGTCGTCGCCACGGCCTACCCGGGCTGGGTGGCCAAGAACGTGGGGGGTGCCTACCTGCTGGCCAGCGGCACCCGCGCGACTCTGGACGCCCAGATGGGACAACCTGAATGGATCGCCGCCGCCGAGGTCCAGCTGACAAAGGGCGGCGCCGTGATCCGCTCCGCGGCACCCTACGCCCTGCCCACCGAGCGCATAGCGGAGGAAACCAGGGCATCGCTTATCGACGGCGCGGTGCGCGGCCGGAAAGTCACCGCCATCGGCGCAATCGAGCTGAGCTCCACACCGGTGAAGCTGAGCCCGGAGGAGGCAATGGAGGCTCTCTCCGGCGTCAACTTTGAGGCATTCCGGTTGGACGAGGGCGCGCAGCGTCTCAAGGACCGCCTCGATTTCCTTAACGCCACCGTCGGAAAGCCGTGGCCTGACGTCGCGTGCGGGGATTACGCCCCGGAGATCGCGGAGCTCGCCAGGGGGGCGTCGATAAGCAGGCTCGACATGCGCGCAGCGCTGATGCGGCAGCTGCCCTGGCCGGAGGCCGCGAAGCTGGACGAGCTCGCCCCGGAGCGCCTCGAGGTGCCCAGCGGCTCGCACCCGCGGGTGGACTACGCTACGGGGCGGCCAGTTGTGCGCGTCAAGCTGCAGGAATGCTTCGGGCTGGCGCAGTCTCCGACGTGCGCCGGGGTGAAGGTGCTGTTCCATTTGTTGTCCCCAGCCGGGCGCGAGCTGGCCGTGACGGATGACCTGGTGAGTTTCTGGGATGGGCCCTACCAAGAAGTGCGCAAGGAGATGCGCGGGCGCTACCCCAAACACCCCTGGCCGGAGGACCCGTGGACGGCGACGGCGACGGCGCGGACGAAGAGGAAGATGTGAGGGACTAGACCCTTCCTGGAACCCTTACCCAAACCGCGGATCGCACACCGGTGACTCGCTGTCCGGCTTCGCGCACGTCACGCCACCGAAATCAATCCACTGCCCTTCCTTCAGTTCGTGTTGAGCAGGCGGGCAACACCATAGAGTCGACAAGGGGAGTTACCCGACGCAACTGAATCCTAAGCTTTTCTCTTTACGCAGACACGAAACTATGAGCCAGTAAAATTGTGCGTTTTCGCTTCTGCGAAAACATCGACTGATATGATCGCCGTATGGTGTGGCCGTCTGTCGAGTACGAGGAACTGCCGTGGCATTCATCGTCGCGGGGGATGTCTCGCCGCACTGCGCGCAACGCTCCGTTGACGTACAAAAGCGCAGTAGTGCCCCGCATCGCAGATGCGCAGGTCAATCTCGATGCGGAGACCACAACGCTGCTAGAAACAGCGACTCTCGCGGTCAAGGAATTCGACCTCAGTCACGCTCACTGCATCGTCCCGTTCACCCCCCTTTTGCTGCGCAGCGAGTCGTTTGCATCCAGCCAGATCGAACAGCTCACCTCATCGGCTCGGCGGATCCTGGAAGCAGAGCTCACCGAACTCGCTGGCACCAACGCGCGGTTGATTGTGGCGAACACACGGCAAATGCAGGAGGCAGCGTCGATCGAAGGGGCGTCGACAAGCACGCTCCTTTATATGCATGACGTCTTGCTGCGGGATTCTGCCCCGGAAATCACCGGCGTCCTACGCCAACAACCGGTGTGGATCGGGGGCCACGACTTCTACCCTCGCGACGCACTGTTCGTGCCCCCGCACCACGGTCACCTTCCCGCCCTCATGGAGGATCTCGAGGCATTCGTGGCAAGGCGAGACCTCCCAATCCTCGTTCACGCCGCTCTTGCACACGCGCAGTTCGAGACTATCCACCCATTTGCCGACGGCAACGGCCGCACAGGGCGCGCCCTCGTGCATGTGCTGCTACGACAGCGTGGTCTCACCAGGGAAGCATCACTGCCCCTCTCTGCGGGCCTCCTGACCGAAATCGACTCCTATTTCACGGCGCTCGACTCCTACAGGGAAGGCCGGCCACAGGAGATCATTGACGTCTTCATTCACTCGGCCATCAGCGCTGTGGAGCGCGGCACATGGCTTGCGGCCGAGCTCAACGTCTTACGAGGTGAGTGGGAGGGGGAAGTAAGCGCCCGTGGTGATGCGCTCGTGTGGCAGCTCATACCTTTATTGCTGCGGCGCCCTATGGTGACTTCGAGGATTGTCGCCGAGGAGTTGAACACTACGCCGGTCAGTGCGCGCAAGGCACTGGATACACTGGAGGGCACGGGAATCCTCGCATCGGCGATGCTGGATAAACGGACGCGAGCATGGCGGGCTGTCGAGGTCCTCGACCTGCTCGACGAGTTCGCTGCCCGCGGTGGGCGCCGTCAGGCACCGTGAGGTTGTGCCACGGGTCGGATAATCTGCCGCAGCCGTTCCACCGCATCCATTTTCTTTAATTGAGTTGCCCCCACTATTGTCGACGGACATGACGACGGACTCGAAGACCCACACTGTCACGCAGTGGGCCCTGGTCTCGCTGATCATCGGCTCCACCATCGGGTCCGGGATCTTCGCCCTGCCCCAAAACATCGCCTCGGTGGCCAGCCCCGGCGCGATGCTCGTCGGGTGGGCAATCGCCGGCGTGGGCATGCTTTCCATCGCCTTTGTCTTCCAGATCCTCGCCCTGCGCAAGCCGAACCTGGATTCCGGGGTGTACTCCTACGTCCGCGCGGGCCTGGGCGACTTCATCGGCTTCACCTCGGGCTGGGGGTACTGGTTGGGCTCGGTGATTGCGCAGGTGGGCTACGCCAACCTGTTCTTCTCCACCATCGGCCATTACGTGCCGGTACTGAGGAACAACTTGGTGCTCGCGGTGGCGACATCCGCGCTGACGTGGGTGATCTTCGCCGCTCTCACCCGCGGCGTGAAGCAGGCCGCGCTGATGAACCTGGTGACCACGGTGGCCAAACTGGTGCCCATCGTAGCCTTCATCGTCCTAGTCGCCTTCCTCGGTTTCAGCTGGGACACCTTCACCCTCGACTTCTGGGGCGAGCGCTCGGGGGCGTCGTTTAGCGAGCAGCTCCAGGGCATCATGCTGTTTACGGTGTGGGTATTCATCGGCATCGAGGGAGCGAGCGTGTACTCCAAGCAGGCGCGCACGCGTGGCGACGTCGGCCGCGCCACCGTCATCGGCTTCCTCTCCGTGCTCGGTCTCCTCGTCGCCGTGTCCACTCTGTCCTACGGCGTGCTCAGCCGCGAGGAACTCGCCGCGCTGCCGGAGAACTCCATGGGCGCGGTCCTCGAGGCGGTCATCGGCCCGGCCGGAGGCGCGCTGATTTCAATCGGTCTGTGCCTGTCCGTGCTGGGCGCCTACGTGTCGTGGCAGATGCTGTGCGCGGAGCCGATCGTGATGATGGCCAACGACGGTCTGCTGCCCACCCGCCTCGGCCGCACCAACTCGGCCGGCGCACCGGTGATCGCCCAGCTCATCTCCACCGCGGTGATCCAGGCCTTCGTGATTATCTTCTACGTCAGCGAGGCCTCGTACACCTCCATGGTGCAGCTCGCGACCATCATGTACCTGCTGCCGTATATCTTCTCTTCGCTCTACTTGGTGCTCCTCGCCGTGCGCGGCAAGGGGCTCACCCACCCGCACGCGGGCACGCGTTTCGACGACTCCGGGCCCATAGTCGGTGCCCAAGAAAACCAGAGGCACCTCCTCATCGGCGTCCTCGGCGTCATCTACTCGCTGTGGCTGATCTACGCCGCCGACCCCGTTTACGTGCTCTTCGGCGCGCTCGCCGTCATTCCCGGGCTTGTCCCTTACGTGCTAACGCGGCTGAGCAGGCGCGAGAAGCTGTTCAACGGTTTCGAGTGGGCCGTCGTGGTGATCGTCGTCGCCGGCGCAATCGTCGCCGTCACCGGCTTACTCAATGGCACCCTTGCTTTTGGCTGACGCGACAATCGGCCACAGCATCTCCGCCATCGCGCGGGCGTGGGCCCTTTTGTCGCGTAGGTCGAACGCCGTGCGCATGACCACGCTGCCCACCACCATGGTGGCGATGACTCCGCCGTTGACGTCGGCCGAGAAGCTGCCCACCTCAACACCCTTGCGGTAGTAGCGTGCGAAACCATCGAGCAGTTCGGAGACGACGCGCTCGCGCCACTCGCCGATAAACTCGTCCGAGCTCGACACCGTGGCGCCGATCAGGCGGATGCCGATCTTGTTCTCTAGGTGATCCTGCACGCTGGCCAGGTACTGTTCGAACCCCTTCTGCGTGGTGGGGTACTCCGTGGGGATTTCCAGCGTCACCCGGCGAAGGGCGTCGATAAGCATGTCGATGCGATCGTTGTAGCGCCTGTAGATGGTGGTCTTGGCCACTCCAGAATCTGCCACGACGGCGTCAATGGTCACCGCCGGGAACCCTTTTTCGCGCGCGAGTTTGAGCACGGAGCGGACAATCTTCTCCTCGGTCGCTGCCCGGCGCTTTGGCCGCTGACCTCGAACCGGCGTCTCAGTGTTGGTCATTGGCTAATAATGACACATCCATAGGAGCGAAAACTTAGATATAGGAAAATTTGCTGCTTGAGTATCATCGCCCGAGTGCACACATGGCTCAGATGGCTGATCGTCGCTCCCACATCGGTCGCACTCGGCTTCGTGCTCTCTCACCTCGGAGTCCCGGCGGCCTGGATCCTCGGCGCCATCCTCGCCTCCGGCGCAATGGCGCTGGCCAGCGGACGGGATCTGCCCGTCGACCCACGTATCCTCTCAGCCGCCCGTGGCATCATCGGGGTCATCGCAGCGCTGCCGCTGGCCAACGTGCCCCCGCGCGAGCTGCTCAGCTACCTCGCCCCGGGCGTGATGGTCGCGGTGGTGACGGTGGGCCTCGCGTTTGCCGGAGGCCTGTTTTTGGCCAGGCACGGCGTGTCGCGCGAGACGGGGATACTTTCCCTGCTCGCAGGCGGGGCGTCGATGATGCCCGCGGTCGCCGAAGACGTCGGCGGGGACCCGCGGTATGTGGCGCTGTCGCAGTACCTGCGGCTACTGGCCGTCTCGGTGACCCTGCCGCTGGTTGCCGCGTTTCTCACCGCGCCCGGCGGGACGGGCCACGCCCCTGAGGCCAGCGCGTGGTGGGTGTGGCTGCTCATCCCCGCGCTCGTCGCGGTGGGCCAGCCGCTGGGCACACTGCTCCACATGCCGAACTCGAAGGTGTTCGGCCCGCTCGTACTCACCGCGGTTGTCGCCTCGGTTATCGACGCCCCCCTGACCCCGCCACCGGCCATCTCGATTGTGGCCTTCCTCGCGATCGGGTGGCTCTGCGGCGGCGGCCTCAACGTTCCCGCTCTCAAGCTCTTCGCGCGCCTGCTGCCGGTCACCGTGACCTACATCGTGGCGCTGATGGGGGCGTGCGCCGCTGTGGGCCTGGTGGTCTCGGCGTGGCTGGATATCACCTACTACGAGGGCTACCTCGCCACCAGCCCCGGCGCGATCGAGACAGTGCTGGCGCTGTCGGCGGAAGGCGGCGCGGGGCCGGCCGTGATCGCGATCCAGCTCATCCGATTGTGCGGGGTACTGATGTTCGCCGCCTACCTGCCGAAGCTGCTCAAGCGGCTATAGCAGTTCCTGGGCCAGAAGGTCCATCGGCATTGAGCCGAGACGCAGGGCGCGGCCGTGGAACTCGCGCAGCGTGGCGCCCTGGGCAAGCGCTTCGTCGCGAAGCTCGAGCCAGGCGCGGTAGCCCACGGCGCAGGCGGCCGCCTGCCCCGGCCAGCCCATGTAGCGGTCCAGCTCGAAGCTGCGGCGGGTCTCAGCCATGGCGGTGTTGTCGCGCAGGAACGCCTTGGCGTACTGGGCATCCCACACGCCGGTCTTGTCCGGCGTCTTCTTGTGCAGATGGACACCGATGTCAACGATAACGCGGGCGAGCTGCAGTCGCCTCGAGTCGAGGTGGCCAAGCCGCATGGCCGGGTCCTCGAAGAAGCCGTAGGAATCCATCAGGTGCTCGGCGTAGAGCGCCCAGCCCTCGGAGTGCGCGGCGTTGACGTAGACGCTGCGGCGCCACAGGTTCAGGTTGCTGCGCTCGGTCAGCGCCGTCGCGGACTGCACGTGGTGGCCGGGCGCACCCTGGTGGAAGATGTGGGTCAGCTCGTGCCAGGTGTGCAGCGCTTGACTGCCCTCCGGCATGGACCACCACAGGGTGCCGGGGCGGACCATGTCGTCGCTCGGCGGGGTGTAGTACAGCCCGCCGCTGCCCGTCTGGTCGATCGCGCAGTCCAGCCGCTCCACGCCCCGGGGGATGGTGAAGCAGTTGTCACGCAGCACGTCGTAGGCCTGGCGGGTGGTCTCGACCATCCAGTCGAGCAGCTCGTCGGAGGAGCGAAGCGTGTAGCGCTCGTCCTCGTTGAGCTTGCGGTACGCCGCGTGGATCGTGGTGGGTGCATCGAACATGGAGTTGGTCAGCTTCGACTGCTGCTCGACTAACTCGCGCAGACTCTCAATGGCCCACTCATAGGTTTCATCGAGGTCGACCTTGCGGCCGAGAAAGAACTGGGAGAGGAACTCGTAGCGTTCGCGGCCCACACCGTCGTCGTGCGGCGCCATCGGCGAGAGCTCGGTGGACAGCCAGTCTGCCATGTCCTGGAAGGCGTTCTTGGCGTCACTGACCACCGCCGCTTCAGCGGATACACCGAGGTGCTCGAGCATCGAGCCCTCATCCCCGAGCGCTTCACACTGGCTGATCACGGCGTCGATCTGGCGGTGGGTGGCTACATCACCCTGGCTGGCCGCCTCGGCCAGCGACTCGCGGTAGCCGGCCAGCGCGTCGGCCACCTTGGACAGGCGGGATTCCACGTTGGCGATGTCGTCAGCGCTCTGCTTCGGCATCAAACGCAAGCTGTCCCGGATGCGCTGGACAGGCGAGTCGATGTTGTTGAGCATCCGCAGGTCTTCGCCACGGTGGTGCAAGTCAAGCTCTTGGGTCATGCGGTCGCGCAGGATCGCTGCGGTGAGCGTGTCTACCGGGTCGAAATCGTCGTCGTCGTCGGAATCGTCGGTGGAATCGTTGAGCGCATCGACGTCGGCGAGGAGGTCGCGGATGCGGTTCGCAAGGTCTTCCCAGTAGGCCGGGCTGAAGTCCTGGAGTTCGTGGTCGTGGCCCTCAATACCGATTCTCGAACCCAGGGTTGGGGAGAGCGCGACGAGGTCGTAGACGAAATCCTCACAGGTCGCGTCGAGCAGAGAGGGACTCCTTCCAGTTTGAGCAGACGTCATGAGGGCAAAGTCTAACGCAGAATTCTTCTATCCGTAAAGGCCAGAGCAGCTCTGCCACGCTTGGTCTACCCCAAGTGGACAAAGCGGTCTATAGCGTTGCTATTATATTCACTATGAGCTCGTTTCCATTCTCCCGACCGCCGAGCCCGGCGGCAAAATGCCTGCACCTGATCAGGCTGCGGGAGCTGACGTCGAGAAGCGAGCTCGTTAAAGACACGCACCTGAGCCAGCCCACGATAACCCGCGCCGTCGCCGCCCTGGTCAAAGCGGGCTACGTCACCGAGCGCACCGACCTCACCCGCGCCGCAGGGCGCGGCCGCCCCACCGTGCCGCTAGAGCTGTCCGAACCGCGCGCCCTGCACGCCGGGATCGCCGTGGGCACCCTGTCGACCTACATCGCGCTGTTCGACCTCAAGGGGCGCACGGTGCGCAGCGTCGACATCGACGTTGAGGTCGCCGACGAAAGCCAAGACGACTTCATCCAGCGCATCATGGCCACGCTCAACCGGCTGACCACAGGCGTAAGCCGCCCGCTGGCCACCGTGGGCGTGACCACCTCCGGCAGCGTCACCGGCGACGGCGAGGTCTACGCCCCGAACCTCGGGTGGCGCGACGCGGAGATCGGCGCGCAGCTGCGCGAGCAATTCTCCGTACCCGTCGTGGTCACCTCGGCCGCCGCGGCGATCGTCGGCTCCGAGATCCAGTCCTCGCCCTCGCTTAACGACGAGGCCGTCCTGGCGCTATTCGCCGACGACTCTATCGGCTGCGCGCTGGCCACCGAGGAAGGCGTGCTGCCCATCGCGGTTACCCGCGACGACCTGACCACGCAGGGGCTAATCGACGCCATCGGGGAGCCGAGCATCCGCACGCTTCGCGACGCCGTGACCGACTCCGCGCACAAGCACACCACGCGCGGCGCTCTCGACGACCGCGCCCACCAGCTCGGCGAGCTCGCCGCGCAGCTCAGCTCGCAGCACGCGCCGTCGACCATCGTCGTCGCCGGCAGCGCGTTTATCGACGACCCACTGGCCCCCGCGCCCTTCGCCCGCAGCGTACGCGGCGCAGGCATCGACGTCGAGCTGCGGATGATCCCGACCCACCGCGAGGTGGTGCGCGACATCGCCCGCGCCGTGGCCCTAGACTTCGTGCTCCGCGAGCCCCTCGCGGTGGCGTCGCCCTAGCTCCACGTAGGACGCGGCGTGGCGCACCCGGTCGTCTCGCGAAGCCTCGTCCAGTTGTTTACGCACCTTCGCTGGCACCCCGGCCGCCACGCTGAAGCGGGGAATGTCCTGGCCCTCTAGCACCACCGCTCCCCCGCCAACGATGCTGCCCTCGCCGACGCGCGAGCGTGACAGCACCGTCGCGCTCATCCCGATCAGGCAGGCCGACTCGATGCGACAGGAGTGGACCATGGCGAGGTGGCCGACCGTGACGTCCTCCTCAAGCACCGTCTCACCGCCCGTATCAACGTGGATGACGCTGCCGTCCTGAATGTTGGAGCGCGCCCCGATCCGGATCGGGCCCACGTCCCCGCGAATCACCGCCCCCGGCCACACGCTGACGTCCTCACCGATGGTGACGTCACCGATGATCGTTGCCTCCGGCGCGATGTACGCGCTCGGGTGGATCGACGGGGTCTTCGACTCGAAGCGGTAAATCACGCCAGTGCCTTTCTTACGTCATCCGGGTCGGTGAACAGGATCGCACGCATCCCGAGCTCCGCTGCCGCCTCGACCCACTGCTCGCGGTGGTCGAAGTACACGGTCGAGGTCAGTTTCGCGCCCATCGCGTCGACCGCCACCCGGTAGGCGGCCGCGTCCGGCTTGTCCACGCCGATATCGCAGGAGAAGGTCACCGCGTCGAGCTCGCCCAACCACGGGTGGGTGCTGCGCAGGTGGGACGCGACGACGGGCGGGGCGTTGTCGACGATCCCGCACGTCCAGCCGTCGTCGACAAGCTCAAGCAGGCACTCCACCACGGCACGGCGCGGTTCCAAAAGGGTGTCCACATCCGCCGCGACGGCCTCGTGGACGTCGATGTCATCGATCCCGGCGCGCAGGGCCACCTGCTGCCACCAGCGGACATCGGAGACGTCGCCGACGTTGTAGGAGGGCCGGAGGTCTCTGTACACCGCCCAGAACCGCTCCGGGTCCAACGCACCCGCCGCCTGTTCCACCCGCGCCAGCGCGGCGGGCGTCCTGAGCTCCAACGCAACGCCGGAGAGCCCGAAAAGTAGAGCGTCCATGCCTCTTAAGCGTAGCCGAGGGCGTCGACAATCAGCTCGAGCGCGTCACCGACGTTTGCCCGCCACACCACGTCGACCTTCGGGTCGGCGCGGCCCGGCCCAGCGTTGATCACGGCGACCTTCTTGCCCGCGGTAAGCGCGTCGAGTACCAACCGGTAGCCGCTCATCACGGCCAACGAGGTGCCCATGGCGATCACCCCGGTGGAGTGCTCGAGCATCTCGGCCGCCCGCGCGCGGCGCTCACGCGGCACGTTCTCGCCGAAGTAGACCACGTCGGGCTTGACGCGCGTCGAGCCGCACGAGCTGCACGCGATCATGCGGAAGCGCTCGACGTCGCTGTCGCGCAGCTCGACGTCGCCGTCGGGGTTGAGCATCGAGCCCGTGACGACGACCGATTCAACGTAGCCGGGGTTCGCGGCGGTCAGGCGGGCGTCGAAAAGCTCGCGCTGCTCGCGCGCGGAGCAGTCGAGGCAGACGACGCAGTCCATGTCGCCGTGCAGCGCGATGACGCGCTCACTGCCGGCCTCGACGTGCAGCCCGTCGACGTTCTGGGTGACAATGCCGCTGATCAGCCCGGCGCGCTCCAGCTCCACCAGCGCGAAGTGGGCGCGGTTGGGGGCGGCTGCCCGCATGAAGCGGATGCCGACGAAAGCGCGGGCCCAGTAGCGGCGCACCGCTGTCGGCGAGTGCGCGAACTCCTGGTAGGTCATCGGGCGCCCCTTGGTCAGCCGCCCGCCCGGTGAGCGGTAGTCGGGGATGCCTGACTCGGTGGACATGCCCGCGCCCGTGAGCACGAGGACCTGCGAGTCGCGCAGCATGCCCACCACCCGGCTCAGGGCCTGCACCGGGTCGGTGGGCGTGACCGTTTCGGCGACGACGCGCTCAATGGAACGGATCGCGCTGCGGTGCGCCATCTGCACCGCGGGGTCGGAAAACTCCATTAGCGAAACGGCACTTCGCCGATCGTGCGGCGCAGCTTGCGCGTGCGCAGGCGCTCGGGGTTCTTCGCCAGCTTCTCCATCGCCTTGACCGCGCACATCACATGCGCCTCCTTCGAGTTGGAGTAGAAGGCCTGGGCGGCGGCCGGCAACTTGGGCACGGCGTGCAGCGGCAGGTCCGACACCGCGAGCAGGGTGCCATACGGAACGCGGTAGCGGTAGCCGTTGGCGGCGATGGTGCACGATTCCATGTCCACGGCGGCCGCGGTGGAGCCGCGCAGCCAGTTCCACAGCTCCTGCGGCGACTTCCACTCCCAGTTGCGGTCCCCGGTGGACAGCACGGTGCCGGTGCGCATCAGCGAGGGGTCCTCGCCGTAGATCCTCTCCACGGTCTTTTCCAGGGTGCGCTGGATCTCGGGGACGGCGGGAATGGGCTGGTCGCGGCGGATGTGGGCGTCGAGAAGGTTGTCGTGGCGCTCGTAGGCGTTGCCCAGAATCAGGTCCCCGATGCGCATCCGCCCGTCCATGCCGGCGCAGTGGCCGATCATGATCCACGCCTCCGGGCGCAGCACGGCGAGGCAGTCGGTGATCGTCTTCGCGTTCGACGGCCCGACCCCGATGTTGATCATGGTGATACCGTCGCCGTCCTCGGTGACCAGGTCGTAGCGCGGCATTTGGCGCGGAGAGCCGAGGTCCACGTCGCCGGGGTTCTCCCCCGGCTCCACCTCGCCCGAGGGCAGCACCAGGCGGGTGTAGCGGGAATCGGGCTTTTCCATCGCGCGCAGCCCGAACGCGACGAACTCGCGGGTGTGCATGGCGTAGTTGGTAAACAGAATGTAGCGCTGCACCGTATCTACCGGGATGCCCGTGTAGTGCTCGATGCGCGCGCACGCGATGTCGAAGCGTTGCGGCCCGAAGTGGAACAGCGGTTTCTCCGCGCCGTGGAAAGAGTCCCACTCGCCGTCGATGATGCCGTCGTGGACGTCGTCAAGCGTGGGGCGCGGGACGGAATCGGCGTAGGAGGCGCGCACCTCGCTCAAGCCCTTGATGCCGCGGATGTACTCCGGTGGGATGCGGGTATCCGAGTAGCCGACGCGGATCTCGCAGGGGTAGTTGGAGCACAGGGCGCGCAGCTGGTTGGTCAGGTAGGAGGCCATCAGGTCTGGGCGCGACAGCGTTGCGCTGTACGTTCCCGCCTCGTCGACGTAGCCAAACGGCTCGCGGCGATCCACCGGGACCCACTGCGTGACCTCAACGGCGATCTTCGGGTACCGCACGGCGTCGTAGCCCGAGTAATCGCCCGATGCGATGACCTCGCGCGCGAGATCGCACGACGCTTCATAGAGCTCGATTAGCTTCTCGACGCTCTCTTCAACGCTTTCGACCCTCTCCATGGGCGCCAGCGTACTCAAAACCCGCGCTGTGGACCCTCCCCAGTATTCTTGGTGCTCATGGGTTTAGCGGATGTTGTGTGGTCAGCTGAAAGGCGCCTGGTGCGTTCCCAGGTGCGTCGTCACGCGCGCGCGGGTTGGCAACCGCGCGCCACGGGGTTTACGGGCTACGGCAGCCCAGAGCGCGCACGCGTGGTGGGCAGGGTGCTGATGCACAATCCCGCAGACAGCCACGAACACAGCACGGTGCAGCGCGGCTGGCGGCAGTTTGTTACTACCCCGGTGCCCGACGCCCCCGTCACGGTCGAGCTTGGCAGCCAGCGTATCGACGCCCGCACCAACGACGAGGGTTACTTCGAGGTTCTCATCCTCGGCCACGGGCTAGAACCCGGCTGGCACGACGCCACGGTCAGCGTCGCCCTCGGCGAGAGCCACGAGGCCGCACCGGTGCACATCATTTCCGACGAGGTCACCCGCGCGATCATTTCCGATGTAGATGACACCATCATGGTCACGATGCTGCCACGCGCGGCGCTCGCGGCGTGGAACTCATGGGTGAAAAAGACCAACACCCGCCAGCCCGTGCCCGGCATGGCGCAGTTTTTCGAGGCGCTGCGCGAGTCGTCGGAGCCAGTGTTTTACCTCTCCACGGGTGCGTGGAACACCTACGACACCCTGGTGGACTTCATCGACCGCCACAGTCTTCCGCGGGGCCCGCTCCTGCTGACGGATTGGGGACCGACCCAGACCGGCCTGTTCCGCTCGGGCCCGGAACACAAGCGCGTCCAGCTGCGCAACCTGATCATCGATTTCCCCAACATCACCTGGACGTTGGTGGGCGACGACGGCCAGCACGACCCGATGATCTACTCCGATGTCGTCTTCGAGCACCCCGACAAGGTGGAGCTGGTGGCGATCCGCGAGCTCTCGCCCTCGGAGCACATACTTGCCCACGGCAGCACCACCACCATCCAGCAGCCCGGCAATTACCAAGGCACGCCCTCGATTTCCGGCACCGATGGCTACGCGCTCGTATCTGAGTGGGACAAACTGCGCAGCACGGTTTAGGATTTTCGCCGTGATAACGCGCGCGGCGCTTCGGGTGAGCCCGCTTCTTCTACTGGTGTTCGCCACTGGCTGCACCCCGGCGGCGGTGCCCGCCCCTACCCCCGCCTACGCTACGGCCGCTACCCCCGAGGTGTTGGACGTCACCGGCACCCTGCGCGCCCTGCGCGACGACATTGATGCCATCGAGGAGGAAACGGGCACAGAGCTGGGCATTTCGCTTTACAACGGCCACGTCAACGGCTACACCGGCACCGTCGCTACCCTCCCGTCGTGGTCCACAGTTAAAGTGCCTATCGCGTTGGCCGCCCAGGAACACTGCGACGTCAGCGACGAGGCTTTGCACACCTTGATCAAGGCCGCGATTGAGTGGTCGGACAACGACTCTGCAAGCACGCTCCTGGACTGCGTGGGCACGGAGCACGTCGAAGAGGAGGTCGCCGAGGCCGGTGCCTCCATCAATGCGAATGCCGCGTTTGGCCGCTCCGAGTGGCCGTTGGCCTCAGCGGCGCGCTACGGCTGGTACCTGTCCACCCGCGACGAAGACAACGAGGTAATCGTCGCGATGTACAACGTGGTCGACGAGCAGCAGTGGGGTCTTGGCGCGTTCGACAACGCGGCGTTTAAGGGCGGCTGGAGCGGTGACCGGCGAGACGGGTCGTGGCATTCGCGCCAGTTCGGTTTCGTGCCTGTCGACGACACCGCGCTCGGCGTCGCCATCGCCGCGCGCTCACCGGACGGTTCCGACACCGACACCATCGAGGCGCTGGACCAGCTCACGGCCGCTTTGGCCAAACAGCTGGGGGTAGAGATTCACCCCCGATAGCTCCCCCGGGACGAAAGTGTGACAGGCTTAAGCGCAGTCGCAATTTATTGTACAGTGCTGAACCCTAGATTCACGTGCTCGCAAGGATTTAACAGTCGTTTTCGACTCGCAGTGGCAGTGAATCATGTTGCCACTCGTAGCATCACCAGAAGAAACTTGAAGGTAAAAATATGGCACAGGGTACTGTGAAATGGTTCAACGGCGACAAGGGCTTCGGCTTCATCGCTCCCAACGACGGCTCCGCGGACGTGTTCGTCCACTTCTCCGAGATCCAGGGCAGCGGCTACCGCAACCTTGAGGAGAACCAGCAGGTCGAGTACGTGGTCGGCGAGGGCGCCAAGGGCCCTCAGGCCCAGCAGGTCGTAGCCCTCTAAGAGCTCACGAACCACCGCCGCACCTTTTGAAAAAGGGGTGCGGCGGTTTTTGCGTGTTAGCGCTGCAGCCACTCCGAGCGGAACAACCCGTGGCGCGAGCACGTTGCTTCCCAGCCGACGGGGTTGAGCTTGACCACCATGCGGCGCTGGCACAGCGGGCAGATGCGCGGCACGTCCCAGTCGCGTCCCTGTGGGTGGGTGAAGTGCGCCGCGCCGGACAGGATGGCGTCGGCAAGCTCGGTGCTCTCGGGCGCTCGCACGCTAGAGGGCCTTGATGGTGTCGTAGACCGCGGGGATACCGAGGCTGGTCACGCGGTCCACGGCGTCACGGTCGGCCTCGATTGGCCGGCCGGCGGTGGTGAGGTAGTTGCCGCCGATAATCGCGTTGGCGCCTCCGAGCAGGCCTTTCTCGGTGCCGTCGTCGCCGAGCGCGAGCTCAGTGCCGCCGGCGAAGCGCAGCTGCGCGGTGGGCATGGCAAGCCGGAACGCGGCGACCGCGCGCAGCGCCTCGCCCTGAGGCACCAAGGGGCGGTCGGCGAAGGGGGTGCCGGGGCGGGGGTCGAGGAAGTTCATCGGCACCTCGTGGGGTGTAACCTCGGCGAGCTGGGCGGCGAACTCCGCGCGCTGCTCGAGCGTCTCGCCGAGGCCGATGATGCCGCCGCAGCAGACCTCCATGCCCTCGGCGCGGACGAACTCGAGGGTGTTTTTGCGCTCGTCCCAGGTGTGGGTGGTGACCACGTTGGGGAAGAAGGAACGCGCCGTTTCGAAGTTGTGGTTGTAGCGGCTCACCCCCATCTCGCGCAGCTGGCGGGCCTGGTCGCGGCTCAGGATGCCCAGGGAGGCGGAAATGGAGATGTCTACCTCTGCGTTGATCGCCGCGATAGCGTCTTTGACCTGGTCGAGGAGGCGCTCCGTGGGGCCCTTCACCGCCGCGACAATGCAGAACTCGCTCGCGCCCATCTTGGCGGACTGGCGCGCGCCCTCGACAAGTTCTTCGATGTTGAGCCTCACCGCGCGCACGGGAGATTCGAACAAGCCGGACTGGGAGCAGAAGTGACAGTCCTCGGGGCAGCCGCCGGTTTTGAGCGAGATGATGCCTTCCAAGCTGACCTCGACACCGCAGTGCTTGATGCGCACCTCGTGGGCGAGCTCGAGGAGCTCGGTGAGGTGCTCGTCGTCAATGCTTAAGACCTCGAGGATTTCGGCCTCGCTAAGGCTCTCGCCGCGCTCGAGGACTTTCGTGCGTGCGGTGTCGAGGGTGCTGGGTGCGCTCATGGTTGAACTCCGTTCAATTAGGTTGGCAACACTATATCCCAAACTCATTAAACGGTGTTCAAGAATCGGCTACGGAGTGCCGTAATCCAAGGCACTGAGCGTATCGCGAACCATCGCTAAGTCCCTGCGCACGTCCTCCAGGCTCTTCTGGTCGCGCACCGCCGCGGTGAGGCGCTCGACGACGCCACTGGCCACGAACTCCGCCGTGCAGCGGATGTGCTCGTCAGGCTTCTGGTGGCCCGTCTCATTCAACCGCTGCGCAATCTCGCTTTCCATGATCGGCCACATGCGCTGCACGGCGAGCGAATGGACCTGCCAGTGGATCGGGCCGTCGCATAGGTTGCGCAACGAATCGCCGTAGGAGCGCGCGGTCTGATTCAGGGCTTCCACGATCTTTTGCAGCAGCTTCGTCTCATTCGACGCGGTGTAGGTCCACTCGAGGGCCGGCTCGATCATCTTCTCCGCCGCCGCGAACAAAAGTGCGTCGCGGTCGGCAAAGTGCTCGTAGAACACCTGTCGGCTCAGGTTGCCGGTCTTGACAATCTGAGACACCGACAGCGTCTCCGCGCGGTGCGTCTTCAGCAAAACGATCGTTGCCTGAATCAGCGTCGCGCGGGTGCGCACTGCTCGCGGATCGGTGCTCATTTCGCGTCTCGCCACGTTCCTACCTTCCAGTTGCTCGTAATCAACGATTTTAAATGCACCG
This sequence comes from Corynebacterium sanguinis, assembly GCF_007641235.1. NCBI lineage: Bacteria > Bacillati > Actinomycetota > Actinomycetes > Mycobacteriales > Corynebacteriaceae > Corynebacterium > Corynebacterium sanguinis. The sequence goes on from NZ_CP038157.1 coordinate 760,609, forward strand.
TTACGCATATAAAGAATCCGCCACCCATCGAAACTACACTCGTTGCAATGAATCAAGACACCCCCCTTGTTGAGACAACTGTCACTTTGCTCAAAGAGCTCATCCGCAACGCCTGCGTCAACGACCTCACCGCCGATTCCGGAAACGAAGTCCGCAACGCCAACACGCTGGAACGTTTTTTCGAGGGCACAGGCGTGCGGGTGCAGCGCTTCGAGCCGCACCCGTCCCGCGTCTCCATCGCCTTCACGGTTGAAGGCACCGACGCAGACGCGGAGCCGCTCACGCTGCTCGGCCACACCGACGTCGTGCCCGTCGACCCGGCCAAGTGGACGCGCGACCCCTTCGGCGCCGAGGAGGTCGACGGGCGGATCTACGGCCGCGGGGCCACGGACATGCTCTACATCACCGCCGCGATGGCGGCCGTCACACGCGAGGTTGCCACATCGGCAAACCGCCCGAAAGGCACCCTGACGTTCGTCGGCTGCGCGGACGAGGAGGCCCGCGGCGGGCTCGGCGCCGGGTGGATCGCCGAGCACGAACCGGACACGTTTAGCTGGCGCAACTGCCTCTCCGAAGAGGGCGGCAGCCACCTGCCCGTGGCCGACGGCAGCGACGCCGTGGTCGTCGTCGTCGGCGAGAAGGGCGCAGCGCAGCGCAGGTTGACCGTCCACGGAGATGCCGGCCACGGGTCTACGCCCTACGGCCGCGAACTCACCGTCGGGCTCATCGCTGAGGTCGCGCGGCGTATCGCGGCGATGGAACCCGACGTGATCAGCGACGAGCTGTGGGAGGGCTACGTGCGCGCCTTCCGCTTCGACGACGCCACGCAGCAGGCGCTCATCGGCGGCTCATCGTTCGACTCACTGGGCGATCTCGCCCGCTACTCGCACGCGATGAGCCACCTAACCATCGCACCGACGGTGCTGCGCGCCGGCCGCGCCATCAACGTCCTGCCTTCAGAGGCCTACCTCGAGCTCGATATCCGGCCGCTACCGGGTCAGACCCAGGAGGACATCGACGCCGCGTTGCGCGAGGCGCTCGGCGACCTGGCCGAGCACGTCACCATCGAGCATCTCATCACCGAGGACGCCACCGTCTCGCCCGCCTCCGGCCCGCTTTACGACGCCATCGTGGACACCATCGGCGGGTTCTTCGACGACGCGCCCGTGGTTCCCACCATCGCCGCCGGCGGCTCCGACCTGCGCTTTGGGCGTCGCAAAGGCGGCGTGGGCTACGGCTTCGCCCTCCACCACCGCGGGCGCACGCTTGGCGACGTCCTCGACCTGCTCCACTCCCACGACGAGTACGTCGAGGTCGCCGACGTGGAGCTCACGGTCAAGGCGTACCGCTCGCTGGTGAAGCGCTTTATCGGCGCCTAAGAGCCAGAGAACTCGTAGAGCGTCTCGCCGCCTGAGTGCACGCGCACGCCGACCGGGGACGTCAGCCAGGCGTCGACAAGCAGCTCGTGCTCGTCGGTGAAGCAGCGCAGCGAGATGGTCTCGTTGCTTAAGTCGGTGACTTCTACGCTCGCGCGCGTTAGCCAGGGGTGGCGGCGGCGCAGCCCGATGAGCGCCTGGTGCTCGGCGTAGATCCAGCACCCGAGCTCGGAGAGCTCCGCCGGGGTGGCCGGCAGCTCGGGGCGTACCGCATCGTCGGCCTCGAAGCCTTCCGTGCGCAGGCCCACGAAGCCCTGCTCGTCGCCGTAGTAGATCGACGGCATGCCCGGCAGCGTGAGCAGCAGGGCCGTCGCGATGACCGCCTTGTCCTGGCCGATCTTCGAGGCGATGCGGTCGACGTCGTGATTGCCCACGAACGTGTTGGGCAGGACCCGCTGCGCGATGTCCTGGTGGCGGCCAAGGGCGTGGTCGAGCTCGAAGAAGTTCGCGTCATGCAGCGAGGACCAGAGTGCTTTCCACAGCTCGTACTGCGTAACGGAGTCCATCGTGCCCGCGGTCGCGATCCCGGCGTAGTCGCCGTGGATGACCTCGCCGAGGAACATCGCGTCCGGGAACTCAGCACGAACTCGGGCGAGGACATCCGCCCAGAAATCTGCCGGCACCGAGTAGGCGACGTCGAGGCGCCAGCCGGTGATGCCGCGGCGCAGCCAGTGGCACATGATGTCGGTGACCATGTCGCGCACGCGCGGATCGTCGTGGTGCAGGGTGGCGAGCTCGCCGTGGCCCTCCCAATCGGTGTCGCCGGCTAGGCCGTCTTGAACCGCCGGGTGCGTTCGCGCCACATGGTTGAATACCCCGTCGAGCATGACGTTGATCCCACGGGCCTGGCACTGCTCGATCAGCCAGTCGAAGTCCTCGTCGGTACCCAAGCGCGCGTCGATGGCGTAGTGGTCAAGCGTGTCGTAGCCGTGCCCGACGGACTCGAAGATCGGCCCGAGGAGCAGGCCGTTGCAACCGAGCTCGATGAGGTAGTCGAGCCAGGGGCCGAGTGTGCGCAGGCGGTGGTCCGCGTCCCCCTCGACCCTGTTGCGGATCGGCGCGCCGGTGGCCCCCAGCGGGTAGACGTGCCACCAGATGGTGTCAGCGGTGGTCATCAGCACTCCTTAGCTGTCGCGGATCAGCGGTTCGAGCTGGTCAGACAGGCGCTTTTCCCACGCCTTAGCGATCTTGTCGTAGTTTTCCTCCTGCTCGTGCATGCCGCGGTGGGTAAACGTGACCTTGGTCGAGCCGTCGTCGGCATCTTCGAGGTCGAAGATGAGGTCGGTGTCGCTCCACTGCTTGTCCTCGCGGTCGCTTCCCGACGGCTCCACGTGCCACACCAGGCGGTCCCCGGCGCGGGCCTCGGCGACGCTGAACTCCGCGTACTGCTCATCGTTGTCGAAGCGGAACTCCCCGCCCTTCTCGCCAGCGGAGCCGTCGGTGGTTTCGATGGTTTCCTCCCACCACTGGTTCGGCTGGGTAATCGCCTTGTAGACCTTGTCGCGCGGTACGTCGATAGTGAACGAGGTGGAGAAGTCCTTGACCGCTTCGAGATGCGTGCCGTCGGAGAACTCGTAGTCCGGCATCGCGGAATCCGGGTCGTAGATGGACACGTCGTAGCCGTTGTCGCGGATGGAACGCACGCCCTCCTTGATCAGCAGGCGGCCCGCCTTATTGAACGAGGTCACGTGCGACACATCAAGCACGAGCGCAGAACCCACGAGGCGGTACTCCTCCAAGTCGTGGAGGATCTTCTCAGCGGCCGCGAAGTTGATCATGCCCTGAAGCTGCACCACCGTCGCGTCCTTACGCCGCAGCACGGCCTTGATGCCGGGCGCGGAGTAGTAGTCCGAGCCCATCAAGTTGAGCCCGAGGGTGGTGGAGATCTCCTTGAAGATCTTCACCCCTCGCACCGAGTTTCCCTGCTCATTGAGCCTTGGGCTTAACGACGCTATGCCCAACTGCCCCGGCATCGTGCCGATGAGCCCTCCCGCGACGCCCGACTTCGCCGGAATACCAACGTCCACCATCCAGCGCCCGGACCCGTCGTACATCCCGGCCGAGGTCATCACCGCCTGGGTGACCTGGCTTGCCGTGGAGGACAGCACGCGCTCGCCCGTGATCGGCTGCACCCCGCCGTTGGCCAGCGTCGCGGCCATGAGGGCGAGGTCTTTGACCGTGACCATGATCGAGCACTGTTGCGTGTACGAGTTCACGGCATCGTAGGGCACGTCGTTGACAACGTCGAACTCGCTGAGCAGGTGCGCAATCGCCATGTTGCGGTCGGCCGTCTCCAGCTCGTGCTCGACTAGGTCTTCGTCGATACGCAGATCGCGGCCGGCGAGCTGGGAGAAGAACGCGCGGATCTTCTCCACTCGATCCTCGACGCAGGAGTCGGCGCCGTTGATGAGCTGGTTCACCGCGATGGCACCGGCGTTGATCATCGGGTTCGAGGGGCGGTTGTGTTCGTCGAGGGAGATCGCGTTGTACGCGTCACCCGAGGGTTCAACGCCCACAATCCGGTGGACCTCCTCGGGGCCAAGCTCTTCCAAGGCGAGCGCGTAGGCAAACGGCTTGGAGATGGACTGGATCGAGAACTCGCAGTCGTCGTCGCCGACCGAGTAGAGGTGGCCGGAAGTCGTGCACAGCGCCAGGCCGAGCTTGTCTGGGTCGGCGTTGCTTAAGTCCTCGATGTAGTCAGCTACCTCGCCGCCGTCTTCGTTGCGGACGAGGTCAAGGATTCTGTTGAGGTACTCGGGTACAGGTGTCGGCATGTCGCCATGGTACGCGCGAATGAGCGGTTCCCGGCGGGGCACGGGAGGACCAAATACCCCCGGAATGGGGTAGGTTTCGAGGAAGTTCCGGAAAGAGATAATACCTGTACAGCGGCTATTTCTGGGAAAATTCTGACAGCAAACCTGAGAGCGGGTGCCCCCGCACGCGGGCTACGTACAGGAACTATCCAACAATTCTGTCAATTTCGGAAATTATGTAACGCCGCATACTAAGGTGCCTCTAACATTTTTTACTCACTAATTTGGTTTGCCTATTTCTTGTAGGGCCAAAACTTTCCTAAATTGAAAAGCGTCCGAACAAGCAATACACAGAAAGAGAAATCATCATGATCGAGATCTTCCAGAACCTCATCGAGTTCCTCAACACCACCCTCAAGACCCTCGTCAACCTTCCGGTTGACCTGTCTTCCAACCTCTCCTCCACCATCCTCTAAGGCTGGCTGAGAGCTAAAAACCGCAACCTTTTGGTTGCGGTTTTTTCATGCCGCTTGGGCCCTTATCTGCGCGTTTATACTTTAGTTCCCTGCGCGGATCCACATGCAGGTCAAAGAGGGTACGAAAGTACATAGTGTTACGGCGAAGTCTCGTTATATCTTTGCAAGCGTTCAACCGACACCCTCCCGAAAGGAAACACACCATGTCCTTCATCGCAGATCTCATCGTTGGCCTCTTCGAGTCCAGCCTCAAGCAGCTCTCCTCATCCATCGACTTCCAGGCTCTCCTGGAAACCGCTTCCTCCAAGGGCTCCTCCGCCCTCGAGGGCCTGTCCTCCAAGATCGAGGCTGGCAGCTCCGCTAAGGAAGCTGCAACCACCACCGCTGCTGCTCAGTAAGCTCAGCTAGCTACAGCTTCAACCGCGCCCCGCTAACGGGGCGCGGTTTTTGCGTTCCTGCTACCTCACCACAAAACCTGCCGCGGCGACGCCCTCGACCGGCACGCACCCCTCGTGCGCGCCAACCCACGACGCCTCGCCGGGGCCGAGCCTAACGTCGCCAACCGCCAGCTCACCCGCAGTATTGATCACGATGGCCGGGCCGGCGACGGGTTCGCCGCCAGATGTCGGGGAGACGCTGAAATCGTCGACCGGGACGTTGAAGGAGCCGTCGACAAGCTGCGCCGTCGGGTTATCCAGGGTGACGAACTTAAGGACCGAAAACAGCTCGTCGGAGTCAATGTGCTTGCTGGTCATCCCGCCGCGCAACACGTTGTTCGAGTTGGCCATGACCTCCACGCCCATCCCGCACAGGTAGGCGTGCAGGTTGCCGGCAGCGAGAAACAGTGCCTCACCGGGCTCGAGGGAAACGTGGTTGAGCAGCAGCGCGGCAACCACGCCGTTGTCGCCGGGGTACTCCCGCGCGATGAACGCCAGGTTGGCGGCGGTGCCTTTACACTCCGAGTCCCCCGCCGCGAGCTCGGCCGCGCGCTGCGCCACCGCCTCGGCGGCATCCACGGTCAGCGCTAGCTTCAACGCGCGGGCGAGGCGATCGGCGGTGTTGAGGGAGGCGTCGTCAAGCGTGCGCTCCAACTCGGCGAGCTGCGGCAGGTCGAAGGTGCGCAGCAGCGTGAGGGTGCGCTCGATGGGCTGGAAACCGGCAATCGCGCGAAACGGAGTCAGGGCGATGAGCAGCTCCGGCTTGTGGTTGTCGTCCTTGTAATTACGGTGGGGCGCATCGAGCGGGATGCCGGCGGCGTTCTCGCGCGCGAAGCCCTCGCGGGCCTGCTCGAGCGACGGGTGCGCCTGCAACGACAGCGGCCTTTTTGCCGCGAGGAGCTTCACCAAAAATGGCAGCTGCTTACCGGACTCGCGCTCAATAACCTCGTCGAGTGGGCCCTCGCTCGTCAGCGCAGGGGCGCTCGGGTGCGCGCCAAACCACAGCTCCGCCTCGGGCTGACCGGAAGGTGTGCGCCCCTGCAGGCCCGCGATGAGTTCCTCGTGGCCCCACTCGTAGGTGTGCATCGTTCCGGTGAGCTTCAGGGCCACGAGGATCCTCCGTTGGTGGGACGCGTATCAGCGCACTAAACAGAAAGTGCTCCTCCACCCTACACCGATTACCCAGTGGCGAGCAGAGGTGACACATGGTTTTACCAGGGACAACACACCCTCCAGCAAGAATGGTGGGCCTAGAATCAGCGGTCCTCTTTGACCAGGAATTCCGGGATCGTCGTGGTGGGCACGACCACGATGTCGTGGAGCTGGAAGTCGAGGTCTTCCAGCAGCGTTTCAATCTCGCGCAGCTTATCGACACTCACCTCATGCCCCGACCGCGGCACCACGAACACCTCCACATGCAGCACGTGACCCAAATCGCGGAACCGCGCCGCCGCGTCGTGCACCCAGTCCACGCCCTTGACCGCATCAACGGCCGTGTCCAGGATGGGGTGAACATTGCCGTCGAGGTCGGTCGGGCGCGCGTCGGTGAGGTCGCGGATTGCGGTGCGCAGGTTGCTGATGCCGTCGGCAACAATAGAGAAGGACACCACGATGGCCGCCACGGCATCCGTCCACCAGATGCCGAGCCCGACGCCGAGCACGCCGACGATGGTGGCCACGCCGGTCATCCAATCCGCTTTGTTCATGTCCGCGTCGGCGTAAAGCACCTTGTCTTGCAGCGGCTCGGCGAGCTTCAGCTTCATTCGGCCGAGGATCACCGGGCCAATGACGGACAGGGCCATCACCGCGACCATGAGCCAGCCCAGCCAGATGCTGTGGCCGAACAGTACCACGGTGCCGATGGGGGGCTTTTCCTGATTGAACAGGCCGATCGCAGAGGAGATGAGCAGGAAACTGCCCATTGCCAGCAGCGCCGAGCCCGCCACGACGTGCCCGACTCCAATCGCCCGGTGGTGGCCGTAGGGGTGCTTCGCGTCCGGGTTTCTCCTGATGATGCGCGTGGCCACCAGAAACGCGATCGGCGGCAGCAGGGAGAGCAGGTCCTCGTACCACGCCGCCTTCATCGCCTGGGACTGGCCGGACACGATACCGACCAGGGCGATCGTGACCACGAGCACGCCGATGGTGATCCACTCCAGGCGCACCGCCTTGCGCAGTAGCTCACCCTGCTTCTCCGGCAAGGCATCGATTCCGGAGCCGGTGCTTGCTTCATCCACGCCGGACATCAGATCTCTCCCTCCGCGCGCGCCAGGTAGCGCTCGAGTTCCACCATCAGCTTGTTCTCCCCCATTGGCACGCCCATGACCATCTTCTCGTCGCTGCCGCTTTCGCTGGTCACGGTCGTATACGGGCGCGTCAGGGCCATGTGGCTCACCCAGGGCGAGGTTGCGGTGAGCCCGCCGATCATGACGTCAATCTCACCGTCCTCGATCCAACCCGCCAGCACGCTTTCCGACGCCACCTTGTACTCCACGTCCGCATCTATCGAATCCGCGAACCCGCGAATGAGCTCGGCCTCCGAGCCCGAGACCTCGCCGGTCGCATCATTCACGCTGGTCCACGGCTCGTGCTCGGACACGCCGACGACGAGCGTTCCGCCCACCGCGCGGTCGTAGGTTCCCTCAACATCGCGGGGCAACGCACCGCACCCCGCCACAAGCGAGGCGCTCAGAAGCGCCGCCCCTACAATGTGAACTAACCAACGCATCCCGCACCGCTTCTGTCATAAGTGGGTATTTACACAGCGGATAATACTGTGCTCTGCAGTCCGGCGGGCTCTTGAGGGACAGCGGTTGCATGTCAACGCCGTCGAGCGACGATCGCGCCGTGAGGCCGGGCACCCGAATCATGCCTTCTACTTGTCTGCTCGACAACGAAACCGGAACGATCTAAGAGCAAGCACATCTGTGAGACGGGCCAGAAGAAGGCGGGGCAAACTGCGTGGCCGAATTTCTCGTGTTGGGGCCCCTCAAAGAACCCGACTAACAAAGTTCCTTCCGGGCATAGTGCCGTGTGGCACTGCTGGAGAGCTTCTACTACCTCGTACTCTTCCATGTGGATGAGCGAGTACCAGGCGAGGATTCCATCGGCGGATTCCGGCTCAAGGTCGCTGAATGAACCCTGGCTGTATTCGACATCGGGATACAGACCGGAAGCTATCTCAATGAAGCGCTTAACGGGGTCTATTCCGCGGATGACTGCCCCGCGCCCGTGTAGGAAAGCGGACCAGTGCCCGGGGCCGCACCCAACATCAAGGATTTCACCGCATACGCCTTCAGCCCAGCCAGCGATAAGTTTTCGGTCCGTCAGGTGAGTTGTTTTGATCGATCCGAGGAGAGCGGCGTATTCGTCGGCTCGGTCACCGTAGGCCGTTAGCGTTGGGAGGTGAGACATCGGGCGCTAACTTACTCGAGCGGGATGGCCACGGCAATGAGGACCACGGCCGGTGACAGAAGCGCCGCCAGAAGCAGCCACGCTTCAGGCCGGGCGAAGTTAAGGGTGGTGCCCATCCCGTGTTCCACTAGGACGCGTTCGTCGTCGGGGTTAGCGTAGAACATGCCCCAGCGCAGGTGCCCGTCGAGCTCGCCGGGTCCGGCCGCGGCCGCTATGCGGCGCTGCGCCACCCGCATCCGGGCAACAAACCAGATGAGCAAGAGGACGAGCGCGGAGATGACGATCAGCGTCGACGAGCCCCCGCCGAGAAACCCGAGCAAACTGGCGGTGATGCCGCCGAGGGAGACGACCGTGATTCCGGCCATCAGCTAAGCGATCAGCGGCATCATCTCGTTCGCGGTCGCGCGGGCGTGGTCGTCTCCGTGTTCCGCTTGGCTGTGGGTGGCGTAGAGCACCAAGGGCGTGAGCAGACCGAGCGGTACCGCACCGATTGCGAGCATGCCGAACACCGCTCCGGGAGTCTTGGAGGTGAAAGCGTCGGGCGCACCGGCGACGAGCAACGCAGCGTAGAGGGCAACCGTGCTGTAGAGAATGATTGGCGAAGCCGCTGGCACGGGATTGAGTTCGATGTCTCTGCACACTGTGAAAATCCTAATTAGTGGTGGGACGCTATGTACGAATCGACCACTATTTGGGCTTGAGTGGCGCTGAGGTCGCCGGTGAGGACGCGTTGGACGAGGCCGTCGGCAAGCGCAATGAGTGCCCTCGCGCGAGTACCAGCATCGCTGAATCCCGCCTGAGCCATCAGCCGAGCTACCTCGGCTTCCTGACCGCGCTTTGCGTCGGTGATGATGGCGCTGATGGTGGGCTCCACTAAACCGTAGGCAACGAACGCACTCCAAATAGCTGCGCCACGGCGCGCATTGTCATCGCGCGGAATAACGTGTCCGATGGCGTACTCGAGCTGCTCGCAGGCGGTTCCGGCCTGCTCGTTATAGCGATGCTCGGCGGCTGCGACGAGTGCTCGGCACGTCTCCACGAGCAACTCGTCTTTGCTGCGGAAGTGGTGCTGAACCCGGCCGAGTGAGACCCCGGCTTCGGCGGCGACGTTGCGCATGGACAGTCCAGAAATTCCCTCCTCCGCAATTGTTTGCAAAACCGCGTAGATGATTTCTGTGCGGCTGTCGAAAGTCATGTTGCAAGCATACCAATACGACCGTATCGTTGGCGGCAATACAAACGTATTGGAGATCACTGTGACACTTCGCTCTGCCCCTAAAACCCTTGCCCTTCTGCTTGCCCTCCTCGTAGCGCATCGCGTCTTTCTGGCGTGGACCACACCTCCCGACGTCGGCCACTGGCGCTCGAGCACAGGCCGCGACACCTATACGGATGCGTACGACGCTGCCTTGGCAGTGGGACCCACCCCGTATCGGAGCGTTTACGTGCCCACCCGATTCGGCACGGCACATGTCGTCGTCTGGGAACCGGATGTCGACCACGGTGAAACGCCAGTTCTTCTCACCCCGGGGCGTGCTTCGGGCGCGCCGATGTGGAACGAGCTGCTCCCCTATATCGGAAACGCCCGCACCGTCTACGCCGTCGACGCGATCGGAGATGCCGGGTTATCCGCACAAAGCTCGCCGATCACCTCGAGCACCGACCAAGCGCAATGGCTGTCGGAGACCCTGGAAGGCTTGGGAGTTGACTCAGCCCACGTCGTGGGACACTCATTCGGCGGGGCAACGAGTGCAGCCCTCGCAGTCGAGCGCCCCGACCTCGTAGCCTCCATTGCGTTGATCGAGCCCGCGTTCACCCTCGTCTACCCGCCACCCGCCACATTCTTCTGGGGCACGGTGATCTTGCTCCCTGTGCCCCAATCACTGAAAGACCGAGCGCTCGCCGAGATCGGAGGCACGACGGCGGAGGAAGTCCGCCAGGACGATCCCGTCTCCACCATGATCGACCTCGGATCTCGGCACTTTAGCGCCGCCCTCCCTACCCCGAAGCCTCTGAACAGTGCCCAGCTAGAGCGCCTGAGCATGCCCGTCTACGTGGCTATCGCAGACACTGATTCGCTCGCTGGCGGGGAGGTCGCCGCGGAAAGGGCACGGCAAGCGATTCCCGACGCCATCGTCCACGTCTGGCCAAACACGACTCATTCACTGCCGTTCCAAGTCCCGCAGGAGCTCAGTGCCGAGCTGGAGTCGTTCTGGGCGGCAGGATCGGGCGGGGCGGTGAGCCGTTAGCTACTCTGCATCGCGCCAGGGCCAAAGAGTGGTGCTACCAGGAGCCCGACTCCTCCAGCATCCTCGGAGACGTACCCGCTGCGGTGGGCAACTATACTGCCGAAAACGGAGCGATTCGTGTCAGCCGTGGTTGTCTACGCGCTGGGACAGTGGTTACGCATCGGCAACTTCGTTCACGTCGCGGAGGCGACGCGGACGCGACGTGGCCAGCGCACCGAGCAGCGCCACACCCCACAGGACGAACAGCGGATCCCAGAGGAAGGCGTGCCCGATCATTCCAGCGCGGTCGATACCACCCTTCGGGATGTATACCCCCGCGAAGACGGCGAGCGCAATGACGGTGCTCAGTCCGCCCCACACCACCAGCACGAAACCGCCCACCCAACTCACACCGCGGATAAGCGGGTTGTCCGGAGCGAGCAACGGAATCACGGCCGCGAGCGCCTTGATACCCGCGACGATCCACAACACCCAGGTCATCGATTCAAACTGCTCCACCATTGTCTGACCTGCGGTGGCCAACGACCAGGTTCCCCCAGCCGCCCAGTAAGCACTGAAAGCGGCGTGGGTTAGCCCCGCGATGCAGGCAAGGGCGAAAAGCGCGCGCACGATGCCAATCCTAACGGAATCTGGCGAAGGGACCTGACCCCTTGTTGGTGGACATAGGCTAGCCCCGGTTGACAGCCGGAGGAGGGTAGTCTCAGTTCATGCCTCGTAAGTCCTATACTGAGGAGTTCAAGCGCGACGCGGTCGCGATGTATGAAGACACAGACGGTGTGTCTCTTAATTCGGTTGCTCATGATCTCGGTGTTAACCGTGGCAGTCTCGCTGCCTGGGTCAAGCGCTATGGCACGGGCAAAAAAGCCCGCGCGATTGATGCTGCAGCTCGAGCCCGGACATCATCGGATTTAGAGCGGATCCGACAACTCGAGAAGCAGAACCGGCTTCTTCAAGAAGAGCGAGACATCCTTCGCAAGGCGGCGCAGTATTTTGCGAAAGAGATGGGCTTGTGATCCGCTTCAAGTTCATCCGGGACCATCGCACCGAGTATCCGGTCAAGCGGATGTGCCACGTGCTGAAGGTGCGGCGATCTTCCTATTACAAGTGGAAAAACACACAGGCCGCGCGCCGCCAGAAGGTTCTTGACGATGCTGTTCTCGGTGCTCGTATCCGCACTGTGTTCCGTGAGGAACACGGACTCTACGGAGCTAAGCGCATCGCCGCGGCGTTGAACGATCCTGATTCGGGGGCGCATGCGGTGGTCAATCACAAACGCGTTGCACGCATCATGAAGACTATGGGCATCCAGGGGTTCACGAAGAAACGTCGCGTGCGCACCACCGTGGCAGATGCTGGCCGTGGTGTCTTTCCAGATCTTGTTTGCAGGCAGTTTCATGCCCCGGCGCCGAATCGCGTGCTCGTCGGCGACATTACCTACCTGCCGGTATCCGGTGGCGGCAATATGTATCTTGCCACCGTGATCGATTGTTATTCCCGCAGGCTGGTGGGATTTTCTATTGCTGACCACATGCGCGTCGATCTGGTTATCGATGCGCTGGACTCAGCACAGCGCGCCCGAGGCAGTCTGAAAGGAGCGATTTTTCATTCAGATCACGGCAGTGTCGGCGGATTCAACTGGTCGTCGCAACACCTTGAGGTGAGAAAGGTGTTCAAGGATGGCGACCAAGGACTGGAGCATGAAGACCAGCGAGGTCCCGGAGGGGATGCGGCGGCAGTGGCGCGCGGACCGGGCGTTGCGGCCAGCAATGCGCTCTCCGGGCAGACCGCAGCCATCGAGGGCGGTGCAGCGACAATTCTGGCGCCTGATCGCGGCCGGGGTCACGACAGCGGAGGCAGCGCTGGCGGTGGGGGTGTCGGTGCCGGTCGGATCACGGTGGTTCCGTCACGCTGGCGGTATGCCACCGCTGACGTTGACGGAGCCAACTGGTCGTTATCTCAGTTTCGAGGAGCGAGAGGAGATCGCGATCTTGCGTGCTCAGGGACGCGGTGTCCGGTCGATCGCGCGTACCCTTGGGCGGGATCCGGGCACGATCAGTCGGGAGTTGCGCCGCAACGCTGCTACCCGCAGCGGGAAGCTGGAGTATCGCGCCACGGTGGCCCAATGGAAAGCCCAAGAGGCCGCGAAACGACCCAAGACCGCGAAGCTGGTGGCCAACCTGCGGCTTCGCGACTATGTCCAGGACAGACTCTCTGGGAAGGTCACTGGCCCGGACGGGACGCCGGTGGAAGGGCCGGTCACGCCGACGTGGAAGGGGTTGAACAAGCCTCGTCGGCAAGATCGACGGTGGGCCACCAGTTGGAGCCCGGAGCAGATCAGTCACCGCTTGAAGCTGGATTTCCCTGATGATGAGTCAATGCGTATCAGTCATGAGGCGATCTACCAGGCGTTGTTCATCGAAGGCCGCGGCGCGCTGAAGCGTGAGCTGGTGGCTTGCCTGCGAACGGGCAGGGCGTTGCGACAGCCCCGTGAGCGTTCCCGGAACAAACCCGGCGGTCATGTCGGCGCCGAGGTCGTGATCAGCCAACGCCCCGCAGAAGCCGCTGATCGCGCTGTTCCAGGACACTGGGAAGGTGACCTGGTCATCGGGACCGGCCGCTCTGCGATCGGGACCTTGGTCGAGCGTCGCAGCCGCGCGACGATCCTGGTCCGCTTGCCCCGCCTCGACGGCTGGGGCGAGCACCCTCCGGTTAAGAACGGCCCCGCGCTGGGCGGCTACGGTGCAGTCGCGATGAACGCGGCTCTGGCCGCTGCGATCACGACCCTGCCCCAGCAGTTACGCAAGACGATCACCTGGGACCGCGGCAAGGAACTATCAGGACATGCCGCGTTCACTCTTGAGACTGGCACCAAGGTGTTCTTCGCTGATCCGCACTCCCCGTGGCAACGGCCCACCAACGAGAACACCAACGGCCTGCTACGTCAGTACTTCCCCAAGGGCACCGACCTGTCCCGCTGGAGCGCAGACGACCTCGAAGCGGTGGCCCACACCCTCAACAACAGACCCCGCAAGACCCTCGGCTGGAAGACCCCCGCCGAAGTCTTCGGTGAAGCACTACAATCCCTGAAACAGGCCGGTGTTGCAACCACCGGTTGAACCTGCCGTCTATACCTCGAAGGCATTTAGCTCACGATGCACGATGCTAGGGGTGACCCAATCGATGGCAGCGGTGGGAACCAGCGCAGACAACGCGCTAGCGGAGTCGTTCAACGCGACATTGAAACGCGAGGTGCTGCAAAACCGGAAATGCTTCGACTCACTGCTGCACGCCAGACGGGACGTCTTCGCGTGGTGTGTGCGCTACAACCAGAAGCGCAGACACTCATGGTGCGATTATCTGTCGCCCCTCGAGTTCGAAAACCGCACCTGCGGTAAACTCACCTTGACCGCATAAGTTCAATTCCCTGTGTCCACTTTCCAGGGGTCGGGCCCGTTTACCTGAGCGGAGGACACATACCTCGAAACGCAATCCAGTGATTAAAGTTTCATCCGCTTCAAGACAAGCCAGAACTCTCCCCCACAAGTCCCCGCCCACACAATCCACCTCCACCTCCCCCGGAAAACGCGAAAAACCGGAGGTCACACCCTCTTTCGAGTTTGTGACCTCCGGTGCTTGCAGTTCGAGAACCGCACACTGTGCCCGGGGGGGGACTTGAACCCCCACGTTCTTGCGAACACTGGCACCTGAAGCCAGCGCGTCTGCCAATTCCGCCACCCGGGCGGGCGACTGACTTAATATATCACCCGGCCGCAATCAAAATACAAATCCGCAGCTGAACCATTATTTATTCGCTTATCGACGCCCGTTTCCCACGTTCGCGTCTAGGTTCATGGCGGTCACACATTTATACTGTCCTAGTTATCTCAACGTATTCGCAACCGGAGCTGGAAAGGAGGTGCGGGTAGATGTCAATTATGGACAGGCTGGCGAAGCTCGATTCGTCGATGCAGCGCGGCCTTGACAATTCGATGGCGGCGCTGTTCGGCGGCAAAGTTGTCCCAGCCGAGGTTGAGGAACTGCTCAAGCAGGAAACGCAAGACAGCCTGATTATGACGGACCGCGACGAGCTGATTGCGCCGAACGTGTTCGCCGTGGGCGTGTCCAGCAAGGATTTGGAGAACCTCTCCCAGGACCGGTTGCTGCCCGCACTTTTCGCCGACCAGCTAACCCGCTTCGTTCGTAACCAAGGCTGGCGCTTTGAGGGCCCCGCCGTGGTGCGCATCGCCGAGGAATCGGGATTGCGCACCGGGCAGCTTCGGGTGTCCTCGTACATTGACCAGCAACCGGACGTGGCAAGCGGCTTCGACGCAATCGTGGCCGAGCCCTCGAACACCACTGACCGCGCGAAGCGCACCAGCAACCAGGAGGATGCAATGTCCGAGCCCACCACCGCCACCGGCGAACCCACCGTGAGCCTGCTTCTGCAGGACGGTTCCTCGCGCACCTACCTGGTGCGCCAAGGCTCTAACATTCTGGGCCGCTCCAATGACGCTGATTTCCGCCTTCCGGACACGGGTGTGTCGCGCCAGCACGCGGAGATCACCTGGGACGGCCAGGTTGCCGTCCTGGTTGACCTCGAATCCACCAACGGCACCACCGTCAACGACGAGCCCGTGGATAACTGGATGCTTGCCGACGGTGACGTGATCACCGTCGGGCACTCCCACATCGAGGTGCGGATCGTGGAGCCGCGCAGCGAACGCCCCCTCCACGATGCCGGCCATAACCCCGAAGAGATTGCCCACCCCAGCACTGAGTACTTCCGGGGCCCGCAAACGGATCACCGTCCGCGATAAGGAGCGTTCATGGATTCAGCCATCATTCTCGGCGCACGCTTCGGCCTGCTCATCCTTTTGTGGGTATTCATTCTGTTCGTGCTCTGGGTCGTTCGCAAGGATGTGGTCGCGGCGGCAGGTGTGCGTCGACAAGCAGTCTCCGCAACCCCCATCAGGCGCGAGAAAGCACGCGAGCTTGTGGTGGTTGAGGGCCCGCTCAAAGGTTCCCACATGGAAATTGCCAGCGTGGAGGACTTAACTCTGGGGCGTGCAAACTCTTCCGACTTCGTGCTCGGCGACGACTTCGCCTCCAGCACGCATGCCCGCCTGTTCCGCCGCGGCAGCGAGTGGTTCATCGAGGACCTGGACTCGCGCAACGGCACCTTCGTCCAAGGGTTGCGCATCGACCAGCCGGAACGCGTCACCGTGGGCACTGACATGAAGATGGGGCGCACGACCCTGAGGTTGATGCCATGACCAACTTGAAGCTGAATTTCGTCGCGGCCTCCGACCGCGGCCTGGTACGCACCAACAATGAGGACTCCGCCTACGCGGGCCCTCACCTGCTCGTGCTTGCCGACGGCATGGGCGGCCACGCTGCCGGCGAAGTCGCCTCGCAGCTGATGGTCAGGCATATGGAGCACCTCGACGCCGATCCCGGTGATGCCGACATGCTCGCCCTCCTCGGCGCGGCAGCCGACGACGCCAACGCCGCCATCGAATCCTCCGTGGAGGAAAACCCCGAGCAGGACGGCATGGGGACGACCCTGACGGGCCTGATGTTCAACGGCTCCCAACTCGGCCTGATCCACGTCGGCGACTCGCGCGGCTACCGACTGCGGGAGGGAACCCTCGCCCAGATCACCGAGGACGACACGTTCGTCCAATCGCTGGTCAACGAGGGCAAGCTCGACGCCAGCGAGGTGTCCTCCCACCCGCAGAAATCGCTGATTCTCAAGGCCTACACTGGCCGCCCGGTCGAGCCGCACCTCGAGCTTCTCGACGCCCAGCCGGGCGATCGCTACCTGCTGTGCTCCGACGGCCTGTCCGACCCCGTGACTGCGGAAACCATCGCCACGACGCTCGGCACCGGCACGCCCGAGGTCGCCGCGCAACGGCTCATCGAGCTTGCGCTGCGCTCCGGCGGGCCGGACAACATCACGGTCGTCATCGGCGAGGTCGTTGACGCGGAAGCCGCCGACGCGCCGGTGCTGCCGCGCAAGGCCGTGCTCGCCGGCGCGCTGACCCCGGACTTTGAATCGACGCACCCGAACTCGGCGGCGAGCCGCGCCGCCGCATTGATGCGCCCCGCGGACGCCGGCGAGCGCGCCACGAGGGCGTCGACAAGCGAAGCCGCCTCCCCCGAGGACACTGAGACCGTCAGCGACGAGGAGGATCACCCCCGCCGCACAGTCTGGCTCTGGATCGTCGGCGCGCTGGCAATCGCACTCGTAGCGACGCTCGGTTTCGCGTTCTTTATCAGCCGCGACGACGCGACGTACTTCCTCGCCACCAACGAGAACAACGAAATTGTCATCGAGAACGGCAGCCGTAACGCCCTGTTCGGCGAGGTCAGGCACACGCCGATCCAGGTCGCCTGCATCAATGCCCGTAACGAGCTGCAAATTTCCCCGATCGACGACACGCCGCCCGACTGCACGGTCTTTTCCGTAGACGACTTGCCCCCATCGCAACAAGGCGCGATTGAGGGGCTGAGCGAGGGCAGCTACGACGACGTCGTCGCCCAGCTCAACAGGCTGGCCGACGAGGCGCTGCCAGCGTGTGTTGACGACAAACCGGAAGCCACCAACGACTGCAGGACGGTGAACTAACGTGAGCAGAATTTTCTCCCGCACCCGGGAGCTTGGTCTCCTCGTGTGCTCCGCCCTGCTGCTACTGCTCATGCTGTTCGGGCTCGAATTGTCGCAGGGACGCACCCTCACGGGCGAGATGCTGTGGCTCGTCGGCGGGTTCATCGGTGTCTACGCCATCGCCCACCTCGCGATCCGCCTCACCGCCCCCTACGCTGACCAGGTGCTTTTGCCCGTGGTGGCCACGCTCAACGCGATCGGTCTGGTGATCATCTACCGCCTTGATCTCGCCGAGCGCGCCGGTTACGGTGCACTGGCCGACCGGCAGGTTCTGTGGTCTTTCGCCGGCGTCGTGCTGCTCGTTCTCACCCTCGTGATCGTGCGCGACCACAAGTCGCTCTCGCGCTACTCCTACATCCTCGGGTTGCTCGGGTTGTTCTTCCTCGCCCTGCCTCTGGTATGGCCACAGCCCGCCGAGTTCGCCGACGCGCGCATCTGGATTTGGATCGGCCCGTTCTCCATCCAGCCGGGCGAGTTCTCGAAGATCCTGCTGCTGATCTTCTTCGCCCAGCTCCTGGCACAGAAGCGCTCCCTTTTCACCGTGGCCGGCAAACGCTTCGCAGGACTCGTCTTCCCCCGCCTGCGCGACCTCGCACCGATCATGGTGGTGTGGGCCATCGCCATTTTGATCATGGCGATCTCCAACGACTTCGGCCCCGCGCTACTTCTCTTTGCCACCGTGCTGGCGATGGTCTACTACGCCACCGGCCGCACCAGCTGGTTGCTCATCGGGATCGGGCTCCTCGCCGTCGGCGGGTACGCCGTCTACCAGGTCTCCGACAAGATCCAGGAACGCGTCACCAACTTCCTCGACCCCCTGGCCAACTACGACACCACCGGCTACCAACCATCCCAGGCCCTGTTCGGGCTCAGCTGGGGCGGGGTCACGGGCGTCGGCCTCGGCCACGGCCACCCCGAGCTCGTGCCCGTCGCCCACTCCGACTACATCCTCGCCGCCATTGGCGAGGAGCTCGGGTTCGCTGGGCTCGCGGCGGTTTTGTGCCTGTTCCTCATCTTTGTCAACCGCGGTTTCCGCGCCGCCATGCAGGTCCGCGATTCCTACGGCAAGCTGCTGGCGGCCGGCCTTGCAACCACGATCATCATCCAGATCTTCGTGGTCATCGGCGGAATTTCCGCTCTCATGCCGATGACCGGCCTGACCACCCCGTTCATGTCCGCGGGTGGCTCAGCGATTATGGCGAACTACATCCTGCTCGGCCTGCTTCTGCGCATCTCCAACAGCGCTAACCGGCCGGCCGACATCGATAAAGGGGCGTCGGCACTCGATCTCGTCGGGGCGGAGGCAGCGCGATGAACAAATCCATCCGCCTCGGTGCCGTCCTGTCTCTCCTGTTGACGGTCGTGCTGCTGATCAACCTCACCGTCGTGCAAACCCTGCGCGAGGACAAGTACGCGCAAAACCCGCTGAACTCCCGCAACTTCATCGAGATGAAGCAGGTCGACCGCGGCCCGATCAACGCGGGCGGACAGATCGTCGCCGACTCCACGCAAGACACCAACGGCTTCTACCAGCGCGTCTACCCGAACATGCCCTACTCTTTCGGACCGGTGCTGGGCTACGTCTCCGATCAGTTCGGCGTCGGCGGGCTCGAAGCCGAGTACAACTCGGTGCTCAACGGCGAAGGCAGCGCGAGCGGCAGCAGGTTTTTGCGCACCGGGTTAGAGCGCGACCGCGCAGGCGACGCCGTGGAGCTGACCATCAACCCGCAGCTACAGGCCCTGGCATACGAGAACCTGTCCAACCGCGGCTACGAGGGGGCCGTGGTGGCGATTCGGCCGTCGACAGGCGAGGTGCTGGCCATGGCGTCGTCGCCCTCCTACGACCCGAACCTGCTGGTCAACCCCGACACCGCGCAGCAAACCTGGGACAGCCTGAGCAACGATCCGCAAAACCCGCTGCTCAACCACGCCAGCCAGGACCAGCTTCCGCCCGGGTCCATCTTCAAAATCGTCACCACCGCCGCCGGTCTGCGCAACGGCTACACCCCCGACTCCCAACTCACCGGCGAAGCACGCATCCCGCTTCCCGGCACCGACGCGTTCGTGCCCAACTACGGCGGCCAGGCCTGCGGCGGCTCTACCGTAACCACGCTGCGCACCGCGTTCGCGCTGTCGTGCAACACCGCCTTCGTGCAGATGGGCATCGACATCGGTGCGGACGCGCTGCGCGACGCGGCGGCGCGTTTCGGCATCGGAGAAGACTACGACCCCGGCCTGCCCACCGCCTCTGGCTCGCTGGGCGATCTGCCAGGGGCCGCGGAGCTGGGCCAGTCCGCGATCGGGCAGCGCGACGTGACCATGACCGCCCTGCAGGCAGCCGTGATGGCGGCGAGCGTCGCCAACGAGGGCAAGCGCATGGCACCCTACGTGGTCGATCGCGTGGTCACACCCGACCTCAACGTGGTCTCGGAGACGCAGCCGCGCCAGGTCGGCGAGGCGCTCACGCCGGAAGAATCCCAGACCATAACCGAGCTGATGTACGCCTCGGAGCGCTCCACCTCCGGCTACGACGGCAACGGGTATGCGTCCAAGACGGGTACCGCGGAGCACGCAGAGGACGCCGCCCCGCACGTCTGGTACGTCGCCTTCGACCCCCAAAACGACGTGGCAGTCGCCGTGGTGGTCAAAAATGGTGGGCAGCTCGGAGCTAGCGCGACCGGCGGCCAGGTGGCCGCCCCGATCGGGCGCGCGGTGCTCGGCGCCGCTGCAGCCAACGGAGAGGGAAACTAATGAACACCGACAACCGCGAAGACCTGCAGCGCCTCATCGGCGACGATTACACGCTGCAGTGGATCATCGGCCACGGTGGCATGTCCACCGTGTGGCTTGCCGACGACAACGTCGCCGACCGCGAAGTGGCCATCAAGGTTCTGCGTCCGGAATTTTCCAACAACGAGGAGTTCCTCACCCGCTTCCGCAACGAGGCCCACGCCGCTGAAGGAATCGACTCTCCCAACGTCGTCGCCACCTTCGATTACCGCGAGGTGGACTCCCCGGCCGGGTACACCATGTGCTTCATCGCCATGGAATACATACGCGGCGAGTCCCTGGCAGACCTCATCGCCCGCGAACACCGGCTCGACGAGGCGCTGGCGCTCGACGTCCTCGAACAGGCCGCCCATGGCCTGGCCGCGATTCATCTCATGGGTCTTGTCCACCGCGACATCAAGCCCGGCAACCTCATGATCACCCAGAACGGCCAAGTCAAGATCACCGACTTCGGTATCGCCAAGGCCGCCGCCGCGGTGCCGTTGACCCGCACCGGCATGGTGGTGGGAACCGCCCAGTACGTCTCGCCGGAACAGGCTCAGGGTCACGCGGTCAGCGCCGCGTCCGACGTGTACTCCCTCGGCGTGGTCGGCTACGAGATGCTCGCGGGCCGGCGCCCCTTTACCGGGGACTCCTCGGTGTCGGTCGCTTTGGCACACGTCTCTGCGGAGCCGCCGGCGCTGTCGACTGCGGTATCCGCCCCGGCGCGCGAGCTGATCGGCATCGCGCTGCGCAAGGATCCGGGCATGCGGTTTAGCGACGGAAACGCGATGCAACTGGCCGTCGCCCAGGTGCGCGATGGCCGTCGCCCGACGCAACCGGTGGGGGTGGCCTCGACGAAGGTGGCGATGGAACCGTCGCCCACCGAGTCCACGCAGATGCTCGCCTCGGTGGCCCAGCCCACCACCGTGCGCCCGGCGGCTGCGCGGGTCGCACCGGTTGCTCCCGTCGCTGCCCCTCCGGCTCCGGTGCGCGAGAAGAAGAAAGGCGGCTTTGGGTTAGGTCTCCTCATCGCCCTTCTGCTCATGCTGCTCGGCGGCGGCGTGGTGTGGGCTTTCGCCAGCGGCGCCTTCGGCGGCTCTTCGCCGACAACCACGCCGGAGCCTCAGCCAACCCCGACGGTGATCACTCAGACCCAGGTGGTCACTCCGACGGTGACGACCACCACGTCTCGCCCCCAGACGAGGCCGCAGCAGCCGCCTAGCTCCGCGCCCGGCACGGTGAGTTTCGTAGAACCCCCGTCGAGCCTGGCTCCGCCGCCGAATACCCCGGCTCCGGCTCCGTCGCCCGTCGTTCCAACAGAGGCTCCTCAGCCCACTGAAGCACCGAACGACCCAGCGAACCCGATTGATGACTTTGTAAACCAGCTTGGCGGAGGTGCCTGAGATAATGCTGATCGGTAACCGTTACCAGCTCGGTTCCACCATTGGAACCGGAGGCATGTCCGACGTCTACGCCGCGACCGATACCGTGCTCGGGCGCGATGTCGCGCTGAAGATGCTCAAGACAGACATGGCGCGCGACGAAAGTTTCCGCGAGCGGTTTCGCCGCGAGGCCCAAAACTCCGCGCGCCTGAACCACCCGAACATCGTGTCGGTCTACGACACCGGTGACGTGGACATCGACGGGCTTGCGGTGCCCTACATCGTGATGGAGCGCGTCCACGGCCGCAACCTGCGCGACATCGTGCGCGAGGACGGCCCTTTGAGCCCACAGCAGGCCGCTGAGCTGCTGATTCCGGTGACCCGTGCGCTGCAGGCCAGCCACGACGCCGGTATCATCCACCGCGATGTCAAGCCCGCGAACATCATGGTCACCAACACCGGCGCGGTCAAGGTCATGGACTTCGGCATCGCTCGTGCGCTTGATGACGCCACCTCAGCGATGACCCAGACCTCCGCGGTGATTGGAACGGCGCAGTACCTCTCCCCGGAGCAGGCGCGTGGGAAACCCGCGGACGGTCGCAGCGACGTCTACGCCCTCGGCTGCGTCATGTACGAAGCGGTCACAGGCCGCCCGCCGTTCGAGGGTGAGACCCCGTTCGCGGTTGCCTACCAGCACGTTCAGGAGGAGCCCGAAGCGCCGAGCACGCTTATCGACGCTCTGGACAACGCCGACGTTTTCGCCGACGCTATGACGGATACCGAGGCTGTCAACGTGGATTCGGTGATCTTGACGGCCATGGCCAAACACCCGGCCGACCGCTACCAGTCCGCAGCGGAGATGGGCGCGGACCTGGAGCGTCTCGGGCGTGGGGCGGTGACCACCGCGGCCCGCAGTTACCTCGCGACGTACGACGAGGACCCGACGGTCGTGGTGGAACCCGCCACGCCCGTTGCCCCGGTTGCTGTCGCTGCGCCTGCCGCCAACCGCTACACCCAGCACCGACGCGCCAACGAGAAACAACCGAACAATTGGATGAAGTGGGTCGCGGCCTTGCTCGGCCTGGTGTTGCTCGCGTCCGCAGGCGTGCTCGCCTACAACTACTTCACCCCCGCTGACACGGATGAGTCCACGACTACCCCGACAATGCTCACGGTGCCCGATGTCACGGGCAAAGTCCGCGAGGAGGCCGTCGCCGAGCTTGAGCGCCTCGGCTTCCAGGTTGCGGTGAACGACGTCCCAAGCCCCGATCGCCCCCGCGGAGAGGTGCTGGGCACCAACCCCGTGGCCGGATCGCA
Source organism: Corynebacterium sanguinis (assembly GCF_007641235.1). Lineage (NCBI taxonomy): Bacteria > Bacillati > Actinomycetota > Actinomycetes > Mycobacteriales > Corynebacteriaceae > Corynebacterium > Corynebacterium sanguinis. The sequence continues at coordinate 783,512 of NZ_CP038157.1, forward strand.
GTTGCAGCCGGGGACGATGGTGACAGTTGCGGTGTCGTCGGGCCGCGAAATCACGGACGTGCCGGATGTCACGGGCATCCGGCCGCAGGAGGCCGCCGAAGTACTGGCAGGTGCGGATCTGGAGCTCGACCCCGAGATCCGCCGCGAGAACAGCGACGAGGTCCCGGAGGGGATGATCATCTCGCAGAACCCGGCCGCCGGATCGCAGCTGTCGAAGGGCTCGCAGGTTTCGGTGGTTGTGTCCGAGGGTCGCGAGAAGGTGCAGATCCCTTCGCTGGTGGGCATGAACGCCAACCAGGCCGCGGCGACGCTGAACTCGCTGGGGCTCAATTCGACGGTCACTCCCGTGGATTCGCGCCGGCCGACCGACGAGGTCCTCGCCGTCGCCGGTGAGAACACCGAAGTGGAGACGGGTACCACGGTGGAGCTCCGCGTCTCCAACGGCATGCTCGTGGAGATGCCTGATCTGACCCGCATGACCCCGGCAGAGGCGGAGCGCGTGCTGCGCGGCACGGGGTGGAACGGCAAGTTCGTCACCGGGCCCGCGGTGCCCACCGGAGCGCTGGTGGACCAGGGACTTGTCGCCGGCCAGAGCGTTCCACCGGATCAAGACATACGCAAGGACCAGGAAATCGGATACAACATCTGGCGCTTCGATGTCGCCGAGCTCAACCCGCTGAGGTAGGTTGCGCCGGTGGTAGAGTTCCGGGCAAGCAGAACACAACGAAGGAAGTAGGCACCATGCCCAAGGCGAAAATTACCAAGGACAACCTCCCGGTACAGTCCGCGTCGACCGCTACCTCCCGCACGCCTGTCAAGATCAACACGGGCGGCACGCCCATGTGGTATAAGGTGATCATGTTTGGCCTGCTCATCCTGGGCCTTGCTTGGCTTATCGCCTTCTATGTCGCGGGTGATCAAGTCCCGTTCCTCGCTCAGCTCGGCCCGTGGAACTACCTGATCGGATTCTCCGCCATCATCGCCGGGCTCCTGATGACCATGGGATGGCGCTAAAGAGACAAAAGTATAATTTTGCACAGCTAAACACCCCCGTTTCATGACCTCGTCAACGAAACGGGGGTGTTGCGCATTTCCAGCAACCTGGGAAAAAGATGAACGACGGGTGTACCCTTTCGTTCCCCCCTCGCTCAACGCGGCGCTGCCGGCGTATTTCTACCTGACGAAATCACTGCTCCGCCCCGCTTGAGAAAGGCCCCGAAGACCATGAAGTTCACACGCGTTTCGCGCTCTGTGGCAGCGCTGTCTGCTGTTGCCACGCTGACCGTCGGCGCTGCCCCGGCTTTCGCGCAAACCCTGGAAGAATCCGCGCCGGAGACCCCCGCCACCAACGACGCCCTGCCGATCGTTCACACCTACCGTGGCTCCGACCACATCAAGGCGAACATCCTCAACCCGCGCCCGGTGTGCAACTCCACCGAGGACTACCGCACCATCGTGTACAAGGTCACCGACAACTTCCTGCCGGTGGGCACCATCTCCACGACAAACCTGTCGAACAATACCGTGCCGCTGACCCAGGACCTGTCGCGCACCCAGTCGATCACCGCGTCCGTCAATGGCTCCAAGACTGAAACGCTCAACCTCGGCGGCCAGGCGTCGCGCGAGGGCCTGCAGGGCACCATCGGCTACGCGATGGCCAAGACCCTCGGCTTCTCCGTCTCCGGCACCCTGTCCTGGAACGTCGGCCAGAAGATCGGCCCCTACGAGGTTCCCGCCGGCCACACCGGCGAGGCTACCTACGGCTTCCGCACCGTGACCATGACCGGCACCCAGCAGCGCTGCCGCCCCAACGGCACCTGGGCAACCCCGACCGCCTGGATCGCCAACATGCCGGTGAAGAACGAGGTGCGCGTGAGGAACTACGCCACCCCGGCCGACTCCTGGGCGCCGAACAAGGGCGCACAGATCACCGAGACCAAGGACAATCCGAACCCGGCCTACGCGAGCGACCTGGAGAAGGTTACCGAGGGCGAGCCGCTTAACGACGTCGCCCCCGTCGCCGACGACGTCAAGGCAGACATCACCGACGGTGCCGCAGCCACAAACTTCGACGCCGTTTCCGACGAGACCGTCAAGGTCATCGCCCCCGAGTACGATTTGCAGCCGTACTTCACCACCTCGAACCTTAAGGCCCCCGGCTTCGTCGGCTCCGTGGCCCTGCGCGTGAAGAACGTCGGCACCAAGCGTTACTGGGCTGAGTTCCCGGTGGTCACCTTCCGCGTTGAGGTCAAGCGCGAGGTTGGTCCGGAGGGCGTCGATAGGCTGATGACCTCCTTCGGTGCCAACGGCTCCCACGTCCGCGACCTGGGTTACAACTTCGACACCAACGCCCGCGTCTTCGAGGTGACCCTGTCCAACCCGGTCAACGTCGGCGACGACATGCTGCTCGTCGCCTTCAGCTTCGGCGACGGCAAGACCCGCGAGGGCCGCTTGATCAACTACATGACCGTCACCCAGACCGGACGTATCTCCGGTGACTCGTCTACCGGAAACGACCAGAACGTCGACTCCCGCCAGGTGACCCGGAGCGACGGCGGCCGCAAGAACCCGGGTCTCTTCTAAGACTCCCTCCATCTAGCCCCATCCGGTTCTCCACCGGGGTGGGGTTAGTTTTATCCACAGGCTGTGCATAGCTGTGTGGATTATCCGCTTGTCCACACTTGTGGATAACTCTGTGCACTATTTCCACACTCGATTTTGTGCCTACTGCAGGTGCGTTGAACTGGTCCTTAGAGTTTTTCTTCGGCGCGGCGTTCTAGAAATTACATCTCTGTAGTTATCTACAGTGTGCACAACTCTGGGGATAACTAGTGCCTGGGGATAGGCGGTGAAAAGGTCAGTGGCCACGCCAACAGGACACCCGCCGCAAGGCCACCCAAGTGCCCCCACACGCTCACACCGGGCGCGATAAAGGTGAACGCGACGTTGAGCACCAGTAAGGCGATGGGGGCGCGCAGGTCGGAGGAGCGTCGATAAGCAATGGCGACCAGTACCGCAAGCAGGGCGAACAGGGCGCCCGAGGCCCCGGCCGTGGGCGTGCCAAAAGCCATCGCGAGCACCGCCGCCGACGACGCGAGCGTGCCGACGACCCAAGCAACAACGAAGCGGGCGGTGCCAATAGAGCGCTCGATCTCGCCACCGATCAGCACCAGCATCAGCATGTTAACGAACAGGTGCGACAGGTCGAGGTGCAGAAAGCCAGCGGTGAGCAGGCGCAGCCAGCCGAGCGGGCCCTCGGCGACGAAGGGACCGTAGAGCACCATGCGGATGCCCAGCGGTGAGCCCCAGACCGTGTTGCTCAGGGAGGAGGACTGCGCCGCGGCGATGGCGAAGACGGCGATGCACAGCGCGGCAATGGCGGCGGTGGCGGGGGCGCGGTAAAAGATCGTGCGAAGGTTCATAAGCGAAAACCCCCGGCACGTTACGTGCGCGGGGGTAGGCAGTGTTTGCGGGGCTACTTCTGGATGTCGATGGACTCGATCACAACGTCCTCGACCGGGCGATCCATCCGGCCGGTGCGCACGTTGGAGATCTCGGTGACAACCTTCTGCGACGCCTCGTCCGTGACCTCGCCGAAAATCGTGTGGCGATTGTTCAGGTGCGGCGTCTTGTCCACGGTGATGAAGAACTGCGAACCGTTGGTGCCCGGGCCGGCGTTCGCCATAGCCAGGAGGAACGGGCGATCGAACTGCAGCTCCGGGTGGAACTCGTCAGCGAACTGGTAGCCCGGGCCGCCGGTGCCGGTGCCGGTCGGGTCGCCGCCCTGGATCATGAAGCCCGGGATGATGCGGTGGAAGATCGCACCGTTGTAGAACGGGCCCTCGTTGCTACCCGACGCGTTCTGCGCAGAGTAGTTCGCCTCACCAGTGGCCAGGCCGATGAAGTTCTCGACGGTCTGCGGGGCGTGGTTGCCAAACAGATCAATGACAATGTCGCCGTGGTTGGTGTGCAGAGTTGCTTTCGCAGTTGAATCAGTCATGGTGACCATTGTAGATGCATCCGGGGGGTTGGTGCTTTTGCGGGTTGGGGGTTGTTGATCGTGACATTGCGCAGATCAAACTGCGCAGTGCCGGGTGAGATGTCACGGTCAGCGCCGATTGACCAGTAAAATCCCAGGTCGTCGGTGGCGCAAAACCGTTGACCGTGACTTTGCGAAGCAACAGCTGTGCAGCCAGGGGCTGGTGGGACACCGGTAGTCGTTTGAGGTCTCCAAGGCCCGGTCAGATGTCACGGCCAACGGTTCCTAGGCGGCAAAACCGCAGGTCAGTGCTGGCGCACAACAGTTGACCGTGACATTGCGCAGACCAATCTGCGCAGTAACCCGGTCAGATGTCACGGCCAGCGCTAACCAACCGGCAAAACCCCAGGTCGGGAACAGAGAACTGACCCGACCCGGAACAACTACAGCGAAGCCGCAACCTCGTCACGCGCGGCGACCAGGTTCTTCAGCGACGGCTCGACCTCGGCGTAGCCGCGGGTCTTCAGGCCGCAGTCCGGGTTCACCCAGAGGCGGTCGGTGGGCACGTTTGCGAGTGCGGCGCGGATCAGCTCGACCATCTCCTCGGTGGACGGCACGCGCGGGGAGTGAATGTCCCACACGCCCGGGCCGATCTCGGAGTGGAAGGTCTCGTCGATGTCTTCGAGCAGCTCCATCTTCGAGCGCGCCGCCTCGATGGAGGTGACGTCGGCGTCGAGGCCGGCGACGGCGTCGATGATCTGACCGAACTCGGAGTAGCACAGGTGGGTGTGGATCTGGGTCTCCGGCTGCGCCTCGAGGGCAACGAGGCGGAAGGCGCGAACGGCCCAGTCGAGGTAGGCGGGGCGCTCGTCGGCACGCAGCGGCAGTAGCTCGCGCAGGGCCGGCTCGTCGATCTGGATCACCTTGATGCCTGCGGCCTCGAGGTCGCTGACCTCGTCGGCAAGCGCGAGTGCGATCTGGTCAGCGGAGACGGACAGGGGCACATCGTCGCGCTTGAAGGACCACGCGAGGATCGTGACCGGGCCGGTGAGCATGCCCTTGACCGGCTTGTCGGACAGCGACTGGGCGTACTTGGCCCACTCCACCGTCATCGGCTCCGGGCGGGAGACGTCGCCGAAGACGATCGGCGGGCGGGTGCAGCGCGAGCCGTACGACTGGACCCAGCCGTTTTCGGTGGCGACGAAGCCGTCGAGAAGCTCCGCGAAGTACTGCACCATGTCGTTGCGCTCGGGCTCGCCGTGGACGAGGACGTCCAGGCCGATCTCCTCCTGCAACTCGATGACGCCCTTGATCTCCTTCTTCAGCGCCTCGGTGTACTCGGCGTCGGTCAGTGCGCCGTTCTTGTGGTCGGCGCGCGCCTTGCGGATCTCGGTGGTCTGCGGGAAGGAGCCGATCGTGGTGGTCGGCAGGTCCGGTAGGCCGAGCGCCTCACCCTGGATGCGCTTGCGCTCAGCGAACTCGGGAGCGCGCTTGACCTCGCCCGCCGGCAGCTGCGCAACGCGATCCGCCACGGCAGAGTTGTGGATGTGATCCGACTCGGTGCGGGTGCGCACCGCGCGGTCGGAGCGTGCGAACGCCTCCGCGGCAGCCTCCTCACCCGCAACGAGCGCCTGAATCTCGGCGATCTTTTCATCGGCGAAGGACAGCCAGTTGGCCACGTCGATCGGCAGGTTCTTCTCCGCGTTCAGGGTGTGCGGCACGTGCTGCAGCGATGTCGAGGTCGACAGTGCCACCTCGCGCCCGCCCGAGCGCAGGACCTCAAGTACCTCGGTGCGCTCGCGCAGGTTCGCGGCCCACACGTTTCGGCCGTCAATGATACCGGCAACCAGCTGCACCTTCGGGCCGATCATGTCGGCGACGCGCTTCGGGTAGTCCGCATCCGAATCCAGGGTCCACGGGGACAAGTCCACGTGCAGGGCCTCGGGCTCGAGCGCACCGAGCACGGACAACGCCTTGCGCGTCGCGCCGTAAGGCGTGGTCAAGTACAGGTTCGGGCGCTCGGCGGTGTCGATGGCCAGAAGCTTCGACCAGGCCTGCTCGAGGTAGACGGCGAGCTCCTCGTCGGTGGTGGACAGGTCGGCGACCAGGGCCGGCTCGGCGAGCTGGACCCACTCCACGCCCGCGCCCTTCAGGGCCGCGAGAATTTCGGCGTAGGCGTCGGTCAGGGTGTCGAGAAGCGAGAACTCGACTGGCTTGGACAGCGCGAGCAGGGTGACCGGGCCGACGAGCGCGGGGCGCACAACGTGGCCAGCCTCACGGGCCTCCTCGACCAAGCGCAGGATGCGCTCCGGGGCGGGGGTGATCTCCTGGCCGGCGGCGACCTCGGGCACGAGGTAGTGGTAGTTGGTATCGAACCACTTGGTCATTTCCAGCGGCACGCGCGTATCGTTGCCGCGGGCAAGGGCGAACTCCTCATCGAGGTCGGTGCCGCCGGGGATCAGGCCGACCGTCAATGCGGTCTCGAGCACCTGGTCGTAGTAGGCGACATCGGCCGGGATGGCGTAGTCCTCGGTCAGGCCCAGGTCGCGCAGGTGGTTGTAGGTGTCCACGCGCAGCGCGTGGGTGGTGGAGCGGAAGGTGTCGGCGTCGATGCGACCCGCCCAGTAGGACTCAAGCGCGCGCTTGAGCTCGCGGTTCGCGCCGATGCGCGGGTAGCCTTCGATCGTTGCCTTGGGGAAGTTCATAGAGGTGTCCTTTTTCTAAAGGTTGATTCTGGAAAGTAGGTCGCGGGTCACCGCGAGGTTGTTGTGCGTGTAGATGTGTAGCCCGCCCGTGCCCGCGTCGAGGATTTCTCGTGTGAGCTCGGCCGACATCGCCATGCCGATCTCGTACTCCTCGTCGGGGGTTGAAGCCTTTGCCAGTCTGTCGGTGACGCGCTGCGGCACCGTGATCCCGGACAGCACACCCATGCGCTCAACCCTGCGCAGGCTGGTCATGGGCATGATGCCCGGGATCAGGGGGATGCGCACGCCGGCCAGGCGGGACCGCTCGACAAAGTCGAGGTAGTCCTGGGCCTCGAAGAACAGCTGGGTAATCGCGAAGTCGGCGCCGAGGCGCTGCTTGGCCAGCAGCACGTCGAGATCCATGTCCGCGTTTTTCGATTCCGCGTGGCCCGAGGGGTAGCACGCCACGGACAGGGCGAGTTTGCCCGCCGCGAGGCGAAACGCCTGCTCGTCCTGGACTTCCTGGATGAGGTTGAGCAGGTCGGTGGCGTACGGCAGGTAACCCTCGGGCAGGCTCGTTTCGCCCTCGGGGAGGTCACCGCGCAGGGCGAGGAAGCCGCGCACGCCGGCGTCGATAAGCGTGCGGATCCACTCGGTGAGCTCGTCGCGGGTGCCGGCCGTGCACGCGAGGTGGGCGATCGGTTTCAGGTCGGTGGTTTCCGCGATGCGCTTGATCAGCGCCGCAGTCCCCTCGAGCCAGTCGGAGCGGCGTGACGACGTCACGGAGACGTAGTCCGGGTTGTACTCGGCAAGTCCGGCGATGAGGTTGTCCAGCAGCGCGGTGTCGGCGTCGTGGCGCGGCGGGATGAGCTCGAAGCTCAGCGCGGTGCGCGTGGAGCGACGCGGCGCTGCTGCGCTGGGGTTTACGTCTTCGTCGAGGCGATCTAGCGGGGCGGAGGCAGAAAGCCGCGTCGAAGTAAGTCTCTGGTACACCAGAACATACCTTTCATGTTGACACGGGTTGCCTGGCCGGGCTCGGCGCTTACGGTTTGTCGTTGACTCAAGAATGTATTTACGCACCACGGTATAGACAACTCTGTTCACTCGGGTGGTGCTTTCGCAGCAGGTCATCCGCCTGCGCGGGTATGAATTTAAATCAGCCGGTGGCGAAATCGCTACGCTGGTAGGCGAGAAAACCCAAACGAAAGGATCCACCATGAACCCGTTCACCATCCGCCTCGCTTACAAGGGCGCACGCTCGGCGATGAACTACTACCGCAAGCTCGACGACGAAAAGAAGCGCGAGATCTACGACTCCGTTGTCGACGCCGTAAAGAAGGACAAGGTCGACGACAAGCTCGACGGGCTTTACGACGTCGCCCGGCGCGAGGCCGGAATCCTCACCCGCGACTCCCACGACCGCCTCGACCGCCACCGCGCGCAGTTCGCCGCCGCGGGACCGGAGCGGGCGGAGCGTCGTAAAGCACTGAAGAAGCAGGCCAAGGAGTCAAAGAAGAAGTCGAAGCGCTCGCCGCTCAAGGCGATCCTCGGCATCGGCGCCGCCGTGGCCGCCGCCTGGGCTGCGTGGGAGTTCTGGCTCAAGGGCAAGGTGACCGGCGCCGACAAGAAGGACGTCACCTACACCCACGTCGCGCCGCGCAAGGAAACCTCTCCGAGCGGCAAGACCACCTTGGTCTACTCCACCCGCACGGAGGACGACCGCGAGAAGGCCGCCGGCCCGCTCGGCGAGGAGCCGGCGGAGCGCGACGAGCAGCTTCTCAGCTCCATCGACGAGCAGCTGACCACGCTGGACACGCTTGACGACGACCAGCGCGACGCCACCCGCTAAGGGCGAGCTGTTCTCGGGCGCTTCCACGCCGTCAGAAGGTGCTGGACCAGCCTGTTGCGCACGTCCGGGAACAGCTCATTAATCGTGCGCGTTTGCGGGCGGGTGATCACCATGAGCTCCGCGGCGATCTCGCGTGCCGTTAAGTTCGGGTCGACCAAGCCGTGATGCGAGGCCTTGCGCACCAGGAGCTGGAACTGCTCGATTACCTGCTCGAGCTTGGTCAGAAGCAGCGGGGAAATGTCGCCTGAGCGCTGCTGGGCAAGCGCTGCGACGAGCATACCCGTGCCCTGTTCCACCATGCGCCAGATGAGTTCCTCCCAGTGGTGCTCGGGGTCCTCCTCAAAGGTGGCCAGGCTCTCATTGAGCCCCGCCTCGAGCGAATCCAGCAGGTCGACGGCGCAGGCGATGTGGAGGTCGCGGCGCGTCGGGAAGTGCCGGTACAGGGTGGCGATCCCGACCCCCGCGTCCTTGGCGATGCCCTCGAGCGTGATGGAAGCATCGGGAACAGTGCGGAAAGTGTGGCTGGCGGCATCTATGACTAGTTGGCGCTTGCGCTGCGCGTCGGCTCGCATGATCGCTCATGCTAACACTTGACATTCGACGACGGTAAAGGCAGCATTTTCGGCTAAGTGATAGTCCTTCCTACGCTTAAGGACCCGAATGACCTCCCCTATCCTCCGCGTCAACGATCTCATTGTGCGACCCGAGGACCCGCAGCTCACCTTCGAGTGCGCCGCTGGGTTGACTCTGCTTGTCTGCGCGCGTGAATCCGGTGCCTCCACCCTAAGCATGACGCTGGCCGGGCGCTTCACACCCGCCTCCGGCGACATTGACATCTCCGGGGCCCGCACCACCCGCGAGCGCTTCCGCGCGGTCGCGCTCGGTGACCGTGCGCGAAGTTATCCGCGAGCAAGTCGCGTGGGCACAGCCCTGATACAAGCGCGTGCCCAAGGACATCCTGACCCACCCGCTGGTTGAACCGTGGCTCGAGCCGATGGACTTGAGCGAGCTCGACCCCTCCTTAAGCGTCGCCGAGCTGGACACGCTGACGCGGCTGAGGCTGCGCGTGCTCCTAGCTTTGACGTCGCGCCCCAACGCGTCGCTGCTCGTCGTCGACGACCCGGACCAGCTGCGCAACATTGAGCTGCGCGGCGCGCTGCTTGAGAGCCTGCGGGGCGTTGCGCAGACGCTGCCCGTGGTGGTCGCCTCCGTCAACCCGGACATCGGCGACCACGCCGAGCACGTCATCGATCTGCGAGAAGGGGCCACGCTATGATCTCCGGCTTCCACATTGGCAGCAACTTCCGCCGCTTCGCCCACGGTTTCTTGCCCCCGGCCGCCATCGCGGTCGTGATGCTGATCCCGCTCATCTTCGGTGGCCTGTTCGTCTGGTCCTACTACGACCCGATCGGCAACCTGAACCGCATGCCCGTGGCGTTGGTCAACTCCGACGAGGGTGACGCGGGCCAGCGCGTTGTCGACGGCCTGCTGGAGCGCAAGCCTTTGGACTTCTATGTCGTCGACGCCGACGAGGCCCGCCAAGGCATCGCCGACGGCACGTACTACATGGGCGTGGAGATCCCGAAGGACTTCACGCAGTCCGTGACCTCGGTAAACACGCCCGACCCGCACCAGGCGAAGCTCAACGTCACGCTGAACGAAACCAACGGTTTCATCCCGACGATGCTGGGCAACCAGGCCGCAACCATCATGACGTACACCGTGTCCAACACGGTGGGTGAGCAGGTGGCCAACCAGCTCTTCATCGGCTTCAACACCGTCGGCGAGGGCCTCACCGAGGCCGCGGACGGCGCCAAACGGCTCAACGAGGGCGCCGCCGAAGCCTCCGACGGTGGCCAGCAGCTTGACAGCGGCGCGGTGCAGCTTAACGACGGCGCGCGCACCCTCAACGACGGCCTCGGCAAGCTCAGCGACGGCGCCACCCAGCTCGACGACGGTGTCAGCCGACTCCAAAACGGCGCCACCCGGCTGGACGAGGGCATCGGCGCGGCCTCGGCCGGCGCAGACCGCCTGGCGGACGGCATGGTGAAGCTTTCCGACGGCACCAGCCAGCTCGGCGATGGCGCCGAGCAGATCGCCGGCGGCGTGGACACCATCGCCTCCGTCGCCCCGCAGCTCTCCCAGGCCCAGAAAGTCTACGGCGACATCCTCGGCGCGGTTGACAAGGTCGCCGCCGACCTCGACGCCTCGACGGTGCCGGGCACCGAGGGGCTCGCCCAGCAGGCGCACGCGATCGCCGCGCAGCTGCGCTCGGGCGATCTGGCCACCGCCATGGACCCCTCGACGCTGACCAAGCTCAAGGCCCTGCAAGCCGGCGCGCACGAGGTGTCCCGTCAGCTCAACGACCCGAACGCCGAATATCGCGCGGGCGTGGACGAGGCGACCGCCGGCGCCCAGGCCCTGGCGGACGGTCTGTCGCTGCTCAAGGACGGTTCCGGGACGCTTGTGGCGGGCGTCGCAACGCTCAAAGATGGCTCCTCGCAGCTGGTGGTAGGCGCCCGCGCCGCCGCCGACGGCTCCTCCCAGCTCGCCGCCGGCACCGACCAGCTCGTTGTCGGCGCGCGGGCCTTAAGCGATGGGCTTGTCCAGCTCGACGGCGGCTCGGGCGAGCTGGCCATGCGGCTTGGCGACGGCGCCACCCAGGCTCCGCGCTGGTACGACGCGCGCCTTGACGCCGCCTCCCAGGCCGCGGGCCAGCCCGTCACCGCGAACTCGATCGGCGACGCGGTGACCTACTTCGGCAAGGGTCTGTCCCCCTTCTTCCTCTCGCTGGCACTCTGGTTCGGCGGCCTGGTGATGTTCATGGTGATGCGGCCGATGTCCCGGCGCGCCGTCGACTCCGGCGTCACCCCCTTCAGGGCGCTGCTGACCACCTTGATCCCCGCCTTCATCATCGGCTTCGCTCAGGCCGCCTTGTTGTGGCTGGTGCAGATCGTGTTCATCAACGTCTCCCCCGCCCACCCCGGCGCGATGTTCCTGTCCCTGTGGTTCGTGTCCTGGGTGTTCATCTCCATCATCTTGGCGATCAACGTCATCCTCGGCGTAGCCGCGGGCCGACTGGTCACCATGGCGCTGATGGCGCTGCAGCTTGTGGCCTCCAACGGCCTCTACCCGCCGGAGGTGCAGCCGCGGTTCATCCAATGGGTGCACGTCGTCGACCCGATGCGTTTTAGCGTCGATATGCTGCGCTACAGCCTCTTCGGTCACAGCCCTGGCCACCAGCGCCTGATGACCGCGATCATGGTGCTCACGCTCTTCGCCCTGGCCGCCTGGGTGATCTCCTCGCTTGGGCTGTGGAAGCACCGCGTGATCATGCGCAAGGACATCCACCCGGAGCTAGAGATCTAGCACGACGTCAGGCTCGTAAACTGGGGTCCATGCGCAAATACTTCTCTATTGCTCTCGCCGCTTCCCTGCTCGCGCCGTTGGCGGCGTGCGGCAGCGAAAGCAAGCCCGCGGCAACCCAGCCCGCGGATCACGCTCAACACCAGCACCCGGCCGACGGCGGGCCCGTTCCCGCCGGGATGGTCGAGGCCGCAAACCCCACGTACGCGGTCGGATCAAACGTGACTCTCACCGCCGACCACATGCCGGGCATGGAGGGCGCGCCGGCAACGATCGTGGGCGCCTACGACACCACGGCCTACGAGGTGACCTACACGCCCGCCGGCGGCGGCGAGCCGGTGCGCAACCACAAGTGGGTGGTGCAGGAAGAGATCAAGGACGCCGGTAGTGAGCGCCTCGCCGACGGCACCGCCGTGGTGCTCGAGGCCGACCACATGGACGGCATGCAGGGCGCGCAAGCCACCATCGACTCCTCCACGACAGAGACGGTCTACGTGGTCGATGTCCACGCCGACGGGATGGAAATGACCAACCACAAGTGGGTCGTCGAAAGTGAGATCCAGCCGGCCAATTAGCAAATCTCACTACCATGGATGTTGTCGCGCACGTTAGCGTACGCGCGACGACCACACGAATATTCTCAAGGAGAGTCAATGTTTAACCCCCTCAAAGTGATCCCGACCGGCATCTTTACCAAGCAGGACGAGACCAACTTAGGCTTCGCCTCGGCGGCCCTGCGTATCCCGACCGGCCTGTTCGTCCTGAACTCCGGCCTGGGCAAGTTCCAGGCTGACAAGGGCACCGCCGAGTGGCTGCGCAACGCTGCCTCGACCGGCCTGCCGTTTGTCAAGGAGATGGACGCCGAGAACTTCGCCAAGCTCCTCGCCTCCGCTGAGACCGGCCTCGGCGTTGCGCTGCTGCTTCCGTTCGTATCCAACCGCCTCGCTGGCGTAGGCCTGACCGCGTTCGCTGCCGGCTTGCTGTCCATGTACTTCGGCGATGACAACATGACCGAGGACGACGGCATCCGCCCGAGCCAGGACGGCCTGTCGCTGGCTAAGGACTCCTGGCTGGCCGGCATCGGCGCCGCGCTGACCGCGATGCCGAGGAAGTAGGTACACGCTCCAGCCACTTAGTGAAACGGAACTGCCCCAGCTTTCGCCGGGGCAGTTTTTTCTTAAGTGGAGCATAGGGGAATCGAACCCCTGACCTTCGCATTGCGAACGCGACGCTCTACCAACTGAGCTAATGCCCCTCGCACCGAAAAACGGTACTCCTGTCCCCGTGGAACTTAAAATCGCGTCCGTGCATCTGCTGGAGGTTCTCCCTCTAGCGGTTATTGACGCAAAGGCCCGCCTTGTGCCCGAACACTGGTTAAGATTCCGCGGTGAGTCCTTCATGTGGCTCAGCAGCGACTGAAAGGGACAACGTGAGTACTGAAATCCAACTCATTACCGACGGAGACGGCGTCGCAGTTTTTGGTGACCCGCGCGAGGTTGAGAACTTCCTCACTTCGAACGGGATCGCCTCGAAGGAGCTCGACATGGGCCGGTTCCTCGGAAACGCGTTCAGGACGGCTGCCGGTGCAACCCAGGTAGGTTCGGAGCTTGCGGCAAATTCAGGGCGCTGGGTCAAACTGACCGAAGAGTCAGCGAAAGCGCTCAAACTAGGCAGGGCCATGAAGGGTTCATCAGACGGTCTCAGCAGGGCCATCGCCACCACCAAAGGCGGCAAGATCACGAAGATCTTGGAATTTTCGAAACCGGGCTCCGCCGGCATGTTCCTGACTAGTCCGTTAGCGCTAGCTGGAGCCGCATCAATCATGTCCCAGATGGCCATGCAACAGTCCATTGATGAGATCACAGAGCATTTAAAGGTCATTGATGAGAAGGTTGATGAAATCCTACGGGCTCACAAGGATGCCGCACTCGCCGAGATGATCGGAATCGGACTAGTGATCGACGATGCGATGCTGAAGCGAGAGCACGTTGGCCGCGTCTCCGAGGTCACCTGGTCCAACCTGCACGGAGCCAGTCAGACGATTGCAGCAACCCAGTCCTACGCCCTGCGCCAGCTCGACGCCGTGGCGGAGAAGCTGGAGAAGAAAAGTAAAGTCGCCGACCTAGCTAAAGTTTCAGCTCGCGCCGAAACGGAGGTCGAAGAATGGCTGGCGGTCTTGGCACGCTGTTTCCAATTGCAGGACAGCCTTAACGTTTTGGAACTGGACCGTGTCATGGATTCTGACCCCCGCGATTTAGACCGCCACCGGGAGGCAATACGCGCCGCGCGTGGGCGCCGGCGTGATCTCATCTCTGCGACAACTCAACGGCTTTTGGAGAGAATCGAAGCAGTTGCTGGTGTTGCAAACAGCAAAGTTCTTACTCACCCGCAAAGAGCTAAAGCGATCGTAGCGTCAGGCAACGAGGTCAGTACGGAGGTCGTTGCCTTCAACGAGCTGCTCGGCGTCCAGCAAGAACGGGCTGAGCTCGAGGCGAGAAAGTGGACTCAAGCAGTTGGTGATGTGCGGAGCAAAGCCGTCCAAGCGGTCGGAACCGGTGCAAGCGCAGCCGCCCGTTTTGGCACGGAAACTATCACGCAAGTCTCAGAGCGGCTTCCACGATCTGAGAAAACGGACAAGGAAAACAAACCCAAACGTCAAAAACAGAAGTAGGCCGACAGAAGCGGTCACGATCACATCCCGCTTAATCAACCAGCTCGGTGCCGAATCGTCCCGAACCCCACAACGACGAAACCGGCCTCTAGAACCAGAGTGCCGGTGCGAATAGAAGTCGGAGACGCATTCGGGAAGCTTCTGCCACACGTTTGCAAGCTCGGGGACATTCAAGGGGTTGGCACCCGCATAGTAGATCCGAACAGCTGGGTCAGCGACCGTCGGAACCAGTGCAAGCGCAGTCGCCCATTTTGGAACGGAGACTATCACTTAAAAACGGCCAAGAGAGGCAAACCCAAACGACAAAAACCGGCCTCCATGCGCGGAGACCGGTTTTCGCGTTTACGCTATTGCGTGGAGCATAGGAGAATCGAACTCCTGACATCCTGCTTGCAAAGCAGGTGCTCTACCAACTGAGCTAATGCCCCTTTTCGTTCCTGTGGGCCTAGCAAGAATCGAACTTGCGACCTCATCGTTATCAGCGATGCGCTCTAACCGACTGAGCTATAGGCCCTGGGAACGAGTTAGAACATTACCCAACCGGTATCGCGAACGACAAATCGCCTGCTTATCGACGCTCTTGCCACCGTTTCCCCGTAACTTTTGGCGCCACGCTGGGTTGAGCGTCGATAAGCGAGCTAGCGGTTAGTCAGTGTGACCGTGATTCCGCCGGTGAGGTTGGCGATCGCGTTGTAGATCACCGCCGCCAGCGGCGCGAGCACCGCGGCGACCACGACGCCGACTAGCCCGAACAGGGCGGCGGTGGAGAGCGCGAGCGCCGCATCCACGACGGGCTCGCCGCCGACGCCCGCGATCAGCGAGTTCACCGATTCGACCACTCCCGTTTGAGCGAGGAAGAAGTAGACCAGCGCCGCGCCGATCATCCAGGCGACGAACCCCGCCAGCGCCATCAGCGAGACGACCCGGAACGCGGAGGCCGGATTGATGTGGGACACGGTCAGTTTTCGTGCGGCCATGGATTACTCCTCATCCTCGTAATCGTGGGTCGGGCCGACCGGGTCCGTCTCCACGCTGTTGACGTTGACCGGGGAGGCGCTCGAGGTCACTTCCTGGGCCTCGGCGAGGGTCT
Source organism: Corynebacterium sanguinis (assembly GCF_007641235.1). Taxonomy (NCBI): domain Bacteria; kingdom Bacillati; phylum Actinomycetota; class Actinomycetes; order Mycobacteriales; family Corynebacteriaceae; genus Corynebacterium; species Corynebacterium sanguinis. Next base: position 799,151 of record NZ_CP038157.1, read on the forward strand.
TCTCGCCCTTCGCCACGGCGGTCGCTTCCTCCTCGCCCTCGTCCTCGACGTTCTTGTCGATCGCCAGCAGCTCCACGTCCTCGGCCAGGTCCACGAGGCGCACGCCCATGGTGGCGCGCGAGCTCGGGCGGATCTGCGCGACCTCGGTGCGGATCACACCGCCGGCGGACGTGATGGCGAAGATCTGGTCTTCCTCCTCCACGGCCAGGGCGCCGATGAGTTTGCCGCGCTTCGGGGTGTACTTGAACGTCATCACGCCCAGGCCGCCGCGGCCCTGGGTGGCGTACTCACCAATCGCGGTGCGCTTGCCGTAGCCGCCGGAGGTGGCCACGAGCAGGAAGTCGTTGTCGTGCACGACCGTCATGGCCAGCAGCTGGTCGTCGCCGCGGAAGCGCATTCCCTTGACACCGGCGGTGGCGCGGCCCATCGGGCGCAGCTGCTCGTCGTCGGCGGTGAAGCGGATCGCCTGTCCCTGCTCGGAGACGAGCAGGACGTCGTCGTCGTCGCTGGCCAGCACAGCTCCGATGAGCTGGTCGCCCTCGTTGAGGTTGATCGCAATCAGCCCGGCGGAGCGCGCGGACTCGTAGTCGGTCAGGCGCGACTTCTTCACGCGGCCTTCGCGGGTGGCCAGGACCAGGTAGGGAGCGTCCTCGTAGGACTGGATCTGGATCACCTGGGCGATGCGCTCCTCCGGCTGGAACTCCAGCAGGTTAGCCACGTGCTGGCCGCGCGCGGTACGCCCCGCCTCCGGCAGCTCGTAGGCCTTAAGCCGGTAGACACGGCCGAAGTTGGTGAAGAACAGGATCCAGTCATGCGTGGAGCAGATGAAGAAGTTCTTCACCACGTCGTCCTGCTTCAGCTCGGCGCCGCGCACGCCCTTACCGCCGCGCTTCTGCGCCTTGTACGCGTCGACCTTGGTGCGCTTGGCGTAGCCGGTGGAGGTAATGGTGACCACGACGTTCTCGCGGGCGATCAGGTCTTCCTCGGAGACGTCACCGGTGGCGGCGATGAGCCGGGTGCGGCGGTCGTCGCCGTAGCGCTCGACAATCTCGGCGAGCTCGTCGGCCACGATGGCGCGCTGGCGCTCCGGGCTGGCCAGGATGTCCTTGAGGTCGGCGATCTGAAGCTCGATCTCGGCGAGGTCGTCGACGATCTTCTGGCGCTCGAGCGCTGCGAGTCGGCGCAGCTGCATGGAGAGGATTTCGTTGGCCTGGATCTCGTCGACGTCGAGAAGCTCCATCAGGCCCGTGCGCGCCTCGTCGACCGTCGGTGAGCGGCGAATCAGCGCGATGACCTCGTCGAGCATATCGAGGGCCTTGACCAGGCCGCGCAGAATGTGGGCGCGCTTTTCGGCCTCGTCGAGGCGGTACTGGGTGCGCCGGACGATGACCTCGATCTGGTGCTTGACGTAGTAGCGCAGCATCTGGTCAAGCCGCAGGGTGCGCGGCACGCCATCGACGATGGAGAGCATGTTCGCCGAGAAGTTCGTCTCCAGCTGCGAGTGCTTGTACAGGTTGTTGAGCACCACGCGCGGCACGGCGTCGCGCTTCAGCGAGACGACGATGCGCATGCCCACGCGGTCGGAGGACTCGTCGTCGATACGCGAGGCGCCCGGCAGCTTGCCGTTGGCGATGTGGTCGGCGATGTTCGCGATGAAGTTATCGGGGTTGACCTGGTAGGGCAGTTCCGTGATCACGATGACCTGGCGCGAGCCGATCTCCTCGATCTCGGTGACTCCGCGCATGCGGATCGAGCCGCGGCCGGTGGTGTAGGCGTCCTTGATGCCGGTGTCGCCGACGATCAGGCCGGAGGTGGGGAAATCGGGGCCCTTGACGCGCTCCATCACGGCCTCGAGGGTGGTTTTCTCGTCCGCGTTGTGGTTGTCCAGGATCCAGTAGATGGCCTCGGCTAGCTCGCGCAGGTTGTGCGGCGGGATGTTTGTGGCCATGCCGACGGCGATGCCGCCGGAGCCGTTCATCAGCAGGTTAGGCACGCGCGAGGGCAGGATGTCCGGCTCTTTGGTCTTGCCGTCGTAGTTCGGCGAGAAGTTGACCGTGTTTTCGCGGATGTCGCGCACCATCTCCATCGCCAACGGGGTCAGCTTGCACTCCGTGTAGCGCATTGCGGCGGGGCCGTCGTTGCCCGGGGAGCCGAAGTTGCCCTGGCCGTCAACAAGCGGGTAGCGCATGGACCAGGGCTGGGCCATGCGCACCAGGGTGTCGTAGATCGCGGAGTCACCGTGCGGGTGCAGGTTAGCCATCGTCTCACCCACCGGCTTGGCCGACTTCACGTAGGAGCGCTCGGGGCGGTAACCGCTGTCGAACATGGTGTACAGAACTCGCCTGTGCACCGGCTTGAGACCGTCGCGCACGTCGGGCAGGGCGCGCCCGACGATGACGCTCATGGCGTAGTCGATGTAGCTGGTCTGCATCTCATCATTGATGTCAATGGGTTGGATGTGGTCGTAGCCGTCACCAGTGAGGGTGTCGTCGCTCAAAGGCTTACCTTTCTATTTGGTTACTCGGGGCATTCTACCGCGTTGTGCGGGCTTTCGGCGCCGGCGTGCGGTATCAAAGTGGTATGGCTATGACACTTAGACTCACCACAGACGAGGATCACGCGCTGGTTCTCCTCGCCTCCGCGTGGGGTTGCTCGAAGCAGGAGGCGGCGCGGCGGTCGGTGGTCACCGCCGCTGCGCGCTTGCTTGACGACGCCCACGTCACCGCCCTCGCACGCACCCATTCGGCGGCCTACGCCGCGACCGAGGCGCGAATCCGGCAGGCACGCGGCGATGAGACCTCTTAACCCGGAGCAGCTCCTCGCCATTGCCGACGAGTACTGCGTGGTGGCGGGCATGCGCGTGCGGTCGTTTTCTGCCCTGTGCGCTGCGGCCGCGGTACCGGGCGCGCGGGTGCACGGGGTGCCGGTTTTTGATTCGGCACCCGCCGCCGCAGAGGCCCTTCGCGCCACGATCTCGCGCTTGCACCCCCTGACCGGGTCTAACGACGGCTTCGCCGAGGTTGCCCACCGGGTCTACTTGGACTGGGTGGAACAACACTAAGGAGTGGCGCTGGCGCCGCCGCGTTACGCATGTTAATTTTGTTACTGTTGTGGCTGCAGTTGCTTGTGTGATTTCCGCTGGGCGCTGTGGCGGAAGAGCTGCAACCTGCGCGTGCGCCGCCTGCTTCCGACGGGATCATTGAGCGGCGCACGCGCTCCCTTTGCTGTGTTGTGCAGCGCATTCATCGTCGTACGGCGGTTATCTGTGGTCTACCTTATGATTGGCTTAGACATAACCCGTGTCAAAGAGAGCCCCATGAAAGTTCGCAACGTCGTTGCCCCCGAGCCCTCTTCCGACGTGGAGATCCCCGCTTTCGTCACCGACTTCGCCGCCGGCATCTCTCCGGTGTCCCGCGAGGAGACCGAGCAGTCCCTGAAGATCGCCGCCGGCTCCGTCGTCTACGGCGGAAAGGGCATCTCCGCGGCCCTCGCCATCTACAACATCGTCACCTCGAGCGCGCCCGTCGCCGGGGTAAGCTCCCTGATCCGCCTGGCTGCCTAGCCCGCCCACCAAACCCCGTTGCCACCGCAGGTTCGCGCAATCCGTCTATGCTCGATGAAATGAGCGACCTGACAAAACTCCTCGACGACACCACCCGACCGACCGTGGTCAACGACCTCGCCGACTTGGCCAACCGCACAATCGAATCCCAGTCTGGCCTGACCGGGATAGCGATTAAGTCCGCTGTTGCGGGCATCAAGAAGGCGAACGCCGATGCGATCTCCAAGGGCGTCGACCGCGCCCTGCCCTCCATCATCGAATCGCTCACCCCCTACTGGAACGACTACACCCCAGAGAACTCAGCCGGGTTTGGCAACTACCTCGCCTCGCGCGAAGAGGAGATCACCCGCGACGTTCTCTCTCTCGGCGACCGCTTCGCCCAGCAGGGCCCCGCGGCGGCGCAGAAGGTGTACTCCAGCCTGCGCGGCAAGGCCGGCAAGATCATCGCTCCCGCTCTGCCCGAGTTCGGCGATATCATCGAGCGCCACGCCAAGTAGCGCTTAGGCGAAGTTCTCCTCGTAGAACCGGATGAACCGCCGGCCCACGATCTCGGGCTCGCGCGCCCAGCGATTGTGCCCGAGGTCGCCCTGAAGCTCCTCGACCTTGGGGTGAGCCGTCGGGATGTGCTCGGCCAACGCCTCGGCAGACGCAATGGTGCAGTCCTCGTCGTTATTGAACCGGGTGTAGAGCACCGGCGCGGTGACATTGAGCAGCGCGCTCGTGTAGTCGTTACCGTCGATGTGGTCGACCAAGTTGGTGCGCGACAGCCTCGCCCACTCCCCCACGTGCTTGCCCGACTGACGCCCGTAGCCGGCGATGTCGAGCCGACCGTCCGGCCAGTACCCCAACACGCGCGACACCGCGGCCATGAACCCCGCGCCAATAAAGAGGCGGCGCTTGGTCGCCGGGTTGAAGGTTTTGAAGTACGGGCTGCCCGTGCCCACGCCCATCAGACCTAAAACGTTGAGCTCCTGTGCCACACTATTGGCGAAGAACAGGGTTCCAATCTGCCCACCCATCGAGTGGGTCAAGAAAATCACCGGGTGGTCGTGGGGCAGGCCGAGGCTGTCTTTTGCCGCCGTGATTGTCAGCGGGTAATCCTCCGTCGCCATGGTGTGGTAGCTCCACGATTGGCTCCGGCTCGCAACCGCAGTGCTTGTTCCCTGCCCGCGAAGCTCACCGACAGCAGCGGGAAAACCCCTCTCCGCCAGCCACTCCGCGATGGGGCGGTAGTAACGCGCGCCCATTCCGAACCCTGGCCAGATAACCACGAGAGGCTTTCCGCTGTTCGGCGCCGGGTACAGCGCAACGGTGCTCGTCGAGTTGTCAGGAAGGGTGATATCTACGTTGTTTGCCATGGCAAAAGTGTAGACAACGCTGCCCTGTCTGCGCCGATCGGCCAGCAGGATCCACACCCGCGTGACGACTCTTAGACATCGAGGAAGCGCACGTCTTTCGCCTTGCGGGTGATAAACGACCGGCGCGCGGCGACGTCGTCGCCCATGAGAATGGAAAACAGCTCGTCGGCGTGCTGCGCGTCCTCGACGTCGACACGCCGCAGGATGCGGTGCTCCGGGTCGAGCGTGGTTTCCCACAGCTCGCTCGGGTTCATCTCGCCCAGGCCCTTGTAGCGCTGGATGCCGTCATCGGTGTTGATCTTGCGGCCGGCCTCGCGGCCCTCGGCAAGCTGCGCGTCGCGCTCGCGGTCGGAGAACGCGTACCCGGGCTCGCCCTTCGCCCACTTCAGCTTGTACAACGGCGGGTTAGCCAGGTAGACGTGGCCCTGCTCGATGAGCTCGGGCATGAAGCGGAACAGCAGCGTTAGCAGCAGGGTGGCGATGTGCTGGCCGTCAACGTCGGCGTCGGCCATGAGCACGATCTTGTGGTAGCGCAGGCGCGAGATGTCGAACTCGTCGTGGATGCCGGTGCCGAGCGCGGTGATGATGGCCTGGACCTCGGCGTTTTTCAGCACGCGGTCCATGCGGGCCTTTTCCACGTTGAGGATCTTGCCGCGCAGCGGCAGGATTGCCTGGTACATCGAGTCGCGGCCCTGCTTCGCGGAACCGCCTGCGGAGTCGCCCTCCACGATGAACAGCTCAGAAGCCTTCGGATCCTTCGAGCGGCAGTCGGCGAGCTTGCCGGGCAGCCCGCCCATGTCGCCGGCGGACTTGCGGCGCACGAGGTCGCGAGCCTTGCGGGCGGCCTGGCGCGCCTGGGAAGACGACACGGCCTTGTTGATGATCACCTTCGCCTCGGCCGGGTTCGCGTCGAACCAGTCGGAGAGGTGCTCGTTGACGGCGCGCTGCACGAAGCCCTTGATCTCGGTGTTGCCGAGCTTGGTCTTGGTCTGGCCCTCAAACTGCGGGTCGCCGACGCGCACGGACACGATCGCGGCCAACCCCTCGCGGCAGTCCTCGCCGGTCAGGTTCGGTTCCTTCTCGCGCAGCAGCTTGTGCTCGCGGGCGTAGCGGTTCATGATCGAGGTCAGCGCGGCGCGGAAGCCCTCCTCGTGCGTGCCGCCCTCGTGGGTGTTAATCGTGTTGGCGAAGGTGTGGACGGACTCCTTGAAGCCGTTGTTCCACTGCATCGCCACCTCCGCCTCGTGGTCAGTGCCCTTGGCCTCGAACCCGATCACGGAGGGGTGGATCGGGGTCTTCGACTTGTTGAGGTAGTCGACGTAGTCCATCAACCCGTTCGGGTAGTGGTAGGTGACCTTCTTCTCGCGCTTCTTCTGCACGGCCGGGGCGACCTCGTCGCTGCCGGATTCCTCGACAACGGTGTCGTCAAAAGAATCGCCGTCGACAAGCGCTGCGGTGTCGCCTTCCTCGACGATCGCCTCAAGCTCAAGCTCTTCCTCGGTAACACGCTCGTCCTTTAGCGTGATCGTCAGGCCCTTGTTCAGAAACGCCATTTCCTGCAGGCGACGCGAGATGGTGTCGTAATCGAACTCGACGGTCTCGAAAATCTCAGCGTCAGGCCAGAAGCGAATGGTGGTGCCGGTGCCACGGGCGTTGCCGCCCTCCTCGAGCTCGTCGGGGACTGCACCGTTGAAGTTTTGGTACCAGTGCTTGCCGTCGCGCTTGATGTCGGCCTCGACGCGGGTGGACAGCGCGTTGACCACGGAGATGCCGACGCCGTGCAGGCCGCCGGAGACGGCGTAGGACTCGGAGTCGAACTTGCCGCCGGCGTGGAGCTGGGTCATGACGACCTGGACGGTGGGCGCACCGGAGGGGTGCATCTCCACCGGAATGCCGCGGCCGTTGTCGATGACCTGGATGCCGCCGTCGGCAAGCAAGGTGGCGTCGACGCGGTCAGCGTAACCTGCCATGGCCTCGTCGACGGAGTTGTCCACCACTTCCCAAACAAGGTGGTGGAGGCCGCGTGCGCCGGTGGAGCCGATGTACATTCCGGGGCGCTTGCGTACAGCTTCAAGCCCCTCGAGAATGGTGATCGATGACGCATCATAGTGCGGTTCGTTGGTAGCCACGATGTGGGAGTCTCCTGTCGCGCTAAGGGGGTTTTAACCCGTCCAATCCTACACCCTGTAGGGGTAATTGCCCGCACCAGCCAATCCTGCGAGAGGGCGTTTCACGCGCGAATTTCGGGGTGCGCCCCTTTTACCCGTACGTGTCGCGCGGCCCGCGGCCCTTGACGTGCAGCGGTCCCTTGCGCCAACTTTTGGTCTTCGGCGGGTAGACGTGCAGCTTCGTAATCACCCCGGGCCCGATCTTGTCCGCAATCGCAGACAGCACCGTGGCCTGCATGTACTTCAGCTCCGTCGCCCAGGCCGTCTGGTCGCAGCTGATGAACACCTCGCCATCTTTGATCATTTGTACTTCGGTGTGCTGGGCGATCTTCTCGCCGACGAGGCCCGCCCAGTTGCCCATCACCCAGCCGAACGCCATCTTCTCCGTCCAGGCGCGCTTTTTGATCTCCGTGCGAACCAGCGAGCCGAACCCCTTGACCGGTACACCGCGCGGCAGCGCCCGGCCGTCCGGCCCGGTGGGCCTTCCCGGTCCTGACCAGGTTTTCCGCTCGGCGTCGTCCAGTTTCAGGCCCGGCACGCGTATGGACGCCCCCTCCACGCCGTCACTCAACGACACCGCGCGCGCCCGCCGCGGAACCTCCGACCGACCCTGGCGCCGCAGGTCAGGAACACTGCCGCCCCGCTGCCGAGCCGTGGCGCGCAGGGTTTCAAAGGTGGAGCTCACGAGGTCAGCCATTGCTGGCCTCCAGTGTTGAGACCCCGTCATTCATGGTGACAAGGTAGCGGGCCGACACCGCGTCGGCGAGGTTGCCGGGCAAATCGTCACCCACCGCCGCAGTGATCAACACCTGCTCGGCGCTTTGCGCCACGGCGACGAGGCGCTGGCGGCGAAGCGCATCCAGCTCGGCGAACACGTCGTCGAGGATAAGCACGGGGTGCGAGCCCTCGGAGGCGAGCAGCGCGTACTCGGCCAGGTGCAGCGAAAGCGCGTAGGACCAGGTCTCGCCGTGGCTGGCGTAACCCTTGGCCGGGGTGTCCCCGAGCATGAGCACCATGTCGTCGCGGTGCGGGCCAACAAGCGTGGTGGCGCGCTCGATTTCCTCCCTGCGCCGCCGCGCGAGTTCGGTGAGCATCGCGGCCTCGATAACACCCGGCTCGCGGCTGGGCTCGCCGGAAAGAGCGCGCACCGCGTCGTCGACGGTAGAGGAATAGGACACGGATGCGGGGCGCGATTCGGGCGCGACCGCCGCGTAGGACTCGGCGATGTGCGGGGTGAGGACGTCGAGAAGCTCAAGCCTGCCCGCGGTGACTTCCGCGCCGAGCCGCGCGAGCTGGAGATCCCACACGTCCAGGGTGGCCAGGGCGCTCGCGCCGGTGTCGTCGCTGTAGCCGCGGCGCAGCTCGTGAGAGGAGCTGCGCAGCAAGGCGTTGCGCTGTCGCAGCACCTTGTCGTAATCTGCCTTCGCCCCGCCGAGGCGCGGGGCGCGCGATGCCGCGAGCTCGTCGAGGAACCGGCGCCGCTCCGCAGGCTCGCCCGCTACCAGCTTGAGGTCTTCGGGCGAAAACATCACGGTGCGCAACACACCGAGCACCTCTCGCGCCGATTTCAGCCTGGTGCGGTTGATTTGGGCCTGGTTGGCTCCGTTGACCTTGATCAACAGATGGGTTGTCAGCTCCCGGTCGTCGTTGACGGTGGTGACGGACACGCGGGCATCCCCGCACCCGGAGCGGATTAGCGGGGCGTCCGTTGACACCCGATGGCTGCCGAGCGTGCTGGTGTAGTGCAGCGCCTCGACGATATTCGTTTTGCCGTGGCCGTTGCGCCCAGAAAACACCGTCGCCCCCGGCTCAAGGGTGAGGGTGAGTTCAGGCCAGGAGCGAAAGTCGCGCAGGTCGAGATCGCGTACGTACACGGGCCTAACCCGGCAGGCGCACGGGCATCAGCAGGTAGGTGAAGTCCGTCGACGGGGTCGGAAACGTACCGTCGGCCTCTGCCTCCGGAAGCTCCTCGGGCTCCGGGATCATGATCGCCGGGCGCGAGGCCTCGGTAAATCCGAAGACGACCCGGTTGGTGCCGATCACGGCCAGGCCGTCCTTGAGGTAGCCGGAGTTAAATGCGATGAGCAGCTCCTCGGCGCCGGAGAACGCGGCGTCGACAGTTTCGCTCGCCTCGCCCGAGTCCGCGCCGGAGGCATGCAGGGTGACCTCGCCGTGGCGGAAGTGCATGCGCACCTGCGCGTTGCGGTCCGCGACTAGGCTGACGCGGCGGATCGCCTCGACGAGCGGGGCGATTTCAACGCTCGCCATCGACGTGTGGGTCTTCGGCAGCAGCGGCTGGATGTTCGGGAAGTCAGCATCGAGCATGCGGGTTGTGGTTTCCCGGTTGCCGGAGTGCAGGCCGAAAAGGCCATCGCCTCCGACGTTGCCAGCGGCGCCGACCGCGATCTCGACGGGTTCTTCAACGTGGGTGTCCAAGGTGCGGGCGTTGTCCAACAGGGTTTTCGCCGGAACCAGCAGCTTCGCTTCAACATCGTCGGAGGCGGGCTCCCACTGGAGGCGTCGAATAGCGAGGCGGAAGCGGTCGGTCGCCGTGAGCTGCACGGCGTTGCCCGTGATTTCCATGTGCACGCCGGTGAGCATGGGCAGGGTGTCGTCGCGTCCGGCCGCCGAGGCCACCTGGGTGACCGCCCCGACAAATGCCGACGGGGAGATCCGGCCTGTGACCTCGGGAAGCGTCGGCAGCTGCGGGTAGTCGTCGAGAGGCATCAGCGGTAGCTCGAAGCGGGCGGAGCCGCCCTGGAGCAGCATCTTCGAGCCGTCGGTGGAGACCTCCATCGGCTTGGCCGGCATGTTGGCGACAATGTCAGCCATGAGCTTGCCCGCGACAGCCACGCGTCCGGGCTGGGACACCTCGGCGCCGATGCGGACGCGGGAGGAAACTTCGTAGTCGAATCCGGCGAATTCCAATCCTGAATCGTCGGTGGTGATCACCACGGCGCGCAGCACCGGCTGCGTGTTCTTCGTCGGCAAGCTGCGCGCGACCCAGGCCACGGCGTCGGAGAGATCTTCCTTGTGGACGCGAAATGACACATTCGTGCTGGCGTTGCCAGCGGTGGCGTCCATCGAATTGTCATCCATGGCAGCACTCCTTAGCGCGTTGGCCCCCGAATTACATATAACTTCGCTCTACCTTAGGCGGGCACCCATTCTTTGTCATTAAAACCCTGGTCTTAGAAACTCCGTCCTCGGTGCGCTGTCCACATCCCCATTTCTCCCTAGTAATTACAAAAGGAAATGTTTGGTAGTAGCAGTAAGTTCTGTGCACTCTGTGGATTGGGGCCCGTCCGCGCCGGTCGTGGCGGGAAAACGGGTTGTGCCAATCGCTGTGGAGAAGATGTGGACAACAAGCGGTCCTTGTGGATAACCTTTAGGGCGGGCAAAGCATCCACACGTTTGCACCCGTTGCACACTGGGATTTCACACGTTTTCGGGGGTTATCCACATGGCCTAATTTCTGGTGACATGGCTCACGTGTGTCCAATAACACGAAGTTACATCGGTGAAATTACACAGCTGTGAGAAAGTCTGTGGACAAACCCCGGCTCACGTTCTTAGCGCGTGCGCGCCTGGTTCTTGATCATTTGGGTCAGCACCTGGATCTCGTCGTACGTGCCGCGGTTTTCAGTCATTTCCTTGCGAATCTTGCGGTCGGCGTACATCACGGTCGTGTGGTCCTTGCCGCCGAACTCGTCGCCAATCTTGGGCAGGGACAGATCGGTCAGCTCCCGGCAGAGGTACATCGCGAGCTGGCGCGCGTGCGCGACCTGCCTGGTCTTGCCGGCGCCGGTGAGCTGGTCCAGCGTTATATCAAAGTACTCAGCGGCTGCGTCTTTGATCGCCGCCGCGCTGATTGTCACTTCGCCGCCGTTGGGCAGCAGGTCGCGCAGCGCGACCTGGGCGACCTCGAGCGTAATTGGCTCGTTGATCAGCGAGGAGTAGGCGGAAACCCTGATCAGGGCGCCTTCGAGCTCGCGGATGGAGGACTCGAATTGCGAGGCGATGAGCTCGAGCACGGCGTGGTCGACGTGGGTGCCGTCGGCGGCGGCCTTCTTCAGCAAAATTGCAATTCGGGTCTCTAGATCCGGCGGCTGCACGTCGGTGATCAGCCCGCCCTCGAAGCGGGTGCGCAGCCTGTCCTCAAGCGTGGTCAGCTGCCGCGGCGGGCGATCGGACGACAAAATGATCTGCTTGTTCTGCTGGTGCAGGGCATTAAACGTGTGGAAAAACTCCTCCTGCGTTCCTTCCTTGCCCTCCAAAAACTGGATGTCGTCGACCATCAGGATGTCCAGGTTCCGGTAGCGGCGCTTAAACGATTCCTGGCGGTCGTCGCGCACCGAGTTGATGTAGTCGTTGGTGAATTCCTCCGACGACACGTAGCTGATACGCAGGTTCGGTTGCAGCAGCTTGGCGTAGTTTCCCGCGGCGTGCAACAGGTGCGTCTTGCCCAGCCCGGATCCGCCCCAGATGAACAGCGGGTTGTAGGCGCGCGCGGGGTTTTCCGCGACCGCGACCGCGGCGCCGTTGGCAAACCGGTTCGACGAGCCGATGACGAAGTTTTCGAAGGTGTACTTCGGGTTCAGGCTCGCCTCGCGGTCCGGGTTGTGCGCGGGCGTTTCTCGCGGGAGTCGCTGCGGCACCGTGGGGTGAGCGCTTGCTTGTCGACGCCCCCCTGACGCGCCCTTGCCCTCCGCCTGCTGCTGGGAGTGCAGACGCGCTAGCTCGTCGAGGCCCATGGGGATTTGCTCCCCGACCGCCGCCTGGGTGGAGTCCTCGGTAAACGCGGGTGGCCGGCTCGAGGTTGAAAACCAGTCCGGCACGGACGTCTGCTCCGGCTTGTCATCGAGCGGGCGGGGCTGCTCGCTGGGGACCTCCGCGGGCGCGGGCTGCTGGATGGACACGGCCAGGGTGCACGTCGTGTTGAGCTTTCGGGACAACAGCGCGGTGATGTGGGTGCCCAAGGAGTTTTCTATCACGGCTTTCGCGGTGGGGTGCGGTGCGGCGAGGATGACGTAGCCGTCGACATGCATGACGGGCGTGACCAGTTGCAAGTAGGCGCGTTGCTGGTGCGTGAGCGTGGGAACGTTCGAGTTGGGGCGCTCGGAGAGTGTGAGTAGCTCCGAGACGATGTCGCTCCAGAGCGCTGCGAGTTGCTGGTCTGCCACAGTTGCCTTTGGTTCCTTGTTGCCGATGTCGTGTTGCGCCTGTGGAGCGTGCCGGCGGAGTCTTCCACACCCCCGGAACGCCTGTGGGGCGCCCACTACCTTGTGTTCCACAACTTTATCCACACCTGTGGATAGTTCCCCAACCGGGTTCTATCCACAGGTGTGGAGCGGAGCTGTGGATAGAATGCGAGCATAAAATATGCCCTTTCACATGGGGTTTAATACTCCCAAAGCGAAAAGTCTCAACTGGTTGTTAAGACTTATCCACAGTCGCTATGTGTATAGCTGTGAGTTTGCTTGTCTAGGGAACCATTGTTACCCCGTCGACGCGCTGCGTGTCCAAACTTTCGCGAACCCTGTTTCTGTGGATAACGCTAATTAGACACATGTCGATAACGCTCTGCCAGCTGTCCCGCAGGATGCGTCGGCGATTCGCACCGTGAACTGCGCAAAAACACAGTTGTGTTATTTCGGGGGCACCCGTTAAACGCCCGCGAAACCGCGCCGCGCGGCGATTTGTACCTACCCCGAAAAGTCACGTAGTCTGGCATGGTCTGTCACATTGGTTTCACACCGATGTGCTTGAGAGCACCACCCGAGCAGTGCACCGGGCCACCACGAGAATCGTGGTGAGTCAGCGCGGGTGGGGCACGCGATAACGACTCCGCCTTTTAACGCGGAGCCACTGCCGCATCTCAGCTACACCATTCTCGCCGGGACGGCCTCTGCCCCGGGAGGTTGTGCAGTCCCGGCACCGGGGAAGCGCCGCCGCTGGCCGTCGCACCTAACTCAAGGAGTTTTCCGTGTCTAAGCGGACTTTCCAGCCGAATAACCGCCGCCGCGCTCGTAAGCACGGCTTCCGCGCCCGCATGCGCACCCGCGCCGGCCGCGCCATCGTTTCCGCGCGCCGCCGCAAGGGCCGCTCCAACCTCACGGCGTAACAGCGCCCCGCACACCACCACGCCCGTGCTCCCGAAAGCGCACAAGCTGCCATCGCCGGCGCAGTTTCGCCGCACGATGGCAGCGCGCACCCGAGCAGGCTCGCGCACCCTGGTGGTGCACGTCGCAGCCCGAACCGAACTCGCCTTCTCCGGCGGGCCCCGGTTCGGGCTGATCGTGTCTAAGGCGGTAGGCAACGCTGTCACCCGCCACAGTGTCTCGCGTAAGTTGCGGCACGTGGTTGCGGCGGGCGTCGATACGCTCGCGCGCGATACCGACGTTGTCGTGCGCGCCCTGCCGCCCGCGGCGGCCGCGTCGAGCGCCGAGCTGGCCCGCGACTACGAGCAGGCGCTGGCGGCCGCGCTAAAGAAGCTTCGCGCCAAGGGGAAGTAAGTGGCCTACTACAACTTCCTCGGCGGGGAGATTCCCCAGGCCCCGTCCGCGCCGGCCAAAGCGCTGGTGAAAGTGGTGCGCCTTTACCAAAAATACGTCTCGCCCCTTAAGATGGGGGGAACCTGCCGCTTCGTGCCTGTGTGCAGCGCTTACGCGCTGGAAGCAGTTTCCCGCCACGGGGCAGTGAAGGGAAGCCTGATGGCTGGCGCCCGCGTGTGCAAGTGCGGGCCGTGGCACCCAGGTGGATATGACCCCGTGCCGGGCAGCGTCGAGCCGGCCGAACCCGCGACAAGCTAGGAGTTACGTCCTCAAGTGCTGAATTTCGTTTACTGGCCAATCTCAGCGGTGCTGTGGTTCTGGCACAAAATCTTCGGTTTTATCTTTTCGCCTGACTCCGGCATCGCCTGGATCCTGTCGATCATCTTCCTCACCTTCACCATCCGCGTGCTGCTGGTCAAGCCGATGGTCAACCAGATGCGCTCCATGCGTCGCATGCAAGAAATGCAGCCCAAGCTGCAGGAACTGCGCGCCAAGTATAAAGGCGACCAGCAGAAGATGGCGCAGGAGACCCAGAAGCTCTACAAGGAGATGGGCACCAACCCGCTGGCCTCCTGCATCGTCCCGCTCGTGCAGATGCCGGTGTTCATCGGCCTGTTCCACGTGCTGCGCTCCTTTAACCGAACGGGCACCGGCCCCGGCCAGCTCGGGATGAGCGTCGAGCAAAACCGCAACACGGCGAACTATATCTTTTCCCCGGAAGACGTCCGCTCTTTCCTCGACGCCGACTTCTTCGGTGTGCCGCTCTCGGCGTACATGTCTATGCCGGCCGACGCGTTCTCGGCGTTCACGGGCTTGGACTTCACCCGCCTCGACATCATCATGGTCTGTATGCCGCTGGTGATCATCTCGGCAGTGTTTACGCACCTCAACGCCCGGCTGTCCATTGAGCGCCAGAACGAGCGCCGGCTGTCCGGCAAGGTCGCCGCCCCCGTGGGTGAGCAGGCGGAGATGATGCAGCAGCAGATGCAGATCATGAACAAAATGATGCTCTGGGTCTTCCCGATCATGATCTTGGCCTCCGGCTTCCTCTGGCACGTGGGCCTTCTGTTCTACATGCTGGCCAACAACGTGTGGACCTTCTTCCAGACCCGCATCGTGTTCGACAAAATGGATAAGGAGGAGGCGATCGAGGAGCAGGCCAAGCGCGACGCCAAGCGCGCCTCCGCTCCCCAGGTTGCCGCCCGCAAGGTGGACAAGCGCACCAAGAAGCAGCGCAAGAACGAAAGCTAGATCGCCTCTTACTAAACCGCCGCCCGTTGGGACGGCGGTTTAGTGCATGTCGGGGCCGTTTACTAGAGTCGGTAACATGTCGCAGCCCAACCCAGATCCCACCGCGCAGGCCGTTTTCGGCGATCGCCTCCCGATTGCGAAGGCCTACCACGAGTCGCTGGCCACCGTCGCCGCCGCGCGCGGCTTCATCGGGCCGAAGGAGGTCGACCGCCTGTGGTCGCGCCACCTGCTCAACTGCGCGGTGATCTCGGAGGCGTTCGATGAGGGCCTGGACGTCGCCGACATCGGCTCCGGCGCGGGCCTGCCCGGCATCCCGCTCGCGATCGCCCGCCCGGACCTCAGCGTCACGCTCATTGAGCCGCTGCTAAAGCGCTCGACCTACCTTACCGAGGTCGTCGACGAGCTCGGCCTGAGCAACGTCACCGTGGTGCGCGGCCGCGCGGAGGAGCAGAGCAGCTCGCTTTTCGATGTCGTCACCTCGCGCGCCGTCGCTCCCTTGGGCAAGCTGGCTGGCTGGTCGCTTCCCCTGGTCAAACCGGGTGGGGCGATGATCGCGATGAAGGGCGAATCTGTGGCGGAAGAGCTCGAGCGCGACGCCGAGGAGATCCGGCGCGCCAAGGGCGGCAAGGCCGAGATTTTCACGGTTGGCGATGGTTTGCTCGAGCAACCCACAACGCTGATCAGGATCCCGCGCACGCGCTAGAGTTGGCAGGGATATGAACCGGGAAGGCGCGGCCATGATCGAAGATCACAACGACGACCAGCAGTGGGATGACACTCCCATCGCGGCGGCGGCGCGTCGCGCTGCCCAGGTGGTGTCGGGCCGCACCACCCTGTTGCGCCCCGAGCAGCCGCGCGTGTTCACCGTGGCCAACCAGAAGGGCGGCGTGGGCAAAACCACGACCTCGGTGAACCTCGCCGCAGCGCTCGCGCGCCAGGGCCTAAAAGTGCTCGTGATCGACCTCGACCCCCAGGGCAACGCGTCGACCGCGCTGGGCGTGGAGCACCGTGCCGGAACGACCTCGACCTACGAGCTGCTCATCGGCGAGGCCCAGGCGGACGAGGCAATGGCACCTTCGCCCGGCAACGACAACCTGTTCTGCATCCCGGCCACCATCGACCTGGCTGGCGCGGAGATTGAGCTGGTCAGCCTGGTGCGCCGTGAGTACCGCCTGCGCGACGCGATCCGTCGCGGGTTCATTCAGGACAACGGGTTCGACTACGTCTTCATCGACTGCCCGCCGTCCCTTGGCCTGCTCACCATCAACGCGATGACCGCTGTTGATGAGGTTCTCATCCCCATCCAGTGCGAGTACTACGCGCTTGAGGGCGTGGGCCAGCTTCTGGGCAACATCGGGATGATCCGCGAACACCTGAACAACAACCTGCACATTTCCGCGATCCTGCTCACCATGTTCGACGCCCGCACGCGGCTGTCCGAGGAGGTCGCCGGCGAGGTGCGTTCCCAGTTCGGCGAAGTAGTACTACGCAACGTCATCCCGCGCTCCGTGAAGGTGTCCGAGGCGCCGGGGTACGGGCAGACAGTGATCGACTACGACCCGGGTTCCCGCGGGGCTCTCGCCTACTTCGACGCGGCGCGCGAGCTGGCTACCCGCGGGGACTTCCAGCCGCACCCCACCACCGGCCCCATTGGCGTGAGCCCCGAGGTGGCGGCACAGTTCGACAAGGCCCAAAATACCGGACAGGATGGAGACTAAGCACATGGCACAGGAACGCAAGGGCGGGCTGGGTCGCGGTCTCGCCGCGCTGATCCCATCTAGCACCGAATCCGCCGATAAGACGGGCAAGACCGGCCGGCTTGGCGACGGCGCCGCCGACGTCATCCTGGGCGGCATCCCGGGCGCCCCGACGGTCGTGCCCCAGGCCGAGCGGCCGAAGCAGCCCATCGGCATGGGGGCGCGCTACCAGGAAATTCCTGTCGGTGAGATCTTCCCTAACCCGAAGCAGCCGCGCCAGGTCTTCGATGAAGACGAGCTCGCCGAGCTGGTGCACTCGATCAAGGAGTTCGGGCTGCTGCAGCCCATCGTCGTCCGCGAAAGCGATCAGGGCTACGAGCTGATCATGGGCGAGCGCCGCTGGCGGGCGTCGTCAAAGGCGGGTCTGAAGCACATCCCCGCGATCGTGCGCGAAACGAACGACGCCGACATGCTTCGCGACGCGCTCTTGGAAAACATCCACCGCGTTCAGCTCAACCCGCTGGAGGAAGCGGCCGCCTACCAGCAGCTTCTGCAGGAGTTCGGGGTGACGCAGGAGCAACTGGCCGATCGCCTCGGACGCTCCCGGCCGCGCATCACCAACTCTATTCGCCTCCTGAACCTTCCCGTCACGGTGCAGCGCCGCGTCGCCGCCGGCGTGCTCAGCGCCGGGCACGCGCGCGCGTTGCTTGGTGTCAAGGCCGGCGCGGAGCAGCAGGAGAAGCTCGCCGACCGGGTCGTGGCCGAGGGCTTGAGCGTGCGCGCGACGGAGGAAGCCGTGACCCTGTTGAATAGGCACGGAGCCGCGGAAGACAAACCCAAGCGCGAGCCCGCCCCCCAGCCGGAATTCCTTTCCCACGCGGCCGAGCGGCTTGCCGACGAATGGGACACCAAAGTCTCCGTGACCATGGGCAAGCGCAAGGGCAAGATCGTCGTCGAGTTCGGCGACCGCGACGACCTGGAGCGCATCCTGTCGCTCATCCGGGACCGCTAGCGGGCAGACGTGGCGGCGCCCAAAGCCAGCCTGGTGGCTCTGACCTACCACAGCCTCGAGCGCATCCACCGCCACACGGCGACCTCGACCTTCTGGGAGCTCGACCCGCTGCACAGCGCGTACACGGGGGCGCAGTCGGAGGCCGACAAGGGCGCCTGGCTCGTGCAGCGCGCCCTGCGCCAGTCCACGGTGGGGTTCAGCATCGCCGAGGCAACCTCGACGGTGGGAGCGTTCGCGACGGTGCTGTTTTGCCCCGTCGCCGACGCTCCTGGCGCGGTGCGGATGCCGACAGCCCCGCCGAGCCGCGACGCGTGGCTGGTCACCAGCCTGCACACTGACACCGCCTCGCGGGGTCGCGGTTGGGAATCCGTACTTCTCGACGCCGTCATCATCGCCGCCACCGAGCGCGGCGCTGCGGCGCTCGAGGTGTTCGGTCTGCGCCCCGGCGCTCAACCGACGTCGGACCTGTGCCGCGGGATCATCCGCGAGGCGGCGCTCATCGGGATTGTCGAGGTCCCCGTCCTCGAGTCCGCGGGGTTCACAGTGGTCCGCGACCACCCGGTGATCCCCCGGCTGCGTCTGGACCTGCCGCCCGCCCACGATTTACTCAGTGCCGCGGAAATTGCAGAGCTGCTCGCCGAGGTTCCGGTCGGTGGCTAAGCGCCTTACATGGCGTGTTCGTGGCGCAAAAGCTCGGTGAAAGAGTAGGTGCCGGTCGGCTTGTCGTCCTCTTCGAGCAGGTAGAGACGCTTGACGGCGACGACGATCGCCTCGGCGATGCAGTCTCGCTCGCGCGGGTTCGCGACGATCTTCACGTCGTGCGGGTTGGTCACGTAGCCAGCCACGACCTCGACCGCCGGCATTTTCGACAGGCGCAGCAGGTCCCACGTGCGCCCGTGGTTGTAGCAGTTGCGCAGGTCGGTGCGCGCCGCGATCTCGCGCTGGATGTAACCGGAAAGGGTCTCACCCGTGAGCGAGGACGCGCCGGATTGAGAGCCGAAGTAGAAGGTGGCCACCCCGTTGGCCAGCTCGTTGTGGTAGCGATCGAGCTGCAGCGAGATGATCAGGTCGGCGTTGAAGCTGTTGGCCAGCTCCGCGCGCTCCTTCGCCGAAGGGTTATCCCCGCGCGGGCGCGAGAAGATGGTTTCCATACCAGCGGCGACCATGCGCCCCTCTACCCTTTGGGCAAGATCCCAGAGGATCTCCTCCTCGCTGATGTCACCGTAGGGACCCCGGACCGAGGTGCCGTGCGCTGAGCAGTGCACGCTCGGGTCGATGACGACGCGCTTGCCGGACAGGCGGGGGCCGGCCTGGCGCACCCGCTCGCGCTCGCGGATCGCGTGGGCGGACCCACCCGTGATGCGCCGGCCCAGAAGGCTCAGCGCGTGCAGGGTGTCGGAGCCGCAGACGCCGTCGCCTTCCAAGCCGGAGTTAATTTGGTAGTTCACCAGCGCCTTGTGCGTCTGCTTGTTAAAGTGGCCGTCCACTCGGTGGGAGTAAAAGCCGAGCTCCTGGAGCTGTTCCTGTAGCTGGCGCACGTCGTCGCCGACCATGATCTGGTTCGGCTGGAACGACAGCACGCGCGCCCCGAGGGTGTAGGAGGCCTCGCGCAGCTCGCGCAGGGTCACGGTGTCGATTTCACCGGTGGGCACGATGCCGCGGGACTGCTGGAAGGCTTTGAGGGACTCCGCCAGTTGGGCGTCGAAAAGCAGCTCTTGGTGCGAAAACTGGCGCGAGTTCCACTCCCCGACCTTGCCGTCGTAACCGTCGAGCATGCCGAGTCGTGCGAGAGTCGACCGCACCTCAGCGACGCGCGCGCTCGAATCGCCAACACGGTAAACGTCAGTCACTTCGCGCCTTCCTTCGGGGAGCTCATCGAGTATGGGACAACAAAAAGCTTATATTACCTAGCGGGTGGCCTAGATGTGTTGATGTATCCGCGAAACGATCTCGCTCTTCGGCTGCGCGCCGATCAGGGTGTCGACGGCGGCGCCGTCCTTGAAGATCATCACGGTCGGAAGAGACATAACCTGGAACATCGCGCCGAGCGTGCGCTCGGCATCCACGTCGACCTTGGCCACCTTGACCTGGCCGCTCATCTCCTCAGCTATCTGCTCGAGGATCGGGCTAAGCTTCTTGCACGGCCCGCACCACTCGGCCCAGAAGTCCACGACAACCGGGGTCTCGGAGTCCACGACCTCGGACTTGAAGGTGGACTGGGTGACGTCAATCGGCGTATTCATACCCGTCATTCTAGACCGGCCAAGTAGTGTTCAGCGTCGATGGCCGCGCGGCAGCCCGAGCCAGCCGCCGTGATCGCCTGGCGGTAGTAGTTGTCCACCAGATCGCCACAGGCAAACACACCCGGCAGCGACGTCACTGTCGACGGCTGGCGCACCTCAACGTAGCCCGCCTCGTCCGTGGCGACCTGGCCTTCGAGGAATCCGGAGCGCGGGTCGTGGCCGATGGCGACGAACATTGCGGTGGCATCAAACACGGAGCTTTCGCCGGTCTGGACGTTCTTGATTTTGAGCCCGGCAACCTTGCCGGCGTTCTCCATCACTTCTTCGACGATGGTGTGGGTGACAAACTCGATCTTCTCGTTGGCGCGGGCGCGCTCGAGCATGATCTGCGAGGCGCGGAAGTTCTCCGAGCGGTGGATCAGGGACACCTTCGAACCGAAGCGGGTGAGGAAGTTTGCCTCCTCCATCGCGGAGTCGCCACCGCCGACAACGGCGATGTGCTGGTCTTTGAAGAAGAACCCGTCGCAGGTGGCGCAGGTGGACACGCCGTGCCCGGTCAGCTCGGTCTCCCCCGGCACTCCGAGGTGGCGGGGTGCTGCGCCGGTGGCCAGGATGACCGCGCGGGCGCGGTACTCCGTCTCGCCGACGTACACCTTCTTCACGTCGCCGCTAAGGTCAACGCGGTCGACGAGCTCGGGGGTGAGCTCGGCGCCGAAGCGCTCGGCCTGCGAGCGCATCTCCATCATCAGTTCCGGGCCCATGATGCCGTTTTGGAACCCAGGGTAGTTCTCCACCTCGGTGGTGTTCATCAGCTCGCCGCCGAACTCGTAGCCCTCGAAGACGAGCGGCTTGAGCTCGGCGCGCGCGGCGTAGAGCGCGGCGGTGTAACCGGCCGGCCCAGAGCCGACGACGATGAGGTCGCGCACCTCGCCCGGCACGGCCTGCGTTGTCGTTGGCTGGGCGGTGGTGTCCTCGGCAGGTGCGTCGCCGGCGGAGGGCACGACGAAGTTGAAGCCTGGGTTGGTCATAGCGGTAGATCTCTTTTCAGCATTCGCGGATATCTCGGATGCCAGTCTACTGCCCGCCTCGACGGGAGCGACTTTGATCAGTGGCGCAGGAGTGTGGTGGTGGTTTCTTACCCGGAGTTGGCGTCTGGGTTGGTGTCGGGTTTGTGGGGGAAGGTCATGCGGTATTCCTGCTCGAGGCGTGTCAGGGCTTCGATGCAGGTGTTGTAGTTGCCGGTGGTGTCGTAGGCGTCGAGGATTGTGTGCCCTTTCGCCAGAAACGTCGCGACGCGGTCACGCAGGACACGTCGCTGGTCGAGGCTGTGGTTCCACCGGGGGTTGTCCGCCCCGAGCTGGGTGGTGATAAACCCATCGGGCTCGGTTAAGGCGTAGGTGCCGTCGGGGAATAGCCAGACGATGTCGCCGGTGGTGGGGTCGGGAATGTAGTAGGCACGACGATCCGTTTTCACGTTGTGGTGACGTTGACACAACGAGAACAAATTCGCTGGGGTTGTGCTTCCCCCGTCGGCGTAGGGGACGCGGTGATCAAGCTGGCAGTGCTGTGCATCGCGGGTACAGCCCGGCCAGACGCAGGTGCCGTCGCGGGCAATAGCGAACGCTTTGATCCGGGCCGAGGGAACATAGCCGTCGATCTCGTGGCCGGCAACATCACCAAGGTCCACGATGCGCGAGGCGTACTGTTCGGCCACAGCACTGCCCTCAGCATCGGTCCACCCCGTACCGGGGAAAAACACTGATGCACCGTCGACGATGTCACCATCGGGGCCCAGGGGTGCGAACCCGAAAATAGTCACCGTGGGTTGTGCGGTGAGTTCACCGGTGAGGATCAGGCGTGCTGCTTCGTCTTCGGTGATGTTGTTCTCTTGTGCCACGTGTGTGCGGTATTGCCGGATCAGGGCGTGGGTGGTGTTGTCGCACTCAATTGTGGTGCCGGAGCGTGCACCGAGCTCATAGTCGTGGATGACGAACGCGTCTTGTGGGCGGGTGCGGCGTTTGCGTTTAGCCGCGTCGTAGCCCACGGTGTTGTCGAGCTGGGCGATGAGCCGTCTAAGCCGGTGCACGATTGCTTTGGGTGTCAGCAACGGTTGGTTGGGTTTCGTGGCGGTAAACACCTCCACTAGGTACGCGTCAATGTGGGCGTAGACCTCGGTGTCGACGTCGGGGCCAAGTTCCGCAATGGCGGTATCAATGCTGGCAAGGCGTTTGATGTCTAACAGTCGTGTGGTGTGTTGAATCTGGCGCAGCCCGGGCAGGTCGATCAGGCGTCGGTAGGCGAAGATGGCTTTTTCGACTGCTGCTTTGCTCTCCCCGATCGCGTGTTGGATGTGGGTGATCTCTACTTCGAAGTCGTCGACCACATGTGCCGTCTCGGCCCAGGTGAGGGTGTCAGGAAGTTTGTGTGTGAGGCTCTGATCTAGAAGGAGTTTCACCGATAATGACTAAGGTGTCACCGAAGAAAGGCCACGACCCGGCAAGGGTCAATGAGATCAGCGAGAAGCTGATGGAAAATCCTGAGCTCGCCAGCTTGATCAGCGAACTGTCGACCTCTGCAGATGATGCAAGCGATCTGGTCAAAGGCCTGTTGCAGGCATCGATCAACGCCGGTCTGCAGGCGGAGATGGATGCACATTTGGGCTACGGCCATGCCGACCGTAAGGCGAAAGCCCGGTTGGAAACCGCACAGGAGAGCAATCACCGCAACGGGTCGTACACCAAGACCGTCGATTCCGGCTACGGCCGACTAGAGGTCACCATGCCCAGGGATCGTGCCGGCACGTTCACCCCGCAGATGGTGCCGAAGGGGTCGCGCCGTTTGACCGAGCTCGACGACATGATCATCTCGCTGTACGCCGGTGGGATGACCGTGCGCGATATTCAGCACCACCTCGCCACCACCCTCGGGGTGGACATGAGCCCGGATACCATCAGCACGATTACTGACGCGGTGCTTGATGAGGTGATGCTGTGGCAGAACCGCCAGTTGGACGAGTTCTACCCGGTGATCTTCCTCGACGCGCTACGCGTAAAAATCCGCGATGGCCACCGCGTGGTCAACAAGTCTTGCTACATGGCGGTAGGCGTCGACATGGACGGCATCAAGCACATCCTGGGATTGTGGATCGCAGACAATGAAGGCGCCAGTTTTTGGGCATCCGTGTGCGCTGACCTTGCCAACCGTGGGGTCCAAGACGTGTTCATCGTCTGCTGCGACGGGCTCAAAGGCCTGCCGGACGCCGTGGAGGCAACCTGGCCGAATTCCATGGTGCAAACCTGTATCGTGCACCTGATCCGGGCGGCGAACAGGTGGGTGTCCTACCAAGACCGCAAACCCGTATCCAGCGCGTTGCGGGAGGTCTACACCGCACCGAACGAGGACACCGCCCGCGCCGCCCTGGACGCTTTCGAGGCGTCCGAGCTGGGACGGAAGTATCCGCAATCGGTCAAAGTCTGGCGCGACGCCTGGGACCGGTTTGTGCCGTTTCTGCAGTTCCCGCCGGCGGCCCGCAGGGTGCTCTACACCACGAATTCGATCGAATCGCTGAATGCTGAACTGCGGAAAGCCACCCGCAACCGCGGCCAGTTCCCGAACGATACCGCGGCGCTGAAAACGCTGTGGCTGATGATCTGCAACATCGAGGACAAGCGCGCTGCCCAGCGAGCGAAGAAAGCGAAGCGCGCCATCGAATGCAGCGGCTATATTGAAGGAGCGAAAGCCACCGGGTGGAAACAAGCCATCAACCAACTAGCCGTGGCATACCCCGACCGATTCGCGGACTACTTGTAAACCAAGCCCCCGCACACAAACAATCGGACACCCTCGCCCAGGTGGAGAAGATCTCGTATTCGATGTCGCGTTTGTGCTGGCCCAGGCGTGCCAACGTGTCGTTTGGTCGTTGTGTGCGGAAGAAATGGTCATCCCCCGTGTGCGTCGCATCCATGTGCGCCCCCCTTTCAACACCTCCCATTATAATCGCACAGGCATTCGTGCGCAATGGTTCGGGCGTGGTTGTATGCACACTATAGTGACACACGTGTGCTAAGCGGTTAGACCGCCGTGGATCCGCGCTCGTTGACGGCCTTGAGCACGGCGTCGCGAGCTCGGGAGCGTCGCGATTTCACCGTGCCAGGTTTGACGCCCATTTCGCGGGCGGCGTTTTCTACGGTGAGGCCGGCGACGTCGATAAGCAAAAGAGCGGTGCGCTGGGCCGCGGGCAGGGCCTCAATGGCCTGGCGCATCACGATGGCGCGGTCGACCGCGGGCGTGGGATCGTGCGCGAGCATGGGGTTCGCGTCGGCCGAGACGCGCTCGGTGTCGTCGATGCTGACGTCGCGCATCCGCTTTTGCCCCGCGGCCATGTAGTCGTAGCCGGAGTTCATCACCAGCCGGTGCAACCACGTCGACAGCGTCGCCTCGGAGCGATACGTGTGCATGTTCCGCGACGCCTTGAACAGCGCCTCCTGCAAAATGTCCTGCGTGTCCTGCTCGTTGCGCGCGTATCGACGCGCAATGTAAGCAAGCCGCGGCTTATGCCTGCGCACAATTGCCGCGAACGCCTGCGGATCCCCCGCTTTGTAGGCCTCGACCAACTGCTGATCTGAAAGCTCCATGACTTACCCCCCGAAAAAAGTCCCCCGTAATACCTGCCCTGCCTAGTGTGGCCGATGCGCGCCGCCCGCACAGCGCATCGAGGTACATTTCAGTGACACTGCGCCCCGCTGGCCTAGAAGTAGGTCTTGCCCACCAGGGAAATTTCGCGCAGCGCGATCTCTTCCGGGGCGGATGGGGCGCCCGAGTTCGGGAACAGCATGACCACCCCGCGCAGCCGCTGGTCAGCGTCGATCTCGATGGTGTTTCGGCCCTGTTGGAAGCGCCCCGTGGTGAGCTTGATGCGCTCGCTATCGGGAGAATCAGGTGCGTCGGCGGGAATTCCATAGACCTCGTAATCAGAGCCCGCGGTGGGGCCCGCGACAATGACCTGGGTGAGCACGAAGGTCAAGCCAGGCTGCGCCGTGGCGACGAGCCCGGAGCCGCGAGATCCTGTCCACACCGTCGAGGTGTCGCCGTCGAAGGCCAGCTCCGCCTCGGCGGCGGGGCTGGTGCCCGTGAGCTCGGTGTTGAGGTCACGGATGACTACGTCGAGGCCGCCGAGCTCGCTCGTTGCCGAGGGCGCTGACGTCGTCTGCTGGGCAATCGGGGTGGTGGCGCCGTCGCCGCCGATGGTGCGCACGACGTACGCCGTCAGCGCGGCGATGAGCACGATCGCGGTGATTACCGAAAACAAGATCACAAGCAGCGTAATCGGGCGGTAGTCACGGCGGCCGAAGCCGCCGCTGAGGGCAGCTGGCTCTACCTGGGGCTCGGGCGCGGGTTCCACGACGGGCTCCGCACCCGGCTCCTCTTGTGCGGTATCAGTGTCAGCCACGTCCTCATCACCCGGAGAGTGGCTCAGCTTCGCCAGCGTCTGGGCCATGGCGCGGAAGTCGTCCGGGGCGGTGGCGGGGGCGTCGGCAAGCGAGCGGGCGGTGGCGGTGACTTCCTCTAAGCCGGAGGAGTTGACGTTGCTGGACAAAAGCGTCAGCGCGGAGGCAAACGAGTCCGCGTCTTCCTCCGGCGAGGCGTCGGGGAGAACGGCGGGGAACGCCAGGCGCACCACGCCGTCGGAGGAGACGCGCAGGCGGTTGCGGTTGTCCAAACCGAGCGGCACACCAGCCTCGTGGGCGGCGCCGAGCGCGCTCGAGAGCGGGGCGAGGGCGTGGGCGACGGCCTCGGTGTGCAGGGTCTGGCCGGCCTCAACGACAGCCTTGACGCTGGAGCCGGTGATCCAGTCCGCCACGACGAGCGCGCCCGAGCGGTAGGACAGGATCTGGATGTTGTCCGCCACCGCGGGGTGTTTGAGCTTGGCCAGCTTGCGGGTGCGGCGCACCACGCCCGCGGCGTTGATGGCGGCCTCGCGCGGGGTCGGTGGAGCCATCGGGGCGGTGCCGGAGGTGTCGACGAAGGTCAGCGCCACCATCCGCCCCGTTGCCAGCTCGCGGGCCTGCCAGAAGCGCGCGGACTGGGTCGAGCCGTGGTCGCGCAGCAGGCGGAAGCGCCCGTCGGACACGGCAGCGCCCGGCACGAGCCGCGGGCCGCGCACCACACCGGCGGACATCGGCGGCGGGACTGGGGAGGCGTTGAAGGAGTCGGTGGCGAGGAACTGGGCGGAGACGTCGCGTGGGTCGACCTCGCCGACCTCGAGTGCTTTGTCCTCGTCGGGGCGGATGAAGCGGCCCAGGCCCGGCACGCGGGTCAGGGCGCGGCCGAGGTTTTGCACCTCGGGCAGCCCCGAACGCGACAGGACCAGGCCGGTGATGACGAGGAAGAGCACGCCCTGGAGCGCGATTTCGATGAGGTAGCCGATCGACTCCAGCCCGGTGCTGCCGAACACCGAGCCCAGAAGCACGGGCACATTGATGCCGAGGACCTCCTTGAACAGCAGCTTGAGGCCGAGCACGACCGCGATGCCGACGATCGCCGAGCCCAGCGCCCAGGAGGAGGTGCGGATCACCGAGGCCATCTCGAGCGTGCCCAGCTTGCGCCGCAGCAGAAACGCGCCGATCACCGCACCGGCGATGAAGCCGAAGCCGTTGGCCGCCGCGAGCAGGATCACCACCGAGGAGGTGCTCACCGCGATCATCGGCGCGACGAGCGAGAGCACGACCTTCGTCGCGGTGATGCCGGCGATGATAAACGTCGGCGTCCACGCCTCCTCGCGCGCGTAGAATACGCGCAGGTGCAGCATGACCAGCGCGTACGGGATGAGCGTGAAGGCGGAGAAGCTGATCGCCAGGCCGAGGATGCGGGCGTGTTCGACGTTGAAGTCGCGGTAGGCGAACAGGCCGTGGCCGATGTCGGGCCCCAGCGCGGTCATGAACACGATGATGGGGATCAGCGCGATGAAGGTGAGCTTGGTGGCCAGGGTCAGATCCCGCACCACGGCGCGGTCGTCGCCGTCGGCGGCGTTGCGCGACAGCCTGGGCATGATCGCGGTCAGCAGGGTCACCCCGATCACGCCGTAGGGCACCTGCAGCAGCATCCAGTGCTGCTGGTAGATAAACGGCGCGGCACTGTCGGCGGCAGACGCGATGCGGGTGGTGACTACGTAGCCGAGCTGACTGACGGCGACGTACGCGATGATCGCCGCGGCCATCCCGCCGAAGGACTTGAGCCGTTCGTCGATGCCCCACAGCGGCCGCAGGTCAATGCCGAGCCTGCGTATCGCGGGCAGCATGATCGCGCATTGCACGACCACGCCGAGGGTCGTGCCCACGCCCAGCAGCATCACGTGCGGATTGCTTACCGACGCCGGCGTGGCCGGGTCCAACGCCCCAGGCACAGCCATGTAGAGTGCCAGCACCACGATGGAGACAATGTTGTTGGCCACCGGGGCCCACGCGCCGGGGCGGAAGTGCTCCTTGGTGTTCAAGATGGCCATGAACAGCGCGAACATGCCGTAGAAGAAGATCTGCGGCAGAAGCAGGTAGGCGAACGAGGTGGACTGGACGACGTTGACTTTGCCGTCGTCCTCAAGCATGGTGCGCGTCAGCCACGGCGCGGCCGCGACCGCCGCGATGGTGACAACGGTGAGCAGGGTCAGCGCGAGGGTAAACAGCTGGCGGATGAACCGCGCTCCCCTATCGGGGTCTTCTTTTTCCGCGCGCACCAGCACCGGGACGACGAGCGCGGTGAGCACCGAACCCAGAACGATCTCGGTAATCAAGTTGGGCAGGGTGTTCGCGGTGTTGAACGCCGAGGCCACCGGCGCACCGAGCGCTGCGCCGATGAGCACGGTGCGGATAAAGCCCGTGATGCGTGACAACAGGGTGGCAATCGCCATCGACCCGGTGGAGCGCACCACGTCGTTTGAAGAGGACTGCGCCTGCTCCCCGTCGGCGGTTGATTCCGCGACCTTGGGCGCGCGCGGGACGTCAAGCGCTTCGCCGGAGGGGCTGATGGTGAGCGCCGAGCGGTCTCGGTCCAGGGTGTCTGTGCTCTGCGCGGGCGAGGCCGACCGAGGCGCTGGCACGGGCGCTGGTGGCGCCGGGGTGACAATGCGCCGGCGCAGTCCAGACTGGTGCTGGGTCGGGTCCTGCTGAGTCACTGGGGGTGTTCTCCTGTTCAAGGTGGTGCGTTAGGGCCTGGGGTTGTGAAGTTCGTGCGGCGGTGGGTGCCTGCGTCGCCTGCCGACGGTGATCAGGAGCATCAGAGCGAGCGCGCCGGCGAGCGCGGTGAGGATGACCCCGCCGCGCAGAGCGACGCCGGAGGTACGCACCGTGATGTCGACGGGCTCGGAGATCTGCCCACCCTGGGGTGAGGCGAGGAAGAGGCGCAGGTCCGTGCCGCCGCTTTGTTCCGGCAGGTCCGCCGTCATGGATACGGTCAGCGAGCCGTAGGCGGGGATGCGCAAGGTCGAGGGCACGTTGAGCCGCGCGCCGTCGGGGCCGTGGTAGCGGATGGTGGTGTCTACCGGCAGCGGCAGGCCGTTGCGCGCGACGATTACCAGCGGCGACGAGGGCGAGGTGCGGGTGTAGACATTGCCCGGGGGGATCAGGGCGATCGCGGAGCGCAGCGCGTTGAGTGTGTCGCGGCTGCCCGCAAGGCGGCGGCGGGTGGCTTCCTCGGCGACCGGGTAGAACGTGTAGGAGCGGCGCCCGCTCATAGTCAGGGCGATGAGCAGGTCGCGCCGCAGCGGAAGCGTGAACCCGTAGCGCGACAGCGCAATCGCTGGGTCGGCGACGAGCAGGCTGGACAGTTCGTTGATGAAGCGGCCCTGCTGGCTGGCGGTGAGGATCTCGGTGTCGCTAAACACGGTCGGGTCGGCGAAAGGTGTGCCGACCGAGTCAGCCGCGGGGACCTCGTCAGGGGTGGTGAGGTAGTCCTCGAACGTGAGCGGGCGCGCCACCTTGGTGTCCAGGACATCCTTGACGGCGCCCATGATATCGGCCGCGGCGGCGTCGTCCCAGGTGGCCGGGGGGTTGACAAGCACGGGTTGGCCCTCCGGCTGCTCCTGGGGCGTCCACGCGGCCTGGGCGGCGAGGTGCACCGCGCTCGCGGCGTTGACGGAGCGCGCCTTGGCGGAGTCCTGTGTGTAGTCGAAGCGCAGGTTCGGGGCGGAATACCCGGTGGTCTCGGGGTGCTCGCCCACGGTGGCGAGCACGGTGGCCAGCGAGTCCTGGAAGGTCACGGCCATGACCCCGGGGGCGGTCCAGGCGAAGCGGTCCGGGGCGTTTACGGTGTTGTCGCTGACGAGCACGCGCACGGGTCGCGCCGGCTCGGGCGCGCCTGCGGCGGCGATGGAGGGAACGTCGCCGCGGTCTAGCGAGGGCAGCGCGTCCGCACCCACCGGCCCAGAGACCTGGACAGCATCGGCGCTTTGGGCTCGCTCCCAGGACCCCTGCATGCCCTCGGTGGCGATGGTGGAGCGCGAGTGGTCGGCCCAGCCGAGCGCGGCGGGCGCACCGGGCACGAGGTACCCAGCGGGCGGGATAACGGCGTTGCTCACCCCCGCGGTGCCTAATAGGTCGGCGAGGGTGGCGGGCCCGCGCTCGATGGCCTCGCGCATCAGCCAGACGTCGCCGGTGCGCGCCACGGCGTTGAGGTCGGTATTAGCCCACGGCAACGCGATGATGCACTGCGTCGCGGCGATCTCTGTGATGTGCTGCAGCCAGGCCCGCGCGTCGTCAGCGCCGCGCCCCGGCTCCCCCAGCGCGTCCTTGGTGGAGCCTCCCCACGAATCGCGCAGGCGCTGCGGCGGCTCGACGAGGTCCGGGCGATCGCTGGCGACGGTGTAACCCTCGGCCATGCGGGCGACGGTGTGGACCACGGCGGGGTCGACGGCAAGGCAGGTGGCACCGGCGACGGACGGGTTGGCGGTGGCGTTGGTGTAGACGTCGAGAAGCGAGCTCAAGCGCCCGTCCGGCGCGAGCTGGTCGGCAAGCTGCTCGCTGGCGAGGATCAATGGCGGTTCGCCGGGCGCGGCGCCGGTCTCGCCGGGGACGATGTCGACGGGCGCGGACAGCGGAAACAGCGCGCTTAGGCCCGCGGGTTGGACGCCGTCCGGGGTGCCACGGATGGACAGGTGGAAGCGTTCGGTGTCGAGCAGCTCGCCGCTGGCGGCGCTGAGCACGAACATCAGCGGGTAGGTGGACACGCCCGGCAGGGGCAGCACGGACTCGCTAAAAGTCAGCTTCAGCTTGGTGCTTTCCCCTGGTCGCAGCTGCGTATCGACGCCCACCTCCGGGCCAGCGACCTCGTAGTCGAGCGGGCTGGCCACGGTGGCGATCCGCTGGTCCAGAACGGAGCCGGTTGCCGGGCCGCGCCGGGGGGTGACGGTGAGGCCGTCGAGACGCTCGCTGGAGGTGTTGGTCACGAGCAGGGTCACGGCGAGAGGCTCGTGGGTGTTGAGCGTGGTGGGGGCGTCGAGAAGCGAAATTTGCGCTTTTTCGCCCTCCCCGGGCCGGACGGCAGGGTTGACCCACGCTTCGGAGACGGCGGGGTTGGTCGGGTGCAGCGGGATGGGCATCGTGGGCTGCTGCGCGGTGCCAAGCGGTGGGTTGGCGCAGGCGACGACGCTGGCCGCGAGCGCCATGGCGTTCAGGCGCCTCATCGCGGGGTTGCCCTTCCGGCGTCGGCTTCCTTTCTGGCCAGGTCCGGCATTCGGTCGTAGGCGATTCGGGCCAGCTTGCGCTCGTCGGCGTAGGCGAGGTGCTCGATCAGCTCGCTCATGGGCACCCAGGTGACCTCGGTGACCTCGGGGTCCTCGTCGTTGAGGATGCCGTCGACGAAACGCAGGAGGTTGTGGTGCACTGTCTTGTGGATGCGCACGCCCTCCGAGACGAACCAGTAGTCAATCACGCCGAGTTCCTCGAAGGCCTCGCCCTTGATGCCGGTTTCCTCCCACACCTCGCGCTCGGCGGTGGCCCACTGGTGCTCGCCATTTTCGACGTGGCCCTTCGGCATGGACCACAGCAGCCTGCCGCGGCGGTCGAGCCGGCCGATCAGCGCGACGTAGATGCGCGAGAGGTCAACCTCGCCGCCGGGGCGCACGGCCTCGGCCATGCCGGAGACCACGAGGCCGCCTGCCGACGTCTCGTCGCGCGTCTCAATCGTTGAGTCAGAGCGCTGCGGGTAGCGCTGGTTCTGCCTATACCGGGTGGTGTTGGGGCGCTGGTTGCGCCGCCTGCTGGACTGGCCCTTCTGGGATTTTTGAGACTTCTGGGGCTGCTGCTTCTGGGACTTGCCCCGCCTGCGCCGGTTCGAGCGGGTGGGCTGGGACTTGTCGCCGCCCTCAGCAGACGTATTCTCCGACTTGCCCGTTGCGCTTGAGGCAGGGCGGGAGCCACGCCGGCGCCGTTTGCGCGGGCGTGAGCCGTGGTCACCGCCACCGCCGGAGCCGGCCTCCTTCGGGCCTTGGCCCGGCGTGGCGCGGGAGTTGTCAGTCATCCGCTTTATCGTATCCGCCTGCACGGGGTTTTCGGTATTTATAGGTGCGTGTGCGTGCCGGGTATCGTTGGGCGGGTGACAACTGATGTGAACCGCCCACCGCTTTTCGGACTGCCCTCTCCC
The DNA here is from genome assembly GCF_007641235.1 of Corynebacterium sanguinis. NCBI lineage: Bacteria > Bacillati > Actinomycetota > Actinomycetes > Mycobacteriales > Corynebacteriaceae > Corynebacterium > Corynebacterium sanguinis. The sequence goes on from NZ_CP038157.1 coordinate 830,627, forward strand.
GACGACCCGCACGCCGCCGCGGCGCTGCTGGCTCGGGCGCAGGCGGCGGTCGGTGAGCTATCTGGGTTCCTTGAGCCGTTGGCGGCGCTGTTCGCGCAGCGCGACGAGTCGCTCTACCTCGTCGGTGGGCCGGTGCGCGATGCCATGCTCGGGCGGTTGGGCAACGACCTCGACTTCACCACCTCGGCCCGCCCGGAGGTGATCGCGGAGATCCTCGGCATCTGGGGCGAGAAGACCTGGGACACCGGCATCGAGTTCGGCACGGTCTCGAGCATCAAGCGCGGCCAGCAGGTCGAGATCACCACGTTTCGTTCGGACCTGTACGACGGCGTGACGCGCAACCCCGAGGTCACCTTCGGCGACACGCTCGAGGGCGACCTGGTGCGACGCGATTTCGCCTGCAACGCGATGGCCATCGAGCTTTCGCTTGTCGACGGCTCCCTCTCCCCCACGTTCCACGACCCCGTGGGCGGCCTCGACGACATTTTGCACCGAGTCCTGGACACGCCCCAGGCCCCGGAGGTCTCCTTCCGCGACGATCCCCTGCGCATGCTGCGCGCCGCCCGGTTCGTCTCCCAGCTCGGGTTCTCCGTTGCTGATCGCGTCTTCGACGCGATGCGCGAGATGGCGGGAGAGATTAACCGCATCACCGTCGAGCGCGTGCAGGCCGAGCTGGACAAGCTGATGCTCGGCGCGCTGCCCTGGGAGGGCATCGACCTGCTCGTCGAGACCGGCATTGCCCAGCATATCCTGCCGGAGGTGCCGGCGCTGCAGCTGGAGACGGACGAGCACATGCAGCACAAGGACGTCTACCGCCACTCGCTGACCGTGCTGCGCCAGGCGACCGAGCTGGAGGATTCCGGTCCAGACTTGGAGCTGCGCTGGGCGGCGCTGATGCACGACATCGGCAAGCCCGCCACCCGCGCCGTCAAGGAGGGCGGAGGGGTGTCGTTTCATCACCACGAGGTCGTCGGGGCGAAGATGACGCGCAAGCGGATGCGCGCTTTAAAGTACCCCAAGCACGTCATCGAGGACGTCGGCCAGCTCGTCTACCTGCACATGCGGTTCCACGGCTTCGGCGAGGGGCAGTGGACGGATTCCGCAGTGCGCCGCTACGTCACCGACGCCGGCGAGCTGTTGCCCAAGCTGCACAAGCTGGTGCGCGCGGATTCGACCACGCGCAACGCGAAGAAGGCCAAGCGCCTGCAGCGCACCTACGATCACTTGGAGGAGCGCATCGAGGAGATCGCCGCGAAGGAGGATTTGGCGCGCGTGCGCCCCGACCTCGACGGCAACGAGATCATGTCCATCCTCGGCCTGCCGCCGGGCCCGGACGTGGGCAAGGCGTGGAATTTTATGAAGGAGCTGCGCTTAGAGCGCGGCACACTGGAACACGACGAGGCCGTCGCCGAGCTGAAGGCCTGGTGGGAGCGCGAAAATGCCTGAATTCTTCTACGCTGACCGCCTATTTAACGGGTTGGAGCGCGGCGAGCCCGCTCCCGGCATGCTGCTTCTCGCCGCGCCCGGGATGCTCTCGCCGGAGTTCGCCCGCAGGGTCGTGCTCATCGTCGACCACGGTCTCGACTCCACCCTCGGGGTGATCCTGAATTCCCGCAGCGAGATCGCGGTGCACAACGCGATGCCGGAGTGGGTTGACCTCGTCGCCGCACCGCAGGCGATGTATCGCGGCGGCCCCGTCGGTGCGACGTCCGTCGTCGGTATCGGCGTCACCAGCAGCGGTGTGCTTATCGACGACCAGCCGGTGCTCACGCGCCTGGCCAACCGCCTCGCCCAGGTGGACCTGCGCGCCGAACCGCAAGAGGTGGCGCCGGCGGTCGACTCCATGCGGCTTTTCCTGGGCTACGCGGAGTGGGCTCCGGGCCAGCTCGACGAGGAGATTGAGCGAGGCGACTGGTTCATCGCGCCCGCGCTCCCCTCGGACGTCGTTGCTCCCGCGGCGGCGGATTTGTGGGGCGACGTGATGCGTCGTCAAGCAATGCCTCTGCCGCTGTACGCGACCTTCCCTGCGAACCTCGACGACAACTAAGGCGATGTTCCACGTGAAACTAGGGCCGGAGTATCTGTAGCGCCTCTTGCCACAGCCCCTCGAACTCGGGCTGGGAGATGCGCGTCGAGCGCAAGCCGTCGTAGGCGTTGTAGGTGTCGGGGTGGCCGACGGTGTCCATGGGGGTGTTCGCCTGGCCGATGACGCGGCCGTCGACGTACACGCCCGTGATCGCCTCCGCCGGGTCGAACTCGATCATGCGCAGCATCGTGCACTGCGTCGCGGAGATTTCCTCCAGCTCCGCGACAGTGAGCAGCTCGCCGCCGAGCTCCGGGACGGTGTACGCGAGGCGGACGTAGTGTTTCACGTGAAACCTTCTCCTATGCGGCTGCGTAGCGGGCCGCCAGCGAGGAACAGATCATGAGCTGGATCATGTGGTAAATCATCAGCGGCACGATGAGCAGGCCCAGCGCGGCGCCGCCGAAGATCACCGAGGCCATGGGAAGGCCGGCGGCCAGGGACTTCTGCGTGCCGCACATCTGGATGGCGACGGTGTCCTCGTAGCTGAACTTCAGCGCCCGAGGCACCGCCCTCGTCAGCCACAGCATGGCGCCTACGAGGACGAGCGAGAAGACGACGAGGAAGAGGATCTCCCACCCCGAGACCTCGCTCCACACACCGGCGACCATGGCCTTGGAGAACGCCGCGTAGACCACCATCCAGATGGAGATTCGGTCCACCTGCTTGGTGGCTTTCTTCGCCGCAAAAGCGCGCACAGCGGGCGCGAAGTTGTGCGCGAGCTGGCCCAGGACGAACGGCAGGAGCAGCTGGAGCGCGATGTCGATGAACACCCCGGCGTTCACCGCAATCCCCTCCCCCGTGCCCATCAGCAGCATCACCAGCAGCGGCGTGGCGACGACACCCACGAGGCTGGACACGCTCGCCGCGACGACAGCGCCGGAGACGTTGCCGCGCGCGATCCCCGTCAGCGCCACCGAGGACTGCACCGTCGACGGCACGAGCATGGCGTAGAGGATGCCCTGGTACATGCCCTCGCTGACAAACGCCGTGGTGGGCCGGACGGCGAGGCCGATCAGCGGGTACACCACGAAGGTGAAGGCCAGGATGATCAGGTGCAGGCGCCAGTGCGTCAACCCCCGCATCGCCTCGGAGGTCGACAGCCGCGCGCCGTAGAGGAAGAACAAGAAGGCGATCGCGAGCTTCGTTAGTACGTCGAAGACGTCGGCGAAGGTTCCGCTCGCCGGGAGTAAGAACGCGAGCAGCGAGGCGAGGATGATTCCCTGGATCAGGGGGTCTTTAAGGAAGGAGAACATGCCGACAGTCTAGGACTGCGGGTCGGAGGCGACGAGGCGCTCCTCCTGATCCTCCAGGGCAACCTCGCGCAGCCCGCGCACCGCGGGCCCGGAGACGACGGAGCCGTCGGCGATGCTGAAGGTCGAGCCATGCGCCGTGCAGCGCACGGTGTCGCCCTGAGCGACGGTGATCTTCTTGAACTCGTGCGGGCAGGTCGAGGAGTACGCCACGTAGTTGCCCGCGGTGGGTTGGGCGATGATGAACTTGTCCAGGATCACGGAGCCGCCGACCGGGACAGCGGTCTTGGCCACGTCGTCGGTTGGCTCCTGGCCGCACGCGGCGAGGAAGGCGCCAGCGAAGGTGGTCGCGGTGCCGAGGAGGAAGAGGCGTCGAGAGCAGGTCATGAGTGAATCGTAGCCCGTTTCATCGCCGCGACGAAGGAGGCGAGCTCCTTTTTCAGCGTGTCCATGTCGGTGATCCGCCCCGGATTGGGGTGCTCGCCCTCGGTGTGGGCGTCGATAATGCGCGTCAGCGCCGAGCCGGAGATCGCGCCCGCGGCACCCGCCTCGATGGCCGCGCGGACGTGCTCGGGCGAGGAGATGCCGAACCCGAGGAGGACGTCGGCGCCGCCGTAGCTGTTGATGTTCTCCACGACCTCGTGCAGCCCGTCGACGGAGGATTCGCGCTCGGTGCCGGTCACACCGTCGCGTGAGATGGCGTAGATGTAGCCCTTTGAGTGCTGCGCCACCCCTTCGAGCGTTGCCGGCGAGGCCTTGGCGGGGGCGATGTAGATGGTCTCGATCCCGGCCTCTGCGGCCGCCGCGTCGAAGGGGCGGCCCTCGCGCACGGGGACGTCGGGAAGCAAGATGCTGTCCGCTCCCGCCTCGGCGAACTCGCGGTAGAAGCGGTCCAGGCCGCGGACGTAGGCGACGTTGGCGTAGATGAGCATGCCGATGGGTAGCTCTGGGTAGCGCGCGCGGATCTCGCGCACGACGTCGAGGGCGTCCTGCACGGTGGAACCGCCGTCGAGAGCGCGGACATGGGCGCGCTGGATCGCGGGGCCGTCGGCGCCCGGGTCGGAGAAGGGAACGCCCAGCTCGAGCGCGTCGGCGCCGGCCTCGACGGCGGCGACGATGATCTCGATGGAGTCTGCGGGCGTGGGGTCGCACAGCATGATAAACGGGACGAAGGCGCCCTCGTTCTTTTGCTTGAGCGCGGCGAACGTGGTGGTGTAGCGGCTCATCTTTTAATGCTCCCTTGCGGTGTCGATGCGGAACTCGAGGTGCTGCTCTAGGTTGTTGCGCACGTGCGCGATGTCCTTGTCCCCGCGGCCCGAGAGCGACACCAGGATGTTCAGCGGCTCGCCTTCGGCCGGGGCCTCGGCGGCGCGCCCGAGAGCGTAGGCGAAGGCGTGCGAGGACTCCAGCGCCGGGATGATGCCCTCGTACTTGCTTAAGAGCTGGAACGCCTTGAGCGCGTCGCCGTCGGTGACGGGCACGTACGTGGCGCGGCCCGTTTTGGCGAGGTAGGCGTGCTCCGGGCCGACGGCGGGGTAATCCAGGCCCGCGGAGATGGAGTAGGACTCCTCCACCTGCCCGTCGGTGTTGCGCATCAGGTAGGACTTCGTGCCGTGGAGGATACCGATCGTGCCGGCGGCGATGGCCGCGCCGTGCTTGCCCACGCCGACGCCCTCGCCGCCCGGCTCGGTGCCGATGAGCTCCACGCCCTCATCGTCAATGAAGTCCGCGAACATGCCGATGGCGTTGGACCCGCCACCGACGCACGCGACGACGACATCGGGCAGCGCGCCGACGCGCTCGAGCATCTGGGCGCGCGCCTCGGTGGAGATGACGCGGTGGAACTCCTTGACCATCTTCGGGAACGGGTGCGGGCCCGCGGCGGTGCCCAGCAGGTAGTGCGAATCGTGGAAGGTGGCCGTCCAGTCGCGCAGCGCCTCGTTGACGGCGTCTTTCAGCGTGCCGGAGCCCGAGTCCACGCCGACGACCTTCGCACCCATCAGGCGCATGCGGTAGACGTTCGGCTCCTGGCGGGCCATGTCCTCGACACCCATGTAGACGACACAATCTAGGTCGAGCAGCGCGCAGGCAAGGGCTGTCGCGGTGCCGTGCTGCCCCGCCCCGGTCTCGGCGATGATGCGGGTCTTGCCCATCTTTTTCGCCAGCAGTGCCTGGCCGATGACCTGGTTGGTCTTGTGGGCACCGCCGTGGACGAGGTCTTCGCGCTTAAGGAAGATCCGCGCGTTCGCGCCGTCGAGCGGCAGGTTGCGGCACTCGGTGAGCGGGGTGGGCCGGCCGAGGTAGTCGCGCAGCAGCGCGCGGTACTCGGCCATGAACTCCTCGTCGTTGAACGCGGCGACGAAGGCGCGCTCAAGCTCGTCGAGGGCGGGCAGCAGCGATTCGGGCACGTACTGGCCGCCGAACTCGCCGTAGTAGGCGGGCAGGATGGTGCGTCCGCCGTCCTTGTTGGTCTGCGTCATGGTCAGTTCCTTACGTATGGAAGTTTCGGATGGTGGTAAACGCGCGTCGCAAAGCGCCTGCGTCCTTGTGCCCGGCCCACTGCCCCGCCGTGCTGGGGTACTCAACGCCGGAGTTGAGGTCCACGCCGAGGCAACCGGCACTCAGCGCATCGGCGACGTTATCGGGCCCGATCCCGCCGGCGAGCAGCGCGTGGTTCTTGACCTCTTCGGGGATCTCCGCCCAATCGAAGGATTCGCCCGTGCCGCCGTCGTGGGCATCGAGCACGAGCTTATCGACGCTCCCCAGCAGCGCCGTTGCCACCTGGGCGCCCTCAGGGGTGGTCATGGAGACCGCGCGCCAGACCTCTACCCCATCGCCGACCTCGGCACGGATGGCGTCGACAAGCTCGAGCTCCGCCTCGATGCTGCCCTGGTAGGAGGCGTGGACCTGGACGGCGTGGATGCCGTCGACGGTGAGCTCGGCCCAGCCCTGGGCGCGGCGGGAGACGGCCACGTACTTCAGGTGCGGCTCGTGCGCCATGATTTCGGCGGATGTTTCACGTGAAACATTGCGCGGGGAGGCGTCCTCGAAGATGAGCCCGCCGTAGACCGCGCCGGCCGCGCGGGCGGCCTGGGCGGCCGAGGAGGTGGTGAGGCCGCACACCTTGTTCGGGCCGTGGACCAGCATCCGCGCTGCCCAATCCACGTCGGGCTGGCTGGTGAGCTGGGACCCGACGAGGAACGCGTCCGAGTGCCCGCCCAGCCGGCGCACGGTTGCGACGTCGCGGATGCCGGACTCGGAAACGATCAGGGCGCCCTCCGGCGCGAGCGGCGCGAGGCGTGCGGAACGCTCAAGGTCGATCGACAGGTCGTGCAGGTTGCGGTGGTTGACACCGAAAATCTTGGCGCCGAGACGGCTGGAGCGCTCGGCTTCCTCTTCGTCGATGACCTCGGTGAGGACGTCCATGCCCAGGCGCGCGGCGAGGTCTGAGAGAGCGCGGTACTGCGCGTCGTCAAGCACGCTCAGCATGAGCAGGATCGCGTCGGCACCGAAGTAGCGCGCGGCGTACACCTGGATCTCGTCGACGATGAAGTCCTTGCACAGCACCGGCAGGTGGGTGATCGAGGCGACCGTGGCCAGGTGGTCGTAGTCTCCCCCGAACTTGTCCGGTTCGCAGAGCACGGAGATGCCGGCGGCGTAGCGCGAGTAGATGGAGGCGATCTCACCGGGCTCGTAGTGCTCGCGGATCATCCCGAGAGACGGCGAGGAGGATTTGCACTCCATGATGAACTGCGTGCCCTCGCGGGCGAGCGAGTCGTACAGGGAGCGCGTGGAGCGCGGTAGTGCGCTCAGGTCGACGCCACTGAGACGCGCTTTAATTGCGTCAAGGTGACGAAAACGCTGCTGGACAATCCCCTCGAGAACGGTGGGTAATTTAGTCACGGTAATCGGCCTCCTCGTGAGTCCGCTGCCACGTTTCCACGGAGCCGTCGGTAAGCATGCTCAGAGCGCGCTCGGTGCCCTCGCGCATCGTGTTGGAAATGCCGGCGAGGTAGAACATCGCGCCGGCGTTCACCGCCACCGCGTCACGGTGCGCCGCGGGGCCTCGCCCGGCGAAGGTCGCGCGCATGAACCGGGCGTTCTCTACCCCGTCGCCGCCGCGCAGGTCCTCGAGCGCGTGGGTGGACACGCCGAGTTCGGCGGGGCTGATGCGGAAGTTCGTGATCTCTCCGTCGCGCAGCTCCCACACCTCGGTTTCACCGTGGACGGCGATCTCGTCGGTACCCGCGCCGTGGACCACAAGGGCGCGTGACCTGCCCAGTTCCTTCATGGTCTCCGCAATGATGGGGCCCATCGACGGTTTAGCGATACCCATTATTTGGAACTCCGGGCGAGCCGGGCTGAGCAGCGGGCCCATCGTGTTGAACAGCGTGGACACTCCGAGTGACTTGCGCACCGGCTGGACGTGCGCGATCGCCGGGTTGTACGCGGGCGCGAACAGGAAGGTGAAGTTCGATGCTTCGAACTGGCGCACCGCGCGCTCCGGGTCGAGGTCTAGCGGGATGTTGAGCGCCTCCAGCACGTCCGCCGAGCCGGACTTCGAGGACACCGAGCGGTTGCCGCACTTGATCATCTTCACTCCCCCAGCCGCGGCGGTTAACGACGCCGCGGTGGAGATGTTGATCGTGTTCGCCCCGTCGCCACCCGTGCCGGCGGAGTCCATGATGCCCTTGCCGGTGACGGGGAACGGCCGGCCCGCCGCGAGGAAGGCGCGCGCCGCCCCGGCGACATCCGCGAAGGTCTCGCCACGCGTGCGCACCGTGGCCAGAAGCGCTGCGATGTGCACGTCGTCGTAATCGCCGATGGTCAGGGGAGTAAACGCCTCGATCGCCTCGTCGAGGGTGGGGGCTTTGTTGTCGAGGAACCGCCGCAGGATTTCGAGGGATTTGTCGCTGGCCATGTTTCTAGCGCCCTTTCATAAGTTCGGCCACGCAGCGCTCAATCATGATCGGACCTGCGGGGGTGAGGATGGATTCGGGGTGGAACTGCAAACCAATCGACATGCGATCGTCGCTGCGCGCGGCCATGACGACGTCGCCAAGCCGGGTCTGCGTCCGCGCCAGGGAGTGCAGGCCGTCGGGGAGGTCGACGGTGCCGAGCGAGTGGTAGCGCGCCACCGGCACGGTGCGCCCCGGGGTTCCGGGGGTATCGTCGCTGGTGAGGCCGTCGAAAAGCCCGCTGGCGATGCCTGCCTCGTCGAGCTGCATGCCAATTTGCTGACCGTGGACGGGCCCGCAAGGCTGCACGTGGCCGCCGAAGTGCTCGACGAGGGCCTGGAAGCCGAGGCAGATGCCGAGGATCGGGATGCGGCCCTGGGCGGCGGCGATGAGGTCCATCATGGAACCGGCCTCAACCGGGTAGCCGGGGCCTGGCGAGAGCACGATGAGGTCCGGCTCGGTGGCGAGGATGAGCTCGGCGGGCACAGTGTTGCGGTAGACGGTGGCGTCGAACTGGCGCATCGCGTCAACCAGGTTGTAGACAAAGGAGTCCTGGTTATCGAGGAGAACGACCCCGCTCATTTCACTACCTCCAATGTGGCTCCCGCCGCAAGCGCGATGGCGTTGAGTACCGCGTACGCCTTGTGCAGGGTCTCGTCGGCCTCGGCCTGCGGGTTCGAGTCGCGCACAACGCCCGCGCCGGCCTGCACCGCCGCGACGCCGCCCGAGACGTAGGCACTGCGGATGACAATACAGTTATCCATGTCGCCGCTGCCGGTGAGGTAGCCAATCGCCCCGCCGTAGGACCCGCGCCGGGCGCCCTCGAGCTGGCGCAGCAGCTCCGTGGCGCGCAGCTTCGGGGCGCCGGTCAGGGTGCCCATGTTCATGCACGCGCGGTACGCGTCGAGCGCGTCGAGGTCGTCGGCCAGCGTCGCAGTGACGCGCGAGACGAGGTGCATCACGCGCGAGTAGCGGTCGACCTGCAGCAGGTCCGCCACGCGGCGGCTGCCGGGCTCGGCGACGCGGGCGAGGTCGTTGCGCGCCAGGTCGACGAGCATGGTGTGCTCCGCGACCTCCTTGGCGTCGGTGCGCAGCTGCAGCTCCATGCGCGTGTCCAGCTCGTGGTTGACGCTACCGTCGGGGTTGAGCCCGCGCGGCCGGGTGCCCGCGATCGGGTAAAGCTGGATCTCCCTGGTCACCGCGTTGAACTGCAGGTTGGATTCGGGCGAGGCGCCGAAGAGCTCGTAGGGCTCGCCGTTTCGGCCGGTGCCGCGCACGTAGAACATGTACGGCGAGGGGTTGGTCTCGCGCAGCGCGCGGTACGCGGCAAACGCGTCGACGCAGGTGGTGCTGAACGTCCTGGCGGGAACGACCTGGTAGATGTCGCCGTTGTAAATATCGCCTTTGAGCTTGTCGACGTCCGCACGAAACTGCTCGTCCGTAATATCCGCTGTCACGGTGATCGTCGCCCCCGGGTGCTCCGCCGGCTCGTAGGCGTGCTCGTCGTCGGGGTCGGCCACGCGGATGCGCTCAGCCAGCTCGCCGAGCTGCGGGGCGGAACCGTCGTGGGTGATGCCCGTGAGGTAAGCGGTGCCGGACTCGTGGTCGATGCGCAACAGCGTCTCCGCGACGACGAACTGGTAGTCGGGGTACGCGTTGGTGGAGTCCGCGACCTCGGGCAACCGCTCGAAGGTCTCCAGGTAGTCGAAGGCCATCCCCCCGGCGAGGAAGGGGAAGTCGCCGTGGCGGTAGCCCGCGTCAGTAGACAGCGCGCGCAGCACCTCCGCGTTGGACACGGCGGTGAGCCGCTCGCGCTCGTCAGCGGCGTCGGAGGTGGGAAAGTCGAACACGCCGTCGCCGACGTAAAACTCAGCAAGCTGCTTGCGCAGCCGCGCGGCCAGCACCTCGCCCGAGGCGGTCAGGGGCTCGGCGTGGACGCGGGAGCCGTCGCAGGTCACGCGTAACGACGCCCGCAGCACCGCCACGGACTGCAACCCCGACTTGGTGGAGATATCAGCGGACTCTAAAAGCACCGAATCGGTCGCTGTTGTGCCGTCGAGGTAGGCGAAGAGGGCTGAGGCGTTGGCATGGTACTTGACGTCCACGCGCGCCACCTTGGGTGGGGGGTTGCTCATCAGTTCATCCTTGGTTCGAGTTCTCTGCACCGAGGGTACTGGTAGCAAAAGACCCGCGGTGCTGGGGTTATCCAAGCCGGCGGGCCGAAAGGGTACATCTACACATCTGGCACGCCGGTTACGCGCGCCACCACCACTGGGTGGAGGAGATCGTTGATGTCATGCAATGGAATGTTAGTCCAAGCTGTGAGACGGTGCAACCGCTTCTAGGCGCCCTTGCCCTCGTCCGCCTTGGACGCGGCGTTGCGCAGCGCGTCGAGGTTGACCTGCGGCGCGGGCTGTTCTTGGGGTGCGGTGTGGTTGCGGGCGGCGTCGATTAGCGTGGCGGCTCTCGCGCCGAAGTTTCCCGCGACGGACAGGGCGATCACCGCAATGATGAGGGCGATAACGGGCGCGACCCACAGCCATCCGGAGGCGATGAACGCGAACGCCGCGCCGAACGCGAGGGCCACTCCGGCGAACAGGACGAAGGGGCCGGAGACCTTGTGCGCCTGGTCCCAGATCGATTTGTCCTTACGCACCGCGGCGATGCGCAGCCCGAAGATGGAATTGCCGGGCAGCTTGCCCGCCGTCGCCACCGCGCCGACGACGGCGAGTACCACGGCGAGAACGAGATAAATGATGCCAACGACCAAGTTTGCTGTCATACACCCAGCATAAATCCCCGCCCGTGGCGCGGATAGTTGTGGTGCACCAAAGTAATCAGCAAGAATATCATGCATGAAAACAAAAATCCTCAGCTCGCTGCTGCTCTGGATCGTCATCGCGATCCTCCTGGGCATTGTGTGCAGCCTCTTCTTCCCCGAGTGGCTGGCTCGCGTCTTTGTCACCTTCAACGGACTGTTTGCCAACTTCCTCGGCTTCTTCGTGCCCGTGCTCATCTTCGCGCTCATCGCCCCGGCGATCGCGGGCCTGGGCCGCGGCGCGGGCAAGTGGCTTGGCGTTACCGCCGGGATCGCCTACGTGTCCACCATCGTCTCGGGCCTCATCGCGTGGGCGACGGCCACGGCCCTCTACCCCACTCTGCTCGGCGGCCGCACGCTGAACACCGACGTCACCGACCCCGAGGCCGGCGGCCTCGCGCCCTACTTCGAGGTGGAGATGCCCGCGCCGCTGGCCGTCATGTCGGCGCTTCTGCTCGCGTTCGTCATCGGCATCGCCATGACCTCGGTGAAATCCACCACCATGTACCGCGTGCTCGACGAGCTGCAGGCGGTGATTATGAAGGTGGTCACCTCGTTCGTGATCCCGCTGCTGCCGATCTACATCTTCGGCACCTTCCTGAACCTGGGCATGAACGACAACCTCGGCTCCACCATGGCCGCCTTCGGGACCGTCCTGCTGCTGTCCGTGGTGATGACCCTCGTGATCATCTTTCTGCTCTACGTCGTCGCGGGCGTCGTGGCCGGCCGCAACCCGCTGACCGCGCTGGGTAACATGCTGCCGGCCTACTTCACGGCACTGGGCACGTCCTCGTCCGCCGCGACGATCCCGGTGACCTACGCCTCTGCGCTGAAGAACAAGGTGGACGAGAACGTCGCCGGCTTCGTCGTCCCGCTGTGCGCGACGATCCACCTGTCGGGGTCGATGATGAAGATCACCCTGTACGCGCTCGCGATCGTCTACATGGGGCAAATGGATGTCGCGCCCGCGCAGATCCTCGGCTTCCTCCTGCTGCTCGGCATCATGATGGTCGCCGCGCCGGGCGTGCCGGGCGGCGCGATCATGGCGGCGGTCGGCCTCCTGCAGGCCAACCTCGGTTTCGACGAATCCGCGATCTCGCTGATGATCGCCGCGTACATCGTGGTCGACTCCTTCGGCACCGCGGCGAACGTCACGGGCGACGGCGCGATCGCGATGATCCTCAACCGCTTCGCGGCCGGTCGCATCGAGGGCTACAAGCTTGACGACGCCCCCACCGCTGTGGAGAGCCGGGCTTAGATGCGCTCCCCCGTTGACGCGCTGAACGCGTGCAGACCGCCCGGGGTGACGCGCGCGTGGATGAGTTCGCCCTCGCGCACGTCACTGCGCGGCGGGGTGCGCACGACGATGCTGCCGGTGGAGTCGTCGGCCTGGCCCTCGGGGATCCAGCCGCCGCCGTCGAGGTGGCCGTAGAGGTAGGAATCGGAGCCGAGCTCCTCGACGAAGTCGATCCGGATCGGCAGGGTGCCGGCCTCGCTGGCGCCGACGAGCTCGAGGGCCTCGGGGCGGAACCCCAGGACGATGCTGTCTTCGGCGGCGTTGAGGTGGGCGTCGTCAAGCGGGATGCTCGCGGCGCCGGCGCGGGCGGTGCGGGAGGCTCGATCGATGGTGAAGGTGGCCAGGTTCATGGCCGGGGAGCCGATGAAGCCGGCGACGAAGACGTTGTGGGGGGCATCGTAAAGCTCGCGCGGGGTGCCCACTTGCTGTAGGACGCCGAAGTTGAGCACGGCGATGCGGTCGCCCATGGTCAGGGCTTCGGTTTGGTCGTGCGTGACGTAGACGGTGGTTACGCCCATGCGGCGCTGCAGGCTGGCGATCTGGGTGCGGGTTTGCACGCGCAGCTTAGCGTCGAGGTTGGACAGCGGCTCGTCCATGAGGAAGACCTGCGGCTCGCGGACGATTGCGCGGCCCATGGCCACGCGCTGGCGCTGGCCGCCGGAGAGCGCCTTCGGCTTGCGGTCGAGGTACTCGGTCAGGTCGAGGGTGCGGGCGGCCTCTTCGACGCGCTCGTTCATCTGATTCTTGTCCATGCCGGCGAGCTTGAGCGCGAAGCCCATGTTCTCGCGCACGGACATGTGCGGGTAGAGCGCGTAGTTCTGAAACACCATGGCGATGTCGCGGTCCCTCGGCTCCAGGGCGGTGACGTCGCGGCCGCCGATCAGGATGCGGCCGCTGTTGGTCTCCTCCAAGCCGGCGAGCATGCGCAGGGCCGTGGACTTGCCCGAGCCGGACGGGCCGACGAGGACAAGGAACTCCCCGTCCGCGATATCGAGGTTGAGCGCGTCGACCGAGGGTGTGTCCGCCCCCGGGTAGACGCGCGTTGCGTTGTCAAAGCTGACGGTAGCCATGTGTGGTTCTCCTCCATCGGCGGGTACGCGCCGAACGATCCTTAGTGGCGGGTGTCCCCCTAACCTACACGCGATGTTTCACGTGAAACATCGCCAGCGGCGCTACACCTTTTTGGCGAAGGACGCGATTGCTTCGGCGACTCCCTCGGGGTTGCCCAGTGCGGCCCAGTGCCCACCGTCGACGTAGGTCTGGGTGTAGTCGTCGCTCCAGCGGCGCATTTCGTTGATCAGCGACGGGTGGACGATCTTGTCGTCCACGGCCACGATGGCCTGCACGGGGCAGATGGGCTTACGGGGTTGGGGCGAGGAGAAGCGGCTGCCAAAGTTGGCGCGGTAGAGGTGGGACCCGTTGCGGCCGTTGTCGGAGACGTTCGGGTTGACGGGGATCGTGTCGTCGTTCTCCTCCGCCGCAACGCGCTTCTGCCACTTCTCCGGCGTAATCGAGTTCCACAGCAGCGTCGGAAGAAACGGGACGTAGAGCACACCGACGTACCACTGCGGCGCGAACGCCCGCGCAAGATCGAGCGGGCGGGACGCCCTTTGGCGCATCACCAGCGCCGAGTAATCAAGGTTCGGCCCAGAAATCGACGTGTAGCTGAGGATCTTGCCTTCGAATTCCTGCGAGGTCACGGATTCCCAGCTCTGAATCGAGCCCCAATCGTGGCCGACGAGGTGGAAGGGGCGGCCCTCGAGAACCTCGTCGATAAACGTCGCGAGGTCGTGGCTGAGCTGGCTGAGCGTGTAGGCATCGCTGGAGGCGGGAGTCGTGGACTCGCCCGCCCCGCGGACGTCGTAAGCAACGACGTAAAAGTCGTCGGTGAGGTGCGGAATAACCCGCTGCCATACGGAGTGGTCGTCGGGATAACCGTGCACGAGGACGAGGGGCGTGCGGCTGCTATCGCCGTAGGCGTACACGGCGAGGCGTTCACCGTCGGTGGTGGTGATTGTGTTCATGGCGTTCTCTTTGTGTGGGTGGTTGACACGCGCCAGCGTACACGCGCTCGGGGGACGGAAAGCGGCGCCTGAGGGGCCTGCCTAGAGGTAGGGATTGCGATGTTTCACGTGAAACATCGCCGGCGGCGCTATCCTCTGGACCATGGCCGCCGAGATCGTCACCACGCACTTCATCGCGCACGATGAGGACCTCGGCGCCGCATACGAGGCGTGGCGCGCCAGCACGGAGGCCAGCGGGGCCGAGATCCTCGCGTTCTCCCCGCGCCCGCACCCGATCGACGACGACTTCATCCTCTGGGACCTGCGCACCGAGGCCGCCTATGGCAACCTCCGCGACCCCGCCTCGATGGGGCTCTACGAGCTCAACGCGCTGGTCGACTTCCACGGCATCGACCGCGACGACCGCATCGAGGCCTTCTTCATCGACGACAACCTCGCCACCACCCGCTTCCCCTCCGCCCTGGGCGGCCTGACCAGCCTGAGCACGCGCGACGGAGTCGGCACGGCGGAGCTCTCGCTCATCACCGTCGTCTACCTCGGCACCGAGGCGGCTGTCCCCCACGTGCATTCGCTTTTCGACGCCCTGATCACGCGCTCCCACGTCATCGCCTACCAACCGGAGCTCGTGCTGCTTGAGGGCACTGAGCATTCCTCCCTCGTCGGACCGCTCTGGCTGCGCGACGCAACGCTGAACATCATCGGCAAGGGTGACCGCTTCTACTCCCCCGGCAAGGAGGCCTGGTCGGGGTGGTTCCTCACCGGCGACTCTCCAGAGACCGTCGAAGCGAACCTGACCGAGATTATCGAGCCAGGCATGGTCGTTATTGGGCGGGTTGTAGCGGAGCCGTTCTAGTAAAATCAGCGCCATGGCGAACTTCGGTCAAATCGGTGCCGTCGTGGCGGTCTCCGCGCTGCTTGGGTTGGGTGCGGCGGGTGCCACCATGAGCCAGATAAATGTCCCCTCCCCCGAGGCGGTGGTGGTCAACACCGTCGGCGCGCCCACTGTTGTTATCGACGACCCCCACGACCTCCTTACCCCCGACGACGAAGCGCGGCTAACGCGCGACGCTCAGCTTCTCGACGCCCCCGACACCGTGCGCACCCTGCACTGGATAGTGTTCAACGAGAGCGACGAAAACATCAACGACACCGTTGAGAACTTCATGCGCGACAACTACCCCGATGAGATCGGTGCAGATCACTTCGCGGACGGGGTGCTCATCATCGGTGCCGGGACGCAGAACCGCAAAGTGTTCACATTTGCCGGGTTGGACGTTTTAGAGCAGCTCCACCTGAAAGAGGGAGAGCGGCTCGAGGCCGTCAACGAGGAGATCAAGCCCGGGATGCGCGACAACAACATCCCGGGGGCGTTGCTCGCCGGCGCTCGGGCCGCGATGGATGCGCATGATATCCAGCAGTACGAGCTCAACGACGCGCAGGGAGATCGTGTCATGTCCGGTATCGGCGCTGGCGCCGCCGCTGGCGGGCTCTCTTTGGCAGTGGGATCGATTGCCGTCGCCATGACCAACAGCCGCAGGAATACGCTTGCACAGGGCCGCGAGGACTACGAGCTGGTCACCCGCGAGTACTCGCAGCTCGCCCAGCGACTCAACGAGATCGACGTGCGTGCTAACTCCCTGACCAGCGCTTTTGCCGACAATGAGATGCGCAAACAGTGGGCCGAGGTGCGGGACCGCTTCCTGAATATGCACGACGCGGTGTCCGGCGCGGGCGGGATCGGCAGCATCGACATCGGCGACGACAAGCAGGTCCTGGCGAACAAGGAGCAGCTTGCCGACGCCGCCGAGGCCGTGCGCCACACCAACAACGCCGAGGACAACATCAACCGCATGTTCAAGGTGGAAAACGGCGACGCTGCGGCGCGCCGCTCGGACCTGACCGCCATCCGCGAGGACCTGATGCAGGCCAGGCTTGAGATCGACGATGCGGAGATCGAGGCCGAGATCGCCCAGCTCGAGGCCCGGGTCAACGAGCTCGACCGCAACCCCACCGCGCCCGACTTCATGGATTCCTTCGTGCGCGTGCTGGGCGACTACCGCACGCTCCTCGAGGTCGTGAAGCGCACAAAGTTCAGCGACGTCGAGGAGCACAACGAGCTGCAGCGCCCCGCCCTGTACGACTCCAACTACTACTACTCCGGGTACGTGCCCTTCGTGGTTATGAGCAGCTGGCACTCGTCCAACGTCCAGGCCGCTCAATCCTCCTCCTCGTCGGGCACGAACACGTCGTTTAGCTCTGGCTTCTCAGGCGGGGGTGGTTCGAGCAGCTACTAGGGGTGGCAAGAATACGGCGTATCGTGGGGTCAGAAACTTACGGTTCGCTAAGGAGAGACATCGTGGCAGATAACACGTACGCTTCTGACCTCATCAACTTCGACTCGTTGCTCTCGGCCCAGGAGATCGAGTGGCGCGACGACATCGCCAGCTTTATCGAGTCAAATGTCAAACCGCACGTGGGCCAGTGGTTCGAGGACGCTTACGTCCCCCTCGAGCTCGTCCCCCGTTTCGCGGAGATGGGCATGATCGGCGCGCGCCTCGAGGGCTACGGCTGCCCGGGGCGCAGCGCGGTGGAATACGGCTTGGCCATGATGGAGGTTGAGGCCGCCGATTCGGGGCTGCGTACCATCTTGTCTGTGCTTGGTTCGCTGGCGATGACCTCTATTCACAAGCACGGTACCGAGGAGCAGAAGCAGAAGTACCTGCCGCAGATGGCCGCGGGTGAGCTGATCGGCGCCTTTGGTCTGACCGAGCCGACCGCTGGGTCCGATCCCGCGTCCATGATCACCCGAGCCGAGCTGAAGAAGGGCGAGGGCTGGTTGCTCAACGGTGAGAAGCGCTGGATCGGGCTCGCCCACCTCGCCGACATCACTGTGGTGTGGGCGAAGGTGAGCACCGCTGACCTGATCGAGGCCGGCCACGAAGACGCGGCGAGGCCGGACCGGGAGGAAACGGTCGCGGGATTCCTCGTGCCCAAGGGCGCGCAGGGGTTCAACCCGCAGCCGATCGACAACAAGCTGTCCATGCGCGTGTCCACGCAGTCGCACATCGTGCTCGAGAACGTCCTCGTGCCCGAGGAGAACCTCCTGGCTGGGTGCTTCGGATTAAAGGTCCCGCTCATGTGCCTTAACGAGGCCCGCTACGGCATCGGCTGGGGCGTGCTGGGTGCCGCGCGCGACAGCCTTGAGCAGGCGGTCGCGTACGCCGGTGAGCGCACCCAGTTCGGCCGGCCGATCTCCTCGTTCCAGTTGACGCAGAAGAAGCTGGTGGAGATGGCCGTGGCGCTGAACCAGGGGCAGCTGCTCGCTCTCCACGTGGGGCGCGCCAAGGACGCCGGGACGCTGGAAATTCCCATGATTTCGGTGGCCAAGCTAGCCAACTGCCGCACCGCCATCGACATCTGCCGCGAGGCGAGGACCATCTTCGGCGGCAACGGCATCGTCCACGACTACTCCCCGCTGCGCCACGCGGCGAATCTTGAATCCGTGCGCACCTACGAGGGAACCGACGAGATGCACACGTTGATCCTCGGTGAGAAGATGACCGGGATCGGGGCTTTCGCCTAAGCTTCTCTGCTGGCCGATTACGCGGCGGGCGAAATCGGCCAGCGGGGCATAATCTTGCCCATGCCGAATCTTCACCGACTGCGCTACCTCTGCATCATGATCGGCGGCTTTCTGGGGCCGTTCGCCGGCCAGTCACTGTCGGTGGTCCTGCCTGAGTTCGCCTCCGACTTCGGCATCTCCCTGCACCTGGCCTCGCTGACGATGACGGCGTACATGCTGCCGTTCGCCGTGACTATGCTCTTTTCCACCTACATAGTGAGAAACCTCCAGCCCACGCGGGTGGTGCGCACCGCGTACGTCGTCATCGCCTGCGCCTCGGTGGTTCTGGTGTTCTCCCCGGTGTGGTGGCTGTTCCTCGCGGCCTATATCTCCGCGGGTATCGCGAACGCGTTCACCGCTCCCCTGCTGCAGCTCATCCTGCGCCACATCACCCCGCCGGAGCAGCTGGGTAAGGCGCTGGGCACGTACGCGGCGATGCAATCCTTCGGGCTGTTTTCCGCCCCGCTCGTCGGGGGCGCGACCGTCACGCTCGGTTCGTGGCGTTGGATGTACGTCGTGCTGCTGGTCTTCGCGGTCATCATCGTGCTCGTGGGCCTACCCGCCGTGCCCGCGCCGGGCGGCAGCAACGTCTCCCGGGTACTGGGGTGGCCCGTCATCCGTGCCTGCCTCACGCTGCTCGCCGTAGGGACGGGTGTGATCGGGCTGTCTTTCATGATCGCGCTTCACGCTGGTTCGCTTCTCGACGCCCCACCTCTCACACGTGGCTTCATTGTGATGGCCGGCGGACTGACCGCGTTCGTGTTGGCGCGGCCTGTGGGCGGGCTGGCTGACCGCTTCGGCCCGCGCCCCGTCATGGTCGTCTCACTCCTCGTTGCGGCTGCGGCCGTGTTGGGTATCGCGTTCAGTCCGTCCATGCTGGTGCTGGCGGTGCTGTGGGGCGTCGCGGTGCTCGCGGCGCAGGGCGCGCAGGTTGCCGTGAACATGTTGGTGCTTGCCTCACCCGCTGGCGGGCAGCTCCTCTCCACCGTTCAGGCGTTCCGATTCTTCGGTAACGCGCTGACACCGCTAACACTGCTGCCTCTCTACGGCGTCACTCCGGTCCTTGGGTTTGGCGTTGACGCGCTGCTATTGGTGGCGGTGGCGGGGATTAACGCTGCCGCGGTGCGTCGCAAAGGCTAGTACATGAACACCGCGGCATTGTCGCCGCCGCGGCAGGTGATGACTTTGTCTTGGTCGACGGCACACTGCATCCGGTAGTCCTGCCCGGTGACGGGGCTGTGCGCGGTGACAGTCGCGGGCAGGATGTCCCTGACGTTGTCGTAGGTGGCGTTGAGACTGGAGGTAGCAGCGTTGAGGGTGGCCGTGGCGAATTCGCAGGAGGTATTGGCCCCAGCTGCGACGGTGTTGATGCCGAAGCCGTCCCCGAATACGCAGACCACGGCTGGCTCCCCGTTCACGGTGATCTTTCCGCCGATGTCCGTCTGAAGCTCGGTGATCGGCGGCGCGGCGGGCTTCGGGGTGCGGGCTGAGGTGGTGGGGCTCGGCTGGGTGGCCGCGGTCGTGGAGGTCGCGGTTGTCATGGTGACGCTGGACGTCACTGTGTGCGTCGCCGGGTCTCGGGTGTCAATGGGGCCACAAGCCGTGAGCGCGAGGGCTGCGAGTGCTGCACTGGCTGCGAGGGGTAACCGGTCAAACTTCATGGTGAAATCCTCCGAGTGGTGGGCTTGGCGGGGGCGTTCCGCCGGTCACTCCAAGCATATGGTTCACGTGAAACATGGGGGGCGTTCGTGGCGGCTCAAATGGGATAAACCAAGTGGCAGTTCTGGCGCGCCTTTACCCAACGCTGAATTGGCTTCTCCCCGTCCTAGCGGGGCCAAATCCTACAGACGATTTCCGCCAAGTCAGCCCCTCGCGCAGTGATCGTCGCCTCATCCCAGTGCTGGGCAGCGGCAATAGGAATGTTCAACTGTAGGGCGGATTGAGCAGCTAATTCAGGGCGCTTCTGCTCCCACCCGAGATTTGAAACACCCTGGTTGAACGCGGAGGTGACTAACGTTAGGTTGCCGATACGGTCCACCGCCAGCGCGCGTTCAGCGGTGGCGAGATCCCGCCGGGCGGAATTCTCATTCACACTCGATGGCAATGGCCAGTGCGTCTTCCAGCTTTGGGGCATAAGGTGTTCAATCTGCAACCGTGAATAGTCGAATACAGCTGGTTCCGTCTTCGGGTTTTCGGAACGCATCTGCATGTCAATGGCACCTAGTATGAGACGGATACGCTCCTGGGTGAACCGATCATAAAAACGATCCTGAGTGAAAGCTGACGTGATCTCGGCATCGGAAGGCCAGGCCAATGAGTTGGGGCTCGCCATTAGAGTCGCAACGACGGTAGCAGCGATATCAGCTTCTGGATCACACGCAGCAGCTTGTGCATTTTTAAGCACGCCTTGGAAAGCTGCGCCATAACCACGGGTATTGTCTCCCCGCATCATTCGCCGTACTACCCAGGACTCCACCGCCCCAACAGCCTTTTCGTGGTCCGCGAGGGACAACCTGCTTGCGGGCAGTGTCCGCATCCATGCCAACAGAGGGACCGCGGTCAGTAGCTTGAGAGCCACCAGGTTGCGATAGGACTGGGCTAGACGGGTCGAACCCGCGTCGGCGACTCCGTAGATGGCTTTGTAGGCCTGTCTGTACTCAGACAGCTCCATCAAGATGTCCTTAGTTTTATAGTTGCCCCCAGCCAGAAACTGACGGATCTCGCCATAAAGGTGGCCCACATTTGCTTCTTTCCCAGAAGCAGCAGTTAGCCATACGGACAGAAGGACATCGCGTCGGGCACGAGCTGCGTGGCCGACACCAATCTTCCCCTTCCACCACGGCTCATCAAACTCGGCCCAATAAGCGTCATAGAGCTCGTCAAGCTCCTGTTCATCGGCTAATTCTCCGCGCAGGAACAAGAGGTTCTTAACCAGATCCGAAGCGGATAGCGGAGTTTGGCGACCGTTGAGAACCTCGAAAATGACCTGGGCGTCGTCATTATCGTCCAAATCAATGACCACCAGCTTAAATAAATCAAGTAAGGCATCAACAAAATCATCAGTACGATCCCTCCCGTGGTCATCCACTAACGCGTTACGCACGGAATCCGCAAAATACTGGCGGGCTTGCAGATATAGATGGTCCTCAGGGCCGTAGGCCGGCACGGTATCAGACATGGCCACCGGCCAAACGTCGCGGTCTTTTCGCCGGGGCCATAGCTTGTAGCGCTCATGGTCGTGATCAATAACATCTTCAGGATTTTCAAGTAGGCGCTTGACCTGCCGCAGTCGTGAAGATCCTGTCTCCTGTAGAACGTCGAGCACCCCGCGTAGAAGCAACTGCAGAGTCGTCAGGCGCTGCTGTCCATCAATAACCGCTGACAGAGTGAGACCACCGGTCGGAGAGGGAAGCTGGTCACACACCACCGCACCCAGAAAGTGGGGGGCAACACTTTCTTCTGCCCTGGCTCGTGAAGAACCGGTGGCTTCTGCTTCTGCCCTGGCGGATCCTAGTCGGCCGGCTAAAGAGTCAAGATCCTCAAAGAGGAGCTCCCACTGCCCGTCCTTTGTCCATTCATAATCACGCTGAAAAGTGGGGATCACGTACCTCCCTTCGACGGACATGATCCTCTTAAGCGGTTTGGTGTCAGCCTCCACGGTTTCTCTCCCTTAAAAACGTTTTCCGCTACCTGCGACGATAAATTCCAGGCTACCGAACCCCGCCTCCGCAGTCTCCCAGAGTGTGACTCGCGCACTTGGATGAACCGCGAGTACCAGTACTTCTCATTTCCCCTCGCCGATGCGTCTCTAACTAGGAGGTAGATGTTCTCAGAAAGGCTGGGAACCTTTCCTGGGCAGGTTGTTGACCCTCTCCAAACCCCTATTCCGCCCCAACACCAAGCTCAGTAAGCAAACCCCGCACGCGCGCGTCGATGTCGTCGCGTACTAGTCGCATGCGTTCCATTCCCTCGATGCCGCGCTGGGAAGGCTCGTCGGTGACCCAGCGCTCGAGCGCGCCTTGGGCGTCGTCAGGCATGTTTAGCTGCGCGTCCTCGCCGAGGATAACCACCCGGTCGACGGTGGATAGCAGCTCAGGGTCGATGGGTTTCGGAGTGCCTTGGGACATGTCCGCACCGACCTCGGAGATAGCCTCGACGGATTCCGAATTGAGTTTGGTGCCGGGCTTGGTGCCGGCGGAGTGGATGTCCAGGCTGCCAGCGGCGTACTTCTCGGCGAGTGCTGCCGCCATCTGAGATTTGCCGCCGTTGCCGACGCAGACGAACAGTATGGATGTCATGCGGTGGTCCTTTCGGGCAGAGTGGGATCGTTGGGAAAGAGGCGGGGTCCAAGCCAGAGCATGGTGTAGACGAGTCCGACGAGGACCGGGATCTCGATCATGGGTCCAATCGTACCGGCGAGCGCCTCACCTGAGGCGGCGCCGAAGGTGCCGATGGAGACCGCGATGGCCAGCTCAAAGTTGTTGCCCGCGGCGGTGAAGGAAACGGCACCGGATTGCGCGTAGTTCAGCCCTGCGGCCTTGGAAACAAACAGGGCGATGAAGAACATGCCCACGAAGTAGATCAGGAGGGGCACCGCCATGCGCGCGATGGTGAGCGGTTGGGAGGTGATCTGCTCTCCCTGTAGGGAAAACAGCAGCACGATTGTGTAGAGCAGACCCACAAGCGCGAGGGGTGAGATCGCCGGCAGGAATGTGTTCTCGTACCACGCTCGCCCGCGCAGCCGCTCCCCCACCACGCGCGAGAGTGCGCCTAGGAGCAGCGGGATGCCGAGGAAGACGAGGACTGAACCGACAATCGCCCAGAAGGAGAAGTTCACCGTTGTGGTGGGCAGTCCGAGCCAGGACGGAAGAATCTGCAGGTAAAACCACCCGAGAACACCGAACATGAGGACCTGGAAGAGTGAGTTGATCGCCACAAGGACTGCGGTGGCCTCCCGATCCGAGCACGACAGGTCGGTCCACACCAGCACCATGGCGATACACCGCGCGAGGCCGACGATGATCAGGCCGGTGCGCAGTTCGGGGGCGTCGGGAAGGAAGATCCAGGCCAGCGCAAACATCAGCGCGGGACCGACGATCCAGTTCAACACAAGCGAGATCACCATGAGTCGCTTGTTAGCGGCGATTTCCTTCGTCTTGTCGTAGCGCACTTTGGCCAGTGGCGGGTACATCATGATGAGAAGTCCCAGTGCGATGGGCAAAGAGATTCCGCCGGCGCTCATCGAATCGAGGAAGGTGTCGAGGCCGGGAATGAGGCGGCCAAGCAGAAGGCCTGTGACCATGGCGAGCAGGATCCACAGGGGGAGGAGGCGATCGAGGAGTGACATGGCTCGCTTTCGGGTCATATTGACATCTATCGATGGAAATATACTTCCAATATAGACCGCCGTCAATATATGCTGTCCTCATGATTTCGCCCGTGCTTGCCGACGCCACCACCTGCTGCCCGCTTTCCACGGGGCGCTTTTCCGACCACGACGCGGCACGGTACGCCACGTTGTTCAAGGTGCTTGCCGAACCCGTGCGCCTCCAGATCGTGTCCCACCTCGCCGCCGAGGGTTGCGGCCCCACCACGGTCGGCGAACTTACGGACATCCTCGGCCTGAGCCAGCCGACCGTGTCGCACCACTTGAAGAAGCTCACCGACGCGGGCCTGCTCGCCCGCCACCAACGGGGCCGCAGCGTGTTTCACACGGTGCGCCCGGAGGTGTTCCAGGAGCTGCGGGGTGTGCTGGACATTGGGTAGGGGGAAACACCACGAGGCCGTTGTGATCGGAGGCGGTCAGGCAGGGCTGGCGACTGCGTTTTACTTGCGTCGCGCGGGTGTGGACTACGTCGTCGTGGACGACCAACCCGCGCCGGGAGGGGCGTGGCGCCACGTTTGGCCGTCGATGACATTGTTTTCCACGTCGGATTTTTCCAATCTGCCCGGGTGGCCAATGCCCCACTACACGGGGTTTCCGCCCGCGGATCACGTCGTCAAGTACTTTGCAGAATACGAGAGGCGCTACGCGATCCCCGTCGTTCGGCCGGTGCGCGTCACGAGCGTTGACTACGACGGCGTTTTCCGTGTGCGGTCCGATGCCGGTGAATGGACAGCCGACAATGTGGTCGCTGCAACGGGGACGTGGTCCGCTCCATTTGTGCCCCACTACCCTGGCGCGTTCGGCGGGAAGCAACGGCATTCCGCGAACTACCCCGGGCCGGATCCCTTCCGCGGCAGTCGAGTAGCCGTTGTCGGCGCTGCCAACTCCGGAGTGCAGATTGCAGCCGAGTTATCAAGCGTGGCTGATGTCACCTGGTACACCCGCCATGAACCGCGCTGGATGCCCGATGACGTGGATGGGCGTGTTTTGTTTCAACGTAACCGCGAGCGGATGCTTGCCATTCTGCGCGGTGAGCCCGACCCCGGTGCCGATTCCGACCTTGGCGACATCGTGGTTCTCCCCCAGGTTCGCGAAGCCCGCGATTCAGGAACACTTCGAGCGACGCCGATTTTCACATCGCTCGACCAGGTCGACGCCGATCACCTCATCTGGTGTACCGGCTTTAGGCCAGCACTGGGGCCTGTGCGCTCGCTTGCCGACGCTGCCCCGCGCGGCATGTACCTTGTTGGATATGGCGACTGGGTGGGCCCCGGTGCAGCGACCATCACCGGAGTGGCGCCGTACGCAAAGCGGGTTGCCGAGGACATCGCGAACAACGTGCGCTCCCAGAAGAACGTGTGAGGAGTCTTTTGGGTTGAGTCGAAGCGAAACAGCGCTAAGGCACGATCTCGTGCGCGCGCCAGGCGGCGTCGTCAATCGCGCGGTGCACATCACCGGGCGCGGCAGAGCTGGTGACCGTATCAACCGCCTGGTGCACCGCGGTGGCAGCATCGTCGATCGCGCGGTGCAGCGCCGGGTTCTGGTGTGCAAAGGCGCCGAGCACGTCGGCGGTGAGCTGGGCGGCGGGCCCGAAGGTATGGGCTGAAACCGAGAAATCTTCGCCGTACGAGGCGCTGGCGTGCAGGGAGGTGCGGTCGTCAGACCATCCCCACTTCGTGCCGATCACCCCTGGTAACTGGGCGGTTCCATAATCCTGACGGTAACCGTCGGCAGCCACGGGTGTCGCAGTGGCCAACGCCGTAAGAATAGGGTCTCTGGTTCGCCCCGGGTTTAATGGAGGGTAAGAAATTGGAAAAGGAAACCTTCACATGCCCGTCAAGTACACCCCGGAGCTCAAGCAGCGTGCTGTAGAACTCGTGCTCCGCGCCCAAGCCGATCCGGCAACCGCCCACGGCGCGGTCACCCGCATCGCCAATGAGCTCGGCCTCAGCAAAGAATCCCTGCGCGTCTGGGTCCGCAACCACAAACAATCCGGCGCCGACAGCCCCGCTGAATCCCTCGACCTGGAAGCAGAAAACCGCAGACTACGAGTCGAACTCGCGGAAGTAAAACGCGCCAACGACATCCTCAAGAAGGCCTCGGCTTTCTTCGCGGCGGAGCTCGACCGCCCACAGAAATAGTCGTCCGGTTCATCGATACCTACCGCGACGAGTTCGGGGTCGAGCCCATCATCCGCGTCCTGGCCACCACCAGCGCGAAGATTGCCCTGAGCACCTACTACGCCCACAAATCCCGGCCCCCAGCAGCCAGATCCATCCGGGATAAGCAGCTCACGGCAGAAATCCACCGGCTCTACAAAGAGAACAACTCCTGTTACGGTGCCCGCAAGATGTGGGCCGAGATCAACCGGGAAGGCAACGTCGGTCACGTCGCCCGCTGCACCGTCGAGCGCCTCATGGCCGCCGAAGGACTCAAAGGGATCACCCGGAGGAAGAAGCGCCCCTCGACCCGCAGCGCAGACGCCGATGAGTGCCCTACTGACCTGGTCGACCGGGACTTCTGTGTCACTGCGCCGAACCTGCTCTGGGTTGCTGACATCACCTACATCCCCACCGCGCAGGGGTGGGCGTACGCGGCGTTCGTGATGGACGCCTACTCACGTGAGATCGTCGGCTGGCAGATCACCAATCATCTGCGGGCCTCCCTGGCCCGGGACGCCCTGGATATGGCCTTGTCAGCTCGTCTTCGCGCTGGTGAAGACATCTCCGGGTTGATTCACCACTCGGACCGGGGAGTGCAGGGCGGATTCAACTGGTCGTCGCAACACCTTGAGGTGAGAAAGGTGTTCAAGGATGGCGACCAAGGACTGGAGCATGAAGACCAGCGAGGTCCCGGAGGGGATGCGGCGGCAGTGGCGCGCGGACCGGGCGTTGCGGCCAGCAATGCGCTCTCCGGGCAGACCGCAGCCATCGAGGGCGGTGCAGCGACAATTCTGGCGCCTGATCGCGGCCGGGGTCACGACAGCGGAGGCAGCGCTGGCGGTGGGGGTGTCGGTGCCGGTCGGATCACGGTGGTTCCGTCACGCTGGCGGTATGCCACCGCTGACGTTGACGGAGCCAACTGGTCGTTATCTCAGTTTCGAGGAGCGAGAGGAGATCGCGATCTTGCGTGCTCAGGGACGCGGTGTCCGGTCGATCGCGCGTACCCTTGGGCGGGATCCGGGCACGATCAGTCGGGAGTTGCGCCGCAACGCTGCTACCCGCAGCGGGAAGCTGGAGTATCGCGCCACGGTGGCCCAATGGAAAGCCCAAGAGGCCGCGAAACGACCCAAGACCGCGAAGCTGGTGGCCAACCTGCGGCTTCGCGACTATGTCCAGGACAGACTCTCTGGGAAGGTCACTGGCCCGGACGGGACGCCGGTGGAAGGGCCGGTCACGCCGACGTGGAAGGGGTTGAACAAGCCTCGTCGGCAAGATCGACGGTGGGCCACCAGTTGGAGCCCGGAGCAGATCAGTCACCGCTTGAAGCTGGATTTCCCTGATGATGAGTCAATGCGTATCAGTCATGAGGCGATCTACCAGGCGTTGTTCATCGAAGGCCGCGGCGCGCTGAAGCGTGAGCTGGTGGCTTGCCTGCGAACGGGCAGGGCGTTGCGACAGCCCCGTGAGCGTTCCCGGAACAAACCCGGCGGTCATGTCGGCGCCGAGGTCGTGATCAGCCAACGCCCCGCAGAAGCCGCTGATCGCGCTGTTCCAGGACACTGGGAAGGTGACCTGGTCATCGGGACCGGCCGCTCTGCGATCGGGACCTTGGTCGAGCGTCGCAGCCGCGCGACGATCCTGGTCCGCTTGCCCCGCCTCGACGGCTGGGGCGAGCACCCTCCGGTTAAGAACGGCCCCGCGCTGGGCGGCTACGGTGCAGTCGCGATGAACGCGGCTCTGGCCGCTGCGATCACGACCCTGCCCCAGCAGTTACGCAAGACGATCACCTGGGACCGCGGCAAGGAACTATCAGGACATGCCGCGTTCACTCTTGAGACTGGCACCAAGGTGTTCTTCGCTGATCCGCACTCCCCGTGGCAACGGCCCACCAACGAGAACACCAACGGCCTGCTACGTCAGTACTTCCCCAAGGGCACCGACCTGTCCCGCTGGAGCGCAGACGACCTCGAAGCGGTGGCCCACACCCTCAACAACAGACCCCGCAAGACCCTCGGCTGGAAGACCCCCGCCGAAGTCTTCGGTGAAGCACTACAATCCCTGAAACAGGCCGGTGTTGCAACCACCGGTTGAACCTGCCCAGTACCGCTCGGTCGTCTATGGTGAATCCCTCGCCGAATCGAAGGTGGTGGCCTCAGTCGGTTCCCGAGGTGATTCCTATGACAATGCGATGGCGGAGGCGTTGAATTCGCTGTTCAAGGCCGAGCTGATCGACCGGCGGTCCTGGCCGTCGTTGGCTGATGTTCTGGTGGAGTCCTCGAAGTGGATCGGATGGTACAACAACCGCCGGCTGCACTCATCATTGGATTACCGACCACCGAGGGAAGTCCATCAGGAATGGAAAATACTTCAGGCCCAAGCTGCCTGATCGACAACGAAATGACCCTCTACAAAACCCGGGGCTTGACAGGCTCGGGTTGTGCGACAGGGTGGAAACCGGACAAGTAGGTGGGGATTACACACCACGGCTGGAGTAATCCCCACCGCGGTAGGAACCCCGGTTGGTCACCACCTACCTGCAGGTCACCTCTCTACTTGCTGTTGCGCTCGCGGAATGAGCGGGCGTAACGGTCAGCGGCACGGATTGCCTGCACGACATCGGTAGTGGTGTGCTCACCCGGCATCTGCTTCAGGGTCTCCTCGCTGGAGCACGCCAACTCGGCGATCTTGTACAGATCCTCTTCCGTCGCGTCGCCAAGGTGAATCTCCTCGAGTGTTGTCGGCAGGCCGACGGACTGGAGGAAGCCGAAGTAGCGGTCAGCTTCATCGTTGGTCGCACCGCTGAGCATGAGCTGCACACCGACACCGAAGGCCACTTTCTCACCGTGCGTCATGTGGTGGATGTCGCCGTCGAGAGCCGTGAAACCGTTGTGGATGGCATGCACGGCCGCGAGACCACCGTTTTCAAAGCCCAAGCCGGACAGCAGGGTGTTGGCTTCACAGATGGCCTCGAGGGCGGGCGAGACAATGTGTTCCTCGTTGTCCTTTAGTGCCTGGTGAGCGTAAGCGAAGAGGGTCTCCTCGCACTTTTCTGCCAAGGCCAGGCCGGCGAGTGTCGGGCGGGAGGAGTCATCCATGCGGCGGCCGTTGGCACGATGAACCGCACGGGCTTCGACCAGGGTGGCCAGGGCGTCGCCAAGGCCGGAACGCAGCGTTCTAACCGGAGCATTAGCAATGACGCGGGTATCCACCGCGACGAGATCGGGGTTGCGGTCGTAGAACAGGTAAGACTCGAAGACACCCTCGTCGCTGTAGATCACCGAAACACGGGCAGTCGGCGCGTCCGCGGAAACGGCGGTGGGGAAAATAGCTACGGGCAAACCGAGTTTATCGGCTACAGCGCGCGCGGTGTCGATGGTTTTTCCGCCACCGAGGCCGATGATTACGTCAGTCGAGCCGTTTCCGGCTGTCTCCACAATGTGACCGATTTCGTTCATGGAGGCCTCACCGCCGAAGACCTCGCGGGTGGCTTCCATACCGTCACCGCGCAGGCTGTTCTGCAGCTTCTCGCCGGCAATGCCCCACACGACGTCGTCGGCGATGATCAGCGGCGCCGAACCGAGTGGCTTGAGATAGTGGGCGGCACGGTCAATCAGATCGATGCCCTGCACATAGCGTGAGGGGCCGGTGTACATCTTGTCCTGAGTGAAGGTATTCATGCGTTTTATCCTACCATTGTCACTAGTTCACGTGGGCGCAGCGTTCAGTAAGAGCCCAGCCTCTCGCGTTGGGCACTCACGTCATACCATGTAACTCATGACGCACGACGACAATGACACCGCCGCCCGTACCCTCCGCTCTTTCCGCAACAAACCGCAAGACTTTCCTGCAGAGGCGCTCGGGGGAATGATCGCCTCCCACCCCGATGCAGCGTGGAATCCCGCCGGGTTCATCCACCGCATCTCGGATGTGGTGGCGGACAGCGGTGAGCCCGCCGTGGCCGTCATCTCCGGTGGCGGGTCAGGCCACGAACCGATGCACGGCGGTTTTGTAGGCGCCGGGATGCTCGCCGCGGCATGTCCCGGCCACCTCTTCACCTCCCCGAACGCGGTGCAGGTTGCGGAGTCGACCCAGTGGGCTGATCAGGGTCGAGGTGTTTTGCATGTGGTGAAGAACTACACCGGAGACATCATGAACTTCTCCGTTGGTGCGCGGATGGATCCCAAGATCCAGACAGCTACCGTCGTCGTGGCTGAGGACGTGGCCACCGGCACCAGCGATAACGGCGGTCCCGGCCGCCGCGGCACCGCCGCGACAATCCTGGTGGAAAAGGTCGCCGGTGCAGCCGCCAAACGCGGTGACGACCTCGAGGCGGTGCGCGCGATCGCCCAATGGGTGGCCGACAACTCCCGCAGCATGGCGGTCGCCGTCGCGCCGGGATATCTTCCTACCTCAGGCCGCGACACCTTCGATTTGGGCGCCGGTGAGATGGAAGTCGGTGTCGGCATCCACGGTGAGCGCGGGGTGGCGCGCGAAACAGTTACGGAAGCACGCGAGGTTGTTGACAGGATCCTGCCCCCGGTCGTCGACTCCCTCGGCCTGAAGGACGGCGATGAGGTTATCTGCCTGACCAACGGTCTTGGTGGCTCAACACTGCTGGAGATCCACCTCATCTTCGGTGAGGTCCTCGCGTGGTTGGAAAAACGCGGGATTACGGTGCGCCGCAGTCTCACGGGGACCTTTGTTACCTCGGTGAACATGCACGGTGTGTCCGTCACCCTCACCCGTTGCACAGATGAGGTCATTGAACTTCTCGACGCCCCCACCTCCGCACCCGCTTGGCCCCGCGTTCTCGGGCGCGAGGCGACCTTCACGCCGTCCGAGATTCGCTTTACGGACAAGCTCCCTGAAACAGGCGAGGAAAACCCTTGGCTTACGGGGTTCGTTGAGCGGGCCCAGCGGGGTACCGATGAGCTCACCGAGCTCGACCGCATCGCCGGTGACGGTGACTTTGGTGCCAATATCGACGCTGCGATCGGTGACATCGAGCTGCCTCTGCGCGGCTCTGATCAGGACATCCTCAACGGACTTGCCCACCGTTTCCTCGTGCGCGCAGGCGGAACCTCGGGCGCGGTTTTCGGCACTTTGTTTACCGAACTCGCACGTGCAATCGACACCCAACTCACCACGGCGTCACTGGCTGCGGGGTTGAAGAACTCCTTTGAGGCGATCCACCAACTCGGCGGTGCGGAATACGGCGACAAGACCATGGTCGATGCATTGTTCCCTGCCGCACAGGCCGTGGCACAGCTCGCCGACTCCACCCCCGCCTGGCAAGCGCTCGACACCGCCTGCCAGGCCGCTGCCGATGGAGTGCGGCGAACCCGGGAACTGACGGCGAAGAAGGGCCGCGCCTCCTATCTCGGTGAGACAGCCAAGGACGTGCCGGATCCCGGCGCCATCTTGACCACCTGGTTCTTCGGGGACGCGGGATCAGTCGAATCGTTCCGGTAGGGCGCCAATAATCCAACAACGTGCAGGAATGCAGACTTTCTTGTCGCTTTCCAGGTAGCAGGCACGAAACGCCGAGGTAATGCGCCGGCCAGCGATATGTCCATGGTGTGCATGAGGTGTGCGCCCGCGGCCGTCCGATGCCGTCACCCTCGGCGTGAGGGCGGGTCAGCGGTCGGAAACCCACCCTGTCCACCAGCCCGTTACACTGTCTAACCATGACCAACGCGACTGAGGGGCCGGCATTCCGATATACGGCGGCTGTGGCCAACGAGATTGAGCAGAAATGGCAGCGCTACTGGGTGGACAACGGTACGTTCAATGCACCGAACCCCGTGGGGGACCTCGCCACGGGCGGGGAACTGCCCGCCGACAAGCTCAATGTCCAGGACATGTTCCCCTACCCCTCTGGCGCAGGCCTGCACGTCGGCCATCCGCTGGGCTACATCGCCACGGACGTCTTCGCCCGCTACAACCGCATGCTGGGCAAGAACGTCCTGCATACCCTGGGCTACGACGCCTTTGGGTTGCCGGCGGAGCAGTACGCGATCCAAACCGGCACCCACCCGCGAACGACCACCGAGTCGAACATCGCGAACATGACCCGCCAGCTCGACTCGCTGGGCTTGGGCCACGATCGCCGCCGCGCCGTCGCCACAACGGACCCGGAGTTTTACCGCTGGACGCAGTGGATCTTCCTGCAGATTTACAACGCATGGTTCGACGAGGAGCAGGGCAAGGCCCGCCCGATCGAGGACCTGGTGCGCGATTTGATGACGGGCGCTCGCACCACAAAGGACGGCCGCAACTTCCGCGATCTCACCACCGCGGAGAAGCATGCCGCGATCGATGAGTTCCGCCTCGTCTACCTCTCGGATTCCATGGTCAACTGGTGCCCGGGCCTGGGCACGGTGCTGGCCAACGAGGAGGTCACCGCCGACGGTCGCTCCGAACGCGGCAACTACCCCGTCTTCCGCAAGCGACTGCGCCAGTGGATGATGCGCATCACCGCCTACTCGGATCGCCTGCTCGACGACCTTGACCTGCTGGATTGGCCGGAGAAGGTCAAGTCCATGCAGCGCAACTGGATCGGCCGCTCCCGCGGCGCAGAGGTCGCGTTCGTGTCGCCCGCCGGCCCGATCACGGTGTTCACCACCCGCCCGGACACCCTGTTCGGCGCCAGCTACGTCGTGCTCGCGCCCGAGCATGAGCTTGTCGACGCCCTGACCACCACCTCCTACCCCGACAACACCAACCCCACCTGGACGTACGGGGCCTCCACCCCCGCCGAGGCCGTCGCCGCCTACAAGCGCGCGATCGCTGCCAAGAGCGATGTGGAGCGCCAGGAGAACAAGGAAAAGACGGGTGTGTTCCTCGGTTCCTACGCCACCAACCCGGTCAACGGCGAGCAGGTGCCGGTGTTCATCGCTGATTACGTGCTCACCGGCTACGGCACCGGCGCGATCATGGCGGTTCCCGCTCACGACGAGCGCGACTACGAGTTCGCCCAGGTCTTCTCCCTGCCCATTACCCCGGTGCTGGATTCGGACGTTTCCGACCAGGCCTTCACGGGTGACGCGCCGCACATCAACTCCGCGAACGAGGAGGGCCTGGACGTCAACGGGATGGGTAAGGACGCGGCGATTGAGGCGTCGATAAGCTGGCTCGTCGCCCACGGCCACGGCGAGGAGCGGATCCAGTACAAGCTGCGCGACTGGCTCTTCGCGCGCCAGCGGTACTGGGGCGAGCCCTTCCCCATCGTCTACGACGAGAACGGCCAGGCGCACTCCCTGCCGGAGGACATGCTGCCGGTTGAGTTGCCACAGGTGGAGGACTACAACCCGGTGTCTTTCGACCCGGACGATGCGGATTCCGAGCCTGCTCCCCCACTGGCGAAGGCGACTGACTGGGTGGAAGTCACCCTCGACCTCGGCGAGGGTGAGAAGACCTACTACCGCGACACCAACGTGATGCCGCAGTGGGCCGGCTCTTCCTGGTACCAGCTGCGCTACATCGACCCGACGAACGACGAGGAGTTCTGCGCGCTGGACAACGAGCGTTACTGGACGGGCCCGCGCGGCGAGAACGACCCGGGCGGCGTGGACCTCTACGTCGGTGGCGTGGAGCACGCCGTGCTGCACCTGCTCTACGCGCGCTTCTGGCACAAGGTGCTCTTTGACCTCGGTTTTGTCACCTCCCGCGAGCCCTACCGCCGCCTGTTTAACCAGGGTTACATCCAGGCCTACGCCTACACGGATTCCCGCGGCGTCTACGTCCCGGCCGCTGAGGTGGTCGAGCGCGACGGGAAGTACTTCTACCAGGACCAGGAGGTCACGCAGGAGTACGGCAAGATGGGCAAGTCGCTGAAGAACGCGGTCGCACCGGATGAGATCGGTCGCGAGTACGGCGCCGATACCCTGCGCGTGTATGAGATGTCCATGGGCCCGCTCGACACCTCGCGCCCCTGGGCCACCAAGGACGTCGTCGGCGCGCACCGCTTCCTGCAGCGTCTGTGGCGCCTCGTGGTCAACGAGGAGACCGGTGAGCTGCGTGCGGCGGAGCTTGAACTGACCGGAGACGACGCGAAGGCGCTGCACCGCACCATCGCCGGCGTGCGCGAGGACTACGAGAATCTGCGCGACAACACCGTGGTGGCCAAGCTCATCGAGTACGTCAACTACCTGACCAAGACCTATTCCGGCCAGGTGCCGCGCGGCGCCGTCGTGCCCCTGGTGCAAATGGTCTCCCCACTTGCTCCGCACGTCGCCGAGGAACTCTGGTCGCGTCTCGGAGGTGCCGGCACGATCACGTTCGAGCCCTTCCCCACCTTCGATGATTCGCTGCTTGTCGACGACACCGTCGAGATCCCGGTCCAGATCAACGGCAAGGTCAAGGCGCGTGTCGATGTCCCCACCGATGCCGACAAGGACACCATCGAGGCCGCCGCGCTTGCCGACGCCCGCGTTAGCCAGCTGGTCGCCGGGAAGAACGTTGTCAAGACGATCGTGGTGCCGGGTCGGATGGTCAACCTCGTGGTGAAGTAGGTTGCGCTCGCGTCGCCCCGGTGGCGTGCTGCGCCGGCTGCTGGTCCCAACGGTCTAGTCACGGCGGGGAAAAACCACGCTGACCCCGTCAAAGTACGTGACGTGTACTAGACCTTTGGGCGGATTCTGCGGGTGCGGTTTCCGCGGACGCTGGTAAGGTCATAACAGTTCAATGACCCCTTGGTTCAACGAAAGGCTGGCGTAATGTCCACTCCTTATAACGGTGGTCCCTCCTCGCAGGATCCCTTCAACAACAATGAGTTCGGCACTGGCTCCTCCGCCAACAACTCCCCCGACAGCGGTGCGGGTGCGCAGGGCGGTTCCTCCGTTTACGGCACCCCGGATAACGTCACCGGTTCCTACAACTACGGCTACAACGGTTACGGCAGCGAACAGGCCGCCGGCTACGACCCGTACGACGTCAACGCCGCCTCCGTGAACCAGGGAGCGGCACAGCTTAACGGCACCACGCTTGTCGACGGCACCTACGGCGACGGCACGCAACCCCACCCGATCAACAACCCGGCTATCAACGGCTACACCCACATCAAGGGCACCGGCAAGATGAACGCGCTTGAGGCGTGGGGCTACGGTTTCCGCCAGACGTTTGCTAACTGGCAGACCTGGATTGTCATTGCCCTGCTCCTGATACTTCTTCCTACCTTGGCCAGCGCATTCATCCCGTTCGTCGGGTTCCTCTTCGGCCTGGCGATGCTCTTCCTCGCCCCGTTCCTGTACTCCTTCGCCTTGGCGCAGACCCTGTCGAAGCACTGGAAGTTTGACGGGATGAAGGCCCCCACCTACGGGTCGACGCTGGGCATGGCTTTGCTCGTCGGTCTGATCTCTACACTGATCTCACTGATTTTCATCGTCATCTCCGCGATGATCTTCGGCGGTTCTATCATGGCAACCCTGTCCACGGTTGATCCGGCTCAGCTTGAAGGCGATCCGATGGCGGCTCTGCCGCTCATTGGCGCGTTCTTTGGCATCGTTGCCCTGACGGCGTTCCTGATGCTCTTTGTCACCCCATTCCTGGTCTTCCAGGTCTGGTACGCCGCCGATAACGCCTGCAGCTTTGGTGACGCGTTCAAGGAGGGCTTCTCCGCCGGCGCGCGCAACTACCTCCAGCTGCTTCTGGCCACCATCATCTACATGCTGCTCATGATCCCGGTGGCGTTGACTTTGGGTCTCGGCGCCCTCATCGTCGTTCCGGCCTACTACCTGGCTTTGGCCTACGCCTACCGCCAGGTCTCCGGCGGCCCCGTTCCCACCGAGGCCCAGATCTAGCGTTAAAGGGTGACCACGGTGCGCCCCTGGTGCTCACCGGCTAGGAGCTTGTCCCCCACCTCAATCGCGCCGTGAAGGTCGACGGTTGAGGTGTACGAGAGCAATTGCTCCACATCGACGGCCTGCGCGAGAAGGTCCCACGCCTGAACGCGCAGGCCGTTTGGCGCGTCCACCGAGTTGATGCCGACCAGGTGCACCCCGCGCAGGATGAAAGGCAGCACCGAGGCGGGTAGGTCGTTGCCCGCGGCCATGCCGCAGGCGGTGGCCACCCCGCCCCAGGTGAGCTGCGACAACACGTTGGCTAGAACGGCGGATCCGACGGTGTCTATCGCACCGGCGTAACGCGATTTCTGCAGTGGTTTGCCGGGCTCGTCGTACTCGCCGCGGTCGACGATCGCCTTCGCGCCGAGCGCGCTGAGGTAGTCTGCGTGCGTGTCGACGCGTCCCGTCATGGCGTGGACCTCGTACCCCCGCGCGGCGAGCAGCGACACGGCGACGGAGCCGACGCCACCGGTCGCCCCGGTGACCAGGACGGGGCCGTCGAGCTCGGTACCGTCGGTGGCGCGCTCGAAAGCGGCGACTGAGAGGGCTGCGGTGTAGCCGGCGGTGCCGAGGGCGGCCGCAGTGTGGGCGTCGAAACGCTCTGGTACCCGGGTCACCTTGGAGGCGTCGATACGCAGTCGCGGGGTGTAGCCGCCGTGACGACGCTCGCCGATCCCCCAGCCGTTGACGGTAACTAACGTGCCCGGCGCGACGGTCGGCGATTCGATGATGGTGCCTACCGCGTCGATGCCGGGGACCATGTTCGGTTCGCGCAAAATGCCCTTGAGCCCGCCCAAGGCCATCGCGTCTTTGTAATTGACCGACGAGTGCGTCACGTCGATCAGAGTATCGCCCTCTCCTGCGTAGTCATCGCGCGTTTCCACGATCTCGGGCCCGGTTTCAGTAACAAGCAACGTCTTATCCATACGCCCCACCATACGTTCTCGGCCGTGATGCGCATCTGGGCTACAGTTAGGAGACATGAGTGAGCAACGCGCCTGGTTTACACGCGCCGTCTTCCCCGACGGCGACGAGCCGGACCCGCGTTTCACTCTCGCCAACGAACGCACGTTCCTCGCGTGGACGCGAACCGCGCTGGCGTTTTTGGCCTCGGGCATCGCGCTCGAAGCGTTCGCCATTCCGGGTATCGCGCCGTCACTACGCACCCTCGTCGCCGCGGTTGTGATCCTGCTCGGCATGACGATTTCAGTCGGCGCGGCGCTGCGCTGGGTGCGCGTCGAGCGCGCGATGCGCCACGGCCGCCCGCTACCCGCGCCGGCGATCATCCCCGTACTCGGCATTGGCATCTTCATCGCCTCCGTCGTCGTGTTCCTGGGTCTACTGTGAGCATCCCCGTCACCGACGCCGGGCTGCAGCCCGAGCGCACCGCGATGAGCTGGACGCGCACGGCGCTGGCCATGATGGTGTGCTCGATGACGCTGCTGCGCTGGTCCGACTCCTACCCCGATGTCGTGTTTATGGCGATAGTGTTGCTCGCCGTCCTCGCGGTGGTTCTCATCGTGTTCAACCGGCGGATGTACCGCGGCCAAGCGACGGAGCTGTCGCACGAACACGCCACCCCCAACGCCGTCGGGGTCGCGCTGCTGACGCTCATGCTCGTCGTGCTCGGGGGCATCGGTTTCGCGCTAGTGCTCACCCAGCTCTAGCATCCGCTGGATGAGCAGGTGGCCGCCGTGGGTGAGGTAGTGCCCGGGTGGGTACACCGACTCCTCCACCACACCCAGCGCCCTGAGCAGGTCGTATGTGCCGGCAAGGTCCTCCGGGACACGCTGCGGGCCGGAGGCGATGATGCCGTTTTCATTGGCGATCCACTTCACCACAGCCCGCCACTCGCGGGCGCCGAAGGTTTCCTCGAAGCCGTGGCTCATGGCGAGGTGAAGCTCGTCCAGGCTCGCGCCGCCGGAAAGCAGCCGCGCGCCGCTTTCCCCGAGCCGCACCCGGCCCTGGGTGTTCTTCAAAAGCCCCGCCTCGGTGAGGATTTCACGGGTGGTGGCCAACAGGGGCAGCGAGGTCTCGCGCGGGCGCTGCGAGCGCGTGTCGTAGCCCAGCACCTGCCCGACCGCACGCACCACGCGCGACGGCAGCGCACCTGTCGCGGTGAGCTTGACCGGTTCCGCGAAGTAGCCGAGGATCGCCTCGACAGTTTCCCTGAACAGGTTCGGGTACTCTGGGACGAGCGGTTCCTCGCCGAGCCTGTCTTCGAAGAATCCCGCCATCGCGGCGATCAGTGCCGGATTGTGTTCCGGACTGGGGTCGATCGACATGATTTCCATCAAGTCGGGGCGCGTTTCCAGAAAGTCCTCGAACTCGGTGGCGAGCTGCTGCGTCAGCGGGTCCTCGGCAATGGAGCTGGCGGAATCGATCATTAGATCTTCTGCGACGAAGCTGATGCGCTCCGAGACCGTCACCGGGTCAGCCTGGGTGAGGCGCTGCAGGAGCCGATCCGGTGTCATCACCGGCAAGAAGCTCAACAGCAGGGGCGCGACCTCCATGTCGGGGTCGAGGCCAGCGGCGATACGGCGCGCCTCGGCGTGGAACTTGCTCATCATGGTGGGGCCGTTGCAGGCTTCGACGACGTCGGGCCCGAGGGCGTCGATAAGCAAAGGCGTGGGGCCGTCGAGACGCGAGGTGCCGAGTACTTCGACGTAAATGTTCCAATTCGCCGAGGGATCGTAAACGTAGATCATGGGCTTCATCTCGGCGACGGTGATGCCGTCCTCGGCGAGCTCCCCTTCGCTCGGGTGGGTTGTGAACACCTCTCGCGCGCCGGGCCCGGCGGACATGTATATGTGGCTCTCGCCGCCGGAGAAGCCGAAGGCCGCGTCGATGACGTGCGAAAGCGCGCCGAGGTGCATGGAGTTCTCCACGTTAACCAGGCGGGAGACCTTCGGTTGCGAGCCCTCGATAGTCATCAGCAGCGAGACGATCATGGTTCCTAAGGATACTGCGCTCGGCGGATCTCGCTCGGCGGCGAAGGGGCCTTGCGCAATGACGTGTACACGTGCAGCTAGTTTTCGTCCTCCCCGCGCGCGACGGGCGCGGGGTTGACCCGCGGCCTGATCTCGGCGTTGGGCAGCTCCGGCGCCGGCAGCCACGCCATCCCGTCGGCGTTGGCGTCGGGCCCGCCACGGCCAACGTAGCCCTCTACAACCCCGAAGCGCTCGGAGCGCTCCTGCCACTGGTTGCGTGCTTCGACGATCTCGGCGTGGTCGCGGCCGACGAAGTTCCACCACATAAGGATGTCCTCGGTAAATGGCTCGCCGCCGATCAGCACGGCCAGCGCCTCGGCGTCGGTGGTGTTGGTCAGGTTCAGCTCGGTGGCGCCGACTCCGGTGTAGCCGATCGCACCGCGCGGCAGGCTTACGCCCTCCAGAGCCAGGCCGTCAACGTCCGCCAGGACGCCGTGCTCGAAGGCGGGATCGACGGCGAAGGTCACGCTGTCGCCCGGCGCGAGGCGGAACTGCGCGCCGACGAGCGAGGTAAACGTCTCAATCGGGCTTCTCTGCCCGAGCAGATTGCCGATGAATACGTGTGCTGTGGAGCTGGAGGCGTCGTCAAGCGAAAGTGCGTTGGGCGCGTAGTGCTCGAACTGGCGCGGCGCGGTGCTGCGCGCCGTTTCGGGCAGGGCGAGCCAAAGCTGCACGCCGTGAAGCGTGGTGGTTTCGGGCGTGGACGTCTCGGAGTGACAGATGCCGTAGCCGGAGGTCATGAGGTTGATCTCGGCGGGGCGGACGATCCCGCGGTTGCCGCCGGAGTCGATGTGCTGGATCTCACCGGAAAACAGCCAGGACACGGTCTGCAAACCGGTGTGCGGGTGCGGGGCGACGTCCATGCCGCCGGTGGCTGCAACGTCGTCGGGGCCGTAGTGGTCCACGAAGCACCACGCGCCGATCAGGGAGCGCTTGCGCTGCGGCAGAGTGCGGCGCACGGTCAGCGCGCGGGGTCCGCCGAGGGGCACCTCGCGGGCGGTGATGATTTCCACGTCCACACCAGGGCATTGCCCGTCCGGCACCGCTCCACCGCCGGTTGTCAGCTGGTACTCGGATGGCGCTGTCTCGAGGTTGCTCATGGCCCAAGGTTACCTTTTGCCAGGGTGCTTTAATCCGGGTAGAGATGAATCAGTGAACTCCATTAGCCGTAGCCTTCTTGTCGCCCTCGCGTTGTTGTCCGCGGTCGGCCCCTTCGGCATCGACATGTACCTGCCGGGGTTGCCGACCCTACAGGAGGACCTGGGAACGACCCCGGCGATGGCGCAGTTGACCATCACCGGCTTCATGCTGGGTATGGCGGTGGGCAACCTGCTATTCGGAGCCTTATCCGACAGCACGGGCCGCAAACGCCCGATCATGATCGCCTCGGTGTGTTTCTTCGCGGCGTCGGTGCTGTGCGCTATCGCCCCGTCTATCGAGCTGCTCGTCGCCGCCCGTGTGATCCAGGGCCTTGCCGGCGGTTCGATGATGGTGGTCGCGCGCGCCGTGGTTCCCGATATCGCGCGCGGCCGCGAAGCTGCGCGGATGTTCTCCGCGCTCATGGCGATTACCGGTTTCGTGCCGGCGATCGCGCCAGTGATCGGTGGTGTGCTGCTGCCGGCCGTGGGGTGGCGCGGCATTTTCTGGGCCTTAGTGGTCCTCAACGCCGTGCAAACGCTCGTGGCCTTCCGCGTCGTGCCGGAAACCCTGCCGCCGCAGATGCGCTCGTCCAGGGCGTTGCGCGGGTTGTTTCCCCGCATCGCGCGCTGCCTGGCCCGCCCCGCGTTCGTCGGCTACATGCTGGCCTCGGGCCTGGGCTTCGGCGCGCTGTTTTCCTACATTTCGGGCTCGCCGCTGGTGATGCAGCGCCAGCTCGGCGTCTCCCCCACGGCCTTCGCGGTGATCTTCGGCTCCATGGCCATGCTGATCCCGCTGTCGAACGCGATGAACATGCGCGTGGTCACGCGCACCGACCCGCGCCGGGCTCTCATCGCCGCGTTGCTTATCGACGCCCTCGCCGGCGCCCTCCTCGTCCCCCAGGCGCTGTCCAACCCGACGCTGGTCCTCGTCGTCCCCACGCTGGCGGTTCTGTCGCTCATGGCCGGGTTTATCATGGCCAACGCCACGGCGCTGGGCGTGGACTCGGTGCGCGACATCGGCGCGGGCGCGGGGAGCGGCGCGATGGGGTTCTTCCAGTACGTGGTGGCCGGTGCGATCCCGCCGCTGGTCGCGCTGGGAACAAACCCCATGCTGGCGATGGGTATTTCCATCATCGCGTGCTCCGGCATCGCGCTGGTGGCGCTGGCGACCCTGACGCGCCGGGCGGAGTAGTTAGGGTAGCTCGTCGGCCGCGGTGGGATAGGCGCTTTGTGTGCCG
The DNA here is from genome assembly GCF_007641235.1 of Corynebacterium sanguinis. Lineage (NCBI taxonomy): Bacteria > Bacillati > Actinomycetota > Actinomycetes > Mycobacteriales > Corynebacteriaceae > Corynebacterium > Corynebacterium sanguinis. The sequence continues at coordinate 871,439 of NZ_CP038157.1, forward strand.
CGGCGGGTGGTAGACAGCGCTGCGACGCGGGATGCGTACGCGGAGGCGTCGACAAGCGAAGCTCCGTGGGCGAGGCGGGCGGCGATCGCGCCGACGAAGGCGTCGCCCGCGCCGGTGGTATCGATGGCCTCGACCCGCGGGGCGGGGATCGGCGTGATCGTGTCGCCGTGGCCGACAACGGCACCTCCCGCGCCGCGGGTGATCACGACGGAGGCAAAACCCTGCGCGAGCAGCACCGCCGCCTTCTCCTCCTCCGTGGCGGGAGGCTGCAGCTCGCCGAGCTGGGTGAGAATCAGCCCCGCTTCGTGCTCGTTGGCCACCAAGGGATCGGCCCGCAGCAGGTCGGCGCGCTCGACGTCGATGACGGGCGCGAGGTTGACCACCACGCGGCCGGTGGCGAGTTGGACCGCGGCGGAAAACCCGCTCGCCGGGATCTCGCCCTGTACGACGACCACCTCGGCACCCTCGACTGCACCGCGCCGGGCGTCGACAAAGCCTCCGTCTACCTGCGCGTTTGCCCCGCTGACGACGACGATGGTGTTCTCGCCGCTGCTGTCGACGGTGATCACGGCAAGGCCCGTCGGCCCGTCGACCGCGGACACGTCGCTGAGCTCCACCCCCGACGTGCGCAGGTACTTGAGTGCTTCCTCGGCGTAGGCGTCGGTGCCGACCGCTCCAACCATGCACACCTGCGTGCCCAGTTTGGCGCAGGCCACGGCCTGGTTGGCCCCCTTGCCGCCCGCCGAGACCTCCCCACCGCTGCCCAGCAGAGTCTCACCGGGGCGCGGGTGGCGGTCGACCTCAACGACCAGATCGGCGTTGATCGATCCTACGACAGTGACAGTTGCCATGCCCGCCAACTTAGATAATTCGCCGCTCGCGAGCCTTATCGACGGCCGCAGTGCGGTTGTCCACCCCCAACTTGGAATAGATGTGGATCAGGTGCGTCTTCACCGTCGCCTCGGAAATAAACAGTGAGCTGGCGATTTCCCTGTTCGGCGCGCCCGTTTGCAGCGCCTGCAAAATCTCGATCTCGCGGGTGGACAGTGCCTCGTCGGGGTGCATGACGCGCTCGGCGAGCACGCCGGCGATTTGCGGCGAAAGAACCCGCTGGCCGGCCGCCGCTTGCAGGATCGCGGCGTGCAGCTCCGCTTCGGGGGCATCCTTGAGCATGTAACCGAGCGCCCCGGCCTCCACAGCGGCCAGCACGTCAGCCTGGGCGTCGTAGGTGGTCAGGATGAGCACCGGGGGCCCGCCCGCGGCGACGAGGCGGCGGGTGACCTCGATGCCGTCGATTTCGGGCATCTGGATGTCGGTGACTACGAGGTCGACGCCCTCGGGCATTTCGTCGATCGCGGCACCGGACGCGCCCTCGGCTACGACGTGGACGTCGCCGAAGGAGTCGAGCACCGCGCGAAGGCCGGCGCGGACGATGGGGTGGTCGTCGATAAGCATGACCCTGATCATGGCTAGCGCTCCTTAACCGGCAGCGTGGCGGCAAGCACGTTGCCCTCGATGGTGAGCTTTCCCCCGGCTTCGCGCAGGCGTTCGCGCAGCCCACGCAGGCCGAAGCCCTCTTCGCCGGTGATGCCGCGGCCGTTGTCGTAGACGTCGACGGTGGCCTGGTCGCCCAGCCTATCCACCGTGACCACGGCCTGGGTCGCGCCTGCGTGGCGCACGATGTTGCTCAAGCCCTCGCGCACAACGCGCTCGACGACGTTCGCGGCGGGTTCGGGCAGGTCAACCACGTTGACGCGCACCTCAATGTGCGATCCGAGCGCGCGCTGGCGTTGCTGCGCAGCATCAGCGAGCCGCTCGACGCGTACCGGCAGCGGCTCGAGCGGGCCAGCGTCGCCCGCGACGATGCGCCGCGCCTCCGTCAGGCTGTCGGCGGCCGTGGAGCGGATAGTGTTGAGCGTCTCGCGCGCCGAGGCGGTATCCCCGAGCTGCTTGTCCAACGCCCTGCCGAGCAGGACGATCGAGCTTAGACCCTGAGCGATGGTGTCGTGGACCTCCCTCGACATCCGGGCGCGCTCGGCGGAAACACCCGCGGAGTGCTCCGCGGCGGCGAGCTCCATCTGCGCGGCCTGCAGGTCCACTACCAGCTGCTTGTAGTGGTCCGCCTCGCGACGCAGTGCGGAGTAGGAATGGTATATCAGCAGCGCCATGGCAGTGCCGATCGTCGGCCCGACGATGCCACCGACGCCGCTTTCCGGGGCGGTGACAGTGAGCGTGCAGCCCAGGATCACCGCGGAGATGAGCAACCCTGGAACGACGGGAAACAGGTAGCTCACCAGGATGACCAGCGGAAATTCCAGCCAGACGAAGGTGGGGGAGACCCACGTTAGAGCCACCCACAGGGCGGTAATCACGGCCAGCCATGCCCACGCAGCCGCCAGCGGGTAGGGCTTGCCCTCGTTGTGGTAGACGGTGCCCACAAGGTAGACCACGGCAAACAGCGCGCCCAAGCACAGCGCAGCGACGTTCATGCCCTCCTGCAGCGCACCGGCGAGCCCGACCGCCAGCAGCACCGCGACCAGCACGTGCAGGCTGACGCGCAAAAAGACGAGGATCCGGTTGGTGTTGCTCACGGTTTCCCACAGTAGCCTGCGCGGGTGCTGCGAGAACGGGGGAGTAGGCCGTGGTCCGGGCTCGGCTGTTGCAAAGAATCCATGGTTGTTCGGATAGCGTCGAGTTTTCGGAAGTACCCGCCCGTTCACCATCGCCGCGGCGCCCTGCCAGGCCACCGCGCACTATGCACTGCGCAATTTACGCGCACAGGCTTTTCGCGACCTGGGGTTTTGCCGTCTCAACTCGCTAAATTGCGCAGTCCAAACTGCGCTGTTATGTCGCAGGACATGGGTAGGGCGAGGCCACGGATACACCGCCGTCACGTCGCGTACTAGGGCAGAGCCTGTAAGCCGTGTCCTCCACAACCCACCCACAAGTCACCAAGCTGCCTAACCGCAATCAACCGATCGGTTGATTCAAGGTTCAACCGCGCTGACGATGTGTAAAAGCCCTGTTCAAGGCCATACTTGAGCCATGTTCGTAGGAATCAGAGAAATCAAAGGCGCCCTTGGCCGCTTCAGCCTCATCGTCGGTGTGGTCGGACTGATTACGTTGCTCGTCGTCATGCTGACGGGGCTCACCGCGGGCCTGGGCAAGCAAAACACATCCGCGCTCGAAGCGCTCGACCCCCAATCCGTCACCTTCAACGACATGGACGAACCGTCCTACTCCACCTCCCGTATCCCCGCCGACGAGGTCCCGGCCGGCTCCACGCCGCTGGGCACCGGGCAGACGATGCTCACAACCGAAGACGGCACTGAAATCTCCGCCGCGGTGCTCGGACTGCCCAAGGGAACGGTGCTGCCCACCGGCGTGACCCTGGGCGACACCGCCGTCGCCTCCAGCTCCCTTGGTCTGACCGAGGGGGAGGAGATTGGCGTCGGCGGGGCGTCGATTAGCGTCGACGAAACCGCAGATGACCTGTACTATTCGCACTCGCCGGTGCTGTGGGTGCCCACTGAGACCTGGCAGGCGGCGATGCACACCGAGGCCGCTGGCACGGTGCTGCTCAACAGCGATGATTCGGGCATGAGCGTGAGGGAGTCCTTCAACGCGCTTCCGGCGTACGGTTCCGAGCAGGGCTCCCTGAAACTGATCCAGGGCTTCCTCTACGCCATTGCAGCGCTGGTCACGGTGGCCTTCCTCACGGTGTGGACCATCCAGCGCACCCGCGACCTGTCGATCCTGCGCGCACTCGGCGCATCGAGCGCCTACCTGCGTAAAGACGCCCTCGGCCAGGCCGCGCTCATCCTCGCGGTCGGTGTCATCGGCGGCGGGATCATCGCCCTGGGGCTCGGGCTGGCCGCCGCGCAGGTCGCCCCGTTCAGCCTGAGCGTGCTCAGCATCATCGGCCCGCAGCTGGCTCTGTGGGTGCTCGGCATGGCCGGCGCCTGGCTGGCCACTCGCTCCATCACCAAAATTGACCCGCAGCAAGCACTTGGAGGTATCGCTTAAATGCTCACCATCGAAAACGTAACCGTTACTTTCCCCGACGGTGAGCGCACGCTCACCGCACTGGACAACGTATCCTTCAGCGCCCAGCCAGGAGAACTCACCTTCATCGTCGGCGAGTCTGGCTCCGGCAAGTCCACGCTGCTCTCTGCTGCGGCCGGCCTGATCACGCCCGATTCGGGCACGGTGTTGGTGAGCGGCTCCCCGGTCTCCGACAAGATCCGTCTGGAGAAGATTGGCATGATCTTCCAGCAGGCCAACCTGATCAAGGCACTCAACGTCCGCGAGCAGCTGCTGGTCACCGACCACATGCGGGGGATCTCCCCGCGCGCCGATCGCGCCGAAGAGCTCCTTGCCGTCGTCGGCCTCGAGGGCCTGGGCGGCCGCCGCATGGAGCAGCTCTCCGGCGGTCAACGCCAGCGCGTGGGCATCGCCCGCGCCCTAATGGGTGAGCCGGAGCTCGTGCTTGCCGACGAACCCACCGCCGCGCTCGACTCCGAGCGCAGCCACGAGATTGTCACCCTCCTGCGCACCCTCGTGGAGCAAAACAACATCGCCTGCGCGTTTGTCACCCACGACCGCTCCCTCATCTCGGAGCGCGACCGCGTTGTCGAGGTCAAGGACGGGCGAATCGTGGACCTTGCGGGTGTGCCGGCGAATTAGTGGAGGATAACCTCAGCGTTGTTGCCGCCCGTGCAGGTGATGATGCCTGCGCCGTTATCCCGACAGCTCATGGAATACGTTTGGCCGGTGGTGGGGCTGTGGGCCTCGACGGACCGCGGAAGATAATCCCGAATGTTTTCGGTGCTGGGGACCCCCTTTGTCATGGCGTCGAGGACGCTAAAGCCGAATGGGCAGCTGGTATTCTCATTCACCGCCAATTCGGAGATTCCCCACCCATCACCCGAACTGCAGACGGTGACGGCTTGGCCGTTGAAATTCGCGGGGGTCCCGGGTTGCTCAGAGAACCCCCGGTCGGCGGAAGCTTCAGGGGAGGGCTCCGCGGGGACGGTGTGCACCGCTGTAGGGACTGATGCCGAGGTGACCAGGGTCGACGTCACAACCAAAGTCGAAGGTTGCGGATCAGCTGGAGTGGGTGAGGAGCATGCAGCCACGCCGAGGGCGACAAGGGCACTAAATGCTCCGGCAACGCAAGCGCGACGTGACATCTCAGGACCTTTCCGTGTGCTTCCTCGAGCGTGAATGCTACCGCAAGATCGGTCGGGACCACAGGGAGACGGTGAGGCCGGCCAAGCTGGCCGAGACTGCGGTGACAACGAGCGTTCCAGCGAGCACTCCGGCATCGACGGCCGCGGCTCCCAGCGCGGACCCGGCGGCGATGCCGACCTGGAACGTGACCACGTAGATCGCGGAGGCTCGGTCCTGGTTCGGCCCGCCGGCGATGAGGAACACGGTGGTAGCGACCGTCGGCAAGGCGCCTGCGGCAAGGCCCAGAAAAGCGATCGAGCTAAACGCCGCAGTGACAGAGCCTGGCCCGGCAGTGGAAAGGGCGATAAGGCCGAGTGCCGCGGCAAGGACCATGAGCACCGTCGGTACGACGTTGAGCCGAATTGGGCGCAAGTCAACGCGCCGGCCCGCCCACAGCACCCCCACGATGCCGATGAGCCCGTAAATCGCCAAACCGACAGGCACCCACTGGCGTCCCGAGGTGGTCTCCACGAACAGTCCGAGGTAGGTGTAGGTGGTAAACAGCGCGGTGACCGCGAGGCCCAAATACGCAATCAGCGAGGGGATCGCCGAGCGCGAGGGTTTCTCCGCCGTGGTATCCGGCTCAATCGCGGGCATGGACGGCAGCGTGGCGACAAGCACCACAAAAGAGGCGATGACGAGCGATCCCAGCGACCAGGTCGCCCCGCGCCACCCGATGAGATCGCCGATGAACGCCACCGACGGTGAACCCGCAACCAGCGCCATCGTCGACCCCATCGACACCACGGCCACGGCTTGGCCGGTGTGGCCCTTGCCGCCGAGGCGCGCGGCCATCGGGTTGACCAGCGACCAGAACAACCCGTGCGTTAGTGCCGCCGTCACGCGCGCGATGACCAACACGGCGTAGTTCGGCGCGATGGCCTGCAGGACCACGCCCGTGAGCAGGAATCCGAGGGTGGCGATGTAGAGCGGGCGGCGGTTGAAGCGGCGCGTGTAGTGCATCAGCGGAATGGTCACTACGGCCACGATGCCTGCGTAGACCGACATGAGCAGCCCGATCTGGCCTTCGGAGACGCGCAGGTCGGCGGCCATCGGGGTGATCAGGCCGACAGTGAAGGTCTCGAAGGTCACGTAGACGAACGCCGCAAAGCCCATTGCTGACAGGGGCACGATATTTCTCACCCGCACACACTAACGCAGCGCGCTGTGGTGTGCCGGGGTGGAGGCACATTCGGGTTGTCGACCCGTGTGGGCGTTAGTGCGGTCAGGTGGCAGGGTGAAGATCCGGAATCCGTGTCGTGTGAGGCACCCATATTGCGCTGAGATCTTCAAGGTGCGCCGAGGTTATCGGCCTCCAGCTTCATTGGTAGCAGGCGCTTGTAAAATGCAGCTTCCCGACAAGCTAATCGGGCCGCGACATGAAGGCGAAGCTGACCTGGCTAATGAATGAGCGGGGGAGTTCTTCCTCGTCTGCAAGTAGGAGGTCTTCCCACAGGCGCGAGACGGAGGTTGGGGGGCGATGGGTTCGTCGAGGCTGCGTAGCGCGGTGGCGTAGCTGTAGAGGCCCCACTCGTCTTCGACGAGCGAATCATCGCTCTGAGCACGCAAATCGGACAGGAGGTTTTCACGGGCGAGTTCGCTCGATTCTGGCACTTCTTCGTTGGCGATGAGGTAGACCCGCGTGAACTGTTTGACGCGTTCGATGCGCTCCAGGTAGCGCTCGTAGCAGCGTCGCAGGTCTTCTTTCCGTGCGAGGAAGTAGGTGCGTGTTAGTGTCACTTCGCCAGCTGTCACTTTGGATTCGAGTGTGCTTCCTACCACCGACATTGAATGGTTGAACACTCTGCCCGCCGTAGAGTCCCTCTCAGTGGCGCAGAAACACGCTCTTGTGGCGATGCGAAACGGCGAGGACGTCTCAAACTCGGATTACCGGTCGCGCTTCCCGATGGATTCGGTCGAGGCACGCGATGAGCTGCAGGAGCTCGTGCGTTTCGGCTTGGCGCACGTGACCGGCTCTGGGCGAGGAACCAAGTACGTTCTAGGGAGACAGTTGAATGAGCAGCGAGGTATAGTCTCGAGGGCCGAAACGGCCGCGCACGCTCGGCCTAAGGATCGGGAGGCGGTGCGCGCGGCATTACAGGAGTTGCGTGAGCCGAGTCGTCGATCCGCGATCGCCCAAGCAGTCGGTGTTACGGAAAACCAAACGTACCGAGCATTGCAACAATTGATCCAAGAGGGTGAAGTAACGTCCGAGAAGGATCCCGCAGACAAGCGCGCTTTCCTTTATGCTCTGGTTGATTTCACGTAGATTGCATTTGCATTGCATTTCACTCTGTAAGTCGCCGCAAATGCATCTCGCAATCTCCACCCACGCGAACCCACTACCTTGGAGGCTATGAAGCTCGACATCGACACGGTCCGCACCACCTTCTTCGACGCCCTGCGCGCCCACGGCATGAGCGAGGAGCAGGCAGAGTCCTCGGCTGGCGTGTTTCTCGACGCCGAACTCGCTGGCAAGCCAAGCCACGGCGCGTTTCACCTGCTCACGTACCTCTCCGCGCTGGATAACAGCAGCATCAACGGCCAAGCTAACCCCACTGCGACGGCGTGCGGCAGCGTGCTAGCCATTGACGCCGACGACGGGCTGGCACAGTTCGCGCTGGAAAAGCACCGCGACCAGCTCCTCGACATCGCGCGCACGAACGGTGTCGCCGTCGCCGCGGTTGGTAAGACCTATACCACCGGGGAGCTCGGGTGGTATGCGCGCTTTTTTGCTCGCCACGGGCTGATCAGCTTGACCACGACGAACTCACCCGCCCTGGTCACGCTCAACGCCTCGGGCGAGCGCGTCGTCGGCACAAACCCTGTGACATTCGGAATCCCCGAGGCCATGGTGGTGGATCAGGCCGCGACGCCGGCGGCGTTTATGCGGGTGCGCCAGCACGCCGAGCGCGGGGAGCCGCTGCCGCAGGGGTGGGCCGTTGACGCCGCGGGCCGGCCAACGGACGATGCCAGTGTCGCTGTCGACGAGGGTGCGCTGCTGCCCAATGGGGGCCACCGCGGCGGGAACCTCGCGCTCGTGTTTGAAATGCTGGCGATGTTGGCGGGCGGGGAGTCGTCGAAAAGCGCTGCGAATAGGGGTGATGAGCCACCGCGCGTGGGGCTGTTCGCGCTGGTCATCGACCCGGACTTTTTCGGAGCGGGTGCCCTCGGACGCCTGCAGGCACACCTCGCGACGCTCGCCGACGAGCACGAGGTCTACATCCCGGGCCGCACCCGTCCCGCTCCCGCCGAGCTTGACATCGACGATGCGACCTGGGAAAAGCTAGCTTAACTTCGCCGTCGCCGCCCGAATGCGGCGAGCAATGTCGCTTGCCGACGTCTGCGCGACGCCAAACTCCGTCCGAGCAGCGAGCGCCGCAGCCTCCCCGTGCACGAGCACGGACTCGTGCAGGCGCTCGACCCCGTCGCGTGCAATCCGCGCGCCCATGATGCCGGCGAGCACATCGCCGGAGCCGGGGGTCGCGGCCCAGGACGAGCCGGTATCAACGACCTCGGCTGGGCCGTCGGGGTACGCAATGATGGTGGCGCGACCCTTGCGAACCACAGTGCAGCCCATCGCTTCGGCGAGCTCTCGGGTCCCGTGGAGGCGGTCTGTCTCGTTCAGTTCTAGTGTCTGTCGCAGTCGTGCGAACTCGCCATCGTGGGGGGTCACAACTGTAGGGTTCCCCCTTGAGAGTACATGTTGTCGCAGGTGGGCGTGCTTTTCCAGCAGTGTCAGCCCGTCGGCGTCGATAAGCACCGGCAGCTGCGTGCCCAGAATGTGCTCGAGGTCGCGCGCGGCCTCGGCGTCGGTGCCTGCGCCGGGGCCGAACACCCAGGCCTGGACGCGCCCGGCGCTGTCGATCGAGTCCGTGGCGACGACCTCAGGGTGTGCGCGCACGACTTCCAGCGCCTGCGGGCCCGCGTAGCGCACCATGCCCGGCGTGGCAGCGACAGCGCCGGCGGTGCACAGGATCGCCGCGCCGGGGTAGGTGCCGCTGCCCGCCCGGATACCGACAACCCCGCCGGTGTACTTGTCGTCGTAGAAGCCGGGCTCGGAGGTTCCGAGAGTTGGGGCGCCGAGCTGGGTGATGCCGTCTGGCCAGGCAGTTTCGGGGCCGCTCGCGCGGTAGATCGGTGTGCCGGGGGAGGTCGCGAGCTGCGCGGCGAGACCGCCGATGTCGGCGAGGAGCTGGACGCCGCACTCTGGTGCCAGTGCGTGGGCGAGGCGCCACCCGCCGAAGGTGATTGTGTAATCGGCGGTGAGGTGATTGGCGCCGCGCTCACCGGTGTCGGCGCTGATCCCGCTGGGCACGTCGATGGAGAGGATCGGGGCATTAAAAGACAGCGTCCACGGCAGGTCGCCGGCGCCACCGAGTCCGAGGATGCCGTCGATGACCAGGTCGTAGTCGCCTTCTAAACTGTCGACGAGGGCGCCGCCGGCGTTGCGGAATGCCTCCAGCGCGCGTGACTGGGCGGTATCGAAAGCTAGCCATGCGTCGACCTTGCACCCGGACATCGCGAGCTCGGCGCCGGCGTAGAGTGCGTCGCCGCCGTTGCCGCCCTTGCCTACGAGCAGCACAACCCTGCCCTTGGCAGCTAACTCCCGCGCGACCCTGAACACCTGGTGCGCGGCGGCTTGCATCAGCTGGTTGGGGTGCTCCTGCGCGTCGAGCAGGGGCGCTTCCGCGGCGCGGATCTGGTCAGCGGTGTAGGCGAGGTTGCTCATGAGGCCACTGTAGGTGGGGTAGTGACAAATGTTGCAGGGATCGCACTCTGTTTCGGTGTTCCCCCAGGTCAGATTCCGGGGCGAGCAACATCTGTCACACTCGGAGGTGGCGTAGTGACAATAGTTGCAAAGATGGCGCATCATTGGGGAGTTTCCCCAGGTCAGATTCCGGGGCGAGCAACATCTGTCACACCCAAGGGGGGCGTACAGTCGAACCCATGGGTATTTCGGAAGTTCTCATCATCCTTCTCACCATCGCCGCCGTCATCGCGATCCCTGCGCTGCCCATCGCCATCGCGGTGCTGCTCTACAGAATCTACAAGCAGGGACAATAGCGTCACCTACCCCTGGCATTTGGGGCACCAGAACAGGTTGCGCCCCTCCACTTTGCGCACCGCGATCGGCTCGCCGCACACAAAACAGGGCTCGCCCGTGCGTCGGTAGACGTACACTTCCCCGCCGTGGTCGTCCTTGCGCGGGTCGCGCCCCATCGCTTCGGGGGTATGTTCGTCGCGCACGGTATCGATCCGGCCATGCTCGACGCCGTAGCGCATCAGCGAAACCAGATCCGCCCAGACCGCGTCGAAGTCCTCGCGGGCCAGCTGACATCCCGGCACAAAGGGGGAGACGCCCTGGCGGAAGAGGGCCTCGGCGCGGTAGATGTTGCCCACACCGGCGAAGAGCTTTTGGTCCATCATGAGCGAGCCAATCGTGCGTTTCGACGCCCCCACGCGTGCGAATAGGGCGTCGGGTGAGGCGTCGTCACGCAGCGGGTCCTCTCCTGTGCGATCGAGGATTGCCTGCATTTCGGCGGGGGAGACGTAGCGGCAAAATTGTGGTCCGCGAAGGTTCGCGGCCACGTCGCCTGCGACGATGCGCAGGCGGATCTGGCCCCACACGTCACGCGCCGGCTCGAAGCGCAAGCTGCCGATCAGGCCCAGGTGAATGTAGACAATGTGCCCGGTCGAGAAGCAGATAAACAGGTGCTTGCCGTGGGCTTCGGCCAGGGTGAGCGAGGAGGCGTCGATAGGCGAGGCATCGAAGCGGCCCTGCGGGGAGGACACAGACAGCGGCCCGCCGCGGAACCCGGAGTTCAGGTGCGCGGCGAGCCGGTGTATGACGTGGCCTTCGGGCATTCGAGCCAGTTTAGTGGTCGATGGGCTCCGCCGTGACCACGACGCCGTCGGCGTCGGCGTAGAGGAAGTGCCCCGGGTGGAACACGACGCCGCCGAAGGTGACCTGGACGTTGACCTCGCCCGCGCCATCCTTGTTCGACTTGCGCGGGTTCGTGCCCAGCGCCTTGCAGCCGAACGGCATCTTCGCAACCTCAGCAGAGTCGCGGATTGCGCCGTTGATGACAACGCCCGCCCAGCCGTTGTCCACGCCAGCCTGGGCGATCATGTCACCCATCAGCGCGGTGTGCAGCCCGCCGTGGCCGTCAACGACGAGGACGCGGCCGTTGCCGGGGGAGTTCAGCGTCTTCTTCACCAGTCCGTTGTCCTGGAAGCACTTAATGGTGACGATCTCTCCACAGAACTCGGTGTGGCCGCCGTAGTTGGTGAATTGGGTGTCGCAGCTTGCGAGCTGCTCCTGGTCGCCGTAGAGATCGGCGATATCTGCTGTTGCCATGCATGAGGGCATTGGAAAACTCTCCTTTCAATCGTTGCGGGAAAGCAAAAGAGGGGAAGCCCTTGTCCAGGCTTCCCCTCTCTTACGTGCTCTTTCCTAGCGGATGACTAGAACTGAGACTCCTCGGTGGAGCCCTTCAGGGCTGCGGTGGAGGTGTTCGGGTCGACCGTGGTGGCGATGGAGTCGAAGTAGCCAGCGCCAACCTCGCGCTGGTGCTTGACGGCGGTGAAGCCGCGCTCCTCGGCAGCCTTGAACTCGCGGTTCTGCAGGTCGACGAAGGCGGTCATGCCCTCGCGTGCGTAGCCGTGAGCCAGGTCGAACATGCCGTAGTTGAGGGAGTGGAAGCCAGCCAGGGTGATGAACTGGAAGGCGAAGCCCATGGCGCCGAGCTCCTTCTGGAACTTCGCGATCTCCTCCGGGGAGAGGTGCGCGGACCAGTTGAAGGACGGGGAGCAGTTGTAGGCGAGCAGCTGATCCGGGAACTCGGCCTTGACAGCCTCGGAGAACTTCTTGGCCAGCTCGAGATCCGGGGTGCCGGTTTCCATCCAAATCAGGTCAGCGTAGGGAGCGTAGCTCTTCGCACGGGCGATGCAGGGCTCGATGCCGTTCTTGACGTAGTAGTAACCCTCAGCGGACTTCTCACCGGTCAGGAACTGCTGGTCACGCTCGTCAACGTCGGAGGTGATCAGGGTTGCGGCCTCAGCGTCGGTACGGGCGATGACAACCGTCGGGGTGTTGGCAACGTCGGCAGCCAGGCGAGCGGAGGTCAAGGTGCGGATGTGCTGCTGCGTCGGGATGAGAACCTTGCCACCGAGGTGGCCGCACTTCTTCTCGGAAGCGAGCTGGTCCTCCCAGTGGGTACCAGCGGCACCCGCTGCGATCATGGCCTTCTGCAGCTCGTAAACGTTCAGAGCGCCACCGAAGCCGGCCTCGCCGTCGGCGACGACCGGGACAACCCAGTTGTCGACGGAGTCGTCGCCCTCGACGCGGGCGATCTCGTCGGCGCGCAGCATTGCGTTGTTAACGCGGCGAACGACGTTCGGAACGGAGTTGGCCGGGTACAGGGACTGGTCCGGGTAGGTGTGGCCGGAGAGGTTGGCGTCACCTGCGACCTGCCAGCCGGAAAGGTAGATGGCCTTGAGGCCACCGCGGACCTGCTGCACAGCCTGGTTACCGGTCAGAGCGCCGAGAGCGTGGATGTACTTGCCATCGCCCTGGTTGACACCCTCCCAGAGGATCTCAGCGCCGCGCTTTGCCAGCGTGTGCTCCTCGACGACGGTGCCCTGCAGCTTCTCAACCTGCTCGGCGGTGTAGTCGCGCTGGACGCCGGCCCAACGGGGGTTCTCGTCCCAGTCCTTCTGGATCTCTGCTGCGGTACGTGCCTTGCCGGTGTTGGTGGTCATACTTGCCCCTTTCAATGGGAAAGATTGTGTTTCTGCGAGCCGATCCCGCCGTCTGTGAATTGAGACACTAAGCGGGTGACGTTGTAACCAGTATTGCTGTGGGGGTGATCTTCGTCAATATCTCTCCTGTGTTAGCTTTCGCACGGGGGGACGGGCCAGATCTGTTAAGTTTGCGAAGTTCCACCCCCGCATCTTCTGGCCTCCCAATGAGAGTTCTGCTGGTTGCGCGCTTTTTCAAACTGTTTACAGCGCAAAGCCTCAGGGGGTGTAAATGGCCGTAGCGGTAACGGGCGCGGGGTAAACCAAAAACCGAACGGGGGTAGTAGAGGGTTGCGAAGCCAAGCATCTCGTTTACTTCCGTGACCCGCCTCACTAACCTCGGGTAGAAAGTCCTACGCAACACTGCAGCAACACTGCCGAAAGGAATGCGCATTTTATGACTACGCCTACGTTTAGCGCCCACGAAGACCGCACCGAACGTGTCGAGGTCGCCGGCCTCCAGGTGGCTAAGCCCCTGCACGATTTCGTCAACAACTCTCTCCTGCCGGAGATCGGGATGGACGCCGACACTTTCTGGGCTGAGACCGCGCGTTACTTCGCGGACCTGACCCCGAAGAACAAGGCCCTCCTCGAGCGCCGCGATGACTTGCAGCGCCAGCTTGATGAGTACTACCGCGCTAACCCCGGCCAGCCAGATCCGAAGCAGCACGAGCAGTTCCTGCGTGAGATCGGCTACCTCGTCGACCAGCCGCGCGAGACCCAGATCCGCACCAAAAACGTCGACCCCGAGTTCGCCGAGGTCGCCGGCCCGCAGCTCGTTGTGCCGATTACCAACCCGCGTTTCGCCATCAACGCGGCCAACGCCCGCTTCGGCTCGCTGTACGACGCCCTTTACGGCACCGACGTTATTTCTGAGGACGGTGGCGCAGAGCCGGGCAAGGGCTACAACCCGGTGCGCGGCGACAAGGTCATCGCGTGGGCCCGCGACTTCCTGGACAAGGCCGTCCCGCTTGACGGTGCAAGCCACGCCGATGTGGAGAAGTACTCCGTCTCCGGCGGCAGTTTCTCCGCCACGGTCGACGGCCGCGCGGTTGCGCTGGCTGCCCCCGAGGTCTACGTCGGCTTCCAGGGCGATGTTGAGAACCCCGAGGCGATCGTGCTGCGCAACAACGGCCTGCACATCCTGATCCAGATCGACTCCGAGCACCCGGTGGGCAAGGGCGATAAAGCTCATGTCAAGGACGTTGTGCTTGAGGCAGCCGTGAGCTCGATCATGGACTTCGAGGACTCTTCCGCCGCGGTCGACGGCTCGGACAAGGCCGCGGCCTACGCCACTTGGTTCGGCCTGAACAAGGGCGACATTTCGGAGACCGTCGCCAAGGGCGACAAGTCCTTCGAGCGCACCCAGGAAGACGACCTTTTCTACACATCCAAGGACGGCGAGGAGGTTCGCCTCCACGGCCGCGCGATGATGCTGTGCCGCAACGTCGGCCACCTGATGACCACCCCGGCGATCCTCGTCGACGGCGAGGAGGTGCCGGAGGGCCTGCTCGACGGCATCATCACCGTCGCGTCCGCCATTCCTGGCCTGCGCGAGGACAACCCGCACCGCAACTCGCGCACCGGCTCGATGTACATCGTCAAGCCGAAGCAGCACGGCCCGGAGGAAGTCGCCTTCACCAACGAGATCTTCGACCGCGTCGAGCAGATCCTCGGACTGCCGCGCTTTACGGTCAAGGTCGGCGTGATGGATGAGGAGCGCCGCACCTCCGTCAACCTCGATGCCTGCATCAACGCCGCGGCAGACCGCCTGGTGTTTATCAACACCGGCTTCCTGGACCGCACCGGCGATGAGATCCACACCTCCATGTACGCGGGCCCGTTCGTGCGCAAGGCCGGTTTGCAGACCGCCGCATGGAAGCAGGCTTACGAGAACAACAACGTCGATGCCGGCATCGAGCACGGCCTGCCGGGCCGCGCCCAGATCGGCAAGGGCATGTGGGCCGAGACCGAGCACATGGCCGCGATGGTGGAGAAGAAGATCGGCCAGCCCAAGGAGGGTGCGAACACCGCGTGGGTTCCGTCCCCGACGGGTGCGACCCTGCACGCCACTCACTACCACCAGGTTGATGTGTTTGACGTGCAGGAGGAGCTGCGCGCCGCCGGCCGCCGCGACAGCTTGCGCGACATCTTGACGGTGCCGGTCGCCGAGGGTGACAACTGGTCCGATGAGGAAAAGCGCGAGGAGCTGGACAACAACTGCCAGTCCATCCTCGGCTACGTGGTGCGCTGGGTTGAACAGGGCGTCGGCTGCTCCAAGGTCCCGGACATCCACAACGTCGACCTGATGGAGGACCGCGCCACGCTGCGTATCTCCTCGCAGATCCTGGCTAACTGGTTGGTCCACGGCGTGGTCACCGAGGACCAGGTCATCGAGTCTCTTGAGCGCATGGCGAAGGTCGTCGACGAGCAGAACGCTGGGGATGCAAACTACCTGCCGATGGCCGCTGACTTCGATCAGTCCGTGGGCTTCCAGGCCGCAAAGGACCTGATCCTGAAGGGCACCGAGTCGCCGTCGGGCTACACCGAGCCGATCCTGCACGCAAAGCGCCGCGAGTTCAAGGCCATTCACGGTATCGCTTAAGCACCCGCTTCTCGACGCCTAGGCCAACGCCCGCACCTGTAAGGCGACCAATATCCTGGTCGTCGGGTGCGGGCGTCGTCACGCGTGCGCGCTAGACTTCTGTCGTTGCCACGCGAAAGGACTGGTATATGCCGTACACCATTGGTTTTGACCGAGACAAGTACATCGAGATGCAGTCGGAACACATCAGTGCCCGGCGTGCAGATATAGGTGGAAAGTTGTATCTGGAAATGGGGGGCAAGCTTTTCGACGATCACCACGCCTCCCGCGTCCTGCCCGGATTCACCCCGGACAACAAGATCGCCATGCTCGAGCGCATTAATGATGAGGTTGAGATCATGGTGTGCGTCAACGCCCAGGACATCCTGCGCCAGAAGATCCGCGCGGATCTGGGCATCACCTACGAAGACGACGTGCTGCGCCTTGTCGACGTCTTCCGCGAAAGGGGATTCCTGGTGGACAACGTGGTAGTCACGCAGCTTGAGCCGGGCAACGCCCCGGCCGAAGCTTTCGTGGAGCGCCTCGAGCGCCTCGGCCTGAAGGTATCGCGCCACCGCGTTATCCCGGGCTACCCCAACGACACCGCCCGAATCGTCTCCGATGAGGGCTTCGGGCTCAACGAGTACGCCGAAACCACGCGCGACCTCATCGTCATGACGGCCCCGGGGCCCGGTTCCGGCAAGCTCGCGACCTGCCTGTCCCAGATTTACCACGCGCACAAGCGCGGCATCCCCGCAGGATACGCCAAGTTCGAGACCTTCCCCATCTGGAACCTCCCGCTGTCGCACCCGGTGAACCTGGCCTACGAGGCCGCCACTGCGGATCTCGACGACATCAACGTCATCGACCAGTACCACCTCGAGGCCTACGGCGAGCAGGTCTCCAGCTACAACCGCGACGTCGAGGTGTTCCCTCTCTTAAAGTCGCTGCTCAAGGAAGTCACCGGCGAAGAGCCCTACCAGTCGCCGACGGACATGGGCGTCAACATGGCCGGCTACTGCATCTCCGACGACACCGCTTGCCGCCACGCCGCCGAACAGGAGATCATTCGCCGCTATCTCAAGGAGCGTGTCGACGAGCGCCGCACCGACCGCGACTCCGCCTTCTCCGACCGTATCTCCAACGTCGTGCGCAAGGCGGATCTGGCGGTGTCGATGCGCACCGTCGTCGCCCCGGCGCTCGAGGTCGCCGAGGTGACCGGGCAGCCCGGGGCCGCGCTGGAGCTGCCGAACGGCCGCATCGTCACCGGCAAGACCTCAGACCTGCTCGGCCCGTCTGCGGCTGTGCTGCTCAACGCGTTGAAAGAGCTCGCCGGCATCCCGCCCGAGCTGCACCTGTTGTCGCCGGATTCGATCGAACCGATTCAATCGCTGAAAACCACCTACCTGGGCTCGGCGAACCCGCGCCTGCACACCGACGAAGTGCTCATCGCGCTGTCGGCCTCCGCGACGCACAACCCGTCGGCTGCCCGCGCTCTCGAACAGCTGCCTCAGCTGCGCGGTTGCGACGCGCACACCACGACCATCCTCGGCTCCGTGGACGAGGGCATCTTCCGCAGCCTCGGCGTGCTTGTCACCTCCGAGCCGAAGTACTGGAAGAAGGCCCTCTACCACAAGAAGTAGAGCGACCACGCAGGTAGGCTCGGGCCTATGGAACTGAAGCTCGAGCCCACCGACAGCGTGCTCGCCGTCGTTGCCCACCCCGACGACATGGAATACGGCACCTCGGCGGCCGTGGCGAAGTGGACCTCCGAAGGGGTGGAGGTCAACTACCTGCTGCTCACCCACGGCGAGGCCGGGATCTCTGGCCTTGACCCGCAGGAGACTGCCCGGGTGCGCGCGAAGGAGCAGCGCGACGCCTGCGACCAGGTAGGTGTCGGCGACTTGACCCTGCTCGAGTTCACCGACGGCCTGCTTGAGCACACCCTCGAGCTGCGCAAGGCGATCGCAGCGCACATCCGCCGCCTGAAGCCCACGGTGCTTCTGACGCAGAACTTCGACGTGTTCGCTCCCTGGGGCATCAACCAGGCCGACCACCGCGTCACGGGCCTGGCCACCATCGACGCCGCGCGCGACGCCGCCAACGAGTGGCTCTACCCCGAGCTCGGCGAGAAGCACCAGGCGACGAAGCTGCTGATCGCCAACCCGGCCGAGCCGAACTGCGCGGTACGCATCGGCGAGGGCGACCTGCAACGCGGCGTCGCCAGCCTCACCCAGCATCGCGACTACCTGCGCGCGCTGCCGGACCACCCGGCGCCGGAGGAGATCGTCGGGGGTGCTGCCCGTGGCGGCGGGGAATTCCTCGGAGTGGATGACGCGATCGCGTTTGCGGTCTACGATTTGTAGGCACGGAGATCAACAAGGTCACGGTTCTCGGCTCCGGCGTGCTCGGAGCCCAAATTGCGCTGGTCACATCCGTGCGCGGGTTCGAAGTCGCCGCGTGGGATATCAACGACGAAGCGTGCGCGAGCGCCGCGAAGCGCTTCGATACCTTCGGCGCCCAGATGGTGCGCGAGCTTGACGACGTCAGCGCCGACGACCTCGCCGCAGGGCGAGCACGCTTAACCCAAACCACCGACATCGAAGCAGCCGCGGCGAACGCCGACTTGATCATCGAGGCCGTCCCGGAAAACCTCGAGATCAAGCGCGACGTGTGGTCCAAGGCGGGCGCCGCCGCGGGCGAGCACACCATCTTGGCCACTAACACCTCCACCCTGTTGCCGAGCGAATTCGCCGACGCGACGGGGCACCCCGAGCGCTTCCTCGCCCTGCACTTTGCCAACCACATCTGGTTGAACAACACCGCGGAGATCATGCCGCACGCCGGGACCGATCCGAAGTACGTCGACATCCTCGAGCGCTTCGCCACCGACATTAAGATGCTGCCGGTCAAGCTGCAGAAGGAACAACCCGGCTACGTACTCAACACGCTTCTCGTGCCTTTTTTGAACGCGGCGCAGTACCTGCTTGCCAACGGCGTTGCCTCGCCGGAGGACGTCGATAAGAACTGGCGAAACTCCACGGGTGCGCCGATGGGGCCCTTCGAGATCATGGACATGGTGGGGCTGCGCACGGTTCACGCCGTCGGCTCGCTCAAGCCCAACCCCAGCGCCTCAGAGAGCGCATTCCACAAGATTTTGGAGGAAATGATCGCTGAAGGGCGCATCGGTAAGGAATCCGGCCAGGGGTTCTTCGCCTACGACGAGGAGGGCAACCGCGTTTCGCGCTAAGTCCGCGTGCGGGTTTAGACTCCAAAGTCATGACCAGCAAGATCCTCCTGTACTACAAGTTCCAGCCCATCGCCGACCCTGAGGCGGTTCGGCTGTGGCAGCGGGACCTGTGCGCGGGGTTGGGTCTGCACGGGCGGATCATCATTTCCAAGGATGGGATCAACGGCACGGTCGGCGGCGACATTGATGCCTGCAAGGCGTACGCGCGCAAGACCAAGGAGTACTTCCGCGGCATTGAGTTCAAGTGGTCCGAGGGGGGCAAGGAGGACTTCCCTAAGCTCAGCGTCAAGGCGCGCGATGAGATCGTGGCCTTCGGCGTGCCGGGGGAGCTGAAGGTCGACTCCCGCGGCGTCGTCGGCGGGGGTAAACACCTCGCGCCGGAGGAGGTCAACGAGCTGGTCGCGCAGCGCGGCGACGAGGTCGTCTTCTTCGACGGGCGCAACGCCCGTGAGGCGGAGATCGGCCGGTTTAAAAACGCCGTCGTGCCGGACGTGGAGACCACCCACGATTTCATTAACGAACTTGACTCCGGCAAGTACGACTGGATGAAGGATAAGCCGGTGGTGTCCTACTGCACCGGCGGGATTCGCTGCGAGATCCTATCGAGCCTCATGGTCAACCGCGGGTTCAAGGAGGTGTACCAAATCGACGGCGGCATCGTCCGCTACGGCGAGAAGTACGGCAACACCGGCCTATGGGAAGGTTCCCTCTATGTTTTTGACAAGCGGATGCACACCGAGTTCGGCGCCCCCGACGACCCGGCGTACGTGCAGCTCGGCCACTGTGGGCACTGCGCGGAGCCGACCAATCAGTTCTACAACTGCGCCGCCGAGCCGGACTGCCGCAGCCAGTACCTAAGCTGCGAGGCCTGCCGCGCGGAGAATCCCTACTGCGAAAACTGCAGCGCTAGTACCTAGGCCGAATCGAGCGCAATAATGCCGACGGTCACCGTCAGCCACCACATGGTGAAGGGCACGATCGGCAGCCAGAACACGCCCATCCACGGCACCCAGCGCTCGTAGCGGTTGAGCTTGCGCACCATAATCACCGCGCACCCGAGCAGCCCCGCGATCGGGACGACGGAGGAGCCGAGCGCCCACCACATGCGCCAGCTCGGGGTGCACAGCCACGTTGCCTGCCCGGCGTCGCAAAGCGGGCCGCCTTGCAGGCGCGAGATCAGCGCCAACACGAAAGCGACGGCGAAGGTCGCAATCACGACCCCCGCGGCGTAAAAAATCGCCTGGCGTGTCGACGCCCTGTTGCGCTCCTTCACCGCGACCGGGTCAGGCCCCGCCGCGAGCTCGTCGAACGAGCGCGGCTCGGGCCGCACGCGGTTGTAGCGATCAGTGGGGGAAGAGGGGAAATTCTCCGGGTGCTCCACGTAGTCCTCGTCCTTCATGGGTACGACCTTACGCAGTCGACGGCGGAAAAATAAGGGAGGGGGCGGGGCAGTGCCGCAGAAACTCCGACGTGGGGCCGGAGAAGAAGACGCGTTTGAACTGGCTTTGGCGCCGGAAAGCGAAGCAGGCCAGGTCGCCCTTCTTCCACTTCACGGAGTGCATCGCGCGCTTCCACCCATGGTCGACGGCGACGTCGACCTCGACCACGGTCGCCCCCGGCGCCTGCGACGCTGCCTCGAAGACGGTGTCGCGGGCCACATCGAGGTGCCCGAGGGCGGCTTCATACCACTCGGCGGAGTCGCTCGGGGTGTTGATGTTGGCGTCGAAATCCGCGCCCGAGAGGTTGTCAGGCGACATGGCGAGCAGCCGGATGGGCACCCCGAGGCGCGCCGCGATCCGCGCCGCCTGCTGCAGGCCAGCGGGGTAGTCGAAGCCGTCGTAGCCGAGGTAGACGTACGTGATGCGGGTGATGCCCTTTCTGGACAGCTTCGGGTGGCGCGGGGCCACGACCAGAGGCAGGGAGTTGGCGTCGAGAAGCGAATCGGCGACTGTGGAGACGAGGAAGGTGCCCTTCGGCCTTGCCGAGCGCGAGCCGAGCACGACGACATCGGCGCCAAAGTCGCGCGCGACCTCGATCAGCGAGGAGCTATCGCTTGACGACGCCGCCATGCGCACCGGCACATCCGCCCACTGTTGCCTGGCGACAGTCGCTTTAAGAGCTGAGTGGGCCCGGTCGGAAAACTTATCTTTCTCGCGTTGCAACCACTTGCGAAATTTCTTACCGTTGGGCGCTCCAGGAGCCTTCCACGTAGCCGGCGAAGGTGCAACAACCTGGACGGTGATGGGAACGGAATTGCCTATCCAATTGGCGAGCTGAAGTGCCTCGGTGTCTTTGTCGCTCCACCCAGCGATGACACGCAGTGGACTGTCGGAGTCAACAGTCCACGAACCTTGCGGTGGATTGGGCGTCAGTGACATGAAGGTGACCTTGAGTTGAAGTAAAGGTGACCTTCATCATAGGTGGGGGTTAATCAGAACCCGAATTTGGCCCGTTAACGTAGTTCTCGGCCAGAATGTTGACAATGTCTGCGAGCTCGTCGAGCTTGCGCAGGTGTTCTTCCGGAAGGGAACTCAGCATCTCGCTGAGGTACTTGGTGCGCTCATCACCCACGCGGAGCAGCTCCGCCTCCCCCTCGGCGGTGAGCTCGACGCTCACGCCACGGCGGTCTGCCTCGTCGCGGTTGCGCCGGACGAGCCCGCGCTTCTCCAGCTGGTTCACGGTGTTCGAGGCAGTAGGCATGCGCACGCCCTCGGACTCGGCGAGACGGTTGATGCGGCTCGGCCCGCCCTCTTTGAGCCTGGTCATAATGGACAGCTGGGGCCCGGTGAGGTCGGACTGCTGTGAGTTGCGGAAGTACATGATGTACAAGCTCGTCATAGCGGGGCGGATTCGCTCGGCAATGTCGTACGCGTCCAGTGTGTTTTGGTCGTCGTTCTCCGCAGAGTCGTTTTGTGCCATACGTTCCTCAGTTTATGTAGGGGAAACCAATTATGTGGAGATCGTAACACTTCTCCCGCCGAGTACGATGAAAAGCGTGTTCGTCTATAGCCGAGAAGTATCTCACGAGTGGCGCCGGCGCACAATACTCAAAGATTATGCGGCAGGGCGTTTGACGCTTGAGGAGGTCTGTGACGCCGACTTTCTGCTGCGTGCCGCTGCCGAGCACCACGGTGTCGATGCCGCGCGTCCGTGCCCCATCTGCGCTAGAGATATGCGCGAAGTGAAATGGATTCACGGCGAAAACTTGGGTCGCAGGTCTGGGACCGCGCGCAGTTCGGAGGAGATCGATCGCATCGTCAGCGAGGTCGGCCCGGTGTCTGTCCACGTTGTGGAAGTGTGCCCGCACTGCCGCTGGAACCACCTGCTGAGGGAAGTCACAGCTTTCCCAGTAATGTGATTTGGCGACAAAGCCAGTAATCTGTCCCCTAACAAATAAACGGTTCAAGGTAAGTTCCCCCATTCGTCTGCACCACGGGCGCATGAGGGAGGAAACGCGCAGGGAATTCACGTGTCAAAAATCGAAGATGGTGTGACCGGGGGAACTGGCAACGAGGGCGACGTCAAGGCCGGATCGAGCCGTCGAGTATCGCTCGATAGCATTAAGCGCTCCCGCACACAGCAGTGGCTCCTCGCAGCTCTTCTCTTTGTGCTGCTGCTCGCGGCGATTCCGGCCACCTGGTTCGCGTGGCAGTACGCGAAGGTCGACATCCCCCAGCCCGGGGAGATCGACACCGCCCAGATCTCGACGATCTACTTCTCCGACGGGGTTACCGAGCTTGCGCGCACGGTGCCCGCGGAAGGCAACCGCGTGCAGATCCCGCTGGAGGAAGTTCCCGAGCACGTGCAGAACGCCGTCCTCGCCGCCGAGGACCGTGACTTCTGGACCAACTCCGGCTTCTCGTTCACAGGCTTCGCCCGCGCCGCGATTGGCCAGCTCACCGGCAACTCGTCCGCTGGCGGCGGCTCCACCATTACCCAGCAGTACGTGAAAAACGCCCTAGTGGGCAACGAGCATTCCTACGAGCGCAAGGCCAAAGAACTTGTTTACTCCATCAAGATGACCAACCAGTGGGAGAAAGAGGACATCCTCGCCGCCTACCTGAATACGGTCTACTTCGGACGCAACGCCTACGGCATCGAGGCGGCTGCGCACGCCTTCTTTGACAAGCCGGCGAGCGAGCTCACCGTCGAAGAGGCGGGTGTTCTCGCCGCATCCATTCAGCTTCCGAGCCAACTCGACCCCTGGAACAACCCCGAGGGTGCCGAGTCCCGCTGGAACTACGTGATGGACGGCATGGTCGAGATGGGGGAGATGATGCCCCAGGAGCGCGCCACCTTGGAGTACCCTCGGACCCGCGATCCCGCGACCTACTCTGCTTACACCGAGGCCACCGGCGCGAACGGCCTGATCAAGAACCAGGTGATGGAAGAGCTGAAAGAGATCGGCATCACCGAAGACGATGTGACCAACCGAGGCCTGCAGATCACCACCACGATTGACGCCGCGATCCAGGCCCAGGCAGAACAGGTCTCCCGCGACCGGCTTGCCAGCTTGCAGGACGACGCCCGCGCGGCCCTAGTCTCGATCGAACCGGCTACCGGTGCGGTGCGTGCTTACTACGGCGGCGACGACCCCAGCGGTTGGGACTACGCCAACGCCGGGTTGCAGACCGGTTCGACGTTTAAGATCTTCGCGCTCGCCGCGGCGTTGCAGCAGGGCATCCCGCTGACGGCCACCTTCGATTCCTCGCCGGTGACCCTGCCGGGCAACAACGTTGTTACCAACTGGCACGGCGGCGGCGGGGGAATCATCTCCATGACTGAGGCGACTCGGACCTCATCCAATACCGCCTACCTGCGTATCCAAGACGAGCTGGACAACACCACCCAGGACACCGCCGATATGGCCCACGCGCTCGGTGTCGCTCGTTCCATCCCGGGTATTCCGGTGACGCTGCGCGAAAACGGCGGCCAGCCGTACGAGGGCATCGTGCTGGGCCAGTACCAGTCGCGCGTGCTCGACATGGCGACGGCGATGGCGACGCTGGCGAACCGCGGTTCGCACCACCCGACCTACTTTGTCGAGCGCGTCGTGGACGCGCAGGGCGACGTGCTGTTTGAGATGGACAACAGCTATGTGGAGCGTGGCGTGGCGCAGCAGGTGGCGGACAACGTCAACGAGGCGCTGCAGACCGTCGTGGGTTACTCAAACGCCACCCTGGCTGGCGGCCGTCCGGCCGCTGCGAAGACCGGCACCGCCCAGCTGGGTGACACCGGCAACAACAAGGACGCCTGGATGGTTGGCGCGACCCCGCAGCTGGCGACCGCAGTCTGGGTCGGTACCGCCGACAACACCTCGGCGATCTTCAACGAGTGGGGCGGCAACATGTACGGCTCCAACACTCCAGCAAAGATCTGGAAAGACGTCATGGATTCCGCGCTGCAAAACCGTGAGGTTGTCGACTTCCCCGAAGCCACGCCGGTGTACTGGGGCATTAACCCGTACAGCGGCGGCGTGGGCCTAGGTGGCTCCCGCTGGTCGGGTGGTAGTTCCAGCGGCTATGGCTCTGGTTACGGCACTGGCGGGGGAGCGGTCCAGCGGGCCCCTGCACCCGCGCCCGCCCCCGCCCCAGCACCGGCGCCCGAGCCGGCTCCCGCACCCGCACCCGCGCCGGCGCCGTTGCCGCCGCCGCCCGCCCTACCGGAACCGGTCCAGGACTTCCTCAACGACGTCCTGGGGTAGCGCCGCACCGTGGGATACCAGACACAAACCACAACCCGTACGCCCTCTCGGGGTCGCTGGCCCTTGCCTGATGGCCGCGTCCAACCTGGGCGCAGTGAACCCCTCGCCCACGGTTGGGTGGGGTTTCTCGGCGGGCCGATGGGTGCTCACACGCCGCTCGGCCGGGCGCAGTTTTGGTCGCCGCTGCGCGCTATCGTGGCCGTCGCCTGGGTCTTTCTCGGGTTCGCCGCGCTGGCGAAGGCAAACTGCGCCTGGGGTCGACCGGGCGAGTCAGGGGGGCTCGAGCTCAACTGGAGTGGAAACCGCCAGTACACCTCGTTTTGTTACAACGACATCGTCCCCTTGTACGCTGGGCGCGGCCTCGATCAACCCGGGTTTGTTTACGACTTTTCCTGGACCGAGGGCGACTTAACGCGCTACATGGAGTACCCCGTGCTCGCCGGTATTTTCCAGAACATCATGGGGTTTATCGCGCGCACCACCTACTTCATTGCCCAGCGCGTTTTGCCCGAGGCTGGCTGGTACTTCTACCTCACGGCGCTGGTCTTGGCGGTGATCTGGGTGATCACGGCCCGCATCGTCGCGGAGCTCGCCGGCAACCGAGTGTGGGACACCCTGCTCGTCGCCGCCTCCCCGCTGGTGATCATGCACGCGTTTACCAACTGGGACATCCCGTCGATCTTCTTCCTCGTCGCGGCGCTGCTCGCCGCCCGCAATAAGAGGTTCTGGCTGGCCGGGGCGCTCATCGGGTTCGGCACCGCGTTTAAGCTGTGGCCCCTGTTCGTCCTTGGCGCCTACTTGGTCCTCGCAATACGTAAGCGGCAGTGGGTGCCGTTGGCGAAGATGATCACCGCGGCGGTTGTGAGCTGGGTCGTGGTGAACCTGCCCGTGTACCTGCGCAACCCCGACGCGTGGGGCGAGTTCCAGCGCCTCAACACCGAGCGCTCCTGGGAATGGACCACCATCTACGCCGTCGCCTCGCGGGCGTTCGGCTGGTCTGGGTTCGATTCGGGCGACGGCACTCCCACCATCCTCAACACCGTGACGCTGGTGCTTTTTATCGCCGGGTGCGTCGCCACCGCAGTGATCGGGCTGCTCGCCCCGCGTGATCCCCGGGTGGCGCAGATCCTGTTTCTCACCGTCGCGTTCTTCCTGCTGTTCAACAAGGTGTGGAGCCCGCAGTACTCGCTGTGGCTGGTCGTGCCGGCGGTGCTTGCCCTGCCGCACTGGCGGTTGCTGGCGACGTGGATGACGGTGGACATGCTGGTCTGGCCGATCCTCATGTGGCACATGCTCGGCACCGATAACAAGGGCCTGCCTGGGGAGTTCCTCAACATCGTCGTCCTCGCCCGAGACGGACTGATCATCGCGATGATGGTGCTTGTCGTGATGCAGATGCTGGGCCGGCGCCGCGACAAGGTCCTCGAGGCACACAACGGGCACGACCCGCTCTTGACGACGCCAGAGCAGTGGGACCGTGAGAAGGTGGCATCGTGACCACACCAACTGTTCTCGGCATCGCGTCCATCGTGATCGGATTCGCCCTGATCGCAGCCGCGTTTCTGGCGGTAGTAAAGGGCCGTCGCACCGGGCTCGCGGTGGGCCTGGGCATCGCCGCTTTCGTCTTCGTCACGGTTATTCCGGTGATCCTCGCGGTGTTCGTCGCCGCCCCCAATCCTGGTATTTACTAGAGTTTATACATAAGGGGGGTTGATGAACGTGCCCCCGAGAGAAAGAGGACACCAATGAAACGCACTTTCACAGCAGCACTTGCCACCGTCGCCTCCGCCGCGCTCGTCGCGTGCGGCACGCCCGCTGAGGACTCCACGGTCACCGTGACCGCCACCCCGGAGCAGAACACCGAGGTCGTCTCCTCCCCGGCGCCCGCCACCCCGGCCGGCGCGGACAGCAACCAGGCTGCCGAGCAGCGCGCCGCGCAGCTTCCCGCGAGCGTTTCCGGCTACACGGACGAGGCTCGCCAGGAGCTTGCCGACGAAGGCGTGACCGAAGCCGAGGTTGACCGCGTCCTGCAGGCCGCGAACAACAACGAGGCTGGCGTCGAGGTCGACTACGACGACGACGGCTACTACGAGATCGAGTTCCAGGGCATCGAGATCTATATCCTGCCCGATGGAACGGTGACCAACGTCGACCGTTAGGGCGTCGTTACGCATTTTGCCCCTCCACCTGCGTGTTGTAGGCTGGGGGGGTTGCTTGACGCAACGACCCTCCTGCCATCGCTAATCGGCGATGGCCGAAACCATAAACAGACCATAGGAGGTGATGAGGTCCGTGCGTCACTACGAAGTAATGATTATCCTCGATCCGCAGCAGGATGAACGCACCGTTGCCCCGTCCCTGGATAAGTTCCTGGAGATCGTCCGCAAGGACAACGGCACGGTTGAAAGAGTTGATGTGTGGGGTAAGCGCCGTCTTGCCTACCCGATCAACAAGAAGGAAGAGGGCGTCTACGCCGTCGTTGACCTCGACTGCTCTGCCGAGACAGTTGCAGAGCTCGACCGCGTTCTGAACCTCAACGAAGGTGTCATGCGCACGAAGGTTCTGCGCACCGACAAGTAAGAGCGGATAGGCTCGTTACCCAAACAGTCACTTCTTCGAAAGGCTCAAGAACATGGCGCAGGGAGACACCCCCATCACCGTTGTCGGCAACCTTGTTGCCGACCCGGAACTACGCTTCACCCCCAGCGGTGCCGCAGTGGCAAACTTCCGCATCGCGTCCACCCCGCGCACGTACAACCGTGACACAAACCAGTGGGAGGACGGCGAGGCGCTGTTCTTGACCTGCAACGTCTGGCGTCAAGCAGCCGAAAACGTCGCCGAGTCCCTGACCAAGGGCATGCGCGTGATTGTCAACGGCCGCCTGAAGCAGCGTTCCTACCAGACCCGCGAGGGCGAAAACCGTACCGTTTTCGAGGTCGAAGTCGACGAGGTCGGCCCCTCCCTGAAGTACGCGACAGCTAGCGTCAACCGGACACCGCGTGAGGGCGGCTCCGGCGGATACGGCGGCGGCAACCAGGGCGGCGGCAACCAAGGAGGCTTCGGCGGCGGAAATCAAGGCGGCAACCAGGGTGGAAACCAAGGCGGTTTCTCCGGCGGGAACTCCCAGCAGGGCCAGGCCAACAGGGGCGGCAACCAGCCGCCGCAGAATGATCCGTGGAACTCCGCGCCGCCGGCAGGTGGCTTCGGTGGGATGGACGACGAGCCCCCGTTCTAAACGCTTGAACCCCGTTTACACACATCCCCATTTTCAACTTTAGGAAGGTTAGGATTCATGAAACTGATCCTCACCGCTGCCGTTGACAAGCTTGGCGAGCCCGGCGATATCGTCGAGGTCAAGGGCGGCTACGGACGCAACTTCCTGCTTCCGCGCGGATTGGCTATCCCCGCCACCCGCGGCGCAGAGAAGCAGATCGAAGACATCAAGCGCGCACAGGCTGCCCGCCAGGTGCGCGACCTGGACCACGCGAAGGAGCTGCGCGACACCCTCGACCAGCTCACCGGCGTGCAGGTCAAGGTTCGTACCTCCGAGGCCGGCAAGCTGTTCGGTTCCGTGCAGCCCGCCGACATCGCCGACGCAGTTAAGGCTGCCGGCGGCCCGGACCTGGACAAGCGCCGCATCGAGGTGCCGAAGGGTCTTGTGACCAAGACCGGTGGCTACCAGGTCAAGGTCAAGCTCCACGATGACGTGGAGGGCAAGGTGAACTTCGAGGTCGTCAGCGCCTAGCACGCAGCTTGACGACGACCGCCCAACCAGCGGTCCAACGACAACAGCATTTTAAGCGCGGGTCCCACTTGTGAGGAGTGGGGCCCGCGCTTTTTTGCTTTACGACGCCGCCGTGACGTCAATCATGAACTGGGCCACACCGACCGGGTCCGCCAGCCAATCTCGCATGGCGCGCAGCGCGTCGGTGCGTTCGAGCTCGGCGCCGTCGACAAGCTCGTCGTGCTTGATCTCGATCAGGTGCGCGCCCGGGATGGCCAGCAGGATGGGCGAGTGGGTGACCACGATGATCTGCGCACCCTGCTCAGCCAGGGCGTGCAGGTAAGACAGCAGCGCGAGCTGACGCACGGCGGACAGGCCCGCCTCGGGCTCGTCGAGCAAGTACACCCCGTCGGGGATGAAGGCTTGGACCATCTCCAGGATGGATTCACCGTGCGACATGTGGTGCAGGTTTTTCACTCCCGGGCCGTCGCTGCCGAGCCTGGTTGCCTGGGCAAAGTGCATGTCCCCGCGCAGGAAGTAGCCCTGCTTGGGCCTCGTCGAGCATTCGACGCGCACCGCGTGAAAGAGCACGTCGCGCTCGCCGGGCAGCCCGTCGCCGTAGGCGCCGCCGGTTACGTCGAAGCCGTATCCGCGCGCAATGGCGTTGAGCAGCGTGGACTTGCCCACGCCGTTGTCGCCGGTGATCACCGTGATGGGGTGCGATAGCTCGAGGCGCCCACGCTCGCGCAGGTGCCGGACGGCGGCGGCGTCGAAGAGCCAGGGTGGCGCTATGGGGTCGGCGCGCATGCACAGCGCCCGAATGAAGGGGCCGTCGCTCATGGCTGCACCATGAACTTCGCTGTGCCGACGGGGTCGGCGATGAATTCCTCCCACGCGCGCACGGCCTCGGTTTCGTCGAAAACGGCGGAGGTGATGCCCCCGGGGCCGACTTCGCGCAGGCTCGCGCCGGGAATGCCGAGCAGCACAGGCGAGTGGGTCGACATGAGGATCTGCGCGCCCGACGCTGCGAGGTGGTACACCATGCCGAGCAGCTCGAGCTGGGCGAACACGGACAACCCGTCCTCGGGCTCGTCGAGGATGAGCAGGGATTCCGGGCCGAAGCGGTTGCGGAAGATCTCCATCAGCCCCTGCCCGTGGCTGAGCCGGGTGATTTTAGAAAGCGGGTCGCCAGCAAGCGATGCGTGATATTCCGCAAGCTGCGCGTAGGTCTCACCGCGCAGGAAGTAGACGTCCTTGGGGTTTCGTGACCGGGTGATCACCAGGTGCTCCCAGAGGGAGGAGACGGAGTTCGACACGCTGGAAAACCGCGCGTTGCGCGACCCGCCCTCCGGGTTGGCCCCCACCGCTGCCGCGATTGCCTCGATGAGGGTGGATTTCCCAGCGCCGTTCTCACCGGTGATGATGGTGATGGGGGTGGTCAGCTGCAAGGGGGCGTCGATAAGCGAGCGCACCACATCGAGCGAGGACAGGTAGCCGCCGGGCTCGCCGGCGATGCGTACCTTGTCCACAAACATGGGGCCCATTGTAGGGCGCGTGGCTTACTCGGCGTGCGGGACGATCACGGCGCGGCCGGAGATCTCGCCGTCCACCAGCGCCTGGTAGGCCTCGAGCGCTTTATCCAGCGGGTAGGTGGTCACCTGCGGCTCGATCTGGCCCGCCTTGTACATATCCACGACTTCGTGGAGCTCCTCGACGGTGCCCCAGTAGGTGTTCACCAGCTCCGCCTCGTACGGCGTGCTCAGAAACGCCCACTCGTAGGGCGATTGGTTGCCGATGCCGACGATGGTGACGCGTCCCTGGCGCGCCACCGAGCGCATCGCCGTGGTCACGGTCGCGCCGATGCCGACGAAGTCGAACGCGGCGTTGACGCCATTGCCGCCCGTGATCTCACGGATCCGCTCGACCTGGCCCTCGCCACCAGCAACGGGGATGGCGCCGCGCTTCTCAGCCTGTGCCATCGCGTCTTCCTTCATATCGGTGGCGATGATGGTGGCGCCGGTGAGTGCCTTAAGGATCTGCACGCCGATCAACCCCAGGCCGCCGAGGCCGATGACGAGCGCGTACTTTCCACCGCCGTTGAGGTGCGGCAAGGCGAGCTTGATGGCGTGGTAGGGCGTCAGCGCAGCGTCGGCAAGCGGCGCGGCGTTAATCGGGTCGGCGTCGCCGAGCGGCACGAGGTTGCGCGCCGGGACGACGACGTACTCGGCCATGCCGCCGTCGCGCCCGAGGCCGATTCCGGCGTAGTCCATTTCGGCCGCGTTCTCGCAGTAGGTGTCCTGGCCGCGGGTGCAGGCGCGGCAGATGCCGCAGCCAACGGGGCCGTAGACGAGGTAGGCGGCGCCGAGCTCGATGCCGGCAACACCCTCGCCGAGCTCCTCGGCCCAGCCGGTGTTCTCGTGCCCAAGGGTGAATTCCGGGTCCATCTGCGGGTTAAGGCCCTCGTCGAACTCGTTGAAGATGGCCACGTCGGAGTGACAGGCTCCTGCGCCGGCGACCTTCAACAGGACCTCTCCGGGGCCCGGGGTGGGCTTGTCTACGTCTTTAAATTCGGGGAAGGTGTGGTAC
This sequence comes from Corynebacterium sanguinis, assembly GCF_007641235.1. NCBI lineage: Bacteria > Bacillati > Actinomycetota > Actinomycetes > Mycobacteriales > Corynebacteriaceae > Corynebacterium > Corynebacterium sanguinis. Next base: position 902,322 of record NZ_CP038157.1, read on the forward strand.
CCGATGTGGCGGACGGCTTTCATGTCTGGCTCCTGTCTGTGTTTGTGGACAAAATCTTTTGCCCACTTGCCAGGCTACCGAAAAACCGCAGGTGAAAGCGGTTGTTCTCAATGGCTGCCCCAGCCCGAAAACCTGTGGATAAGCGCCCATCGCGCACTCGCTTCAGGGCAGTTAGCTGCTTTTCAACGCTCTGTCAAACCAGCAGGTGGACGGGGTTATCCACTATTACCGCACTCCCGTAGCACGGTGAATATAAAACGTTTAACGTGCGCGTTTGGGAAGAAACCGCAGGATAGGCTGCGGTCTATCCACACGTTGTCCACAGGTGTTGTGCCTAGGTGTGGATCCCGACCCGTCCGACGGGTAGTTTGTGCACAGACCCTGTGGATAACTAAATGTCTGGGCCCGAACGCGGTCAGGGGCGTCGGAGGCGGCCTGTAAGATCAGGGCCGGTTCAACCAAACGGTAGGGAAGGTGCGCGATGGCAGCAGGTGACGGGGCCGCGAGCTTCGACGATGATTACGTGGTTCCCCCAGAGCCCGAAGACGATGTCGCGGATTCTTCCCGCAGCGGGTCAAGCCGTTACCGCGGCGGGTCGAACTTCAACCGCTCGCGCGATGACCTGCGCGAGTACCGTCAGCCGCCGCACGATGAGCGCGCCGAGCGCGGCGTGATCGGCGCGATGCTGCTCAGCCCCGACACCATCATCGAAGTCTCCAACGAGCTGCGGGCCGAGGACTTCTACTTCCCCTCCCACCAGCTGATTTTCAGCGCAATCCTGCAGCTCTTCTCAGGCGGCGCCAACGTCGACGTCCTCATTGTCGCGGGGCAGCTCGACAGGCTCAACCAGCTCGAGCGCGTCGGCGGCGCACCCTACCTGCACACCTTGATCTCCGAGGTGCCCACGGCGGCGAACGCCCGCTACTATGCCGAAATTGTCGCCGAGAAGTCGCTGCTGCGGCAGCTGGTCAACGCTGGTACGAACGTCGTCCAGCTCGGCTACGAGGGCGAGGAGGGCATGGAGGTCGAAGCCCTCGTCGACCGCGCCCAGCAGGAGATCTTCAACGTGTCCCGCAAGGAAGCCTCCGCGGACTATCGCGTGCTCTCCGACCTGCTGAAGCCGACGATCGACGAGCTGACCTCGATCGCCAGCGGGGGCGGGCTGGAGCTGGGCGTGCCCACCGGCTTCATCGACCTCGACGAGCTGACCAACGGCTTGCACGGAGGGCAGATGGTGATCGTCGCCGCGCGCCCCGGCGTGGGTAAGTCAACCCTGGCGCTGGACTTCATGCGTTCCTGCTCGATCAACCAGGGCAAGACGTCCGTGATCTTCTCTCTGGAGATGAGCGCCTCCGAGATAATCATGCGCATGCTGTCCGCGGAGACCGAAATCCCGCTGGCCGCCATGCGTTCCGGGCGGATGGAGGAAGCCCACTGGGAGAAGCTGACCACCCGGCTTTCCGAGATCCAGGATGCCCCGCTGTTTATCGACGACTCCCCGAACCTGACGATGATGGAGATCCGCACCAAAGCCCGCAAGTTGAAACAGCAGCACGGCCTTGACCTCGTCGTGCTGGACTACCTGCAGCTGATGAGCTCCGGGCGCAAGGTGGAGTCGCGCCAGCAGGAGGTTTCAGAGTTCTCCCGACAGCTCAAGCTGCTAGCAAAAGAACTTGAGGTCCCCGTGATCGCGATCTCGCAGCTCAACCGCGGCCCGGAGGCGCGCACGGATAAGCGCCCCCAGCTCGCGGACCTGCGCGAATCTGGCTCGCTCGAGCAGGACGCGGACATGGTGTTCCTGCTCTACCGGCCCGACTCGCAATCGCCTGACGACGAGCGCCAGGGCGAAGCCGACATCATCGTGGCCAAGCACCGCGGCGGGCCGATTGCCACGATCACGGTGGCGCACCAGCTCCACTACTCCAGGTTCGTCAACATGGCCTCGGGCGTGGTGGGGTCATCGGGCTACTAAGCAAAGGCTAACCTGCGGTGACAGGGGCGGGGAACTGGATTATTCTCGGAGTCCTACAAGTGTTCTACAAGAAGAACTCACGCGAAGGAGAAAGCAATGACTGTGCGCCGCATCAACGCCTCCGAACCGTGCGCGCGCACGGTCGCTAGCCTCGACGACGCCATCACGGTGGCCGACACCGGCAACTCCACGGTGCTCTACAACTTGCCCCGTGACATCGACGCGCTCGATGAGGCCGTGCCGAGCCGCCGTGGCCTGGGCAAGCGTCTCAAGGGCCTGTTCAGCTAGTTCAACGCTCGGCCGCGCTGCTCCGGCAGCGTAAAAGCCGCGACGCACGCGATCGCAAACGCCGCCGCGAACACGCTGAACACCGCGATCGGCCCGCGGAAATCTAAAAGCAGCGGAACGATCAGGGGGGCAATGATCGAACCGATGCGCCCGAAGGCGGCGCCTGCGCCGGTGCCCGTGGCGCGTACCGCCGTGGGGTAGAGCTCCGGGCCGATGGCGTAGAGCGCGCCCCAAGCGCCGAGGTTGAAGAACGATAGCATGCAGCCGGCGGCGATGATCTGCCACTCGGCTGATGCGAGCCCGTAGAGCACCGCCGAGACCGCCGAGCCTGCAAGGAACCCTGCCAGCGTTTTGCGTCGTCCCCACACTTCGATCAGCCAGGCAGCGGCAGCGTAGCCGGGTAGCTGGGCGATGGTGATGATCAGCGTGAAGGTGAAGGATTTCACTAGGGTGAAGCCCTGCGCTACCAGGAGCGAGGGGATCCAGATGAACGCGCCGTAGTAGGCGAGCGAGACGCAGAACCAGACGATCCAGAACGACAGGGTGCGCCCGCGCAGCGTCGGGCCCCAGATCCCACCGTGCACCGTCTCCGGGGCGGTGGCGGGCGCGGTGTCGTAGTGTTCGGGCGTGGTCTGCGCTTCGAAAGACTGAACGGTAGCTTCCGCCTCGTCGTGGCGACCGCGCGACTCGAGGAACCGGACGGACTCTGGCAGGCCCAGGCGCACGACGATGGCGTAGACCGCGGGGACCGCGCCCAAGGCGAGGCCCCAGCGCCAGCCGTCTTCCCCGCGGGCGACGACGAAGGTGCCGATGATCGCTGCGGCGATCCAGCCCACGGCCCAGAAGGCCTCGAGCAACACCACCATGCGTCCGCGCACGCGCCGCGGTGAGAACTCGCTGACCAGCGTCGAGGCCACGGGCAGTTCCCCGCCGAGGCCGAGCCCGACAACGAAGCGCAACACCATAAGCACGCCCACCGATGTGGCGAGGGCGGACGCACCCGTAGCGATGCCGTAGATGAGCAGGGTTGCGGCGAAAACTTGGCGACGCCCAAACTTGTCAGCGAGCAGGCCCCCGAGGGTGGCACCGATGGCCATCCCGATGAAGCCGATGGACGCGATCCACGACGTCGTGGTCCTGTCTAGGTCCCAGTGCACGGCAAGTGCTGCGATGATGAAGGAAACTAACCCGATGTCCATCGCGTCGAGCGCCCAGCCGATGCCGGATCCGAACAGCAGGCGTCGGTGCTTTGGCGTGACGGGCAGGCGGTCGAGCCGCTCAGCGCGCGTCACGTCGGCCGGGGTAGCGTGGTCTGGGGTCGTTGAACTCACAGACGGTCATGCTACACGCGCACGGGGCAGTCCCTGAGTCTGTCGCTCACGCTTAAAGCCTGCCGGGCGCTACTTGACCGATACAGAGCGGAAGGTGCGCAAGCGCAGCGAGTTTGCCACGACGAACACGGAGGAAAACGCCATCGCGATTCCAGCGAGCATCGGGTTGAGGAACCCGGCCGCGGCGACGGGGATGAGCACCACGTTGTAGGCGAACGCCCAGAAGAGGTTGCCCTTGATCGTGCCCAGTGTGCGCCGGGAAAGCCTGATGGCGTCGACGATGGCGACGAGCGAGTCGTGCATGACGGTGATGTCGGAGGCCTCGATCGCCACGTCGGCCCCGGCGCCCATGGACAGGCCGAGGTCGGCTTGTGCGAGCGCCGCCGCGTCGTTGACGCCGTCGCCCACCATAGCCACGCGCCGTCCGGCGTCTTGGAGCTCCTTGACGGCGGTGACCTTGCCCTCTGGCATCACTCCGGCGGTCACGGAGCCGGGGGCGATGCCGACCTCCGCGGCCACGGCGCGGGCAGCGCCGGCGTTGTCACCGGTGAGCATGTGCGGCTCTAAGCCGAGCTCGCGCAACTGCGCGATCGCGGCGGCGGAGCTGGGCTTGACGGTGTCGCGCACCGAGATAATCCCGGCAATGTCCCCGTCAACCTCGACGACCACGGCGGTTGCCCCCGCTTCTTGCGCGGCGCGAAACGCCGGATCCAGGGTGCCCAGCGCGCTGGCGGGGCGTCCTACGCGCACGGTGCGGGCATCGATACGTGCGCTCACCCCGTACCCAGCCTCGTTGCTAAACGACGTCGCCACGGGCACGTTGCTGGCGGCGTCGACAATCGCGCGGGCGATGGGGTGCTCGGAGCCCGCCTCCACCGCCGCGGCGAGCGAGAGCACATCCGCTTCCTCCCACCCAGGTGCGGCGGTGACGCGGTCCAGCCCCATGTCGCCGGTGGTGATCGTGCCAGTTTTATCCAGCACGATGGTGTCCACCTGGCGGGTGGATTCCAACACCTCGGGGCCCTTGATCAGCAGGCCCAGCTGAGCACCGCGGCCGGTGCCGACGAGGATCGCCGTGGGCGTGGCCAGGCCGAGCGCGCAGGGGCAGGCGATGATGAGCACGGCCACCGCGGCGGTGAAGGCCTCCACCGTGTCGCGGCCGGCAACGAGGTGGACGATCAGCGAGATCACGGCGATGGCGATGACCGTGGGTATGAAGACGCGCGAGATGCGATCAACGAGCCGCTCGACCGGGGCCTTGCCGGCCTGGGCGTCGGTGACAAGCTTGGCGATGTGCGCGAGCACCGTCTCCGAGCCGACGCGGGTCGCCTCGACGATGAGGCGCCCGGACGTGTTGACGGTGGCCCCGGTGACGGCGTCGCCCTCGGCGACCTCAACGGGGACGGATTCGCCGGTGAGCATGGATTCGTCCACGGCCGAGCGCCCGGAAATGACCCGGCCGTCCGTGGGAATCTTCTCGCCGGGCCGGACCACGAAGCGGTCGCCGACGGCGAGCTGGTCGGCGGGGATACGCACCTCAGCGCCGTCTTTGAGCACGGCCGCTTCCTTTGCGCCCATGCTCAGAAGGTCGCGCAGCGCCTGCGAGGACCGCCCCTTCGCCCTGACCTCGAACCACCGCCCGAGCAGGAGGAACGTGATGACAACGCAGACGGTCTCTAAGTAAATCTCGTCCATCGCCGAGTGCGCCTCGCCCGGAAGCAGGCTCATCTCCATGGTCATCCCGGGCTCGCCGGCGTTGCCGATGAAAAGCGCCCACACCGACCACAGGTACGCCGCCGAGGTGCCGAGCGTGATCAGCGTGTCCATTGTCGTCGTGCCGTGGCGCAGGTTGATCAGGGTGTTGCGGTGGAAGACCGCGCCACCTGCGAAAAACACCAGCGTTGTCGCGGCAAGCGCCGCCCACTGCCAGTTGAGAAACTGCCAGGCCGGGATCATGGAGACGAGCATCACCGGCAGCGAGATGATCGCGCACCAAATCACGGTAAACCGCAGCTGGGCCGCCGAGCGCTCGCGCGCGTCATCGCGGGCATCGCTTGACGACGCCCCCTCGACCTCATCGGAGCTCGCCTCGGCGCTCATCGCGAACGCGTCGTAGCCTGCGCCGCGGATGGTGCTGATCAGCGTCTCCGTATCGGCCTTGGAGGGGTCGAAGTCGACCGTGGCGGTTTCGGTGGAGTAGTTGACTGTCGCCTCGACGCCGTCGAGCTTGTTCAGCTTGCGCTGCACGCGCGAGGAGCACGACGTGCAGGTCATGCCTGTTACGCCGAGCTGGAGGTGCTCGAGGGCTGGGAGATTCGGGGCGGTCATACCACTTACCCTATACCCCTGGGGGGTATGACTCAAGGACTAGGCCAGCGAATACCCGGCCTCGTGCACGGCCTTGGAGATCTCCTCCGCAGAAAAACCCTCGCCCGTCACCTCGAGCACCCCGGTGGAGTGATCCACCGTGGCGCCGGTGACGCCGGCGACCTCAAGCACTTCTTCCTTAACGCTGGCCTCGCAGTGGCCACAGGTCATTCCCTCTACGTTGAACTGGCGAACTGCCATTGCTCTTAAACCCTTTCGCTGATCCTGCATCGGTGTTACGTGACTGCCATGGTAACCGGGAATACCGACGAGGTTGTTAGGGTTGGAACCAAGTGAACTGACACGTTCAGACAAACCAACCTTTTAAGGAGACACTTTCATGGCAACCATCGACGTCACCGAGGACACTTTCGAGCAGACCGTTTCCGCTGAGGGAACCGTTATCGTCGACGCGTGGGCGGAATGGTGCGGGCCCTGCAAGGCGTTCGCCCCGACCTTCGAGAAGGTCTCCGAGGCGCACCCGGACGCCACCTTTGCCAAGCTGGACACTGAGGCAAACCCGCAGATCGCGGCAGCGCTGGAGATCCAGGCGATCCCCACCCTGATGGCGTTTCGTGACGGCATCATGGTCTTCCGCCAGTCCGGTGCTCTGCCCCCGGCAGCGTTCGAGGACCTTGTCAGCCAGGTGCAGGCTCTTGATATGGACGAGGTCCGCCGCCAGATCGCCGAGCAGAACATCAATCAGGCGTAACTGCCAAGCGGCCACCTGCAAGCCCGAGCGCACCCACCGACAACGTGGTGGGTGCGCTTTTTTGCGTAGACTAGGACCCTGTTAGCTACCGATGAAAGGATTGATAGCCATGGCAAACCCGTTCAGCAAGGGCTGGAAGTACTTGATGCAGTCCTTCGACACCAAGATTGATGAGAACGCGGATCCGAAGGTCCAGATCCAGCAGGCCGTCGAGGGTGCGAAGAAGCAGCACGCGGAGCTGAGCCAGCACGCGGCGAACATTATCGGCAACCGCAACCAGCTGCAGATGAAGCTTGAACGCCTGCTCAAATCTCAGGAGGACCTGCAGCAGAAGGCGCGCACCGCGCTTCAGGCTGCGGACAAGGCATCCGCCGAGGGTGACGCCGAGAAGGCCCAGCAGTACAACGACACCGCGGAGGTCATCGCCTCCCAGCTGGTTTCCGTCGAGCAGGATCTGGAGCAGACGAAGCAGGCCCACGCCGCCGCCGAGCAGGCCGCGTCCGAGGCGCAGCAGAAGCAGAAGGAATCGGAGGCGCGGCTCCAGGAGCAGCTAGGACAGGTTTCGCAGCTTGAGTCGCAGCTGAACCAGGCGAAGATGCAGGAGCAGACCGTCTCCGCCATGGATTCGATGAACCAGTTCGGCGGCAGCGATAACGTGCCGACGCTCGATGGGGTGCGCGACAAGATTGAGCGTCGTTACGCGGACGCGCTCGGCGCCCAGGAGCTGGCGAAGGGCTCCATGACGGATCGCGTCGCGGAAATCGAATCCGCCGGCAGCGACATCGCCGCCTCCAGCCGTCTCGCAGAAATCCGCGCCTCTATGGGCACGCCGGAGATCGAGGCGCCAGCGGACGAAGTTGATGCCGATAAGGGCGACGTCGAAAAGGGCGACGAGCCGAAATAGAGCGAAAAGCGGGCCTGGCGGTGATTTCTTCCGTCAGACCCGCTTTTTCGTGCCCTAGTGCCCTAGCGGCGGTGAATGCTCAGCAGCACTCCGCGTATTCCGGAGTGAAAACCATCGCGCAGGTTGACGCGCTGGTGTTCGCTGAGCGTGTATTCGTGCAGGGTTTCGCACGCGAACTGCAGAAGTGGCCGGTCGATCTCGGGCGGCAGACCGCCGCCGGATAGGACGTGGGCTTTGTCGCGCTGCTCGGCGGAAGCGGCGTTGTCGTACCACCACGTCGCGTACTGTTGGCCCACCTCAAACGGCGTTTGGAACCCGGCGGACGTCCACACCTCCTCAGGGAGCGGGACGTAGCGCGACCGCAGCTTGCGACGTGGCGCCATCATCGACGGCTTCGGGGTGGGTTTCGGCGAGCTGCTCGCGACGTCGAGCGGCGACGGGCCGTCCGGCTGCCTGCGGCCACCGGGCTTGTTGGCCTCGTTGGTTGCCTCGACCTCGGCCTCGGAGGGCTCGTCGCAAGGGTCCGGTGCGGAGCGGTCGGTCGGCTCCTCGACTTCAGTGGCCGGCGTCTCCACCGGCTGTTCGACGGGTTTGGCCTGCTCTTCGGGCATCTCCTCGTCGTGTTGCAAGGGGTCTGGCGCGAATCCGGGGACGACCGTGGGGCCGAGGTCGCCGTCGATCGGCTCGGCGTCGTTAAGCGGGCGCTCACGGATGATGGGCGGCAACGGGCCCTCGAGGACCTGAAGCTGCATGGCGTCCGCGAAATCTTCGCGGGGATCGAGGATGGTTGTCGAGTCGCAGGAATGGCGCAGCGCGGTCGACATCGAATCCCAGCCGAACCCGTAGAGGTGCACGCGGACACCGAAGCCCGTCGCTTCCTCCACCCCCGGGATCATGTCCGCGTCGCCCGAAAGCAGGACGAAGTCCGTGAACTGCTGGCGAGAAGCGTTGACGACGAGGTCTGCGACGAGGCGCGTGTCGACGCCCTTTTGCGTACGTCGCTCACCCCACTCGATGAGCTGCCCGGTCCGCAGTTGCACGCCATCGCATGTGCGCAGAGCGCGCTGGTAGCGGTGCGGGCCCGAATCGGGGATGCCGTCGTACCAGTATTGGCGGTGAACTGGTTGGTGGAGCTGGTGCGAGATCATGCCACCGAGGGTGGCCACCACCTCCGGGAGGTCGATTTCTAACTGTGCGCGGGCGCCGATTTCCCACGAGTTGTAAAAGCTCGCGAGTAAATATGAAGTGTCGACGAACACGAGTGTGCGTTCAAGCATGGCTCCTAAATTCTGAATCTTTGGTTCTAAATCTGTATTTGTCCACTCCCAGTGTGCCTTATCCATGTCCCACTAGTCACGGCGCATGCCGTGAACTGGGCGGATGTGGAATTTGCAGCTGGTTGTACCTTCTCAACGAATAACCGAGCGGATTCGTTCCAACGCGGTATGGTTAGTTAGTCAACTAACTAACCTTGGGCGAAGCGAGGTGCTTGTGAACCTGGATATCGAGCCGCTTTACGCGCAGGTGGCCACCTTCATTCAAGACCTCATCATGGAGGGCTCTGTAAAGCCCGGACAGCGAGCGCCCTCTACCAACGAGCTCGCAACGTTTCACGAAATCAATCCCGCCACCGCGCGAAAAGGCTTGAGCTTGCTTGTCGACGACGGCGTGTTGGAGAAGCGACGGGGCATAGGAATGTTTGTCACTCCGCAGGCTCGGGAGGTGATCCTTGCGCAGCGTCGCGAGGGATTCGCCGGCGATTTCATCGCGCCCATGATTGATGAAGCGCTGCGCCTGGGGTACTCCGCCCACGACTTGAGAGACCTCGTTGGCCGCGTTGCTGCAAGCCGTGGCATGTATCGTTAAAACCCTGTTTTGCCTGGGGGTTTGTGTTTGGTTGTGGGGGTGTGTAACTTTGTGTGAGTCAGCGAGACCGACAACGCCCCGCCGGAGTGAGTTCTGGTGAGATGGCGGACAGGAAAACTACCGCTGGTGCCTCCTTTGATTGGTTGCGATTAGTGTCGCGGCTGGTTGGGTGTGCGTGTGTTGTGTGAGAACTCGATAGTGTGCCAATGTACTTTTTTGTTTTTGTTTGTGGTTTGTTGTGGTGTGCATTGTGGCGTGCCTGGCCTGCACTGTGGTGTGGGTGGGTGTGTGCTGGTGGTGGTGTCGTGAACCTTTGATGGCGATGTCACCCTGTGGCGCATGTTTTGTGTCATGGTGTGCGGTTTGATCGTAATGAATCGCGGGTGTGGCCCTGTTTGGTGCGTGGGTTGTGTGGTTTTCCTCGTCGGATGCGCATGGTCTGTGTTGGGGTTGCACGGTAAATATTTTTTGAATTGAAGGTTTTGCCAGTACTGCCTCGCGGGTTTTTCTTGTGGGGTGGTGTGGTTTGTTTTTGTTGGGTTTGGGCTTTTCACGAGTTCTGAATTTCTTCTTTTTTGTGGAGAGTTTGATCCTGGCTCAGGATGAACGCTGGCGGCGTGCTTAACACATGCAAGTCGAACGGAAAGGCCACAGCTTGCTGTGGTACTCGAGTGGCGAACGGGTGAGTAACACGTGGGTGATCTGCCCTGTACTTCGGGATAAGCTTGGGAAACTGGGTCTAATACCGGATAGGAATCACATGTGGGTGTGTGGTTGGAAAGCTTTTGCGGTATGGGATGAGCTCGCGGCCTATCAGCTTGTTGGTGGGGTAATGGCCTACCAAGGCGTCGACGGGTAGCCGGCCTGAGAGGGTGTACGGCCACATTGGGACTGAGATACGGCCCAGACTCCTACGGGAGGCAGCAGTGGGGAATATTGCACAATGGGCGCAAGCCTGATGCAGCGACGCCGCGTGGGGGATGACGGCCTTCGGGTTGTAAACTCCTTTCGTCAGGGACGAAGCGAAAGTGACGGTACCTGGATAAGAAGCACCGGCTAACTACGTGCCAGCAGCCGCGGTAATACGTAGGGTGCGAGCGTTGTCCGGAATTACTGGGCGTAAAGAGCTCGTAGGTGGTTTGTCGCGTCGTTTGTGTAAGTCCACGGCTTAACTGTGGGATGGCAGGCGATACGGGCATAACTTGAGTGCTGTAGGGGAGACTGGAATTCCTGGTGTAGCGGTGAAATGCGCAGATATCAGGAGGAACACCGATGGCGAAGGCAGGTCTCTGGGCAGTAACTGACGCTGAGGAGCGAAAGCATGGGTAGCGAACAGGATTAGATACCCTGGTAGTCCATGCCGTAAACGGTGGGCGCTAGGTGTGAGTCCCTTCCACGGGGTTCGTGCCGTAGCTAACGCATTAAGCGCCCCGCCTGGGGAGTACGGCCGCAAGGCTAAAACTCAAAGGAATTGACGGGGGCCCGCACAAGCGGCGGAGCATGTGGATTAATTCGATGCAACGCGAAGAACCTTACCTGGGCTTGACATACACCAGATCGGCGCAGAGATGCGTTTTCCCTTGTGGTTGGTGTACAGGTGGTGCATGGTTGTCGTCAGCTCGTGTCGTGAGATGTTGGGTTAAGTCCCGCAACGAGCGCAACCCTTGTCTTATGTTGCCAGCACGTGATGGTGGGGACTCATGAGAGACTGCCGGGGTTAACTCGGAGGAAGGTGGGGATGACGTCAAATCATCATGCCCCTTATGTCCAGGGCTTCACACATGCTACAATGGTCGGTACAACGCGTGTGCGACACTGTGAGGTGAAGCTAATCGCTCTAAAGCCGGTCGTAGTTCGGATTGGGGTCTGCAACTCGACCCCATGAAGTCGGAGTCGCTAGTAATCGCAGATCAGCAACGCTGCGGTGAATACGTTCCCGGGCCTTGTACACACCGCCCGTCACGTCATGAAAGTTGGTAACACCCGAAGCCAGTGGCCTAAACCTGTTAGGGAGCTGTCGAAGGTGGGATCGGCGATTGGGACGAAGTCGTAACAAGGTAGCCGTACCGGAAGGTGCGGCTGGATCACCTCCTTTCTAAGGAGCTTATATTTTTTACACACCACACTTATTCTGACTGTGTTGGGGTGTGTGGTGTGGTGGTTGAGGTGCCGAGTGTGTGCCTGCCACCTGTTTTTTAATTGAAATGTCCAGTTGTGGAGACACCCGCTACTGGCACGTGGGGTGCTACTTCGATGGTGGGCCTGTGATGCGTGTTGGTGGTGTGTGGGTGCGCCACGTGTTGGTGTGCACTGAATGTGATGAACCGTGTGAAGCAAACAAAAACGCGTACGGCTGGCACCTACTCTGCTGTTTTTTGTGGTGGTTGGGTGTGGTTGTGTGGGAAGTTGTTGGCATGCTGTTGGGTGTCTGGGGCAGCACGTGTGTTGTTTCCTTGTGATCCTGGTGTCTCTTGCTTGTGTGCGTGTGTGCACGGGTGGGGGGGTTGGGGTGTGGTGTGTGAGAACTGTATAGTGGACGCGAGCATCTTTATTTTTTGTGTGTGTGTTTTGTAGTGTTTTTTATCAAGGGCGTACGGTGGATGCCTTGGCATGCTGAGCCGATGAAGGACGTGTGAGGCTGCGTTATGCCTCGGGGAGTTGCCAACTAAGCGTTGATCCGAGGATGTCCGAATGGGGAAACCCAGCACCAGTTGTGTGGTGTTACCCGCAGGTGAATTCATAGCTTGTGTGGGGGTGTACGCGGGGAAGTGAAACATCTCAGTACCCGCAGGAGAGGAAAATAATAATGATTCTGCTAGTAGCGGCGAGCGAACGTGGATGAGGCTAAACCATGTGCGTGTGATACCTGGCAGGGGTTGCGTGTGTGGGGTTGTGGGATGTGATTGTTACCAGGGCTGTCGACTTGGTGCGTGTGTGTTGTGTGTTAGCGGAAGTCACTTGGGATGGTGCGCCGTAGTGGGTGAGAGCCCCTGTACGTGAAAACATGCAATGTGTGCGTTGATTGTGTCCCGAGTAGCAGCGGGCTCGTGGAATCTGCTGTGAATCTGCCGGGACCACCCGGTAAGCCTAAATACTCAGTGTGACCGATAGTGAATAGTACCGTGAGGGAATGGTGAAAAGTACCCCGGGAGGGGAGTGAAATAGTTCCTGAAACCGTGCGCTTACAATCCGTCAGAGCACCTCGTGTGTGTGATGGCGTGCCTTTTGAAGAATGAGCCTGCGAGTCAGCGGCATGTCGCGAGGTTAACCCGTTGTGTGGGGTAGCCGTAGCGAAAGCGAATCCTAATAAGGGTGTGTTAGTGGCATGTCCTGGACCCGAAGCGGGGTGATCTACCCATGGCCAGTGTGAAGCAGCTGTAAGAGGTTGTGGAGGCGCGAACCCACTTAGGTTGAAAACTGAGGGGATGAGTTGTGGGTAGGGGTGAAAGGCCAATCAAACTCCGTGATAGCTGGTTCTCCCCGAAATGCATTTAGGTGCAGCGTTGTAGTAACTTGCCGGAGGTAGAGCTACTGGTTGGTTGAGCGGGACTATCATCTTAGCAATGTCAGCCAAACTCCGAATGCCGGTTTAAGTGTTCTATGGCAGTGAGACTGTGGGGGATAAGCTTCATAGTCGAGAGGGAAACAGCCCAGATCGCCGGTTAAGGCCCCTAAGGGTGTACTAAGTGGAAAAGGATGTGGGATCGCGAAGACAGCCAGGAGGTTGGCTTAGAAGCAGCCATCCTTGAAAGAGTGCGTAATAGCTCACTGGTCGAGTGGTTCTGCGCCGACAATTCAGTGGGGCTCAAGTACACCGCCGAAGCCGCGGCACACTATTTTTGTGTGGGTAGGGGAGCGTCGTGTATGGGGTGAAGCAATACTGTAAGGGGTTGTGGACTGTACACGAGTGAGAATGCAGGCATGAGTAACGAGTGATAAGTGAGAATCTTATCCGCCGGATGACTAAGGGTTCCTGGGTCAAGTTCGTCTTCCCAGGGTGAGTCGGGTCCTAAGGCGAGGCCGACAGGCGTAGTCGATGGTTAACGGGTTGATATTCCCGTACCCGTGTATATGCGCCCAAGGGTGAATCGGTGATACTAACCACCCTGACCGCACCATATGATGATCCCTTCGGGGGTTGGTCGGTGGTGTGTGATGCGTGGGGCCTGAACCGTAGTAGCCCAGTGATGGGGTGACGCAGTGAGGTAGCCTAGCCACTTATTGGATTGTGGTGTAAGCGTGTGGCACGACGATGAGTGAAATGCTTGTTGTCACAAAGTGTGAGGCGTGATGCGTAGCCCCTTAAGGGGTGATGTAGGTGATCCTGTACTGCCGAGAAAAGCCTCTAGCGAGTGTGTACACGGCCCGTACCCGAAACCGACACAGGTAGTCAGGTAGAGAATACTAAGGCGGTCGGGTGAACTGTGGTTAAGGAACTCGGCAAAATACCCCCGTAACTTCGGGAGAAGGGGGACCTCTACCGGTGCGCAGCTTTTACGGTTGTTGTGCTGGTGGGGGTCGCAGAGAATAGAGGGGAGCGACTGTTTATCAAAAACACAGGTCCGTGCGAAGACGTGATGTTGATGTATACGGACTGACGCCTGCCCGGTGCTGGAAGGTTAAGAGGACCTGTTAGAGCCCTTGTGGTTCGAAGCGGAGAATTTAAGCCCCAGTAAACGGCGGTGGTAACTATAACCATCCTAAGGTAGCGAAATTCCTTGTCGGGTAAGTTCCGACCTGCACGAATGGCGTAACGACTCCCCTGCTGTCTCAACCACAGGCCCGGTGAAATTGCAGTACGAGTAAAGATGCTCGTTTCGCGCGGCAGGACGAAAAGACCCCGGGACCTTCACTATAGCTTGGTATTGGTGTTCGGTGCGGTTTGTGTAGGATAGGTGGGAGACTGTGAAGCCGTCACGCTAGTGGTGGTGGAGTCGTTGTTGAAATACCACTCTGACCGTAGTGGATACCTTAACCTTGGCCCATGATCTGGGTTGGGGACAGTGCCTGGTGGGTAGTTTAACTGGGGCGGTTGCCTCCCAAAGAGTAACGGAGGCGCCCAAAGGTTCCCTCAGCCTGGTTGGCAATCAGGTGTAAGAGTGTAAGTGCACAAGGGAGCTTGACTGTGAGACGTACATGTCGAGCAGGGACGAAAGTCGGGACTAGTGATCCGGCACCAACGTGTGGAAGTGGTGTCGCTCAACGGATAAAAGGTACCCCGGGGATAACAGGCTGATCTTCCCCAAGAGTCCATATCGACGGGATGGTTTGGCACCTCGATGTCGGCTCGTCGCATCCTGGGGCTGGAGTAGGTCCCAAGGGTTGGGCTGTTCGCCCATTAAAGCGGCACGCGAGCTGGGTTCAGAACGTCGTGAGACAGTTCGGTCTCTATCCGCCGCGCGCGTTGAAACTTGAAGAAGGCTGTCCCTAGTACGAGAGGACCGGGACGGACGTACCTCTGGTGTGCCAGTTGTTCCGCCAGGAGCACGGCTGGTTGGCTACGTACGGAAGGGATAACCGCTGAAAGCATCTAAGCGGGAAGCCTGTTTTAAGATGAGGTTTCTTTTGAGGTTCCCCACAGACTATGGGGTTGATAGGCCAGATCTAGAAGACGGGCAACCGTTGAAGGTGACTGGTACTAATACACCAACAAAAAACACAAACACCACACCAAAAGTGTGTGTGCGACGCGTCCACTATGCAGTATCTGACACACCACACCCCCCCACCACCGTTAACAGCACGGTGGCAGTGTCACAACAACAATAAAATATGTGTACCCCACGATTGTGTCGGTGGTTGATGGCGGCGGGGAAACGCCCGGACCCATTCCGAACCCGGAAGCTAAGCCCGCCCGCGCTGATGGTACTGCCCCCGGGAGGGGGTGGGAGAGTAAGTTACCGCCGACCCAACAACTTAACAACACACAAGCAGCCGCACCCCCAAAAACACAGGGGGGTGCGGCTGCTTTTGCGTGCGCCACCCAACGAGAGCCAGTTGAACTGCGCGCACCGAAAGACACGCGAAGAGTCAACGCGCGCCTTGACTTCCTTGTTGAGGCTGCTTTCACAATCGCCCCCAGTCCGAATTGTGCACACCACCCACTCCGCCACGGCAGAGTCGAACGACGCCTCGAGCACTCCAGTCCGCATGGCGCACACCACCAACTCCGCCACCACAGAGTCAGGATGGCGCTATGGTCCGTATTGCGGACTGCGCCACGGCAGAGTCGGGAACAAATTCATCGAGCCGGCTCAGTAAAGCGAGCACGAAGTATTCACAACTCTGCAGCGGCAGAGTTAGGTGGCGTTTCCCGAAGCCGTTTCGTGGTGCGCCAACATACTTCGCTCTCGGCTCGTCCACACTGCGGACTCTGCCACGGCAGAGTGAGATGATGCTCGAACCAACGCATCGCTCGATCCACGAGCGCTCCACCCCCGGCCACTCCGCATCGCGGACTCCGCCAACTCCGCCACGGCAGAGTCGAAGGACGTGCCGGCTTATACGGTGAAGCCAAAGCGCCTCGTCTTCGATGAGCGCGCACAGTAGACTCCGCAGCTGCAGAGTTAGATTACTCGAGCCACCGCCTCGGTCAAGCTGATAATGCTCCGCCCATGGCCACTCGCAGGGCGTGCCCCATTAACTCCGCCACGGCAGAGTCCGAGCGTCGTAAAGTGTGCACTCCCCACGCCAGTCCGCACTGCGGACTCCCCTTAGGACACCTCCAAGAACCCGGGGACACCGAACTCACGCTCCGCGCCCGTAAGGGGATCGCGGAAGCCGAGGTAAACCGACTTCAACCGCATGGGCACCGCGAAGTCCTCCTCCCCGAAGGGGTTGACGGTGGGGTACACGGGGTCTCCGAGAATGGGTGCTTCAGCCTCGTTCATCTGCACCCGCAGCTGGTGGGTGCGACCGGTGACGGGCTCGAGGAGGTAGCGCGCGAGGGGGAATGTAACGCTGTGGAGGGATTGCATGGTGGGGGCGTCGATACGCAGTGCCTCGCGCACGTGAGTGAGCGCGTTGGGTTCCCTGCCCTCGATCACGGTGGAGGCGATCTCGCCATGCTGTTTGTCAATGTGGTGGTGCCATGATGTGGGCGCGGTGATGCCGATGTCTTCGGCTATCGCTTCATAGTGCTTGCGAACCTGCCGGGCGGCGAAGAGCTCCTGGTAGGCGCCGCGGTGCTGTCTTTGCTTCGTCAGCAGGAGTAGCCCCGAGGTCATGCGGTCGAGGCGGTGGGCGGGCGTGAGGTCTTCGTTGCCGGTTGCGCGGCGCAGCCGCACGGTGGCGGATTCGGTGATGTGCGCGGCGCGTGGCATCGTCGCTAAGAATGGTGGCTTGTCCACCACGAGGATGGTGTCGTCCTCGTAAACCGTCTCGATGTCGTAGGGAACGGGCTTTTCGGGGGCCGGCCGGCGGTAAAAGAAGACGTCCGTGCCTGGCTGCACGAGCTGATCTGGGTGCAGCGCGGTGCCGTCGCGGAGGACAACTTCCCCGGAATCGAAGCGTTCCAGAACCGCGGAGTCATCGTCATCCGGGTGCCGATGCCGCTGCTCAGCGATGACGCGGGCGATGAAATCGAATGCTGTGACCGGGTCGCCGTCGGGAAGCCGCACGCGGCTCGCGCCCAAACCACTTCGAGGGGGCAAAGGAATTGCCCCGTTTTTCTTCCTCCGCACCATAATTGCGCTAAGTTTACTGCATGGATTTTAACGCTATTCTCACGCCGCTCGTGGCGTTCTTCTCTGACGGTATTGGCAAGATCATCTTCGACGTACTGCAGGCGATCTACGGCTTCCTGTACCCGTCGAACGCTGACGCGGCGTACCCCATCGAGATCCCGAAATAAGCACTAGCGACCACAGACTCAGCCCACCGCGGGGCGCTAGAATAAGGGTGTAGAAGCGATCCGGTTCGAGCACGAATCACAGTCAGGTTAGGGCCGGAACGCACCGACAACCGAAAGGGTGTTTCCCATGACTAGCGCAAACCGCGAAGACATTGTGGTCGTTGCCGTTGACGGCTCCCCCGCGTCCGACAACGCAGTGCGATGGGCGGCGAACACCGCCGCAAAGCGCGACATCTCCCTGAAGCTCGCGGCCAGCTACACCATGCCCCAGTTCTTGTACGCGGAAGGCATGGTTCCGCCACAAGAGCTTTTCGACGACCTCCAGCGCGAGACCACGGCCAAGATTGATGCCGCCCGTGAGCTCGCGCTGAGCATCGCCCCTGACATCCGGATCGGTCACGCGGTCGCGGAGGGCTCGCCGATTGACATGCTCCTTGAGATGTCGAACGACGCGACCATGATCGTCATGGGCTCGCGCGGCCTCGGCGGGCTCTCGGGCATGGTCCTGGGCTCCGTTTCCGGCGCTGTGGTGTCGCACGCCTCCTGCCCCGTCGTAGTAGTCCGCGAGGACAACAACGTCACCGAGGACAACAAGTACGGTCCTGTGGTGGTTGGCGTCGACGGCTCCGAGGTGTCCAAGCGAGCGACCGAGGTCGCCTTCGAGGAGGCCGTCGCCCGCGACGCGGAACTCGTCGCCGTCCACACCTGGATCGACGCCCCCATCCAAGGCCCCGGCTCCGGTTACGCGATCACCGAAGATTACTGGTACGCCATGCAGCAGGAGAAGGAAGAGAAGCTGTCCACCTACCTGAGCGGGCTGCAGGAGCAGTACGGCGATGTCCCGGTGCGCAAGATCATCACCCGCGATCGTCCCGTCCGGGCTCTGACGGAGGCGGCGCGAGGCGCGCAGCTACTGATCACGGGCTCCCACGGGCGCGGTGGTTTCAAGGGAATGCTGCTAGGATCTACGTCGCGTGCGCTCTTGCAGTCCGCACCGTGCCCCATGATGGTTGTTCGCGGAATCTGAATCGTTTCCGACTCGTAACCGAAATTGGGTAGTTTGGTGCAGAGAAGCGTGCGGCAATGATGCACAATAGAGAAGACATTGATCGCTACTTGAAAGGAACTTGAACTATGACCTGGGGTTGGATTGGTTGGATCATCATCGGTGGCATCGCTGGTTGGGTTGCTTCGATGATTAAGGGCCGCGACGCTCAGATGGGCATCCCGCTGAACATTATCGTCGGCATCATCGGCGGCCTGCTCGGCGGCTGGCTGCTCGGCCTGTTCATGGACGACCCGATGAGCAACATCTTCATGAGCTTCATCACCTGCCTGTTTGGTGCAGTGATCCTGCTGACCATCGTGAACATGTTCAGCGGTTCGCGCCGCTAAGCGCTTCGACCGCTGCCAAGCGGCCACCACTGTGCCTTAAGGTGCGGTGGGGGCCGCTTTTTGCCTACCCGGGCTGGTGTGAACGTACCGGTTTGTCTATATTGAGTAGGGAACGATTTAGGGTGACAGACAAGGGGTAGAGGTGACGACCGGATCGCCGGGCAAGAAGAAGGCACCCGCGCGGCGCCGAAATCGGCCAACACCGCGGGACCGGCTTCTCGACGCAGCGACGAAGCTCTTCACCGAAGAGGGCATCCGCGTCATCGGCATTGACCGCATCCTCCGTGAGGCAGACGTCGCTAAGGCGTCGCTCTACTCGCTGCTCGGCTCGAAAGACAACCTCGTCATCGCGTACCTCGAAGAGCTCGACAAGGGCTACCGCAGCCGCTGGCAGGCGCGGACAGAGAAGACCCGCGATACCGACCAGAAGATCCTCGCCTTCTTTGACATGGCGATCGAGGAAGAACCCCAAAAGGAGTTCCGCGGGTCCCCCTTCCTCAACGCCGCCAATGAATACCCCCGCCCGGAAACCGACTCCGAGCGACGCATCGTCGCGGCGGCTACGGCGCACCGGGAGTGGCTGCACTCGACCATGACCCAGCTTCTCACCGCGAAAAACGGCTACGCGTCCGACCAGCAAGCAGACCAGCTGCTCATTTTCTTAGAGGGTGGGCTGTCCGGCGCACGGATTTTGCGCAACACCGGGCCCTTGGAAACGGGCCGCGAGCTCGCGGTTGAACTGCTCGCGGCGCCGGCGATCGACTACTCCATCTGAGAATCGTCAGACGAGCCGCGCTGCTTCCTCTCCGCGATACGTTTTCTCCTAATCTCCCGCATTGCTTCACGACGCTGGGCGTTCGCGCGCTTCTTCTCCGCCTTCGCCTCTTCGGCGGCGGCCTTGTCCGCGTCCTTCTCAGCCCTGATCTCGGTGCGCACCTGCGCGTAAGCCGAGGGGTTGGACATGGCCGAGAGCTTCCTGCGCCGGCGCGATCGCTTCTTGTCGCGTGCCTCGCGGCGGTGGGAGAGCTCCACGCTTTTCTTCTCCAAGATGTGGGCGCGGTGGTCGTCGGCAAGCGGATAAAGCTTGACCATCAGATACCACAGCACGATCGTCTGAATAAAGGTGAAGAAGTTTCCGCTAACCCAGTACAGCAGCAGGGCGATGGGGACCAAGCCCGTCAGCCCGGCGAACGCCAGGCCAAGGCCGGCGACGGGTACCAGTGCCCAGATGAACACGTAGGAGCGGTGCGCCAGTGCGCTTCCCCAGTCCAGCGTGGATCGCGAGCGAATCTGCGAGATCGCCAGGTTGAGCGTCGTGAAGCAGACTGCGGCGAGGAGCATCGGGATCGCGAGGGCGCGGACGTCGGCAAGCGTTGTGCCCAGATGGGCGAACTGCTCGGGCGTCATTGAGACGTACGCGGGCAAAGGCACACCGAGGAGCGTCGAAGCGCGGAAGGACTCCACCTCGGCCGGGCTGAGCACGCCCAGCGAGTGGCCCGCTGAGGAAGAGGGCACCGCCATCCGCAGCAACAAGCGGTACAGGCCGAGGAAGAACGGAATCTGAATCAGCGCAGGTAGGCACCCCGCCAGCGGGTTGTAGTTGTACTCCTTGTGCAGCTCCTTCTTCGCGCGCTCGTGCGCCTGGATGCTCTCGGGGGTGATCTCATCGGCGTACTGCGCCTCAATCTCCGCCAAGCGGGGGCGCATCAACACAACCACGCGGGCAGTCTTGTACGTGTACCACTGCAAAGGAACGATGACGATGCGGATTGTCACCACCAGCAAAACCACCGACGCGACCCAAGAGTTCGAGCTTTCCATTCCGAAAACTCCGGCGAGGAGCCAGTGCCAGAACTTCATCACCGCCGATACGGGGTAGACAAAGGCATCAATCATCGGGCAAATACCACCTATTGGGTCGACTGGGCAACTAGGTTAATGTTAGGCCATGCTCTCCACCCAGCCGCCACCCGTCGCCCCGCCGCGACGGCGCACCAGCGCGAGCCAGGTCGTTGGCGAAGCGCTGCTCACCTTTGGCGTGTTGCTCCTGCTCTTCGCGTTCTACGAAGCGTTTTGGACAAACCTCGCCTCGGCGAAACTGCAAAACAATGCCGAAAACTCCCTTGAGCAGCAGTGGGTCAACCCCCGCACCGCATCGACGCGCGAGCTGGGCGAGGCGTTCGCCCGCATGTACATCCCGGCGTTCGGCTCCGACTACCAGTTCGCGATTATCGAGGGCGTCGACGAGCAGGACCTTTTGGCCGGGCCCGGCCGCTACCCCGATACCCAGTTGCCCGGGGAGCCAGGTAACTTCGCCGTCGCCGGGCACCGCGTGGGCAAGGGCGCTCCCTTCAACGACCTGGGTGCCCTTCGCGCGTGCGACGCAATCGTGGTGGAAACGCAAACGCAGTGGGTTACCTACAGGGTGCTGCCCATGGCTACCGACGCGGGCACCCGCTCCGCCGAGGCCTCCGGTTGCCTGCCGGGCGACATCGCGCAGAGGGTCATCGGCGGCGACTACTCCCAGGTTCAAGGCCGCCACATCACGCTGCCTAACGACGTCAGCGTTCTCAACCCTGTGCCGGGAACGGCCACCGTGGCCGTCGCGCCGGGCGCCGTCGGCATCCTAACGCTGACAACGTGCCACCCGCAGTTCTCCAACGCGGAGCGCATGATCATCCACGCGGTGCAGACCGAAGCAACGGACAAAGCCGCCGGAATTCCGGCGGCAATGACGGAGGTGAGTTAAATGTACGAGGCCATGTGGCACCTGCTGCCCGGACCGAAGCCCGTCAAGGTGCTGCTCGCCCTTGCGCTGGCCGTCGCCGTGTTCTTCCTGCTCATGGAAGTGGTCTTCCCGTGGGTTTCCACTCAGATGCCGTACAACGACGTCGTTGTGTAGCGTCTAGCGGCCCAGCACCTCTGCGACGGTCTTCGCCATCGTCTCTTGGCCGTTCGGCGTCGGGTGCGCGGGGTAGGAATTCGTGTCGGAGCCGTCGATGTCGGCCCAGCGCTCCTTGGGCACGGCGCATGAGGTGTGGTGCTCGACGTCGTCAGGCAGCACAAAGATCGCGCCGCTGGCCTCCGCGGACTGTTTCACCGCGTTGTTGATCGCAGCGGTGAGCCACACGGCCCACTCGACGCCCTCACGCCCCACCTGCTCCGTCAGCTCGCACTGCTGTTCCACCGACACCAACGGGGTGTAGCCGGTGGCGATCACGATCGCGGTCGGGGCCTGCTTGCGGATCTCATCGTGAACCGCGGTCAACTTGGACGGTAGCTCCGCGAGGCGCTGGGCGGTGGGCAGGGCGAACTCCTGGGCGCAGTTGCGGTCCGAGCCCTCCATCATCTCGTTAATGCAGCGGGCGATGTTGGCGAAGTCCATGTCGTTGCCGCCGATGGAGATCGTGACCAGGTCAGCGTCGCGCGGCAGGCTTTCGATCTGCGGGGCGATGTTGACGTTCTCGTCCTCCTCGATGCGCGGGCCCATAATGTTTTCCGTCGTCGAGCCCTGGCACGTGGCGTCCGTGAACTCGACCGAGCGGCCGAGGCGATTCGCGAGCTCGTTCGGGTAGTTGTCCTTCGACTTCGCACAGAAGCTGGAGTCTGCCTTCTCGCCCGTTGCCGAGCCCATCGACGCATACGAATCGCCCATGGCGACGTAGACGTCGATGTCGGAGGGCTCAAGGTCGGCGATTGGCATCATCGCGGTGGCCTGCTCGCGGGTGGGGTTCGGGTCGACAGTCGGGGTCACGCCTAGGGGCGGGGCGACCGACGTGTGCGTGCTCACGTTGTCGATCGGTGTGGATTGACACCCCGTAAGCAGGAACGCGGAGGTGACGGCGGTGGCGGCGAATGCCGCGACACGCCTCATGTCCACCTCGGAACGGGTCGAACCCAGCGGCGTAGGCCGTCGATAAGCATGTCCGCGTCATCAGCGAGGACAAGCGACGCCCGATCAGTCGGGCGGATGAAACCTTGAGCAACCATGTGATCAATCATAGACACGAATGGGCTCCAGAATTGCACCCCGAGCAAGCCAATAGGCCGGCTATGGTAGCCCAATTGCTGGCTGGTCCACTGGTCGAAGAGCTCATCAAGGGTGCCCGTGCCGCCGGGCAGCGCTACGACGGCGTCGGACAGCTGCGCCATCCGCGCCTTGCGCTGCGCCAAGGTGTCCACCATCTCCAGCCTGGTTAGGCCCTCGTAGCGCAGTTCGTGGCCGGCCAAATGGTTGGTCAGCACACCAATCACGTTGCCGTCGTGGGACGTCGTCGCCTCCGCGACCCGGCCCATGATGCCGAGGCGCGAGCCACCGTAGACCAAAGCGATTCCGCGGCGGGCCAGGGCGGCGCCGAGGGCGTCGGCAAGCTTCGCGTTGGCGGGGTCGCTGCCCAAGTTCGCGCCCGCGAAAACGGCGATGGCGTTGATCTCACGCGCGCGCAGGGCGGGGAAAATCTCCCCGGCGAGCAGCGGCGCTAGCGGCGTGGAGCCGGGGTGGTGCGGGTCGACCCAGCGGACCTCGTCGATCTCGCCGCTGGCGACTGGGTGCAGCGCGCCGGGCGCGGGCTTGCGGATGAACACCGTGCCGGTGACCATAAAGCCCGGCTCGTTGGAGGCCGCGGCGGTAAAGACGCCGACAAAACCCAGCTCGGAGGCATCGATGTTAAGCCCGACCTCCTCGCGCGTCTCGCGCAGCGCGCAGTTAATCAGGGGCTCATCGCCCTCGGGTTTGCCGCCCGGCAGCTGGAACCGGGGGCTGCCCACTTTGCGCACGCACAACACGCGGCCAGCGTCGTCGCGGATCACGAGCGCGGCTACGCGGATGGGCTGGGGGAGGGTCACAGGTTTAGGTTAGCGATACCCTGCTCGGCCACAACCTGAGCCTTGACCGACTCGTTCTGGTTGGTAAACACCGTCACCGCCACGGGCCCCTTCGCCACCGAGTACGCCGCGCCGATGCGCTCGGGCACAGCGCCGCCGCCGTGGCGGCCGCCGTTCCACCCCTCAGGCTCGCTGGCGGGGTCGGTGTAGTCAATGGGTGCCGCCCAATCGACCACCGCCATCGCTTCCTCGGGGCTGGCCATGTGCCGCACCATGACCGTGAGCTGGGGTTCTTCCGGGTACGACCAGAAAACGCACGCCGGGGTGTCGAAGCGATTGTCAACCCCGATGGCCGTGACCTTCTGGCCGTTCGCCTCGGCCACCCACTGCGTATCTAAATAGGGGCAGGTTCCGGCTGGGTCCTTCTCCACGGCGGGCAGCTCGGTCACGCCCAGTCCAGAGTCGC
The DNA here is from genome assembly GCF_007641235.1 of Corynebacterium sanguinis. Lineage (NCBI taxonomy): Bacteria > Bacillati > Actinomycetota > Actinomycetes > Mycobacteriales > Corynebacteriaceae > Corynebacterium > Corynebacterium sanguinis. The sequence continues at coordinate 926,299 of NZ_CP038157.1, forward strand.
TGACCGGCTGCGGTGCCGCGCTGGGAGTAGCGCTGGGTTCCGCCGAGGGCTCCGGCGCGCAGCCGGCGCCGAGTACCGCGAGTCCGGCGATCGCAAGCGCCACGCCAGGCCCGGTAAGGCGCCGGCCGGGGGTGGGTAGGGTAAAGCGCATGGCCTCCAGACTAGTGAAGTTGGACAGCGAACCCCGCGAGGTCCCCGACAACAAGGCGCTGGACACCGGGATCACGGTGCTGTCGGCATCGTTGCTGGTGGTTTCCCTGCTGGCGCTCGTGCAGATGCCGCTGAACTCGGCGCTGCTGCACATCGTCTTGGTCTCCATCTTCGCGTTCCTGCTGTTCTACGGCCTCGTCGAAATGCCGCGCTGGGGCCGCGCCGGGCAGGCAGGCTGGCTGATGGCGCTGACAGGCATGTGGATCGCCGACATGATGGTCACCCCGCTTGCCGTCTACTGGGTGTTCATCCTCTTCTTCGTCTACCTACGCACGTTCAACGACTGGCGGGGCGTGGTCTGGGTTGCCCTCGGCCTGGGCATCGCGGTCGGCGCGCAGGTGCCCACCGGGTTGACGTTCGGCGGTGTGATCGGGCCCGTCTTGTCCGCCCTGGTGGTCATCGCCACCAACTACGCGTTTACCACCATTGCCCGCGTGAGCAAGGAGCGCGAGTCGCTTATCGACGAGCTCTTGGCCACGCGCCAGCAGCTCGCGGCCACAGAGCGCGAAGCGGGCGTGTCCCAGGAGCGCGAACGCCTCGCCCACGAGATCCACGACACCGTCGCCCAGGGCCTGTCCAGCATCCAGATGCTGCTGCACGCCGCGGACCGCGACCTCGACGCCACCGGCTTGAGGCCCGACGAGCTTTCCCGGGCGAAGTCGCGGATTGAGACGGCGCGCCGGGCCGCGTCGAACAATTTGGCGGAGACGCGCGCGATGATCGCCGCTTTGACGCCCGCGCCGTTGACGGAGGCGTCGTTACACCAAGCACTCGAACGGATCGCGCGCGACTTCTCGCAGGCCAGCGGCATCGACATCGAGGTCGACGCGGACGGGGAGCACACGCTTCTGCCGATGCGGTGCGAGGCGGGTCTGCTGCGCATCGCCCAGGGCGCGGTATCGAACGCGGTGCAGCACTCTGGCGCAACGCGCATACGCGTCACCCTGACGTACAGCCCCGAGGAAGTCCGGCTCGACGTGGTGGATAACGGGCGCGGGTTCGACCCGCTGGCGCTGAGCAGCGCGCCGACGGGGCTCGGCCACCTCGGGCTCTCCGCGATGCGCTCGCGCGCCGAAGAGCTCGGTGGGGAACTGATCGTGGAGTCGGCGCCGGGCGGGCCGACGGCCGTGACCGCCGCGGTACCCGGTAACATCAATCAAAAGATGGAGGAGATGTAAATGATTCGGGTGCTGCTGGCGGATGACCACCAGATTGTCAGGCTGGGATTGCGCGCCGTGTTGGAAGAAGCCGACGACATCATGGTGGTCGGCGAGGTCGCTACCGCCGAGGGCGCGATCTCGACGGCCCAGGCCGGCGGCATCGACGTCATCCTGATGGACCTGCGCTTCGGCGCCGGGGCGGAGGGCGCGAAGGTCACCACCGGGGCCGAGGCCACCGCCGAGATCCGCCGCACGATGGAGTCCCCGCCGCAGGTGCTGGTGGTGACCAACTACGACACCGACGCCGACATCCTCGGCGCAATAGAGGCGGGCGCGGTGGGCTACCTGCTCAAAGACGCCCCGCCGGCCGAGCTCGTGGCGGCGGTGCGCTCCGCCGCGCGAGGCGACGCCGCGCTGTCCCAAGTCGTGCGCACCCGCTTAGAGACGCGCGAAAGCACCCCGCGCTTCTCGCTCACGCCGCGCGAGCTGGAGGTGCTGCAGCTCGTCGCCGGGGGCTCGTCGAACCGGGAAATCGGCCACGAGCTGATGCTGTCGGAGGCAACCGTGAAGTCCCACCTCGTGCACATCTACGACAAGCTGGGTGTTCGTTCCCGCACCTCGGCCGTGGCGTCGGCGCGGGAACAGGGCATGCTCTAGCGGCCCGACTTCTTCTGGATCTCGCCGGTGACCTCGTCGAGGTCGCGCTCGATGGCGACGTGGGCGAGGCGCTGCTGCTCGGTATCCAGGCGCTCTGCGTTGCTCACTGCCTGTTCGAGCTCGTCGAGACGCACTTCAACGTCCTTGATAAAGCTAGACGACAGCGACGGGGTGTTGTGCAGGTTGTTGGTCTGGCCGCGCAGCGCCTCGATGCGCGCCTTGAGCTCCGCGCCGCGGCCGGAGTGGCGAGCGAGGTCCTGGGAGCTCAGGCCCATCGAGTTGGCGCGCGACTCGATGCGGTTTTGCTGGTACGAGGTCATCGCCTTGTACGCGAGCGGAAGCAGAACGGGAATTAAAACGCGCGCGGCGCCGACCCAGTTCTTCGCCTTCTTCTTGGTCAGCCCGGACTCCTCAACGCGCTTGAGGTGAGCCTCGGCAAGCTTCTTCTCGTGCTTGCGCTTGCGCTTCAGGCCCTTCTTTTCTTCGGTAAGCAGGCGCTTTTCCGCCTTGTCGAGCAGCTTGGCGGTGCGGTGTTCCTGCTTCGCTTCGTTCATGGCAAGTTGGCGGGCGCGAACTTCAGCGGCCTTGATCTCGGCCTTGGTCTTTGCCCGGTTCTTCCGGATCGTTTCAATAATTCCCATGTGACATACCTTACCTGCCAATGGGCCGATAGGATGGGGGTCGCTGTGAGCGACTTTCAACTCATCCGGGCCTCCGACCTCGTGGGCTGCCGCTACCGGCTGCGCCAGCGCCACGCGCACCCGGACATCCCGCCGCTGCCCGAGGCGCTCGCCCGCCAGCCGCAAATCGACGCGGGCCGCGCCGCCGTGTTCGCCGCCCTACCCGTCAAACGCGCCCTCGGCGACGGCAGCTCACGGGCGTTTACCCGCGTTGACCTGGACCCAGTGAGTGGCATCGAAGAGGCCGAGGCCCGCACCCGCGCGGCGATTCAGGCCGGCGCGAGCATCATTACCAACGCTGTTCTTACCGGCGAGGTCGCAGGTGTCGGTGTGGTCGCGGAGATCGACATCCTCGCGCGCAACGAGGCGGGGCAGCGCACGTACATGCCGGTGATGATTTCAAACCACCGCGTGGCTAGGGCGTCGACAAGCGAAAAGCTCAAATTCGTGCCCGCGTACCGGCTGTCCTTGGGTGCGCCGCTGGCAACGGGGGCGAAGCTGCGCCACCACACCGTCGACGGCTACCGGCTTGCGCTGGCCCACCTTCTGCTCGGTGAGCGTGCCGACGCCCGCACCGCGCTGATCGGCCAGGACCGCTCGCGCGCCTACCTCACCGACGTTCAGCGCTTCATCCCCCCGCTGCTTGCCGCCCTGCGCGCGCCGACGCCCACCGAACCGCGCAGGCTGAAGCAGTGCGCCTCCTGCCGCTTCTGGCCCTTGTGCGAACCGCAGCTGAAAGACGCGGATGATATTTCACTGGTCCTGCCGGGCGGGCGCGCCGATGGTTTCCGCGCCCAAGGGATCACCACGGTGCAATCGCTTATCGACGCCCGCGCCGGCGAGCCCTCCACCATCGCGCGCGCCTGGCGCGAGGGGATCCCCGTGCTCAAGCGCACCACCGAGATAAGCGTGCCGCGCGCCGACGTGGAGATCGACATCGACATGGAGGCCTACCTTGATCAGGGCGCCTACCTGTGGGGCACCTTTGACGGCGAGGCGTACCGGGCGTTCGTGACCTGGGACGAAGTCGGCGGGGAGTGGGAGGAAGCGAATTTCCTCGACTTTTGGACGTGGCTGATGGAGCAGCGCGAGCAGGCGCTCGCCGCGGGCAAGACGTTCGCGGCGTACTGCTACGCGGCGGGCGGGGAAAACCACTGGCTGAAGTCCTCGGCGCGGCGCTTCGGGTCCGTGGATGAGGAGCAGGTGCGCGAGTTCATCGCCTCCGCGCTGTGGGTCGACGTGTTCGCGCATGTGCGCACGTACCTGGTGGGAACCGATGGGCTGGGGCTCAAAGCGCTCGGGCCTGTCGTCGGTTTCGAGTGGGAGGACGACGACGTCGACGGCGAGCGCTCCGTCGCGCTGCGGCGCGCGGCCCGGCTTGGCGACGCCGCGGCGCGCGACATGCTGCTGCGCTACAACGAGGACGACTGCCGCGCGACGCGGGCGGTGCGGCAGTTTCTCAGCGACGGCGCGCCGGGGGTTCCGCTTATGAGCAACGTCGCTGGTTAAGCGCCAGCGCGAGCCCGACGCCGACGAGCACCGCGAGCAGGGCGGCGAGCACCGCGGTAAAGCCCCACCAGGCCAGACCCTCGAAGGCGGCGCCGGTGGCCGCGCCCAGGATCGACGAGCCCAGGTAGTAGCACAGCACGTACATACTCGACGCCTCCGCGCGGTCGCGCTGCGCGATCTGGCCGACCCACCCAGAGGCCGTGGAGTGCATGGCGAAGAAGCTCGCGGTAAACACGAGCAGGCCGGCGAGCGCGAGCCACAACGCGCCGCTGCCCGCGGCCAGCGCGCCGAGGAGCATCAGCGTTGCGCCCGCCCCGACCACGCGGCCGCGCCCGAATCGGTGCACCATCGAGCCCGCGCGTGCCGACGACCACGTGCCCGAGAGGTACATCACGAACACCAGGCCAGCTAGCGCCGGCGGCAGGCGGAAGTGGTCAACGGCGCGGTAGCCGAAGAAGTTGTACATGGACACGAACACGCCCATGCCGATAAACGCAGTGAGGTAGAGCGCAACAAGGCGCGGGTTTTTCAGGTGGCGCGCCATGGCCCGGATCTCCGCGCTGGGGCGGATGGACTCCTTCGGGAGGAAGTTGCGTTGCGGCGGCAGCAACAGCGCCACCGCGACGGCGAGAACGAGGGCGAAGGCCGACGTGGCCACGAGCGCGACGCGCCACGACGCGAACTCGAGCACGAGCGAGGGAATCAGGCGCCCGCTGAGCCCGCCTATCGACGTCCCCGCGACGTAGAGTCCCATGGTCGCGGGCACGTCCGCATCGTCGACTTCCTCCGCCAGCCACGTCATCGCCACCGCAGGGGCCCCGGCGATCATCGCGCCCTGCACCGCGCGCAACGCGGTGAGCTGCGGCGCACTCTGCGCCAGCGGCAGCGCCAAGCCGACCAGGGTCGCGGCGAGCGCCGAGATGATCAGGATGCGGCCACGGCCGTACCTCTCCGAGAGGATGGAGAAAGGTACCACGCATAACGCCAACACCCCGGTGGCGGCGGACACGCTCAGCGCCGCAACCGAGGGCGATACCTCAAGCTGCTGGCTCAGCGTCGGCAGCAGCGCTTGAGTGGAATGGAGGGAGTTGAAGATGGCCAGGCCCAGGGCAATCATGGCCAGCGAAGCCCTCGCGTACTCGCGTGTACCCCTTCTCACAGTGTGCAACGATAGACCCCCTCGCCGCGCGGGAGGGCGCGGGGAGGGGGCCCAAAGAATCGAGTGAGCGTGCTTACTTGGCAGCAGCCGCGTAACGTTCGTTGACGTCCGCCCAGTTGACGACGTTCCAGAACGCCTTGACGTAGTCCGCCTTGACGTTCTTGTACTGCAAGTAGAATGCGTGCTCCCACATGTCGAGCATGAGCAGCGGGGTGAAGTCAACGGAGATGTTGCCCTGCTGGTCAGTCATCTGCTGGATGATAAGGCGACCAGCAATGTGATCGTAGCCAAGCACAGCCCAGCCGGAGCCCTGAAGGCCGTTAGCGATACCCTCGAAGTGCGCCTGGAACTTTTCGAAGGAGCCGAAATCGCGGTTGATGGCCTCGGCGACCTCACCGGTCGGCGCGCCACCAGCGTTCGGCGCCATGTTCTTCCAGAAGATGGAGTGGTTGGTGTGGCCACCCAAGTTAAACGCCAAGTTCTTGGTCAGGGCGCGCAGGGTATCGGGGTTAGCCTCACCGCCCCGCTCAGCCTCGAGTGCCTCGAGGGCAGCGTTAGCGCCCTTGACGTAGTTGGCGTGGTGCTTGGAGTGGTGAAGCTCCATGATCTCGGCGGAGATGTGGGGCTCCAGCGCGTCGTAAGCGTAGGGCAGGTCAGGAAGCTCGTAAACAGCCATGATTCCTCAAATTCCTTTCGGTTGTTTTTATGGTCCGCATCCCATGATAGGGAAAATCCTGGGGACGTGTTCCCGGGTCGCATGCTCAGGGAACATTCCCGCGACCGGCCGCGTTGGCTCGAGTATGGGATTTCTTTTTGGACGCACACCTGAACTCGTCGATCCGCGCAACGCCCTGCCCGGCCGGGAGGAGCCGGTGCTGGCCCGGCCCCGACCCCACGCTGTGTTGGGCACCCCGATTACGGGCCCCTGGCGCGAGGGGCAAAAGAGGCTGCTCATCGGACTGGGCTGTTTCTGGGGAGTGGAAAAAATGTACTGGCAGCTAGACGGTGTCGAATCCACCTCCGTCGGTTACGGCGGCGGGGTCACCCCGAACCCGACCTACCGCGAGGTCTGCTCCGGAGGAACCAACCACACCGAGCTGGTCGAGGTGGTCTACGACCCGCAGCGCATCACACTCAAGGAGCTCGTCCGCGCCGGGCTCGAGGCCCACGACCCCACCCAGGGCTTTCGCCAGGGCAACGACGTGGGCACCCAGTACCGCTCCGCCTTCTACACCGACACCGAGGAGGAGGCCGAGCTGATCCGCGGCTGGGTGGACCAGTACGGCGAGCAGCTTGCCCAGGCGGGCCTGGGGCCGATCACCACCGAGGTGCGCTCAGGCGCCGACTACTACCTCGCCGAGGACGACCACCAGCAGTACCTGCACAAGGTGCCGGGCGGTTACTGCCCGCACCACTCCACGGGAATCGCCTGCGGCATTTAGTACCCGTGGCGGTTGGGAAACCCGCCCGGTGGGCGGCGCAGCTTGGTGGCGTCCCTGTGGATCCAGCCCGCGGCGTCTTCGAGGGTTTCCTCCGGCTCGTCGACGTCCATCACCGCCGCCCAGTAGGCCAGCGTCTCATCGTGGTAGTTATGCCCGTGTGGTGAGGGGTACTCCTTTGAGGCCAGCTGGTCCATCCCGACCTGCCAGAACGTGATAAACGGCGCCCAGCGCAGCGTGGCGGGAACGTCGAGGCGCTGCGCGCGGGGGGCCTCGACTCCGCGGGAGCCGGGCTCTTTCAGCCAGTCCGGCACCTGGTAGATCAGCTTCCAATCCCACCACACCACCGGGTCGGAGGCGTGCTGCGCAAACACGGCCCGCGGCTCTTCCCACTCGTTGGCAAAAGGCTTGCCCTCGAAGTCGTGGCGGATGTGGCTCGGGTGCGCGGCGAACCGGATGTGGCGACCGCCGTCGACGATGGGGAGGCGCTGCGGGCTTGAAGCGTCGCGGTTCTCGGTCAGTTCTCTGTGGCTGCGCGAGAATCCCGGTACGCCGGTGAACACGCCACCGGCGACACCGTCGAGGAACTCGTCGATGGTGTCGAAGGCGTCGGTGACGCCGTAGGCGCCCAGGGACTCGCCTGCGACGTAGAGCTTCGGGCGCGAGTCTTCGGGAAGTTCCCCCAAGCGTTTGCGAATGGCGTCGATAAGCAGGCGCGATGAGCGCACGGGGGAGTCGCGGTCCGCGAGGTAGGAGTAGGCGGAGGGCAGGTAGGAGTACTGCATGGCCACGATCGCGGTGTCGCCGCGGCCGACGAACTCGAACCCGGAGGTGAGAAAGTCGTTGATCCAGCCCGTCCCGGCCGCCGACATCACGGCGAGGTGGGTGCGTGACCAGGCGTCGGTGCGGTCCAGCTCGCGCAGCGCCGCGGCTACCATGTCGTCGTAGGAGCGGCCGTCGTCAAGCCCGATGAAGATGCGGATCGGTTCGGCGGTGGCAGACCCCATGATCCTTTCGATATCGCGTTTGCGGGGCCCGCCGGCGACAACCGCGCGGCCCTGGCGGCCCATCGTCGCCCAACGCTCCTCAGAATGCGGCGAGCCCGAACGCTCCGGCTCGGTCGGCCGATCCGCGCCCTGCATGAACTGGCGGTCGAGCTCCTCGGCACTCTTGTACGCGCGCGAGAGGAAGCGGCGCACGACGAGCCTGTCGGTGAACACGCCCACGACCGTTCCGGCGGCGATGATCGCCAGCGGCCAGGACGTCACCGGCGGCAGGCGCCGGCCCAGCAGCCCTGCCGCGGTATCGACGATCGATTGCAGCGCCTCGCCCGTGGCGAGCAGTACCCCGTAACCGAGCGTGCCCAGCGTGATCCCGACGAAGGACTCTGCGACGCTGAATTCGTCCTCGCCGCCCACCAAATCGACCTGCTTAACGTGGCGCCGCGCCGACTGGATGAAAGTGATGACGGTTACCGCGCTCATTCCCCAATGCAGCGCGGTATTGGACCACTTTCCGACGCGCTCGTCGCGCACAATCCCACTCGAGCGCACACCGCGCGCGACGGTCTGATTGACCACGTTGCCCGCGATGTGGCCCACGCCTTGGCAGATCGCGACGTTGGCCGCTACCGCCCACCAACGGTGGGGCAGAAGCGACGGTGAAATCGCACCCCAGGTCGCTATTTCCGCGCCCAGAACACCTGGGCCGAAATTTTTCGGAAGGCGCCGCAGTCCCCTCAGCCGCAGGCCAGGGGTGAGATCGGCCCAGACCTCAGCCACCATCAGCGGCGCGGCCAGGATGCCGTGGCTCCCGAAGGTGTAGCGCTGCTTAGCGTTTTCGATCGCTTCATCAAGCGTCGGCGCGTCCGCAGCACGGTTGCGGAGGACGGCTGCGAGGGGGAAGCGCGGCAGACGCTTCAGAGGCGAAAGCATAACCAGCATTGTTGCAAAAAGAGCTACATCTCGCAGGACGGACTTCGCTCCGGTCGCGCAATTGGCCAAGCGGTTGTAGGTTAAACAGACGTGACCATCCTGACGAGCAGTAACGCAGCTCGAGAGCGTGAGACCAGCACTGATCCCGGAATCGTCGCGCACCGCGGCGCATCGGGGCTCTACCCGGAGCAGACGTTCCAGGCCTTCGACGAGGCGTTACGCCTGCCGATCCACGGCATCGAGTGCGACGTCCGGCTCTCCCGTGACGGGCAGCTGGTTGTCTTCCACGACCCGATCCTGAACCGAACCACGAACGGCAGCGGCAGGGTGTCCGTCACCGACTGGTCGGATCTGCGCACCCTCAACGCGGGAACGCCCGACAACCCGCAGCGCATCATGCGGCTTGCCGAGCTGCTTGAGCTCATGCAGGACTACCCGGACAAGCACATTTACGTGGAAACGAAGCACCCCACCCGCTACGGCCCCGAAGTCGACGAGCAGACGCTGCGCGTCCTGCACTACGCGGGATTGCGCGAATCCGAGCGAGTGCACCTGATTTCGTTTTCCCACCGGGCGATGCGCTACTTCACCGAGTTCGCCCCGGAACTGGAAACCTACTACCTATTCCGTCTGCGCGAGAAGAAGTGGAACAAGAAAAACCACATGCTCTCGCGCCCGTACGGCGTCGGCCCGGCGCTTGCGCACCTGCAGGCCAAGCCCGAGCTTTTGGGGTTCAAGGGTTTGAAGACCTACACGTGGACGGTCAACCTGCCGAAGCAGATGCTGTGGTGCCGCGACAACGGCGTTGACGTGTTTGCCACCGATCTGCCGCACTTGGCCGTGGAAACTCTTTCCCGCGGCACCGTTGCACCGGTTTCGCAGTCCTCAACGAGCTAGCCCCCGGTAGCATTGGGCCCCATGGCTAAGAAGAACCGTAAGAAAGCGACCCCTGAGAATTTGCCGGAAGGGATGAGCCGCAGGCAGGCGAAGCTCGCCGCGCGTGCCGCCGAGCGCGAGGCGCTGCAAAAAGACCCCCGCCCGTACGCCGGATTGGCCGCGGAGGCGGACTTGATTGCGCTTCAGGAGTTCGTCCCCTCCGCGGTGGCGGCCCTCGAGGTCGCCGGCGAGACCGTCAACGTTGTGACGGTGCTGCCCGGGACGGGGGCCGCGCTGCGCCGCGCCGAATCCGAGGGCGGCGAGCGTTTTGTGGCGCTGCAGGTCGGCTCCCACTCGCAGAACCCCGGCCGCGATCTCGCCTACGCGCTGAACTGGGTCTTGAGCGCTGAGCCGGGCGAGTCGCTGCAGTCGACGGTCGCCGACGGCACCCAACCTGAGCTTTCATCGCTTATCGACGCCTCGACCACGCCCACCATCACCGAACACCAGGACTTCACCTGGTGGTTCCCCAAGGGAGCAAACATACCGGCCGAGGTGCAGCAGGCCCTGTCGCGCGCCAACGACGCAGTTATCCCATCGACCCAGGTCAAGGCGGACGTGCCGGGCTCAATCTGGTGGGTTAACCCGGGCGGCGGCAAGGGCCACATCCGCTGGGTGCGCACCGACGACAACGAAAACCAGATCTTGTCTGCCCTGGCGCGCATCGCCGCGCGCGGGGAGCTCACCGTCGGCGAGGGAAGCAAGTTCGCCGGGGCGTTTCGCACCCACGGCGTGGTCGTGCCGGTGTGGGATGTCGACCCGGCCGTCGATGTGGCCTCCTACGCCGGTGCGCTCCAGGAGCTGGAGACGAAGATCGCTGCCGAGTACGACAATGACGCCCAGCTCAGCGCCGACGAGCGCAAGCAGCTGGACAACATCAAGTCGCGGCAGGTGACAATCTAGTCCCTCGTTACCGCCTGTTCACCAAGTCTTTCGCTGGAATGAACTAACCGTTCAGCGTTGCCCCATACGCTGCACGTCATGACCTCGAGGGGCGCGGCTATTCCGGCAGTCAACGACGTCCCCCGCCCGGTGGGTGCGGGGGCATCGCGGCAACGCAATTCCGCGCGGACCGACTGGAAGCAAGTTGGACTTGCTGCCTTGCTCATTGGTCCCAACCTCATTCTGCTGATCCTCTTCACCTACCGCCCACTGGTGGACAACATCCGGGTGTCGTTCTTTAACTGGAACATCGCGTCGCCGACCATGAATTTCGTTGGGTTGGACAACTACATCCAATGGTTCCAGGCGCCGGAGACAGGTCGAGTTGTTTTCAATACTGCCGTCTTCACTTTTTCTGCGGTCGTGGGCTCGATGGTGCTCGGCCTAACGTTGGCACTGTTGCTGGACCAGAAGCTATTCGGGCGTTCGGCAGCTCGATCGACAGTCTTCGCCCCCTATGTGATCTCCGGTGCGGCAATCGGTGTCGCCTTCCAGTTTGTTTTTGACCCGAGCTACGGGCTCATTCAGTACGTGCTCGGGATCTTCGGGTTGCCGGTGCCGAATTTTTACCAGAACTCCAATTGGGCTCTGTTTATGGTCACCACGACCTACATTTGGAAAAACACGGGATATACGTTCGTCATTTACCTCGCTGCGCTGCAAGCTCGGCGCAAGGATTTGGATGAGGCTTCCGAAATCGACGGCACCCCTCCAGTGCGGCACTTTTTCAGGGTGATCGCCCCGCAGCTGCGGGGGACAACATTTTTCCTGCTTATCACCGTTCTTCTGAACTCCTTCCAGGTATTCGACATCATCAGCGCGATGACCAACGGTGGCCCGTTCGGATACGGAACGTCGACGATGGTGTACCAGGTGTACCAGGAGACCTTCATCAATAACAGGGCCGGCTACGGAGCGGCGATCGCCACGATCATGTTCCTGGCGGTGCTCGCCATTACGGTGCTGCAGTTGAAGATCCAGCAAAGGATGGAGAGGTAGATGTCGCACGTGGTGCAGCCCCTCGGAGGGCACGAACTGCCCCCGGTTCCCGGTACCCAAGGCGTGGGTGAACCGGTTCGGCACTCGCCAGGATCGTCCTCTACCCCCAATCTCGCCTTGCGTGTCTTCGGCTACATCGTGCTCGCAGTCGCCGTGCTCTTGATTCTCGTCCCCCTGTACTTCATCGTGGTGACGAGCTTCAAGACGTTCCAGGACGTGTACTCCGACCCGATCACATTCTGGCCCGATCCGGTTGCACCCGAGAATTACTCTTATGTGTGGCAAAGCTCGGGCTTCGCGCAGTACCTGCGTAACTCGGTGATTATCACCCTCGTGCTCACTGTCGTTGAGGTCATTCTCGGGGTGATGTCGGCCTACGCTTTCGCCTTCCTTCGCTTCCCTGGCCGCGACCTGCTCTTCCTGCTGGTCATCGCGGCTCTCATGGTGCCGAACGAGATCACCATCATCTCCAACTACGCGCTGGTGGCCTCCCTGGGCTGGCGCGATTCGTACCTCGGCGTCATTGTGCCGCTGGCGGGCGTAGCCTTCGGCGCGTTCTTGATGCGCAACCACTTCCAATCGTTGCCGAGGGAGATCCTCGAAGCATCCAAGATGGACGGGGCGAACTTCTTCACCACCATGTTCCGGGTGGTGTTGCCGTTGTCATGGCCGACCCTCTCGGCGTTCGTCCTGATCACAGTCGTCACCGAATGGAACCAGTACCTGTGGCCGTTCCTCATCACGGATACCCCACGGGCAGCCACGCTGCCTGTCGGGCTGACGCGTCTGCAGGACGCGGAAGGTCTGACGAACTGGGCGCCTGTGATGGCGGGAACGGTCCTGACCACCTTGCCCATGATCATCATCTTCCTCGTCCTACAGAGACAGATGATCAAGGGCCTCACAGCGGGCGCCGTTAAAGGTTAGCCCTCACCAACACGAACAAGGAGTTCACATGTCACGCACACCACTTCGATCACGCCTCATCGGGCTCGGCATGGCGCTTGTCGCCACTGCGGGATTGACCGCCTGCGCCGGAGGCAGCATGTCCGCTGGTTCTGCTGGCCAGGAAGGCGACCCCTCTACCATCACCTTCTGGTCGAACCACCCGGGTTCTTCTCGCGACACGGAGCTCGCTCTTATTGAAGAGTTTGAGAAACAGAATCCCGACCTCGACGTCGAGCTCGTGACGGCGGGCTCCAACTACGAGGAAGTTGCTCAGCGCTTCAACGCCGCTCTCGCGGGTGGCGACCTTCCGGACGTCGTTGTCGCGTCCGATGTCACCTGGTTCAACTTCGCACTCAACGAGGCGACGACCCCGCTGGAAGATCTGTGGCAGGAAAACAACATTGACGCCGAGTCCTACGTGGATACGCTTCGTGACGACTACGAGTACAACGGCAAGCACTACGGCGTGCCCTACGCGCGCTCGACGAACTTGATGTACTGGAACACCGACGATCTTCAGGCCGCAGGTCTGCCCACGGACCGTGGCCCCGAAACCTGGCAGGAGTTCGATAAGTGGGCGCAAAAAATCAAGGCTGATCTGAACAAGCCTGCGCTGACGATCCCGGATGGCTCGAACTACTTGGACTGGTACTTCCAGGGCATGGTCTGGGCATTCGACGGTGCGTACTCGGATGAGTGGACGCCGACGTTTACCTCGCCAGGGACGATTGAGGCTGGCAAGTTCCTGCAGGATCAGGTGCGAAAGGGCCACGTGGAAATTTCGACAGATCCGACCGTTGCTTTCGGCAACGGCAACGTCTCGGGCTTGCTCCAGTCCACCGGCTCGCTAGGGGGGCTGAACAAGTCCGCCACGGTCCCGTTTATCACGACGTTCCTTCCTGGCCCCAGCCCGTCTGCGGCAACTGGTGGTGCTGGCCTGGCAATCCCGAACGGTATCTCCGATGAACGCAAAGCCAACGCGGTGAAGTTTGCGGACTTCATGACCAACGAGGAGAACACGATCACCTTCTCGCAGGCGACCGGGTACATGCCCGTGCGCAAGGATGCGGTCACCAACCCGCGTGAGGAGCAATTCCTGAACGAAAACCCGAATGCGCGCACCGCGATTGAGCAGCTCGGGGAAAACACCCAGCCCCAGGACTACGCCCGCGTCTTTGTTCCTGGCGGCGGCCAGCGCATTGGAGCGGCGTTGGACCGCATCACCATCGGCAACGAGGACGTCGAGACGGTCTTTGACGAGCTGAACAAAGAAACCGAGCAAGTCGTCAAGCGCGACATCGAGCCGAAGCTCTAACAAGGGAAAAACCATGGCGACAGTAGTTTTTCGGCAGGCCTCGCGGATCTTCGATCCGGAGCGGCCATCCGCTGCAAACCGTATCAACCTCGAAATTGCTGACGGGGAATTCTTGGTTCTGGTCGGCCCCTCCGGTTGCGGCAAGTCAACGACACTGAGGATGCTCGCAGGTCTTGAACCAGTCGACGAGGGCGAGATTCTGATCGACGGAGAGGATGTCGCGCGGACTCAACCGCGTGACCGCGACGTCGCCATGGTTTTCCAATCCTATGCTCTTTACCCGAATATGACCGCACGCCAGAACATGGCCTTTGCGTTGAAGAACGCGAAAGTGGATCGGGCAGTCATCGAAGAACGCGTCGCGTTCGCGGCTCGCATGCTCGAACTCGAGGACCTGCTTGACAAGAAGCCCGCGGCGATGTCTGGCGGTCAGCGACAGCGAGTGGCAATGGGTCGCGCGATTGTGCGCCAGCCCAAGGTATTCCTCATGGACGAGCCCTTGAGCAACTTGGATGCGAAGTTGCGTGTGTCCACGCGAGCACAGATCCTAGAGCTGCAGCGCAGCCTGGGAACCACAACCGTATACGTCACTCACGATCAAACGGAAGCGATGACGATGGGCGATCGTGTGTGCGTGCTCAAGCAGGGCGTGGTCCAGCAGGTTGATACTCCGCGCACCCTGTACACCAACCCCGGCAATTCCTTCGTGGCCGGTTTCATTGGCACACCGGCCATTACGCTTATCGACGCCGTCGAGGTCAACAACGCGACCGCGACCATTGGAAGCGTGCAGTACAACATCCCGAGCGCGATCGCGTCCAAGATCAATGAGGCGAATGTGCTAGTCGGTGTGCGCCCAGAGAATTGGGAGATTGTTGGAGTAGGTGCCGGCGCTGCGGGCCGGGCAGTGCCGGTCGTGGTTAACATTATCGAGCACCTCGGCGCGCAACAGTACGTTTACGGGACCTGTGCTGCGGATGCTGGCGTGAGCGTGCGCGGCGAAAATATCACCGTGGAGGTCCCGCGCGGGGTTGAGATTGAGAAGGGGGACACAATCTATCTCCGGCCTGCGGCAGGCGGGGCGTTGTTCTTCCACCCAGAGACCGAGATCAACTACGACTACCTCTGAGCCCTAGGCGCTGAACACCAAATCACCCCCCACCCACGTCTGCCACGTCAGCGGCATACCGGGGCGGTAGGCGAGGTCGATTGCGCTCGTGGTGTTCAGAACGTGCAGGTCCGCTGCCGCGCCGGGCACCAGGGTGCCTTTGGCGGGGCGGCCTGATGGGTCCTTGCCGCCGCCGACGTCATGGCGGCGCAGGGCCTTGGCGCCTCCGGTGGTCGCAGCGGTGATCGCCTCGTCGAGGCTCAAGTGCTGCTGCAGCACCGCGGTGGTGACGCAGAAGTTCATCGACGAGGTGAACGAGGTGCCGGGGTTCAAGTTGGAGGCGATGGCGACGGTCACGCCGGCGTCGAGAAGCGTGCGCGCAGGCGCGAGCTTTTCGCGGGTGGACAAGTCGCAGGCGGGCAGGATGGTTGCCACCGTCTCCGAGCCGGCGAGCAGCTCGATGTCGGACTCGGTGAGGTGGTTGACGTGGTCGACGCTGGCCGCGCCGAGCTCCACTGCCAGGCGCACGCCCGGGCCCTCGCCGAGCTGGTTGCCGTGCACGCGCAGGCCCAGGCCCGCGGCACGGCCGGCCTCGAGCACGCGGCGCGACTGCGCCTCGGTGAACGCGCCGCGCTCGCAGAACACGTCGATCCACTGCACGTGTTCGCGCACCGCTTCGAGCATGGGGCCGACGACTTCGCCGACGTAGGTCTCCGGGTCGGCACCTGGCGGGACGAGATGCGCGCCGAGGAAGGTGACGTCGCCGACGTGGCGCGCGGCCACCTTCGCGGCCTCGGCCTCGGAGGCGACGTCGAGGCCGTAGCCGGTTTTCGTCTCGAAGCTGGTGGTTCCACCGGCGTGGCCTGCGGCGACGCGCTCGGCCACCAGGGCGTCGAGACGCGCCGTGCTCGCCTGTCGGGTGGCCTCCATGGTTACCGCGATGCCGCCGGCGGCGTAGGACTTTCCCGCCATGCGGGCCTCGAATTCGTCCGCGCGGTTGCCGTCGAAGACCATGTGGGTATGGGAATCCACCCAACCGGGTAGCACCGCGCGCCCGCCGAGGTCGACTGTCTCGTCGGCGGGCGGGGCCTGGTCAGCGGGGCCGACCCACTCGATGAGACCGCCGCGGGTGAGAAGGGCGGCGTCGTGAACCGTGCCGAGCTCAGAGACGGTGCGCAGCTCCGAGATTCCGGTAAGGAGGGTAGCCATGGTGCGCACCCTAGTCGCGTGCCGTGAACTTCATCGGGATGCGCACGCCGCGCTCTTCGGCCACCCCGTGCGCGCGGGTGTAGCCGGCGTCAACGTGGCGGATCACACCCATGCCCGGGTCGTTGGTGAGCACAGCCTTCAGCTTCGCCTCGGCGAGCTGCGTGCCGTCGGCCACCGTGACCTGCCCGGTGTGGATGGAGCGGCCCATCCCGACGCCGCCGCCGTGGTGGATGGACACCCAGGTCGCCCCGCCGGCGACGGCGGTCATGGCGTTGAGCAGCGGCCAGTCGGCCACGGCGTCAGTGCCATCCAACATCGCCTCCGTCTCGCGGTAGGGCGAGGCCACGGAGCCGGAATCGAGGTGGTCGCGGCCGATGACGATCGGCGCTTTGACCTTGCCCTCCTTGACCAGGTTGTTAAAGATCACCCCGGCCTTGGCGCGCTCGCCGTAGCCGAGCCAGCAGATGCGCGCGGGAAGGCCCTCGAACTCGACGTACTCCTCGGCAGCGTCAAGCCAGTGGTGCAGGTGCTCGTTGTCGGGGAAGGCGTCCTTGATCGCCTGGTCGGTGACCTTGATGTCTTCCGGGTCGCCGGACAGCGCCACCCAGCGGAAGGGGCCGAGGCCCTCGCAGAACAGCGGGCGGATGTAGGCGGGCACGAAGCCGGGGAACTCGAAGGCGCGCGTGTAGCCGGCCTTGCGGGCCTCGTCGCGGATGGAGTTGCCGTAGTCGAAGACCTCGGCGCCTGAGTCCTTGAACTCGACCATCGCCTGGACCTGGGTGGCCATCGCCTCGCGTGCCTTCTTGGTGAAGGTCACCGGGTCGGCGGCCGCCTCGGCGTGCCATTGATCCACGGTGATCTCGGTGGGAAGGTACGCCAGCGGGTCGTGGGCGGAGGTCTGGTCGGTGACGATGTCCACGGTGAGCTCGCCGGCGCGGTGGCGGCGCAGCATCTCGGGGAAGACCTCGGCGGCGTTGCCGACGAGACCGACGGACAATGCGCGCCGCTCTTTCTTGGCCTCGGTGACCAGGCGGATTGCCTCCTCAAGGTCCGCGGTGACGGTATCGAGGTAGCGTTTTTCCTGGCGGCGGCGCAGGCGGGACTCGTCGACATCAACGATGAGGCAGACGCCGCCGTTGAGGGTGACGGCGAGCGGCTGCGCCCCGCCCATGCCGCCACAGCCGCCAGTCAGCGTCAGAGTGCCGGCCAGCGTGCCGTCGTAAAGCTTCTTCGCCACCGCGTAGAAGGTTTCAAAGGTTCCCTGCAGGATGCCCTGGGTGGCGATGTAGATCCAGGAACCGGCGGTCATCTGGCCGTACATCATCAGACCCTCGTCCTCGAGTGCGCGGAAGTGCTCCCAGTTGGCCCAGTCGCCGACGAGGTTGGAGTTGGCGATGAGCACGCGCGGGGCCCACTCGTTGGTCCGCCACACGCCAACGGGCTTGCCGGACTGCACCAGCAGCGTCTCGTCGGGCTCAAGCTCGCGCAGCGTATCGACGATCGCATCAAACGCCTCCCAGCTGCGCGCGGCGCGCCCCGTTCCGCCGTACACGACGAGGGTGTCGGGGTGCTCCGCGACTTCGGGGTCGAGGTTATTGTGCAGCATGCGCAGCGGCGCTTCGGTCTGCCAACTCTTGGCGGAGATGTCGGTGCCGCGCGGCGCGCGCACCTCACGTGCGCCCTCGGCCCAGTTCTTTTCGCTCATCGCGCTTCCCTTCTGTGCGTGGCTACGCTGCAGCGCTGCTCGCCTTGTTGCGTCGGGCCGGAGTCCCGGGGCTGTCCCCGCCACAGCAAAGCGAATCGCGCCACACATTGCGTGACATTGGTCATGTCTGGGATCGACGGTAGCGGGCGCGATCGTGGCGGTTAAGGGCAAAAACTGGGCAGGTGTCTCACATGCGAGACACCGGCGCGGAGTGGTTGGGGTGGGCTAGCGCAGCGCGCCGACGACCGCCTCCACCGCCTCGACGTAGGATCCGTCCTTCACCAGGGCCACCGAGTACTCGATCTCGGGGGAGAGGTAGCGGTCGGTGCCGGGGCCGTCGACACGTTCGCGTAGCACGTCAATCGCGGCCTTCGTGCCCGAAGCGGGGGCGGCTCCGCGCATCTCGATCGCGCGCGCCGCGGTGAGGATCTCGATCGCGAGCACGCGCTGCAGCCCATCGACGCTGCGGCGCAGCTTGCGCGCGGCGGACCAGCCGAGCGAGACGTGATCCTCCTGCATCGCCGACGACGGGATCGAATCCGCCGACGCCGGGTTCGCGTTGCGCTTGAGCTCGCTGACGATGCCTGCCTGCGTGTACTGCGCGATCATGTGCCCGGAATCGACGCCTGGGTCGTCGGCCAGGAAGGCGTTAAGGCCGCGGTTGCGGGCGGTATCCAAGAAGCGGTCCGTGCGGCGCTCGCTAATCGACGCCAGATCGGCGGCGACAATCGCCAAAAAGTCGAGCGCGTAGGCCACCGGCGCACCGTGGAAGTTGCCGTTCGAGGTCACTCGGCCGTCGAGGGCGACGACGGGGTTGTCCACCGCCGAGGCGAGCTCGCGGCCCGCCACCAGCTGGGCGTGCGCCAGCGTGTCGCGGAAGCCGCCCGCGACCTGCGGGGCGCAGCGCACCGAGTAGGCGTCTTGGACCTGCTTCTGCTTGAACTCGGCCGCCGCCGCCCCGAGGATCTCGGAACCTGCGGCCACCGCGCGGATGTTGGCGGCCGAGTCGGCCTGACCCGGATGCGGGCGCAGTTTTTGCAGGTCGTCGGCGAATACGGTCAGCGTGCCGGTGAGCCCCTCGACCGTCATCGCGGTGGCGATATCGGCGACCTTGGCGGCCTCGCGCAGATCCGTGATGGCCAGGCAGAGCTGTCCGAGCATGCCGTCGGTGCCGTTGATCAGCGCCAACCCCTCCTTCTCCCGCAGGGCGAGCGGCTCGATCCCGGCGGCGGAAAGCGCGTCGGCGGCAGGGGTGATAGCGCCGCCGTCGACACGCACCTCGCCCTCGCCGAGCAAGGCCAGCGCGCAGTGGGCCAGGGGTGCGAGGTCGCCCGAGCAACCCAGGGAGCCATACTCGCGCACGACCGGGGTGATGCCCGCGTTGAGCACGGCCGCGTACGTTTCGACGACGACCGGGCGCACCCCGGTGCGGCCCGTGCACAGGGTGGACAGGCGCAGCAGCATCAGCGCGCGGATGACTTCCTGCTCGACCTCGGGCCCGGAGCCGGCGGCGTGGGAGCGGACGAGCGAAAGCTGCAGCTGGGCGCGCATCGCCTCGGGGATGTGGCGCCGCGCCAACGCGCCGAAGCCGGTGGAAATACCGTAGACGGGGGTGGGGTCGTTTGCGAGCTCCTCGATGCGATCGCGCGTGGCGGCGACCTCTGTCAACGCGGCGGGGTCGACCTCAACTGTCGCGCCATAGCGGGCGACGGCGACGACCTCATCGATGGTCAGCGCGCCGATGCCGACGGTCACGGTGGAGGGGTAAGTGGTGGTCATGGCTGTCCTCTTTATGATTGCGTGGGAAACCCGCCCTCTAAGCAGGGCGCGGGATAGTTCAACGCGCGACAGCCAGACGCGACGAGGGATAGTGTAGCGGGTGCTCGGGGTTGGGTCTACGTTTGCAGCGATCCGGTGAAGGAATCCAGCTCATTCAGAGCATTAGTGACTGCAAGATTTTCCAGGAAAGAACGCAGGTCTCGGTCAATCATGGCACCGAGTTCGAGACAAGCGTGATGGCATTCGCGCGGAGTCAGCCGGGTATTCGTCCCTGTAATTGGAACGCCTTTCGGGGTTAAGGATTCGTGGTGAGCAATTCTGTTTCTTATTTGCCTTACCGGAAATACTTTCGTGTAGACCCACTGGCGAGTAAGGCCGTGATGCTCGAAATCGGGATCTTGTTGCCGCGCAAGTTGCCGTGCTCCGGGAAACACGCGATTTAGGGCCATAGCGTCCCAGATTCTATCGTGGTCAGCCCGATCGAACGGAGCGGGAAGCGCCGAGACGTCTCCCTTATCCAGCATGTTTGTCCAGGTTCGGAACATTGACGCAGCAACAACCCGGCCGCCCAATTTCCTGTTCCGATCCGCGTTTACCGAAGTGAATCTCTTAGGTAAACTCTCCCAGGATTCGGTGATGTTCGCTCGTACTCGATTGTCGAAACCAACTTCGACCTGCGTGTACCAATCATCGCCATACGTCTCGGTTAAATAAGCATTAATCGAGTTTCGCAGGGCAACTTCTATATACGAAATCGCCTCGAATAATAGTGCGCTGAGTCGGCGGTCTAGCTCGTAGAGCTCGCGTGCCCGATCCGGACAACCCCAAGTTCTATCGATGTATGGTGTCAGACGGTCCTCCGACACCCATTCGATTTTAATCAACCGAAAAGTGCCTCCCCCCAGCGTGTTGAAAGAATCCCCGTTTGTAGATAGAATAATCCATGTAATCCCCTCTTGCGATAAGTCACCCGTTCAGCGGACTGGCTGCGGAGGGGTTTTGTCATGCGGTGCACCGCTTCGCGCTGACTCACACCCCACCAAAGAACCGCTCCGACACCCGCCCCGCCGCCGTGCTCAAGCGCCGGATCACTTCCGCGCGCTGCTCCTCGTCACGGCTGCCTACCGCGAACGTCGCTGCGAGCGCCGCTGCGGGCCTGCCCAGGTGGTCGAGTACCGCCACGGCGACGGATTCCTGCCCGCGCGAGACCTCCTCGCGCTCCTCGTCCCAGCCGCGCTCGCGCACAAGTTTTAGCCGCGCCCTGACCGCGCGGAATGTGCCGTGCTCGCCCGAGGTGGAAAACACCGCCTTGACCTCGGTGTCCGGGAGGTGGGCGACCATGGCGCGTCCGGAGGCCGTCGATAAGGCGGGCAGGCGAACCCCAACCTCGGTGACCAGGGAGACTGCCTTGGGTGCGCGGGCCTCGTGGACGTAGACGATCTCGGAGCCCGCCATGCGCGAGAGGTGGGTGGACCCGCCGATGTGCGCGGCGATGGCCTCGAGGTCTTTCGCGGCGAGGCGCACAAGCGGCTGCTGCGTGGTGTAGGCGGCGGCCATTTCATACGCCGCAGGTCCCAGGCCGTAGGTACCCGGGTTGGCGAGGTGCACCACAAACCCGCAGCGCTCGAGCTCGCGCAGCAGGTGGTAGGTCGACGAGCGGGGCAGCTCAAGCTCTCGTTGGATCCGCGCTGCGGACAAGGGGGCGTCGGACTGCGACAGCAGCGACAGGATGCGCAGGGCGTTGCGCGCGGCGGGAACATGTGGTGTGGCCATACCCTTAAAGTCTGGCATACGAGACTAGGCGGCGAGAGAGTTTCGCGGCGACGTGATCGGGGGATTTAAACTTCGATACCTATGACGACCATTCACCCCAGTGGCGCGGCCGGCCAATCGCAGGGCCGCGGACTGACCTCGCGCCACCTCCACTTCATCGCGCTGGGCTCCGCGATCGGCACCGGCCTGTTCTACGGCTCGGCTGGGGCGATCCAGGCCGCGGGGCCTGCGGTGCTGCTTGTCTACCTCCTCGGCGGCGCGGTGGTGTACTTCGTGCTGCGCGCCCTCGGTGAGATGGCCGTGCGCCACCCCGTGCGCGGCTCCTTTGCCGAGTACACGCGAGCCCACCTGGGCGGCTCGGCGGGTTTCCTCACTGGCTGGATGTTCGCGTTTGAGATGGTCATCGTCGCCATGGCCGACCTCACCGCGATTGGCATCTACATGGGCTTTTGGTTTCCGGACGTGTCGCGCTGGGTGTGGATCGTCGTGGCGCTGCTGATCGTCGGCGCGGCGAATGTGGCGTCGACACGTGTCTTTGGCGAGCTGGAGTTCTGGTTCACCATCGTCAAGGTCGGCGCCGTGGTGGCGATGATCGTCGCGGGCGCGGCCGTGCTCATCCTTGGCCTGTCCTCAGCGGAGACCACCGGCCCGGCCAACCTAGTCATTCAGGGCGGGTTCTTCCCCAACGGTATTTCCGGTATGGCGGCATCCTTCATCCTCGTGCTCTTCGCTTTCGGCGGCACGGAGATCATCGGCGTGGCCGGTACCGAGGCCGAGGACCCCTCGCGCGCGATCCCGAAGGCGATTAACACCGTGCCCGCCCGCATCCTGCTGTTCTACGTGCTGGCGATCCTCGTGATTTTGATGATCAACCCCTGGCACACGATCACGGGCGATGAGTCGCCGTTCGTGCAGATCTTCACCGCACTCGGTGTGAACTGGGCCGCCGCGCTGCTCAACGTCATCGTGATCACTGCAGCGCTGTCCGCCATCAACGCCGACATCTTCGGCGCCGGCCGCGTGCTCGCGGGCCTGGCCAACCAGCACCTCGCGCCGCAGGCCATGGCGAAAACGGTGCGCGGGGTGCCGGTCATGACCACCTTTATCCTGCTCGGCGTCCTGATCATTGGCGTGGTGCTCAACGCGCTGATCCCGGAGTCGGTCTTCGCCATCATCGCCGCCCTGGCCACCTTCGCCACCATCTTCGTGTGGATGATGATCCTGCTCGCCCACCTTGCTTCTCGACGCCACATGCCATCCGCCGAGGCGCAGACCCTGGGCTACCGCGTGCCGCTGTGGCCGCTCGGCCAGTACTTCGCGCTGGCGTTCATCCTGTTCACCTTCGGCGTGATGGCGTGGCTGCCGGAGTTCCGCATGCCGCTCGCCGTCGGTGTGGTGTTCTCCGTCGCCTGCATCGCCACCTACTACGCCACCGGCCGCTACCGGGTCGAGGGCGTGAACAACCCCGTCCCCGGCGGCTTTGTCCGCAACACCACTGGAGGATCAGCCTCATGAACACGGTCTGCGCTCCCCTCTACAGCCCCGCCGAGCCGTGGAGTGGGCGTGACGACGGCCCCGGGCCCGACCACGCCCGCTGGCACAGCGTGATCCGCCGGGAGGCGGCCGCGGGCGGGGTTGCACTGATTGGTTTCTCATCCGACGAGGGCGTGCAGCGAAACGGCGGTCGCGCCGGCGCCGCCGAAGGCCCCGCCGCGCTGCGACACGCCCTGGCGGACCTGGCCATCCACGACGAGGCCCTGCGTTTCGACGTCGGCACGGTCACCACCCAGGGCGAGGACCTGGAATCCGCGCAGCGCGAGCTTTCCGAGCGCGTGCGCGACCTCGCTGCCACGGGCAACCTGGTCGTCGTGCTCGGCGGAGGCCACGAAACCTCGTTTGCCACCCACCGCGGGGTGCGTGAGGCGCGCGGGGAGATGAGCATCATCAACCTCGACGCCCACTTCGACCTGCGCGATGCCCCATACCCCACGTCGGGCACCCCGTTTGCCCAGATCGCGCAGCTGTGCGGAGATCAGTTCAACTACTCGGTGCTGGGCGTCTCCGAGCCGAACAACACCGCAACGCTGTTTCATACCGCCGCGCGGCTCGGGGTGCGCACCGTGCTCGACACCGAGCTCGCGCAGCTGAGCCCGGCCGAGTGCGCACGCGTGGCGCTCGACTGCGTTGCTGGGCAGCGGCCGATCCACCTGAGCATCGACCTAGACGTTCTGCCCGCCTCGACCGCCCCGGGGGTCTCCGCGCCGGCCGGGTTCGGGGTCGCCCTGGAAAAAATCCGGGCCATCGCCACCGCCGTGGCCGGCACAGGGCGGTTGGTGCTCGTCGACGTGGTCGAACTCAATCCACGCTACGACATTGACGCGCGCACGGCGCGCACCGCGGCGCGGCTGATCCACGACATCGTGGCGGCGCACGTGCGGTGTAGAAGTGGGCGTTGAGGTGGGCGTCGACAAGCAAGCGAAATTTTTTCGGCAAAAACCTATCGCTTAATAGGCGAAAAGTCTATTCTTAACCCCAACATTCACACAGGATGTTGCCAACCTAATACTCGGATACTGGGAGGAACCCGCTATGGAGGGGTTTATCGACACGCTTAACGGCCTGATCTGGTCGAACTGGCTGGTGTACCTGTGCCTCGGTGCCGGCGCGTACTTCACCATCGTCACGCTGTTCCTGCAAATTCGCTGCATTCCCGACATGCTGAAGCAAATCACGCAGGGTGAAAAATCGGAATCTGGCATTTCCTCGTTCCAATCGCTGATGATTTCGCTCGCCGGACGTGTGGGCGTGGGCAACATCGCAGGTGTCGCCACCGCCATTGCGTTCGGTGGGCCTGGCGCGGTGTTTTGGATGTGGCTTGTTGCGCTGCTGGGATCTGCAACCTCGTTCGTGGAGTGCACCCTGGCGCAGATCTACAAGGAGAAGGACCGCGACACCGGCGAGTACCGCGGCGGCCCGGCCTTCTACATTGAAAAGGCCGCAGCGCACACCGCCGCCCGGCCGTTTGCCCTGGTCTACGCTGTGATCTTCGCTATCAGCATGATTCTGGCCACCTCCTACTTCCTCCCCGGCATCCAGGCCAACGGCGTTGCCGCAGCGGTTGAAAACGCCTGGACCGTGCCGACCTGGATCTCAGGCGTGGCCATGGTGGTTCTGCTCGGCATCATCGTCATCGGTGGTGTCAAGCGCATCGCGATGTTCGCCTCCCTCGTCGTTCCGGTGATGGCGGTTTTGTACATCATCGCGGCCATCGTTATCCTTGCGGTCAACGCCGGGCAGATCCCCGAGGTCTTCGGCCTGATCTTCCGCTCCGCTTTCGACCAGGAGGCAATGTTCTCCGGCATGCTCGGCGCCGCGATCCTCTGGGGCGTCAAGCGCGGCATCTACTCCAACGAGGCTGGCCAGGGCACGGGCCCGCAGTCCGCGGCTGCGGCCGAGGTTTCCCACCCCGCCAAGCAGGGCTTTGTGCAGGCCTTTGCGGTGTACGTCGATACGCTGTTCGTCTGCTCCGCGACGGCGTTCATCATCATCTCCACCGACATGTACAAGGTGTTCGACGGCCAGTCTGAGGACGGCCCCGTGCGCTACGCAGGCTCGCTTCCCGACGGCGTCGAGGTCGGACCCGGGTTTGTCCAGGAGGGCCTGAACACCCTCGCGCCGGGCATCGGACCGTCGTTCGTGGCTATCGCGATTATGTTCTTCGCGTTTACCACCGTGCTTGCTTACTACTACCTCGCCGAGGTGAACTTCACCTACCTCAACCGCTGGGTGAACAACGAGACCGCCCGCCGGGTCATTATCTGGGTGCTGCGAGTGCTCATCCTCATCTCTGTCTACATCGGTGCGACCAGCACGCCGGGTGCCGCCTGGGCGCTGGGTGACATCGGCGTCGGCGCGACCGCGTGGCTGAACATCCTGGCCATCCTGGTCATCCAGGGCCCGGCCCTGAAGTGCCTGTGGGATTACCGCCGCCAGAAGAAGGCCGGGCTCGACCCGCAGTTCGACCCCGAGGCGCTGGGCATCAAGGGCGCGGACTTCTGGGTCAAGCGAAAGGCCGACATGGTCGCGGCCGGCACGTGGACCGAGTTGCCTGCCGCTGCGGTAAAGACTGAGAAGACGGTTTAACGCAGCGACGAGAACAGCGCCTCGGCGCCAGCCTCGTCCCACAACATAACGTTGCCGACCTCGGTGTCTAAAAAGCCACCGAGCGGCACCGTTTCCGTTTTCAGCCCGCCGCGCATCGCGAGCGGGATACGCGCCAAGTTCCACACGTGGTCGCCCGTGTTGACGGTGAACATCCCCGGCACAGCCCACATGAGCGGGATGAGCCGGAACGGGTTGAGAAGCACGGCAGGCGACGTGACCTCGTTGACAATCGCTGAGAGGAACTCGCGCTGGCGGTTCACCCGGTCCAGATCGCCCAGCGCTGTCGCGCGGGTGCGCACGTAGCCCAGGCCCGTCGCGCCGTCCATCTTCTGGCAGCCGGGCTGGACGTCCAGGTTAGCCAGGGGGTCTTGGATCGGCTCGGCGACGCAGATCTCGACGCCACCAATGGCGTCGACCACGCCTGCAAACCCGCCCATGCCGATCTCCGCGTAGCGGTCCACGCGCAGCCCCGTGTTCTGCTCCACGGTCGTCGCCAGCAGTTTCGGCCCGCCGTAGGCGAAGGCGGCGTTGATCTTGTCCATGCCGTAGCCTGGGATGGAGACGTACGAGTCGCGCGGGATGGACACCAGGGTCGCCGGCCCCGTGCGCGGTAGGTGCAGCAGCATCACCGTGTCGGTGCGGCCGACGCCGAGGTCGCCGCCGGTGCCGTAGCGCGCGATGTCGTCCTCGCTGAGGCCCTGGCGCGAATCGGAGCCGACGAGCAGCCAGTTCGTGCCGGCGGTGTTGGCGATGCGCTCGTCGGGAAGCGCGTCGACGCGGTTCAGGCGCGCGTCGGTGAAGAGGACCCCGGCGATGAGGAGCACGACAACGAGTGCGAATACGGAGAAGCAGCCGGGTGCTTTTCGACGCCTCCGCGCACGCACCGGAGCCTGCGCCGCCGCGGGCGGCGCTTGGCGCACGCGCGAGCGCGACACGGCCATGGGCGCCGGCTCTACCGGCCGGCTGACGCGCCGCGGCGGCTGCTGCACAGGCCGCGGTTGCGGTGCGGGCCTGTCGCGCTCGGGCAGCTGCGGGGTGCGCCGCGGCTGGTACTGGCGCGTGTGGTCCATCGGCGGGCGCTGCACCCGCTCGAAGCGGGGCACCTCCTCGCGCGGGCGGGGCTCGGGCCGGGGGGCGCGTTCGACGCGGCGGCGTACGGGGCGACCGTAGCGGTCCACGATGGGCTTCCCGTCCTTGCCCAGCACGTAGTCGCCCAGGTTGTCCCTGGGGTCGTTCGAGTGAGGTGTGGTCGGCATGTGCAGCAGTTTAACCCGCCGCTATACCCAACGAGGAAAGTAGCGACCCGGGCACGAGCAGGTAGCCGACGAACGCGACGGCGTCGATAAGAAAGTGCGCCAGGATCAACGGCCACACCTTCCCGGTGCGGTGGTAGAAGTAGCCGAAGACGACGCCCATCACGATGTTGCCAAACCCCGCCGAAACTCCCTGGTAAAGGTGGTAGCTACCGCGCAGCACCGAGGACGCGGCGATGGCGGGCCACGGCCCCCACCCAAGCTGGCGCAGCCGCGTGATCAGCCACATCACCACCACGGTCTCCTCGCCGAAGGCGTTGGCGAAGGACCACAGCAACAGCGTGGGCACCTGCACGGCCTCGGTGGTGGGGATGACCTGCTTCGACAAGCCCATGTTCAGCGCAGTGACGTAGAGGACAAGCCCCGGCAGCCCGATCAGCGCGGCGAGCCCCGCGCCGTGCAGCCAGTCGCGCCACCGCAGCCGCGGCAGCGACTTATCCAGCAGGAACAGCGCGAGCGCGCCCCACGCCAGAAGCGAGGCCGCGGAGCACAGCTGCAGGGCGAGGTCGAGCCAGGAGACGTCGGAGGCGGCGTCGTTGAGCGTCACCTGTTGTTCGTTGAGGGCGGGTTCGGCCAGCAGGGCGTCGACAAGCCTCAACAGCGAGCGCACGCCGGACAAGCCGAACGTGACGGCGAGCACGATGAGGATCTCCACACGGATCCGCTCTCCACGAGTGCGCATGCAGTAACTTTAAGGCATGAACCGCGTCGCATTCCTTGGCCCGCACGGCACGTTTACTGAGCAAGCAGTGTGGGATTTCGAGCTTGACGACGCCCACCTGGTTCCCGTCGATTCACCCTCCCAGGCGCTCGCCGCGGTGCGCTCCGGCGAGGTCGAGTGGGCCGTGGTTGCCATCGAGAACTCCGTCGACGGCGCCGTGACCTCCACCACCGACGCGCTGATTGAGGCCCCCGGGGTGCAGATCTACGGTGAGACGGAACTCGAGATCTCGTTCGCGATTATGACCCGGCCCGGCGAAACGCTCGCCAGCGCAACGAGCTTTGCCACGCACCCCGTCGGCTACCAGCAGGTTCGCCGCTGGATGGCGACGCAGGTGCCGGCCGCGCAGTTCCGCGCGGCGTCGTCGAACGCGGCCGCCGCCGAGCTCGTCGCTTCGGGCGAGGTCGATGTGGCGGCGGCCCCGCGCCGGGCCGCGGACCTGTTCGGCCTTGAGATCCACGCCGAGGGGATCGCTGACATCGAGGCAGCGCGCACCCGCTTCGTGCTCGTCGGCCCGGCGGGTACGCCGACACCCCGCACCGGAAACGACCGCACCTTCGTCGTGTTTCAACTGCCGAACGAGCCGGGCACCCTGGTCGGTGCGCTGCAGGAGTTCGCATACCGCGGCGTGGATCTCAGCCGAATCGAGTCGCGCCCGACGAAAGCGACGCGCAACACCTACAACTTCTTCGTCGACCTCGTCGGCCACATTGACGACGTCGCGCTTGCCGAGGCGCTGCGCAACCTCTACCTACGGGCGAGCTCGATTACCTTCCTCGGCTCCTGGCCGCGCGCGGATCAGCTAGGATGCGAGCCGGGAACGGACGCAGACGCGGACGCCGCGCGCCTGCGCGCCGCGGAAGAGTGGGTCGACAGGGCCCGGGAAGGCAAGTAAATGCTCATTTTGCTCAGGCACGGGCAAACCACCTCGAACGTCGGCCGCCACCTCGACACCGCCCTGCCGGGCGCGGAGCTCACAGAGCTGGGGCGCACCCAGGCCGCCGCGGCGGGGCGCGACATCATGGACACCTATGCGCCGGCGCGGGTGGTCACATCCAAGGCGCTGCGTGCTCAGCAGACCGGCGAGATCGGTTTCGGGGAGCACTTCGATTCCATCCCCGCACTCGATGGCCTCCACGAGGTCCAGGCCGGGCGCTTTGAAATGCTCAACACCCGCGAGGCGCACACGGCCTACCACGGCGCGTTTCGCGGCTTCTACCGGCGGCAGCTTGATTCGCTTATCGACGGCGGTGACTCCCTCGAAATCTTCCTCACCCGCTACCGCGCGGCGATCGACCCCCTCGTCGAGGCAGGTGGCGACACCGTGGTGGTCTCCCATGGCGGCGCGATCCGTGCCTTCGCCGCCAACGCCACCGACGTCGACCCGGCCTTCGCGGAGGCGTCGTACCTTCCCAACTGCCACTACGTGGTCATTGACCCGGTCGGAGAGTTCGGTTCGTGGCGGGTTGTGAAGTGGGGCAAGTACCCGCTGGACTAGGGCGGTTCACGTGCTGCAGGTGTGGCGGCCGGGGCACTGAGGTATAGCTACTAGACCTCAGCCCCAACCAAGGGCGTGAAGTTGGTCTTCCTCCATACCGAAGTAGTGGCCCACCTCGTGAAAGACCGTGACCTTGACCTGTTCGCGCAGCTCAGCGACGCTTGAGCACACCGCCTCGTGGGCGTCCTTGTAAACAAAGATGGTGTCGGGCAGAAAACCTGTGTGGTTGGAGTACTGCTCGGTCAGCGGCACGCCCTCGAACAACCCGAGCATGGTCGGCTCGTCCGGGTTGAAGTCGCGCGCCAGGATGACCAGGTTGGTCATGGCGCGGGCAAACGGCTCCGGGATGAGGTCGAGGGCGTCGTTGATCATCTCCTCGAACTCGTCGTAGCTGGCCAGCATGGTGTTACTGCGCGCCGGGTTCCTGGTTCGCGGACGCGGCGGGAGCGTTCGCATCGGGGTTTTGGCGCAGCGGGCGGCGCTCGGGGCGCTCGGGTGGGGGGTTGCCGTCGATACGCAGCCCGTCGCGGCCGGCGGTTGCTGACCCGGTGAGTGTGGCGAACTGCCCGTTGTTGGCAAACACCAACCCGCAGTTGACGCTCTTGCTGCCGCCCTCCCAGGCGGCGGGCGAGTGGGTGGTCCAAAACGGCTGCAGCGCGACCTGGTAGAGGTTTTCCTCCCCACC
This sequence comes from Corynebacterium sanguinis, assembly GCF_007641235.1. Taxonomy (NCBI): domain Bacteria; kingdom Bacillati; phylum Actinomycetota; class Actinomycetes; order Mycobacteriales; family Corynebacteriaceae; genus Corynebacterium; species Corynebacterium sanguinis. The sequence continues at coordinate 956,142 of NZ_CP038157.1, forward strand.
GAGGTAATCGTGAGCGGCGGTGGTGCACACATCACCAAGGTAATTGTTCTGCTCCTCTACGCTCGGGGTGTGGTCGGGGAAGACCTCCGCCATGGAGACCACCGAGGTCACCTCCAGCTGGTGCGGCTCGGCACAGTCGACGACTCGCAGCGTGTTCGATGCGTCCGCTGCCGCGCACTGGCCGGCGGCAAGGACGCGAGCCTGATCCTGCTCGGCCGCGCGCCCGGTTGTCAGGGTCGGGGTGCCGGAGGCGTCGGTGACCTGCAGCCCGCACAGCATCGTGCGATCCCCGCGCTCCCACGCGTCGGCAGGCGGCAGGATGGACGCGATGGAGTAGCGACCGTTCGGGTCGTAGACCCCGGCGAGGTAGTTCAGCGTCGAGGCCCCGCACAGCTCCTCGCGAAGCTGGGCCTGGCGCGTCTGGCTGGGGATCTCCGCGTTGGGGCCGAACTCGGAGGAGGGGAAAGCCGCGAGGTCCTCTCGCGCGGACACCTCGAAGCGGTGCTCCTGCTCGCACGGGGTCTGCTCGAATCCCGCGATCGAGCCGCCCTCGACCACGTCCCAGGTCAGGCAAGCGCCCTGGTCAGCGGTGGTGAACGAGGCAACGCTCGAGGTTGAGTTGGGCGTGCTGGGTGACGCCGCCGTCGTCGAAGCGGACGGGGTTGACGCGGCGGAGGAGGCCGCGTCCGACTCGGAAACGAACGAGTAGGACCCTGCCGCCACGGCGCCCGCCACCACGGCGACGAGAACGCTGCGCGTTGCTGATGTTGTCGAGACCATGTGGCCTATTGTGCCTTACAGCGCTTTAGAGTCCCGGTTGGTGGCCACGTTTTTAAGCAGTTGGCGCTGCCCAGCTCAGTGCGCACGGTAGGATAGCTCAGCGTGATTGATCTCAAATTCCTGCGTGAAAATGCCGACGTCGTGCGCGAGTCTCAACGAGCCCGCGGCGAAGACCCGACCCTGGTGGATCAGCTGCTGGAGGCGGACGAAGCCCGCCGCTCATCCATCCAGGCGGCGGACGAGCTGCGCAGCGAGCAGAAGGCCTTTGGCAAGAAGATCGGCCAGGCCGCCCCCGAGGACCGCCCGGCGCTGCTCGAGGGTTCCAACGAGCTCAAGGCCCGCGTCAAGGAGGCCGAAGCCGCGCAGGCGCAGGCCGAGGAAGCGGTGGCTAAGCTGCAGTACCGCATTTCCAACGTCATCGAGGGCGCCCCGGCCGGCGGGGAGGAAGACTTCGTGGTGCTCGAGCACGCCGGCGAGATCCCCGAGTTCGATTTCGAGGTGCGCGACCACCTCGACCTGGCCGAGGGCCTGGGCATTATCGACGTCAAGCGCGGCACGAAGGTCAGCGGCGCGCGCTTCTACTACCTCGTCGATGACGGCGCGTGGATGCAGCTCGGCATGCTCATGCTCGCCGCCCAAAAAGCGCGCGAGGCCGGTTTTAAAGTGGTCATCCCGCCAGTGCTCGTGCGCCCCGAGATCATGGCCGGCACCGGTTTTTTGGACGCGCACGACGAGGAGATCTACTACCTCGAGCGCGACGACATGTACCTGGTGGGCACCTCCGAGGTCGCCCTGGCCGGCTACCATGCCGGCGAAATCATCGACCTATCCGACGGGCCGTTGCTCTACGCCGGCTGGTCGTCGTGCTTCCGTCGAGAAGCGGGCTCCTACGGCAAGGACACGAAGGGCATCTTGCGCGTGCACCAGTTCGACAAGCTGGAGATGTTCGTCTACTGCGCGCCCGAGGACGCCGAGGAGATGCACCGCAGGTTGCTGCAGCTTGAGCGCGACATGCTCTCCGCTGTCGAGGTGCCGTACCGCATTATCGACGTCGCCGCTGGCGACCTCGGGTCCTCGGCGGCCCGCAAGTTCGACACCGAGGCGTGGGTGCCGTCGCAAGGCACGTACCGCGAACTGACCTCGACGTCGAACTGCACCACCTTCCAGGCCCGGCGCCTGGCCACGCGTTACCGCGACGCGGACGGCAAAACCCAGATCGCGGCAACGCTCAACGGAACTTTGGCCACGACGCGCTGGCTTGTCGCTATTCTTGAGAACAACCAACGCGCGGACGGTTCCGTCGTGGTGCCAGAAGCGCTGCGCCCGTGGGTCGGCAAAGAGATTCTGGAGCCCTAAACATGAAAAAGATTCAAGGTCTGTTCGAGATCCCCTCGGATTACGTCATCCCTCCAGTCCACGAGGAGGCGAAGCGGGACCCGTTCTACCACAACGTGATCCGCGTGATTAAGACGGTTTTCCGTGCTCAGGGCACCGTCGCCGTTTCTCACGGACTAGAGCACATCCCTGCCGAAGGCGGCGCGCTCATCGCGGCGAACCACACCGGTTGGCTCGACTTCATCTTCACTGGGATGGGCCCCCACATTGCTGGCCGCAGGCTCGTGCGCTTCATGGCCAAGAAAGAGGTGTTCTCCGCGCCCGTGATCGGTGCGATGATGCGCGGCATGCGGCACGTGCCCGTCGACCGCGCCGCCGGCGCCGACAGCATCGACTCGGCCGTCGACTGGATCAAAAAGGGAAGCCTCGTGGGAATCTTCCCCGAGGGCACCATCTCCCGCGCCTTCGAGCTCTCCGATTTCAAGACAGGTGCCGCACGCATCGCGCAGCGTGCCGACGCCCCCCTGATCCCCTGCGCAATCTGGGGCTCCCAGCGGATCTGGACAAAGGAACTGCCGCGTCGCCTGGGCCGCACCCACACCCCCGTGATCATCCGCTACGGTGCTCCAGTATCCCTGGAGGGCACCCCCGAAGAGGTCACCGCTCGACTCAAGCTTGCGGTTCAGGAGCTTCTCGACGCCAACCGTGCTGAGTACGAGGAGAAGTACGGCCCCTTCCCGGAAGGGGAGCGGTGGATGCCGGCATCGCTCGGCGGATCCGCGCCGACCCTGGAGGAGGCGGAGGAGATCTACCAGCGCGAGAAGGCGGAGCGCGCGGAGCGTAAGGCCGCCAAGGCCGCAGCTAAGCGCGAAAAGTGAGCCGCGTGTCGGGGGCGTCGATAAGCTAAGGTGCTATGGCACCCCGGCTTATCATCAGCGACATCGACGGAACCTTCATAACCAGTGCGGGGCGCGTGACGCCGCGTCTGCGCGAGGTCGTGATGCGGGCCGTGCGCTCCGGCGCGCACTTTGGGCTGGCTACGGGGCGGCCGCACCGCTGGCTCATGCCGGTGCTGGACCAACTGCCGATCACCCCGATCTGCGTGTGCGCGAACGGTGCGGTGCTCTACGACCCCGCCCGCGACGAGGTCCTGCGCTCCTTTGAGCTCGAGCCCGAGCTGATGGATCAGGTCGTCGCGGATGTTGACGCGGCTTTTCGCGCCCTCGGTGTGGCGTGGGGCTACGGTGTCGAGCGCGTCGGGCAATCGGCCCTCGACCCCGAGAATGAGGTATTCCTGGTCACCCCGGACTACAACCCCGACGCGTGGGACTCCCGCTTCGGCGTTGCCCCGGTTGCGGAGCTGATTTCGCAGCCCGCCGCGAAGCTTTTGGTGCGGTGCCCCACAATGTACTCGGCCGAGATGTTCGACATCATCGCGCCTGTGGTGGATGCCTCGGATGCGCACGTCACGTACTCCATGGACGAGGGATTGATCGAAATTTCCTGCCCCGGGGTGAACAAGGCCACCGGCGCTTCGCTCCTCGCGGCGCGCTACGGGGTGAGCGCCGAGGAAGTGGTGACGTTCGGTGACATGCCAAATGATTGTGAGATGCTCGCCTGGTCTGGCCTCGGGGTGGCGATGGGCAACGCCAGCCCCGTCGTCACCGACGCCGCGGACGCCGTGACCCTGAGCAACGACGAAGATGGTGTGGCCGCGGTTCTGGAGCGGTGGTTCTAGGGATCACGCGGGTAGGCGCCCAGCAGGTTTTGGACGGTGCGGATGAACTGTCCTGATATCACCTCGGACCAGCCGAAACGGCAGATCACGAGGCCCTGGTTTTGCAGTTGCTTCTCGCGCCAGCGCTCTTCCTCGGTGATGAAATCTGGGTCTCCGAACGTGCCCGATTGTTTGATCTTGCCGTCGAACTCGATTCCGATGACGTTGGTGAGCATGGCGTCGATAAGCGCCTTGCGGTACTCGCCGAACCTGGAGATGATTCGGCGCTCGACCTGAAACGCCACCGATCCCACGTTGGTTAAGGCCCCGGACTCGATTGCCCGGAGGATTCGATCCCGGCCGAGGGTTTCCAGCGGGCTTTCGGAGGTCGCTGCGGAATACTCGATGAGCTGGCGGAAGCCGCGCAGGCCCTTGGCTCGGGGCAGTGACCCGGCGCGTTGGAGCAGGTCGGCGGCGGTGAGGTCCAGGGAGTTTCGGGCGGACTCAATCGCGACGAGTGCATCGGTGCGGCCGTGGTAGCGGTAGGTGTCGAACAGCGCGCGGATCCCGTCGACCGTGTCGATCCCGTTGATTTGGACGATTGTCTTAGGGTGCAGGACGCCACTGCGGTAGACCCACTTTTGGCGGGGGCTCGGTTTCTCGAATGCCCGGGCGCGTCCACGAAGCGCGACGTCTACCCTGGATACCCACTGAAATGTGTTGATCCCGTGCAGGCGCAGCGCTGCCGGGCCCGTGATGACTGACGTGCGGCAGCGTTGTGCCACCGACGTGGTTAGTGCCATTTCCTCCCCCGAGTTCATGGCCCTGATTGTGCCCCGGGCTGTTGATTTTCCGGTTTTGCGGGGTCGGGCTGTGGATAACTCGGGATTGTGGATAACTTTGGGGCGCGCTGAGGTCTAGCAGCTATACCTCAGCGGGCGAGGCGCCACAGGTGAACTGGATTTCCCGGCCTAGAGCTATACCTCAAACCCGTCACGTCACCGCCGGAGCCACCACTACACTGTCGGCATGCCGTTTATCGCCGCGATCGATCAGGGGACCACGACGACCCGTTTTATCTTGACCACCGTAGAAGGCAAGGTTGTCGCCCACGCTCAATACGAGCACAAGCAGATCATGCCGCGCCAGGGCTGGGTCGAGCACGATCCGATGGAAATCTGGCGGAACGCGCGCCGGGCCGCAGGTGAGGCGATGGCCAGCCATGACATCACAGAGGAAGACATCGCGGCGCTCGGGGTGACCAATCAGCGTGAAACGGCGGTGGTGTGGGAGAAATCCACTGGTAAGCCGATTTACAACGCGATCGTGTGGCAGGACACCCGTACCCACCACGAGGGCGACCCCGCACGCTACAAGAAAGTCACTGGCCTGTTGCACAACTCGTACCCGGCTGCGCCGAAATGGGCCTGGATCCTGGACAATGTTCCCGGGGCCAGGCAGCGGGCAGAAAACGGCGAGTTGCTGGCCGGCACGATTGATTCGTGGCTGATTTGGAACCTCACTGGTGGCGCCCGCGGTGATGAAGGGCACGAGGCGGTTCACGTCACCGATGTGACGAATGCCAGCCGGACGCTGCTGATGAACCTTGAGACGCTACCTGGGACGACACGCTGTGCGAGGAGCTCGGGGTGCCGCGGGCGATGCTGCCCGAGATCCGCCCGTCGGTGGGCGAGTTCGGTGTCGTGCGCCGCCGCGGCCAGCTCTCAGGCGTGCCCATCACGGGGGTGCTGGGTGACCAGCAGGCCGCACTGTTTGGTCAGGGGTGCCTCGACCACGGGGACGCCAAGATGACCTACGGAACTGGCCTGTTCATGTTGCTCAACACGGGCGCGACCCCGCAGCACAGCGAGAACGGGATGCTCACGACGGTGGCGTACCAGCGCGCCGGGGGGGATCCCGTCTACGCGTTGGAGGGCTCGGTCGCGGTGGGTGGTTCCCTTATCCAGTGGCTGCGCGACCAGCTTGGGGTGCTGCGCACGGCCGCGGAAAGCGAGAAGCTCGCCTCCGAGGTCGACGACAGTGCAGGCGTCGTCATCGTGCCCGCGTTCTCGGGCTTGTTCGCGCCGCGGTGGCGTGCGGATGCGCGGGGGGTGATTACGGGCCTGACGCGTTTCGCGGATCGTCGTCACGTGGCGCGCGCCGCGCTGGAGGCGACATGTTTTCAAACGTGCGAGGTCGTGCGCGCGATGGAGCAAGACTCCGGAACGACCATCGCCGAGCTGCGTGTCGACGGCGGAATGACCGACAATAAGCTCCTTATGCAGATGCAGGCAGATCTGCTCAACTCCCGTGTCTCCCGCCCGGACAACATCGAGACCACCGTGATGGGCGCGGCGTCGGCGGCCGGCATCGGGGCGGGGCTGCTCACTGCGCCGCTTACGCTGGGCGATACTACGACCTGGCACAGCACAATGGCCGGCCCCGATCGGGACCGGCTCATTGCGGCGTGGGAGGACGCGGTTCAGCGCTCCTACGGTTTGGGCTAGGCGTTAGCGCAGGGAGCTGACGTCGATGTTGACTTCCCTGGTGGTCGGGTTGAAGGAGATCGAGCCGCCTTCGAAGTCGACCTTCACTTCGTCCTCAACCGGGTTGTACTGCTGGGACGTCGGCAAGCCGAGCAGGCCGGCGTCGAGGCCCTGCTGCAGCCAGGCGTCGGCGAGTTCGCCAACCAGGGTGTAGATGTCGCCCTGGTTGTTCTGCACGGCGATGCCGTTGGAGTAGAAGGCGAAATTGTTGCCGCCAATACCGGTGGCAGCTCCCTGCAGGGTGCCGAGGATCGGCTCGAACTGTTTCCACGTGTCGGCCGCCTGATCGCCGCCGACGAACTGCAGGATCTTGCCAATCTGCGGGGTCAGGGCGGACAGCGTCAGACCCGGAACGAGCTCAACATCCGCGACCTTCTCCACGCCGTCGGACAGCGTCCCAGACTGGAGCATGTAAAGGATGACAACGCCGGCAACCGTGCCCGCCGCCGTGGCGATTGCGGTGGGGTCGCCCTCGGCGAGCTTGGACAGGGAGATGTTGGACAACGCACCGTTGACCCGGTTGGTTACCGTCGTGGTGACGTTGTTCGCGCCGGTCGTGGTCTCACTCTTGGCGCTCGGTGAGGAAGGAGCGACAACCTGGCCCGAGGTGATCTGCGTTGCCTTGGCGGCGGCCGCGGTGCGGATCGCGCCCATCTGAGCGTAGAGGTACTGCCCCGGGCACGCGTTGTAGTGGAAGTCGCGGTGCGCGTTAATCGTGGGGAAGGTCGCGGTCTGGCCGGCGGCGTACTTGCTTCCCGTGAAGTTTCCGGAGGCTGTGAGCTGGGTCGAACCCAGCGGGTTGATCTTCGACTGCGCGGACTTCCAGCCGATGATGTCGCCCATCGCCTTCACGCCTGCCGCGCTAGGCTGTGCGGTCTCGTAGTTGCCCAGCATGGAAATTCCCCAGGTGTTGCTGTTGAAGGAACCGACGTGGGCGCCCATGGGCCCGCGGTCGAGACCGCCGGCGCGGCCTTCGTAGATGTTGCCGTACTTATCCACCAGGGCGTTGTAGCCGATGTCACCCCAGCCCTGGCCCTGGTGGTAGGCCTGGATGCTGCGCACGATACCGGGTGCTTGCGCCGCCGTGTAGTTGTTAGAACCGGCGGTGTGGTGGACGGTGATCGCCTTGGTCGGCTCGGTGTAGTACGGGTTCTGGCGTGACCCCTGGGCACCCCACGCGGCGCGGGAAACGACCTTGGGCATGCCGGCGGCATAGGACTCGGCCACCGGTGCGATGTCGCCACCGACGGTGCCTTCGCCACCGTCGACGAAGACTGCCTCGATCTCGTTGGCGGTGGTCGCCGCCTCGGACTCGGTGCGGCCGTCCTCAAGCAAATCGACGTTCGCGGTGGAGACCTGAATGCGGGTGGTCGGCTCGACGTAGATGGGGTCGGTGCCGTGCTTGGTGCCAGACGTGGTGTCGCCGGCGGCGTTGGCGGCCGTATCCATCTGGTACCACTCGGACCAGGTGCCGTCGGCGCGCTGGGCGCGGACGTAGGCGACAATGTCGCGCTCATCTTCCCAGGTCAGGCCGACAACGGAGAAGGGCTTTTCGCGAGTGAATTCCTTGACCACGCGGTGCTCGACCTGCTCACCGCCCTGCGTCATGACAGCCGCGTCGTCGACGGCGACGTTGTCACCGGCAGCGAGGGATTCGCTGGCGAGGTTGACAGAAACGCCGCCGCCAGGTCCGAGGGATTGGACGTTGACAATGTTGCTGCCGCCAAACGCGGCCGCGGCGACGAGCGCCAGTGTTGTCAGGGTCGTCAGGGCGGCCAGGACCGGGTTCTTCCCCGGCGCGGGCCGGGTGAGACGTCGACGTTGTTGCACGGTAAGGCTCCTGTTACGTATGGGGATAAAGTTAATCAAAGTGCATTCTAGGGGAGAAAGAACTCTAAAGGAAGTATTGAGACTTTTGGGTGTGTCGGGCCGTGAGGCGTAGATACGCGAATGTGCGAAAATGGGCGCCATGACTTACGACCTCATCGTTGTTGGATCCGGGTTCTTCGGCCTCACCGTCGCGGAACAAGCCGCGAGCGAGCTGGGCAAGCGCGTGCTCGTCATCGAAAAACGCGGCCACATCGGCGGTAATGCTTACTCGGAAAAGGACCCGGACACCGGCATCGAGGTGCACACCTACGGCGCGCACCTGTTCCACACCTCCAACAAGCGCGTGTGGGACTACGTCAACCGCTTTACGGATTTCACCGACTACCAGCACCGCGTCTTCGCCATGCACGACGGCACGGCCTACCAGTTCCCGATGGGCCTGGGCCTGATCAACCAGTTCTTCGGCAAGTACTACTCGCCGGACGAGGCGCGCGCGCTGATTGAGCAGCAGCGCGAGGGCAAGGACCCCGAAGCCGCTACGAACTTGGAGGAACGCGGCATCGCACTGATCGGAAAGCCGCTCTACGACGCCTTTGTCAAGCACTACACCGCCAAGCAGTGGCAGACCGACCCCACCGAGCTGCCGCCCGAGATCATCTCGCGGCTGCCCGTGCGCTACACGTTCAACAACCGCTACTTCAACGACACCTATGAGGGCCTGCCCGTTGACGGCTACGCGGCCTGGTTGGAAAAGATGGCCGACCACGAGCTGATCGACGTGCAACTGGGCACCGACTACTTTGACATGCGCGACGAATACGAGGGCATCCCCACCGTTTACACCGGCCCGCTGGACCGCTACTTCGACTATGCGGAGGGCAGGCTGGGCTGGCGCACCCTCGATTTCGAGCGCGAGGTGCTTGCCACCGGCGACTTCCAGGGCACCCCGGTGATGAACTACAACGACGCGGACGTGCCGTACACCCGCATCCACGAGTTCCGCCACTTCCACCCCGAGCGCAGCGAGTACCCGGCCGACAAGACCGTCATTGTCAAGGAGTACTCCCGCTTCGCCGGCGAGGACGACGAGGTCTACTACCCGATCAACACCCCTGAGGACCGCGAGAAGCTGCTCGCGTATCGACGCCTCGCCGCCGCCGAGTCCCAGGACAAGGGCGTGCTCTTCGGCGGGCGCCTGGGTACCTACCAATACCTGGACATGCACATGGCCATCGGTGCGGCGCTGTCACTCTTTGACAACCACCTGCGCCCGCACTACGAGGACGGCGAGCTTTTGTCGCAGCCCCGCGGCCACTAGGGGGTGGAATCGGTGAAACCCGACTATCCAGTTGGGTATCCGTCTGCATGGGGAGCCTATAGGACTTATGTAGATTCCTTTCCCGGCAAGCCGTGGAAAAACGATCTCCCTACGAAGGTGTCGCGTTTTGCGAACCGGTATCGAGCAGCCTCCACAATGGAAGTTTCGTTCGGGTTTACGTCCGACACAGCACAGGGGTACAGCGACCTGCTGCAGGTTGCTATGTCCTATTCCACCGTGGAGTCGCTCGAAGCGGCACTGGATGAGGACCAACGGATTCGGCGAATCCGCAGCAAACGAGCTCGACAGCGATACTTGAAGGTGCGACTGGACTCACCGGAAATCGCGCACTGGTACCGCCTGGATGAGGCGATCAAGTTGCGCAAGGCCCTGGACGATTTTTTGAAGAGGGATGAGCTGAAGAAACAGCTGTCTGACTTGGTCGAAGGCGGTTCTGAAGTGCGGCCGCTGGCAACGGGCATCAGGCACCTAGCATTTCACGGTTTAGTGGCGCCGGGAACGATTGCGTATGCCTGGGGCGACCGTGGCGAGGTTGCAAAGATATTGAAAGGACTGCGGAGCCTGAGCCTCAGAGAGGCTGACCTGCATTTTTCCAAATGGGTTACTGAGTGCCGTCGCCCAGAAGGCCGCTTTCGTTAGTTCTTCGCTTCTAAAGATGACAGTTGCCGGCGAGGAAAGCGCCGTAACTATTCAACAGCTTTTGTAGGTCGTCCGCTTGACCGACAAACCGGCGAAGGTCCAGATCGATGTACTCCAAAGCGACATCAATTTTCTGAAGGTTTGCCTGGTGGTCATCTCCAAGGAGGCAGACTTGGTGCGCAGCACGGTTCCGGAGCAGGCGCACGCTGTTCATGCAGTGGTAGATCTCCCCGCGTTTTGCCTCAAACGCGTGGTTGGCCAGCTGGTGGAAGTTCGTGGCGTTGTTCTTGTGCAGCAGCGAGGTCCAAAGCCCAAACTCAGATTTGGCGACAAAGCGGTCGCGCGGGTAGTCGCCCTCGAAGACCTTGTGCGACAGTGTTTTATCGATGCTCTTCTGGCAATGCGGAGAAAACTCCGTGTAGCAGTCCTCCCACCAGTGGTCGGAACCCGTGATGTGAGTGAGGGACCCGTCAAGAATATTTCGCAGACCGACCTCGACGAATCCGGTTCGTGTCAGGTAGCGCGATGCGACCGCGGCGTTCCACATGTAAGCGCGCTGCGCCTTAATCACATCGTTTTCGGTGTGAAGCATGAACGGATCCATGCGACCGTCCCCGAAAAGAACGTCGAGTTCCAACTCCGCTGGATCCAAAACCTATTTCCCCATGTAAAGCAAGACGCCGACCAGGTTGTGGAAAATAACCACGCCTCCTAGCCAGCTGATGAACACAAGGATAATAACGCAAGCGGGCCGAGTCAACTAGAGCAGCGGGGTGTATATCGGAAACCGTAAACTGACCCACCGTGGGAACTTTCATAGCACTAATCTGCCTGCTGCTGGCCACCGTCCTCGTCGCCGCCGTAGGTGAGCGCACCGGCCTGCCGTGGCCGGCGCTTCTGACCGTGGTGGTCGTGCCGGTGATCTTTATCCCCGGCATCGACACGGTGTCCATCGATCCGCACCTGATCCTGCCGATCTTCCTGCCGCCGCTGCTGTGGTCGCTGGCCCGGCGCACGAGCTGGGGGCAAATCGGCTCCCAGATCAACGTGGTGCTGACCATGTCGATCATCCTGGTGTTCCTCACCGTCGCGGCGCTGACCGCCACGGCGATGTTGATGCTGCCGGGGCTGAGCCTAACTACCGCGATGGTGCTCGCCGCCGCGATCGCCCCGCCGGATCCGGTGGCGGTGGACGCAGTGGCGGGCCCGGCGGGCATCCCGAAGCGCATCACCGGCACGCTGCAGACGGAGGGGCTGTTCAACGACGCCGCCTCCATCGTGACCTTCAATGTCGCCATGGCAGCCGCGGTCGCGCACGGCGAGGTCGACTTCGGCAAAGGCGCCCTGCAGTTCTTTTACGCCGCCATCGCCGCGGTGCTGATCGGCCTGGTCGTGGGCAGGTTGGCCGCCATGTTCGCCAACTCCGTACCCGATTCCGTGATCCGCACCGCGTTTACCTAGGTGCTCCCATTCGCCATCTATGCCGGCTGCGAGGCCATTCACGCCTCCGGCGTCATCGCGATCGTCATCGCCGCGGTGGAGATGTCCTCGCGCTCGGCCATGACCGCCGAGGACCGCCTTACCGGACACTCTTTCTGGGAGACGGTGGAACTGCTGTTCACCGGCGTGGCGTTCGGCCTGATTGGCATGAGCGTGCGCGACGCCATCGACACCGCCGGCACGCACATCTGGCAGGCGGTGAAGGTGGGCGTGGTCCTGTCCGTCGTCGCGTTCGCGGTGCGCTTTGTCTGGATGTGGGTGCTGTACAAGATCAACCAGAAAAAGCACCACACAAACGTCTCCCCGCTGCGCCTGCAGGAGGTCTTGCTCATGGCGTGGGCGGGCATGCGCGGGCTGGTCACGCTGGCGGTCGTGCTGGCGTCCCGGCGTCGGCGACGAGCTACCACCACGAGCTCTCTGTCATCGCGTTGACCGTGCTCACCTGCACGATGGTGGTGCCGGGGCTGTTGCTGCCGTGGCTCGTCGATAAGCTTGACCTGCAAAACGGCCCCGCCGGCGACAAGGCGCTCGAGGAGCTGAACCAGCGCGCCTTCGACGCGGCGCGCAAGGCGGTCCGCGACCACGGCGAGGAGTACGCGCCGGAGGCGTACGCGATGATGCAGGAGCGCCTCGACTCGATCGCGGAGCAGCGCCTGCAGGACCCCGAGGGTTCGGAGGAACGCAAGGCTGCCTTCGACCGTGCCCGCGCGGGGGCTGCGCAGTTGCAGGAGGTCGCGTTGCGCGCTGCCAGCCGCGAACTGCAGCAGGCGCGCCGCGAGCGCAAGTACAACCCCGCGGACGTTGATGCGGTGATCGCGGACCTGGACCGCCTCATCCTCGCGCGCGACCGCAAGGCCCGCGCCGCGCCGAGTTCGATGTGGGAGAAGTAAGGGGCCTTTGCCTATCGACGAGCCTCTGGCCCGCCCCGTTTCCCAAATGTCAAGTAAACCGCTTTCAAAACGCCAAGTGGTCTGTTTTCAAAACGCCAAGCAAGCCCCTTTCAAAACGCCAAGTAGATGCTCGTAGCTGCTACTATGCTGCCGTATGGTGAACGGGTATATTCCACGATTGGCGGATGCCGAATTGGAGCGATCGCTCCGCAGACAGGGTGGTGTCCTTATACAGGGGCCGAAAGGCTGTGGGAAAACAGAGACGGCGAAACAGCAAGCAGCGAGTTTTCTTAATGTAGAGACTGATCCCGGAGTCACCCTCGCTATGGATAATGACCCGCGGCTACTGCTTGAAGGTGCCACACCGAGACTCATCGACGAATGGCAGTTGCAGCCGAGATTGTGGGATTTCGCGCGGCACGTTATTGATGAACGTCAGGCGAAGGGGCAGTTCATCTTCACCGGGTCCACGGCCCCTGGGGCGGACGCGACGAGCCACTCGGGTGCGGGCCGGTTCGCGCGAATGACGATGTCGACTATGACCCTCTTTGAAACCGGGGAATCGGATGGGTCGGTTTCACTTGCCGCTGCGGTTGCAGGTGACCCATTGCCGTTTTCGACACCGGACTTAACACTGCCTCAATTGGCGGAACGCGTGTGCCGGGGCGGCCTTCCTTACAACGTTGGTCTCCCGACTGATGATTCGTTGGAGAACGTCCGGGACTACGTACAAACCGTTGCGAACGTGGACATCCACACAGTTGGCGGCGTGAATCGTGATTCAGAGCGAGTGCGGAGAATGATCCGTTCGTTAGCTCGTGGTGTGGGCACCGAACTGGAGCTGCAAACCATCGCCACAGATTCAGATACCTCACGGGAAACAACACGCGACTATCTCGACGCTCTTGCGAGCATTTTCGTCTCCGTGGATCAGCCTGCTTGGTTCACGCACTTACGTTCCAAGGCGACGTTGAGGAAGGCACCGAAACGCCATCTCGCTGATCCCTCCTTTGCTATGGCAGCGTTGGACCGAGGGCCTGAGCATCTACTTCGGGATCCCGCTTACTTCGGCCAACTCTTTGAGTCATTAGTGGTGCACGAACTTCGTGCGCTAACTGGAAGAACGGTGCACCACGCTCGGCTAAACACGAAACTAGAGGTCGACGCTGTCGCGAACGTTGGCGGCCGAGACGTGCTTGTTGAAGTGAAATTGGGCTACACCCCGGAGGTGATTGAGCATGCAGCCGGCACACTCAAGCGGTTTGCAGGGCACCTTGAGGACGACCCAGCCTTGGTGGTCATCACCTCGGGAGGACCCGCACTACGCCGGAGCGACGGGGTTGCAGTAATTCCTATTGGGGCTCTGGGTCCGTAGGTTTAGCTAGAGTGCAAAACTTGGCTAAGCCAGGATGCCCGGGCTGACTAGAGCCTACTTGCGGGCGCGTGGATTTTTGAATCCCGATGTTAAGTAGACCCTGTCTGCGGCAACGCTATTCGGCCGGTAGGGATGGGATTGGACCATCGATTTGAATTCTCGATGTTGGGCCGCGAGTCGGGCCTGCTCCCTCGCTTCGCGATCGAGTGCTCGAATCGCCCGCACGAAATCGTTTGAGGACGAGTTCCTTTTGATTCGCGTTCTTGGAGGGGGCGCTTGCTGGTTTCTGCCTCCGCGTTTCTTTCCGGTTTTGCGTTTCGTCTTGGTGATAGAAGCGAGGATCTCCGCACCCCGGACACCCGATTCCAGCCGGCGCCAGATGCTGGAGTAATTCTTCTCGACCTCATCAAGCTGGCTGAGAACTTCCGGTTTCAGACCAGCATCGAGATCTCCGTCTCGGATTGCCTTGAGCTTTTCGAGTAAAACCGTGCGTTCCTCTTCATAGGCGAGGCGCGCATCGACGGCTTCTCGATCCACTAGGAGCTGAGCACGATCTAGCGGTGTAAACTTCGCAGTTTTCTTTGAGCTCTCACCTGCTGGGGTGTCTGAGTCGGGTGAAGGTTTCACGCGTTTCGGAGGCGCGGGTTGCTCTGCGTAATCGCTTCTGGGCGACCCGCCACTGACCTTTTTCGCGGGGTTATTTTTCTTCTGTTGCCCGCCCGGCGCTGTTAGGTGGACGATGGGCTCTCTCTCGGAAGCTGGGTCGGAATTAGGCAGGGACTTTTTAACTTGGTTGCGAATCTCTTCGCTGCGCAATCCGAAACGAATGCTCGAAAGATCATCCAGAAATTTTGTGCAGGCTGTCTTAAAAGCTAACTCCTGGGGGGTTCCTGATGCTGCTGCTTGAGCGCTAGCTTCCAACTGACCGTCAAAAAGTCGGAGTTTCACTCTGATGGCTTCAATCTGGCGCAGAGTGATGATTTCTTCAGCTTGTGCCTTTGGCGCGGGAGGAATCGGTTCTATTCTATCCATCACGCTGCCTCCGACCACCGTGGAGCAAACCGCTCCATCTGTTCGAGCACTAGCACGACGGCTTCGTTGCGCTGTTCCGGCGGGTACTTGTGCTTGCGCAGGAGGGTTCTGATGGAGCGGCGCAGTTTGGCGCGGACGTCGTCGCGTACTGTCCAGTCCGTTTTAGCGTCGCGCCGAAGGGCGGTCACCAGTTCGCGGGCGATCTGCGCCAGAACGTCGTCTTCGAGCAATTCGCCGGCAGACCCGTTGGTGGCCATCACGTCGTAGAACGCGAGCTCGTCGTTGCTTAAGGGTGGGCTGAACTGTTCACCGCGATTGCTCTCCGCGACGATTTCCTTGGACAGCTCGATGAGTTCGGCGATCACTTCCGCGGAGGTGAGTTGCTGGTTGGTGTACCGGTTCATCAGCTCGCGGATGCGCTCGGAGAACTGCTTGGCTCGTACCTCGTTATTTCCGGTGGCGTTGCGGGATTCTTGGAGGAGGGCGCGCCGGAGGGCGTCGATAAGCAATGCGGTCTCGGATTCGTCCCTGGACCTGAGATTGAGTGCCTCGATGTTCAGGTCCTGCAAGTTGGGTAGCTCGCGGCCAATCTCACCGTAAACGTCGATCACCTGAGAGGACGCAGTGGACTCCACGACGAGTTGGCTGAGCAAGGTGATGATCTCCTCGCTCAGCGGCTCCCCGCTAGCCCGGCGATCGGCGGCTTCCATCTTGATGAGCTGGTTGCGCACGTCCGAGTAAAACCGAACGTCTGAGCGGTACTCGGCTGCATTCGGGCTCCCGGACGCAAGCGCCCACGCCCTGGCCAACTTGCCGGCGGTCGAGTTGAACTCCTTCGCCAGCGGGTAGCGCCCGTTCTCATCAACCGTGTGCGGGTTGCGCAATTTGGCCAGCAACCGCAGGCGCGCTTGGCGTTGCTCGCCGATGGCTTCGAGCTTGCGCCATTCCTCGCCTGCGAGGGCGTTGAGCTTCTCGACGAACCCACGCACGATCACCAGCGCTTCCTCGATGTTTTGGCCGATCACCTTTTCATCCCCGGTGGACGAGCTCTTGGTGAACTCGGCGATGGCCGCCTGGAGGTTATCGATGAGCGGCGCGTACGCCACCAACAGCCCACCGCGCGAAGCTAGAAGCTTATCGACGCCTCGCCGCCGCCGAATTTCGCGACAACAAGGTCCTCTTCGGTGGCCGTCTGGGCACCTACCAGTACCTGGAGATGCACATGGCCATTGGCGTCGCCCTCTCCGTCTTCGACAACCATGTCCGCCTCTACTTCGAGGGCGGCAAGCCCATCGACCAGCTGCGCGGGCACTAGCGGTTAGCGGAGCGCGCCCACGCTGTTGACGACCATGTAGATGCCGACGATCGCCGCGATCCAGAGCAGAGTCACCTTGGCCTCGTACTGAAGGCGGGGAACGGCCTTCTCGAGGCGGGGGAAGAATTTCTGCCCGGCCACGAGAGCGATCGCCGCCAGAATCACCGTCGGCACAATCATGACGCCGCAGTATGTGGCGATGGCTGCTACTTGTCCCGCCATCGGCGCATCCCAGTCGCTGATGATTCCCATCGCTGCGATGTAGGGCAGCATCGTCGCCGCTTCTGTCAGCGAAGCGCCTAAGCCCAAGAGGACCATCTTGGGCAGGCTGGTTTGAATGGGCTTGTTCAGCTGTTTCGGCAGTTCACCCGGCGTAGGTTTGACTGGATCGGGTCCGAAGATTCCATAGGCGGCCAGAATCGCGCCGAGGATCAACGTGATCCAGGGAAAAGCGGGGGTGTCGGTGATTCGTTCTACGTACGAGCTGAGGCCGGTGAACCCCAGGAGCATGGCCACTCCAAGGGCGAAGTACACTGCCGCGACGGTGAGGAGGTACGCAGCGAGCGCGGGCACGCGCACGTTTCGCCATAGGAGAATGAGTGCCAACGGGATGACCAGGGTGCCGATGCTCAAACTGTCGAGCAGGGCCAGACCGACGAGCGGAAGGAGGGACTGCATAGCGGGCGCCTTCTTTGTCGTACGAACGTAAGGGACCCTTACGAATGTACGGCGGGCTAGGCTGGTGTGCAACCATGAACAAGTTCTCGTTGGACCACCAGTTCTCGGAATCGTCCGCTGCCGTTGCGAATGCGACCATCCGCATCATCGCGTCGCGGGGCCTTGACGCAGTCAGCGTGCGCGAAGTGGCCAAACAATCCGGATTCGCGGCGGGATCCGTGCAGTACCACGCCCCGAACAAAGAGACCCTGCTTGCTCACGCGTTCATCCGCTCCATTCAGCGGCAGAACGCCCGCGTGGTCGGGGCAGAAGTGCCCGACGATGAATACGAGGCCTGGGTGGTGCGGCTGTCTGAACTTCTCCCCCTTGGCGGCGAGCGTCTCGAGGACGCGGCGATGTGGGTTACCTACGGCTCCGCGTCAGCAACGCGCGAGTGGATTGCCGACCTTTACAGTCAGGTGCTCCGCGGCTTCCAGCAAACGGTCGTAGAGGCACTGGGCGACGTGGACCAAGCTGAGCGAAAGGCGCGACTGGTCACGGCGTTGGTGAACGGCTTGACGATCGACAATTTGGGGGCACCCGCTTCGGAGGCGGATCGTGTTGTCGGGGACCTCCGCGACGGCCTGCGGTTGATTTTCGGCGTTTAACTTCCTTGTATCGTCGGGCACATGCAGACGCATGCTGATGAAATTTTCGTCCACCACCAGTGCCCTCATTGCGTCCGCGTCATTAAGGACTTCAACGCTGACTCCGGTCGGTACGGTGGTGCCGAGCTCCTCGACATCACCTACATTCGCAACCTAAAGAGATTCCTTGCCTATCGCGACACTCTGGAGGACGGGGCATCGCGCTGATCGGCAAACCGCTGTACCACGCCTTCGTCAAGCACTACACCGCCAAACAATGGCAAACCGACCCCACCGACCTGCCGCCGGAGATCATCTCGCGGCTGCCCGTGCGCTACACGTTCAACAACCGCTACTTCAACGACACCTATGAGGGCCTGCCCGTTGACGGCTACGCGGCCTGGTTGGAAAAGATGGCCGACCACGAGCTGATCGACGTGCAACTGGGCACCGACTACTTTGACATGCGCGACGAATACGAGGGCATCCCCACCGTTTACACCGGCCCGCTGGACCGCTACTTCGACTATGCGGAGGGCAGGCTGGGCTGGCGCACCCTCGATTTCGAGCGCGAGGTGCTTGCCACCGGCGACTTCCAGGGCACCCCGGTGATGAACTACAACGACGCGGACGTGCCGTACACCCGCATCCACGAGTTCCGCCACTTCCACCCGGAGCGCAGCGAGTACCCGGCCGACAAGACCGTCATTGTCAAGGAGTACTCCCGCTTCGCCGGCGAGGATGACGAGGTCTACTACCCGATCAACACGCCCGAGGACCGCGAGAAGCTGCTCGCGTATCGACGCCTCGCCGCCGCCGAGTCCCGCGACAACGGCGTCCTGTTCGGCGGGCGCCTGGGCACCTACCAGTACCTGGACATGCACATGGCCATCGGCGCGGCGCTGTCGCTGTTCGACAACCACCTGCGCCCCCACTTTGAAAACGGCGAGCCGCTGGAGCAGGCGCGCGGGCACTAGCGAAAGTTACGTGTTGCGGCGCGGCTCGTCGTCGATATCGGGGAAATCGGGCAAATCCTGTCCCAGGCCGTGCTCGCGGTCGAACTGCGCCCAGAGATCGGGCTCAACGACCGTCCCGTCGAGCGAGGGCAGCCCGACGTCCGGGTCTTGTTTCGGGCCCTGCGCGCCCATGACAAGGAAGAGCGCGCCCGCGATGGCGGAAGCGATGCCGATGAACACGGCGGTCGAGCCGTCGAGGAAGACGAAGGAGCCGACGGCCACCACAATGAGCGCGCCGCCGATAGCGAAGTGTGTTGTGGGCATAGTTTCTAGGGTATCGGGTCGCGATGCGGCGTATCGGAGATGCCGCCGCGGCGCATCCGCGCCCGCGTGTTCGACCGGAACGCCGGAAATCCGTTTTTCGGGCCGCGAAAACGCGTTCCGGTCGAACAGGTAGCTACCGTCGCGTCGAGGCGCCGTCTTGTCCGGCCGTGCCAGTAGTGTTGAACTACGTATCTCGTTATCAATGAGTCGAAAGTGAGATTTGTGAGCGACACACTGGCAGTCGACGTCCTCCAACGCATCCTCATGCCTCGCAAAGGCGAGCCGCATGACGTGCGCATGCTCTACCTTCTCGAGGGCGAGCTGAACAAAGCCCGCGTCACGTGGCCCGACCGCACGACGCTGACCGTGCCGGAGGGCGCCGAGGTCTCCCTGCAGACGTATTTCAACGCCTTCCCCGCCTCCTACTGGCGCCGCTGGTCACAGCTCGGCAGCGTCGTCCTGGCCATGGAGGTCGACGGCCGCGCCACCCTCTCGGTCTACCGCTCGAAGGAGGACGGCCAGCGCATCGCCGTCACCAGCGTCGAGGCGCCGGGTGGCCGCGTCGAAATTCCGCTGGAGCTGCGCAACTTCGAGGACGGCGGCTGGCTGTGGTTCGACGTCACCGCCGAAACCGATGTCACCATCACCGACGCCGCCTGGTGCGCGCCGCACCTTCCCGGGCCGCAGCTGCTTGCCGACGGCTCCACCACGGGCCCCGAAGACAAGAAAGTCGCCGTCGGAATCCCCACGTTCAACCGCCCGCGCGACGCCGTCAACGCGCTCCACGCGCTCGCGGAGGACCCGGTGGTTCTGGCAGCCATCACCGACGTGCTCATGCCGGACCAGGGAAACCAGCACCCGTCGGATGAACCGGACTTCGCCGAGGCCGAGGAGAAACTCGGCGGCCGGCTGCGGATTTTCCCGCAGGGCAACCTGGGCGGCTCCGGCGGCTACTCGCGCATCATGTACGAGGGGGTGGGCAGCACGGATGCGCCCTACATCCTGTACATGGACGACGACATCGCGATTGAGCCGGACTCCATCCTGCGAGCCGTCCAGGCCGCCCGCTACGCGAAGAGCCCGATCCTGGTGGGTGGGCAGATGCTCAACCTGCAGAACCGTGCCCAGCTGCGCACCACGGGCGAGGCGGTGGACCGCGCGACTTTCATGTGGGGCGCCGCCCCCCACGCCGTCTACGACCACGACTTCGCCGCCTACCCGCTGGGGTACCTCGGCACCCCGGAGGAGCAGGCCAACCCGCGCAAGATCACCTCGCGCGCACTGCACCGGCGCGTCGACGTGGACTACAACGGCTGGTGGATGAACCTCTTCCCCCGCGTCGTCGCAGAGGAGCTCGGGCTGCCCCTGCCGTTGTTCATCAAGTGGGACGACACCGAGTACGCCCTGCGCGCCAAGGCCGCCGGCTACCCCACGGTGACGTGGCCGGGGGCGGCGATCTGGCACATGGCCTGGGCCGACAAGGACGACGCGATTGACTGGCAGGCCTACTTCCACGTCCGCAACCGCCTGATCGTCGCCGCCATCTACGGCCCCGACGACCCGCGCGGCATCCAGCGCAACATGTTGAAGGCCACCGCCAAGCACGCTATGTGCATGGAGTACTCCACCATGGCGATCCAGATCGAGGCGATGAAGGACTTCCTCGCCGGCCCCGACCAGCTGTTCGACATCTTGGAGAGCTCCCTGCCGCGCATCCAGGGCGTGCGCAGCAACTATTCCGATGCCCAGGTCGTCGCGTCCGCGGCCGACCTGCCCGCCGCCACCGGCGCGCCGGGCGTGCCCACCGCCAACATCGGCGGCCGGCTGGGGAAGCTGAAGAAGCTGCCGTGGGTGGCGAAGTCGCTGGTGCACCTGGCGCACAGCGAGGACCGTGAGCACTGGGAGGCGCCGCAGCTCAACCTCACCGCCGGGGAGGCGCGCTGGTTCACCCTCTCGCGCGTGGACTCCGCGACCGTGTCTACCGCCGGCGGCACCGGGGTCGCCTTCCGCAAGCGCGACAAGCAGCTTGCCGACGACCTGGTGGCGCAGACCCGGCAGCTGCACAAGGAGATCCGGCGCCGCTGGGCCGAGCTACAGCGCGAGTACACCGCCGCCAAAGCTGAGCTGACCAGCCACGACAACTGGGGGAGGATTTTCGATGAGCAAGCGTGAGGCTGACATCCTCGTCGCCGTTCAAAAGGCGCTGCTCAGCGACCGCGTCGCCGCTGGGGCACGGGCGTTGAGCCATTTCGGCGAGCACGATCTGGGCTGGCTGGCTACGGCCGGCGTTGGGGCGGGCGTCGATAAGCGAAACCGCCGTAAGTGGGCAGCGATGGCCGCGGGCACCTTCACCGCGCACGCGGTATCGGTGGTGCTCAAGCGCATCGTGCGCCGCGCGCGGCCGAGCGATCCGCGCATCACAATCGGGGTGTCCACCCCATCGCGGCTCAGCTTCCCGTCCTCGCACTCCACCTCGACGGCCGCCGCGATGGTGCACCTGGCGGACATTTCTGGCTCGAAGGTGCCGTATGTCGGCATTCCGATCATGATGCTTTCGCGTATGGTGCTTGGCGTGCATTACCCGACAGACACCTTGATCGGGTCCCTCATCGGGGCCAGGGTAGCGAAAGTGGCCATTGGCCTGGAGAAGGAGACACGGTGAGCACTGTCAACCCGACGCCTGGCCATGAAGAGCCGTTTCTGAAGTCCGAACCCCACACCGAGGGCGTCGACATCGCGCGCCAAAAGACGCCGCCGAAGAACCTCGCCGACGCGATGATCAAGGGCCTGCGGCCCAAGCAGTGGGTCAAAAACGTCCTCGTCCTCGCGGCCCCGCTCGCCGCTGGCCTCGACGGCTTGACCTCGCGCTCGCTTATCGACGTCCTCATCGCGTTCGTGGTGTTCTGCTTTGGCGCCTCCGCGATCTACCTGGTCAACGACGCGCGCGACGTCGATTCCGACCGCGAGCACCCCACCAAGCGGTTCCGCCCGATCGCCTCGGGCATGCTGCCGATCAACCTCGCGTACTCGATGGCTGTCGTGCTCATCGTCGCGGCGATCGGACTGTCTTTCCTCGCCACCGACCCCGCCCTGGCGTGGGTGATTGGCATTTATATCGTGCTGCAGCTTGGCTACTGCTTCGGCTGGAAACACATCCCCGTGATCGACATCGCGCTGGTGTCCTCCGGCTTCATGCTGCGCACCATGGCCGGCGGCGTCGCGGCAGGGATTGACCTGTCGCAGTGGTTCCTGCTGGTCGCCGCCTTCGGTTCGCTGTTCATGGCCTCCGGCAAGCGCTACGCGGAGATGCTGCTCGCGCAGGAGACTGGCGTGAAGATCCGCAAGGCACTTGAAGGCTACACGCCGACCTACCTGCGGTTTGTGTGGACTCTGTCCGCGACCGCCGTGGTGATGTCGTACGGGCTGTGGGGTTTCCAACTCGCCAACGCGATCAACGGCGCCGCGTCGATCTGGTACCAGATTTCGATGGTGCCGTTCGTCATCGCGATCCTGCGCTACGCCGCGAAGGTCGACTCCGGCCACGGCGGCGCCCCGGACGAGATCGCGCTGGAAGACCGCGTGCTCCAGCTGCTCGCCCTGGCGTGGATCCTCTGCATTGTGATGGCCGTTTACGTCATCCCTGCTCTGAGGTAGTTGCTCCCGGGGTTGCTTAACAGCCAACGGCGTTGACCGTGATTTTTGGGGCGGTGGAATGTCACGGTCAGTGGGTTACGGGGTGCAAAACCGCAGGTCGCCGATCGGCCAACGCCGTTGACTGTGACATCTCGGGCTGTGGAATGTCACGGTCAGCGGGTTACAGGGCGCAAAACCGCAGGTCACGGATTGCCGTATGGCGTTGACTGTGACATCTCGGGCTGTGGAATGTCACGGTCAGCGGGTTATGGGGTGCAAAACCGCAGGTCGCCGATCGGCCAACGCCGTTGACTGTGACATCTCGGGCTTCGGAATGTCACGGTCAGCGAGCGGCCGGCCGCAAAACCGCAGGTCACCCATCGCCCCAGGGCGTTGACTGTGACATCTCAACCGCCGAAGTGTCACACTCAACCAACACCCAGGAGCAAAACAGCGGGTCACGGATTAACCGACACCGTCCACCGTGACATCTCACCCCCCGAAACATCACACCAACCCACCAACCCTGGCCGTGATATCTTCTGCCACGCCCAAGGCCGCAGCATTCACTTTCCATGGCCAAAGACCCACTAGACTTTCAGCAATGACTCACAACGTCCGCCTCTCACTTATCGCGTCCACCGTGGTGGCGGGTGTTTTCGCGTTCTGGGGCGGATGGACGCGACGTTGGATCAGCGACGACGGCCTGATCGTGCTGCGCACCGTGCGCAACATCCTCGTTGGCAACGGCCCCGTCTTCAACGTCGGCGAGCGGGTGGAAGCGAACACGTCGACGCTGTGGCAGTACGCGATCAGCGCCGCCGCCTGGTTAACGGGCGCGCGGTTGGAAGCCGTCGCTATGTGGCTCGCACTCGCCTTCACCGTCGCCGCCTGCGCAGTAGCGACCTGGGCAACGGGCCGCTTCTGGGCGGATACGGTGTTGCCTTTTGGCGTCATCATCTACCTCGCCCTGCCCCCGGCGCGCGACTTTGCCACCTCCGGGCTGGAGTGGGGCCTATCCATCTTCTGGTTCGCGGTGTGGTGGGCGTTGTTGGTCCGGTGGGCGCGCCCGGTCGGCGGGGTGCAGTCCACGCAGGTGGGCTACTTCCTTGCCTTCTGGTGCGGGCTGTCGTGGCTGGTCAGGCCCGAACTAGCACTCTACGGCGGTGTGACGGGCATCGTGCTTTTGGCCGCGAGTCCAGGCAAGTGGTGGAGGATTTTGTTGGTGGCGATTCCGCTTCCGGCGGCCTACCAAATTTTCCGGATGGGCTACTACGGCCTTCTCACCCCGCACACCGCGGTGGCCAAGTCGGCGTCTGACTCCGCCTGGGGGCAGGGGTTTGTCTACCTGTGGGATTTCGTCGGTCCGTACGCTCTGTGGCTGGTCATTGCCGCTGTGCTGGCGATCGGCATCGTGTTGATGCGCGGCGCCCACGGTCGCGAGCGCACGATCGTGCTCCTCACGCTGGGGTGCGGTGTGGTCCACGTCCTTTACGTACTGCGTGTCGGCGGCGACTTCATGCACGGCCGCATGCTGCTGCTGCCGCTGTTTGCCCTTCTGCTGCCGGTGATGGTTGTCCCACTGACGCGCCGCATCGGTGCGGTGGTGCTGGTTGTGGCGCTGTGGGCGGGCGCAATCGTGGCAAAGTCGCACCCGTACGACCCGGACTCGCTCGCCCCAGACGGGACCTGGATTGTGGACGAACGGGGATTTTGGGCCTGGGCCACGAAACACGATCCTGGCGACGCGCCCAAGTACGCCGAGGACTTCCTTGCCTGGGAGCTGATGTCGAACTGGCCGCAGGCCCTCGAGGAGTCACACCGACTCAACGCGGCGCAGATGGAAATTGGGCAAACCGACGAGGAGCCGGCAACCTTCTTCTGGTACCCCCGCCCGCGCACGCAGGCGCAAACCGATCTGAACAACCTGCCGCTGAGCCTCTACCTGCTCAACCTTGGTATGACCAGCATGAACTCGGGCCTTGACACGCGCGTGCTCGACACCGTGGGACTGGCCACGCCGCTGGCCGCACGCATGCCCCGCGACCCGGAGGGGCGCATCGGCCACGACAAGTGGCTGCCGTTTACGTGGCAGATCGCGGACACCGCTGTGGATGTTGATGCGCTGCCGGAGGGCGTCGATAAGCAAGGCGTGCTTCAGGCGCGCGCGGCGCTGCGCACACCCGAGATCCGGGAGCTGCTGGCGTCCTCCCGCGAGCCGATGAGCCCGGGCAGGTTTGCGAAGAACATCGCCTTCGCATTAAGCGGGGGGAGGAGCCTGCAGCTTGACGACGACCCCGCGACCTATCTCGATGAGGAAACGCTGAGCAGGATAAAGGCCGGGGAAGACGTCGGCCTGCACGGCCCGCAAATCGCGTGGCCTACCCCTCGATGAGAGGGCAGGGCAACTTTACTATTGGCGCCAAACGCAACAAGTTGATAACGTCAACGTCACTATCTAGTGTCAACGCCTTAGGGGGCTCCTGTGTACGCAAGCATTTCCATCAAGCGCGCCATGATGGCGCTGCTCGTCATCGCGACGATGGCAGCGTCGATGGTTGTCGCCGCCCCGAAAGCCCACGCGGCTAACCGGGATTGGCTGCGCCCCGACGCAACCGGCACCTGCGACTGGGACCCAGTCGCTTTCTGGGTGCAGCGCTGCGACGTGTGGTCCGACTCGATGGGTCGCAACATCCCGGTCCAGATCCAGCCGGCGGCACGCGGCGGCAACGCCGGTCTTTACCTGCTCGACGGGCTGCGCGCGACGGATTACACCAACGCGTGGTTGAGCGACGTCAACGCCGCGCAGACCTACGTCGACTCCAACATCACCCTGGTGATGCCCGTCGGCGGCAAGTCCTCCTTCTACGCCGACTGGAGGGCCCCGGCGACGTACGACTTCAACAACCCGGTCGTGTACAAGTGGGAGACCTTCCTCACCTCCGAGCTGCCCGGCTATCTGCAGCAGCACTTCGGGGTCGCGCCGAACAACAACTCCATCCTCGGCCTGTCCATGGGTGGCACAGCCGCGATGAACCTCGCGGCGAAGCACCCGGATCAGTTCCGCCAGGTCCTGTCCTTCTCGGGCTACCTCGCCACAACGATCCCGGGTGGCCAGACCGCCCTGCGCCTGGCGCTTCTCGACGGTGGCGGCTTCAACATCAACGCGATGTACGGCTCGATCCTGAGCCCGGAGCGCTTTGAGAACGACCCGTTCCTGAACATGGATGGCCTGCGTAACTCGGACGTCTACGTTTCCGCGGGCGCGGCCGTGCCGGGCCCGGGTGACGCGGGTTACCTGCCGCAGCACATCGCCTCGGGCGTTGCGCTGGAGGCGTACTCGAACTTCACCACCCGCCTGTGGGGGCTGAAAGCCCGCGCCTCCGGCATCAACTTCACCGAGGTCTACACCCCGACCGGTGTGCACAACTGGGTGCAGTTCGGCAGCCAGCTCGAGGCGACGAAGCCTCGCGTCCTCGATGTCATGAACGCCTGGTAAGAAGGACCCAGATCACGCCATGAAGCCGCTCGCTGTAGTCACCGGTGCCACCTCAGGAATCGGCCGCGCCACAGCGCAGCGGCTTTGCGCTGACTACCACGTCATTGGCACAACCCGGAATCCGGAGTCGGTCTCCGACGCGATTGCCGGGGTGACCTACCTCGGCCTTGACCTGCAAGACCCTGACTCGATCGAGCGCTGCGCGGAAGAGATCCTCGCTGTGGGCACGCCCGAGGTTGTGGCCAACAACGCGGGGGAGTCGCAGTCGGGGCCGTTCGAGGAGCTGCCGCGCGAAGCGCTCGAGCGATTGTTCCAAGTCAACGTGATCGGGCACGTGGACCTTACCCAGCGCCTCGCGCCCGCAATGCGCGACGCCGGGCGCGGTCGAGTGGTTATGGTCGGTTCGATGCTGGGCAGCTTCCCGCTGGCGTACCGTTCCAGCTACGTCGCCTCCAAGGCCGCGATCAAGGGTTTCGCGCTTGCGGCGCGGCGCGAGTACTCGCCGTTCGGGGTGTGGTTTAGCGTCGTCGAGCCCGGCTCCATCGCCACGGGCCTGTCCGCGCGGCGCACGAAGTACGTCGACGAGGGCGGGCCGTTTGCCCAGGAATTTGCCAGGATGCTGCACAAGCTTGACACCAATGAGCGCTCCGGGATCAGTGCCGAGCGCGTCGCCAAGCAAATTGCTCAGGTAGTTGAGGCGGATAAGCCGAAGCCGTTCTATGCGTGCGGATCGGCAGCGTGGCTGGCGTTTCCGGTGTCGCGGCTTGTGCCTCGACAGTGGATGCTCAACCTCATCTCTCGCAAACATGCGCTTTAGTCACATTGGTTGCGGCGTGTCACACGTATAAACTCTCAAGTAAAACTTAAGCTTTCGAGTACCGTAACAAGTACACCGGTGCGACCGATTAACTCGTTGTGCATGCGTACCGGGGGAGGGGAACCCCCGGAACGGGCGCATGACGTACCTTTCACGGACCCACAAACAGGAAAAGGCAGGATATTCATGCGTGAACTTCGTTCCCCGCGTCTCACTCAGAGCCGCAACTGGCTCATCGCGGCCGCAATCCCCACCGCGCTGGTGGTCGGCGCATCCGCGGCTCCCGCTGTCGCCCAAAACAGCCTGCCGGGGCTGTCGAGCTCGGGATTCTCCGACAACATCCGCCCGTCCGACCCGCCGCAGCGCACCCCCATCGAGGTGGACAGGAATCCGCAGATCCCGGGCCTTCCCGCCGGGGTGTCGGTCGACCGCATCGAGTGGCTGACCAACCGCCGCGTCGCCGTCTTTATCAAGTCGGCGGCGATGCCGGAGCAGCTCATGCAGGTGCAGATCCTGCTCGCCCGCGACTGGCACTCCAACCCGGAGGCGACGTTCCCCGAGGTTTGGGCGCTCGACGGGCTGCGCGCGCGTGACGACGAAAACGGATGGACCATCGAGACGAACATCGAGCAGTTCTACGCCGATAAGAACGTCAACGTCGTCCTTCCTGTCGGCGGCGAATCCTCCTTCTACTCCGACTGGCAGCGCCCGAACAACGGCAAGAACTACAAGTGGGAGACCTTCCTGACGAAGGAACTCGTTCCGATCCTCGACAACGAGTTCCGCTCCAACGGCAAGCGAGCCGTGGTCGGCCTCTCCATGGGCGGCACCGCCGCGATGAACCTCGCGGAGCGCAACCCCCACCTGTTCGACTTCGTCGGCTCCTTCTCCGGCTACCTGGACACCACCACGGCGGGCATGCCCCAGGCCATTCAGGCGGCACAGATGGATGCCGGCGGGTACGACTCCCTGGCCATGTGGGGCCCTCCCGGCTCCCAGGACTGGATCGACCACGATCCCAAGCTGGGCATCGAGAACCTCAAGGACATGACGGTCTATGTCTCGGCGGGCAACGGCCGTGACGACTACGGCCAGCCGGATTCCGTGGCCAACGGCCCGGCGAACTTGGCGGGCGTCGGCCTCGAGGTGATCTCGCGCATGTCCACGCAGACCTTCCTTGACTACGCGGCGCGCACCTCAGTCAAGCCGATCGTCCACTTCCGTCCCTCGGGCGTTCACTCTTGGGAGTATTGGCAGTTCGAGATGGTCCAGGCGTGGCCGTACATCGCGGATTCGCTCGGGTTGTCCAAGGACGATCGCGGCGCAGACTGCGCGCCCATCGGCGCGATCGCCGAGGCCACCAAGTCCGGCGTCATCGGCTCGTGCGTCAACAACGAGTACGACATCGCCGGCGGTAAGGCCGAGGACTTCCGCGGCGGTACCGCGTACTGGACTCCGGACACCGGGGCGCACGCGCTTTTCGGCGCTATCCTGGCCAAGTACAACAGCCTCGGTGGCCCGCAGGGCTGGCTCGGCTTCCCCAAGACCGGCGAGATGACCACCCCGGACGGGGTGGGGCGCTACGTCCACTTCCAGAACGGCTCGATCTACTGGACCCCGTCCACCGGTGCGTACGCCATCCCTGGCGACATGTTCACCGCGTGGGGCGAGAACGGCTACGAGCGCGGCGACCTGGGTTACCCGGTCGCGGAGTCCCAGCAGATCGGCGACGGCTACGTGCAGAAGTTCCAAAATGGCTACCTCACCCGGAACCCGGATGGCAGCCACAACATTCTCCACGGTGCGATCGGCGCGAAGTACGGCAAGATGAACACCGCCGCCTCCCCGCTCGGGTACCCGAGGAGCAACGAGAGGAAGATCAACGGCGGCGTCTACCAGGAGTTCCAGAACGGCAACTTCTACTGGTCGCCGGAAACCGGCGCACACGTGATCTACTACGGCGCGATCTTCGACGAGTGGGGCAAGAACAGCTGGGAGCAGGGCCGCTTCGGCTGGCCGGTCTCCGACCAGCGCGACATCCCCGCCGGCGGGCGCACCATCGACTTCCAGAACGGGTCGCTCGATGAGATCAACGGCCGCGTTGTAGAGCGGATGCGCTAGGGCATGAAACATCTTCTTGCAGCCGCCGCGATCTCGGCGGCTTGTGCCCTTACCGCGTGCGGGTCCAGCACCGTGGACAGCTCGGAGGTGACGTCGGTGCAGACGTCGTCAAGCATGCCTGCGACGACGACCGAGTCCACCGAAACGACGGCGACCACGTCGACGACGACCACCTCTGCTGCCCCGCGCCCCGCCGCGCCGGCCCCGGGTGCAGACGTGCCCGCCCAGGAAGTTGAGTCTGTGCCGGAGCAGGGCCCGGCGTTCACCCCTGAGGAAGACGCCTACCTGGAAGCGCTCAGGAACCAGGGCATCAACGTCCACGGGGTTGAAGCCCAACTCACAGCCACTGGGGTTAGTGTCTGCGACGGAAGTACCATCACTCGTGACGCGGTAGCCGGGCAGCTCATCGAGCAGCGTCGCACCGAGCTCGCCCCCGACGACGTCTCTACGCTTATCGACGACTCCGCGCACGAGCACCTGTGCTAGCTCACGCTAGCCGCCTCTTTTAAGGAGCATTTGTGCGCAAGCTGTTAATCGTCGTCTCCGTCGTCATTGTGGTGATCCTCATCGCGATGGGCATCGCCCAGTGGCGCTCCGGTGAGGGGCCGACCTTGCCGGAGCCGCCGATTGCGTTGCCGACCGACGACTCGCCGGAGCCACCCGCGGAACCCGAGTGGTGCCCCGCGGTGCAGTTCGTCTCGATTCCGGGCACGTGGGAGAGCTCGCCTGACGACGACCCGTTCAACCCGCAGGCGAACCCCTACAGCTTCATGCTCTCGATCAGCCGACCTCTCCAGGAGGCCTACGACATCGGGCAGGTGCGCGTGTGGACGACCCCGTACACCGCGCAGTTCCGCAACATCCAGTCGAAACAGGGCCGCCAGGAGATGACCTACGACCAGTCCCGCGAGGAAGGCACGGTGCGCACCAACGGCGAGCTCGAGTTCGTCAACGCCACCTGCCCCAGCACGAAGTTCATCATCGCCGGGTTCTCCCAGGGCGCGGTGATCGCCGGCGACATTGCTAACCAGATTGGCACGCGTAACCACCCGGTGCCGCCGGAGAAGCTGCTCGGTGCGGTGATGATCGCTGACGGGCGCCGGGAAAACGGTGTGGGCATAAATCCCGGCGGCGAGCTTCCGGGCGTTGGCGCGGAGATCGCGCTGCAACCCGTCCAGGGGGTTGTCGGGGCGGTGACCCCGGGTGCGACGATGCGCGGGCCGCGCCCGGGCGGCTTCGGCGAGGTCTCCGACTGGGCGTTTCAGATCTGCGCGCCCGACGACTCCATCTGCGACGCGCCCCAGGATATCGGCACTTTGATTGCCCGCGCGGGCGACTTGATGCTGGCTAACGGCACGCACGCGATGTACGCGTCCAACCCCAATGTGATCGACGGCACTACGGCTCCGCAATGGACGGTAGATTGGGCGCGTGGCGTGATCGACGAGGAGTTGCGCTCAAGGTAACAATTTTGATAACGAAACTATATAGTAATGGGTCTACACACCCCGCCCGCCGAAACTCACGCAAAGGAGTCCCATGGATCTCGGAGTCATCATCCAGCGCTTCATCGACGAAGACGGAAACATCGTCCTCCCCCAAAACTTCACCATCCCGGCACTGACCGAGATGCTGTACTTCATGGGTGCCCAGATGGGCAACATCGATGACACCAACATCCGCTACTGGGATTACTCCGAGAGTGCGGAGGGCACGGTTGTTGAATACTCCCGCCGCGAGGTCAACACTCGCATCAAGGCCGTGGCCGCGCGTCTCATGCAGGTCGGCGAGCCCGGCGATCGCGTCGCCATCCTGGCGTCGAACTCCCCGGAGTACCTGTTCGGCTTCATGGGGGCGATGTACGCCAGCCAGGTCCCGATCCCGCTCTATGACCCCAACGAGCCGGGACATGGCGAGCACCTCAAGGCCGTGCTCGCGGATTCGGCTGCGAAAACCGTCCTGACGAACAAGGCGGGCGCGCCTGCCGTGCGCGCCTTTTTTGCGGACCTGCCGGCGGCCGAACGCCCCCGAATTCTCTTGGTGGATTCGTTGCCGGACTCGCTCGCCGAGTCGTGGGAGCCGCTGGAGACGGCGGAGGGCACCGATACCGCGCTGGATACTTCGTTTTTGCAGTACACCTCGGGGTCAACCCGCATGCCGGCGGGCGTGGTGTTGACTAATGAGTCAATTGTCACCAACGTGATCCAGATTTACACCGCCGGCAAGCTCAAGCAGCCGCTGCGTGGCGCGATCTGGCTGCCTTTGCACCACGACATGGGCATTATCGTGTCGATGCTGCTCGTCGTGCTGGGCAACGAGGTTGAACTAATGGCCCCGCGTGACTTCATCCAGCAGCCGAAGCGCTTCATCAAACAGCTGGCACGCCGCGCAGACGAGCCCAACGACATGCACGTCTACTCGGTGATCCCAAACTTCGCCCTCGACGTCGCCGCACGCTACGCCCCGGTCACCGAATCGGACGACATTGACCTGTCCGGCGTCGAGGGGCTGATCATCGGCTCCGAGTCCGTCACCCAGGCCGGTGTGGACACGTTCATGGCGGCCTTCGAGCCTGCCGGTATGCGCCGCGACTCGCTTCGTCCCGGCTACGGCCTGGCCGAGGCGACGCTGATTGTCACGCTCGCCGACGAGCCGCGGTTTACCAGGTTTGACCGCGAGCAGCTCGCCCTGGGCCGCGCCGTGGAAGCCGAAGATGGCCTGGCCATGGCCTCGACCGGCCACCCGGTGCGCTGGATGGACTTTGCGATCGTCGACCCGGAAACCCGCAACGAGCTCGAGGACGGCTCCATCGGCGAGATCTGGATCCACGGCGCCAACGTTGCCGGGGGCTACC
Source organism: Corynebacterium sanguinis (assembly GCF_007641235.1). Taxonomy (NCBI): domain Bacteria; kingdom Bacillati; phylum Actinomycetota; class Actinomycetes; order Mycobacteriales; family Corynebacteriaceae; genus Corynebacterium; species Corynebacterium sanguinis. The sequence goes on from NZ_CP038157.1 coordinate 987,948, forward strand.
TCGACCGCGAGGAAGAAACCAAGGATTCCTTCGACAACTCCATCAACGAGACGCTGCGCGAGGGCCTGCTGCGCGACTCGTGGCTTGCCACCGGTGACCTGGGCACCATCTACGACGGCGAGGTCTACATCACCGGCCGTCTCAAGGAGCTGGTGGTTGTCGCCGGGCGCAACCACTACCCGCAGGACATCGAAGCCACCGTGATGGAGGCCACCGACCACGTCCGGGCGGACTCGGTCGCGGCCTTCGCGGTTCCGGGCGAGGACGTTGAGCGCCTGGTGCTGTTCGTCGAGCGCGCCGACGGCGCCTCACCCGAAGGCGACCTCGCTGCGGAAGACTCCATTCGCGCCGCGGTGACCACCAAGCATGGTGTGTCGCCCGATGTGGTGGAGTTTTACGCCCCGAATGAGATTGCGCGCTCGTCCTCCGGCAAGATTGCCCGCCGCGTGAACATGCAGAAGTACCTCAACCGATAGAAAGAAGCGAGGAGCGATAGGCTCAATGCTTATGAACGAAACTGAGCTGATCACCTGGTTGCGCGAGTGGGTTGCCCAGACCACGGGAGCCGACATCGCCGACATCGACCCGGCCAAGCCCATGCAAACGTTCGGCTTGTCCTCGCGCGACGCTGTGATCATGTCGGGTGAGCTGGAGAATCTGCTTGGCACGCGGATCGATCCGACGATCGCTTACCAGTACCCGACGATCGCTTCGTTGGCTGCCGCGCTGACCGCGCAGAAGACCCCGGACGCTCCGCAGTATCAGGCCGCGCGCAATCGCGCGGATCATTCACCGGGCACCCGCGACATCGCCATCGTCGGCACCGCGGGCCGCTTCCCCGGCGCGGACAGCGTCAGCGAGTTTTGGCAGCTGCTTATCGACGGCCAGGTGACCACCGGACCCCTGCCCGAGGGGCGCTGGTCGGAGTACCTGGCCGACCCCCTCATGCGCACCAAGCTGGAGGACGAAAGCACCGCCGGCGGGTATTTGAGCGACATCGCGTCCTTCGACAACGAAATGTTCGGTCTCAGCCCGCTCGAGGCCGAGAACATGGACCCGCAGCAGCGCATCATGCTGGAGCTGGCGTTCGAGGCGCTCGAGGACGCGCACATTCCCGCCAGCTCCCTGCGGGGTGCCCCCGTCGGGGTGTTCGTCGGTTCCTCGAACAACGATTACGGCCTTCTCATGTCCTCGGACCCCACCACGGCGCACCCCTACGGACTGACGGGCGCGTCCTCGGCGATCATCCCGAACCGTATCTCCTACGCCTTTGATTTCCGCGGACCCTCTGTCAGCGTGGACACGGCCTGCTCGGCGTCGTTGGTGTCCACCCACCACGCGGTCCGCGCGCTGCGCGACGGGGAGTGCGACGTCGCCCTTGCCGGTGGTGTCAACATCATGGCCAGCCCGCACGCGTCGCTAATGTTCTCCGAGCTCGGGGTGATTTCCCCGACCGAGCGCATCCACGCGTTTTCCGCCGATGCCGATGGCATCGTGCGCTCGGAGGCCGCCGGGTTCCTCGTGCTCAAGCGCGTTGACGACGCGATGAACGACGGCGACACAATCTACGGTGTGATCAAGGGCTCGGCCACCAACTCCGACGGGCACTCCAACGGGCTGACCGCACCGAACCCGGAGGCCCAGGTCGATGTCCTGCGCCGCGCGTACGCGGATGCGGGCATCGACCCGGCCACGGTCGATCTCGTCGAGGCGCACGGCACCGGCACAATCCTCGGCGACCCGATTGAGGCCACCGCCCTCGGAGCCGTGCTCGGGCAAAAGCGCACGAACGCCGCCCCGCTGCTGCTCGGCTCCGCGAAATCGAACATCGGCCACTCCGAGTCCGCCGCGGGCGCAGCCGCCCTGATCAAGGTGGTCGAAGCACTCAAGAACGACGCCATCCCGGCGTCGGTGAACTACACCGCCCCGAACGAGTACGTCGATTTCGACGCCGCCCACATCGAGGTGGTCCAGGACCCGCGCGAGTGGCCGCGCTACTCGGGCCGCCGCATCGCGGGCGTGTCCGGCTTCGGCTTCGGCGGTACAAACGCCCACGTTGTGGTGAGTGACTTCGACCCCGCCGATTACTCCTCGGAACCTGTTTCGACGCCAGCTGAGCTTGTCGGCGCCCACAGCGACAGCGCCGCGGTCGCCCTGCCGGTCTCCGGCCACCTGCCGTCGCGACGCAAAGATGCTGCGGCCGCTCTGGCTGACTATCTTGAGGGCCGCAAGGACGCGGACCTCGTGCCCGTGGCGCGCTCGCTGGCAAAGCGCAACCACGCTCGCTCCGCCGCGGTCGTGCAGGCGGCGAGCATCGCAGAAGCCGTCAAGCGGCTGCGCCAGGTGGCGGAGGGCAAGACCGGGCCGGGCATCGCTGTGGCCGATTCCCCGGCGCCCGTCGGCCCGGTGTTCGTCTACTCCGGATTCGGCTCGCAGCACAGGCTGATGGCGAAGAAGCTCGTGGAGATCTCCCCGCTGTTCCGCCGCCGTCTGGAGCAGCTCGACCAGGTGGTCACGTTCGAGTCCGGCTGGTCCCTGATGGACCTGATCACCGACGACGAAAAGACCTACGACACCGAAACCGGCCAGGTGGCGATCACCGCGATCCAGGTCGCGCAGACGGACCTTTTGGCCAGCTTTGGTATCACCCCGGCCGCCACGATGGGCATGTCAATGGGCGAGATGGCCGCGGCCTATGGCGCGGGCGGGTTAACGGGTGAAGAGGCCGTGCGCATCGCGTGCCACCGTGCCCGTTTGATGAACGAGGGCGTGGAGCAGATCGCCGGCACCGATGCCGAGGGTGCGATGGCCGTCGTCGAGCTCGGGTGCGAGGAGCTTGCCGAGTTCGTGCGCACCCACCCCGAGGCCGAGGGCGTGGAGCCCGCGGTCTATGCCGGACCCGGCATGACCACTGTGGGCGGGCCCGCAAAGGCGGTCGACGTGCTGGTTGGTGCACTTGAGGCCGAGGAGAAGTTCGTCCGCAAACTGCAGGTCAAGGGCGCGGGACACACAAGCATGCTTGATCCCATTATGGGCGAACTCGCCGGTGAGCTCGCCGGGTTGACCGGCCAGCCGCTGCGCGTGCCCCTGTACTCCTCCGTGGACCGCGGCGTGGTGTACGCCGCCGGCGAGACGGTGCACAACGACGAGTACTTCCTGCGCATGACCCGCCAACCCGTCTTCTTCCAGGACGCCACGGAAGCGGCCCTGCGCGCCGGGCACACCACGTTTGTTGAAATCGCCCCGAACCCGGTGGCCGTGATAGGCATGATGAACACCGCGTTTAGCGCGGGCAAGCCGGACGTTCAGCTTCTGTTCTCCACCAAACGCAAGGTCGATGAGGTTGAGTCGCTGCGTGATCTAGCGGCCAAGCTCTACGTCCAGGGCGTGCCCGTGGACTTCACCGGCTTCTACGGTCCGGGTCCGCTTCTTGCCGCACCCGCGACGACGATGAAGCGCAACCGCCTGTGGACCTCCGCGCGCCCGCTGTCCGGCAGCGCGTCGCTGTTGGGCACCAAGGTCGCACTGCCCGACGGCAAGGTGGCGTACGCGGTGCAGGCCGACCAGGTCTACAGCCCGCACCAGCTCATCGAGGCCGTGGCGGAGCAGGTCAGCCCGGGCGCGAGCGTTGTGGCCACCCAGGAGCACGGGGTCCTGCCCGCGCACGGCGAGCTGACCACGATCGCGGCGCACTCCCTCGGCGGCACCAGCGTTTCCGTCTACAGCGGTGACACGCTGCTCGTAGAAGGCTTCGCTACCACGCTCGATCTGGCGGGCCCGCGCTCGCCGCAGGGTGTGGCCGAGGTCGCCGAGCCCGCCGAGGCAGCACCGCTGCGCAGCGTCGAGGAGGTCGACGCCGTGCGCTGGGACCCGAGCTCGGGTGAAACGGTGGCGCAGCGCCTGCGCGCGATCGTCTCCGAGACGATGGGCTACGACGCCGATGACCTGCCCGACGAGCTGCCGCTGATCGACCTCGGGTTGGATTCGCTCATGGGCATGCGCATTAAAAACCGCGTCGAAAACGACTTCCAGATTCCACCGCTGCAGGTGCAGACGCTTCGCGACGCCTCCGTGGCCGACGTGGTCCGCATCGTCGAGCAGGCCGTCGCCGGCAACAGCGACGCCCCGCAGCCGCGCCCCGACAACTCGCCGACCCGCGACGTCGCTTCCGAGGTGGCCAAGGCCGAGGCCGCCGGGACAACTGGGGTGGGCGTTGCTCCGCGCGACGCCTCCGAGCGCATGGTGTTCGGCGCCTGGGCGAAGTACGCCGGCGCAGCTGCTGCCGGTGTGACCTCCCCGCTGCCGGCAATCGACGACGCCGTCGCCGCCGAGATCGCCGCGCACCTGTTCGAGCGCTCCGGCATCGAGGTCACCGCGGCCGAGGTCAGCGCTGCGGAAACGCTCGAGACCCTGGCCAACAAGGTCCGCGAGGGCCTGGAAACGCCCGTGGATGGCAACGTGCGGGTGTTCCGGGAGCGTGGTCAGGGCGTCGATAAGCCAAGCGTGTTCGTCTTCCACCCGGCCGGGGGATCGAGCTCGGTCTACGAGCCCTTGTCGCGCCGGCTGGCCAGCGACGTGCCCGTCTACGGCATTGAGCGGCTTGAGGGCACGCTCGAGGAGCGCGCCGCGGCCTACGTCGAGGACATTGAGCGGCTTTCCGACGGGCGCCCGGTCGTCCTCGCCGGCTGGTCCTTCGGCGGTGCTTTGGCCTATGAGGTCGCCCACCAGCTCGGCGACGACAAGGTCGCCTTCATCGCGCTGCTGGACACCACGCGGCCGTCTAATCCCGCGCCGAAGACGAAGGAGGAGACGCGCAAGCGCTGGGAACGCTACGCGCAGTTTGCCAAGGACACCTACGGGCTCGACTTCCCGGTGCCCTACGACCTGCTCGACAGCGCGGGTGAGGACGCCGTGTTGAACATGCTCGGCGAGTTCCTCGCCACCACCGACGCCTCCGCCCACGGGTTGGCTGCCGGTGTGCTGGAGCACCAGCGGGCATCGTTCGTGGACAACCAGATCCTGGGCAACCTCGACTTCGCCCGCTGGGCTGGGGTGAAGGTGCCGGTGCTGCTGTTCCGCGCGGAGCGGATGCACGAGGGCGCGATCATCCTCGAGCCGGCCTACGCCCACATTGACGAGGACGGTGGCTGGGGGGCCATCGTCGACGACCTGGAAATCGTGCATCTACCCGGAGACCACCTCGCGGTAGTCGACGAGCCGGCGGTGGGGATCGTCGGCAAGCACATGAACGATTGGATTGATAATGTCAACCGCCGCTAAGCTCGCCGACCTGCGTTCGCGCCTGGACAAGGCGCAGGACCCGGGCTCGGAGAAATCACGCAAGAGGCGCGACGACGCTGGCCAAACCACGCCGCGCCAGCGCATCAACGCGCTTTTGGACGAAGGCACCTTCGTCGAAGTCGGCGCGCTCGCTCGCACCCCCGGCGACCCGGACGCCGTCTACTCCGACGGTGTGGTCACCGGCTACGGGCGTATCGACGGCCGCCCCGTGGCCATTTACGCCCACGACAAAACCGTCTACGGCGGTTCCGTCGGCGTCACCTTCGGACGCAAAGTCACCGAGATCATGGACATGGCCATCAAGATCGGCTGCCCGGTGATCGGTATCCAAGACTCCGGCGGTGCGCGCATCCAGGACGCGGTGACGTCGCTGGCGATGTACTCGGAGATCGCGCGGCGCCAGTTCCCGCTGAGTGGTCGCTCCCCGCAGATCTCGATCATGCTGGGCAAGTCCGCCGGGGGCGCCGTGTACGCGCCGGTGACCACCGACTTCGTCGTCGCTGTCGAGGGCCAGGCCGAGATGTACGTCACGGGCCCCGCCGTGATCCGCGAGGTTACGGGGGAAAACATCAGCTCTGCCGAGCTCGGCGGAGCCTCCCAGCAGGAGCTCAACGGCAACGTCTCCGCGGTTGTCGGCAGCGAGGAGGAGGCCTTCGACTACGTCCGCGAGCTGCTGGCGCTGTTGCCCACCTCAACTTTCGACGAGGCCCCGGTGGCGTGGGCGCCCGCCGACGACGAGCTCGACGACTCCGACCTCGACACCTTCATGCCGGACGACACCAACGCCGGCTACGACATGATGGACCTGCTGGTCCAGCTTGGCGATGACGAGGACGTCGTGGAGATCCAGGCCAACTACGCCGAGAACCTCATCTGCGCCTTTGGGCGTATCGACGGCCGCACGGTCGGTTTCGTGGCGAACAACCCCATGCACTACGCCGGCTGCATCGACGCCGACGCCGCGGACAAGGGCGCGCGGTTTATCCACATCTGCGACGCTTACAACATCCCGCTCGTGTTCGTGGTGGACACCCCCGGCTACCTGCCAGGTGTGGAGCAGGAGAAGGTGGGTCTGATCCACCGCGGCGCCAAGTTTGGCTTCGCCGTGGCCGGGTCCACCGTGCCCAAGGTCGCGCTGATCGTGCGCAAGGCCTACGGCGGCGCCTACGCTGTGATGGGCTCGAAGAACCTCACCGGCGACATCAACCTGGCCTGGCCCACCGCACAGATCGCGGTGATGGGTTCAGCGGCCGCGGTAGTGATGATCCAGGGCAAGCAGCTCGCCGCCGTGGAGGACCCGGCACAGCGCGCCGCGATGAAGAAGATGTTCATGGATTTCTACGACGAAACCATGACTTCTCCCTACGTCGCCGCCGAACGCGGGTTCATCGATTCCATGATCCAGCCGTCGGAGACTAGACTTGCTCTCCGACGGGCGTTACGCCAGCTTGCTTCGAAACAGGTATTTGACCTACCCAAGAAGCACGCAATCAGCCCTCTGTAAAGAAAAACGAAAGGTTAATCATGATTTCTAGCGCACTTGACATCGCCGGCGAAGCTCTCAACTACGTCGTGTGGTTCCTATCCGGCCTGTCCTCGGGTGACCCGCTATACGCGTGGGGCTCCAGCTTCAAGTAAGCCAGGTTACGACCCTCGAAAGCGGGGCACTGACGGCGGCTACCGCCCGTTGGTGCCCCGCTTTGGGTTTCATTGGGGCGAGCGCGGTGTGGAACCTCACCGTAATCGGCTGCGCTGAAAAATGGGGCTAACACCTACCGGCGCTTCTGCGCGAGGGCGACGACGCCGCGCCAGCCCAGCATGAGCAGCGCCGACATGGACGACGCCACGATGACGAAGGACCAGTGGGGGAGCTTATCGCGGTAGAAGCCCCAGATGATCAGGCCGACGACGAGGGTGATCAGCCAGATCAGCCAGCCGCGGTTTTCGCGGGTAATCAGCCAGGCGAGGGCGACGCCGACGGCGAAGGGGAGGAAAGTCTCCAGCCAACCTGCGAAGTTGAACTTCATCTCCTCCGTCTGGTGGGCGGCGCGGGCCAGGAGTGCGAAGGCGGCGATGGCGACGAAATCTGCTGCGATGGCGTAGCTCTTGCGAATCATGCTCACGAGCTTACGCGGGGCGCCGCGTCGGGCTGCGGTGCGCCGATCATGAACCCGCGCCCGGCGTAGGTGGCGAGGTAAACCACCCACCCGATCGCGGTGATCAGGGCGAAGGATACTCCGCGGTAGATGAGTGTGGCCGCGGTGGCGTCGACAAGCGGGAGCCCGCCGGCCACCAGGGTGCCCGCGGCGATTGCTTCGACGGTGCCCACTCCGCCGGGGGTGACCTGGGCGGCGCCGACGAGTTTGGTCATGACGAATGCGAGGGTGACCCCTGCCAGCGTGGTTTGGTTCAGTCCGGGGTTGCTCAGCGGTACCTCCCCGCTGGTGGCCCAGACGGAGAAGTACAGCACCGCGAGGTCGAAAAGGCGGTTGAGCAGAGTGAGCAGGGCGGTCAGAGCGAAGCGCCCGGCGGACATGCGGATGCGCGAGACCTCGTCGATCACGGAGATGAGCTTGCCGCGCACGCGCTCGGGAACGTAGCGCACCCACTTTTTTAGAAGCTCGGGGTTGCGGGTTGCCCAGTAGAGGGCCAGCGTCGTACCGACCGCGACGGCGAGTGAGACTCCTAGCGCCGCCAGCGAGAGAGAGGCCCCGAGAAAAATCACCGCGGCGATGCCGATGAGGACGAGCCAGACCGTGGACAGGGCCCCAGAGACGACGAAGAACCAGCCGCACACACCCGCGCTCGCGCCCCAGGAGCGCTGCACCCGAAACGTCAGCCACGCCGAGACGGCGGGGCCTCCCGGGATGGAGGTGGACCAGGCGTTTGAGGCTAAAGTGATGGCGCTGGCCTGGGGGAGGTGTGCGACGGGCCGCTCCACGTTGATCAGCAACTGCATGACGGCGGCCATGCACACGATCGACAGCAGCGCGCACGCGATGGCGACGGCGACGGGGGCGGCAGGGGCGTCGGCAAGCGCGCGGGCCGCCTCGCCGATAAACGAAAGCTCGTCGCGGAACACCAACGCGAGGAGCACGAGCACCGCGAGCGGGGCCAGCCACCTGACCCACCGCCACACTTGCGAGCGCACGGGTTAGCGACCGTCGCCGTGTTCGTCGTTAAGCCGCCTCATCAGCTCCTGGAAGGGGATGAGCTCGCGGTCGTCTGCAACGGACCTGCCGCCGCGCGCGGGTTGGTTGTCCACCACGGTGTCGGCGACTGCGATGTCACCATTGTGCAGCTCGGTGTGCGCGGCCTCCAGCGCGAGGGGCGCGAGGGCCGGGGAAAGGGCGTTCGCGCCGGCGGGGACGTGCTCGGAGTGTTCGCCGATCCGTGCGTAGACGCGCTTGACCCAGCGCGGGGCCCACCAGTTGTCCTCGCGCAGCAGGTGCATCACGGCGGGCACGAGGAGCAGGCGGATCACGGTGGCGTCGAGCGCGAGGGAGAAGATCATGCCGAAGGCGATGTACTTCATCATCACGATCTCGCTCATGGCAAATGCGGCGGCGACGACGATCATGATGGCAGCCGCGGCGGTGATGATCCCGCCGGTGCGCGCTGTGCCGTAGGCGATCGCGCCGTCGGTCGAGGCGTTGTTGTGGCGGGCCTCGACCATGCGCGAGAGCAGGAAGACCTCGTAGTCGGTGGACAGGCCGTAGAGGATGGCAATGATGAGCACCAGCACCGGGCTCATCAACGGCCCCGGGGTGAAGTCGAGCAGCCCCGCGCCGACGCCGTCGACGAAGACGAGGGTGAGGAAGCCCAGGGTCGCGCCGATGCCGAGCAGGTTCATGATCACGGCCTTCGCCGGCAGGATCATCGAGCCGAACAGCAGCGCCATGAGGATAAACGTCGCGGCGACCATATAAAGCGCCATCCACGGCAGGCGCGCGAGCAGCGCCTCGATGGACTCGACCTCCATCGCGGGTGTGCCCGAGACGTACAGCTCAACGCCCTCCGGGGCTTCAATCGCGCGCATTTGCTTGACGACGTCCGCCCCACCGTTGCGGTCCTCAAGCGGCGCCGACAGGATCGTCGTCCCGTCCTGCGTCGGGTGCGAGGGAGCAAGCGGTTTTGCCAGGCCGGTGATCTGGCGCGCCTGCATGACGACGTCGACAAGTTGCTGGTTATCCGCACCGGTGACCACGATCTTGACGGGGTCGGTGCGGAAGGCGGGGAAGGAGGTGTTGAAATCGTCCTGGGCCTGGCGGGTTTCCTGGCTCGGAGGCAGGTAGGTTTCGTTGATGCCGCCGAAGGTGATGCCGACCACCGGCACGGTGAGCAGGATCAGCAGCGCCGTGGTGCTCACGACAACGCCCTTAGCGTGGCGCATTGACCACCGCGGGATGCGGTACCAGACGGTGTCTTCGATGCGCCGGCCCACGCGCGCGGTTTTGCGCACCGACCACAGGTCGATGCGCCGGCCGAGGAGACCGAACAGGGAGGGCAGCACGGTGACGGAGATGACCGCGGCGAGCACCACCGCGGCGATCGCGCCGTAGGCGACCGACTTCAAAAACGCCTGCGGGAACATAAGCAGGCCCGAAAGCGCAACGCCGACCATGAGCGCCGAGAAGAACACCGTTTTGCCGGCGGTGGCTGTGGTGACCGCGACCGCCTCGTCGACGTCGAGGCCCTTGTCCAGCTCCTCGCGGAAGCGCGAGACCATAAACAGTCCGTAGTCGATCGCCAGGCCGAGGCCCAGCAGCGTGATCACCGACTGGGAGAACACGTTGACCTGCTGGAACTGCGCCAGGATAGCCAGAAGCGACAGCGACCCGGCGATGGAGAGCACGCCCACGATCAGCGGCATCGCCGCGGCGACGACGCTGCCGAAGACCCACAGGAGGATCAGCGCGACGAAGATCAGGCCGATCTTCTCGGCGCGGGCGATGTCGTCGGCCATGCCCTTGTCCAGGGCGTCGGCGACCGCGGTGGCGCCGGCGATCTCGATCTCCGCGCCGCCGGGAAGCTCAATGGCTTCAAGTGCCGGTTGAATGGTCCGGAAGTCGCGCAGGGTTTGCTCCCCGTCGCCGGCAAGCCCGATCGCTGCGAACGCCTTGGTGCCGTCCTCGGTGATCTGCTGCGGGTTGGGGGTGGCGAAGTAGCTGCTTATGCTTTCGATTTCCTCCGGGAACTGGTCCCGCAGCGCCTCGATCTGGCGGTTCGCGGCGTCGAACACCTCACCTTCGGCGACCCCGTTAGGCGAGGTCACCAGGAGGATGACGTCACCGGAGTTGTCGCGGCCGAAGGTGTCCTGCTCGATCACAGCGGCGGCGGTGGAGTCGGCGCCCGGGTCCTCCCAGCCCTCCTGCGAGAGGCGGTCGGCGAGCTTTGAGCCGAAGAGCACCTGCATCGCGATGATGATCGCGATGATCACCACGGGGATGATCTTGCGGTGGCGGTACGCGAAAGCGCCCCAGTTGTAAAACACGCGTGCTTCTCCTTACGCCTGGGCCGAGTGCGCGTTGCTGCGCTCTGTACGCTCGCCGCGCGAGCTGTGCAGCAGCGCCGTGAGCGGGCGGAAGGGCTGCAGCCAGGCGCCCTCTTCCGGGAGCTGGTCCAGGTTGACGCGCGGCAGCGGCTCGCGGAAGACTCCCGGGATGTCCTCGAGGTCGACGAAGTCGATCTCCTCGTTGATCACCGCCCACGAGGCGTGCTCGTGGAAGCCGAGGACGGTCACCGGGACGCCCTCGCTGAGCAGGTCCTCGATGGTGGACATGAAGTTCTGGCCATCCGCCGAGGCGACGACGAGCCCGCGCAGCACACCTTCGTCGCGGCGGCGCTCAATGTGGGCCAGCATGTCTTGGTCCACGTCAGAGTCGTCGCCGTTCTTCGGCTTGGCAAACACGGCGAAGCCGACGTTGCGCAGCGCCTCGACCCAGGGCCGCACGACGTCGGCGCCCTGGGCTGCGATGTTGGTGAACACGGTCGCCTCGGGCTCGACGCGCTCGCCGGTTTCGGCTGTGGCGTCTTCCGCACGCGAGATGAGCCAGCGGCCGATCGCGTCGAAGCGGGGGCGGTAGGCGGCGGTGGGGCGCCCGCCGAGGATGGCGCCGAGGCCCATGTCAAGGTTCGGCGCATCCCAGACCAGCAGGAAGCTGTCGGGGCCGGCCTGCGCGCCCGGGGTGTACGGGTGGGTCATCTCGTGGAGGTCGTGCATTCTCGTCCTGCTTCCCGGTTCTATTTCTTTACCCAGAGGTACTCGCGGATGACATGGTCCTTGTCCAGGCCCTTGCCCTCGAACTTGGTAATCACTTGGCGGTCGGTCAGAAGCGGCGCTTCGGGCCAGGGCCACCCCTTAAACTCCAGCATTGGCTCGACGTCCACCAGCTCGTCGATCCATTCAGCGTAATCGGCGTGGTCGGTGGCCACGTGCAACACCCCGGAAGGTTTCAGCCGGGTCGCGATTAAGTTCAGTGTGCCCGATTGGATGATGCGGCGCTTGTGGTGGCGCGCCTTCGGCCACGGGTCGGGGAAGAAGATGCGCACGCCGTCGAGCGATTCCGGCTCGAACATGCGGGCCAGGACCTCAACGCCGTCGCCGCGGATCATGCGCACGTTGTCGATGTCATTGCGCACGACCGCGCCGAGCAGCTTCGCCAGCCCCGGCTTGTACAGCTCGACGGCGACGATGTTGGTGTCCGCCTCAAGCGGCGCCATCGCGGCGGTGGAGGTGCCGGTGCCGGAGCCGATTTCCACGATCGTCGGGTGCCCGGCGCGGCCGAACCATTCGTCGACGTTGAGGGGGGCGTCGTCAAGCAGGCGGCCCAGCCGAGGCCAGTGCTCGTCGAAGAGGGCTTCCTGGTTGTCGGTGAGCGTGCCGCGGCGGAAGGTGACGGAACCGAGGCGCGGGTAATCGAGCCCGGTGGTGAACTCGGTTTGGGGCGGGCGCCCGGCTGGAAGTTCACCCGTGCCTGAGCGTTCGGTTTGGGAAAAATCAGAATTATTCATCACGTCAATTGTGCACATGACATGCGCAAATGCAAGTTTCTCGCCACTGCTTATCGACGCCCGTCCCCCCGCCACCTCTCCACCCCCGAACGGGGTAGGGAATCGGTCAACCGACGAGTGTCGAAATGTTTGACTGGGTAGCGCGTGGCGTTTGTGCAGGATGTGCGCCGTTTTGCGGGGTGGGCGGGGGTTTTGGGCGCCCTAAAACGGGGGTGGCAAACGGGCATGTCGGCGCGGGTTTTGCGTGTTATGGGTCACTGGGCGGCGGTGGAATGTCGGCGCGAATTGTAGCGTTAGTGCCCGTAGACGCTGGTTTTCGATAGGCTAGTAGCCTACACGAAAGTTCTTCGCGGAAACGTTTCCGGGGAGAGCGAGTGCAAGTGCATCACGCTGATCAAACTCCACGACAACCCGACGACAACGAAGGCACAGGAGAGTACATGACCACCGCAATCAAGGGGATGGCGCAGGAAGCGCCCACCGACAACGAACACCTCATCGCTTGGGTTAACGAGGCTGTGGATCTATTCCAGCCGGAGCGCGTGGTCTTCGTAGACGGTTCCCAAGAGGAGTGGGACGCCTTTGCTGCCGACCTGGTTGAGAAGGGCACCTTGATCAAGCTCAACGAGGAAAAGCGCCCGAACTCCTACCTGGCGCGCTCCAACCCGTCCGACGTCGCACGAGTCGAGTCGCGCACCTTTATCGCCACCGAGGCTGAGGCGGACGCCGGCCCCACCAACAATTGGATGAAGCCCGAGGCCCTCAAAGACGAGATGCGCGAGCACTTCCGCGGCTCCATGAAGGGGCGCACCATGTACGTCGTGCCGTTCTGCATGGGCCCCATCACCGACCCCGACCCGAAGCTGGGCGTGCAGCTCACGGACTCGGAGTACGTTGTCATGTCCATGCGCATCATGACCCGCATGGGCCAGGAAGCGCTGGACAAGATCGAGGGCGACAACTTCGTGCACTGCCTCCACTCCGTCGGCGCCCCGCTGGCCGAGGGTGAGCGGGACGTGGCGTGGCCCTGCAACTCCACGAAATACATTTCCCAGTTCCCGGAGACCAAGGAGATCTGGTCCTTCGGCTCCGGCTACGGCGGTAACGCAATTCTGGCGAAGAAGTGCTACGCGCTGCGCATCGCTTCCGTTATGGCCAAGGAGGAAGGCTGGATGGCGGAGCACATGCTCATCCTCAAGCTGACCTCGCCGGAGGGCAAGAGCTACCACATCACCGGCGCATTCCCCTCGGCTTGCGGCAAGACCAACCTCGCGATGATCACCCCGACGCTCGAGGGTTGGAGCGCCGAGGTCGTCGGCGACGATATCGCCTGGATGCACCTCAAGGAGGACGGCCTGTACGCGGTGAACCCGGAGAACGGATTCTTCGGCGTCGCGCCGGGCACAAACTACGCCTCCAACCCGATCGCGATGCGCACCATGGAGCCGGGCAACACCCTGTTCACCAACGTCGCGCTCACCGACGACGGCGATATTTGGTGGGAGGGCATGGACGGTGAAGAGCCCGCGCACCTGATCGACTGGCGCGGTGCCGACTGGACCCCGGATTCCGGCCAGGACGCCGCCCACCCGAACTCGCGCTACTGCGTGCCGATCGAGCAGTGCCCGACCGCCGCGCCGGAGTTCAACGACCCGAACGGTGTGAAGATCGATGCCATTCTCTTCGGTGGCCGCCGCCCCGACACCGTGCCGCTGGTGACCCAGGCGCTCGACTGGGAGCACGGCACCATGATCGGTGCGATGCTCTCCTCCGGGCAGACCGCCGCCTCCTCCGAGGCGAAGGTCGGTAGCCTGCGCCACGACCCGATGGCCATGCTGCCGTTCATGGGTTACGCCGTGGGCGACTACTTCCAGCACTGGATCGACATGGGCAACCGCGGCGGAGAGCGCATGCCGGAGATCTTCCTGGTCAACTGGTTCCGCCGCGGCGACGACGGTCGCTTCCTGTGGCCGGGCTTCGGCGAGAACTCCCGCGTGCTGAAGTGGATCATCGACCGCATCGAGGGCAAGGTCGGCGCCGACGAAACCGTCGTGGGCCATACCGCCCGCGCCGAGGACCTCGACCTGACCGGCCTGGACACCCCGCTCGCCGATGTGGAGGAGGCCCTCCACGCCGACCCGAAGCTGTGGTCCGGCGACATCGAGGATTCGCGCCGCTACTTTGAGCGCCTCGGCGAGCGGGTCCCGAGCGAAATCTTCGACCAGCTGGACAAGCTCTCCGACCGCGTCAAGGCCGCGAAGTAGTTCACCGGTCGACTTCGGGTGGCACGCGCAGCGCCACCACCAGGTTGGAGGTCGCGAACTCGCGCAGCAGCGGCACCTGCGCCACCCACCACGCCCACGACGGGTGATAGCGTGGGAACGCCACGAACTCAAGGTTTTGCTCGCGCGCCCACCTCAGGCCGTCGGTTGCGGAGACGTCGAAAAGCGACATGCCCCAGACGTTCTTCGGCTGGCGGCCATGTTTGCGCGCGTAACGACGCCTCGCGTACTCGCCGCCCACATAATGCGGCCACAGGCCGGTCTCGTGGCCGCCGAACGGGCCGAGCCACACGGTGTAGCTGAGCACGACCAGCCCGCCCGGGGCGCACACCCGGATCATCTCATCGGCCATGTCGCGCCAGTTCGGGATGTGTTCGGCGACGTTGGAGGAATACACCACGTCGAAAGATGCGTCGGCAAAGGGCAGTGCGGCGCCGTCGCCGCGCACCGCGCCGTAGCCGCTGAGGCCCGCCGCCGACATCTCGGACACGTCCGGCTCAAGGCCGACGTAGTGCGCGCCGACGCGGGCGAACTCCGCGGCGAAGTAGCCCGGGCCGCCCCCGACGTCGAGGACGTTCTTGGCCTTCAGCGGTGAGTGGGTCAGGTCGTTGGAGAGGGCGTCGATAAGCAGCGCGGTGTCGCGGGCGAGGCCGCCGTAGAAAATGGCTGGCCGGAACTGCTCGTACACAAAGGAGCGGAGAAGGCGCACTGAGCGGTTCCAGGTGGCGAGGCGGCGGGTACGGTACACACGTATGAAGATACTGCTGCTGTGTTGGCGCGACATGTCCCACCCTCAGGGGGGTGGATCGGAAGCCTACATCGAGCGCGTCGGTGAGTATCTCGCGCGCCAGGGCCACGACGTGGTGCTGCGCACGGCCGCGTACACTGACGCGCCGCGCCGCAGCGTCAAAAACGGGGTGCGCATCGAGCGCTCCGGCGGCAAGTACGGCGTTTACCTGCTCGCGCCGCTGGCGGCGTGGCGGCACCGCCCGGACGTGATTGTGGATACTCAAAACGGCATCCCGTTTTTCGCGCGGTTGTACTCGCGGGCGGAGACGGTGCTGCTCACCCACCACAGTCACCTGCGGCAATGGCCAGTCGCGGGGCCTTTTATTGGGCGGCTCGGGTCGTTTCTGGAGCGCCGCGTCGCCCCGCGCGTTTACCGCGGCGCGCAGTACGTCACCGTGTCCGACGCCTCGCGCGAGGACCTCATCGCCCTGGGCGTGCGCGACGCCGACATCGCGGTGGTGCACAACGGGGTCGATCCGGTGCCGCAGGTCGTGCCCTACCTGCCTGATGACGGGCTAACGCACCTGGTCACCCTGTCGCGGCTAGTGCCGCACAAGCGCATTGAGCAGGCGATCGACGTCGTGCGCGAGCTCGACGGCGTGGTGCTCGACGTGCTTGGTTCCGGCTGGTGGGAGGACGAGCTGCGCACCTACGCTGCGGGGCTCGAGGGGCGCGTGATCTTCCACGGACACGTCAGCGACGAGTACAAGCACGCCGTGCTCGCACGCGCGGCACTGCACTTGATGCCGAGCGTCAAGGAGGGCTGGGGGATCGCGGTCATCGAGGCAGCGCAGCATGGCGTGCCCACCGTCGGTTACGTCGAGGCCGGGGGTTTAGGCGATTCAATTGTCCACGGTACAACCGGCCTGTTGGTGGAGTCCGAGGACGAGTTCCGCAGTGCTATTGAGCGCCTGCTTGACGACGCCGTCCTGCGTGCCCGCCTCGGAGAAAACGCGAGACAGTGGGCGGGCCGCTTCTCCTGGGAGGAGACGGGCCGCAGGTTCTCTGAGCTCATTGCGGGGAGCGAAGGATCCCGGTAGGCGCGCCCGGGGTGTGCACAGGCCAACGCCCGCCCCCGGTGGCGCGGTTGCGCGGGTGGGGCGGGCGTTGGAATGCGTTGAACAGTAGGTTACGCGGTTATGCGGGGACGTCGAGGTCCCGGGAGCGGAGACGTTCCTTCATTTCCGCCTCGACGAGGACGGGGATGAAGTCCTCGATGTTTGCCCGGTCCTTGTGCTGGGCCTTGACGGCGTCGAAGGACTCTTCGATGAGCTCGCTCGGGTACACACTGGACCATTCAGTGATGAGGTCCTCGCGGATGTTGCGCAGTGCGCGCTCGCGGATGATGCTGAAGTCGATGTCGTTGGTCTTGGTGGTCTTGTTGGTCATGGTCTTTCTCCTTGTTTCGAAAGTTTGGTGAATGGATGTTTAGCTGCGCATGTTTGCCATTGCGATGGCAGTAATGAGCGGGGTGGTGGATTCGAGAAATGGTGTGTCGGGTTCCGGGGCCGGATCCTCGGGCCATTTCGCCAGGGCTGTGTGAACGGCTCGGGCAGTGCGAGGCGCGGATGCGGCCTTGTCGATGAGAGCTTCGGTCATTGATCCTTGTCCTTTCTGCCGGTCTGGAAGTGAATCTCGTGAAACTGGTTTTAGTAACCTGTTGTTCAACTGCTGTTAACTTTAGAGGTAGGGTGCTGCGGGGTCAAGGCGCCGTTCAATTGGCGCGATCAAGTAATGGGTGAAAGCCTACTAAATTGCGTAAAGATGCAGGTAAACAAGGTTCTAATCTGGGAGAAAGTCAAACTGTGATTTATATCACATCAGCTTGGCGGGAGCTATTTCCGTGTTGCTGGGAGAGTTAACGTTGAGTTAACAACAGGTCGGTGCTCCGCCACTCGCGGCGAACATTCGACCCCGGCCCGTCGGACCCACCCGCACCAGGCGACAAGCGGCACCGCGAACCAACCCAACAACAGGATTCGCCCCAGCACCGACGGCTCGCGCGCCGGCGCACCGGTGTCCACCACGGTGCCGTCGGGATGAACCACGAGACCGATGCCGAGGGAGGCGAGTAGCGCGGTGTCGTCCGGGTTGGATTGGGCGAGCGCCCAGCGTGTCGACGCCTCGTCGACCACGTGGCCGCCGATACGCAACTCACCGGACTCCACAACGTTGACCACCTTGGTTGCCGGGTCGACCACGGGGATTCCGTCGGAGCGCGTGAGCAGGGTCGGCCGGTCGACGAAGAGGATGTCGCGGCCCCGGGCGTCGATACGCGGCACGTCGACCACGGAGGGAGTCAGCGGCGACAGGGCCGCGGGGGCGTCGGGAACCTGCAGCATCGCGAACGCGCACGCGGCCGCAGCGAGCCGCGGGGTGAGGCCGCCGGCGGCAGAAACGTAGGCGGGAACGGCCAGGATCACCCACTTCTGGCCGTCGCGAAGCAGGCCCGCACCGGGAAGCCACTCGACCACGGCGGCGATCCCACCGAGCCAGGACGCCACCGCCACGGTGAACCCGACCGCGGCGAGGATGAGCAGGCGCCGTGGCACAGCGCGCCACCCGCAGGCCAGCACCACGGCGAGCAGCACGCCGAACAAAGCAAAACCGATCGAACGCGAGGGTGGCACCGCCGCGGCATTCCAGATGCCGCCGAGGCCAACCAGCGCGCCCAGGGTGCCCACCCACTGTTCGGCACGCGGCGCGAACGCCATTGCCGACGCCGCGCTCGCCGTGCCCGCGCCCGCGGCCGCCCACCCGGCGACGACCCATGGGGCGCAGAACAACGCGGTGGCGACGAGGTGGCGCGGCCGCGTGGACAGGCTCGCAGCCGCCAGCGCCCCGGTCGGTGTCAGCGAGGCCACCCACATTGCTGTCACTGATCCAGTGACCGCGATGAACGGCATGAGCCAGGCCGCCACCGCCAGCGACCACTGGCCCTGTAGAAGCCTCTCGATGACAAAGGGGTTCCACACCGCCACCGTCATCGCGGCGGCGCGGGCGAAGGGCGACGTGCCGAGCCGGTATCCCGCCCATGCCGCCGCGCACGCCGCCCCGACAACGATCAGGCGCACCGCAAGGACGGGAAAGACCAACTGCGACAGCACCGCGTCTTGGGGCACGTTGCGCGCCGGTAGGTCCCCGAACCCCAAGGACGCGTGGGTGAGCGCCATCTCGGGCAGCACCACCATGTCGCGCAGCGCGAACGCCTCGCCGGGCACCATGAAAGGCCAGGTCACCGCTACAACGAGGACAGCGGCCCACGCGCCCAGCCAGCTACCGGCGCGCAACGGCCACCGCCGCCCACGCGAGCGCGACCGCGCTACGTTGCGGGTGAGAGTTCTTAGAACTGTCCGCACACCGAGTGTATAGCTCACTCACAGTCCAACCCCTGCCTTAACCCATCTTGTAGTGCATCGACCTTCTCAATTCGGCTCTGCAGCGGGGCGCTTGGGCCGCGGCCTTCGAAGAGCTTGTCCGCGAGGTGCGGCCCCTGGTGCTGTGCAAAACGCTGCAGAAGCTCCGCGGTTCTCTCTTGCCCCAAAGTCTTCGCGATCTCACTGCCCAATACCCATGCCGTCATAACGGCGACAACCCCGAAGTTTTCGTCATCATCGGGAAACAGATCCCACAGGTCTTGCCTGGATTCGTACCAAGTTAGCACCAGTGCGAGATCGGATGCGTCCTTGTAAACACCTCCGGGCGCACGGTCGAACCAGGCGTGGAGTTTAAGCGCCGCGAAACCGGGATAGGACGGTACCCGGATACACAGTCCATCACCGAAGTCCCTGTGCTCAGCGGAATCAAAAACCTCCTTGAAGCAGCTGACGTTGAAGCGTATGCCATCGACTGGTGAAACTTCACCAGGAGGATTCTCCACAGCACCGAAGGGAACGACATCTGAACGCATGCCGTCGACGCAAATCTCCTGCCAGGGTCGGTCCTTGGTGGAGAAATGCTCCTTCAACCTGGCGAAGGATTCTAAGCCTTGCGCCGCCATGGCCAGATCGACATCGCGCGTCATCCGCAGCGGGGTCTCGCAGGAAAAATCCGCGTGGAGGATATCGCGGCATTTCGCCCCGATCAGCATGAAATTGTCCACATCGACCACACCGGAGATTCCCTTCAGCACCCGGCGGACATCATCAGCGTCAGATGTCATCTGACCCTCCGAGGTCCCCGGCGATCCTCGTCTCCAGCTCTCCAGCGATTTCCGATACCCGCGGGTCGCCGACTGACCGAAGATCTGCCAGTACCACGATCGCAGGGGCGACAGGCCACGACCAAGTGGACTGCGTCAACGCGGAGGTGTTACGAGTCCGTGGGCTCCAGAAAGAACTCCTGATCACCACATTTCCTTGTGGATCAGCGCGCAGCCGGGCGCTTTTAACAATGCGGGCCATTTCAGCGGGGTTCTCGACGTAGAAGTGCGCGCTCTGCCCTCCCAGGATTTCAGTTGAGACGGCTGGTTCTCCACTTATCCACCCAAGCGGCGGACCTTGTTTGAACAGCTCGGTATCTCCCGACCCTCGAAACAACTCCCGGCGTGCACCGAGGCCGCCGGCGTAGGAGTGTACCCAGGCGTCAATGAGGCCCCTCACGTTGGCGAAACGGTAGAAAGCTGGTTCGCCTTCGAGGTAGCCCGAATCCACCAATAGGGAAAGAGTCTTATGGGCTGTTGCGACGGACGTGCACGCTGCCGAGGCGAGCTCCCGGATGGGGGCTCGAAGCAGTTCTGGTGTGGTAATCAGGGCCGCGCTGACTTGCGCTCGTTGGGGCGTGAAGAGGGAGGCCGTTCCCCGGCGCCGCCGCGATGAGCTCACCTGGCTGTTGCCGGCGGTCGTTCTTCCCCTGACATCGATATAGAGGTTTGGCCGGTTGATGTAGCAATTTCCGCGGCCATCGGCGAAAGCCTGGTCGAGTTCGCGAAATCGCTCCGCAACCCGGGGCGTAATTGCAGGTGCGAGGAGAATTTCGTGGGAGGCTACCCTGGTTTGGGAAGAGGGTTGCTGGTCGGGGTTTTCTTCATACCGGATGTGGAAAGTTGCGCCTTCTCCGCTGATTTCCAGCAGCGGCTTGCCCTCGGAGAGGATTATCCGGAGTGGCACGGAAGCGCTGGCGAAGTTGTCATTCCACTTCTCCCAGTTCACGTGGTCCATGGTGCTCATGGTAGCAGTCGTTTGCTATTGACGAACGTTTAACAAAAGTGAACGTTCGACTTTTTGGAACGGCGGCACCGTGCGGGTACAACGAGGACAGCGGCCCACGCGCCCAGCCAGCTACCGGCGCGCAACGGCCACCGCCGCCCACGCGAGCGCGACTACCGCAATAAAGCGCGTCACCCACGCAAGTACCTGCAGTCCCCGCAGCACATGCACCTCCGCCGCGGCCCGCTGCCACGCCACATCGCGGGATTGCTCCGACATGCGGTACAGCCCCGCAACGGGGCCCTCGCGTACCGTCCACGTCTCGTCCAGGACCTCACCCGTCCTGACCTGCAGGTCGATGATCCGCTGCGCCTCGTAGCCCGGCGCGGTGATGTTGGCGCGGTACTTGTACGTGTCCAGTCCGCCGACGCTGCCCGGGCCGAGGTAGTCGAGCCGCGCCGGGGTGTCGAACGTCCCGGGCGCGAACGGGTCGGAATAGGGGTAGGAGATCCGCTCTGGGCGGTAGGGAAACACGTAGGTCAGCCCCGCCCGGCCATCGACGGGCAGGGCGGTGCTGGCGTGGACGGTGTAGGAGTCAGCCAACTCGTTCCCGCCGAGCACGGTCATGGCGTTGATGACAACCTGGCCGGACTCGGGGCCCTCGGACGTCGAGAACCTTTTCGTCAGCTCCGCCGGTCCATCGAAAGTGACCACGGAGGTCTCCCCGGGGTGGATCGTGCGCTGCTGCGCGATCACCACCGGCGAGATCAAGTTCAGGACGAAGCCGGCGACGAGCACCACGAGGCACTTCGCTAACGTCCGCCTGACTCCTACACTGTTCATATCGCTAACACTCTACTTCCCGAGCTCGAGGGCTTGCGCGCTGTCGCCGCCCTCGGCATCGTCGTCACGCACGTCGCCTTCCAGACCGCGACGTACCACCCGGTGCTGGAGCGCTTCGATTACTTCGTCGCGGTGTTTTACGCTTTGTCGGCGTTCCTGCTGACGCGCGGGGGACAGCGCTCGGGGTACTACCGTCGTCGCCTAGCGCGGCTCGCGCCTGCCTATCTCGTCTGCGTCGCAGTGGTTCTGGCGACGCTGCCGGAGCTGGCGCACATCTCGCCGCCGCAGGTTCTGGCGCAGGTCTTCATGGTGCAGATCTACCTTCCCGACGGCCTCGTCGCCGGGTTGACGCAGATCTGGTCGCTCTGCGTGGAAGTGGCCTTCTACCTGGTTTTGCCCCTGTACCTGCGCTTATCGACGCCCCACCGCACGCTCACCCTCGCCGTGACGATCCCCCTGTCACTGGCGTGGCCGTGGGCTATTGCGGGTGTTACGGCAGTGAACATGCAGATCTGGCCGCCGTCGTACGTGCTGTGGTTCGCCGTCGGTCTCATCCTGGCGGAGCTGGAGCGGATCGGGGTGAGCTACCGCGGCCCCCGCCTGCCATTCGCACTTGTGGCGCTACCCGTTGCGTGGTTCGCGGGTGTCGTGGGGCCGGCGGGGTTGGAGCACCCCTCGCCGGCGGAGTTCAACGCGCGCGTGATCCTGGGCGCCCTGTTCGCGGCGCTGGTGGTTGCGCCGTTTGCCCTCTCGCCGCGCGAGGATGGCGTACTGGCTTCGAGCGCGATGCGACGTCTCGGGAGGTGGTCGTACTCGATCTTCCTGTGGCACGTCTGGGTGCTGTCGTTTGCCTTCCCGCTGCTCGGGGTGCCCGTCTTTGGCGGGCATTTCGCCGCGGTGCTGGTACTTACGGTGGCGTTTAGCGTGGCCGTGTCCTACGTCTCTTACGAGCTCGTGGAGGTGCCGGGTGCGCGCTGGGTCACCTCCCGGTTCCACCGAAACTCGGACACCCCTAACCTGGTCCGAGTTTCGGTGGAACCGGCGCACTCTTAGGCGTCCGGGTTTAGGGGGAAGGGGAGGGCAGCGCTAGTCGTCGGGAAACGCCAGCGCCGCCACGGCCACGCACCCGGCGAAGAGCACCAGCACGGAAGAACCCGCGTAGTTCTCCCCCGGCCACGGGGCGCGCGCCAGCCACAGCCCCATGAAACCGGCGGCGCCGGCGCTTAAGCCCCACGCCGGGATGGCGGTGAAGCGCCGCACAGCCCACGCCAGCGCCACCGCAACCGCGCCGGGAACAAGGCCCACCGCCAGCGCCGTGAGCAGCGGGGATATCGGCGTCGACGCGGAAGACGGAGTGAAGCGCGAGATGTTGCGCCACCGCACCCACAGGCACAACGCCACGGTGAGTAGAGAGACCACGGCGCCGAGCAGCAGGCTCCACCGGTACGGAGCGTCGCCGGCAAAGCGCATCTCAAACGTTCCGCTCACGCCCGCTGGCACGCGAAACGCCTGCATGCCGGCGTCGATACGCACCGGCTCCAGCTCGACTCCGCCGACGCTCGCGCGCAACCCCTCGTTGAAGCCGCGCGCGGTGAGGATGAGCTGCTCGCGTGCCGACGCCCCCACCACGCCCCCGAAAGCCTCCGCGCGAGCCGTGGGCACCTCGCCGCGCGTGATGGTGATGGTCTCGGCGTCGGTGACTAGCTCGTGCGCCCCGGCGGGGAGGAACACCTCGCCCTCGACCGCCTCGCCGTTGATGGTGGCGGGGGCGCTGAGCTTCCAGCGCGCGTCGGCGGCGGTGGTGAACCGGCGCTGCAACACGTCGGTGTGGGGGAGCAGGCGTTGGAAGAAGTAGGTGTCGGCCGTGCCGGGGACGTCGACAATGCGGCGCACCCCGGTGTCCAGCTCGGCGATCCCGACCGGTTCCGTCAGCTCGATGCGCACCGTGTCGCCGGGGACGCTGACCGTGCGCGGCTGCTCCGCCACCAGGGAAAGATCCCGAGACTGACCGTCGGAGACCACGCGCACCACCGTGGAGTCGGTCGCGGTTATCGTGACGTTCCCGTCGGCAACGGTCGAGGAAATCCAGCCGGTATCGCCCGGCGCGGGCCACCAGGCCGTGTCCTCCAGGCCGTCGAAGGCGGCCGTGAGCGAGCGCGACGGGTTCGCCCCGCCGAAAGCGGTGGCGTCAGCGGCCGAACTCGACGCCGAAGCGGTGCCGCCCGACATGTCCACCCCGACGCGCGTGCCGGCGGAGGGGTAGTCCGGCAGGCGGTTGCGCACGTCCGCACCCTCCTCGGGCGAGGCGAGGTGCGCCGAGACGGCCGAATCGAGGGTGCCGTAGTTGCGCACCGCGGCGGCCGGGGTGTCGGTGACAATCTGCGCCTCCGAATCCACCAGCTGGGCGGGGAAGTAGCCGTAGCGCTGCCACAACAGGGCCAGCACCTCGCCACCGCCATCGACGCGCACGGGCGCATCCGAGGTCGCCATCATGCCGCGCTCGGGGGAGATGAGGTGGATCTCCAGCTCGCCGAACGTCGCGTCCGGCTCACCCGGCCACTCGGCGCGCGCGCCGGAGTCGAGATCACCGCGCACGACCACCGCGCCAACGCCGATGGAGCGCAGCGCGTCGGTATCCAGGGCCTCCATCTGGCCGTCGAGGCCGCGGATCGCCTCCGGATCCACCAGGGGGATCGCGTCGCGCACGGCAAAGGGAACGTGTGCCACGGCCTGGATCGGCTCGTCGCGTGTCCACCCCCACGTCTGCCGCGCGAACGACGCCGGCGGGATGACCACGGTGCGGGTTGCGCCGACGTGCTGGTCAAGCCAGTGCCCCGCGGCAACCCAGTCCGGGGACACCTTAGACCACGTGCCGGTCGGCAACAGCCGCAGCGACCACGCCGGGGCCACGGCGGCGGCAACCACCAGAGACACCGCCACCACACCGGGGGCGCGCACCTTCGAAACAACCCAGCCCACGCCCAGCACTAGCGGCAGGCGCACCAGCGGATCAAACTTGTGCAGGTTGCGAAACGGGGCCAGGGGGCCGTCGTAAAGCGAAGGCAGAAAGTGCGCGGTGGCCAAGATGGCCACCCCAAGCGAGAACACAACCACGAGAAAGCCGCGCCAGGGCATGTCCGCGCGCGCGAGCCCGGCCAGCCCGAGCGCGGCGACGGCCATGGTCGCCAGGATAAAGACCGGCTCCGAGACCAGCAGGAACCCGGCAGTGCGCTCGGTATCCACAAACGGCGCCCAGCTCGTCGTGCCGCGCAGCACCTCGGCCAGGTTGAGCCAGTAAGAGGTGACAAACGCCGACTCGATGAACTCGGTAAACGGCGGGGAGTAGCGCCCCAGCACCAGCAGCGGCCCGAGCCACCAGGCGCTGACAAGGACGCAGCCCGCGACGTAGAGCGCCGCGCGCGAGAACTCGCGGCGCCACACAAGCAGCACGAACGCCGGCAGGCACGCCGCGATGGTGGCCGTGGCGTTGACCGCGCCCATCAGGGCCACCGCCACGAGAGCCGGCGCGACCTGCGGGCGCCGGTTGAGCAGCGGCAAAATGGTCCACGGCACCAACGCCACCGGCCACGCCTCGGAGGAAATCGCCGTCAGCGTCGTCACGATGCGCGGGCTCAGCGCGTAGAGCAGCGCGGGTATCACCCCCGGCACACCCATGCGCCGCGCCACGGCGAGCGTGCCGGAGTACGCGATGCACAGCACAAGCACCCACCACAGTCTCTGCAGCACCCAATCAGGCAGTGGCAGCAGGAAGAACGGTCCCTGCGGAAAGAGGTAGCCGTAGGCCTGGTTCTGAATCTGGCCGAGCGTGAAGTGATCCGTCCACGCGCGCGTCGCCGAGGCGAGGAACGCGCCGGGGTTGTGGGTGAGGTTGAACTTGGTGTCCGCCGCGACTTGGCCCGGCGGCTGGGCGAAGGAAACGAGTGCCAGCGCCAACCAGCCGAGCAGGTGGGCGGCGAGCGGGTGTTGCAGGTGGGCGCGCACGCGGAGCGCCTACTGGCGGGAGCCGTACTCCGGGCCACCCAGCACGGCTTGGTCGGCGGTGACCGCGTTGCCCGCCGGGACCGTGGACTGCCCCGAGAACGCGGCGATGCCGATCACACCGATGGCGCCGAGCACGATACCCACCACGGCGCTGGCAAGCACACTGGTGGCGGCGCGGCGCGGAGCGGAGGCGGCCCCTGTGGCGTCAATGGCAACTGCGCTAGACATGGTGACCAATCGTAGCAGCCTTGCCGTGGCAGGTAGAGTAAGTGCGCGTCACGGGAGGAAAGGAGGCCGCGGATGGGCCGAGTGCGCATCGCTGTGGCCACGGTGACGTCTTCGGCCCTGGTCAGCACGGTGTTGGCGTGTGCGCCGGCGCCGCACGTGGTGGAGACGACGCTGACGGTGACCTCCACGCAGACTGTAACCAGCACGGCCCCGCCGCCCCCGCCGAGCGCCGCGCAGCGCGTCCCGGACGACCTGCGCGCGAAGGTCGCCTCGTTGATGGTCGTCGGTGTAGCCAATTACGACCAGGCTCGTTTCGCCCTCGATCAGGGCGCCGGCGGGTTGTTCATCCCCTCGTGGGCGGACCCGGCGCTGCTTGTCGAGCCGGGCCGCGACATCAACGCCCTGCGCGCCGAGTACGACCGGCCGTTCTCCGTCGCCGTGGATTTCGAGGGCGGGCGAGTGCAGCGCCACACGCAGGTCTTCGGGCAGTGGATGCCGCCGCGCGCGCTGGCCGGGCAACCGGACGAAGTAATCCAGGGCTCCGGCTACGACATCGGCCGCTCGCTGCGCGAGCGCGGCGTCAACGTCGACTACGCCCCGCTGCTTGACCTCGACGTCACCGGCCTCAACATCATCGGCGACCGCTCCTTCGGCGCGGAGCCGGGCGACGTGGCGCGCGTCGGCGGGCTGTTCTCGCAAGGGCTTGTCGACGCCGGCGTGACCCCCACCTTCAAGCACTTCCCCGGCCACGGCCGCGCCACGGGGGACACGCACCTGACGCTGGCCACGACACCTCCCCTCGACGTGCTGGAGGGCTCGGACATGCAGCCTTACGCAGAGGTGCTGCCTTCCCGCCCGACGGCGTCGGTGATGATGGGCCACATGATCGTGCCGGGCCTTGGCGGCGGCGACGTGCCCAGCTCCTTGAACCCGGAGGCCTACCGCATCCTGCGCGAGGGCGATTACCCGGGCGGCGAGCCCTTCGACGGGGTGATCGTCACCGATGACCTGTCGGGGATGCGCGGCATCACGGACTACCGCCCCACCCCGGAGTCGGTGCGCGACGCGATCGCCGCCGGGGCGGATCAGGCACTGTGGTCATCGGGGGAGGACCTCGTGGCAATTATCGACCTGGTTACCTCGGCCGCCGCGGACGGGACAATCGCGCCCGAGCGCATCGACGCCGCCGCGGTGCGCACGCAGCAGCAGTTAATCGATGTCGGGCTCTAAGGTAATCTTGTTGAGGTGACTACGGTAAATGCAACAGGTGCCCGTGGTGGGCGCGGGGTCAGCACCGGGAAGATTCTCCTCGGTGTGCTGCTCGGTGTGCTCGCGGTGCTGCTCGCGATCTACCTCGCCGACCTCGCAATGAACCGCGGGAACGTGCCGCGTGGCACCGCCGTCGGCGGTGTCGAGATCGGCGGCATGAGCCAGGACGAGGCCACCGCGAAGCTCGAAGCAGAGCTCGGCGAGACGGCGAGTAACCCGGTGACGGTGAAGGCGGCGACGCAAAGCTCGCAGCTCGTGCCCGCCGAATCCGGCCTCGGCATCGACTGGGAGGCGACCGTAGCAAGCGCGGGCGAAGAGTCCGCGAACCCGTTCACTCGCCTCGCCGGGTTGTTTCGCACACGCGAAGTCGACATTGTGTCGACCGTGAACGAGGCCGCTCTCACCCCGCAGCTTGAGCGAGTGGCCGGCGAGTTGCACCTCGACCCCGCCGACGGCGCGATCGCCATCGAAGGCGGCGAGGCGAAAGTGACCGAACCGGTGCCGGGCCAGGAGGTTGACAAAACCGAGCTGTTCGAACGTGTCACCACCGGCTGGCTCAACCCCGACGGTGTGGAGGTCGAGCCGCGCGAGATCGAACCCGCTATCGGCGACCAGGCGATCAAGGAAGCCTTAGACGGGCCGGTTAAGGCGGCGCTGTCCGGAGCGTTGACACTGCACGGTCGCGACGGCGTCGACGGTGTCATTGCCCAAGAGCGCATCGGCGAGGTCGTCCAGTTCCCCAACGTCGACGGCAAAATCGCCCCCGAGGTGAACGTGGAAAGCGCCCAGGGCATCTTGGGCGAGCAGCTCGCTGCGACCGAGACGCAGATGAAAAACGCGCGCGTGCTGCCCGGCGGCGGGGTGGAACCGTCCGTCGACGGCTCCATTATCGACTGGGAGGCCGCGATGGACGGTTTCGACGAGCGGTTGATCGGTTCCGCCGAGCGCACCTGGGACGCGCAATACAAGGCCCGCCCGGCAGACTTCACTACAGAGGAAGCCCAACGTGCCACCTTCGACCAGGTGGTGGGAAGTTTCACCACCGGCGGGTACAGGGGCGCATCCGGCACGAACATCGCTACGGTGGCCCGCGTTGTCAACGGCGCAATTGTCAACCCCGGTGAAACCTTCTCGCTCAACGGCTACACCGGCGCGCGCGGTGCCGCGCAGGGTTACGTCGAGTCGGTCATCATCGAAAATGGACGCCCCGGCAAGGCAGTGGGTGGCGGAATCTCCCAATTTGCCACGACCTTGTACAACGCGGCTTACTTTGCCGGCATGACGGATGTCGCCTCCACCCCGCACTCCTACTACATCTCACGCTACCCGGCTGGCAGGGAGGCGACCGTGTATGAAGGGGCGATTGACCTGCAATTCCG
Organism: Corynebacterium sanguinis; assembly: GCF_007641235.1. Classification (NCBI taxonomy): domain Bacteria; kingdom Bacillati; phylum Actinomycetota; class Actinomycetes; order Mycobacteriales; family Corynebacteriaceae; genus Corynebacterium; species Corynebacterium sanguinis. Next base: position 1,016,202 of record NZ_CP038157.1, read on the forward strand.
CAACGATTCGCCCCACCCGGTCAAGATTTCCACGAGCGTCGGGGGCGGCGAGGTGACGGTGAGCCTGATGGGCACCAAGACCGTCGAGGTGGAGTCCATCAACGGAGGGCGCTGGGCCTACACCTCGCCGAAGCCCGTGACGGTGACGAGCGGTGACTGCATTCCCTCGGGCGGGGCGCAGGGCTTTACCACCTCCGATACCCGGATTGTGCGTGACCTCAGCGGCAATGAGATCAGTCGCAACACCTCCACCACGGTCTACGACCCGCAGCCCATCGTGCGCTGCGGGTAGCGCGCCGCGCTAGTAGGTCACGTCGCGGGTGCCGAACATGTCGAGGTCCATCGGGCACGTGTCGTCGCCAAGCTCACGTTCGATCAGCGCGTTGAGCTTGGCCAACAGCGTGGCGACTAGCTCTTCGTCGTAGCGAGGGTGCTCCGGGTTGCCCAGGTTTTCCAGCTCATTAGGGTCCTCCACCAGATCGTGCAGGGACACATCCGAGGTGGCGTAGAGCTCCTCAACCGTGGACGGGGTGCAGTACTCTTCCGGTGAGAACCAACGCACCAGTTTGTAGCGCCATCGACGACCGCGCGGAAGAAGGATCGGCGCGTGAAGTCGGGCGCGCCGAACTTCTCACCCGCTTCGCGCATCTTTTCCTCGCGCAACTCTGTGTCCAGCGGCAGGTCCACCAACTCGCCGAGTGCGCCTGTCACAGCCCACGCCGGGTCGAGTTGGTGCAATCCTTCCCACATCAACAGCGCACCGTCACCGGGCTCGCTGGCGCTGCCGCGCGGCGGTACCGTCGAGGTTGGGTTGGTCAGCACTGCGGAGAGGTTGCGGCCCGGTAGAGCGGGGTAGCGTTTAGTGCGGGTGGCGTCGTCAAGCCCGGCAAAAGCGAGGGCGGTGGGCACGAGATCGATGTGCGAACCGACAGCGGTGCTCTCGACGCCCTGCGCCCCGCCGGGGACCACGGCTGTCATATTCACCACGGTCGCCTCGTCGAAGTGGATGCCACCCTTCTGCGTCATGCCGTGGGCGCCGTTCATCTCGCCGTGGTCGGACGTGAAGATGACCACCGTGTTGTCCCACAGGCCCTGGGCGGTGAGCTCGTCGAGGATCTTGCCGAACTCGGCATCGACAAGTCGCATGCAGTTAATCAGGTAGTTGCGACGCTGCTTCCAAATATCGGCGCGGCCCTTCGGCACGTCGGTGTAGTTGAGCTGCGCGAACTCCTTGTAGTTGTGCGGGCCTAGCGGTTGCTGCGCCATGTCGTCGTCGACCGATTCCGGAAGGGCAGGGTCCCACCAGCGCTCGAGCTCCGCCATGGAGGGCAAACCGTGCAGCTTCGGGCGCATCACGCCATTTTCGTGGCCCAGCTCGTCCTGATCCGCCAGGTAGTACATAATGTCGTGGGGGTTGACCATGGATGAGATCAGCAGCCAGGGCTGGTCCTTCGGTGCTTTGTATCGCAGCCAATCGACTGTCTCCATCGCAACCGTGCCGTCCTTGACCTGGCCCTCGAGCGGGCGGCCCCAGTTGTCACCCCAGAGCTGGTAGTCGGAGAAGCTGAACTTCTCGAGCACCTCCGAGGTGCCAAAGCCGGTGTCCGAGAGGTGCCACTTGCCCTTGAACGCGGTGTAATAGCCCTGTTCGCGCATCATGTGCCCGAGCGTGGGGGTGTCCGGTGTCAGTGGCTTGATCCAGGCGAAGTCCGTGTTGTCCCACGTGCCCAGCGTTTTCGCGTGCTGGCCGGTCCACATCGCGGTACGAGACGGTGTGCACTGCGGAACCGTGCAATAGTGTTGATCGAGGGTGACGCCTTTGTCCATCAGCGACTGCAGTGCGGGAAGCTCGACGTCGTCGGGAAGTTCCATGCGCATGTCTCACTGGTCCATGCAGAGAATGAGAATGTTGGATTGTGTTATGCCACCCCATAGTATCGACCTTTACGTGGCTAGTTTTGGGCATAGGGGCGGGTGATGCCGCCGGGCATGTCCGCTTCAAGGGGTTCTAAGAACGCAATGGCGGAGTCGTTGCCCAAGCGAGTAGCGAGCTTGAGCAGCACAAACATCATCAACGTGTTGAGCAGCGCGATGGTGACAAACACCAGCGGGTCGTCGAAACTCTGCGCCGTGATCATTGCTGCGGCAGTGTTGCGCTGCGCGGTGCCCAATGCACCGAGCTGAGCGTGGTTCGTGTTGCCCTGGCCAGTACCGTATCCCATGTAGAAGGCGATCAGAAGCACGACGACACCGATGATGATCGCGATCCACAGGTCAACGTCCGCCATCTCGGGCAGGTAGCCAATGATGGTGAAGATGAGCAGCCCGTAGAGCGCCAGGTTAGAAATCTTCGCCACCCAGGGCTGCACGGTCGCCGCGAGCTTTTCGACGCCAACGTGGCAGACCATGCCGAGCGCCAGCGGGAGGATCATCTGCAGAAGTAGCGGCTGGGCGATCTGCCACACGTCGACCTCGATGCCGTCGATAAGGCGGGGCAACAGGAAAGGCAAAAAGCCGACGGTGGAGACCATGAGTACCATCTGTATGGTCGCGCCGGCAGCGATGTCGTTATCGCTTTCCTGCGTTAGCTTGATCAGCAGCGGGGCCCCGGCGGCGCAGGCGAACAGGATCAGCGCCGTCGAGTACGGCGCGCCGATGCCGGTGATGATGATGAACAACAGCATCACACCGGGCACGACTAGGAAGTTAGCCACAACCATGCGGGTGAGAAACTGCCAGTCGCGCAGGTGCTTGGCAATGCGCGCCGGGTGCTGGGTAAGGCCCACGTTGAACATGCTGGTGAGTACGAAGAGCGTGGTGAGCGTACTCGCTAAGGATTGGAAGAACTCAAACATGGGCTGACCTCGCCACTGGTAGGGTCGCTGACATGGCCAGGCTGACAAAGCTAATCGACGTCGCGCCGACCACCTTTACGGCCGGGTCTAACGATTTCTACCCTGAGGAGTCCCCGCAGCGAACAGTCCGCGTCGACGCGTTTGCGCTGGAGGCCGACCCCGTCACCAATGCCCGATTCGCACGGTTCGTCCAAGAGACGGGCTACGTCACCGTGGCCGAGCGGGTGCCATCCGCGGAGGAATTCCCCGGCGTCGACCTGGAGCTGCTGGTCGCGGGCGCGCTGGTGTTTCAGCCCACCACGGGCCCGGTGGACCTGCGCGACTGGCGGCAGTGGTGGCGCTTCGAGCCTGGGGCGTCGTGGCGCGCGCCGTACGGGCCGTCCGGCGTGAGCCACGAGGACATTCCGGATCACCCGGTGGTCCAGGTGGCCTACCCGGATGCCGTGGCGTACGCGCGGTGGGCGGGGCGCCGGCTGCCGACCGAGCTGGAACTCGAGTGCGCTGCCCGCGCCGGGCGCGCGGCAACCACCTACGCCTGGGGTGAGGAGTACGCGCCGGACGGGATCGTCCGCGCCAACACCTGGCAGGGTCGCTTCCCCTACGACAACCAGGGATGGGGTACGACGTCGCCGATGGGCCAGTTCGGCCGTAACCCGTGGGGTTTTTCTGACCTGATTGGCAACGTGTGGCAGTGGAGCTCGACCTACTACGCGTCCGGTGCGGCGCGCGGTGTCGTCGAGCGAGCCGGCTCGTGCTGTGCGCCGTCGTCAGCCCTGGATGAGGCGCGCCGCGTGGCGACGGCTCCGGGCGAGACCTACCCGCGCCGGGTGGTCAAGGGCGGCTCGCACCTGTGTGCGCCCGAGTACTGCCACCGCTACCGCCCGCCCGCGCGCCAAGGCCAGTCGGGGGACTCTGCGACCACGCATATCGGGTTCCGCTGCGCGGCGTAAGTGCCGGTGTTACTGCGGGGTGTGGGCCTCGCGCTCGAGTCCCCACCGCGTCAGCTCGGCGACGTTCGGGTCGCGCGGAAGCAGCGAGTGGATCACCGGGGCGAAGCCCGGGTAGGCCTTTTCCAGGTCGATGTTGATCACGTCCGCCCCGTCGACGCTGTCGAGGATGGACGCCTCGTTTGGGGTGACCGTGCGGTCGGCCGGGGTGTAGATCGAGGTGTAGACCACCCGCGGGTCGGAATCGGGCAGGTCCCCGATCTCCTCGAAAAACGGCGAGCCCGCCAGCTGCTGCAGCGCGCTCGTGCTGGCGACGGCCTCGGCGATGCCGGGGCGGCGCTGGATAAACGGGATGACGCGCTCGGCCAACCCGCCGATGTCGGTGCCGTGGAAATTCGCCCCGATGGCCACGACGCGGCGGACGTTCTCGGCGCCGCCGCCGGCGATGTAGAGCTTGGTCAGCAGCCCGCCCTGGGAGTGGGCAACAATGTCGACCTTGTCTGAGCCTGTCGCGGCTTTGACCCTTTCCACGTTGTCGGCGAGCTCGCGAACGAGGTCGTTGAGGTCGCCGAAGCCGTGCAGCACGGGGATGATCGCGGCCAGACTCGCGCGATCGTTGGTGCCGTAGTCGAAGCCCCACGTCCAATAACCGTGTTCGCGCAGGTACAGGGCGTTGACGGTGAACGTGTTCGTGGCGCTGGTGAACCCGTGGACATACAGCACCGGGGTCGGGTGGGAAGGTGAGAAGTCCGAGTCATTAAACGGTAGCTCGGGTCGCCGCGTGGCGCCGATGTAGACGCCAGCGGCGTACATTCCGAGGAGCGCGAGGTGGGTGAGCTTCATACCTAAAGCCTAGTGCCGCGGGGGCGCGATGAGCTAGGCGTCGATGTAGGTGCTCACCAGGAAGCGGTTGATGTCGGAGCGGTTGATCACGCCGACGACATGGCCTGCGTCGTCGACCACGGGGGCCTTCTTCAGATGCCGGTCCGCGAGCGCTGCGGAGATGTGGCCGAGATCGTCGTTGACGTTGACGGTGATGACCGGTTCCGTGGCAATGCTCGCAACCCTCCGGTCCAGCACGGTGGAAACATCCGTGGAGAACTCGGGGGAGTCCTCGTTCTTCAACAGTGCGTACGGGGTGGTGAAGGCGGGCACCGAATCGCTAATGGCGTTGAGCACGTCACCGTCGGAGACGAAGCCTCGCAGCGTCCCGTTCGTGATCAGCGGGGCGCCGGAGATGCGGTTGGACACGAACAGGTGCAGGGCCTCGCGGATCGTGGCGTCGGGTGCGAGGTGGTAGACGTCAGTCTTCATTAGGCGGCTGACCAGGGAGTCCGGAGCGACCGGCGTTGCTTCCGTGCGCGGGGCGTCCGCGGTGGCGCGCGTGCCGGTGTAGCCGAGCACGGCTGCGGCAAGGGCCAGGGCGAACAGAACCGCGCCGACGAGAAAGAACCCGGTGTTGGCGGTGTCAGTGCCCTCACCGCGGGCAAGAACCGCGCCGTAGATTCCGGTGGACAGCCCGGTACCGAGGAAGCCGGCGATCTGGAAGCTGGTCGAGAAGATCGTTACGCCGTCCGGGTTGAGCTGGCGGGGCAGCGAGCCCAGCGCGAAGGACTGCACTGGGCCGATGGTCAGGGCAGAACCCACGATCGCGGGGATGTAGACCAGAGTGATCATCCACAGGGCGTCGACACGTATGGTGTACGCGGTGGCGAGCGCGAAGATGGCCATCAGCGTCATGCCGGCGGGCAGCAGCCAGCGCGCGCCGCGCGCGTCGTAGATGTTACCGGCGATGGGGCCGAACACGGCCGCGCACAAAATCGCGGGGAAAAGCACGAGCGAGGCGGTGAGCCCCGAGGTGCCCTGCACGCTTTGCAGGTGCGTGGGCACGAGGATGTTCATGGAGAACACGATGATCAGCGCGACGACGTTGATGACCACGCCCGCGGTAAACGGGAAGACCCTCAGCGGGGCGAGGTTGATCAGCGGGTTGGCAATCGTGCCCTGGCGCTTAACGAACAGCCCCAGCGCCACCGCGCCGACGAAGAATGCGGCGGCCGCGGTGAGCTTCGCCGGGCCGAAGATGGTGGAAATGCCGTAGAGCAGGCCGATCAGGCCGATCGCGACGAGTACGAGCGAGGGGTAATCCAGGCGCGCCTTCTCGGACTCGGAAATGTTGTACACCGTGGCTGCGCCGACAACGAAGACCAGCGCGGATAGCGCGGTGAAGGCCCAGCACAGGGCGCGCCAGTTGCTGTCGGTCAGCTCCAAAATGAAGCCCGAGGCCAAGATAGCTATCGACGGCCCGAGGGTGGTCATGGAGCCCATGATTCCCATGTACTTGCCGATCTTCGGCTTCGGGGAGACCGTGAGCGCGATCATCATGCCGATCGGGACCAACAAGCCGGTGCCGATGGACTGGATGATGCGCCCGGCGAGCAAGAAGGGGAAGTTCGGTGCCAGCGCGGTGACGATACCGCCGATCACCAGTGTGGATGTGGTGGCGAGGAAGAGTGGTTTGGTGCCGAAGCGGGTGATAAAGAACCCGGCGGTGGGCGTCATCACGGCGGCGCCGAGCATGCAGGCGGTGGCGAGCCACTGCACGGTGGGCACGGTGACGCCGAGATCAGTCATGATCGGGGTGAACCCGACGTTGAGGAATGTTTCGTTGAAAGTGGCGATGAACGCGGCGAGCGCGGCCGCCACCATGATGAAGCGCGAACCGCCGGTGTGGCGGTGGGGAACCGAAGCAGACATGGAACCTCTTGTGACGTGAGAAGACGAGTTACTGACCAGTGGCTTCGGTGGCGTCATCAGGTTTACGCGCGTGGTGCGCTACATGTCTCGTGTTCCAGGCCGACACTCAACCATAGCGTTTTCAAATTTTCGCTGCTAATTGGGGCTTGTGTGCGCGGACGGTGTGCGCGGCGATGAAGGTGGTGATCGGAACCGCCAGGACCAGCGAAATCGCGCCGATCGCCGAGCGGATCAGCTCGGTGGCAACCACGTCGGAGGACAGCGCCTGCATCAGCGGGCGGTCGGAGACGCTCAGCAGCATGGCCAGCGGCAGCGCGGTGCCCAGGTACGCCAGCACGAGGGTGTAGACCATCGAGGCGATGTGGTCGCGGCCGACGCGCAATGCCGCGGCGAAGGTGGAGCGCGCCGAGGACTCCGGGGAGGCGAGGAAGAGTTCGTGGACGGTGGAGGATTGCGCGATGGTGACGTCGTTAAGCACGCCGAGCGCTCCAATGATGAAACCCGCCATGAGCAGCCCGGGGACGGATACCTCAGGCAGGTAGAGGTGGATGAGCAGGTTGTCCTCGTTGCCCAGGCCGCGCAGTTGAGAGGTGTCCACCGCGACGTTGCCTAGTACCGCCGCCAGCGCCATCGCGGCCAGTGTTCCGGCGAGCGCTGACGCTGATTTCCAATTGACGCCGTGAACCAAAAACAGCACGGGGAAGAGGATCGCGGCGCCGGCGGCCATCGCCACCGCCGTGGGGTCGGTGCCGCGCAGCAGCGCGGGGATGAGGAAGCCGAACACGACCAACCCGGTCAGCACCAGCCCGACGAGGCCCAGCAGGCCGCGCAGGGCGCCGATGGCCACGATGAGTATCACCGCCACGGCGATCCACAGCCAGATTGCCTGGCTGCGCTCCATGTCCAAAAGCGTGTAGGTGGTGGTGTCGCCGTCGGTGTTGGTTGCCAGGGTGATCGCGTCGCCGGTGGCTAGGGTGGATTCCCCGGGCAGCCCGGAGCTTGAAAGAAGTGTGCGTTTGCCCACGTCAGGGCCGGATGTCAGCTCGACGATGGAGAGCTCGCACACCGGCTCGTCGGCGATGGTGCCCAGCGGCACGGGCTGCGGGGTGGCGGGGCGAGGTTCGCCCTCGAAGACGCGCCCCACGTCGGGGGAGGAGCAGGGGCCCTGGCGGTGGTCGATGACGGTGCCGTTGACCGCGTCGGCGGCCATGGATTGGGACTGCTTGAAACCCGGCCCGGGGGTGGGGGCGGGCCCGGTCGGTCAGAGGACGGCGAGCGCGACAAGTGTCGCGACGAAGGCTGCGACGAGGACCCCGGCGAGGATGAGCCGGGCGGTAGAGCGTGTGCGCGGCGGCATTATTGTTGCGTGCTTTCCCATGCTGATAACCGTAGTCGTTAATGATGCGGGTTCCGCGAAGGCGCTAGACTCTGACGCGCGTAAGGGAGGGCGTATGGCAAAGACGGTAGCGAAGGTTTTTGGGGTAATTGTCGCCGCTGCTTAACGACGGCCCCGAGCGCGACGCGCACCAGTGGCTGGTTGAGCGTGGGTGCCTGGGTTAAGCTGCACTAGACCGAGCTGTCTGTTAGGGTGGTCGGTGCGATCAAGAAGTTCGACGCATTTTCGGGTCTCCCGGCCCGTCGACTAGCAACCGCGCAATCGCGCACGGTGCTCCCGGGGGAAGATCGGCCGGCGACGCGACCGCGCGCCGGAAGTGCGATATTTCTAGGAGATTTCCATGTCCGACGACATGTCCATGTTCTTTCCCGATGACCTGCCCGAAGATTAGGTGCCAGTGAGGATGGAAAACCTCAACTCAACAGAGGTGACGTTCTCTTCAGAGATCGAAGTTGTGGCGAGGGCGTTTGCTACTGAACCGGCCGCGCTGAACTTCGCCACCTCACTCACGCGAAAGTTTGACTATTCTCCCGCCCGAAACGCCGTGCGGTTCGACGATGGCGAGGTTGTCCTCCTGCCGCAGCCAAATGGCGAACGTGTGCAGGTCACACCCCGCGAATGCGACCTGCCTTCCCGGGGCCATCTCCCCTCCATCGCCGGCATCCGAGGCGCTTCCCGAGTCCCGGCCGCCGATTGGGTACCGGTCGAGATCATCGAAGTGGATGGCAACCGGGTCACGCTTAGCACCCCAGAGGAAACACTCGATGTCTACAACCACTTCGTGCTGGACCACGATGATGCTGTCGCGTACCACCCGCGGTTCAGTTTGTTGCAAGGTAAGAAGCGGCCCAACGGCAGCCACGCAATTTTCTGGGTCTCGCCGACGCCGATCGCGCCGTGCACCGCGCCGCAGAAGTACCCGACTCTGTCCTGTGACCAGGTTCAGGTGATGGAAGGGCATACGGTGGCGTCTGCTTCCTAGAGGGTATGCGCCGTCCTCCGGTAGTCGGATGGTGTGGTCCCGAACGTAGCGCGGAACTCGCGCGTGAAATGCGATTGATCCGCGTATCCCATGCGAACGGCGATGGCTCCCACCGGCGCCGGGGTTGCGCGCAGCTCATGGGCGGCATCTTGAAGCCGCCGGCGCCGGATTATGGCTAGGGGCGTTAACCCTACATGCTTCGCAGTGAGCCGGTGCAGCGTGCGCACTGACACATGCGCGGCGCCTGCCCACTCCGTGACGTTGCGGATCGGGGGATCAGACTCAACTCGCTCCATCACTGCGTTGGCCAACAAGCCATTGCTACTTACGGGCCCAACTGTGCTGGTCAGCCAATGTTCAAACGCGCAGAAGGCTGCCTCCACGTCAAGCTTTGCGACGCTTTCCCCCACATCCTTGAGTAGTCCCGGGGCGGCCAATGCACGGTAGCTATCGCGGTATCGTGCGGGATCTCCGACCACTGCGGGAACTGCCGCGGGTTGCAAAAGCGCGGCGACGGCCCAGCCACTGCCTTCCAACGTTCGGGTGGAGCTCTTCGTTGTGGGCCCGGATATTCCAACCATGTGGGGCTCAACCACCACGTTTGAAGATGGAAAGGCCAAAATTTGTTGCGTCGCCGATTGCCCATGTGGAAGGTCCCACGAAGAGAACCACCACCAGCGAACGAGCCCGGAAATGCTCTCGGCGGGAGCGAGTCGTCGGAAAGCAACCGGCAGCAAGTCCGGCCTGAGTACTCCCCGCTCCGCGCGAGATAGCGGATCATTCATGGCACAAATATACAAGCGAGCGTCGCTTGGGCCCTCTACTTTGATTTTCATGACCGATAACACCACGCCAGCCGATGGCGCGCACACCACAAACGGCGTGCCACACGGATACTCCACTATCACCCCCTTCTTGACCGTCACAGACGCGAAAGCGGCACTGGATTTCTACGCTTCAGTCTTCGACGCGAAGATCATCACCGCCATGACAAACAACGAGGCAGTGGTCCATGCAGAAATCCAATTCGACAATGGGCGACTCGAGCTGGGCGAAGCGTCCTCTGACTACAACACCGTTGCTTCTGAACCAGAGTCGGATACGGTGGCATTCTCCCTAGCTTTGTACTGCACGAACGTGGATCGGGTAGTTGAACTGGCCATTGCCCATGGAGCCACACTTCGCGAGCCAGTGGCCTACTTCGCCTCCGGCGATCGCTATGGCAGTATTCGTGACCCCTTCGGGGTTCGGTGGACGATCATGACGCGCGTCGAAGACTTGAGTGACGAGGAGTCTGAGCAGCAGGTCAAGGAGTGGATGGAAACGCTTGGCTAGCTCTAAAGCTGTCGGCCGCAGCCTGTGGTCATGTCGGGGGGTTGGGTCACCAATCTCACCGCCACTGGTACAGAAAACTTTTAAGTCGGGGCTGGTGTGGTGAGGGGGTCGCGGCAAAAACCGCCACCGACTGAAGAAAACCGGCGCCCCAGCTTAAACAGCCAGGGGGCCGGTTTACCACTTTTGCCCGTGTACTCAGAAAATTGGAGCCGGCGACGAGAATCGAACTCGCACTCTCAGCTTGGGAAGCTGATGTTCTACCACTAAACTACGCCGGCAGCGTAAAACGTAAAACACAGTGGAAAACACTGTAGCACCGGTCAAACCCCGAACGTAAAACCGCTGACAGCTAGACTTGCAGGCGTGCTTTTATCCGACCATGACATCCGCGCCGCCATCGATTCGGGCCGCTTGGCCATTGAGCCGTACGACTCGGAGCTCGTGCAGCCGTCGTCGATTGACGTGCGTATGGACAAGTTCTTCCGCGTGTTCAACAACTCGCGCTACACGCACATCGACCCGAAGCAGGAGATGCCGGACCTGACCACGCTGGTCGAGGTGGCAGACGGCGACGCGTTCGTCCTGCACCCCGGCGAGTTCGTGCTCGCCTCCACCTTGGAGACGTTCACGCTGCCAGCCGACCTCGCGGGCCGGCTCGAGGGGAAGTCCTCGCTGGGCCGCCTGGGCCTGCTCACCCACTCCACCGCCGGTTTTATCGACCCCGGCTTTTCCGGACACATCACGCTAGAGCTGTCGAACGTGGCCAACCTGCCGATCACTCTGTGGCCCGGCATGAAGGTCGGTCAGCTCGCGCTGTTCCGCATGTCCTCGCCGGCACAGACCCCTTACGGCTCGGGCGCGCTCGGTTCTAAGTACCAGGGGCAGCGCGGCCCCACTCCATCCCGCGCGTACTTGAACTTCCGCGACTAGAGTAGCGCCCATGCGAATGACGGTGATCGGGACCGGCTACCTCGGGGCAACGCATGCCGCCTGCATGGCGGAGTTGGGCCACGAGGTGCTGGGCGTGGACGTGGACGAGAGAAAAATCGAGCAACTCAAGGCGGGCAAGGTCCCGTTTTATGAGCCGGGCCTGCCGGAGGTCCTTGAACGTAACATCGCCGCCGGCCGCCTTGACTTCACCACCGATTACGCCCGCGCCGCCGAGTTCGCCGACGTCCACTTCATTGGCGTGGGCACGCCGCAGCAGCGTGGTTCCTACGCCGCCGATACCCGCTACGTGGAGGCGGTGATCGACGACCTAGTGCCGCAGCTACGTGGCCGCCACATCATCTACGGCAAGTCCACCGTTCCCGTGGGCACGGCGGCCGCGCTGCAGGAGCGCGCGAACACGCTCGCCACCGAGGGTACAGAGGTAGAGATCGCCTGGAACCCGGAGTTCCTCCGCGAGGGATACGCGGTGCAGGACACCATCGAGCCGGACCGCATCGTGCTGGGCAGCCGCGCCGAGGACACCCGGGCCGAGGAAATCGCCCGTGAGGTTTACGCCACCCCGCTTGACAAGGGCACGCCGTTCATCGTCACCGATTTGCAAACCGCGGAGCTGGTGAAAGTCTCCGCCAACGCGTTCTTGGCCACCAAGATCTCCTTCATCAACGCCGTCAGCGAGGTCTGCGAGATCGTCGGGGCGGATGTCACCCAGCTTGCCGACGCCATCGGCTACGACGACCGCATTGGCCGCAAGTTCCTCGGCGCGGGCCTGGGTTTCGGCGGCGGCTGCCTGCCCAAGGACATCCGCGCGTTCATGGCCCGCGCGGGCGAACTCGGCGCCGACCAGGCCCTCACATTCTTGCGCGAGGTCGACGCGATTAACATGCGCCGCCGCCAGCGAGTCGTCGATCTGGCGCGCGAGGAGCTGAGGTCGTTGATCGGCCGTCGCGTCACCGTCCTCGGTGCGGCGTTCAAGCCGAACTCCGACGACGTGCGTGATTCGCCGGCCCTCGCTGTCGCGGGTCAGCTGTCCCTGGCGGGCGCGGCGGTGCGCGTGTTCGACCCGGAGGCGATGGACAACGCGAAGAAGGTCTTCCCGACGCTGGATTACGCCACCTCGCTTGACGACGCTCTCCGTGGCGCGGAACTTGTCATCCTCGCTACCGAATGGACCGAATTCAAGAAGCTCGATCCGAAGCATGCCGCCGAGCTAGTGGCCGAGCAGCGCATTATCGACGGCCGCAACGTCCTGCCCGTCGACGCGTGGCAGGCCGCAGGCTGGGAGATCCACGCCTTGGGGCGCAGCCTGTAAGGGGTTTTTATCCCTTCGTGTTCAGCGCAAAGAGCAGCGTCGCTCCAACAGCGACCGTCTGCGCTACGCATCGGGCAGCGTTGAGCGAGTTCCACCGGGACTCGAAGTTCGCGCGAATCTCGGACACCGCATTCTGACTTGTGAACGCATTGTCGAGGTAGTTGTTCAGTGGGACATTTCCCGCGACGGTGATGCCCAGTGCGACGAGCGACGCTGTTGCAGCGAGAATCGTCCATCTGGTCGGTACGAGGATGGCCAGTAATACTGAGGACAGTGGTGCAAGCGCGAATACTGTCAGGAATCGGGGGTTGAGGATCGCCTGGTTGATGCCTGCGAAGACCTCGACGTACTGATCATCGGGTAAACGTGCGAAGCTCTTCCGAGTACTGACCTCAAAGGCAAAATAGAGACCGCTGAGCAGCCCGCCGGTGACGGTTGCGCAAAGCGCCACTGCACTGGTGATGATGGGAAGATTCATCTACGCGCCCTCCCGATTCTGCAGGACGGTGCTGACCGTCTCGGTAAGCGGCGTCGGGGCCGAGATCGATTTCGACGCGCAAGGTGCAAGCAACCCATCACTGTCCGCCCGGTACATCTGGGCAAGGCTGTGAGCGACGCCGGTTGAAAAACCAGCCCGCTCGAGCTCGGACTCCCACGCCTCATCGGGAATTTCGACGACCGCCACGTCTTTGTGAAGCTGCTCCGCAATCACACCGGCCACGTCCCGTTCGGTGTAGCTCGGACCGATGATGTCAACCGGCTCTTGAGAGACGGGAGGATTCATCAAGTTGTGTGCGGCGAAAACACCGATATCCTTGGTCGCGACCATCGGCTTCGGCTCATCAGCTGCGCCGAAAACGGGGTACACGCCCTCCTGGAGAATTGCGGGCAGCACATCCTGAAACTTCTCTTGAAAATGTCCCGGCCGAAGGGCGGTGAGCAGGGGAGTAGCGGACAGGAGTGCCTGCTCCATTCGGTGCAGTCCTGTGATTGGGCCCGTTGAATGCTCGTGTTGGGCGCCTCCCGACGAGAGCATGACGACGTGAGGAACGTTTGCGGATTCGACCGCAGAGCGCACTGATGCGATGACTGCATCTGCGTAGCGGTCAAGGTCGTCTGCACCGAAGTGGAACGGGAGCAATGCGAAGAATCCCTCCGCACCCTTCAGCGCCTCGGACAATGCCGCGCTGTCGAGCAGGTCAACCGCTGCAGTCTCGACGCCTTGCGCTGACCACTGTTTCAAGGATTCTTCCGATCTCGCGAGAGCTCGAACGGGTTGGTCGTGCTTGAGTAGTTCGGCGACAACGTTGGATCCAACGCGTCCCGTCGAACCGGAAATAGCAAACATCGGGGCCTCTTTTCTCAAAGTAGGGAGGGTTACGGAGACTGGCTCAATTCACGTTAGGAATCGCCAGCGACCGTCAGTAGGCCCGTCAGTCCATTTTTCTTTGCCGATCGTCCGGATATGTGGAGTTGACAACTCCGAGGGTGCGATCATAGTTCTATGAATGTGAAACCGGAGGTAGCGCACTTCCTGAGGCAGTTGCGTATGAGCGGTGTGTTCTACTGCGATACGACTGCCCGCGGTGATTGGGGTCTGCGGATGCCAGTTGATCCCCAATGTCTGAGTTTTCATGTGGTCACCGAGGGCTCATGCTGGTTGATTTCGGACGGCATACCGAAGCTCCAACTCCGGGAAGGGGATGTTGCTCTCGTGCAGCTCGGAAGGGAGCACATGCTCTCCGCCAGCCCGGATAGAACGGTAGCTCCCCGGGTCGATCAATTGCCCCAGAGGTATCTCAGCGAGAACTACTCAATCGTCAACGTAGGTTGCGACGGATCATTCACACGGTTGCTCTGCGGGATGGTGAGTTTTGACGCTCCAGATGTTCACAACATCGTGCAAGCCCTTCCCCCTGTGGTCTCCGCAAGAGGTATGAATTTGAACGACGCTTCGTCCGTCGTGAAGCTAGTCGGCCTCTTGGCAGACGAACTTTCCGCAGACAGGTTGGGTGGGGAGGCCGTAGCGGTTCGGCTGGCCGACATCATCGTGGTGCAGATCATTCGAAAATGGTTCTACGAGGAAAGCTCCTTCGAACCTGGGCTCATCGCGGGATTAGCTGATCCTGCGATCGGGAGAGTCCTACACGCAATCCATGATGAGCCAGAAAAACCGTGGGCGATCGCAGATATGGTAAAAATTTCCGCCATGTCACGCACATCGTTTATCGAGAAGTTCCGCGAGGTCGTCGGAGTAGCGCCGGCAGCGTACGTGACGAACTGGCGCATGGAGGTCGCAAAAACCCGGTTGATTGAGACCAACGAGCCGATCGCAGTAGTTGGTTCTTCGGTGTCGTATTCTTCCGAATCCGCCTTCTCCAAAGCGTTCGCCCGCAGCGTCGGGATCTCACCCAGCGCCTTCAGGCAGGCAGCGCTTCGTCGTCAAGCAAACTAGTGCTGGTGGTAATCGGCCAGGAAGTTACCCAGGCGCTCGATGGCGTTTTCCAGCTGCGAGGCCCACGGCAGCGTGACCACGCGGAAGTGGTCGGGGGTGGGGTAGTTGAACCCGGTGCCTTGCACCATGAGGATCTTCTCCGACTTGAGCAGGTCCAGCATGAAGCGCTCGTCATCATGGATGTTGTACATCTCGGTGTCGATCTTGGGGAAGCAGTACAGCGCCCCCTTCGGCTCGACGACGGACACGCCGGGGATCTCGCGCAACTTGCGTACCGTCACATCGCGCTGCTCGCGCAGGCGCCCGCCCTCGCCGGTGAGCTCGTAGATGGACTGTCGCCCGCCGAGGGCAACCTGGATGGCGTGCTGGCCGGGCACGTTCGCGCACAGGCGGGTTCCCGCCAGCAGGTTGAGCCCCTCGATGAACCCGGTGGCGCGGCGACGCGGGCCGGTGATGATCATCCAGCCGGCGCGGTAGCCGCACACGCGGTACGTCTTGGACAACCCGTTGAAAGTCACCGTGATCAGGTCGGGCGCGACCTCGGCCATGGAGATGTGCTGCGCGCCGTCGTAGAGGACGCGGTCGTAGATTTCGTCGGCAAGCACCATCAGCTCGTGCTCGCGGGCGATGTCGGCGATGCCCTCGAGCACCTCCCGCGAGTACACCGCGCCGGTGGGGTTGTTCGGGTTGATCACCACGATGGCCTTCGTGCGCTCGGTGACCTTGGAGCGGATGTCCTCGAGCGAGGGGTTCCAGTTGTCTTCCTCGTCGCACAGGTAGTGCACGACCTTGCCGCCGGCCAGCGTGGACGCGGCGGTCCACAGCGGGTAGTCGGGGGCGGGGATGAGGATCTCGTCGCCGTCGTTAAGCAGGGCCTGGGTGACCATGCTGATCAGCTCGGAGACACCGTTGCCGAGGAAGACGTCGTCGATGTCGAAGGGCGGGAAGTCGTCCACCATCTCGTAGCGCGTGACAATCGCGCGGCGCGCCGGGATGATGCCCTTCGAGGTGGTGTAGCCCTGCGATGTCGGCAGCGCGGCGATCATGTCGCGCATGATCACGTCGGGCGCCTCGAAGCCGAAGATCGCCGGGTTGCCGGTGTTGAGCTTGAGAATGGTGTGCCCGTCGCGCTCCATCTCCTCGGCCGTGGTGCTCACCGGGCCGCGGATGTCGTAAAAGACGTTCTTGAGCTTGTCCGCTTCGTCGAAATGGCGGTGCTTCTTCGGGGGCTTCTTGCTTGTCGATGCCCCCGCCGACGTCTCCGTCCCGCTTTTCGTCGTGGGCGTTTCGTCCTGCTCAGTCTTCTTGCTCATGGAGGCAATCCTACTTCTACTTGCCCTTGAAGCGTTTCACGGTCTGCTGGGCCACGTTCAAGGCTTCGTCGGTGAGTTGGCTCATCTGCTGCTTGCGTGCGGCGCGCCGCGCGGCCTCCTCGTGGGCGCGGGCGGATTCGATCTCGAGCTGGCGGATGCGCACGAGCTCGCGGCGCCTGCGCTCGAGCTGGCGCACGCTCGGGGTATACCAGGAATCGGGGCCGACCTTCATCACGTAGAGCAATACGAACAAGGTGGGGATGAGCAAGAGCAGGAGGAACCCGAACCCGCTTCCGGTTGCCACCGCCACGGCGGGGGCGGCGGCCAGCGTGCCGAAGGTGCCCAGCCAAAACGTTCCCGCGCGCATCTTCTGTCCGTCGCGGCGCGCTGCAGTGATCTCCCGTGCGCTGTACATCTCGACTGCGCCACCCTGCTGCACAAACGTGGCCGGGTTGTGCGGGATGTCTCGAAACAGCGGGTCGAGGTCGCTGTGGAACTCCGCGGTGGTTACCGCCTGGCAACGCGAGTCGAACTCGTCCATGGTGAGCCTGCCCTCCGCCAGAGCAGAACTCAGCGCACCGAGGGCGGCGTGGCGCTCCTCGTCGCTGAGGCGAAACATTCCCGGATCATAGGTCACGGTTCTTATCCTAGTGGCAGTGCGGACACGCGCCACCGCGCTGGTTTTTACGACGTCCAGCGGTCGTCGGTGCCCATTGTCCGTGATTTCAGCCGCTCGCGCGCGGCGTCGTACTCCTGCTCCGGCAAGGGGTAGAAGTACACGCGCGGCAGCACTGCCTCGACGCGATCGAGGTACTCCGTAACAAAGCTGTCCACCTCGGGTTTGTCGAGCGACTCGACGTTGACGTAGAGAAACAGCGGGCGGGACAGCGGGTATTGACCATCGCGTGTCTGCTCGAAGCTGGGCAAGATGCCGTCGACGGCGATATTGTCCATCGAGCTGCGGACCTCGCCCTCGGCGGCAAGGTAGTTGCCCACGCCCATAAAGCCGAGCGCGTCGGGGTCGTTGGCGATCCACTCGGTGAGTTCGTCCATGTCGTCGGTAGCGGCGTAGTCGTCGCGGATCGGGTCGTCGTCAAGCACGATCTTTTGGAACACCCCAAGCGTGCCGGAGCCCGGCGGGCGGCCGTAAAGGGTGATTTCGGACCCCGGCCACTGCGGGCTGAGGTCGGACCACGTGCTCACGGGCGATTCCGAGGTCCAGATGTCGTGCAGTTGCTCGATCGTTAGGTCACTGGCCCAATCGTTGGCGTCGTTTTTCACGAACGTGATGGCGTCGAGTGCGATCGGCAGCTCGATGAACTCGACACCGTTGTCCGCGCACTGTGTCTGGTAGTCGATGTCCTCGCCCTCGCCGGGGATGGGAACCGAGGAATCGTTGATGTCGGATTCGCCGGCGCAGAACGCCTCAAACCCGTCGGTCGAGCCGTCGGCGCTGATTTCCACGTTATGCCCGGTTCGTGAGGCGATGAGCGACGTGATCGGCTCCACGGTGGCCGAGCCCGTCACCCGAATCGCACCATCTGCTGCCGGCGTGTTCGGTTCCTCTGATTCCGCCGCGCAGCCAGCAAGCGCAACTGTTGCGGCAAGGCAGAGCGTAAGTCGTTTCATCGGCGCCCCTCCTTGCGCAACTCATCGCGGAACTCGCGCCACAATGTCACGGCGCTGGACCAGCGTGCGCGGGTGAGTTCGAGATATTCCGGAATGCGCTCGATCTCGGCGTGCTGCTCCGGGGTCAACCCTCCCGTTGTGCGGCGCTTGTCCAGCTCGGCGCGCAGCAGCGTGGAGGTCTCGTCGAGCTCAGCGAGCAGTTCTCGGAGCTCGGCATCGGGCGCGGACGACAGGATTAGCTCGTCTGCGCGGGCGTTGAAGTCGTCGTCGGGGAGAGAGGTAGTCACGGGGTGATCCATCCTTTAGAACAGAGAATTGGTAGCAAAGACAGCGAGCAGCGGCACGATGAAGAAGACCCCGCCGACCCAGATGAAGACGTAGATCTTGTTCTTCGTCGCGAGCGCAGCCAGCCACTCCGCGCCGCGCGGCGGGAGTGCGCGGAGCAGCGGTATGGACATGATCAGGATTGCGGCGAAGGTGTTGAACATGGTGTGCACCAGGGCGCCGGTCATGGCGGCTTCCGCTTCCACCCCGGAGGCGGAGAATGCGGCGATCAAACCGGTCACCGTGGTGCCGATGTTCGCGCCCACGACGAAGGGGAAGAGCCGGCGCATCTCGAACTTGCCGGAAGCGGCGAGCGGGACGGTAAGCGATGTCGTGGTCGAAGAGGACTGCACGGCCGTGGTGATTACCGCGCCCGAGACGATCCCGCTCAGGGTGCCCTTGCCCAGCGCATTGTGCAGGATTTCCTTCGCGCGGCCGACGAGCAGTCGCGACAGCATGCGGCCGATGAAGCCGATCACCAGCAAGATCAGTACGACGCCGGCGATCGTCAGGGCGATGCCGCCCCAGACACCGCCGATGTTTTCGGCAAGGCCTTCGGCCACACCGACGAGCGGTTCCGTCACCGCGTCGACGAAGTCGCCGATGGCGCTGAAGATGCTATCGAGTACTCCGTCACCCTGGCCGGTGAAGGCTCCCGCCATGGCCCCGGCAACGCGGGAGAGGAACCCGGTGAACAGCTCCAGCGGGAAGAAGATCAACAGCGCCAGCAGGTTGTAGAAGTCGTGCACGGTAGCCATGGAGAACGCGCGCTGGAACTGCTTCTTGTTGCCGGACAGGCCCAGCGCCACCAGCGTGGAGGTCACCGTGGTGCCGATGTTCGCGCCGAAGAGCATGGGCACTGCGACTTCGAGCGGCAGGCCGCCGGCGAGCATGCCCACCACGATGGAGGTCGTGGTGGAGGAGGATTGCAGGATAGCGGTGGCGAGGATACCGATGGCCAAGCCCACAAACGGGTTCTCGGCGAAGGAGAAGAGCTCTTCCGCGCGGTCGCCTGCCGCCATGTTGAAGCCGGAGCCGATCATGCCCACGGCGTTGAGCAGCAGCCAGATCGCGATGACGACGCTGAGCCACTCGGCGATCTTCTTGGCCTGGCCGCTCAGCGGCAAAAACCCGAGCGGGTCCTTCTTGTCGCTGTCGTCGGAATCGTCGCCGTCTACGGTGTCATCGGAATCCTCCGAGTCCTTCGGCTCGGCCTCCTCGTTCCACCGGTTGCGCTCCTCGTACCCCTCGGCCTCATCGAGCGTGCGCACACCGGGTTGCTCTTCCTTCTGCATCGTCGCCTCTTTCCCTTAAAGCGCAGCTGCGCGCGGTATACGGCCTACTTAACCCGCGCCAAGGAAACTGCCAGTAAAAAGAGGGTGAAGTTTAAGCGAAGTAGCGCGTCGGTTTAGTCCTGCGCGGAGAACTGCGACTGGTTGAGCCTCCAATACGCGCCGCGGGCGTCGAGAAGCTCAGCGTGCGTGCCTTGCTCGACGATGCGACCCTGCTCCATCACGATGATCAAGTCGGCGCCGCGGATCGTGGACAGCCGGTGCGCGATCACGAACGAGGTGCGCTCGGCGCGCAGCGCGTTCATCGCCTCCTGGACCAGCACTTCAGTTCGCGTATCGACGCTCGACGTGGCCTCGTCCAGAATCAGAATCGTTGGCTGGGAAAGAAACGCCCGCGCAATGGTGATCAGCTGGCGCTCACCCGCGGAGATCGCCCCGGAGTCCTGGTCGATGACGGTGTCGTAACCCTCGGGCAGGGCGTGGACGAAGCGGTCGACGTAGGTGGCCTTGGCCGCGGCGATGACCTCCTCGTCGGTGGCGTCGAGGCGGCCGTAGCGGATGTTGTCCATGATGGTGCCCTTGAACAGCACCGCGTCCTGCAGCACCATGCCCATGTTGGAGCGCAGCTCGCTGCGGGTCATCGCGCGCGTGTCCACGCCGTCGATGCGGATCGCCCCGGCGTCGATTTCGTAGAAGCGCATGATGAGGTTGACGAGAGTGGTTTTGCCCGCGCCGGTGGGCCCGACGATCGCGGCTGTGCGCCCCGGCTCCACGCGCAGCGAGAGATCCTGGATCAGCGGGGTGTCGGGGGAGTAGGAGAAGTCGACGTTGTCGAACTCGACCAGGCCGCGGGCGCGCCCGGGCAGGGTTGCGTCCGCGGACGTGTCGGTGACCTCCTCCTCGGCGTCGAGGAACTCGAAGATGCGCTCGGCCGAGGCCACACCCGACTGCACCATCTGCGCCATGCCGGCGATCTCGCCGAGCGGCTGGTTGAACTGACGCGAGTATTGAATAAATGCCGTCGCATCTCCCAGCGTCATGTGCCCGGAGGCCACGCGCAGCCCGCCGGCGACGGCGATGGCCACATACGACAGGTAGGAGATGAACTGCATGATGGGGTGCATCGAATTGGCGAGGAACTGCGCGCGCGAGGCGGCGCCGTAGAGCGCGGAGTTTCGCTCGTCGAAGACGCGGTTGAGCTCCTCGGTGCGGCCGAAGATCAGCGCCAGCTCGTGGCCGGAGAAGGACTCCTCGACGTGCCCGTTGAGTTCACCCGTGGACTTCCACTGCGCGGCGAAATGCTTTTGCGAGCGGGTTCCGATGATCCCCATCACCGCGCCGGTCAGCGGGATCGCCACCAGCGCCAGCAGAGCGAGCTGCCAGGAGATCCAGAACATCATCACGATGATGCCCAGGACCATCATCACGGCGTTGAGGATCTGCGACATCGCCTGCTGCAGGGCCTGCTGGACGTTGTCCACGTCGTTGGTGGTGCGCGAGAGCAGGTCACCGCGCTGGCGGGAATCGAAGTAGTTCAGCGGCAGGCGGTTGACCTTGCGTTCCACGGACTGGCGCAGGTCGAAGACGGTCGCCATGGTCAGCCGGTTCAAAATCGCACCCTGGGCCCACATGAGCAGGGAGGAGACGACGTAGAGGACGATGACGAAGGTGATCAGCTGCGCGAGCCGGTCAAAGTCGATGCCGAAGCCGGGGCGCAGGTCCATCGCCTCGGCCATGTCGGCGAAGCGTTCCTGCCCGGAGGCGCGCAGGCCGTCGATCACCTGCTGCTTGCTCGCCCCCGCGGGGAGATCGCGCGAGATGACGCCGGAAAAGATGACGTCCATCGCGTGGCCCAGCACGCGCGGGGCGTAGACCGCGAGGACGACGGAGCCGATGTTCATTGCCAGCACCAGGACGAGCTTGAACCGATGGGACATGAGCAGCCCGATCAGTCGCTTGGCGCTGGGCCAGAACTGCTTCGCCTGGCGCGGTGCGCTGCCGGAGAAGTCGTCACCGGCCATGCTCGCCTCGAGGGCGGCGAGCTCCTCATCGGTCATATCGGCGGGGTCGGCCGGGGTGGTTGTGCGTGTCTCAGACATGTTAGGCGTCCACCGTTCTTTGGGACTCGACAATTTCGCGGTAGGTTTCCGAGCTCTCGAGCAGCTCCGCGTGGCTGCCGCGGGCGACGATCTCCCCGGCTTCCATGACGATGATCTGGTCGGCCTGTTCGATGGAGGCAACCCGCTGGGCGACGATGATGGTTGTCGCGTCGGCGGTGTAGGCGCGCATCGCGTCGCGTACCTTGGCGTCGGTGATGGCGTCCAGGGCGGAGAAGGAATCGTCGAAGAGGTAGATCCTCGGCCGGCTGATCAGCATGCGGGCGATGGACAGCCGCTGGCGCTGCCCGCCGGAGACGTTGGTGCCGCCCTGGGAAATGGGCATGTCCAAGTCGGTGACGAAGTGCGCCTGAGCGGTGCGCAGCGCCTCCCACATCTCGGCGTCGGTGGCATCCGGCTTGGCCATGCGCAGGTTGGACGCCACCGTGCCGGAAAACAGGTAGGGCTTTTGCGGGACCATGCTGACGCGTTCGACGATCTCGGCGCGCGCCATGTCGGTCACGTCGACGCCGTCGAGAAGCACGCGCCCGGACGTGGCCGCCGTAAGGCGCGGGATGAGGGAGAGCAGCGTCGACTTGCCCGCCCCGGTGGAGCCGATGATCGCCGTCGTTTGCCCCGGCACAGCTCTCAGCGATACCTCCTTGAGCACGGGTTCCTCGGCGCCGGGGTAGGTGTAGGAGACTCCCTCGAGCTCGACGACGCCCGCGCGCGACGGCGCCTTTGCGGGCACGCTAGGTTCCTCGATCGTCGGGCGGCGGTCCAGCAGTTCCTCGATGCGGCGCGCGCAGATGATGGCACGCGGCAGCATCATCGCCATGAAGGTTCCCATCATCACCGCCATGAGGATCTGCATCAAGTACTGCATGAACGCGGTGAGCGAGCCGACCTCGACCTGCCCGGCGTCGACCCGGTGGCCGCCGAACCACAGCACGGCGGCGGTGGCGACGTTGAGGATGAGCATGATCACCGGGAAGAGCATGACGAAGATGCGGCCGATGTTCAGCGAAACCCGGGTGATGTCGTCGTTGGCGGCGGTGAAGCGCTGCGTCTCGTACTCCTTGCGCCCGAAGGCGCGCACGACGCGGATGCCAGTGATCTGCTCGCGCAGCACCCCGTTGACGTTGTCGAGCTTGTCCTGCATGCTGCGAAACAGCGGCATGAGCAGGGCGATGAGCACGCTGACGACGACGGCGAGCGCGCCGACGGCCGCGACGACCAGCCAGCTCATCCCTGGGTCCTGACGCACCGCCATGATGATGCCTCCGACGGCCATAATCGGCGCGGCGACCATGAAGTTGAGGAAGAGCAGGTAGACCATCTGCACCTGCTGCACGTCGTTGGTGCCGCGGGTGATCAGCGTCGGGGTGCCGAAGTAGCTCATATCTTCGGCGGAGAACCGGCTGACGTGCCGGAACACAGCGCGGCGCACGTCGCGTCCGACTCCCATCGCCGTGCGGGAGGCGAAATAGACGGCGACGACCGCGGCGATGACCTGGACCAGCGCGACGACGAGCATGACACCGCCGACGCGCCAGATGTAGGGGATGTCGGCGCGGGCCACGCCGTTGTCGATGATTCTCGCGTTGAGGTCGGGCAGGTAGAGGGTGGCCAGCGTGGTAATCAGCTGGAGCACCACCACGGTGACGATGTAGCCCGCGTAGGGTTTCGAACTGCGGGCGAGGATTCTGACGAGGTCCACTGGGGGATGGCCCTTCCGTGAGCGGGAGTAAGGCTCTATCAGCCTACACGCCGGGGCGGACAGGCATTTCGTCGTGCGTGCGCGCAGGCTCGGTGGATGCCGCATTCGTATTGCCAGTGCAGCCTGTCACTTGATAGTCTGAAGTTCCATGGTCACGAAATACATCATGGTTACCGGAGGCGTCGCCTCCTCCCTCGGAAAGGGCCTGACCGCGGCATCGCTCGGCCGCTTGCTCACCTCTCGTGGTCTGAAGGTGACCATGCAGAAGCTCGATCCCTACCTGAACGTGGATCCGGGCACCATGAACCCCTTCCAGCACGGGGAAGTCTTCGTCACCGAGGACGGTGCCGAGACCGACCTCGACCTGGGGCACTACGAGCGCTTCTTGGACCGCAACCTCTCGGCCGGCGGCAACGTCACCACCGGAAAGGTGTACTCCTCGGTCATCGCCAAGGAGCGCCGCGGCGAGTACCTCGGCCAGACCGTGCAGGTCATCCCGCACATCACGGACGAAATCAAGTCCCGCATCATCGCGATGGGAAACCCGGACGCACACGGTGAAAAGCCGGATGTCGTCATCACCGAGATCGGCGGCACTGTCGGCGATATCGAATCCCAGCCTTTCTTGGAGGCCGCCCGCCAGATCCGCCACGATGTCGGCCGAGAAAACGTTTTTTACCTGCACGTTTCCTTGGTTCCGTACCTCGGGCCGTCGAAGGAATTGAAGACCAAGCCCACCCAGCACTCCGTGGCGGAACTGCGTTCCATCGGCCTCGTCCCGGACTCGGTGGTGCTGCGTAGCGACCGCGAGGTGGGCGATGGCCTTAAAGACAAGATCGCGCTGATGTGCGACATCGACCGCGAAGGCGTGGTGTCCTGCCCGGACGCGCCAAGCATCTACGACATCCCCAAAGTCCTCTACGACCAGCGCCTGGATACCTTCATCATCCGCCGTTTGAATCTGCCGTTCCAGGACATCGACTGGACCGTGTGGGGTGACCTGCTCGACCGCGTGCACAACCCGGAAGGTGAGGTCAACGTCGCTCTCGTGGGCAAATATATCGACCTGCCGGATGCCTACCTCTCCGTCGCCGAGGCCGTCCGCGCGGCCGGTTTCGCCCACCGCGTGAAGGCGAACATCCGCTGGGTCGGCTCCGACGAATGCGAAACCGAGGCGGGCCTGGCTAAGAACATGGAGGGCATCGACGCGATCATCATCCCGGGCGGATTTGGCGGCCGCGGCATCGAGGGCAAGATCGCGACGGTTCGCTACGCAAAGCAGACCGGCACACCGCTTTTGGGGATCTGCCTGGGCATGCAGTGCATCGTGATTGAAGCCGCGCGCGCGGCGGGTGTGGAGGGTGCGTCCTCCACCGAGTTCGACGAGACCACCGCCGATCCGGTCATCGCGACGATGGAGGAGCAGCTGCGCGCGGTCTCCGGGGAGGCCGACCTGGGTGGCACCATGCGCCTCGGGTCCTACCCGGCGACACTGTTGGAGGGCTCCGTTGTCGCGGACGTCTACGGCACCACCGACGTCACCGAGCGCCACCGCCACCGCTACGAGGTCAACAATGCTTACCGCGACAAGCTCGCGGAAGCTGGGCTGGTCATCTCCGGCACCTCACCCGACGGCACGCTGGTCGAGTTCGTCGAGTACCCGAAGTCGGTCCACCCGTACCTGGTGGCAACCCAGGCTCACCCCGAGCTGAAGTCGCGCCCGACCAAGGCGCACCCGCTTTTCGACGGCCTCATCGCCGCCGCGCTGGAGCGCCAGGGCTAAGGGCTGCAGTCAGGGCACCTGCGGCACGGCGCGGGCGTGGGCGACCATCTCTTCCCACTCGACGATCTTGCGGCGCTCGCGCGGCAAAAGATCGCTGGTCTCGCCGAGGCGTCGTTCCTCGGCGTCGAGGCGGTACCAGCCGTCCCAGGTGGTGTAGGCAATGCCGCGCTCGTGCAGCAGGGCGATGATAGCGTCGGGGTCGGGGTACTTCGGGGCGTGCAGCTTGCCGGCGGCGGCGTCCTCGAAGAGCATGTCCGTGGTTTCCTTGGCGTCGGACTTGGTGTTGCCGATCAGGCCGACGGGCCCGCGCTTGATCCAGCCGGTGACGTAGAGGGAGTTCTCGATGCCCTCTTCGTTGAGGACGTGGCCGCCGTCGTTGGGGATAACGTTGCGGTCGTGGTCGAAGGGTACGCCGATGACGGGCTCGGAGCGGTAGCCGATCGCGTGGTAGACCTGCTGCACCGGCCAGTCGGTGAACGTGCCGGTGCCGCGGATGCCGCCTTCGCCGTCGAGTTCCTGGCGCTCCGTGCGCACGCCGACGATGGCGTCACCTTCGGTGAGTACCTCGACGGGCTCTTCGAAGAAGTGGATGTGTATCTTGTGCGGCGCGTCATCCGGCTCGCGCATCGCGTACTGCTCGAGCACCTGGCAGTTGAGGTCGATGGACTTGTCGGCGCGGCGAAGTTCTTCGGAGAGCTGGTCGTAGTCGATGTCCTCGGGGTCGACGAGCACCTGGATGGTGTCGGAGAGGTCGAGTTCGCGCAGCTCCTTCGGGGTGAACTTCGCCTGGGCGGGGCCGCGGCGGCCGAACATGTGCACCACCTCGGCCTTGTTGTCTTTCAGCGAGTCGTAGACGTTGTCCGGGATCTCGGTGACCAGCAGCTCGTCGCCGGTCTTGGCCAGGATGCGGGAGACGTCGAGGGCGACGTTGCCGACGCCGATGACGGCGACCTCGCGGGCGGAGAGGTCCCAGTCGCGCTCGAAGCGGGGGTTGCCGTCGTAGAAGCCCACGAATTCGCCGGCGCCGATCGACTTGTCTCCGCCGGGGATGAGCAGCTCGCGGTCGCGGACCGCGCCGGTGGAGATGACAATCGCGTCGTAGTAATCGCGCAGCTCCTCGATGGTGACGTCCTTGCCCACCTCGATGTTGCCGAGCAGCCGCAGGTGGGGCTTGTCCAGCACGTTGTGCAGGGAGGTGACGATGCCCTTGATGCGCGGGTGGTCGGGCGCCACGCCGTAACGGATCAGTCCGAACGGCGCAGGCATCTGCTCGAACAGGTCGACGGAGATGTCGAGCTCTTCGTTGCGGATTAGCAGGTCGGAGGCGTAGATACCGGCGGGGCCGGCGCCGATGACGGCGACGCGCAGACTCATAGAGGGTGGGTCCTTTCGGGGTTTCAATGTTTTATATTCATCCATGGTAAACCATAGACCGCTTGGTCTGAAAATTTACCTACGATCCCCAGCATGTCAAGTTTCAACGTATAAATACATTCATCGGGCCAGGGTAATCTTTTAAATTCATCTCAAAAATCCCTGTTCAAACCCGGTTAGCCCCCCTCTGCTGTTGCAATAGACAAAGTAGTCCGGCAAACTGCCGTGGCAGCGCCGAAATCTGGCTATCTAATAGACCATCCGGTCTATATTTAAGGAGTGTTATGACAGCCCCCACCGCGAAAACGCGAGCAGTCAAGGCCCGGGCCAAAAAGCCCGAAGGGCAGTGGCTTATCGACGGCACCGCGCCCCTGAACCACGACGAGGAACTCAAGCAGCTCGAGCCCGTGATGCAGGTCAAGCAGCGCGTCATCGACACCTACTCGAAGCAGGGCTTCGCCTCCATCCCGCCGGAGGACCTCGCGCCGCGCTTCAAGTGGCTGGGCATGTACACCCAGCGCAAGCAGAACCTCGGCGGCGAGTTCACCGGCCAGGACAACTCGGTGCTCCAGGACGAGTACTTCATGATGCGCATCCGCTTCGACGGCGGCCGCTGCTCCACCGAGCAGGCCCGCGCCGTCGGCGAGATCTCGCGGGACTGGGCCCGCTCCACAGTGGACCTGACCGACCGCCAGAACATCCAGTTGCACTGGGTGGCCATCGAGGACGTCCCAGCGATTTGGGAGAAGCTCGAATCGGTCGGCCTGAACACCTGGGACGCCTGCGGCGACGTGCCGCGCGTCGTGCTGGGCTCCCCGGTCGCCGGCATTGCGAAGGACGAGATCGTCGACGCCACCGAGGCGATCGAGAAGATCCAGCAGATTGTCACCGACGAGGAGTTCCAGAACCTGCCGCGTAAGTTCAAGTCGGCAATCTCCGGCAACTCGCGCCAAGACGTCGTCCACGAGGTCAACGACCTCGCCTTCATCGGCGTCGAGCACCCCGAGCTCGGCCCTGGCTTCGAGTGCTACGTCGGTGGCGGCCTGTCCACCAACCCGATGCTCGCTCAGTCGCTTGGCGCGTTTGTCACCCTCGAGCAGGTGCCCGAGGTATGGGCGAACGTGGTGCGCATTTTCCGCGATTACGGCTACCGCCGCTTGCGTAACCGCGCGCGGCTGAAGTTCCTCGTCGCCGAGTGGGGTGTCGAGAAGTTCCGCGAGATCCTCGAGCGCGACTACCTCGGTTACCAGCTTCCCGACGGCCCGAAGGCGCCGAACAACCTCGTGGACCGCGACCACATCGGGGTCCACGAGCAAAAGGACGGCAACTTCTACATCGGGGTCAAGCCGACGCTCGGCCACATGTCCGGCGAGCAGCTCATCGCCGCTGCCGAGCTGGCGGAATCCTACGGGCTAACCCGCCTGAGGTTTACGCCGTTCAAGGAGATGCTCTTTTTGGACGTGCGTGAACAGGACGTCGATAAGCTACGCGGCGACCTAGAGCAGATGGGCCTGTATTCGCAGCCGAGCGAGTTCCGCCGCGGCCTGCTCTCGTGCACGGGCCTGGAGTACTGCAAGCTCGCGCACGTCACCACCAAGTCCCGCGCCATCGAGCTTGCCGACGAGCTCGAGGAACGCTTCGGTGACCTCGACTCGCCCGTGTCCATCTCGCTCAACGGCTGCCCGAACGCGTGCGCCCGCCACCACATCTCCGACATCGGGCTCAAAGGCCAGATGGTGGTCAACTCCGAGGGCGAGAAGGTCGAGGGCTTCCAGGTGCACCTCGGCGGCACCATCGGCGAGGGCGCGAACTTCGGCCGCAAACTGCGCGGGCACAAGGTGCTCTCCAGCGAGCTGACCGATTACGTCAGCCGCGTCGTGCAGAACTACGTGGATCGGCGCCACGACGGCGAGATCTTCCGCGACTGGCTACTGCGCGCCGATGAGGAGGACCTGAGGTGAGTGTGCGCCGGGCCCCGAATCCGAACCGGAATTTCCCCACGCACTGCCCCTACTGCGCGGGGGAGGATCTCTACCCCAACGAGGAGACCGATTTCGCCTGGAAGTGCGGGGAATGCCTGCGCATCTTCGAGGTGAAGTTTTTCGGCCAGGACGACCCGCACACCGCCCCCGCTCCAGCGCCGTCTACCGAGGAGGCCTTCCAGGCGTCGTTGCGCAAGCACGGTCACGCTGCGGTCTTGCGCGAAGTAGGTAACACTGGAGAGAAACGTTTGAAAGGGATTAGCAATGATTAACCTGCTCTCAGGATCCTCCGGCAACTTCGCAGACCCCGAGGTCAGCCCCGACGGCCCGCGCGAGACGACACCGCTTGCGCTCGAGGTGAGAAAGCGCAACGAGGAGCTCGTCGATAAGCACGCGCGCGAGCTTTACGACGCCCCCGCCGACGTCATCCTCGACTGGGCCCACGAGCACGCCCCGGGCCCGCTCGTGGTGACCCTGTCCATGGAAAATACCGTGCTCGCGGAGCTCGCCGAGCGCCACCTGCCGGATGCGGACTTCCTCTTCCTCGACACCGAGTACCACTTCCCGGAAACCCTCGAGGTGGCCGACGAAGTGGAGCAACGCTACCCCAACCACGAGCTGGTGCGCGCCACGGCCGTGCTCTCGCGCGAGGAGCAGGACGAGACCTACGGCCCGAACCTGTACCGCTCCCACCCGCAGGCTTGTTGCCGCATGCGCAAGGTTGAGACCCTGGCTGTCCACATGAGCCCCTACGTGGGATGGATCACGGGCCTGCGCCGCGCCGACGGCCCGACGCGCGCGAACGCGCCGGCACTGTCGCTGGACGCCACCGGGCGGCTGAAGATTTCTCCGCTGGTGACGTGGTCGTTGGATGACACCGACGCGTTCGAGGAAAGCAACAACTTAATCATTCACCCGCTGACCAGGCAGGGGTATCCCTCCATCGGTTGCGCCACCTGCACGCTTCCTGTGGCCGAGGGCAACGACCCGCGCGCGGGGCGCTGGGCGTTTAGCGCCAAGACCGAATGCGGACTCCACGAATAAAGGCTATAGATGACTGTTGCTATGAACATGAATATTTCTGCATACGCGGGCGGCATCTCGCCCCACCTCAAGGACTTGGAAGACGAGTCCATCCATATCCTGCGCGAGGTGGCGGG
Organism: Corynebacterium sanguinis; assembly: GCF_007641235.1. Classification (NCBI taxonomy): domain Bacteria; kingdom Bacillati; phylum Actinomycetota; class Actinomycetes; order Mycobacteriales; family Corynebacteriaceae; genus Corynebacterium; species Corynebacterium sanguinis. Next base: position 1,045,862 of record NZ_CP038157.1, read on the forward strand.
GCAGTTTGACAAGATCGGGCTGCTGTTCTCCGGCGGCAAGGACTCCTGCGTGGTGCTGGAGCTGGCGCGCCGCGCGTTCGCGCCCGCGGCGATGCCGATTGAGCTGCTGCACGTTGACACGGGCCACAACTTCCCGGAGGTCATCGAGTTCCGCGACTCCATCGTCGCCGAGTACGGGGTGCGGCTGCGCGTCGCCGAGGTGCAGGACTGGATCGACCGCGGGGACCTCGTGGAGCGCCCAGACGGCACCCGCAACCCCCTGCAGACCGTCCCACTGGTGGAGACCATCGCCGAGGTCGGCTACGACGCCGTGCTTGGCGGGGCGCGCCGCGACGAGGAGCGGGCGCGCGCGAAGGAGCGGGTCTTTTCCATCCGCGACACCTTCGGTGGCTGGGATCCGCGCCGCCAGCGCCCCGAGCTGTGGGATCTCTACAACGGCGAGAAGCTCCCGGGTGAAAACGTGCGCGTGTTCCCCATTTCCAACTGGACCGAGGCCGATGTGTGGGAATACATCGGCGCGCGCGGGATCCGCCTGCCGGAGATCTACTTCGCGCACGAGCGCGAGGTGTTCAACCGCGACGGCATGTGGCTGACGGCGGGCGAGTGGGGCGGGCCGCGCGAGGGCGAGAAGCTCGAGGTGCGCCGCGTGCGCTACCGCACGGTGGGCGACATGTCGTGCACCGGCGCGGTTGAGTCGGACGCGACGTCGATTAGCGCCGTGCTCGCGGAGATCGCCAACTCCACCTTGACGGAGCGCGGAGCCACGCGTGCCGACGACCGACTGAGCGAGTCCTCCATGGAAGACCGCAAGAAAGAGGGGTACTTCTGATGAGCGCCACTGAACTGCTCGCCCAGCGCCAGACGCTGCGCCTGTGCACCGCCGGCTCCGTCGACGACGGCAAGTCCACCTTCGTCGGCCGCTTGCTGCACGACACCAAAAGCGTGCTCGCTGACCAGCTCGCGTCGGTGGAGCGCACCTCCGCAGACCGCGGCTTCGACGGGCTCGACCTCTCCCTGCTTGTCGACGGTCTGCGCGCCGAGCGCGAGCAAGGCATCACCATCGACGTCGCCTACCGCTACTTCGCCACCGACAAGCGCACCTTCATCCTCGCCGATACCCCGGGCCATGTGCAGTACACGCGCAACACGGTCACGGGCATGTCCACCTCCCAGGTCGTGGTCTTGCTTGTCGACGCCCGAAACGGCGTGGTCGAACAAACCGTGCGCCACCTCAACGTCGCCGCCCTGCTCGGCGTGAAAACCGTGATCCTCGGCGTGAACAAGATCGACCTGGTCGACTACTCCGAGGAGATCTACAACACCATCAAGACTGAGTTCGAAGCCAAGGCCGCCGAGCTCGGCATCGAGGACCCGCACGTGGTTCCCATCTCGGCGCTCAAGGGCGACAACGTGGTCGAGCGCTCCGCGCACATGGACTTCTACACCGGCCCGACGGTGCTGGAGCTCCTTGAATCCATCCCCGTCACCTCCGGCCGCGCGCTCGAGCTCGACTTCCGTTTCAACATCCAGTACGTGCTGCGCGAGCACGCCACCGACTACCGCGCGTACGCCGGGCGGGTCAACGCGGGCAGCGTGGCAGTCGGCGACACCGTCCACGCCGGCGGGCGCAGCACCACCGTCACCCACATCGACACCGCCGACGGAGAGCAGGAAACGGCCCAGGCCGGCGACTCCGTGGCCCTGCGCCTGGCCGACGAAATCGACCTGGTGCGCGGCGAGCTGATTGCCGGGGCGAACCCGCCCGAGCCGGTGCGAGAGTTCGCGGCCACCGTCGTGGGCCTGACGGAGAAGAACATTTCCGCGGGCCAGGCTGTGAAACTGCGGCTGGGCACCTCGATCGTGCGGGCGCGTGTCGCAAGCGTCGATAAGGTGATCGACATTGATTCAGCCGATGGCGATGTCGACTACCCGGACGCCTTCGGCCTCAACGACATCGCCCACGTCACCATCCACACCGCGCAGGAGCTGCCGGTGGAGGATTACGCCGCGCGCGGCGCCGTGGGCAACTTCCTGCTGATCGACCAAGCCTCGGGCAGCACACTTGCCGCGGGTCTTGTGGGAACGCGGCTGAGGTAAGCGCGATGCAGGCACTGATCACCCTGTCACACGGCTCGAGGCACGACGTCGCCCAGCGCGGTGTCGAACGCCTCACCGCGGCAGCGGCGATCACGCTCGGTGTCGAGGCCGTCGACGCGCACCTCGAGTTCAACACCCCCGACCTGGCCGGTGCCGCCCAGGTCGCGGCGGATGCGGGCTACACAAGCGCCGTCGTCGTGCCGCTGTTGTTCACCCGCGCCTTCCACGCCACCGTCGACGTTCCGGCCGCGCTAAGCCAAGCCCGCGCCGCGACCGGCGTGCAGCTCACGTTGGCGAACGGCCTCGGCCAGGGCGCCGACATTGTCGATGTGCTCGCCCGGCGGGTGTTGCGCGATTCGCTGCCATCGGTGCCGGTTGTTCTCTACCCGGTGGGTACGTCCAACCTCGAGGCGGCGGCGCGCACCCGGGCGCTTGGCGCAGCGCTGGCGGAGAAGATCGACCGCGACGTCACCGTCGTTCCGGCGACCGGTGCTGGCGACCTCATCGGCAATTCCGGCATCGAGGCGGCCGCGCGGGATCGGGAGCGAATGCACCTGCTTCCGTTGTTCGTCACTGACGGACTCCTGCTCGACCGCGCAACGCGCGACCTGGGGCGCATCCAGGACGCAACCGGTTCAATCCTGACCCACTCGGCACCTCTGACCACAGATCTGTCGGACATTGTCGCTTCGCGCTACCGCGAAGCCCTAGGCGAAAGCTCAGATCTCTCATGAAAAACCTCACGACGCTGACACTCATTGCGCTCGCCGGTCTCGCGGCCCAGCTTGTCGACGGTGGTCTCGGCATGGGCTTCGGCGTAACCTCCACCACCATCCTGGTCATGCTCGCCGGCCTCGGCCCGGCCCAGGCGTCTGCGGTTGTCCACACCGCAGAGCTGGGCACGACGTTTGTCTCCGGCTTCTCCCACTGGCGCTTCGGCAACGTCGACTGGAAGGTTGTTGCCTCCATCGGCATCCCCGGCGCGGTCGGCGCCTTCGCCGGCGCGACGGTGCTGTCGAACCTCTCGACGGAGGCGGCGAAGCCGATCATGTCCCTGATCCTCGCGCTGATCGGCGCGAACCTGATGCTGCGCTTCTCCCGCGGCCTGACCAGGCGCAAGCTTGACGTCAAGCCGCACTCCCGCGGTTTCCTCGGCAGCCTGGGACTCTTCGGCGGCTTCGTCGACGCCACCGGTGGCGGCGGCTGGGGCCCGGTGACCACATCGACGCTGCTGTCCGCAGGCCGCTCGGAGCCGCGCCGCATCATCGGCACCGTTAACACCGCGGAGTTCTTCGTCACCTTCGCCGCGACCTTGGGCTTCGTCATCGGCATGTGGGATGACCTCGTGGCCAACTTGGCCGCCGTGATCGCGCTGCTTATCGGCGGCGTCATCGCCGCCCCCCTGGCCGCGTGGTTGGTCACCCGCCTCAACCCGATCCTGCTCGGCGGGATCGTGGGCACGCTCATTGTGATGTTGAACCTGCCCGTCGTGCTCAAGGCGATCGGCCTGGACAGCCACCTGTGGATCCCCCGTCTGCTGATCTTGGGCATCGGCCTGGTGCTGTCGTGGCGCGGTGTGGTCAAGGCGCGCCAGCACTCGAAGGCTGCCTCGGACCGCGAGCAGATCGGCCATGCCCTGCACGCGCCCGAGGACGTGGAGGACCACGCGAAGTCGCGCTAACAAGGGAACTTTAACTATCGACACCTCTTCAGCCGCCCACTTACCGTAACGGTTGGGTAACACCGCCCGATGTATAAGCAAATATCCACGGGCGATAGGAGAGACCATTGAGCACACTTTCACGGCGCGTCGCGGCAGTGCCGCGGCAGCGGCGCTACTCATGGCAAACATGGGTGGCACAGCGCGCGCCCAAGAGGTAGCGAACGGCAGTTCGGGTCTAGTGGCGCCGTTGACGCAGTACGGGCTCGATGCCCGCGTGATGGGCGACAACGTCCCGCCGCAGGCGGAGCTCGACGCGGCGTTCGGGTGCACGCAGCCCACGGCAGACCCGGCCGCGAAGAAGACCGTGGTCCTAGTGCCCGGTGTGGGCCTGTCGGTCGAAGCAACGTATGCTTGGGGTTACATCCCGCAGCTGAGCGCTCAGGGTTACGACGTCTGCTGGGTTCAGCCCCCGCACAGCGGCCGCGGCGACCTCACGCAGACCGCGTTGTACGTGGCTAACGGCATCAAGTTGGCGCACCAGCGGCTGGACAAGAAGGTCGCCGCGATCGGTCACAGCGCGGGCTCGCCCGCGATCATGTGGGCGCTGCGCTACGACACCGAGGCCGCCTCGCTTGTGGACGACTTCATCTCCGTGGCCGGTGCAAACCGGGGCACCGACCTGGTCGAGCCCGCGTGCAAGGCCGTGGGCAACTGCCCCGTGATCGCGTGGCAGATGCACCCGAATTCGGATTTCGTCCAGGCGCTCCACGCAAAGCCGCTGCCGGACTCGATCGACGTCACCAGCGTCTACAGCCTGACCGACGAGGGGATTCAGCCGGCCACCCAGGTGAGCTCGATTGCTAGCGCCGCGAACATCGCCGTGCAGGATGTCTGCCCCACCCACCTAGTGGGACATGTGGGGATCTTGGGTAGCAACCCTGATCGGGGAATACCTTGCCGCGCTCGGCGAGCCGCGCTACGCCTCCCAGCCACCGCTGCCGAGCTACGCCCAGGCTGACGTGGCGAACCCCCTCAAATCAGACGAGCTCACCGAGGGCTCCAGTGAGCGCTTCAGCTCGGCGGGTGAAGGCATCGCCGGAGCAGTCGCGGGAAGCTCGGCGAGTTTGAGCAGCTAGGCGCGAAAAACGAAGGCCAGTCCCCTTAAAAGGGGGCTGGCCTTTTTCTAGTGGGTCGAGGCGTTGGGGTGGGCGTCGATAAGCGAAAGTGCTCTAGCCCGCGAACTCTTTGACGATCGCGCTGTTGAACGCTGGCAGGTCCTTCGGTGTGCGGGAGGAGACGAAGCCGGAATCGACCACGACCTCCTCGTCAACCCAGGTCGCACCTGCGTTTCGCAGGTCAGTCTGCAGCGATTTGAAGGAGGTCAGCTTAACGCCCTTGATCACGTCAGCGTCGGTAAGGATCCAACCGCCGTGGCAGATCACGCCAACGGGCTTGCCCGCCTCGCGCAGCGTCTTCACCAGCTCGACCGCGTTCGCGTCGGTGCGGATGGTATCGGCGTTGCTGGTGCCGCCCGGGAGAATGAGTGCGTCGTAATCGTCAGCTTTCGCTTCAGCGCTGATGATGTCGACGGAAACCTTCGTTCCGTTCTTGCCCTCGATCTCACCGGATTCGGTGGAGATGACGTGGGTCGTTGCACCCGCAGCCTCGACCGCCTCCTTCGGGGAGGTCAGCTCGGAGTCCTCGAATCGGTCCGTTGCAATGATTGCGATGCGCTTGCCGTTGAGATCAGCCATTACATGAATCCTTTCTTCTGATTTCTTCTTCCCACAGTAGGCAAAAACCCGGTGGCGCGCATTAATGGGGCGCGCCACCGGGTTTTATATGCGCGAGGGCCCCTACTTCTCGGAGTCCTTATCCACGGGCTCTGTCGCACGCGACTTGCCTGGGACCTGGCGGTCGTACTTCTTGGACGGCACCTTCTTGTCGGAAGGGATACGAGTCGAACCGGACTTGGTTGCCTTCTTGTCCTTCTTGCTAAAGCCTGGGCGCGCGAGGGTGCGCATCCGCTCACGAACGGCCAGGAAGGCCTCCTTGGAGTCCAGTGTCTGGCTTTGTTGCGTCGCTATCTTAATGTCGTCTGCTGAGATGTGGCCCGCGCGCAGCGAGACCATCTCCGCCCAGTAACCGAGGAACACAGCGGCCACCGCTGCGACCGGCACGGCGAGGAAGGCACCGATGATTCCGAACAGTGTGCCGCCAAGAGCGACGGAGAGCAGGACGACGGCTGCGTGGAGGCCCATGGCGCGGGACTGCAGGATTGGCTGCAGTACGTTGCCCTCGAACTGCTGGACAGCGACGACGAGCAGCAGGACCAGGATCGCGTTCGTGAAACCGTTGGACACCAGGGCGACCACGACGGCCAGGGCACCAGCGGTAAACGCGCCGATGATGGGGATGAAGCCAGCGAAGAAGGTGATCACCGCGAGCACTGGCCACAGCGGGACGCCGAGCAGGATGAGGCCGATACCGATGAACACGGCGTCGACCGCGGACACGATCGCCTGGGTGCGGATGAATCCGGCGAGGGTGTTCCAGGAGCGCATCAGCACCTCGGTGAGGTGCCAGCCGGCGCGCACGCCTGCGTACTTGCGCACGAACGGCAGGAACTGGTCGCCGTCCTTAAGGAAGAAGAAGGTCAGAATCAGGGTGAGCACCAAGGTGGTGCCCACGCTGGCGACGGCGCCGAGGCCGCTAAACACGCCCGAGGCGATGGTCGAGGCCTGACCGCGGACGAAGTTGGTGAACTGTGCAACTCCCTCTTGGACCCGCTCCGCCTCGATAAATTGGAGGTTCTCCTCGGCCAGGCGCAGAAGTTCGTTGAAACCTGCTTGGGCTTGGAGGATAAGCGTGCTGCCTTGATCGCGCACAATCGGCGCCATCGCAGCAATAACGCCGCCGAAGATGGCAAAGGACGCGACGAGGACGATGAACACGGCCAGTGCTGAGGGCAGGCCGACGCGTCGCAGCGCGCGCACCGGGGGCCACAGCACCGTACAGATAATCAGCCCGAGCAGGATGGGAAGCAGGCCGAACCAGACGTAACGCAGCAGGTAGAACAGAAGCGCTGTGGCTGCGACGATGATGATAAAGCGCAGTGCCCACGCTGCTGCGGCGCGACCGTCCGCTGCGATGACGTCGCCGCGGTCGATCTCCTGGCCGGAGAGCTCTTGGGCGGCGTCCGCCGGGGTGGGGAACATTTCCGGCTCGTCGGCTGGCGTGTCTAGCGCGCCGACGAAATCTCGGTCGTTTTTCACTGCCTGTGGGTCGCGACTGTTGTCGCCCGATGAGCCCTGGTGGGGCCTCTCATTCGTCTCTTCGGTATTCACGGATAGTCATCTTGCCACAAGGTGGTGTCAAACGAGTTTCCGAGAATAAGTGGGTAGCGCACTCTCAGCCCGCGCATGTAACCTCGGTCACAGTCCATAGTTTTGCTAGAAAAAGGAGGCGGGAGTGACTGTCTATCCCAACCCGGGTACCCAGGGTTCAAAGGTCAGCTTCAAAAAGCGCTACGACAACTACATCAACGGTGAGTGGGCCGCGCCCGCAATGGGGCAGTACTTCGACAACATCACCCCGGTCACCGGGGAGGTGTTCTGCCAGGTTGCACGAGGCACGGCCGCCGACGTCGACAAGGCGCTGGATGCCGCGCACGCCGCTGCCCCCGCCTTCGGCGCGACGACCCCGGCGGAGCGGGCGCGGCTGTTGAACAGGATCGCCGACCGGATGGAGGAGCACCTCGAAGAGCTCGCCGTCGCGGAAACGTGGGAGAACGGAAAGGCCATCCGAGAGACGTTGGCGGCGGATATCCCCCTGGCCATCGACCACTTCCGCTACTTCGCGGGCGCGATCCGCGCCCAGGAGGGCAGGCTGTCGCAAATTGACGACGACATGGTCGCGTACCACTTCAATGAGCCTCTGGGCGTGGTGGGCCAAATCATCCCGTGGAACTTTCCGCTGCTGATGGCGGTGTGGAAGCTCGCGCCGGCACTCGCCGCCGGCAACGCCGTGGTGATGAAGCCGGCGGAGCAAACCCCGGCGTCGATCCTGTACCTGATGGACCTCATCGGAGACCTCATCCCGGCCGGCGTGGTCAATATCGTCAACGGCTATGGTGACGAGGCCGGCGCCGCCTTGTCCGGTTCCGACCGGATTGCCAAAATCGCGTTCACGGGCTCCACCGAAGTGGGCAAGATCATCAACAAAGCGGCCGCGGACAAGATTATTCCGGTCACGCTCGAGCTCGGTGGCAAATCCCCGTCGATCTTCTTCGCCGACGTCATGGATGCCGATGACGCGTTTCGGGCCAAAGCGGTCGAAGGTTTCGCCATGTTCGCCCTCAACCAGGGGGAGGTGTGCACCTGCCCGTCACGGGCGCTGGTGCACGAATCCATCGCCGACGAGTTTCTCGCCCTCGGGGTAGAGCGGGTCAAGCAGATCAAGACCGGCAACCCCCTGGATACGGACGTGCAAATGGGCGCTCAGGCGTCGCAGGAGCAGATGGGCAAGATCACCAGCTACCTCAAGCTCGGTCCGGAGGAGGGTGCGGAGACGCTCACCGGGGGCAACATCAACCGCATCGAGGGCCTGGAAGGAGGCTTCTATATTGAGCCGACGGTGTTCAAGGGCACCAACGACATGACCATCTTCCAGGAAGAAATCTTCGGGCCGGTGTTGTCGGTGGCTACGTTCTTCGATTTCGACGAGGCGATCCGGATTGCGAACGACACGATCTACGGCCTCGGTGCGGGTGTGTGGTCGCGCAACGGTACGGTGGCGTACCGCGCCGGGCGCGCGATCAAGGCCGGTCGCGTGTGGGTGAACCAGTACCACTCCTACCCGGCGCACGCGGCATTCGGCGGGTACAAGCAGTCTGGTATCGGCCGGGAGAACCACCTGATGATGCTGAACCACTACCAGCAGACGAAAAACCTGCTTGTTAGCTACGCGGACCAGCCGACGGGACTGTTCTAAACGCCTCTAACCGCCGAGCCGTTCGGTCCGTTGGGCGCCGGCAATAAAGATTTTTCCGGCTGCGGGAACAAATCCTCTGGGCGCCCTGTTAGATAGCTTGAGTGTGATCAACTCAAGGTTCTGAGTCTGGTATGTATACTGGGGTCAGAAGTTGAGTCAAGCGCATTCAACTTAGGAACAAACTCTATCTAACAAGGAGACTTACATGTCACGTGCAGTAGGCATCGACCTCGGTACCACCAACTCCGTCGTCGCGGTACTTGAGGGCGGCGACCCCGTCGTCATCGCCAACTCCGAGGGTTCGCGTACCACCCCGTCGGTTGTCGCTTTTGCCAAGAACGGCGAGGTGCTCGTTGGCCAGTCGGCAAAGAACCAGGCTGTGACCAACGTCGATCGCACCATCCGTTCCGTCAAGCGCCACATGGGCGAGGACTGGACGGTTGACATCGACGACAAGAAGTACACCCCGCAGGAGATTTCCGCCCGCACGCTGATGAAGCTCAAGCGCGACGCGGAGGCCTACCTCGGCGATGAGGTGACCGACGCCGTCATTACCGTCCCGGCGTACTTCGAGGACGCCCAGCGCCAGGCCACGAAGGAAGCCGGCCAGATCGCGGGCCTCAACGTCCTGCGCATCGTCAACGAGCCCACCGCAGCGGCTCTGGCCTACGGCCTGGAGAAGTCCGACAAGGAACAGACCATCCTCGTCTTCGACCTGGGCGGCGGCACCTTCGACGTGTCCCTGCTCGAGATCGGTGACGGCGTCGTCGAGGTGCTCGCCACCGCCGGTGACAACGAGCTCGGTGGCGATGACTGGGATCAGCGCATCGTTGACTGGCTCGTCGATAAGTTCAAGGCCCAAAACGGCATTGACCTGACCAAGGACAAGATGGCCCTGCAGCGCCTGCGCGAGGCCGCGGAGAAGGCCAAGATCGAGCTGTCCTCGCAGCAGCAGTCCTCCATCAACCTGCCTTACATCACCGTCGACGCGGAGAAGAACCCGCTGTTCCTCGACGAGACGCTCACGCGCACCGAGTTCCAGAAGATCACTTCTGACCTGCTCGACCGCACGAAGGCGCCGTTCAACCAGGTGATTAAGGACGCCGGCATGTCCGTCGGCGACATTGATCAGGTGGTCCTCGTCGGCGGCTCGACCCGTATGCCCGCCGTCGCTGACCTGGTTAAGGAGCTCTCCGGCAAGGACGCCAACAAGGGTGTTAACCCGGACGAGGTCGTCGCTGTCGGCGCTGCCCTGCAGGCCGGCGTCCTGCGCGGCGATGTCAAGGACGTGCTGCTTCTCGACGTCACCCCGCTCTCGCTCGGCATCGAGACCAAGGGTGGCGTGATGACCAAGCTCATCGAGCGCAACACCACGATCCCGACGAAGCGCTCGGAGACCTTCACCACCGCTGAGGACAACCAGCCCTCGGTGCAGATCCAGGTCTTCCAGGGCGAGCGTGAAATCGCCTCCGCGAACACGCTGCTCGGCTCCTTCGAGCTCGGTGGCATCGCACCGGCACCGCGCGGCGTGCCGCAGATCGAGGTCACCTTCGATATCGACGCCAACGGCATCGTCTCCGTGTCCGCCAAGGACAAGGGAACCGGCAAGGAAAACACCATTACCATCCAGGATGGTTCCAAGCTGTCCCAGGAGGACATTGATCGCATGATCAAGGACGCCGAGGCTCACGCCGACGAGGACCGCAAGCGCCGCGAGGAGCAGGAGACCCGCAACAACGCGGAGACCATGGCGTACCAGACCCGCAAGTTCATGGACGAGAACACCGACAAGCTGCCGGAGGACCTCAAGACCCGCGTCAGCGCCGCAGCCGACGAGGTCGACGAGGCGCTCAAGGGCGACGACCTGGAGGCAATCAAGTCCGCGGTGGAGAAGCTCACCACCGAGTCCCAGGAGCTGGGCAAGGCTCTCTACGAGGCCGAGGCCAACTCCGGTGCCACCCAGGCTGACGTCCCGGCCGACGACAACGTCGTCGATGCAGAGGTCGTCGAGGACGACGCCGAGGAGACCGGCACCACCGGCGACTCCGACAACAAGTGAAGGACGTAACTGATGACGAACCCGACCAACTCTCAGATGCCGGATGACCCCGGCGCTCCAGAGAACACGGACGAGCAGTACGTCTCCCCCGACCAGGCTGAGACCCTGGCGGACGAGGCGGCTGAGTCCGCGGCGCTCGATGCGGACGAGGACCCCCTCGAGGACATCACCGACGCCGAGATCGAGGACGCTCTGGCGAGCGAGGTCAACCCGGATGCCGACGGTGACGGAGTGATCTCGGAAACCGAGCTCAAGCTCGCGGAGCGCACCGAAGACTTGCAGCGGGTGAGCGCCGAGTACGCGAACTACCGGCGCCGCACCGAGCGCGAGCGTGGCCAGATCGCCGAGCAGGCGAAAGCGCGCGTGCTCTCCGACATGCTGCCGCTTCTCGATGACCTCGACCTCGCCGAGCAGCACGGCGACCTCAATGAAGGTCCGCTGAAAGTGTTCGCGGACAAGTTCCGCTCCGCGCTCGGCAGCCACAAGGTCGTCGCCTTCGGAGAGGAAGGCGAGGACTTCGACCCGGAAATCCACGAGGCGGTACAGGACCTCTCCGAGGGCGACACGAAGGTTCTCGGGACCGTGCTGCGCAGGGGATACCGCGTCGGCGACCGGCTCGTGCGCAACGCCATGGTCATCATCACCGACCCGGCCGACCCAGCTAGCGGCACTGGAGTTTAACCCCTCCACTTAAAGGGTTGAGATGGCCGGGGACTGAGGACACGCCAACGCGGGGCCTTATCCCCGGCCTTCATCACGATTAGATTCAACGAAAACTACTTAGCCCCAACACACACAAACTGATCACGTGAAAGGAGGGTGTGACATGGCGATGCAGCAGGACTGGGTGAACAAGGACTACTACGGCGACCTCGGCGTCTCATCGACGGCGAGCGCCGCTGACATTAAAAAGGCGTACCGCAAGCTCGCGCGCGAGAACCACCCTGACAGCAACCCCGGTAACAAGTCAGCGGAGGAAAAATTCAAGCGCGTAGCCGAGGCGTACGACGTCATCGGCGACGAGGCGAAGCGCAAAGAGTACGACGAGTTGAAATCTATGGTGAACTCCGGCGGCTTCGGCCGCTTCGGAGGGGCAGGAGGCTCGGGCTTCCCGGGCGGGTTTCGCTCCACGTCGACGCAAGACTTCGACCTCGGCGACATCTTCGGATCAGCCGCATCTCGTGGACAAGCTGGAGACAGCGGCCTTGGTGATATCTTCGGTGGCTTCTTTAACCGCGGCGGCGCTGCTGGCAGGAATGCTCGGCCGACGCGGGGGGCCGACGTCGAAACGGAAATAACCCTCGACTTCCGCGAGGCGGCGAAGGGCACCACCATCCCGGTGGAGCTCACCGGCGACGCGCCCTGCACCACCTGCCACGGCTCCGGTTCGAAGTCGGGCACGACAACGACGTGTTCGCAGTGCTCGGGCTCCGGTTACCTCCGCGAGAACAGCGGAGCATTCGGCATGGCGCGGCCCTGCCCGCACTGCGGCGGTACGGGCGAGATCATCGAGGACCCGTGCACCACATGCGCGGGCACGGGAACCGTGCGCCGCACCAGGTCCATTACGGTACGCATCCCGCCGGGGGTTATCGACGGCCAAAAGGTGCGCCTCGCCGGCCAGGGCGAGGCGGGCCCGAACGGCACGCCGGCGGGAGACCTGTTCGTCTCCGTCAACGTGCGCCCGGATCCCGTGTTCACGCGCACCGGCGACGACCTTGAGGTCACCGTGCCGGTAAGTTTCAGCGAGCTCGCGCTCGGCGGAACCGTCACCGTACCGACGCTCGACAACCCGGTGAAGGTCAAGGTGCCGGGCAACACTCCGAACGGCCGGACGCTGAGGGTCAAGGGCCGCGGGGTGCCCAAGAAGTCGGGCACCGCGGGGGATTTGCTGGTGACCGTGGAAGTGGCGGTCCCGTCCACTCTGGATGCGGCCGCAACCTCCGCCCTGCGCGCCTACGCGCAAGCCGAGAAGGATTCCGGCTTCGACCCGCGCGCCGGGTGGGCCGGGCTGAAGTAAGCGGAAGGGGGGTGTCAATCTACGGTGGCTTACCACAACAATGACCAGGAGTATTACGTCATCTCGGTCGCCGCGGAGCTGACCGGGATGCACGCGCAAACGCTGCGCACCTACGACCGGATGGGGTTGGTGACGCCGATGCGCACCAGCGGTGGTGGCCGGCGCTACTCGCGCCGCGACATCACCCTGCTGCGCCGCATCCAGTACTTGTCGCAGGAAAAAGGCGTGAACCTCGCGGGTATCAAGACAATCATCGAGCTCACCAGCCAGATCGAGCAGCTGCAGGAGGAAAACGACGAGCTGCGCAAGCGCGCCGAGTTTGCTTCTCGACGCGGCGGGGAACTCGTTCACGTGCCGCGCTCAACCGCGATCGTGGCGTGGGATCCGTCGATGCGCCGCCGCCGGCGTTAAGGGCATAAAAAAACTGCACCGGGATGATCCCGGTGCAGTTTTTTGTGTTAGTGCTTAGCGGTTTGCAGGGCGAACAACCTGCTTCTCGTCGCGGTTGAGCACGGAGCGAGCACCAGCGGCACCAGCGAAAGCGGAGATCAGTGCGCCGATGATCAGGCCGGCGAAGGTCCACCAGGAGCCAGCGGCAACCTCGGGGGCAACTTCCTGAACGGTCTGCTGAGCCTGCTGTGCAGCCTCCTGTGCGGTCTGCTGAGCCTGCTGTGCAGCGTTCTGAGCCTCCTGCGGGTCGACAGCATCCTGAGCTGCCTGAGCGTCCTGGGAGTTAACGCTCACGGCGTTGCCAGCGGACTGAGCAACGGTGCCGAGTGCGGAACCGAGGCCGCCGACGACGGAAGCACCGAGCCAGCCGGTGAGAACCAGAGCGGCGATAAGGGAGGTGGCCCATGCGGCGAAGCCGTGGAAGAAGCCAGCGCGCACGCCGAGTGCACCGGCGACGTAGCCAGCTGCAGCGAAGGCGATGGCCAGGGAGATCACGGTGAAGACGCCGGTTGCTGCAGCGGAGGAGCCCTGCAGACCCATTGCTGCGGCGCCGACGCCGAGCAGGATCATGAGGCCGAGGAAGGTCACCACGCCAGCGAAGATCGCGCCCCAGGACACGTTGCCGTTGGAGACGTCGGTGGCGTCGGTGCCGATCCAGGCCTCCTGGCCGGTGGTGTCGTTATCAGCTGCGGTGGTCTCGGTCTCGTATGCGTGAGACTCGGAGCCAGCCGGTGCCTGGCCGGTAGCGCGGCGAGTGGTGGTCTGGCGCACGCGTGCGACGCGACCGGTCTCGTTCGGGTTCTGCGGTGTAGTCATGTTGAAAACAACCTTTCATTTCAATTGTGAACAAAATGCGTCCTTTAATTAAGTTACAGGCAAACCACAGGCGCACGTGTTCCGATTGGATAACAAAACATTCATATTGTGGTTACGTAACCTCTACGGCTTAACAATCGCGGTCGCCGCGCCAATCTGACGAATGTTGCGCCGGGCCAGGTTCACCATGCGGCCCACGCCGCCGTCGAGGACGGTCTTCACGCTGGCCGTTGTGAATCCCTTGAGCATGTCCCAGCTGATGTCCGGCGGCAGAGACAGCGCGTCGGGGTCTGTGACGATGTCGACCAGCGCGGGGCCGTCGTGGGTGAGGGCGTTGACAAGCGCTTGCTTGAGGTCGGAGGGGTCTTCGACCCGGAAGGACTTTATGCCAACGCCTTCGGCGATGGCGGCGAAGTTGACCTGTTCGTGGTCGGTCTGGAAATCGGGGAAGCCTTCGACGATCATCTCGAGTTTCACCATGCCGAGCGAGGAGTTGTTGAACACAACCGTTTTAATCGGCAGGTTGTGCAGCTTCACGGTCAGAAGCTCGCCGAGCAGCATGCTCAAGCCGCCGTCGCCCGACCAGGAGATCACCTGCCTGTCCGGGTTGGCCGCCTGGATACCGATCGCCATGGGCAGCGCGTTAGCCATGGTGCCGTGCAGGTAGGAGGCGTGCTCCGCGCGGCGGCCGTTGGGGGTGAAGTAGCGCGAGGACCACACGTTGCACATGCCGGTATCGACGGTGATGATCGCGTCGTCGGCGGCGACCTCGTCGAGTACGGACGCGGCGAACTCCGGGTGGATCGGGGTGCGCGATTCGCGCGCCGGGGTGGTGTACTTGCTCACCACGTCCTCGAGCAGTGCCGCGTGGCGGGTGAGCATGCGATCGAGGAAGGAGCGGTCCTCCTTCTCCTCGATGTGGGGCAGGATGTTGTCAATCACGCTGGCCACATCGCCCACCACGGGCACCGCTACCTTCGTGCGCCGACCGATGTGCGTGCCGTCGATGTCGATCTGGGCGACGTTTTTGTGTGGCAGCCACTCGGTGTACGGGAAATCGGTGCCGACCATAATGAAGAGGTCAGCTTCTTTCGACGCCTCGTAGCAGGCCCCGTAGCCGAGCAGGCCCGACATGCCCACGTCGAAGGGGTTGTCGTGCGCGATGAACATCTTGCCGCGAAACGAGTGCCCGATGGGGGACTTGATCTTCTCTGCCAGCGCGAAGACCTGCTCGCGGGCGTCGCGGGCGCCGTAGCCGCAGAACATGGTGACGGTATCGGCCTCGTTGATCGCGCGCACGAGCGCTGCGGCCTCGGCGGGGTCAGGGAAGACGCGCTTGGCTGTACCGGTGGCATACGTCGAGCTCACCGTGGTGGAGTCGACGACCTCGTCGTTAAACACGTCGCCTGGCACCACCATGACGGATACCCCGCCGCCCGCGAGGGTGGACTGCAGCGCGTTGTGCAACACGCGCGCGCCCTGGGTGCCCGAGTGCACGACCTCCCGGTAGCCCGAGCATTCCTGGAAGATGTATTCGGGGTGGGTGGCCTGGAAAAACTCGGACCCGATTTCCAACGACGGGATGTGGGAGGCGATCGCGAGGACCTTCGCCCCGTTGCGGTGCGCCTCGTACAGACCCTGGATGAGGTGGGTGTTGCCCGGCCCGCAGGAGGCACCGCACACCGCGAGCTCGCCGGTGGAGAGGGAGTCTGCGGCGGCGGCGAAGGCGGCGGCCTCCTCGTTGCGGACGTGGATCCATTCGATGCTGGAGGTACGCACGGCATTGGACAGCGGGTTCAGGGAGTCCCCGACGAGCCCGTAAATGCGTTTAACACCGAGGCGTTCGAGGGTTTCAACAAGCTGCTGGACAAAGTTGGTAACCATGGTCTGATGATACGGCCGCGCACGCTTAGCTGGGCTGGGAAAGGGCCCTGAGCAGCGCCGGGTCCGTGAAGTATGCGCCGTGGTCGCCGCGCACGCCGTCGACGCGGGTTGCCCCGAACGACTCGGCGGAGGGGGAGTACCCGTGGGCCGCGTCGTGGCGAAACCGCGTGGCAATGATCGGGTCGTTGTCGGCGTCGGCCACAAACACCTGCGGGTCGGGCCCCACGAGCTCAAGCTTATCGACGCTCGACACCCCAACGCCCGGGGAGCCCAACAGCCACAGGTCGTCCACCGCAAGCCCCGGACCCTGGGCCGCGCGGGTCGCCACGACAGTGCCGTAGCTGTGCGACAGCACGGTCAGCCGCGCGTCGGGGTAGCGCTCGCGCAGCGCGGCCTGGAACTCGGCGAGCGCCACCCCGCCGGTGCGCGCAGCCGAGGGGTCGATGCCGTGGATTACGCTCGGCGGGGGTTTATACCCCTGCCAGACCACGACGGCGCCTCCCGTGGCGGAGGCGATGGAACGCGCATTGGCCAGTTCAGCGCCGAGTTCCTCGGGCGCTCCCGTGGATACCCCGGCAACCATCGTGGTCACCCGCGCCGGGTCCACGGTGTCGCCGATGACCACCGTCGTCCCACCAGGGCCCGTCTCCAGCACCATCCCGCCGGCGTCGCGGATATCGCGCAGCGTGGCCGCGGGAAGCGTCGGGGCGAGCCGGGCGTCGATGACCTCGATCGGCTCACCGAGGTGGTCTGCCAGCGTGTCGGCGGGGCCATCCTCCCCGGCGAGCAGGCCGCGCAACGCCCGCGCGGTGTGCAGGTCAAGCAGGTGGGCAATGACGTTGAGCTGGTAGACCAGCTCGGCGAAGTGGAGGTTGAGCGCAACGTGCGCCAGGGCGTCGAGCTTCTCCTGCGCGCTTGCCGACGACTCCAGGATCACCACGGCGTGCTCAAATAGCGCCGCCACGGAGAACAGCCGAAGCGCCCAGATCGGGAAGCCGGCTAGGCCGAGGACGGCGGTGGCCCCGGCGAATCCCGTGGCCGCGATCGCCCCGGGCGCCGCCTCGACGCGGGCTGCCCGGTCCCGGCTCTGCGCCGCTGCGTGCCCGAGCACCATCGCCGCCGCGCGCAGGGCGGCCGGGTTGAGGCGTGGGTTATACATCGCGCGCCTCCTTCAACGTGGCCTTCAACGTGGTGGCGGTATCGGCGTCGACGGCATGGACCCGGTCGGCGAAGGTGGCGATCGCGCTGCAGCGGGTTGCGGCGGCGTTGAGGTGGGCGTCGATAAGCATGTGGGCGCTTGCTTGGAAGCGCTCAAGGGCCACCGCGGTGAGGCCTGCAGGCAGGCTCGTGCGGGGCAGGGGAGTGAACGGCGGGAGTGCGGTGCGTGCGGTGTCGGCGGTGTCGGTGTTGAGTTCGATGTAATTCATAGGCGCAGATATACCGGCGGTAGGTCGAAGCACAACCGCGCATGCGCCCGGCTGTGGATAACCCCGGGTTATCCACATACTCTTGAGCTTATGAAAATCGCGCTATTGCAAGTGACCACCGGGCCTGATAAAGGCGAGAACCTGACCAACGTGTCCGTCGGCATTCGGGAGGCGGCCGCGAACGGGGCGACGCTGATTGTCACGCCCGAGGCCACCAGCCAGGGCTTCGACGAGGGGCGCTTGGACACCCAGGCTGAAGAGCTCGACGGCCCGTTTTCCACCGGGCTGCGCGAGCTGGCCGAGGAGCTTGGCGTGACCATCGTCGCCGGAATGTTCCGCCCCGCCGATGAAATGGACGGGCTCAACCGCGTCTACAACACTGCGCTGATCACCGGCGATGGGGTGCACAAGGGCTACGACAAGATCCACACCTTCGACGTGGCCGACTACACAGAATCCGCCACGGTCAAGCCCGGGGGCGAGCTGGTCACCTTCGTCCACGAGGGTGCCGTGGTGGGCGTGGCCACGTGCTTTGACATCCGCTACCCGGAGCAGTTCAAAAACCTCGCCCGGCTCGGTGCGGAGGTGATCGTCGTGCCCACGAGCTGGGCCGACGGGAAGAACAAGCGCGAGCAGTGGCGCACCCTCACTGTCGCGCGCGCACTGGACACCGGGGTGTTCATCGTCGCGGCCGACCAGGCTAGGCCCGGGGGAGAGGCCCACGCGGGCCAGGCCAGCGGGCCGACCGGCATCGGTCACTCGGTCGTCGTCGCACCAAACGGGCAGCGCATCGCCGAGGCAGGTTACGGGCCCGAAATCGTCTACGCCGACATTGACATCGCGGCAGTCGCCGAGGCCCGCGCCAGCCTGCCGCTGCTTCACCACGCCAGCTAGGAAGCCGGCACCGACCACTTCTCCGGGGCATCGGGGCAGACCCGCAGCACCCCGGGAGGGGGGTTCAAGGCGGCGATGTCGACCTCCGGGCCGCAGTAGACAACCTCCCCGGACGTCGAGGGGGTCTCGACAATGCTGAACCACTCGCACACCGCGGCCAGACGTTCGAAGGTCGAGCGCTGCGCGACCTCGCCGAGCAGCGCAAGGCGGACCCGCGGCGGCTGCGGCATCTCCAGGGCGTGAAACACGATCGCCTTCGCCGCGGCCGTGCCTGAGCCCACCGCGGTGACGCTGAGCTCGCTGCGCGCGAAGCTCGGCCACATGCCTCGCGCCGCGCCGAGCGTGACGTAATCGCCGACCTGTACCTCGATCTCGCACGTGACATGGAACTCCAACTGGCTAAACGGGTTCGCCGGCAGCGCCGGGGCGAGGTTGCGCCACACACCCTGGCGGCCAACCTGCAACACCGGCATGAACTGGCCCGGACGGTAGCCCAGGGGAAACCCCGCTTCGAGGCGAACCACGTGTATGCCCCCTTCAGGGCGCACCGCCGTCACCCGCGCCGCGGCGGCCGCCGGGACCCCCTCCACATCGGCGGCGTGGGCGGTACGCGCCATCTCGGCTGCGGCGTCCTCGAGCACGAAGCGCGCCTCGATGCCCGCCGAAAGTACCTGGCGGATCAGGCGTGCGAACACCGCGTAGGCGGTGGGAGGGAAGCCGTAGCGGCGCAGGTCCAGGGCCCATGCGCGCAGCGTGTGAAGGGTGGATTCGGGCAGGGTCGCCGTACGGCTTGAGGTCAGGAAAATGTAGGTCAGAGCGTCGATAAGCTCGTGCGAGACCTTGTTCGAATCCCGCGGAAACATGCCGGCGCCCTGCGGCAGCTCGGCGATGATGGCGCTGAAAAGCTGCTCGCGCACGCGCTCGCGCTCGCTGCGCAGCGTGCGCACTTCCTGTGAGAACCGATCCATAGTTTTTAGCCTACTAATGCTTCACAAGTGCTGTGGCTCGGATATCGTCGTAGCTGTGGAATACACCCCTTACACACTGCTTACGGATATCGGCTGGATCTCCATCCTGCTCATCGTCGGCAACGTCCTGCGCAACCGACTCAAGGTTCTTCAGGCACTGCTTCTACCCGCACCGATCACCGCTGGGTTGATCGGGCTCCTGATCGGCCCCGAAGTACTCGGACTGATCAACTGGTCCGACCAGGTGGGCACCTACACCACGCTGCTTATCGCTGTGGTGTTCGCCTCTATGGCCTTCTCCATGGATCTCGGTGGCTCCATTGCTTCCGGGGCCCGCAATATGTGGGCCTACTCCACCGCGATGTTCATGGGGCAGTGGGGCATATTCATACTTCTCGGGCTGTACCTGTTCGCGCCGCTGTTCGGCACCGAGCCCTGGTTCGGGATGATGCTGCCCGTCGGCTTCGTCGGCGGTTTCGGCACCGCCGCGGCAGTGGGGTCCTCGCTGGAGGGCATCGGTATTGCGGAGGCTTCCTCGCTGGGCTTTACCTCCGCGACCGTGGGCACGCTGGTGGCGATTGTGGGCGGTGTCATCGTGGCCAACTTGGGCATCCGCGCGGGCCGGGCCACCGAGCTCAAAGGCGAGCTCCCGGCGGACCTGCGCACAGGATATATCGAGAACGAGGTGGATCGCCCGTCCATCGGCAAGGCAACCACCAACCCCTCGTCGATTGAGCCGCTTGCGCTGCACGGCGGTTTCATCGTGTTTACGGTGCTAATTGCCTACCTGCTCAACGGACTTATCAAGGACCAGTGGCCAAACGTGTCCATCCCGCTGTTTGCCATGTCCTTCGTCGTGGGGCTGATTGGTCGCATGCTGCTGCGCGTTGCCGGTCGCGAAAACTACCTTGACCGCGACACTGTCAGCTCGATTTCGGGCGCGGCCACCGATTACATGATCGCCTTCGGTATCGCCTCGATCGTTCCCGCGGCGCTCGCCGATTACTGGCAGGCGCTCGTGCTCATGTTCGTTCTGGGCACTCTCTTCTGTGTGGTGTGGATGCTGTGGGCGGGGCCCTTGTTCTTCGGCGAGAACTGGCTCGAGCGTGGCATCTTCGGCTGGGGCTGGGCCACCGCCGCAGTCGCAACAGGTATCGCGCTGCTGAAGATGGTCGACCCGAAGCTGAAATCCGGCACGCTCAACGAGTACGGCGTGGCCTACGTCGGCTTCGCGCCCTTTGAAATCGGCATGACCATCCTCGCGCCGATCGCGGTGATTGCGGGATTCACAACTGGTTTCGGGTGGGCTTCCTTCGCCATTGCGGTTGGTGTGCTCATCATGAGCTTCGCGCTGAAGTGGGTGCCCGCGAAGAAACATGGCAAAGGAAATGGGGGTCTTCAAGGCAGGTCGACGCGGATTCAAACGGTGACGAAGGCGGACTAGGTCCGTCGCCGCGGGAAAATTTTCACCTTGAGTGGAACAGACTCAACTTCTGTGGCGTTGGAGATGGTGGATAACAAAAACTAGAACGAAAGGAACGTGGCCACATTGGCATCGTTTAACCCCACCACCAAAACTCAGGAGGCAATCCAGCAGGCGCTGCAGAAGGCGTCGTCTGCCGGTAACCCCGATATCCGCCCCGCGCACCTGCTCGAGGCGATTCTTACCCAAGAAGACGGCATCGCCGCGCCGGTGCTGAAGGCCACGGGCGTCGATCCGGAGGTCGTCGCCCGTGAGGCGGGTGAGATCGTCGCGGGTTACCCCAAGGCGGAGGGCCAGAACATGGCCAACCCGAACTTTAACCGCGACGCGCTCACCGCGATTAACACCGCCCAGGAGCTCGCCGGCGAGCTTGGCGACGAGTACGTCTCCACCGAGGTACTCCTCGCCGGGATTGCGCGCGGCAGCGACGAGGCCGCCGAGCTGCTGAAAAAGCGCGGCGCTACCTTCGACGTGCTCAAGGGGGCCTTCCCCTCCGTGCGCGGCAACAAAAAGGTCACCTCCGAGTCCCCGGAGGACCAGTTCCAGGCCCTGGAGAAGTACTCCACGGACCTGACCAAGCGTGCCCGCGAAGGCAAGATCGACCCCGTGATCGGACGCGATTCCGAGATCCGCCGCGTGGTGCAGGTGCTCAGCCGCCGCACCAAGAACAACCCGGTGCTCATCGGAGAGCCCGGCGTGGGCAAGACCGCCATCGTCGAGGGCCTGGCGCGGCGCATCGTCGCTGGCGACGTTCCCGAGTCGCTGAAGGGCAAGACGCTGATCTCGCTCGACTTAAGCTCGATGGTCGCGGGCGCGAAGTTCCGTGGCGAGTTCGAGGAGCGACTCAAGGCCGTGCTGGAGGAAATCACTTCCTCCGAGGGCGAGATCATCACCTTTATCGATGAGCTGCACACCATCGTCGGCGCCGGAGCGTCCGGTGAGGGTGCGATGGATGCCGGCAATATGATTAAGCCGATGCTCGCCCGCGGTGAGCTGCGCCTCGTCGGCGCGACCACCCTGGATGAGTACCGCAAGTACATCGAGAAGGACGCCGCGCTGGAGCGCCGCTTCCAGCAGGTGTACGTGGGTGAGCCGACGGTAGAAGACACGATCGGAATTCTGCGCGGCCTGAAGGAGCGCTACGAGGTGCACCACGGCGTGCGCATCCAGGATTCCGCCCTGGTCGCCGCCGCGGAGCTGTCGAACCGCTACATCACTAACCGCTTCCTGCCGGACAAGGCCATCGACCTGGTCGACGAGGCCGGCTCGCGCCTGCGCATGGAGATCGACTCCTCCCCGCAGGAGATCGATGAGCTCGAGCGCATCGTGCGCCGCCTTGAGATCGAGGAGATCGCGCTGGCCAAGGAGTCAGACGCCGCGTCGCAGGAACGCCTGAGCGCACTGCGCCAGGAGCTCGCGGACCAGCGCGAGACTCTGGGCGAGATGAAGGCGCGCTGGGCGAACGAGAAGAGCGAGATCGACCGCGTCCAGTCCGCGAAGGAGGAGCTCGAGCGCCTGCGCAATGAGTCCGAGATCGCCGAGCGCGAGGGCAACTACGCCAAGGTCTCCGAGCTGCGCTACGGCCGGATTCCCGAGCTTGAGCAGGAGGTCGCCGAGGCCGAGGGCCAGGCGAACGACGCGTCGCGCACGATGCTCACCGAGGAGGTCACCCCGGATGTGATCGCCGATGTCGTCTCGAGCTGGACGGGTATCCCGGCAGGCAAGATGATGCAGGGCGAGACCGAGAAGCTGCTCAACATGGAGTCCGTGCTGGGCGAGCGCGTCGTCGGCCAGGGCGACGCGGTCACCGCGGTGTCCGATGCGGTGCGCCGCTCGCGCGCTGGGGTGGCCGACCCGAACCGCCCAATCGGCTCCTTCCTCTTCCTCGGGCCCACAGGCGTGGGTAAGACGGAGCTGGCGAAGGCGCTGGCCGAGTTCCTCTTCGACGACGAGACCGCGATGGTGCGCATCGACATGTCGGAGTACGGCGAGAAGCACTCCGTGGCACGCCTGGTCGGTGCCCCTCCGGGATACGTCGGCTTCGACGCGGGCGGTCAGCTCACCGAGGCCGTGCGGCGTCGCCCGTACTCGCTCGTGCTTTTCGACGAGGTGGAGAAAGCACACCAGGATGTCTTCGACGTCCTCCTCCAGGTGCTCGACGAGGGCCGGCTGACTGACGGCCAGGGCCGCACGGTGGACTTCCGTAACACCGTGATCATCCTGACCTCGAACCTGGGTGCGGGCGGTTCGCAGGAGCAGATTATGGAGGCGGTGCGCCACCACTTCAAGCCGGAGTTCATCAACCGCCTTGACGACGTCGTCGTGTTCGAGCCGCTGTCCGCCGACCAGCTCGTGGGCATCGTCGACATCCAGCTCGAGCAGCTCGCAGAGCGCCTCGCCTCTCGCCGCCTGACCTTGCAGGTGTCGGATGCGGCCAAGGCGTGGCTGGCCGAGCGCGGTTACGACCCGGCCTATGGCGCGCGCCCGCTGCGCCGCCTGATCCAGCAGGCCATCGGCGATCGCCTGGCCAAGGAGTTGCTGGCAGGCTACGTCCGCGACGGTGACACCGTGGCAGTGGATGTGGCCGAGGGCGGCGAAGCCTTGAGCGTCGACGCTGTGAAGTAGACACGCGCGGCGGGCGCGATGGGTTGGCTCCACCAGCGACCCGCCGAGGCACTACACTGCCAACCATGCAGCCGACGACGATGATCATCACCCGAGTGGCCGTTCCGGGAGTGGAGAACGAGCAATTGGCTGCACACCAGCTGGGGCCGAATATCTTTGTCGTGGCCAGCGTCCCCTTCGTGGATACGACGCTGGCGCTCGGCGACATTGTGGAATGTGTGCTGGTCAACCGGTGCTACCACGTTGATCGCGTGGTTGTGCGCGGCGGCTCGTCGACCGTGCGGATCATGCCCACGAACGAGTACTCCAACGACGACATCGCCGAGACGCTTCTAGCTCTGGGGTGTCGCGTGGAGCTCGGACCCGGCGGGATGTTGGCCGCCAGCATCGGCCCGGACTGCCCGCGCGAGGGAATTATGGAGTGGCTCGATGGCCTCGAGGCCGAGGGCGTGATCGAGCAGGCGCCTGGTTACACGGCGTAACTTACCCGGCGGGATCAGCATCGGTTCCCTATGCTTGGGGCCCATGACGGTATTTGTCTCCGCCAGCGAGCTCAACGAGCGTATCCGGTCCGGTCAAAAGCAAACTATCCTCGCCGTCTTGTGGGAGCCGGTTGAGGGCAAAGCGTGGTCCAAGTTCCAATCCGAGCACATTCCCACCGCCATGTTCTGCGACCCCGCCGTGACCTTGGCGGGCATGCCGGGCCGCGAGTCAGGCCGCAACCCGCACCCGACGCTGGAGTCGCTGGAGCAATTCCTCGCCGAGTGGGGCATTGAGCAGGGCCGTCCGGTCTACATCTACGACACGGGTGCCGGGGTTTTCTCCGCGCGCGCGTGGTGGACGCTGCGCTGGATGGGAGTGGAGGACGTCTTCATCGTCGACGGCGGTTTCCGCGCCTGGGACGCCGCCGATTTCGACACCGTTGCGGGCCCCGGCAACGTCACCGTGCGCGCCTCCTATACCGCGCGGCCGGGCAGCTTGCCGATGGTGGAGATCGACCAGGTCCGCGATTTCGCAGGATTGCTCATCGACGCCCGCGACGCCGCGCGCTACGAAGGCCGCCGCGAGCTGCTCGACCTCAAAGCGGGCCACATCCCGGGGGCGCTCAACCTCCCCGTGGGCGACCTGTTGGATGAGCAGACGCGCCAGGTGGTCGGCATCGACACGATTCGGGACCGGTTCGCCCAGCTCGGGGTCACGCAGAACACCGCGCCGGAGGACGTCGTGGTGTACTCGGGCTCGGGCAACCACTCCGCGCTGCTGATCGCGGCGATGGCCCACGCCGGGTTGCCGGTGGCCTCGCACTACGTGGCGGGGTGGTCGCAGTGGAGCGGGGATCCGACAAACCCGGTGGCCCGCAACCTCTAATTGGCACAGCCACGCAGTAACATCATCATGCGATGGCCTACGTATTGATCTTCCTCGCTGTGGTGGCGCTTCTCGCCGCCGGCGCTTTGTGGTACGCGGACTCGCGGCAGCGCCCCGCTGAGCCGGAGCCGCGGCGTGCCCCAGAACCGCCCGCAGCGCTAGAAGCCCCGCAGTCCGAGCCCGAAGCGCTGCCGGAGCCCCAGCTAGAACCCGCACCCGAACCCGCCTCGGAGCCGGTGAAACTGGCCACCCCGCACCGCAGCTCGGGGCTCCAGCTCCCGGGCTCGGGTCGCCGCGGCCGGCGGGAGCGCCGCGCGTGGGCGCAGGCGAAGGGCCTGGAGTTTTCCCGCAGCGACGAGCTGCTCGGCGGGGAGTGGACCCGCGGGGCCGCGGCCTCCGGCGCGACGCCGAAGGACATCGCGTCCGGCACTGTGTTCGGCCACGACACCCACGTCATGGACCTCGGCGGGGTGACCGTGATGGCGATGCGCACAGGCGAGGTCAGCGATATCGTGGTCGATTTCCGCCGCGACGGCTTCGTGGCCGACTCCTCCGCCGACCTGATGGAGGTCGAGCGCGTTGAAGACTTCAGCGTCTTCGCCACGGAGGTCGCGCCAGTGCAGCGCTTCCTCGACATCCGCGTGCGCACCGCGCTCGAGCAGTTCCCCGACGCAGTGCTGGCCGCGTGGTGCGAATCGGAGTGGGTGCTCGCCCAGACCGCGAAGAACTCCACCCCGCAGGATTGGGACGCCATGCTCGCCCCGCTCGCCCTGCTTGCCGACGCCGCCCGCGTCCTGCCGCCGCGCAGCTGGGCGGCGGTCGAGTTCGCGCACCCGACGCGCGAGATGGCGGTAAGTGGGGTCGTTGGTGAGGGCGTCGAGAAGCAGCAGGCGTCGGGTTCGACCCGCGTGACGCGGCCCGAGGAGCCGCGGGCGATGCCGACGCGCACGACCGGTGCGGTGCGCGGGACGGTTCAGCCGCGTGCGGTGGGCGCAGATGAGGTCGCGCCGATCGCCGAGGAGCTTGAAAGCCCGACCGGCGCCGACCTCACGCGTGTGCGCCGCGACCAGACCCCGCCGTCCATTTTCGGCTAACGAGTAAGGTTTAATCCCATGAACGATGCCACAAACGAGCTTGCCCAGCTGGTCAAAGACCTCGCCGTCGTGCACGGCAAGGTCACCTTGTCGTCCGGGCGCGAGGCCGACTACTACGTGGACCTGCGTCGCGCGACGCTGCACCACCGCGCGTCCGCGCTCATCGGGCAGCTTCTGCGCGAGCTTACCGACGACCTCACCTTCGACGCCGTCGGCGGGCTCACCCTCGGCGCCGACCCGGTGGCCGCGGCGATCATGCACGCGCCGGGCCGCGACATCGACGCCTTCGTGGTGCGCAAGGAGGCGAAAAAGCATGGGATGCAGCGGCGCGTGGAGGGGCCGTCGATTAGCGGAAAGCGCGTGCTCGTCGTGGAGGACACCACGACTACGGGCAACTCGCCGCTGACCGCGGTCGAGGCGTGCCGCGCGGAGGGCGCGGAGGTCGTTGCCGTGGCCACCGTCGTCGACCGCGCCACCGGGGCCGCCGAAGTGCTGCGCGAGGCAGGCCTAGAGTATCGCTACCTGCTCGGACTCGAGGACCTTGGACTCAGCTAAAGGCCCCACCGAATGGGGCGAGGGCCGCCACGGCGTCGGGCCGTGGCAGGGCCCGTGGCCGGAGGATCCGCGCTACGACCCGGAGTTTCTCGAACACGGCGATCGCCGCAACGTGGTCGACGCCTACCGCTACCTCTCGCTCGAGGCGATCCGCGCCGAGCTGGACAAGCGCCGCCACCCGTTCCACGTGGCGATCGAGAATTTCGAGAACGACATGAACATCGGCACCGTCGTGCGCACCGCCAACGCCTTCCTCGCCGCAGCGGTGCACATCGTCGGGCGGCGGCGCTGGAACCGGCGCGGCGCGATGGTCACCGACCGCTACCAGCACATCATCCACCACGACACCGTGGCGGATCTGGCGCAGTGGGCTGCGCAGCGGGATCTGGCGATCGTGGCCATAGACAACACGCCCGGCTCGGTCCCCTTGGAAACGGCGCATCTGCCGCGCGAGTGCGTGCTGGTGTTCGGCCAGGAGGGCCCCGGGATCACCGACGACGCGGCAAGTGCCGCGGCGATGACCTGCTCGATTGCCCAGTTCGGTTCGACGCGCTCGATCAACGCGGGCGTGGCGGCGGGCATCGCCATGCACGCCTGGATCCGGCAGCACGGAGACCTTGAGCAATCCTGGTAGATTCGTCTTATATCTTTGTGGGTGTCCAACTGAAATGAGGTGCTCTGATGGCCGAGAAGTGGTCTCATCGCGCTGACTTGGCGGAATCAGCGATTAATGAGCGCCACGCCTCCCGCCTGTGGAGCCTGCCCGGAACCAACCTCGCCGTCGTCGCCTGGCCGCCACGCTCCCCGGAGCGCGGTTTCGTGCACTGGCATTACTGGTGGCAGGCCCACTATCTCGACTGCCAGATCGACGCCGCGTGCCGACGCCCCACCAAAACGCGCCGCAAGCGCATAGGCGACACCCTGCGCGCGATGCGCCTGCGCAGCCGCGGCGACCTGGCCAGCAACAAGTACTACGACGACAAGTCGTGGCTCGCGCTCGCCTGGAACCGCGCAACAGCGCTTGAGGGCATTGAGCGGACCAAGGCACTTGACGCCCTCGAGTTCAACATCCTCGCCGGCATCGACCCCGTCACCGGGGTCCTGCCGTGGCGCGCCGGGGAGACCTACTACAACGTGCCGTCGAACGGGCCGGCATCGATCCTGTTCGCCCGCACGGGCCGCCTGGACAAGGCGCGCGCGATGACGGACTGGATCTACGACAATCTCAGCGCCGACTCCGGCTTGGTCAACGACGGAATCCGCATGCGCATGCATGGGCCCGAGGTGGTGGACAAGATCTACACCTACAACCAGGGCACCGTGCTCGGTGCCTCCCTCGAGATCGCGCTTGCGCTGCGTGACGACGTCGGCCTGGGCAACACAGACCCCATTGATTCCTTCGACCACTCCCACCGCGCTGATGCCTCGGTGTTCTACATCACCCACATTCGCGAACTGGTCAAGGCGATCGCCCTGCACCTGGCCACCCCGCAGGGTGTGATTCTCTGCCCGCCGCATGAAACGCGCGACGGTGACGGCGCATTGTTCAAGGGGATCCTCGCGCGCTACCTTGCCGATGTTGCGCTGCGCCTGCCGGAGGATTCGCGCGAGAACATCGCGACACGCAAAGTCGCCGCGCGCATGGTGATGGCGTCGGCGGAGTCGCTGTGGAACCACCGGCTCGAGGTCGACGGATTGCCCATCTTCGCCTCCGAGTGGTCTGACGACGCTCGCTTGCCGCACAACTACGGGTTGGGGCCGTCGTCGATAAGCGAGGCGGTGGGGCTTGTGCGTATCGACGAGCGCGACCTCTCCGTGCAGCTCTCCGGCTGGATGCTGCTTGAGGCGGCGGCGCGGATCGCGGGCGGGGAGCCGGAGGACTCCGAATAAGGGCGGCAGCGACTGCGACGACGGTCCAAAACGGGCATACTGGGGGTGCACACGAACAACCATCCTGGAGGTTTATTCCATGCCCATCGCAACCCCCGAGGTCTACAACGAGATGTTCGACCGGGCGAAGGCGAACGGCTTCGCTTTCCCCGCCATCAACTGCACCTCGTCCGAAACGATCAACGCGGCCATCAAGGGTTTTGCCGAGGCTGAGTCCGACGGCATCATCCAGTTCTCTACCGGCGGCGCCGAGTTCGGCTCGGGCCTGGGCGTGAAGAACAAGGTCGCTGGCGCGACCGCGCTGGCTGCCTTCGCGCACGAGATTGCCAAGCACTACGACGTCAACATCGCCCTGCACACCGACCACTGCCAGAAGGAAGTGCTCGACGAGTTCGTCCGCCCGCTGATCGCGATCTCCCAGGAGCGCGTCGACCGCGGCGAGCTGCCGCTGTTCCAGTCCCACATGTGGGACGGCTCCGCCATCCCGATCGATGAGAACCTCGAGATTGCCAAGGAGCTGCTGGCCAAGGCGCACGCGGCGAACATCATCCTCGAGGTCGAGATCGGCGTTGTCGGCGGCGAGGAGGACGGCGTCGAGGCGAAGTCCGGCGCGAACCTCTACACCGTCGCGGAGGACTTTGAGAAGACCATCGACGCGCTGGCCATTGGCGAGCACGGCCGCTACCTGCTGGCCGCCACCTTCGGCAACGTCCACGGCGTGTACAAGCCGGGCAACGTCAAGCTGCGCCCGGACGTGCTGGACATGGGCCAGAAGGCCGCGATTGCCAAGCTCGGCCTCGAGGAGGGCTCCAAGCCCTTCGACTTCGTCTTCCACGGCGGCTCCGGCTCCGAGAAGGAGAAGATCGAGGAGGCCCTGTCCTACGGTGTGGTGAAGATGAACGTGGACACCGATACCCAGTACGCGTTCACCCGCCCGATCGCCGGCCACATGTTCTCCAACTTCGACGGCGTGCTCAAGATCGACGGTGAGGTGGGCAACAAGAAGGTCTACGACCCGCGCTCCTACTTGAAGAAGGCGGAGCAGTCCATGTCCGAGCGCGTCATCGAGGCGTGCGAGGACCTGCACTCCGTGGGCAAGACCCTGTCCAAGTAAGAAAAAGCGTCAAGGCGTCCCGGCTCCGGGGTGCCTTTGTGCACGCTAGGCTGGGGGTATGGCTAAGGAGAGGATGGGGACAAGGGCGCGTTTGCTCGCGGTCAACGAATCCCTGTCCGCCCGCGTGACGCGGGTGCGCAAGCGCCTTTTGCCGATTTTGCAAACGGCGATCGCCGCTGGTGTCGCGTTCTGGATCGCCAGCGAGGTCTTCGGGCACGCGCAGCCGTTCTTCGCGCCGATTTCGGTGATCATCATCGTCGGCATGACCGGCGGCGAGCGCATTTCCAAGGCGCTGGACATTTCACTCGGCTGCGTCATCGGCGTCGCGGTCGGCGACCTGCTGTTTTATCGGCTGGGTTCGGGCGGGTGGCAGATCGCGGTAATTGTGGCCTGCGCGCTGCTCATTGCGTCGTTCTTCTCGCGCTCTCAGTTGGTGAACAACCAGGTCGCGATTGGCTCGGTGCTCATCGCCACGATCATGCCCCCGGGCGCCGAAGTCACCGGCATCGACCGCACCATCGATGCCTTCGTCGGCGCGGCGGTTGCACTGGTCACCCTGGCACTGATCCCGCAGGGCCCAGTGGGCAAGGCACGCCAGGAGATTTCCAAGGTCATGGAGCTGATGTCCTCGGTGCTTGACGACGTCGCCGACGGCCTGCGTTCCGGCAACGCCGACGTCATCGACGAGGCACTCGACCTAATCCGCAGCTCCCAGACCGACATCGACGCGATGTCCTCGGCCGTCGCCTCCGGCGCGGAATCCGCCCGCCTCTCGCCGTTTCTGTGGGGCTCGCGCCGCTACGTCCACTCCCTGGAGATGGTGATCCCGCCAGTGGACACCGCGGTGCGCACGACCCGCGTCCTCGCCCGCCGCGCCCACATCCTCTGCGGCGACAACGACCGGGTTACGCCGGAGCAAATTGAGCTTATCGACGCCCTCGCCAAGGCATCCCTCGAGATCTCCGACGTCTACGAGGTGGATTCGCGCAAGCTGCAGTCTGTGGCGATCCCGCGCATCGTCAACGACCTGCGCGTCCTCGGTGGCCGCGCCGGGATGGACGTGGTCGGTGACAACGGCGTGCTGTCCGCCTACGCCATCCTCGCGCAGACGCGCTCGCTCATCGTGGACCTGCTGCAGGTGTGCGGGATGTCCCGCGTGTCCGCAGCAGCGGTGCTCGTACCGACCTCAACCAGCCCGAAGTACCCGCCGGAGCAATACAGCTAGTCGCCCAAGTAGTCCAGCCCGATGTCGAGCGCGGACACCGAGTGGGTCAGGGCCCCAACGGCGAGGTAGGCCACTCCCGTCTCCGCATACGCGCGGGCGCGCTCGAGCGTCAACCCGCCGGAGGACTCGAGCTCGCAGCCCGGGGCAACCTGGTCACGGCGGCGCACGGCCTCGGCGGTATCGGCGACGCTGAAGTTATCCAGCAACACCAGCTGCGGGGGCTCGCTTAAGCGCAAAAGCGCATCGAGCTGATCGAGGGTGTCCACCTCCACCTCGCAGGGCAAATCCGGGGCGTGGGCGCGCACCGCCGCGAGAGCCGCGACGACGCCGCGCGACACCGCCGCAACGTGGTTGTCTTTGATCATGGCGGCGTCGCCAAGCCCCATGCGGTGGTTGACGCCGCCGCCGGCGCGCACCGCGTACTTCTGCAGTTCGCGCAGGCCGGGCAGGGTTTTGCGCGTATCGCGGATCCGCGCCCCGGTGCCCTCGACGGCGTCGACCCAGCGTCGAGTAGCGGTGGCGATGCCGCTGGCGTGGCTGAGGATGTTCAGCATCGTGCGCTCGGTAGTGAGCAGCGTGCGCGTCGGCGCGGTGACCTCGGCGAGGACGTTTCCGGGGGCCACGCGTTCGCCGTCGTCGACGCGCTGCGTGACCTCGCAGCCGGGCGTGTCCAGGGCATAGCGGATCACGTCGAGACCAGCGGTCACACCCTCGGCGCGCGAGACGAAGCGGGCGCGCGAGGTGGCGTCGGCGCTGATGGTTGCGAGCGTGGTCACGTCGGGCCCGAACGCCAGGTCCTCCTCCAGCGACGCGGCGATCAGGGAGCGCAGGTAGGACTCGCTAAGCGGCTCCACGGGCTTACTCCCCGCCGCCGGGCTCGCCGATGGAGATCATCGCCTCGAGTGAGGCGCGCGCCTTATCCGCGATGTCGGTGGGCACGTCGACCTCGTCCTTGCCCTCGGCCAGGCAGCGCAGCAGGGCGGCCGGGGTGATCATCTTCATGTAGCGGCAGGAGGCGCGGTCGTTGACCGGTTGGAAGTTGACCTCGGGCGCGGCGCCGCGCAGCTGGTGCAGCATGCCGATCTCCGTGGCAACGAGCACGGTGCGCTCCGGGCTGGCGGTGTGTGCCAGATCGAGCATTCCGCCGGTTGAGAGCATGTGCACCCGCTCCGGGTCGATGATGCCCTCGCCGGCGAGGTAGATGGCGGAGTTGGCGCAGCCGCACTCGGGGTGGATGTAAAGGTCGGCGTCGGGGTTGGCTTCGGCCTGCTCGGCGAGTTTGGTGGCGCTGATCCCGGCGTGAACGTGGCACTCACCGGACCAGATGCGGATGTTGTCGCGGCCCGTCTCGCGCTTGACGTGCGCGCCGAGGAACTGGTCCGGGCAGAACAGCACCTCCGTGCCCGGGTCGATGGACGCGACGACGTCGACGGCGTTGGAGGAGGTGCAGCAGATGTCGGTGAGTGCTTTGACTTCGGCGGTGGTGTTGACGTAGGAAACCACCACGGCGTCGGGGTGCTCACTGCGCCACTGGCGCAGCTGGTCGGCGGTGATGGAATCCGCCAACGAGCACCCGGCGTCTTTGTCGGGGATGAGCACGGTTTTGGTGGGGGAGAGGATCTTCGCGCTCTCGGCCATGAAGTGCACACCGCAGAACACGATGACGTCGGCGTCAGTCTCTGCGGCTTTGCGCGACAGGGCGAGCGAGTCCCCCGTGAAGTCGGCGGTGTCCTGGATGGCGGGGATCTGATAGTTGTGCGCCAGGATCACCGCGTTGCGCTCGTGCTTGAGTCGTGCGATCTCGCGCGCCCACTCCTCGTCGGGCTCTACGCCCTGCCAAACTCCTGACTCCCGCGTGAGGTTCTCCAGGTAGGTGGTCATGGGCGGGTCCTTTCCGCAAGAGATGCTAGCGCTAGTTCGGAGGCCATCGTACCCGCGGAAGCGCACAGGGCTTTGCGCAGGCACGCGAAAAGCCCCAGCCGGAAGGGCTGGGGCTGTTAAGCGGGGAGTGGCGATTTAGCGGTTAGCACCGAAGTCGGTGTCCGGGCGGTTCTCGTCGACGACGACACCGTCGGTCTCGATGCGCTCCTTCTGGAGCTCCTCGGTGACGCGCTCGGTGGACTGGACGGTCTCCTTGTCCAGGGAAACCTTCTCCACCGGGACGGTCTCCTTGTTCACGGTGACGCGCTCCTCGGAGAGGGTCACGGAAGCCTCAGCCTCGCCGATGCGGGAGTCAACGTTTGCGCGGTCGGCCTCGGTGATGGGCTCGCGGACAACGCGAACCTCTTCACGCTGAACCGGAACCTCCACAGTCTCGGTCTCGTTGACAACGTACTTGCGCAGGCGGACCTGGCCGGACTCGACGCGCTCCTTGCCAACGTTGAGCTGCTCCTCGGAGCGGACGATGGCGTCGTTGTCAACGTCTGCGCGATCAACATCAACGGCTGCGCGGTCGGTGGCGACACCAGCAACCGGTGCAGCGTGGCGTGCGTCGGTCTCGTAGGCGGTTACATCCTGGGTGCCCTCGAGGCCGTAGTGGCGGTAGAACGCTTCCTGGTCCTCGTTGGTCAGGTGGCCGTCCTCGTCCAAGTTCGGAGCGTTGTCGATGCGCTCCTTCGGGAATGCGAGGTGCAGCTCGCCGTCGCGCAGGGTGTGGCCGCGCAGAGGAACGATGGAGTCGCCGCCGCCGAAGAGGCCGTGGTTGACGGACACGAAGTCCGGCTGGCCGGTGGTGTCGTTAACGTAAACGTCCTTGACGCCGCCTACCTTGTCGCCATCAACGTCGAATGCGGTTGCGTTTGCAAGGTCTTCAATACGGTTGTAGTCAGCCATCAGTCTGATTCTCCTTTGGTAATTTGCTTCGGCCCGTCTGCCTTTAGGATAATTCCCGTGACAAGGCCCGTGCCGGTCGTTCGCTTGAACAATTCCGAATGTAGCCACGCTCTCGGAGGTGGCGCCGGAACATGTGTCCGGGAAGTCGGGATCATCCGAAAGTTGGAGGTGTATGCTCAGGTTTATCGGTATCATTGCCAATCCTTTCCCGATGACCTGCGCAAAAGTGCTGTTAGAACGACAGCGGCGGTAGCGGCGAAGTCTCAGATCGGTTAAGAACCCCTGATGTAACGCTTAAGGAACGGCGAATGTGATAAAAATCACACCCGGCTAGTTCTCGGTGATTCGCACGCTTTGGATGTCGCGCAGATGCCTGTAGAAGGTTGCCTTGTCGACGCCTCGGCGGCGCCGCACCCCGTCCACCGTCACCGCGATCTCGTGGCCGCCCGCCTGCAGCGCCCGTCCGGTAAGAACTCGTGAACCGTCGGCAAGACCTGGGAAAACGCTCGCGTTTCGTGTGAGGAACCGCCCGCCGGGCAGAGAGCGGAGGCGCTCCAACAACTCGGGCGAGCGCCGCGACGGCGTACCGGAGGTGTCCAAAGGGGTGACGAGCGGCGCGGCCGCAATTCCGGGGGCCGAAGCGGCGGGAACGAGTTTCGCGCCGAAGGAGCCAAAAAACCTCGCCGATGCCTCTTCGCCGGAGCGAAACAGCAACACGGAGGAGTCGACGACGATCTCGCCGACGAACTCGGAGGCCGGGTTGATGTGCGTCAGCGTCGCCGAGCCCGCCACGACCTGGCCGAAATCGTTGCGGATGCACGGCGAAGGCACCACGGGCGCGGTGGCGGCCTCCTCGAAGGTCGGTGTTCCCCATAACGCGGCTGCCGGGGAGGTCGGGTCGGTGGGTACGTACGCTACCTCCGCCCACAGGTAGTCGCCGCGCATCATGCGGGTCAGCACGGCGCCGAGCGCGGCGTCGGAGCCGGAGACAATCACTCGCAGACGCTCTACAGGGCGCTGCGAGGCAAACTGCGGCTCGCCCATGTGGGGCACGTTCGGCGAAGCTTGGATCTCGGCGAGGGAGGGGGTGTCGTCGACAAGCAAAAGCTCCTTGGCCAATTCGTCCAAGGGGCGCAAGTCCGCCCGCGAGGGAATGGGCGGAAGCGACAGGGTGGGGGCGTTTGCTGGCGCGCCCTCGCCACACTGGCAATGAAGAAGCCGCATGCGATCACGCTACAATAACCCGAGTAATCCCCCCTATATAAGGAGTAAGCATGTCCGCCATCGTCATCGTTGGTGCCCAATGGGGCGACGAAGGTAAGGGTAAGGCCACGGATATTCTCGGCGGCAAAGTCGATTACGTGGTCAAGCCCAACGGCGGCAACAACGCGGGGCACACCGTCGTTGTTGGCGGTGAGAAGTACGAGCTCAAGCTTCTGCCGGCCGGCGTGCTGTCGGAAAACGCCGTGCCCATCCTCGGCAACGGCGTGGTGGTCAACCTCGAGGCGCTGTTCGAGGAGATTGACGGGCTGGTTGCTCGCGGTGCCGACGCCACCCGGTTGCGTATCTCCAGCAACGCGCACCTGGTCGCGCCGTACCACCAGACGCTCGACCGCGTGCAGGAGCGCTTCTTAGGCAAACGCGCGATCGGCACCACCGGCCGCGGCATCGGCCCGACCTACGCCGACAAGGTCGCGCGCGTGGGGCTTCGCGTCCAGGACATTTTCGACGAGTCGATCCTGCGGCAGAAAATTGAGTCGGCCCTCGACGTGAAGAACCAGATGCTGGTGAAGATGTACAACCGCAAAGCCATCGAGGTCGACGAGATGATGGACTACTTCATGGGCTACGCAGAGCGCCTCAAGCCGATGGTGATCGATGCGGAGTACACCCTGAACAAGGCGCTCGACGAGGGGAAACACGTGCTCATGGAGGGGGGACAGGCCACCATGCTGGACGTCGACCACGGAACCTACCCCTTTGTTACCTCCTCGAACCCGACCGCGGGAGGGGCGTGTGTGGGCACCGGCATCGGCCCGACGCGCATCACGGCGAGCCTGGGCATTATCAAGGCCTACACCACGCGCGTGGGCGCGGGCCCGTTCCCGACCGAGCTCTTTGATAAGTGGGGCGACTACTTGCAAACCGTCGGCGGGGAGGTCGGGGTGAACACAGGCCGCAAACGCCGCTGCGGTTGGTACGATTCAGTGATTGCGCGCTACGCCAGCCGCGTCAACGGCTTTACCGATTACTTCCTGACCAAGCTCGACGTACTCACCGGCATCGGTGAAATCCCGATTTGCGTGGCTTACGACGTCGACGGCGAGCGCTTCGACGAAATGCCCTTGACCCAGACCCAGTTCCACCACGCGGAGCCGATCTTTGAGACGATGCCCGCCTGGGATGAGGACATCACCGGGATCACGGACTTCGACGACCTGCCGCAGAAGGCGAAGGATTATGTGCTGCGCCTCGAGGAGCTTTCCGGTGCGCCGATGAGCTATATCGGCGTCGGCCCGGGCCGCGATCAGACGATCGTGCGCAACGACGTGATGGAGCGCTAGCGGAACATGGATTCTCTGACTCAGCGCCAGGTGTTCGTGCTCGGCACAGGCCCAGTGGCGCAGTCCTCCGCATCCGCGTTTGCCGACCTCGGTTTCGACGCCTACGTGGGCACCTTGGAGGAGGGGTTGCCGCAGTGGGCCCGCCCGGAGATCACGGTGGTATGCGACGAGCAGGTCGCCACGACGCAGCAGTTGGAGAAGCTTGTCGCGGAGACCGGGACGTACCTGGTGCCCTCGCTCGACGCATGCAGTATCACGCGGACCCGCGAGGGGATTCGCCGCACCGCCGCTGAGGAACTGGGCCTGCCCACGATGGCCTACGAGTTCGCCAAAAGTGTTGATGAGCTAGCCGGTTGTGCCGAGGCCGTGGGGTATCCGTGCGTGGTCAAGCCGTCGATTAGCGCAGGCGGCCGCGGGCACACGGTGGTGCACGGGCCGGATGACCTCGACGCCGCGTGGCGGCGCGCCCGCGAGACTAACCCGGAGGGCTCCGTGGCTGTGGAGCGCTACGTCGATTTCGACTTCGAGGTCACGATCATCACCGCGCGTTCGGTGGACCCGGAGACGGGCGAGCTGGCCACATGGTTCTGCGAACCGATCGGCACCCGCCACGAGGCGGGGCGGTTAGTCGAGGCCTGGCAGCCGGCGCCGCTGTCGGAGGCCGCGATGGACAACGCGCGTTCGATCGCCGCGCGAATCACTGGTCGGATCGGGGCGCAGGGCGTGTACTCTATCGAGTTGTTTGTCGACGGGGACGAGGTTTACTTCTCCGACGTTAACCCGCGCCCCAGCCCGGATGGGATGGTCACACTCGCGACGCAGCGCATCGACCAGTTCGACCTGCATGCCCGTGCGGTGGCAGGCTTGCCTATCGACGTCACGTTGATGACCCCGGGCGCAGCTTGCTACGTGGCGGGCAAGGCGCACTCGGGCGAGGCGCTGGCACGCGCGCTCACGGTCGAGGAGACGACGATCCACGTTCTTGAGGAGACAACGGTGGTGCGCTCGACGGCTGAAGATGTGCAGCAAGCACGTGTGCAAGCCGAACGGGCGGCGCATTTTCTTTCCTGATCGCTACACTGGGCACTGTTTTGCTTCCGACGAATTCTTTACTCGGCTACGAAAGGTGCACAATGGCGGACCAATCGCTGCTCATCACACTCGCTAACCGCAACTACGACGGCATCGACGTGGAAGGTTTCGCTTCCAAGCGGGGCTTGCGCGTCGTTCGGCTCGACTCGTACGGCACGGATCTCCAGGAGATGTACGACGCGCACCTGCTGGCCGAGGAGCCGGCGCTGGTTGTTGGTACGGGCGATGTGAGCTTTGACGGCGAGCTTGCCGCCGCGTTGGGGATTCCGGTTGTGCTGGTCACCGCTGAAGATGCCAACGTCGAACTCGCGGAGCGACGCCTGGAGGAGCTCGGCGCGATTGTCGCCGGAGTTTTCTCCGCTGAGCAGCTTGCCGACGCCGAGATCGCCGCAGTCGAGGCGCGCCAGGTCATGTCCCCGGTGGTGTTCGAGTCGTGGCTGATCGAGCGCGCGAAGGAAAAGCGTGCCCACATCGTGCTGCCCGAGGGCGAGGACGACCGCATCCTGCAGGCCGCCGCGCAGCTGCTTGAGGACGAGGTCGTCGACCTGACCATCCTCGGCGACCAGGCCGACATCGACCGCCGCGCCGCCGACCTCGGCCTCGACCTGTCCGCTGCGCAGATCCTCAACCACCTCGAGTCCGACCTGCTCGAGGAGTTCGCAGCCGACTTCGCCGAGCTGCGCAAAAAGAAGGGCATTTCGCTTGACGACGCCCGCGAGACGATGAAGGACATCTCCTACTTCGGCACCATGATGGTGCACAAGGGCATCGCCGACGGCATGGTCTCCGGGGCGGCCCACACCACCGCGCACACGATCAAGCCTTCTTTCCAGATCATCAAGACAGTGCCGGGCGCATCGGTTGTCTCCTCGATCTTCCTCATGGTTATGCGTGATCGCCTGTGGGCATTCGGCGACTGTGCCGTCAACCCGAACCCGACTGCGCAGCAGCTCGGTGAGATCGCCGCGGTGTCCGCGAAGACGGCATCGCAGTTCGGCATCGATCCGAAGGTGGCCATGCTGTCCTACTCCACCGGCACCTCCGGCTCCGGCCCGGACGTCGACCGCGCGGTTGAGGCCGTCGCCGCGGCGAAGAAGGCGGACCCCGAGCTCATCGTGGATGGGCCGCTGCAGTTCGACGCGGCGTGTGATCCGGGCGTCGGAAAGAAAAAGGCCCCCGAGTCTCCCGTTGCTGGTCAGGCAACCGTGTTCATCTTCCCCGACCTCGAGGCTGGCAACGCGGGCTACAAAATTGCCCAGCGCACCGGCGACGCACTCGCCATCGGGCCGGTTCTGCAGGGCCTGAACAAGCCCGTCAACGATCTTTCCCGCGGCGCTACTGTTCCCGACATCGTCAACACCGTCGCTATCACCGCTATCCAGGCAGGAGCACTGAAGTAAATGTCCTACGTCCTCGTCATCAACTCTGGTTCTTCATCCATTAAGTTCCAGATTGTCGATCCGACCTCGTCGGCCAGCGACACCGCGTTCGTCTCCGGGTTAGTGGAGAAGATCGGTGAAAAGGACGGCCGGATTTCGGTTACCCACAACGGTGAAAAGCACGACTCCAACCAGCCGATCCGTGACCACCGCGGCGGCCTGCAGCTCGCCGTGGCCATGCTCGACTCTC
This sequence comes from Corynebacterium sanguinis, assembly GCF_007641235.1. NCBI lineage: Bacteria > Bacillati > Actinomycetota > Actinomycetes > Mycobacteriales > Corynebacteriaceae > Corynebacterium > Corynebacterium sanguinis. The sequence goes on from NZ_CP038157.1 coordinate 1,084,603, forward strand.
TCGGTGTCGGCCCGACCCAGCTCGACCTCGTGGCGGTCGGCCACCGCGTTGTCCATGGCGGACAGACCTTCTCCGGCCCCGCCCTGATCACCGACGAAGTAGTCGAGCAGATCCGCGACCTCATCCCGCTCGCCCCGCTACACAACCCGGCCAACATCGACGGCATCGAAGTCGCGCGCGACCTTTTGCCGAACATCCCGCACGTCGCGGTGTTCGACACCGGCTTCTTCAGCGAACTGCCGGCGGCAGCCGCCACCTACGCGATCAACAGCGAGGTGGCCGAAGCCAACCAGGTGCGCCGCTACGGTTTCCATGGCACCTCGCACGAGTTCGTCTCCGGCCAGGTGCCCGGCATCCTCGGCCGCGACAGCGCAGACACCAACCAGATCGTGCTGCACCTCGGCAACGGCGCATCCTGCTCCGCAGTCAAGGGCGGTGCACCCATCGATACCTCGATGGGCCTGACACCGTTGGCCGGCCTGGTGATGGGCACGCGTACGGGCGACGTCGACCCGGGCATCATCTTCCACCTGCACCGCCAGGCGGGAATGAGCATTGACGAGATCGACACCCTGTTCAACCGCCAGTCCGGCATCAAGGGCCTGTCCGGTGTCAACGACTTCCGCGACCTGCATGCCAAGATCGATCAAGGTGACGACGACGCCAAGCTAGCCTTCGATGTCTACATCACCCAACTGCGCCGCTACATCGGCTCCTACATGATCGCCCTCGGCCGCGTCGATGCGATCACCTTCACCGCCGGTGTCGGCGAAAACGACGATGCGACGCGCGCCGCGGCGCTGGCCGGGCTGGAGAACTACGGCATCGTCATTGACGAGAACCGCAACGCGGGGCCGAACGACGGCCCCCGCGAGATCACCACCGACGACTCCACCGTCAAGGTCCTCATCGTGCCGACGAACGAGGAGCTGGCCATCGCGCAGAAGTCCGCGGAGGTCGCTGCGGCGCAGTAGGCGGAGTTACTGTGGCGTTTCGCTTCGCGGGATGTCACTGTGAAGCGGTTGGGTGGTCGGGCGACCTGGGGTTTTGCACCGCCGCAGCTGTTGAGTGTGACATTGCACCCGCCGAGATGTCACGGTGAAGCACTCAACCGTCCCCGCGACCTGGAGTTTTGCACTGCCGCAGCTGTTGACCGTGACATTGCACCCGCCGAGATGTCACGGTGAAGCACTCAACCGTCCCCGCCACCTGGGGTTTTACACCCCCGCAACCGTTGACCGTGACATTTCGGTGTGCGAAATGTCACGGTGAAGCGGTTGGGTGGTTTTGCGACCTGGGGTTTTGCACCGCCGCAGCTGTTGACCGTGACATTGCACCCCCCGAGATGTCACGGTGAAGCACTCAACCGTCCCCGCCACCTGGGGTTTTACACCGCCGCAACCGTTGACCGTGACATTGCACCCGCCGAGATGTCACGGTGAAGCACTCAACCGTCCCCGCCACCTGGGGTTTTACACCCCCGCAACCGTCGACCGTGACATCTCACCCCCCGAGATGTCACCGTGAAGCACTCAACCCGAACAAAACCGGACCTAAAACCACGTCGCCGGCCGGACTTTGTTCGCCATGTCCACCAGCGCGTAGCGGTGGCGTGCATAGGGGGCGATGCGGGCTTGTTCGCGCAAAGTCGTCGCGAGGCCGCGGCGAAGGTCGCGGGTGGTGAATTCGTACTCGAAGAGTGAGTGGTCGGAGGCGGCGCGGTCGACACCGGCGTCGCGCAGCAGCGTGAGTGCCGCGCGCAGCACGTAGACCTTGATCTGCAAAAACCGAGGTTCGTTGTTGGGGATTTCTTCCAGGCGGCGGGCGGCGCGGCGGATGCGGGACTCCGTCAGTTCGTCCGACACCAGGTCGAGGATAGTGGTGAGCTGCGCCATCCTGTGGTGGCGCGAGGAGTTCGGCACCTTGTCCAGCGCCGCGACGGCGAGCTCGACCTCGCGCTCCGCCATCAGCAGCCGCGCGAGCCCGAAAGCCGAAGACACCGTCGTGGGGTTGGTCAACCACACCAGCGAGTAGAGGCGCAGGGCGTTGAAGCGCAGGACAGTCGGGGTATCGCTGAGCATGGTCCAGTCCTCGGCGAGCACGCCCTTGGACTGCCACGCCTCGAAGGTCTCCGAGGGCAGTTCGCCCAGGTGGGTGCGGATGCCGGCAGCGGCGCGGGAGAGGGCGTCGTCAAGCAATGCCCCCGTTAAGTAGCCGTTGCTTTGCAGGATGAGCTCGTCGATCGCGGCGATGGCGAGCTTGGGGGCGGCCTCGCCGGGCACGGCGACGAGCACACTGGTGAAGTTGGCCTGAGCGGACTGGAAGTCGCCGATGAGTGTGTTGGTCACGCCCGAGTACCAATGGAATCGCCAATTGTGGCTGAGGCGGTCCTTGAGCGATTCGAGCCAGGTGCGCGCCTGGTAGGTCAGCCCGAGGTCCAACATCGCGCGGACGACACCGAACGGGATTTCGCTGGACTGCTCGTACTGCGGGGTCTGCATCGCCTGGCGCAGGTTTTCCAGGGTCTCCTGCGGCTCCTGGTAGGAGGTGCCCTGCAGCATCGCGGCGCCGACGTCGTGGCGGTCGATCAGGGGAGCGGGCAGCGCGGTGACAACTTCCTGCGGGGTGATCTCCACGGTGCGGCTGATGCCGTCGATGAGCTGGTCGGTGCGAAACACCAGGTGCTTGGTGCCAAACGTGGTGCGCTGCGGGGAGAACAGCGAGTGCTGGGCGGGGTAGGTGCGCCCGTCGCGGATCGCGATGCACTCACGCAGCACCCCGTAAAGCTGGGTTTCTAGCTCACCGACGGTGGAAAACCGCTGTTCCGGGTCCTCGTGGCAGCACCGCCGGATGAGCCGGTACAGCGAGAGGTAGCGGCGAAACGTCGGCTCCGTCGTCGGCGAGGGGATGCCGGGGTCGTACACCCCGTCGGTGCGCGGCAGGTGGACCACCAGCGAGGCCAGCGTCCGGCCGATGGTGTAGATGTCGGAGGCGATGCTGGGGCCCTGCGTGGCCACCTCGGGGGCCTGGTAACCCTTGGTGCCGTAGATGAAGCCGTAGGCGCCGATGCCGCTGACCGCGCCGAGGTCGATGAGCTTGACCTGGTCCTCGGTGACGATGATGTTGTCGGGTTTCAGGTCGTTGTAGACCACCCCGCGCGAGTGCAGGTACACCAGCGCGGGCAGCACCTCGAGGATGTAGGCAATCGCCAGGTCGACGGGGAGCAGCCCGTTGGGTTGCTCGTTCCTGCGCTGGCCGAGGCTGGGCCCGCCGACGAACTCCATCACGATGAACCCGCCGGGCACGCGCGAGTCGTCGATGAAGTTGAAAATCTTCACGATTCCCGGGTGGGTGATCTCGGCGAGGAATTCGCGCTCCGCCACCGCCGCGGCGGCCTCGTCGGCGTTTTTGGTCGAGTGCAGCCCCTTGAGCACCACCACGCGGTCGGCGACGTTGCGGTCCTGGGCCACGTAGATCCAGCCCATCCCGCCGTGCGCAATCACGCCCATGATCTCGTACTGGCCGGCCACCACGTCACCCGGGTGCAGATGCGGGGCGTTCAGGCCCTTCTGCACAACGGCGCGGGTCGGGTCTTTCAGCGCCTCCTTCGGGTCGGTCGGCGCGATCCACGGCAGCTCCACCATGCCGTCGGCCACCGCACGCGCCGCGCGCTTCGCGCCGCGCAGCTCGCGGAAGGTATCGAGCGCTTCGCGCCGCGAGCGTTGCGACGTGTCCTCCTCACGCCGCCCCTCCCTCAGCGCGTCAAGGTCTTTGAACAGCTCAGCCATGTCGCCCAAGCCCGCGTAGTTGCGCTCGTCGCTGTCACTGTCGTCGTCAAGAGCGAACGGGTCGAAGGCGACGGCCTCGGTAGCCGGGTCGTCGCCGGCGAAGGGGTCGTACTCGACGGCCTCGGTGGCGTCGTCTACAGCGTCTTCTACTCTCTCGTCGCGCTCGTTCACTGTTGCTCCTTCGCCTCAGAAGTAGCTCTGTACCGCAGCTCCGGCATCGACGGGCTGGCTAGGCTGCCGGAGAGCCATCTCTCGTACATCGCGTTCCAGGTGCCGTCGTTACGCAGCCGCTCCATCGTGGAGTTGACCTGCATGGTCATCCCGGCATCGCCCTTGTGTGTGCCCACGGCGTACTGCTGGCGGCCGTAGCGCCGCGGCAGGATCGTGGTGTACGGGTCCTGGGCGACCATGCCGGCCAGGATCGCGTCGTCGGCCAGGATCGCGTCGGCGTGGAACTGCTGGGTGGCCATCAGACAGTCCGCCCAAGTGCGGGTGCGCAGGATCGTCGACTGCGGCGCGATCTCGCGCGCGAGCTGCACCAGGTTCGAACCGTCGACAACGCACACGGTGGTGCCCGGGAGGTCATCCTCGCTCAAAATACCCCGGTCCCGGGGTACGAGCAGGCGCACGTACGAGGTCAGGTACGGCGTGGAGAAGTCGACGCTGGCAACGCGGGTCGGGGTGACCGACATCGTGCGGATCACGATGTCGACCTCGCCGTTTTGCAGTGACTGCGCGCGTTGTTGGGAGCCGACGAAGCGGAAATCCACCCGGTCGGGGTCGCCGAAGATGTCGCGGGACACTTCGCGCGCTAGGTCGATCTCGAAGCCGCGCAGGTCGCCTGCGGTGACGTCGCGGTAGGAGAGAAGGTATTGCGACTGGTCGACGCCGACGACGATGCGGCCACGCTCGACGACGTCCGGGATGCGCTCGGCCGGCGTCGCGTTATCCGGGCGCAGCGAGCCCTCCCACTCGGTGTCCTGCGCGAACCCGGTCTCCGGGGCCACCCCGGGCCTGTCCAGCACCGCGCCGGGCGGCAGCGGTACGCCGCTATACGACGGCGGTGGCAACGCCGGCGCAGCAACGCGGGTCTCGCCCCCGGGCGCGCAGGCGCTGAGGGCGGCACACGCCAGTGCCGCTGAGGTGATACGCGCAAACTTTCTCACAGGTACTCCCTCAAGCGGCGGCGAATCCCGAGCCAGATCGACAGCACGGACAAGGCGGTAAAGGCCAAAACGGCGCCGGCGACTGCGCTGGTGGCGTCCAGGGAGGCCACGATGAACTCGCGCATGTCCTGGCGAGACTGGCCGATCAGCCCGGACAGGGCGTTGTCCAGCCTGGTGTAGGCGCGCGAGGAGGATGCCAGTCCCTCGTCCGGGTTCGGGTCGGTAAGGACTTGGACGGCGGTGTCGAACTCGCCGCCGCCAAGGGTTTGCGCGAACTGGGTGTGCGCCTCATCCCACTGGTCCAGCGCCTCGCGCGCCGAGGCGATCAGGTCCGGGTCCGTCGAGCCGGATGGGGGCGCTGAGGCGGAATCCAGTGCGCGGGAGACCGAGTCGTAGGTTTCTGAGAAGGTCAGGTCGGTATCCGAGACGGACTGGCGGCGCAGTAGCGCGAAGATTTCGTCGGTGCGGGTCTCTTGGGCGTCGATACGCGCGCTGGTCAGCTCCTCCCAGGGCGTGGAGGCGCGCTCGAAGTCGCGCTGGCCGGACTGCCACACCGAGTAGTTGGCCACCGAGGCCCAGATAATCGCGATGAGCATCATCACGGTCGCGGCGATGAACCCGCGGTTGAGGCGGCGGCGGAACACCTTCCACAGCCACACCTGCGCCAGCAGCAGGAAAATAAGCGCTGCGACCAGGCCTGAGAGTGGCACCCACTGGGGCCGGGCGAGGCGCTCCATCTCGTCGGCGACCTGCTCGCGCGTGAGGTTGAACAGTTCGGTGGCGTTGCCCAGCATCCGCTCGCGCATCACGTTCGAGCTCGACGACATGTACGCCACGCTCACGGGGTTGCCCATGCGCTGGTTGGTTTTCGCCCGCTCCATCAGCCCGGCGTAGACGGGGATGTCGCGCTGGATCTGCAGCACCAAGCGGCGGATCTCGTCGTCGCGCGCGCCGGAATCGACGGTGCCTTCGAGCACCTCGTTCGCGGCGATGACGGCCATATCGACCGACTCCATGAAGCGGTTCATGTCGTACTCGCTGGAAATGCCCGGCTGCACGAACGTGGAGGTGGCAATCGTGTCGGCCTGCGACAGGGAGGTGATCAACGTGTGCGCCGAGTTGCTCATCGGCTCGGTGGAGTTGACCAACACGTCCATCGCCTCCTGGCGCGCAGCCATGGTCTGGCTCATGGACACGCCGGCGGCGATCAGCGCCAGCGTGAGCACCAGCATCATCGACAGCAGCTGGCCGGGGGTGGTGGTGATGAAGTCGATAACGCGGCGCACCCAGCGCAGCGGGCCGGTAAACGTTTCGGCCATCTTGACGCGGGCGGAGCGGTTTTCGGGCAGGGCTTCGAGCTCGTCGACGAAGGCGTCGTCAAGCGGAGCGTCGTCGATCACGCTCGCTTGCTGCACCATTGCTATACCATAACCCGCCAAAAGCTTATCGTGCTGTAACTATCAGCCGATTGTTGGCTAGCGTGGCCCGCGCGTGCCTAAAGTGGGTGGCATGGAAGGCGACGGCAACGGTTGGGTCGAAGGCCCCGCGGGCATGAAACTGTGGGGGCGCTTCGGCGCGTCCGGGCTCTTTTTGCAGGCAGGGGGCCGGGTTCTGCTGCAGCACCGCGCGACGTGGACAGCCCAGGGCGGCACCTGGGCGCTGCCCGGCGGGGCCCGCGACTCGCACGAGACTGTGGAGCAGACCGCGCTGCGCGAGACGGTGGAGGAGTGCGGGATTGACCCTTCCCTGATCACCGTGACCTCGGCGATGGTCACTGCCGGCCCGTTCCCGTCGGGCTGGACCTACACCACGGTGTTCGCGTCGACGAACACCGGCGAGCCGATCCCGGTGGAGCCGAACGAGGAGTCGGCGGAGCTGCGCTGGGTCCCGGTGGACGGGATCCGCGCCTTGCCGCTGCACCCGGGCTTCGAAGCGTCGCTCGACGCGGTTGTCGGGCATACTAAACCGCATGATTGACGTTCACAATCTGACCAAACACTACGGTCCGGTACGCGCGGTCGACGACCTGACGTTCACCGTCAAACCCGGCGTGGTCACGGGCTTCCTCGGCCCCAACGGCGCCGGCAAGTCCACGACGATGCGCATGATCCTCGGCCTCGATTCGCCCACCTCGGGCACGGCGCTTATCGACGGCTCCCCCTACGCATCCCTGAAACAGCCGGCACGCCGCGTCGGTGCGCTTCTCGACGCCAAAGGCGTGCACCCGAACCGCTCCGCGCGCGCCTCGCTTCTGTGGCAGGCCCAGGCCTCCGGCATCCCGGACGCGCGCGTCGACGAGGTCATGAGCCTCGTAGGATTGAGCGACGTGGCGTCCAAGCGCGCCGGGGGCTTTTCGCTCGGCATGGGCCAGCGCCTCGGCATCGCCTCGGCGCTTCTGGGGGACCCGGAATACCTGATCCTGGACGAGCCGGTCAACGGCCTCGACCCGGAGGGCATCCGCTGGGTGCGAGGGCTGCTGCGCGCCCTGGCCGATGAGGGCCGCACGATCTTGGTGTCCTCCCACCTGCTCGCGGAGATGGCGCAGACCGCCGATCACCTCATCGTGATTGGCCGCGGCAAGCTCGTGGCGGACACGTCGGTCCACGACTTCATCAAGGGCAACTCCGCGGTTACCACCGTCGTGCGCCCGGTGGACCCGGCCGCGATGGAGACCGCCCTGGCCGCGGCCGGGGTGAGCTTCGAGCGCGTCGTCGATGCTGAGGGCAGGCCGACGATCGCCGTGGCGGATCACACTTGCGACGAGATCGGCGCCGTGGCGTTTCGCGCCGGGGTGCAGCTCGCCGAGCTGAGCGAGCGCCGCGCCTCGCTCGAGGACGCCTACATCCGCTCCACCGAGGGCCACATCCAGTACCAGGCACAATCCCAGGACACCTCAGGAGGGAAACACCGTGCTTAACCTTGTGCGCGCAGAGTTTACGAAGCTGCGCTCGACCGCCTCCTTCTACTGGACCACCGGCCTGATCCTGGCCATCGCAGCCATTTTCGCCGTCGCGTTCGCCGCCCCGGCTGGGTCGTTGTACTTCCCGATCACCGTGATCATGGCGGTGAGCATGATCTCGGCGATCATCGTGATCGTGCAGTCGGCGATGGTGGTCACCACCGAGTACCGCTTCGGCCTGCAAACCACCAACTTCCGCCTCGCGCCGCAGCGCTGGCAGGTGGCCGTCGCCAAGCTGGCGCTCTACGCCGTGCTCGCCGCGCTGACCGTGCTGGTGGCGCTGATTATCGCCTTCACGCTTGCCGACGCCCTCGCCGACGTCCCCGCGAACTGGACCTCCAACCCGGCGACGCTGCGCGCGCTGTGGGCCGTGCCGCTGGCGACCGCCACGCTGACCATGCTCACCCAGGGCGTCGGCTGGATCGTGCGCAACACCGCGGGCACCGTCACGTTGGTCTTCGCCTTCCAGTTCGTCGTGGAAACCATCGTCGGGTTCATCCCGGGCATCGGGCGCGATATTGCTCAGTACCTGCCGTTTTCCAACTACTACGCGTTCGTGACTAACGCGCCGGCGCAGCACGACAATGTGTGGGTTTCCTACGGCATTTTCCTCGCCTGGGCCGTGGTGGCCTGGGTGGCCGGCGTGGTGCTGCTGCACCGGCGCGACGCGTAAAAGGGTTTTTGACTGCCGATTACACCGCCCGCGCGGGCCCATTAATGCCACATCCGAATAGATGGCAATTGGTGCCCCAAAGCCCTTCTGGCCCGCCGAGAGCCGGTGTTATGTTCTCCGAAACAATTTGGTTGGCGAAATAACTTCGCCCGGTTGATTGAGGAGGATACGTGAGCGCATACACGTCCAAGCCCTACTACAAATGGATCATTCTGCTCGGTTCGTTTCTGGTGTATACCTTCGATGCGATGGAGATTCAAATTCTCTCCTACGCGCTTCCGGGCATCTCGGAGGAGTACGGAATCACTGCGATCAGGGCTGGACTGCTGGCTACGGCAACGCTGATCGGAATGGGGCTTAAGCGGTCCGGTGATGGGTTATATTGCGGACAACAGGGGCAGAAAGTTCGCCCTGTTGACCTGCCTCGTCTTGTTTGTCACCCTGACCGCCGCGATCTACGTCGTCCCCAGCTTCTCGCTGTTCATCTTCCTGCGCCTGCTAGCCGGCATCGGCCTCGGCGGCGTGTGGAGCGTGCTCTCGGCGTACGTCACGGAGACCTGGCCGGCGCACCAGCGCGGCAAGGCGATCGGCTTCGTGCTCGCGGCCTACCCAATCGGCAGCGCGCTGGCCGCCCAGCTGTCGTCCTTCCTCATGCCCGACTGGCGCCTGCTCTTCCTCATCGCCGGCCTGTCTGCGATGCTGCCGCTGGCCTTCGTGCTGATCGGCTTCCGCGAATCCGAGGTGTGGAAGCGCGACCGCGGGGTGACGCAGGAGGGCGAATCCGTCAGCATCAAGGCGCTGTTCACAGGCGGTCGGGCTCGCCTGACCATCATCGCCTCAATCGTCTGCATCCTGGTCATGGTGCCCTACTACGGCGCGACCACCTGGTTCCCGAGCTACCTCGCGCGCGAGCGAGCCTTTGACGCGCAGACCATCGGGAACCACTTCACCCTGATGTCCCTGACTGCGTTTTTGGGGTACTTCTTCTTCGGGTGGCTCGCGGACAAGGTGGGGCGCAAGCCGGCGATCATGGCCTCGCTGATCTCCACCGGCCTGCTGATCGCCGCCTACGGCTACTCCACCTCCCCGAGCATTCTCTGGGTTGTCGCCCCGCTGTACTCCTTCTGCATGGTGTTCCCCGGCCTGTTTGCCCCGTACATCAGCGAGCTCTACCCGACGCGGATGCGTACGACGGGCTCCGGCTTTACCTACAACGTCGGCCGCGGACTGTCGGCATTGGGGCCGATCGTGATGGGGGGCATCGCCACCGCCGCCTCCTTCTCCACCGGGATTGTCATCGCCGGCGGGTTGTTCCTCCTCGCCGCGGTGATCATGCTGACGCTGCCGCGCGTGGATGCGGTCACCGCCGACGACACCGAGGAGTTGGGCGAGCGCGAAGCAGTCGCCGTCTAAGCAGGACCTCATCGAAGCTGGCCCAGGCCTACTGCAGCGCCGAGGTCAGCTTCATCACGTTGTCAATGTAGCGGCGGTGCCACGGCCTGCGGCTCCATTCCTCCAAGGTCAGCTCGTCGGAGACGTTCATGTAGGTCCGGGCGAGCGTGTACAGGTCGTCGAGAAGCGAGCCCGAGGCCACGAACAGGGAACTTTCGTAGTTCAGCGAGAACGAGCGCATGTCCATGTTGGAGGAGCCGACGACGCCGACGAAGGTGTCGCGGCCGGGATCGGCTAGGGCGAACTTGGTGTGCAGGATGTACGGGGCGGGGAACTGCCAGATGTGCACGCCCGCGCGCAGGAGCTGCTCGTAGTAGGACGACTGCGCGTGGTTGACCATGAACTGGTCGGCCTTCTCGCCGACGAGCAAATCAACGCGCACCCCGCGGTAGCAGGCGGTGGTTACGGCCTCGAGCAGCGAATCCTCGGGCACGAAGTAGGGCGAGCACAGGATCAGGCGCTCGCGCGCGTGGTGGATCAAGGTGTTGAACATCCGCAGGTTCGGCTCGGTCTCGTAACCGGGGCCAGAGGGGATGAGCTGCACGATGTGCTCGCCAGGCTTATCGACGCCCAACCGACGCGGCGGCAGCAACTCAATCGCCTCACCGGACTCGGTGTACCAGTCGACCGCGAACATCGATTCCAGAGAGGTCACGATCGGCCCCTCGAACTCGATGAACACGTCGATCCACTGGCGTCCCGCCCGGCGGTGGTTGCGCATCAGGTAGCTGCGGTCGATGAGGTTGAGCGAACCCATCATCGCGATATGGCCGTCAACGATGACCACTTTGCGGTGGTTGCGCAGGTCGGGCCGGCGGAACCGGCCGCGCCACGGCTGCAGCGGCAGCATCAGGTACCAGTCGATGCCCGCGCGCGTCAGCTTGCGCGTCATGCGACGGTAGCCGGGGTACTTCTGTGAGCCGATGTGGTCGAGCAGCAGGCGTACGTGCACCCCGCGCGCCACCGCCCGCTCCATCGCCTCGAACACGATGCCGGTCGTGTCGTCCCAGGCCACGGCGTAGATTTCAACATCGACGTAGTTCTCGGAGGCGTCGATAAGCTGCGCGATGCGGCGAATCGCGAGCTCGTAGTCGGACCAGACGTGGCGCAGGTTGGCATCGACGGCGGGAAAGCCCGTCAGCGCGCGGTGCAGGCGCACGATGGCCTCCTTATCGGCGCCGAGGTTTGCGTCGGGGGGAAGGTCCGGGATGTCGGTGTGCACGTTGTCGATCTCGGCCCGGACGCGCTGCTGGATGCGGTGGCGGCGCCGGTTGAAAAAGTTCGAGCCCATCAGCAGGTACAGCGGCAGGCCTATGAACGGCAGCAGCAGAATGAGCAACAGCCACGCGTTCGCCGCCGAGGGGCGGCGGTTCGACGGCACGATGCCGATCATCACAAACTTGATCGCGTAATCGACCAGCATGGCCACGAGCTGCCAGTAACTGATATCCAGTGAGAATGACATGGCGGACCTAGCGCACTTCGTCGTAGGCGAACGCGGTGGTGTCAATGTCGGCGATCACCGGCGCGTGGTCGCTCGCGCCCTTGCCGCGGCGCTCGTCGACATCCACCCAGGCCTTGACCAGCTTGCTTGCCACAGGCGGGGTGGCCAGCAGGAAGTCGATCAGCATGCCCTGGTTCTTCTGAAACCGCATCGCCTTGTAGTCCCAAAACGAGTACGCGTCATCGTGGCGGATCTCCTCCAGGCCCGCCTCGAGCAGCATCTGGAAGGCAGCGCGCTCCGGCTCGGTAACGTGGGTTTTGCCCTCGAACCAGGCGATGTCCCACACGCTGTCGTCGCGCGGGGCGATGTTGAAGTCGCCGGTGAACAGTTGCGGCGTTTGCGCCTCGACCGCGTGCTGCAGCGAGTAGAGAAACTGCAGCTTGTAGTCGTAGTGTGGGTGGCCGATCTCCCGGCCATTGGGCACGTACAGCGAAAACACCTGCACCCCGCCGCACGTCGCGCCGACCGCGCGCGCCTCGACGTTGCCGTCATAAGCGGGCTGGTGGTCGAACTGGGTGTTAACGTCGTCCAAGCCCACACGGGAGGCTAGCGCGACGCCGTTCCACTGGTTGGTGCCCACGTGCGCGACCTCGTAGCCGGCGGCCTCGAACACGGCGTAGGGGAACTTCGCGTCGCTGGTTTTCGTCTCCTGCATGGCTAACACGTCGACGTCATTGCGTTCTAGAAAAGCGACGATGCGCTCGGCGCGGCTGCGCACCGAGTTGACGTTGAAGGTGGCTATCCGCATGCGTTTAACACTAACCCAGGAGGGCGTAGCGCTGCCGATGGTGTTCCACAAAACCCAGCTTCTGGTACAACCCGATCGCCGCGGCGTTGCCCGCGCGCACGTGCAGGTAGGCCTCGTCGGCGCCGTGGGACGCGCCCCACGCCATAAGCGCCGCCCCGAGCGCGGTGCCCAGGCCGCGGCGGCGCAGCGCGGGCGCGACCTCAACCGCGGAGTAACCCAGCCACACGCGCCCGTCTTCGGACTCGGTGAGGGTTGCCCTGGTCACGGCCACCGTATCGCCGTCGCGGGTGAGGCGGGCGTACGCGATGCGCCCGTCGATGGGGCGGATCGCGTCGGCGGGAAGCGGCTGGCCGCGGAAGTGGTACATCGACAGCCAGGCCTCATCGGGGGTATCCAGCACTTCGAAGTCCGCGGCGATCTCCCCGCCGTCGAGGTGCCGCGTCATCACCAGAATCTCCTCGCCAAGCTTCCACTGCGGCGTGAGGATTTTCAGTACCGGCTTGCCAATGCGCTCCGGGATCAGCAGCTGCAGCGGCTTGCCGCGCTGCCGGTAGAAATCGGTGAGCTCCTCCAGCGGCACCGGGTTGAAGCCCGCCGAGTAACCGATCGGGGTTGCTGAGTTGGAGCGCTCTGCGATGTCGGCTCCGGCGCGCGCGAGCCAGCCGTCGACAAGCCGCTGCTCCTGGCCGGGGAAGGCTTTGGCGTAGGCGACCTCGACGGCGCGGATGTCGCTGTTGCGCACCGTGCGCGGCGACAGCTTCTTCACGATGTGGACGTTGTCGATCTCAATCGCGTCTTTGAACGACGGGAACCCGCCGACCTCCTGCGGGCGAATCACCAGCGGATCGAGCGAGAGGACGTGGCCGATGACGTCGCTGGCGTGCTCGCCGATGCGCTGGCGCACCACCACCCGATCGCCCGGCGCGATGTCGTCCGAGCGGAAAAACCGGCTCATCAGTGGCCGAACGGGTCTTCGTCGGTGCCCGGTAGCCAGGTGCGGCCCGGGATGTTCCACTCGTTGTCGCGGATCACGCGCTTCGCCTCGCGCTTGTAGCGGCCGGTGAGCACGTCGGTGTAGACGAACCCGTCGAGGTGGCCCACCTCGTGCTGCAGGCAGCGGGCGAAAAACCCTTCGCCTTCCACCACGACTTCGTTGCCGTTCTCGTCCAGGCCGGTGACCTTCGCCCAGCTCGCGCGGTTGGTGGGCCACGACTCGCCCGGCACGGACAGGCAGCCCTCGTCGTCTTCGCCGTCGTCACGCGGCATGGTTTTGGGAACCTCGGAGGTCTCCAGCACCGGGTTGATCACGGTGCCGCGGCGCATCTGTTCGCCGTCGGGGCAGTGGTAAACGAACAGCCGCAGCGGAACACCAACCTGGTTCGCCGCCAGCCCGACGCCGTACGCGGCGTCCATAGTCTCGTGCATGTCCGCGATCAGTTCCTGCAGCTCGGCGACCGGCTGCTCGACCGGCTTCGTCGGCTCGTGCAACACCGGGTCGCCGTGGATCACGATGGGTCGAATTGTCATGCTTAATATATTAAGCATGCTTAGCGACGCCGACCTCACGCTCCTGGACTTCGAAGCCTCCGCCCCCAGGTCCGTCGGCGCCAAAGAAGACGCAATCCGATCCCGCCTGGGCCTTACCCCCATCCGCTACTACCAGCGACTCAACGTTCTGCTGGACTCCGCCGATGCGCTGGCGGCGCGGCCGCAGCTGGTGCGGCGGTTGCAGCGGGTGCGGGATAGCCGGTAGGGGTGCGGTAGTTTATGCGAGGTTGACCGTGACATTTGGGTGGGTGGGATTTCACGGTCAGCGGTGTTGGGTGGTTGGTGACCTGGGGTTTTGCCCCGTTGCAACCGTTGACCGTGACATTGCACTCGCCGGGATGTCACGGTCAACGGGATCAGTGGGTCGCCGACCTGGGATTTTGTGGCTGCGCGGTGGTTGACTGTGACATCCCACCGGCCGAGATGTCACACTCAGCGGGATCGGCCGGTTTCCGACCTGGGGTTTTGCCCCGCTGCAACCGTTGACCGTGACATTGCACCGGCTGAGATGTCACGGTCAGCGGTGTTGGGTGGTTGGTGACCTGGGGTTTTACACCGCAGCAACGGTTGACCGTGTCATTCCACCGGCTGAGATGTCACGGTCAGCGGGATCGGCCGGTTTCCGACCTGGGGTTTTACACCGCAGCAACGGTTGACCGTGTCATTCCACCGGCTGAGATGTCACGGTCAGCGGGATCGGCCAGTCACCGACCTGGGGTTTTGACCCGTTGCAACCGTTGACCGTGACATTGCACTCGCCGGGATGTCACACTCAACGGGGTCAGCCAGTCTCCGACCTGCGGTTTTTCGGTTGCGCAGTGGTTGACCGTGACATTGCACCGGCCCAAATGTCACACTCAGCGGAAACCCCCGGTCACCGACCTGGGGTTTTGCGCTGCGGCAACGGTTGACCGTGACATCCCACCGGCCGAGAGGTCACACTCAACAGGATCGGCCAGTCACCGACCTGGGGTTTTTCCCCGCTGCAACGGTTGACCGTGACATCCCACAGACCGAGATGTCACACTCAGCGGAAACCCCCGGTCACCAACCAGCGGTTTCACCCCCGCACCAACCGTTCACCGTGACATCCCACCCGCAAACAAACAACATCCCGCACCGGGGGAACCCGCGGGGCCTCCCGGCAGTCTAAGAGGCCATGTTCAACGCTATGGCGCAGGGGGATTGGCGCACACCATTGGCAGAAAAACTGATCGACTTGCGGAAATTGTCCCGCACGGATCCGCGGCGTCTCGACCCAACGAGCAACAACCTGGTGTGTCTGACCAGGCAAATCGCTATGCCGGCTGACGTGCACGCCGAGCTGCGCTTCCACGAAATGCGTTTCGTCGAGGCGCTCGCGAGGGGGCGCAATTCCTACGGTGCGGTGCTGGTCGGGCGTTCGGCCGCTCGCGTGCAGGGGATGTGGGTTGTGTCGATGTCGAGTGAACCGGTTGAGCTCGCGTTGCCGTCGGCGCATGTGCCTCCGTCCTACCGTTCGGCAGGTGGCGTGGTGTGTCGGCGCCGCCCAATTTCCCAGCACAATGTCATCCATGGTGTCCGAGTGACTCATCCGGTGCGCACGTTTATCGACATCGCGCGCGATCACGGTTTCGCGGAGGGGTTGATTGCGGCGGATTGGCTGCGCAGCCAGGGTTTTGAGCGGGGGCATTTGGTTGCGGCGGTGGAGAAGATGGGTCGGTTTCGTAATCTTTCGGTGGTGCGCAGGTGCATCGAGCATTCGTCGGCGGCGTCGGAGTCTCCGTATGAGTCGCTGGCCCGCGCGCTGTTTATCTGGGGGAAGGTGGGCGACATCGAGGTTCAGGTCGAGATTTGCGGGTTCAGGGTGGACTTGCTTATCGACGGCTGGGTGGCCGTGGAGATCGACGGGGATCTGAAGTATTCGCAGGATCCGGAGCAGACGATCATTCAGGAGTACAACCGGCAGAAGCAGATCGGAAATTTGGGGTTCGCGTTTATGCGCTACCGCCCGGAGGAGCTGCGGCGCGAACCTCGCCGGGTGTTGGCGGAGGTCCGGTCCACGTTGGAGTCCGGCGCGTCGCAATTACGCAACACCGCACTAAGGTAATAATGTGTCGGATGTGACTAATGTGAATCCTGGGAATGAATACCACGACGAGGTCGACGAGTACCGTGGCTCGCACCGCAGCGACGACGCGGCGCCCGCCCCTGCCGGTGGGGCAACCGCTGCCGCGGCGGGAGGTATCCCCAAGCGCGGTCTGGCGATGATCCTCATCGCCGTGGCCGCGATTCTGCTGCTCTGGGGCATCTACGCGCTGACTCAAAACGACAATGCGGGCACCAACGCAGCGCCGCAGACCACCATGCCGCAAAACACGGCCCCGCAGAACACCGCACCGCAAAACACGGCACCGCAGGCCACCGGTAGCGAAGCGCCAGCACCCGAAGGCGCCCAGCCGCCGGCGCAAGAAGCACCCGCAAACCGCCCGGAGCAGGAAGCACCCGCAATCGCCCCGGCCCTGACGCGCGAGAACGCCCAGGTGTTCGTCTACAACAACTCGCCGAACCCGGGCGCGGCCGGTTCGACAGCGGACCAGCTCGCGCCGCAGTACAACGTTGCTAACCGCAGTGCGGACTCGACGGCGATGAATCTGCCCGAGCAGCAGTACGGTATTTTCCCGGAGACCACGGTGTTCTACGACCCGTCGATTAGCGGCGCGGACCAGGTCGCGGCTGAGGTGGCCCGGCAGGTCAGCGGAGTGGCGAAGCCGATCAACGAGGTGCCGCAGGGCGCGTCGCTGCCGGCCGAGGTGCGCGGGAACCGCGAGGCGGTGTCTGTCGTGCTCGCCGGTTAGAATCACTGCATGGATCCGTTCCGCGATTTCGCAAGGTCTCCCAATCAGACGCTAGGCGTCGAGTGGGAGATCTGTCTCGTTGACCCCGACACCCGAGACCTGGTGCCCCGCGCCGCGGAGGTGATCGACGAGGTCACCGCCCGCCACCCCGACCTGCACCTCGAGCGTGAGTTTCTGCAGAACACCATCGAGCTGGTCACCCCGGTGTGCGCCAACGCGGGCGAGGCGGTGCGTTTCTTAAGCGACGCCACCCAGAAGGTGCGCGAGGTGGCGGAGGAGGAGAACCTGCGCCTATGGGCCTCGGGCGGGCACCCGTTTTCGGATTTCCGGCGGCAGCCGCTGAGCCCGAAGATTACTTACAAGGAGATCATCAACCGCACCCAGTACTGGGGTCAGCAGATGCTGCTGTGGGGCATTCACTGCCACATCGGCATCCGCCACGAGGACCGCGTGTGGCCGATCATCAACGCGGTGATGACCAAGTACCCGCACCTGCTCGCGATTTCGGCGTCCAGCCCGGGCTGGGACGGGATCGATACCGGCTACGCGTCGAACCGCACCATGCTCTACCAGCAGCTTCCCACCGCGGGCATGCCGTACCAGTTCACCACCTGGGACGAGTGGGTGCAGTTCATGCACGACCAGCAGACCTCAGGGGTGATCAACCACACCGGCAGCATGCATTTCGACGTCCGCCCCGCCGCGAAGTGGGGCACGATCGAGGTCCGCATCTCGGACGCCACCTCCAACCTGCGCGAGCTCGCCGGCATCGCCGCGCTGACGCACTGCCTGGTGGTCCACTTCGACCAGATGATTGATCGGGGCGAGGAGCTGCCGATCCTGCAGCCATGGCACGTGGCGGAAAACAAATGGCGTGGGGCGCGCTACGGCATGGAGGCGCTCGTGATCACCAGCCGCAACACCGATGAGCGCTGGGTGAGTGAAGAGCTGGTCGATCTCGTCGACGAGCTCACACCCGTCGCTAAGCAGCTAGGCTGCGTCGACGAGCTCAACCTCGTGCTGGAAATCCTCGAGCGCGGCGCGGGTTACCAGCGCCAGCGCAGGCTTTACGACGTCCACCGTGACTGGAAGCCCGCCGTCGACCTGACCTGCGACGAGCTGACCACCCTAACGTGGGATTAGGGGTTGCGCGCCGGGTTTTGATTCACGGTGAGCTCGTCCTCGTCGCCGTACAACCCCTCGAGGCGGGCGACGCGGCCGAGGCGCTGCGCGGTCACTGGGCTAGTCATCAGGGCGAAGATTGTCAGCAGGATGAGAATGCCGATGTCGCCGCGCTCGTGGAAGCTGAAGTCCTCCGCGCCAATGAGTCGGATGAGCGTGCCGACGACCATGAGAACCAGCCCGGTGGTCTGCGGCTTCGTGATCGCGTGGATGCGGGCCATGGTGGAGCGGAAGCGCACCGCGCCGACCGCGGCGGAGAGCACCATGAAGGCGCCGGGGAGGATGAAAATCAGCGAGATGACGTCGGTAATCACAGTGCATCATCCTTCTTGTGGAAGCGGGCGATCGCGGCAGACGCGATGAAGCCGAGCAGCGCGATGACGATCATCACGTTGACCACGGTGGTGTCCAGCGACCAACAAATGTACAGGGCCAAAACGCATTGCAGAGACGCGGCAATGGCGTCGTTGCCGATCGCGCGGTCGAGCGAGTTCGGGCCGACGACGACGCGCCAGGCGATGGTGAAGAAGCCAACGACCAAGGCTGCGGCGGCGATGCCCAGAAAGATGTTGTAGATAGTCGGATCCATCGTTCTAGCCCTTACTCTCGAAAATTTCGATCATGTCCTGCTCCAGGCGGGCGACGCTGTCTTTTTCACGCTCGACGTCGTTGGCGTCAAGGACGTGGATTGTCCATATGCGGTTGGCCACGTCGATGTCGCTGACGGACCCGCCGGGCTGCAGATTGTAGGCGCAGGTGGCCAAGTACAAGATGAGGTCATTGGACACACGCATCGGGACCTGCAGGATTGCACTCTTGGGTGGGGACTGCGGGCGAAGGGCCAGCCAGGCAACCTTTGCGGAGGCGACCATGAGGTCCGCGATCCACCGCAGAATAAACGTCAACAGCTTCGTCCACCGCACGCCGTGGTTGCCGCGCGGCACCCGGGGCATGGGCAGAAAGAGCACTATCGCGCTGCCGAGCAGGAACCCGGCGACGATGTTGCCGATGCTGATCTCGCCCATGAGCAAGACCCACATGATGGTCAGCCACAGCACAAAAAGCGCGTGGAAGCGAGTTCTGAGTCCGGTCATGGGTTATCTACTCCTTTGCCGCTGCGTCGTTGGGCGCTGGCCGGGGAACCGGGACGGTGGTGACCCCGGAAGGAGACGACTCCCTGTTCGCGTCGGCAGCATCGCTTCCCTCTACTGGCATCGTAGTGCGGTCGAGGGTGCGCGTCGGCTCCTCGAAGCCCGGCCGCAGGACGGCCTCCCGGTAAATCGTCGTGTCTTTAATCGACGATGCGGCCTGATCGGTCATCTCGGCAAAGGGGCCGGCGAACACCGTCAGGGACAGTGACGTCGCGATGAGCAGGATCGTCGACAAGAGCATGCCCGTGGGGATGCGGCCTGCGTGATCGCGTTCCTCGACGGTCACCTCGGAGTGCTTGCCGGACAGGGACGCCGGCCGGTCCACCGCCAGGTGGCCCTCGGGGGCGTCGGCACGGTCGCGCAAAAAGCCCTTGGAGAACACCAGGATCATGGTGTAGAGCGTCAGCAGCGAGGTGACAACCGTGCCGACGATCAGCGTCCACGCGAGCCAGGTACCTTCCATCGCGCCGGCCTCGATGAGTAGGACCTTGCCCAAAAACCCGGAGAACGGCGGGATGCCACCCATGTTCATTGCCGGGATGAAGAACAGGATCGCGATCACCGGGGCGGTGTAGATCATGGAACCCAGACGCCTGAGCTGCGAGCTTCCCGAGTGGCGCTCAATTAGGCTGACCACCAGGAACAGCGTCGTCTGGATCAAAATGTGGTGCACTGCGTAGAAGATCGCCCCGCCCCAGCCCGCGACCGAGCCCAGCGCGATACCAAAGAGCATGTAGCCGATGTGGCTGACCAGGGTAAACGAGAGCAGACGTTTGATCTGGTTCTGGGCCAGGGCGCCCATGATGCCCATGATCATCGTCGCCAGAGCGACCCACATCAGCATCGTGTCCAGTGACCCATCGGTGAATACGACGGAGCGCATGCGGATGATCGCGTAGACACCGACCTTGGTCAGCAGGCCCGCGAACACGGCCGTGACAAGGGAGGCCGCGCTGGGATACGAGTCGGGCAACCACGCGTCGAGGGGGAACGCGGCGGCCTTGATGCCGAACGCAACCAGCAGCGTCGCAAAGATCGCGGCGCGCGTTCCCTCCGGCAGTTCCTCCATGCGCATGCCCGCGTGTGCCATATTCACCGTTCCCACCGAGGCGTAGATCAGGGCCAGGGCGATAAGGAAGATCATGGACGACGCCATCGAGACCATCACGTAGCCAATTCCGGCCCGGACACGCGAGGCGGTCGCGCCCAGGGTGAGCAGGACGTAGGAGGCAACGAGGAAGATCTCAAAGCCGACGTAGAGGTTGAACAGGTCCCCGGCGAGAAATGCCAGGTTCACGCCCATGGTTAACAGCATGTAGGTCGGCAGGAAGACGGCCACGGGGTCGTCCTCGTTGCCGTCGCGCAAACCCTGGGCAATGCCGAACCACATCACGGCGAACAGCACGATCGCGGAGACGAGCAGCATGATTGCTGAGAGCCGGTCCGCGACCAGCGTGATGCCGATCGGTGCGTCCCACCCGCCGAGCTGGAGGGTTTGAATGCCGTAGGTCGTGGTCACGATCAGCAGCGACGCCGCGACAAAGGCGAGCGTGAGCAGCGTGAGAAACGCGATCGTGCGCTGCAGCGCAAGCTTCCTGCCCGAGAGCAGGATCAGCGCCGCCGCAACCGCCGGCAGCAGGACCGGGACCGGAATGAGGTAGGCCACTGCGGGCAGTAGCCACTGCGCGTAGCTTTGGAAAGACTCAGTCATCTTGGTCGGCCCCTCTCACGGGTTCTTCAAAGGAGCGGGGCCCAAAGTTGTCGCCGAGCGCGCTGGTGCGCCCGGTGTGGGGATCTGCGGAGGCGTCGTGGTCGGGCTGCGCCGACGCGGTCGTCGGTCGCGCCGCAACGGCCCTGTCCTCTTCGTCCGGCGCAATCAGGTCATCCACGCGGTAACGGAATTGGCGGTACGCCAACGCGAGCATGAAAGACACCATCGCCATGGAAATCACGATCGCGGTCAGGATCATCGCCTGGGAGAGCGGATCCGCCATGTCGTCCTGGTAGCGCTCCGTGGTGCGGCCGGTGATCGGTGGTGACCCGGCCTGGCCGCCAGCCTGCAGGATGAGCAGGTTGGCGCCGTTGCCGAGCAGCATGATGCCCATGATCATGCGGGTCATCGCGCGGTCCAGCAGGAGGTAGACCCCGGCGGAGATCAGAACGCCGGCTGCGATGAGCAGGAACAGGTTGGCAGCCATTTAGTCTCCTTTGCTCTCTAGTGTGCTGGTGCGCTGGGGGGCGTCGACAAGCGCGCCGCCGCTTAAGCCAGCGCCATCGGGCAACCGCGCCGCGCGCCTCGAACGCTGCTCGGCGCGGCGCTTCTCGTTCTTCTGCAGAAGTTCGCGCGCACGCTGGCGGGCGCGTGCCTTGCGGTCCTCTTCTTCGCGGTCGAGGTACCCGCCGACGGAGTTGAGGATGTGCATGATCAGGCCGATGACGATGACGTAGACGCCAGCGTCGAAAAGCAGCGCGGACGGCAGGGACACCGAGCCGATCAGCGGCACCTCGGGGGCGATGTAGGCGGTGGTCAGCGGCGGTAAGCCGAAGAACATCGGGATGACAACCGCCGAGGAAGACAGAATTAGGCCGGTGCCCAGGATCGCCTCGGGGTTGACCGGTAGCGCGTCTTCGACTTCCTTGCGTCCGCCTGCGAGGTAGCGCAGCGCGAAGGCGAGCGCGGCGACGAGGCCACCGGCGAACCCGCCGCCCGGTGCGTTGTGGCCGGAGAAGAAGAAGTAGGCCGACAGCAGCATCATCGAGGGGAAGAGGATGCGCGAAGAAACCAGCACCATGATGTGGCGGTTCTGCTCGGTTTCGGTGCCGACCTGCGAGGACAGCCAGCGTGGGACGGTTGTCGAGAGCACTGGGCGTCTCGACGGCCGGTGGAACTCGCCCGTGCCGAAAATCAGGCTGGCCACACCCGTCGCGGCGATCGCGATGACCGTGATCTCGCCGAATGTGTCGAACGCGCGCAGGTCAACCAGCAGCACGTTGACAACGTTGCGGCCGTGCCCGATCTCGTAGGCCAGTTCGGGCATCGCGTTGGAGACAGGCTCCGCAATGCGGGAGGAAATCGCGGTCATGGCCACGATCACGACGGACACACCGGTGCCGATCGCGAGCCAGGCGCGCAGGCGCACATCCGAGTCGCGGCGCGGCTCCAGGTTGGCGGGCAGCTTTCGCAGCACCAGCATGAAAATCACCATCAGGATCGTCTCCACCAGGATCTGGGTCAACGCCAGGTCAGGGGCGCCGTGCATGGCGAAGAGCAGCGCGGTGGAAAAACCAGTCAGGCCCACCAGGATGACGCCGGAGAGGCGGTTGCGTTGGAACACGGCGGCGACCGCGATCAGGCAGAGCAAAACGGAGGTCAGTGCTTGCCACGGGGTGTCCCAGACGATGATGCGGATGTCGTTGGACTCACCGAGAATCATCGCGCCGAGCGGCACGACGGCGAGAACCAGGAAGATGGTCGCAAGGTTGAACGTCAGCGAACCGCGCTGGGTGGAGGCGGTCAGGCGCAGCGATGTGATGCTCAGGGCGCGGACGATGTTGTCCCACACCGCGTTGGCGTCGCCAAGCGCTGGGCGCTCGAACTGGGCTCCGGCGACAAGCTGGCGCTGCCAGTACATGATGGAGCCGCCGGCGATGATCACGGCGGTTAGCAGCAGCGGGATGGTGATCCCGTGCCACAGCGCGAGCTCCTTGCCTTCCGTATCGGGGAAGCGGACGTCAAGATAGTCGTTGAAGGCGCCGCTGATCCACCCCGGGAACGGGCCGAGGAACGCGGTGAACACCGTCAGAATCGCCGGGGAGAGCCACAGCGACGGGCCGATCGGGTGCATCTTCTCGACGGCTTCGGAGACGCCAGGTTCCTTGGTGGAAAATGCCCCGAAGACGAAGTACAGTGAGTACGCCATGGTGAGGATCGAGCCGACGACCAGGCCGGTGAGCAGCATGTAACCGGGCATGCCGCGGAGCAGCTCCTCGTGCAGGACGGCTTCCAGCGCGGCTTCCTTGGCCACGAATCCGAACAACGGTGGGATGCCGGCCATGGATGCGGCGGAGATAATCGCCAGCGCCGCAAGCAGCGGCTCCTTCTTGCCCAGGCCGGAGAGCTTACGGATATCGCGGGTGCCCGTGGTGTGGTCGATCGCGCCGACGACCATGAACAGCGCTGCCTTGAACAGGGAGTGCCCGATGGTCAGCGCCAAACCCGCCATCGTCGCCTCGCGCGAACCGATGCCGATCACGCTGATGATGAAGCCGAGCTGTGAGACCGTGCCGTAGGCGAGGATCAGCTTCAGATCCTTCTGTTTGAGCGCCATCCAGCCGCCGAGCAACATGGTGAAGATTCCGGTGCCGCACACCACGATGTGCCAGGTCGGCACGGCGGCCATGTCGGGCGCGAGGCGGGCGACGATGTAGATGCCGGCCTTGACCATGGCAGCGGAGTGCAGGTAGGCGGAGACTGGGGTCGGCGCGGCCATCGCACCGGGCAGCCAGAAGTGGAACGGCGCCTGTGCCGCCTTCGTCAGGGCGCCGAGCATGATGAGCACGATCGCGGCCGCGATTCCCGGCGTCGCTGCTAGGTTGCCGAACTGCGCGATCTCGGATAGCCGCCAGATATCCGTCTGGTGGCCGAACAAGATGATGCCCACCAGCATGGCGAGGCCGCCGAAAGTGGTCACCATCAGGGCTTGCAGCGCGGCGCGGCGTGACGACGCTCGTTCACCGTAGTAGGAGACCAACAGGTACGACAGCACCGACGTCAGCTCCCAGAAGACATACATCAACAGGAAGTTGTCGGAGATGATGAGCCCGTACATCACCATGGCGAACATGGCCAGCTGTGCGCCGAAGACGGCGAGGCGTCGCGGGTTGGAGTCGAAGTAACCCCAGCAGTAGAACAGCACGAGCGCGCCGCAGCCGAGCACGATGAGGCTGAATAAACCTGATAGAGCGTCGAGGCGGAAATCCAGGTTGAGGTGCGCGATGGGCATCCACTCGTACGACGCGAGGATTTCGCCGCCGGCGGCGAAGACTCCTTTATGGAACAGGCTCGCGACCCATACGAAGCCGGCGAGCGGGACCAAGGCGACGATTACGAACGTGATACGCCCGATGAGCCGCAGCAAAATGGGGGCGACGACGGACGCGACAATCAGCGCTACCAGTAGAGTTAGCACAACGCGTACCCCTCCTCATTATCTATATGGACGGGACAGGGGGCTGCGCCCGCTACATTATGCCCTCCGAGTTGGGGCTCGGAGCGGTTTCGAGTGGCGGCGTCTACGGCAATGGTTCAACTGCCGTAAAAGCGGCGCGGCCAACCAACGTAGATTAGGTTACCAGTTCTTAAAAGTTGCCGTAGATGCGCTGCGCGCCCGAGGACAGGGCCGCGGCGATGGAGTGCGCGGGGCTGTGGCCGAACCCGACGGCCCATGCAGTGCGGTTGTGGTTGACCTGGTGCGCAACTTTGACGCAGGTCAGGGTGGCTTCGAACAGGTTGATCTGATGGAACGCCAGGATTTCGACGTAGCGCCCGTTGGTGCTCAGGATCTCGCTGATTGCGGCGGTCGGGCCGGTTGCTATGACTTCGCAAACAGAGGTCGAAGGCGACTTGGTCTTGGAGGTGTGGGTGATCTCCGCGGTGTAGTGGTGATCGCTCCAGTTCAGCTTCTCGATGTTCGTCAGCCCGATGTGCATCGTCGGGGTCGGAGCGTAGGTGGCCTTGAAAAGGCCCCAGTCCATGCCCTGGGCTTCCGCGCGCAGTTCCTTCGGCAGCTTCTGATCAATTTCGAAGCGGATCTGGAACGGGTCGCGATCCTCGGTCGGGGCAAAAGCGGTAGTAAATCGCGTGGAGGGAGCAGTACTGGTGACAGTCGGAGCCATTGTGCCGGTGTCCTTCGTGTGAGGGGTACGGGGTTAGGCCGGTCCTTGAATCTGGGTTGCCCTAGCGACTACTGCCCCGTACCACAAAGGCCGGCTAACTGTGGCCGGGGTGCGTAGCCTTATCTACTAGGCGTACAAGGAGGACTGCTCGTGTCATGCGAATCACAGTAGTACTTTGGCGTAGCCCATGCAACATGTTTGGCGTTTTGGGGCGGTAGCAGGGGAGACGCTCCGGTTTTTCGCGCATGTTGAGCTCTTCGGGGTGAAGATGTCAGAGTGCTTCGGGCGCGCTTTGGGGCTGTTTTAACGCTGAGCTCTTCCCAACGAAGACCCCAGCGCATTAGGAGCGCGTTAAGAAGCTCTATTCACGCTGAGCTCCTCCCCAAAATAAAGCCTACGCCCCGTACTCGAGCAGGAACTGCGCCTCGGCGACAGCGATGCGCTCGATTTCGGTCGGGTCGACAGATTCGTCGACACCGTGGATGCCGCACATCGGTTCTTCCACGCCGTACAGGGCAATTTCGGCGTCGGGGAAGTGCTCCTGCAGCGTCGTCGTCAGAGGGATCGACCCGCCAGAGCCGACGACAGCCAGCGAGTTCTCGCCGTAGGCCTCCTTGAGGCTTTCACCGAGAAGCGTGATCGCGGGACCGGTGATGTCGGTCGCGAACGGCTCGTTGACCTGGGAGATTTCGACGTTGACCTGAGCGCCCCATGGAGTGTGGGCGAGGATGTGCTCTTCAAGCTTCTCGACAGTCTCCGCAGCGCTCATCCCCGCCGGCACGCGCAGGTTGAACTGCGCGCTGGCGTGAGCGTTGACAGCGTTGAGTGCTTCCGCGACGGGCCGGGAGGTGAACCCGATCATCGTCACGGCGGGGCGAGCCCACACCATGTCGGCGGGCTCGTCGTCAACCGTGCCATAGATTTGTACGCCTTCGAGCACGCCGGCGTCGTGGCGGAAGATGTCGCGGTCGTAGGCGTCGCCTTCCCACTTACCGAAGCAGTCGACGCCGTCGATCGTGGTGCGCCCGTGCTCGTCGAAAAGCGAGCTGGCGATGCGCACCAGCGCGTCCGCAGCATCCGGGGCGGCGCCGCCGAAGCTGCCGGAGTGGATGTCGCCCTCGAGCGTGGTGACGCTGACCTCGACCTGGGCGCCACCGCGCAGCTGGGTGGTCAGGGTCGGGGTGCCGGCCGCGACGTTGCCGGAGTCAGCGATAAGGATGACGTCGGCGGCGAAGAGCTCAGGCGACGTTTCGATGAGGCGCTCGAGCCCGCCGCGGCCGCCGAACTCCTCGGAGCCCTCGATGACGACCTTGAGGTTAGCGCGGGTGCCGCCAGCGGCGTCGAGAAGCCGGATCGCTTCCAGGTGCATCGCGATGTTGCCCTTGCAGTCCGCGGAACCGCGGCCGTACCAGCGGCCGGCGCGCTCGGTCAGCATGAACGGGTCCGAGGTCCAGGCCGCCGGGTCGCCGGCGGGCACGACGTCGTAGTGGCTGTAGAGAAGTACGGTCGGCGCGCCTTCCTCACCTGCGCGGTTAGCGATGATCGTGTCGGCGTTGTCAATCGTGGGGTGGCGCTCGACGCTAAAGCCCAGCTGTTCAAACGCGGTGACGGTCCACGCGCAGGCCGCCTCGTGAGAGTCAGCGAGGGCGGGCACGGAGTGCGGCGAGTTGAACGAGACGAGCGCGGACAAGTCGGCGAAGATGCGGTCGCGATCGGGAGTGGGAAGAGTCATAAAACCGAAAGTACCACCGCGATAGGGCGGCAGATGTCACGGTGAAGGTGTTGGCCGGCACAGTCGACCTGGGGTTTTGCGGCGCGTGGGAGCTCCACCGTGACATTGCGGGGTTCAAGATGTCACGGTCAACCCGACCTGGCCATCGGCAACCTGGGGTTTTGGGTGCTGCGCCCGGTTCACTGTGACATTCCGCCGCCCGAGATGTCACGGTCAACCCGACCTGGTCATCGGCGACCTGCGGTTTTGCACCCCGCCACCGCTTCACCGTGACATTGCACCGCCCGAGATGTCACGGTCAACCCAAAACAACCAGAACCGACCTGGGGTTTTGCACCCTGCCACCGCTTCACCGTGACATTGCACCGCCCAAGATGTCACGGTCAACCCAAAACAACCAGAACCGACGACCCCGAGGCCCCCACACAGAACCCACCCCCGGGACCCACCAGACAATCTTGCACTCGCCGCCCCAGACTGCTAAAAATGGGTCTTAGCACTCGAGCAAGTCAAGTGCTAAAAGTTTTTGAGCGGGTGAGGCTGCCTCACTCACCAGCCGTGCCGTCGCGGGCGCCTGCTCGAATCCGACGTTGAGTGGCGCAACAAACTAATCACTCTCAATGTAAGAGGAGCAGCTAACTCACATGGCAAAAATGATCGCATTTGACGAGGAAGCACGCCGCAGCCTGGAGAACGGGCTGAACACGCTGGCTGATGCCGTCAAGGTCACCCTGGGCCCGAAGGGCCGCAACGTTGTTCTGGAGAAGTCCTGGGGCGCGCCGACCATTACCAACGATGGCGTGACCATCGCGAAGGAGATCGAGCTCGAGGATCCGTACGAGAAGATCGGCGCCGAGCTGGTCAAGGAAGTAGCGAAGAAGACTGATGACGTCGCCGGCGACGGCACCACCACCGCTACCGTTCTTGCTCAGGCTCTGGTGCGCGAGGGTCTGCGCAACGTTGCCGCTGGTTCCAACCCGATGGGCATTAAGCGCGGAATCCAGGCTGCGACCGAGCGCGTTTCCAAGTACCTGCTCGAGTCCGCCAAGGAGGTTGAGACGCAGGAGCAGATCGCGTCCACCGCTGGCATTTCGGCGTCCGACCCGGAAATCGGTGAGAAGATCGCCGAGGCAATGTACGCCGTGGGCAATGGCGCGGTGAACAAGGAGTCCGTCATCACCGTCGAGGAGTCCAACACCTTCGGTGTCGACCTCGAGGTCACCGAGGGCATGCGCTTTGACAAGGGCTTCATCTCCGCCTACTTCGCCACCGACATGGAGCGCGGCGAGGCCGTTCTCGAGGATCCGTACATCCTCCTGGTTTCCGCGAAGATCTCCAACGTCAAGGACCTCCTGCCTGTTCTCGAGCAGGTCATGCAGTCCGGCAAGCCGCTGCTGATCATCGCCGAGGACGTCGAGGGCGAGGCCCTGTCGACGCTGGTGGTCAACAAGATCCGCGGCACCTTCAAGTCCGTTGCGGTCAAGGCCCCGGGCTTTGGTGATCGCCGCAAGGCCATGCTGCAGGACCTGGCCATCCTCACCGGCGGCCAGGTGATCTCCGAGGAGGTCGGCCTCTCGCTGGAAACCGCCGATCTCGCGCTGCTCGGCCAGGCCCGCAAGGTTGTCATCACCAAGGACGAGACCACCATCGTCCAGGGTGCTGGCGAGCAGGCTCAGATCGACGGCCGCGTCAAGCAGATCCGCGCGGAGATCGAGAACTCCGATTCCGACTACGACCGCGAGAAGCTGCAGGAGCGCCTGGCCAAGCTGGCCGGCGGTGTGGCAGTGATCAAGGTCGGCGCCGCCACCGAGGTTGAGCTCAAGGAGCAGAAGCTGCGCATTGAGGACGCTGTGCGCAACGCCAAGGCTGCCGTGGAGGAGGGCATTGTCGCCGGCGGTGGGGTGGCCCTGCTGCAGGCTGCCAAGGAGCTCGAGGGCGACCTCGGTCTCGAAGGTGATGAGGCCACGGGCGTCAAGATCGTCCGCGAGTCCCTGTCTGCGCCGCTGAAGCAGATCGCTTTCAACGCTGGCCTGGAGCCGGGCGTGGTGGCCGACAAGGTTGCGCACCTCGAGCTGGGTCATGGCCTCAACGCTGCGACCGGCGAGTACGTGGACATGATGGCTGCCGGCATCAACGACCCGGCGAAGGTGACCCGTTCTGCTCTGCAGAATGCGGCCTCCATCGCGGGCCTGTTCCTGACCACCGAGGCTGTTGTGGCTGACAAGCCCGAACCGGCTGGCGCGGGCGCTGGCATGGACCCCGAGGCCATGGGCATGATGTAAGAGCGCTTCGCTTATCGACGCTCTATCCAAGGCGCGCACCCTAACGTTTGGGTGCGCGCCTTTGCGCTGTGTGTAGCACTATAGTGTGCGAAAAGGGCGTTCACCGCGTGTCGCAAGCTACCTACAATAGAGGTAGACAACGTTTTTAGCGCCTAGTTCATTCGAAAGAAGAAGGTAGATGTCCGATGACTCAAATTCACGACACCCCCATTCGTCGCGCCCGTCGACGGGGCGTGGACTTGATGGAAACGAATCCGCGCCCATTGAGGACAGCGAAACGAATTCAGGCACACTCGCCCCAAGCGACGATACGCAAGGGCTGGGTCAAGACGTTTCGAGCTCTCGAAGAGAGCATCGGCGACATCGAGATCAAGAAGTCTACGAAGCCGAACTCGTAACAAGACGCGAATTACTTCAAGCTTCGGAATACTGGAGTGCGCCAGCGCCCTCTCCCGAGACGCTCGCCAAGTATCTTGAGATAGATCCGACTCTGGCCGAGCGGGCTTTTTCTATGGCAGAGCAAAGTGTAGCTGCCTCGAATGACGAGATCATTACCCTTGCCCATGGTGATGTCGATGCCCTGCGACGAGGGCAGTGGATGAGCTTCATCATGTTTGTGCTGTCGATTGGGACTGCGTTGGTCGCATTCGCTCTCAGTGAGAGTGCCGCGCTAGCAGGGCTGTTTCTAGCTCCTGCAGTCTTGCAGTTCCTCGGAAAGTTCATCCGGACGGTGAGAATGGGTGAAAAGAACGGGGGCGAATAATGGGATTAGCGTCCTGCGAACCGCTTCGGTTAGCACCCTCCATGCGGCATCGATCGGCCATGTGAGGCCGAGTGTCGCGGCTCAATCTGTGATTACGGAACGAAATCCAATCTCGGTTTTCTAACGGCAGAAAATAGGAGCCTGGCTCTAACGCGAGCATTCAGGAGATAAGATCAACCGGTTGCCGTTGTTCCTCAGCCTTCAGCTGGAAAAGCGTTCGGCCCGCTCAGTGTTCGTGTGTGATACACCGCCGCTGTGCGGCGGCACCGATGGATCAAACGTTCATTCACCAAGAGTGCAAGGGAATTTTGCAGTATTCTTGCGGGGTCTTTTCAGACTGGGGCTTGGCCCTATCCCTTCTTCCGGAGAGGTTTAGAAATGAGCACTTCTGTGATCGCGACGGGTGTCAGCAGCAATCCCGTTCGTAAGCCCTACTTATTCAGCCAGATTTTGGCGTGGGCCGCCTTCGTTCTTGGTCTCCTTTCCGTTGTGGGAGGGATCGGCGCATGGTCGTTTCGCGACTTCCTTACCGGAGTTTTCTTTGGTCTCGCATTACTGATTCCCTCCGTGTGGTGGTTCCACTGCAGCAGAGTCGACGCTGTCAATCAGCGGGACTACGAAGAGACTTTAGCGACGCAAGCCGCGCTCTCTCCTTTGCTGGGCGAGGATGATGCCGAGATAAGGGTTGGTATGGGAATGATTACTCCACCCAACCGAGTCGATCGGCGCTGGCCGCTGGTGGTTGGAGCTGCAGTGACCTCATTCGTCTTGGGTGGCCTGATTTCACCTCCGACCGCCCCCGACGAGGCGAGCGCGACGGCTGAAACGAGCACCCCACCCATGACTGTCAGTTCCACTACTAGCTCGCCGCCAACCACAACACGGAATACTGAAGCAGAGGCTTCGAGCTCTCGGGCGGCTGCGTTGTCTTCTAGCGCGGCGGCGTCTAGCAGTGCATTGGTCGAGAGCATTCGAGCCGAAGAACGAGCGAAGTTGGAACAGGAGATGGCTGAAAGTTCCCGGGCCTCGCCCTTGTCCGAAGCCGAGCAGCAGAACGTCCCACAGGGCTTCGTTGCGCCAGCGCCGGAACCAACACGGGCCCCAGCCCCTGCAGCGGTTCCTGCACCCGCCCAGTCGGCATCCTATGGCAACTGCACGGCAGTATGGAATGCCATCGGCAGCCCGATTTACCAGGGGCAGCCAGGTTACGGCAGCCATCTCGATCGAGATGGTGACGGCGTTGGCTGCGAGAAGGACCCTCGCTAGAGTGGGAAGCTGTACCCCTACCCCACGTGCTGGGCGATCCACTCCACCTGCAAGTCGTAGCTGTTGTTGACCGAGCCGTTGTGGTCGGAGTCCGGCACTTCCCGGTACTCAACGTCGACGCCCTTGCCCTTCCAGGAGGCGATGGTGGCCTTGACGGCCTCCCGGTTGATGGTGGTGTCGCTGTCGCCGGCGAGTACGAGGATCGGCCCCTTGGGCTCCATCAGTTCGAGGCGCTGCTCGTCGAGCAGGTTTTGCATCTTTCTTGTGTCCGCCTTGGAGATGAACAGCTCTCCGCCGGAGACGTCGGTGACGAAGTCAGTGAGCTCGGGGAGTGTGACCTGCTCGGCCTTTTCGACGAGCTCTGCCCCGCGCTCGCTGAGGAAGTCCGAGGCGTGGACACCTTCGAAAGCGTTGAGCGCGCCGGCGATGACGATGGGGAAGAAGCGCACGCCCTTGCCTTTGAGCATCTTGGCCACGTCCACCGGGCGGATGCCCATCAGCCGCAGGTTCTTGTTCACGAGCTCGGTGTCACCGGGGGCGATAGCGACGGTGGCCAACAAGTTGTCTGCGGGGGCGTCGGCGGCGGCAAGCGCAGCGTAGCCGCCTTGGCTAAAGCCCACGTTGACCCAGTTCGCGCCGGGGGAGAACTTTGCGGCGGTTTCCTCCACGAGGCGGTTGATTGCCGACGCCAGCGAGCCGCGGTGCATGTAGGTGCCGCCAACTTCCTCGACACCAAGGCCCTCATAGTCTGGCTGAGTGACGATGTACCCGGCATCCAGCCAGCCTTGCAGGAAGCGTGTCCAGTGCGGGATGTAGCGCTCAATCGGGTCGCCCTCCGCATACAGTGACGGAGCACTCGAGGTGGACAGCCCCGTGGTGCCGTGCGCCCAGCTCACGATCGCGCCGTCCGGGCGTGGGTTAGCTGGGATGGTGACCAACCCGGTCATGGGCACCTCGGCGCGGGCACCCTGGGCTTGGTAGCGAACCCGGTACGTCGTACCGCCGCTCGGGGCTGCGGGCACGTCACCTTCTGGAGCTTTAACCCATTGGGTTTCAGTGGTCATGCGTTAACTCCTCTTTACCGATTTAGCGAAAGCTTTTCGCAGTAAGTTGTGTACTCAAAAACACTTTAGATGGCTTCCGGCGCCAGCGGAGAGGTTGGCCTCGGGCGGCAAGAGGGGGCCGACTCGAGGCGATACCCCTAGATGGGGGTAGATCTGGAGAATGGCGAGGGAAATATGCTGGTTAAAGAACTATCGGGATACCGCCCAAGAATGTCTCGAGATTAACACGTTGTTCAACTGTCGTTAATTTCTACCAGAGTGTATTTCCTGTTCGCCGTTGTCCGGTTGGCTAAGTATTAACCTTCGATGATTCATTTTGATTACAGAACCATCTCGATTGCATGGAAAATCACTTGGAGCCAGGGGTTGACGGGCTTGGAATCTGTGGCAATATGTCTCCTGTGACGCCCTGAAGTGGGGTGTCAAACACCGTCAGACGCCAGGTACCTGGCACCTACTCTACAAGGGGATTTCACATGGATCTCGATATGATCATCACTCACCTCGACAACTTCGTTGACACCTGGAAGGGCTGGGGCAAAGTGCTCGGCGGCC
Organism: Corynebacterium sanguinis; assembly: GCF_007641235.1. Classification (NCBI taxonomy): domain Bacteria; kingdom Bacillati; phylum Actinomycetota; class Actinomycetes; order Mycobacteriales; family Corynebacteriaceae; genus Corynebacterium; species Corynebacterium sanguinis. The sequence goes on from NZ_CP038157.1 coordinate 1,117,168, forward strand.
TCAACGATCTCGTCAACTTTGAACTCGGCTCCATCCTCCAGCTGTCCTCCGGCTTCGACGAAGCAAGCTCTGACATCATCACGACCTCTTCCAACGGTGTTGAGCTCAGCAGCGGCCTGATCCAGTTCAACGACATCGAGTCCAACGACTAATCCTCCCCCCACGTCACCTCTTAAGGAGAACATCATGCAGACCCTCGGAACCCTCTCTTCCCTCGTTGACGGCTCCTCCGCCCTCAACCTCGGCTCCTCCCTCGCTGGCATCGCTCTCGACCCGGCCCTCGCTCTGGTCACGTTCATGAAGCCGTTCGTCGACATCGCTGACGGCCTTGCTACCCTCCTCGGCCTGATCGCTTAAGCGACTCGCCCCAAAAAGCCCACAATGCTTCTCCACCCTCCGGGGTGGAGTTTTTTTATGCCTACCTGGGGTCAATCTCGCCCAGCGCACGTGGTGTCGCGGCGCTAAGATGTGCTTCATGGCACAAGACCACAAAGAAGACGACCTGCCAATGATCAACCTCGCCGAAATCGAGGGCTACTGGGTCGACGACTCCGACGACGACGACCCGGTTCTGCTCAAGTCCGACGGCACCCCGATTGAAACGTGGCGCGAAAACTACCCGTACGACGAACGCATGTCGCGCGACGAGTACGAAAAAACCAAGCGCGCCCTGCAGATCGAGCTTCTGAAGTGGCAGAACTGGACCAAGGACACCGGCCAGCGCCACATCATCCTCTTCGAGGGCCGCGACGCCGCCGGCAAGGGCGGCACAATTAAGCGCTTCAATGAGCACCTCAACCCGCGCGGAGCGCGCACGGTCGCGTTGGAGAAGCCGTCGCCACGCGAAAGCACCTCCTGGTACTTCCAGCGCTACATCGAGCACTTCCCGTCGGCAGGCGAGATCGTGTTCTTCGACCGCTCCTGGTACAACCGCTCCGGCGTGGAGCGCGTCATGGGTTTCTGCACTGAGTCGCAACACGCAGAGTTCCTGCGTGAGGTGCCCATGCTGGAGAATATGATCTTGGGCTCCGGCATCTCGCTGACCAAGTTCTGGTTCTCCGTGACGCAAAAGGAGCAGCGCACCCGCTTCGCCATTCGCCAGGTCGACCCCGTGCGCCAGTGGAAATTGTCCCCGATGGACCTGGCCTCGCTGGATAAGTGGGACGACTACACCCGCGCGAAAGAGGAGCAGTTCCGCTACACCGACACCGACGAGTCGCCCTGGATCACGATTAAATCCAACGACAAGAAGCGCGCCCGCCTCAACGCCATGCGCTACATCCTGAGCAAGTTCGAGTACACCAACAAGGACCACGAGGTCGTCGGCGAGCCGGACCCGCAGATTGTCAAACGCGGCCGCGACCAGATCGGCGACTAGCGTGCTGGTTACCTCCTCGGCCCACGGCAGCGTCGTGGTGGTCACCCTCAACCGGGATGAAAAGCGCAACGCCCTGTCCACTGAGTTGATACGCGAGCTCGGCAGCGCGCTCGATGACGCGCAGCACAGCGCCCGCGCCATCGTGCTCACCGGCGCTGGCTCCGTCTTTAGCGCCGGCGCGGACCTGGACGAAAACGAATTTCAGGGCAGCTTCTTCGACGACTTCTTCACAGTCATCCGCGCCCTGCGCACCGCAGCTGCACCCATCATCGCCCACGTCAACGGTCTCGCCATCGGCGCCGGCATGATGCTGACCATGGCGTGCGACATCCGCGTCGCGGCGCAAAGCGCGCGCTTTGTTCTGCCCGTCGGGGACATGGCCATCGGCGTCAACGAATGGGTCGTGCGCACGCTGACAGAACTGCTCGGCGGCTCACGAGCCCGGGCGATGCTGCTGGCAGGCGCTGCGCTGGATGTCGATACCGCCGTCACCAGCGGGTACGCCACCGCCGGTTCCTTCGAGCAGGCGATGGAGCTTGCAGAACTGGTGGCCGGGAAAGCGCCGTTAACCCTGCGCAACGTAAAAGCGGAGTTCGCGCCCGATCTGTTCACCGCAGCCGAGCGCGAAGCCGCGCTGCGTGCACCATTCGAATCGGACGACATCAAAGAGGTGGGCCGCGCCCGCTCAGAGGGGCGACCGGTGCTGTTCAGGGGGCTCTAGCAGGGTTCAGCTGTGTTGCTTTCCTGCTTTGATGGGGACTGCTTGCATGAAGTTTCAAATACTGCCGGCGTAGACGGACTGGCCTTGGCGCCAATGCGCGGGTGGTAGATGGCGGCGTCACAGCAGTGAGTATTTTAACAATGGTCTTACGACAACTTGCCCGATGCGGACGATGGACGAACAATTCTCGGAGATCAACGTGCTGTTCGGTGAGAGCAAACCTTAACCGCCGGCGATTCGGGCGGTCCCGTTTCCCCGGAGGGCAGGGAGGAAGTGTTCGCGGTTTACTCCCTGCACCGCTGACCGTCAGGATCGTGCACGGTTAAGTTGCGCGGGTGCGCCGCACATAACCCAGCCGATGCCATAGGCCACCGTTGCTGGGCCAGATGTCACGGTGAACGGTTAAAGGGCTGCGATTTCCCAGGTCGCGGGGCGGGGTGGGGCGTTGACTGTGATATTTCGGCGGGTGAGATGTCACGGTGAAGTCCCGGCCCCGGACAAAACCCCAGGTGGGCACCGGCCTGAATCCGTTGACTGTGACATTCCACCCGCCGAGATGTCACGGTGAAGCCCCGGCCCCGGGTAAAACTGCAGGTGGGCACCGGCCCGTAACCGTTGACCGTGACATTCCACCCCCGAGATGTCACACCCAACCGCGACGCGACCTACCCCCGCGGCTCGATCGGGTTGCCCTGCCACGCAGTGGACCCGGGCACCTGATCGCCGCGCATCATCAGTGAGCCCGGCCACACGGTTGCGCCGGGCCCAATCACCGCGGCGGGCAGCGCCACGGAGTGTGCGGCGAGCGTCGCGCCGTCGCCGACGGTGACCGTGTCCAGAGACATCACGCGGTCCTGGAACAGGTGGGTTTGCACCACCGTGCCGGGTCCCACGGTCGCGCCCGCGCCCACGACGCACAGATCTGTTTCGGGGAACCAGTAGGAGTCGATCCACGCCCCGCGCCCGACCTTCACTCCGAGGATGCGCAGCGCGACGTTGAGCTCGCCCGTGCCGTAGGCGTGGGTGAAAAACCAGGGTGCGGCGACCATCTCCACGAACTGGTCTTGCAGCTCGTTGAGCCAGACGAACCAGCTGTACAGCGGGTGCTCGCCAGGCCGGTGGCGGCCCACGCAGACCCACTTGACCAGCGCGGTCATCAACACCGCAGCAATACCGACGGCCATGAACGCCAGCCCGCCCAGCGCGTAGGCCCACCACCCGAGCTGCACCAGCGCGAAGTGCACCAGCGCGATGAACGCGGCGGCGAGCACGGCATGTCCCATGGGTGCGAGCAGCCGCAGCGTCTCCACCGCACCGCGCTTGCGCTTCACGCTCGCGGACGGCCTGTACGTCAACGCCTCACCACCCAGCGCCGTGACCTCAACCCTGCGCATCCGCTCGGGCGGGGAGCCCCACCAGTTCGAACCGGATTTGGACTTCTTCGGCGTCGACGACAACACCGCCACGAGGGAGTTCTTGGCCAGCTTGCGGCCCGGTTGGGTGATACCGGAGTTGCCCACGAAGGCACGTTTGCCAATCGTGGTCTCGCCGGTGCGCATCCAGCCGTGGCCGAGCTCGTAGGTGCCCACGAGGGTGTCGTCGGCGAGGAATGCGCCATCCTTGATGGTGGTCAGCTTCGGAATCATCACCGCGGTGGAGACTTCCACGTCGTTGCCGACGGTGGCGCCGAGCAAGCGCAGCCAGGCCGGGGTGAGACCACCTGCGTAGACGGGGAAGAAGCGGGTGCGGGCGTCGTCCAGCAGGCGCGTGATAGTCCACAGTCTCCAGCCCTGCGCGGAGCGCACAGGTGTCACGCCGGGTCGCAGACCCAGCGAGCACAGCCGCACGCCAGCCCAGGTTAAAGTCGCGTACAGCGCGAGGTAGACAAGCGCGCCGACGGGGGCGAACAGCAGCGCACCGACGTACGGGCTGCCGGCGGTGAGCCGGATCAGTCCCACCACGGCGGCCACGCCGGCCAGCGCGGAGGCGACCGGAACGGCGGCTAAGAGCAGCGCGGTTGCCCCGTACAGCCACGCCCAGTAGCGGCGTCGCGGCGGGTGGTAGTCGGGGAAGCGCTGTTTCGAGCGGCCCACCTTGCGGGCGGGGGACCCGGCCCATCGCGCACCCTTCTTCACCGGCTTATCGCCGGTCACGGTGGAGCCGGGTTCGATGTGCGCGCCGGCGTGGATGTCCGCACCGGGCAGTAGGGTGGAGCGGGCCCCGACGCGCGCGTCTTTGCCGATGGTGACGGTCCCAACGCGCAGGATGTCACCGTCGAGCCAGTATCCGCTCAGATCCACCTCGGGCTCGATGGCGGCATTGTCGCCCAGGGTGAGAAGGCCGGTCACGGGCGGCACCGTGTGCAGGTCCACGCCGCGCCCGACCTGCGCCCCGAGCAGCCGCGCGAAGTACGCCACCCACGTCGAGCCCGAGATATTCAGCGCACCGGTTGCCGCGACCCAGCGCTCGGCCGCCCACAGGCGCACATGAACCCGCCCACCGCGCGGGTAGTTGCCGGGTTGTAGCCGCCCGCGGATCGCGCGCGCACCGAGCGCTGCGAGGGGAAGGCGCCCCAGCGGGGTGCACACCACGATGAAGAGGACCGCGAGCGCGACCCAGTTCAGCGACACCCAGCCCAGCGCGGTGGCGATGATCGCCCACCACGTGACAAAGGTCGCGGCGTGCAGTGTCATCACCGGGACCTGGATCAGAGTCTGCGCCACCCGCGTGCCGCGCCCGACCGGGGCGACATCGCGCGTGACCACTTCTGCGGCAACGCCGTGGGCGTCGATGACACCCGCGAGGGCTTCGAGGCGGGGGTGGTCGTAGAGATCGCGCACGGCGATCGTCGGCACGCGCTCACGCAGGCGCGCCACCAGCGAAGCCGCCGCGAGCGAGGAGCCGCCGAGCTCGAAAAAATCCGCGTCGCGCGACTCGGCCGGCAGACCGAGGACGTCGAGCCACACCTCGGCGAGCCACAACTCCGTCGGCGTCATCCCGGTGACCTCCACGGAGGCGGGAAGCGGCCACGGCAGGGCTTTCTTGTCCACCTTGCCGGAGGTGCGAATCGGCAACTCCTCCATGACGTGCAGGCGGGGCACGAGGGCGGCGGGCATGACCTCGGCGAGGCGCTCGCGCAACTCGGCGACGTCAAGGTCCGTGCCCGCCTCAGGGGAGAGGTAGCCGACGAGCACCGTGTCGCCGGCGCCGGTGGTCTGAACCGCCACGGCGGAGTTGTACACCCCGGGCAGCGCGGCGACGTTGGCCTCGACCTCGCCGAGCTCGATGCGGCGTCCGCCGATCTTGACCTGGTCGTCGGCGCGGCCGATAAAGGCCAGACCGTCGTCGGTGAGGCGGACGTTGTCGCCGGTGCGGTAGGCGCGATCCCAGTCGAGGCCGGGCACGGGGGCGTACTTCTCGGCGTCTTTTACCGGGTCGAGGTAGCGCGCCAGGCCGACCCCGCCGATGATCAGCTCCCCGTCGTCGGCGACGTGGAGGTCCCAGCCGTCGAGCGCGAAGCCGATGGTCACGTCCTTGCCGGGTTCCAGGCGCGCGGCGGAGGCGACGACGGTGGCCTCGGTGGGGCCGTAGGTGTTCCACATCTCGCGGTCCGGGGTGGCCAGGCGCTCGACGAGCTCTTGCGAGCATGCCTCGCCGCCGACGATGAGCAGGCGCACGTTGTCGAGGGCTTCGGCGGGCCAGAGCCCGGCGAGCGTGGGCACGGTGGAGACGACGGTGATGTCGCGGCGGATCAGCCAGGGGCCCAAGTCCTGGCCGGAGCGCACGAGCGAGCGCGGCGCCGGCACGAGGCAGGCGCCGTGGCCCCAGGCCAGCCACATCTCCTCGCACGAGGCGTCGAAGGCCACCGAGAGCCCGGCGAGCACACGATCGTCGGGGCCGAGCGGGGCGTCCTGGCAGAACAGTCTCGCCTCGGCGTCGACGAACGCCGCGGCCGAGCGGTGGGTCACCGCCACTCCCTTCGGCGTGCCGGTGGAGCCGGAGGTGAAGATGATCCAGCAGTCGTCGTCAAGGTGTGGCAGGTCGGTATCGCCCGGGCGCGCCGGGGCGAGGACGCGGAAGCCCTCGTCGCTGAACAGCCCGCTGATGCCCGCCTCTCCGAAGACCAGTTCGGCGCGCTCCTCGGGGTCGTCGGCGTCGACCGGCACGTAGGCGCAGCCCGCCCACATGGTGGCCAAGATGGCGATGTAGAGCTGCCTGCTTCCCGACGCCATCCGCACGCCAATCCGATCCCCGCGGCGGATCCCGCTGCGGTGCAGCTCCGCAGCCAGGTCGCTGACCTGGTCAATGAGCTCGGCATAGGTCAGCACGTCACCGGAGCCGTCGTCGATGGCGGCGGCGTCCGGGTGGGTTTCGGCGGTGGCGGTGAGGACGTCGATAAGCGTGCGTGGGGCGGGGGCAAGCTGGGCGCGCAGTAGCGAACTCAAGCGGGCCTCCTTACTTGGACACGGTCGCCGGGTCGGTCTCCTGCAAAATTGCCTTGGACAGCTTCTTCAAGCTCTTGAGCTGCTTCGTGGTGGAGACATCCAGGGCGCGGTCCTCTGCGGCCGCGACTTCGCTGGCGAGCAGGGCCTGCGCCTTGGACCCCTTTTTGGTGGGTGTGACTATCTGGCGGCGGCGATCCTTAGGGTCGCGCTCGCGGGTGACCCAGCCGTGGGCTTCCAAGGAATCGATCAACCGCACCATGTCGGAAGCATCGATGGCGAGCAGCTCCGCGAGCTGGGTCTGCGAAACGGACTGCTCGGTGACACAGGTGAGAATCCAAAACTCGCGCATGGTCGCGCCTTGATTGTTCAGCGCCCGTTCGACCTCATCCTTGGTGTGTCGGCGCACACGTTCGATCTGAAACGAGGGGGACTTAATAAGGGCGCTGGGAAGTTCGATCTGAAGCATGTGACCAGAATAGGTCTACCTTGTGGTGGAGCCAAAAAGTTGGCCCGCCCAATAACTTAGCCGCGCTGGTGTGGTAGATCGGCCTCGACCCAGGCGGTGGTGCCGCCCTCGACGTTGACCACGTTGTCCAGCCCGCGCGCCTGCTCCAAGTATTCGGCGGCCTGGGCGGAGCGCCCGCCCGACTTGCAGATGACGTAGATGTCCTCGTCGGTGTTGATCTTTCCGGCCTGCGCAGCGAAGTCGCTCAGCGGCAGGTTGACAGCGCCTTCGGCGCGGACCTCGGTGAACTCGTCGGGCTCGCGGACGTCGATAAGCTGTGCGCCGGCGGGAACTTCGGTTACTTTGACTGTCTTCATGCGTGTCAGTCTACGCGTCCGATAGCGTGTCAACCGTGCCCGAGCAATACCACCCGCGCAGACCACCGGCGGTCGCGCCCGCGCCGCGCCGCGCGCTGCCCCGGGAGATTTACGTGCGCCGCCGCGTCGCCGCGCTGGTGCTGCTCGGGCTGGTGATCATCCTCGTTTTCGCCGTGGCGCGCCAATGCGCGGTCTCGGAGCCCGCGCCTGCTGAACAGCCCGTGCCTGCTGATGTTCCGCAGGAGATCGCGCAAAGTCGACCGGTGGCGTTGGTGGTGCCGTCGATAAGCTTGAGCGCGGAATTCGAGCAGGCTGACTGCCGTGTCAAAGACGGCGCGATCAACCCCGCGACGATGGGCCTGGCCTGCGCTTACACGGCGCCGGATCGGCCGTACGAGCTGCCCGGGTCGGACGCGGGGGATGTGGTGGTCATTGCCGGGCACACGGGCGCGGGGCTGCCGGGCGTCTTCGATCAGCTTTACGACGCCCGCGCCGGTGCCCACACCGTGGCAGAAGGCGACGCGCTGTACGTGCGCACCGAAACATCCGGCGAGAACTGGTTGAAGTACGTGGCCACAGACCTGCACGACCCCACGAAGGATGCGCTGGCGCAGGACCCGGCGGTGTGGGGGACGGGGCCGACGCCGGGGCGGCTACTGACGATTAGTTGTATCCAGCCGCTGCTGTCGGATTCGGTGCGCAACGCTGTGGTGGGGTGGCAGTTCGCGGAGGTGGTTGCGGGGGTGCCCTAAGGGTTTTTGTGTCGCTGCCTTGTTTCCTCTGTGAAAACTGTTAAAGTTGAGGCTGAAACCTAAAGTTGCAATTGAGACTTGAACCCTGGAGTGACACCCTTATGAAGCGCAACCGTACGACCCTCATCGCCGCCACTCTCACCGGTGCCCTTGCCATCGCCACCGTTCCCGCAGCCCACGCCGAGGACTACCCGAGCGTGACCTCGGACGCGCAGGGCAACGAGTACTTCCTCAACAACGAGGGCACCCATTACCTGCCCGAGCGCGAGCTCGCCGACATCGCGTTTACCGCCCTGACCTCTGAAGACCGCGAAAAGGCCGTCGAGGTCTCCCGCTCCGCGGTTGCCGGACTGATCGACACCGGAGAGGCCATTGCCCCGTCGAACGCGGACGCGCCGACCGAATCGGCGGCCGAGATCGCCGACGACGTCACCCACGAGGTGCAGAACGAAGAGGTCTTCGGCCCCGAGCACGTCGACCCCGCCTCCGAGGACCCGATCGCAGCGGGCCTGCTGGCCCTGCCGCCGGTACTTTCCATCGCGGACAAGACCTACTACCTCAACGCCGACGGCAAGACCTACGTCAGTGACGTGGAGCGAGTGTCCGCGGCCCCGAGCGAGGAAGAGGCCACCGCGTCGCAGGAGCTGCTGGCGCACAACGGCGCAGAGGTCGCGCGCCAGGCGATTGAGGCTGCCCGTGCCGCAGGCGAGCCGGTGGCTTACGCCGCCGAGGGTGCCCCGGCCGAGGCCGCCGAGATCGCTGAGGACGCACCGGCAGCGGCAACTGCCGAGCCTGTGGCCACCACCCAACGCGGCATGGCCGCCGAGACCGGCAACAACACCATCTCCAAGGCGCTATTCGCCCTGGTGATCGCGTCGGCGTTGGGAGCCGCGGCCTTCGCCTACGGCCGCCGCTTCTTGGTCTAAGAAGCCCTAAAGCCTTAAGACCTAGTTCTCGGTCTTAGCTTCCTTATCCTCCTCCAGGCGCTCGCGGGAGTTGTCGCCGGTCTTCTCGTAGGCGTCAAGCGCGGCCTGGAGGATCTTTTCTGCCTCAGCGCGGTCGCCCCAGCCAGAACCGGTGGCCTCCTTGCCCGGCTCAAGATCCTTGTAGTGCATGAAGAAGTGCTCGATCTCGTCCTTGGTGAAGTCGTCGATGTCGTCGATGTCCTGGAAGGACTCGTAGCGGACGTCGTCAAGCACGCAGAGCAGTTTATCGTCGCCACCGGCCTCGTCGGTCATCTTGAACACGCCGACCGGGCGCGCGATCACGGTCACGCCGGGGAAGACGGGTTCAGGGGTGACCACCAGGGCATCGAGCGGGTCGCCGTCGTCGCCCAGGGTGTGGTCGATAAAGCCGTAGTCCGCCGGGTACGCCATCGGGGTGAACAGGTAGCGGTCCAGGAAGATCTTGCCGGACTCGTGGTCCACCTCGTACTTGTTGCGGGAACCCTTCGGGATCTCGATGATGACCTCAATAGCCATGAAAACTCCTTTGTGCGCATGTGCGGGATATCAACGTGGCTCATCATACGTGCATTAGAGTAAGCGCCGATGAAAGTGTGGACTTCGGTAATGGCGGCGGTGGCGCTCGCCGCTGTGGGCGGCGTCGCCGGTTTCGGTGTGGTGGCCCAGCGCGAACTCGCCGAGCTCACCGTCGCGCCGGCCTACGCGCTTCCAGCGGTGACGCCGGTGCTGGAGCCCGCAACACCGCAGCCAGTCGATACTGCGGCGCGGGCAGCGGAGGTCGCCGCGCTCGCGGCCGATGAAGCGTTGGGCACGTTCCACGCCCGCATTACCGACGCCGCCACGGGTGAAACCGTATTCGAGTCCGCGCCGAACGACGCGCTGCGGCCTGCCTCCAGCACGAAGCTGCTCACCGGCTCGGCCGCGATCGTCGAGCTCGGCGCGACCGACACGATCACCACCGAGGTCGTGCGTGGGTTGAACCCCGGGGAGGTGGTGATCAAGGCCGCGGGTGACGTGTGGATGAACCAGGAAAGCATCGACTCCCTCGCCGAGCAGATCGGCTCCGCCGACACGGTGCTCATCGACACCTCCCTGTGGACGGGCGAAACGATGCTGCCCGGGTGGAACCCGGTGGACATCGACGCCGGCTTCATCGCCCCGCTTGAGCCCGCGATGCTCAACGGCGGCCGCGGGCTTGGTGCCGAATCGGGCGACGTGCCGCGCTCCCACACCCCGGCGATCGATGTCGCCCAGGCGCTGGCCGATAGCGTTGGCGCCACCACCGTCGGGCCGGGCACCGCGCCGGCGGGGGCGGAGGTCGTGGCAACGACAACCTCGCCGGACCTGGTCGCGCGCCTGCGCGCGATGATGAAGGACTCCGACAACGTCATGGCCGAGGCCATTGGCCGCGAGGTGGCGATCCACCGCGGCTCCACCGCGCCCCAGGCCACCCTCGACGTGCTCGCCGAGCACGGTTTCACCACCGCCGGCACCACCCTTACCGACTCCTCGGGCCTGTCCACCCTGAACCTGATCACGCCCGCACTGCTCGACGCGGTGCTTCTCTCAGCAGCCCAGGGCGGGGAGATCGCGCCGCTGCTCGACACCTTGCCCGTCGCCCACGGCGAGGGCACGTTGTACGATCGCTTCGAGGACTTACCTGGCCGCGGCTGGGTGCGCGCGAAAACCGGCACACTCGACTACACCAGCGCGCTCGTGGGCACCGTGACCAGCGAGAACGGCAACGTGTACACGTTTGCTCTGCTGTCCAACGACTCCGAAATCCTCCCCGCGCGCCGCGCGATGGACACCTTGACCTCGGCCCTGAGGAAGTACTAGTGGAGCCGTTCTGGCCGCGCTACTCCCCGCACTTCCTCGCTTGTCGACGCTCCCTGCGTGCCCTGCATGACCCAGCGGTAATCGGGCTGTCCGGGGGCGCGGACTCCCTCGCCCTCGTCGCCGCGGCCGCGGCCGAGGACAAGGATGTGCGCGCGGTGATCGTCGACCACCAGCTCCAGGAAGGGTCCGACCAGGTGGCGCGGTGTGCCGCGGAGCAGGCCGACGCCTGGGGAGTGGAGGCGTCGGTCATTGCGGTCAACGTTGGCGGGGACAACCTGGAGGCGGCCGCACGCGAGGCGCGCTACGCCGCACTGCTGTCCTTCGGCGTCGACGTCTGGGTCGCGCACACCGCCGACGACCAGGCCGAAACGCTTCTGCTCGGCGCGCTGCGAGGCAACCCCTCGGGCATGGCCGCGCGCGGGGGAATCGACAACAGAATCCTGCGCCCGTTTCTAGGAATCCGCCGCGCCGACACCCGCGGCGCCTGCGCAGAGCTGGGGGTCACCCCGTGGGAGGATCCGATGAACGTCGACGAAAACTACCGCCGGGTCGCCGTGCGCCGCCGGGTGATCCCGCAGCTCGACGAACTCATCGGCGGCGACTGCGTTGCGGCGCTCGCCGCGACCGCCGGGCGCATCGCGGCGGATAGGGAACTGATTGAGGAACTGTGCGACACATCAGCCACATCCGACTGCGTCGAACTGGCCAATGATGCTGCACCACTGCGCCGCCGCCGGATCGTTGCCTGGCTCCACGATTCAGGCGTGCGTGTCGACGGCGCGCAACTGCGCTCCATCGAGCGGCTCATCACCGACTGGCACGGGCAGGCGGGCATTGACGTCGGCGGGAGTCGACGTGTGCGCCGGGTTGCCGGCAGGCTGGTGCTAGACGAACTTCGGTGATGCGTGTTGTCTGTGCTGTATTTTGTTCGGTGCAATGTCACGGTCAGCGTTTGTTGGGCGATCGCGACCTGGGGTTATGGACTCGGCTGCGCCTTGACCGTGACATCTCACCCGGTGCAATGTCACAGTCAACGGTTGTTCGGTGGTTGCGACCTGGGGTTTTGCACTCGGCTGCACCTTGACCGTGACATCTCACCCGGTGCGACGTCACGGTCAGCGTTTGTTGCGCGATCGCGACCTGGGGATATGCACTCGGCTGCGCCTCGACCGTGACATCTCACCCACCGCAATGTCACGGTCAACCTTCCTACCCCAGCCGCGACCTGCAGTTTTGCCCCCACAAACACCCTGACCGTGACATCTCACCCAGCACAATGTCACAGTCAAAGTTTGTTGGGCGATCGTGACCTGCGGTTTTGCACTCGGCTGCACCTTGACCGTGACATCTCACCCAGCACGATGTCACAGTCAACGTGCCCACCGGCATCGCGACCTGCAGTTTTGCCCCCACAAACATCCTGACCGTGACATCTCACCCAGCGCAATGTCACCGTCAACGCCTCCACCGGCACCGCGACCTGCGGTTTTTACCCCTCAACACTCCGACGCACAAGAATCCCGGGCACCAGCCACCGGGGTGCGGTTGTCCAACGGGCTTGGTCAATGGCAAGATGAGGGAGTTACGCCTCGGGCTGAGAAAGGGCACCCATGACTGAGATGCACGATACCTTGGACGCTAACGTCCCGGCACATCCCTACGGTGATGATGTTGAATCGATCCTCATCTCCGAGGATCAGCTGGGCGCCCGCGTGCAGGAGCTGGCCGACTTGGTCTCAGAGAAGTACCGCGACGCCGACGACGACCTGATCCTGGTGTGCGTGCTCAAGGGCGCGGTGTTCTTCCTCACCGACTTCGCGCGGCGGCTCTCCATTCCGTGCCAGCTGGAGTTCATGGCGGTGTCGTCCTACGGCTCGTCGACAACCAGCTCGGGCGTGGTGCGCATCCTCAAAGACTTGGACAAGGACATTGCCGGGCGCGACGTGCTCATCGTCGAGGACATCATCGACTCCGGCTTGACGCTGTCCTGGCTGATGAAGAACCTCAATGGCCGCGGCCCGAAGTCGTTGAACGTGATCACTTTGCTGCGTAAGCCTGAGGTGCAGACTGCCAAGGTGGACTTGCTCGATATCGGTTTCGATATCCCGAACGAGTTCGTCGTCGGCTACGGCCTAGACTATGCGGAACGCTACCGCGACCTGCCGTTCGTGGGCATGTTGCACCCGCGCGTTTATTCGGACGTCGACAATGGTGAGCAGCCCACCCCGGGGCGTGCCACCGGGCCCGAATCCGTCGAAATCTAAGACAACAGGAATACATGGACAACAACAAAGTACTGCGGTGGGGCATCTTCGGCGCCACCGCCCTAATCGTGCTCTACTTGTTCACGCTGATCGGCGATGAAACCCGCAGCTACCAAACGGTGGACACCTCCGTGGCCCTGGAGCAGTTGCAAAACAACAACGCCCAAGAGGTCCAGATCGACGACCGCGAGCAGCGCGTGCGCATCGACCTGCGCGAACCGATCACCGTCGACGAGCGCGAGGGCGTGGAAAGCGTCATGGCGCAGTACCCAGCGCGAACTTCGCCGGAGATTTTCAACGCGGTGCGTTCCTCGGGCGCGGACAGTTTTGAAACCAACGTCACGCAGGACTCATTCCTGCTGTCCATGCTCGGTTTCATGCTGCCGATGATTCTGATCTTCGGCTTACTGTTCTACTTGATGTACCGCATGCAGGCCGGTGGCGGCATGTTCGGCATCGGCGGCTCGCGGGCAAAGCAGCTGACCAAGGACAACCCGACGAACACGTTCGCCGACGTCGCCGGCGCCGACGAGGCGGTCGACGAGCTTCAAGAGGTCGTGGACTTTTTGCAGGACGCGGAGATTTACGAGCAGCTCGGCGCGAAGATCCCGCGCGGCGTGCTGCTCTACGGCCCTCCCGGCACCGGTAAGACCCTGCTCGCCCGCGCCGTGGCCGGCGAGGCCGGGGTGCCGTTTTACTCCATCTCGGGTTCCGACTTCGTGGAAATGTTCGTCGGTGTCGGCGCCTCGCGCGTGCGCGACCTGTTTAAGCAAGCCCGCGAGAACGCCCCGTGCATCATCTTCGTCGACGAGATCGACGCCGTTGGCCGCCAGCGCGGCTCTGGCACCGGCGGCGGCCACGACGAGCGCGAGCAGACGCTCAACCAGCTGCTCGTGGAGATGGACGGTTTCGGCCCCCGCGAGGGCATTATCCTCATCGCGGCGACGAACCGCCCCGACATCCTCGACCCAGCGCTGTTGCGCCCGGGACGTTTCGACCGCCAGATCCCGGTGACCAACCCGGACCTGGCCGGGCGCCAGCAGATTCTCAAGGTCCACGCCAAGGACAAGCCGCTCGGCCCCGACGCTGACCTGGACGCGCTGGCTAAGCGCACCGCCGGCATGAGCGGCGCGGATCTGGCCAACGTGCTCAACGAGGCGGCGCTTCTCACCGCGCGCATCGGCGGCAACGTAATCACCGCCGACGCGCTCGAGGAGGCGACCGACCGCGTGATCGGCGGGCCGCGGCGCAGCTCGAAGATCATCTCCGAGAAGGAAAAGAAAGTCACCGCCTACCACGAGGGCGGGCACACGCTCAGCGCGTGGGCGCTCAAAGACATCGAGCGGGTCTACAAGGTCACCATCCTCGCGCGCGGCCGCACCGGCGGGCACGCCATGACCGCGCAGGAAGACGACAAGGGCATGTACAACCGCGACGAGCTGTTCGCACGCCTTGTCTTCGCCATGGGCGGCCGCGCCGCCGAGGAGCTCGTCTTCGGCGAGCCCACCACGGGTGCGAGCTCGGACATTGAGCAGGCGACGAAGATCGCCCGCGCAATGGTCACTGAGTACGGCATGTCCAGCGTGCTCGGCGCCGTCAAGTACGGAACCGAGCAGGGCGATCCTTTCTCCATGTACGGTGCGGGCAACAAGGCCGAGTACTCGCCCGCGGTCGCGGAGACCATCGACCGCGAGGTGCACGAGCTTATCGACGTCGCCCACCAGCGCGCCTACTCCATCCTCGCCGACAACCGCGACTACCTCGATACCCTGGCGACGAAGTTGCTGGAGAAGGAGACGCTGCGCCGCCCGGACTTGGAGGCGATTTTCGACGGCATCGAGCCGCGCGAATCGGGCCTGCCGGTTGTCGACGAGCGCTTTGTCGCCCAGGCCGGCCGTGAGCCGGTGAAAACCCCGGTGGAGCTGGCCAAGGAGCGCGGCGAGGAGCCGCCGGCGAAGGTCTCCCTGCTGGAGATGTCGCGCAACGCGCGCAAGCGCCGCATGGCCGAGCGTGAGGCGGAGAAGAAAAACGACAAGACCGGTTCGACGAAGTGGCGTCCGGGTGACAAGCGTGTGGTGGAGCAGCCGCGCTACGGCGGTCCGACACCGCCGCCGAACTGGACCTATCCGGGTGCGGGCCGCCACGCACAGCCTGAGCCGCAGGCCCAGCCTGAGCCACAGCCCACGGTAACCAACGAGCACCCGGGTATGCGGAACTACGCGCAGCCGGACACCCCGATCGGCTTCAAGCTGCCGGAGAACGAGCAGCCGGATCACCCGTGGACCGACGCGGAAAAGACGACGGAGTCTGCGCGCCACGCAACGCCGGAGGAGACCCCGAAGCGCGATGCGGCGGACGTCGCTAAGCCAGACAGCCCGGGTAGCGCAGAGACGACGGAGATCCCCAGGGTGAGGGACGACAATGAGCGCTAGGGCTTTTAATCGTGATCGCGCCGAGGCCGCGGTGCGCGAGCTGTTAATCGCCGTCGGCGAGGACCCCGACCGCGAGGGCCTGGCCGAAACCCCGGCGCGCGTGGCCCGCGCCTACGAGGAGGTCTTCGCGGGCCTGCACTCGGAGCCGACCGACGTGCTGGAAAAGACGTTCGCGGAAAACCACCAGGAACTCGTCCTGGTGCGCGACATCCCGATCTACTCCACGTGCGAACACCACCTCGTGCCCTTCTTCGGCACGGCCCACATCGGCTACATCCCCGGCCCGGACGGCAAGGTCACCGGGCTGTCGAAGCTGGCGCGCCTGGCGGACCTCTACGCCAAGCGCCCGCAGGTTCAGGAACGCCTCACCGGACAGATCGCCGACGCGCTGGTGGATAAGCTCGACGCGCAGGCTGTCATCGTCGTCATCGAGTGCGAGCACCTGTGCATGGCCATGCGCGGCATCCGCAAACCGGGCGCGGTGACCACGACCTCCGCGGTGCGCGGCGGCTTCCAACACAACGCAGCCTCACGCGCCGAGGTGCTCAGTTTGATCAGGAGGTAGCTCATGACCACCGTGCAGGAGCTGACGGTGCCCGGCCGTGCACTCGTGATGGGCATTGTGAACGTCACGTCCGACTCCTTTTCCGACGGCGGGCGCTGGCTCGACCTCGACAGCGCGCTGGATCACGCCCGCACGCTCGTCGCCCGCGGTGCGGACATCATCGATGTCGGGGCGGAGTCGACGCGCCCCGGCGCGGTCCGGGTGCCAGCCGAGGTAGAAGCCGAGCGCGTGCGCCCCGTCATCGAGCACCTGCACGCCGAGGGGATTCGCACCTCCGTGGACACGATGCGCGCCTCGACGGCGCGCGTCGCCGCGGCCGCCGGGGTGGACATGATCAACGACGTCTCCGCCGGCCTGGCTGACCCGGACATGTACCGCGTGATGGCGGACGCGAACGTGCCGGTGTGCCTGATGCACTGGCGCACCGACGTCTTCGGCGACGCAGCGGGTGCCTCCGACCACGGCGGCGACGTCACAGGCGACGTGCACGCGCTGCTCAACCAGTGCATCGACGGTGCGCTCGCCGCCGGCGTCAAGCGCGACCAGATTGTCGTCGACCCGGGCCTGGGTTTCGCGAAAACCGCCCACGAGAACTGGCGCCTGCTCGCAACGCTTCCGGAGTTCATCGCGGGGCCCTACCCGGTGCTCGTCGGGGCGTCGCGCAAGCGCTTTCTCACCGCGATCCGCGCCGAGCGCGGCCTGGAACACGGCCCCGAGGACGCTGATCCGGCGACCGCCGCAGTGACCGCGATTGCTGCGCAGATGGGCGCGTGGTGCGTGCGCGTGCACGAGGTTGCCGCCTCGCGCGACGCCGTCGACGTCGCCGCCGCCTGGAACGGGGCTTCCCGTGGCTGACCGCATTGAACTCAAAGGCCTGCGCATCCACGCGAACCACGGCGTGCTCGAGCACGAAACGCGCCATGGCCAGGGGTTTAGCTTGGACATTGTGTGCTGGCTCGACTTTGCCGACGCCGCCGCCACCGATGACCTGACGCTCACCGTCAACTACGCCGAACTGGCTCAGCTCGCGCACGACATCGCCGCGGGCGCGCCGCGCCAGTTGATTGAAACCGTCGCCTCCGAGATCGCCGACGCCGCGCTGCGCTCGTTTGAGGCCCTGCACGCGGTCGAGGTCACGGTGCACAAGCCGCACGCGCCGATCCCGCTGCTTTTCGACGACGTCGCCGTCGTCGCGCGCCGCTCCCGGAAGAACCTCAAGGCCTAAGCCATGCGCGCTGTGCTCTCGACCGGCTCCAACATGGAGGATTCCCGCGCGCACTTGGCGAGCGTCGTCGACGAGTTCGCCGCCGAGCTCGTCGCCGCGTCCTCCCTCTACGCCACCGCGCCGTGGGGCGGGGTTGAGCAGGACGACTTCCTCAACCAGGTGCTCATCGTCGACGTCGAGCAGAGTCCCCGCGAGCTGCTGCGACGCTGCCAGAGCCTCGAGCAGCGCGCGCGCCGCGTCCGTAAGAAGCGCTGGGGCCCGCGCACGTTGGATGTGGATATCGTGCTTATCGACGGCTTCTTCTCACGTGATCCCGAGCTCACCGTGCCCCACCCCCGCGCCCACGAACGCGCCTTCGTGCTCGTGCCCTGGCTAGAGATCGACCCGGATGCCCATCTTGGGGACCGAAGCGTTGCGGGGATCGTCGATATGCTGGGTGCGGAAGGGGTGAGAAAGCTGTGACGAGGATCTCCATACCCGCGCTCGTGGCGCTCGCCGGGTTCATGGCCGCGGCGGTGTTCATTCTCGTGCGCAGGTTCTACGGGGCGCTGAGCACCATCGGGCTGAGCGCCTCGATGCCGCTGTGGATCGTCGCCGCCGTGTGCCTGTTTGTGGCCTACATGGTGAAAAAGCGACGCGAGGAAGGCAAGGTGGGCTTGGACCGCTCCCAGCTCAACCCGATGATGGCGGCGAACTTCATGCTGCTGGGCAAAGCCAGCGCCTGGGCCGGAGCCGTGTGCGCCGGGGCGTTCGCGGGCCTGCTCGTCTACATCGCACCGCGCCTCGACCTGCTTGCGGCCGCCCAAGCGGACCTGCCCGGCACGCTGTCCGGAACCCTCGGGGGGCTCGCGCTGGCGGTCGCCGGGGTCGTGTTGGAGCGCGCCTGTGAGGTGTCGCCACCTACTCAGGGCGAGGCGGTTGGTTAAGGTGATGACCATGAATGCCGAGAACACGAAACGCGACAACGCTACATTGTGGATCGTCGTGCCCTTCGCACTCGCCATCGTGGGCACCGTGGTGATGCTGTTCACCAACTCGGCGAACGTCCTCAAAGTTTCCCTCATCCTCGCTTTGTGGGCGGCCGTTGCCGGGATCATCCTGGTTACCCGGCTGCGCCGCGACCGCGATCAGGCGCAGCGCGAACTGGTGGCCCGTTCCGAACGCTTCGAGGCCGAGCTCGACGCCGCGCAGGCGCGCGGCGAGGCGGACCGGGTACTGCTCGAGCGCGCGCGCAGCGGTTCTGACACCGCAAGCAGCATCGATGTCGAGGTGCTGCGCGAGATTCAGGCCGAGCTCGCCCGGCTGCGCGCGCAACTCGAAGAACTGTCCGGGAGGTACTTCGAGTACGAGCCCGCCGCGCTGCGCGCCCAGGCCCGGCGCATCGCCGAGCTGGAGGAAGCAGCCGGGTCGTCGAAGGTGGAGCCGGAGCCAGTGGCGCCGGAGCCTGAGCCGGTGGCGGTGGTCGCGGAGCCTGAGCCGATGGAGCCTGAGCCCGAGCCTGAGTCGGTGGCCGCCAAGCCTGCCTCGGGCCCGTCGACCGATGACACCGCGAAACTGCAGCGCGTGCGTGAATCGGCCCCGGCGGCCAAGCGCACGACACCCGCGCCTGGGCCGTCGCGCCCGGCGGGAGCGCCGACGTTCGATGCGGTCGCGGGCTGGGTCGGCGAGCGCCGCGAGACGATCAATGACGCCCACAATCCCCTGTCGAAGCTCATCAGCGAGCGGCAGGCGGAGAAGTTCGAAGAACCAGCGCAACCGGCGCCCAAGCCGGCGCCCAAGCCAGCTCCCAAACCGGCACCCGAACCCGCACCGAAGCCTGCTGCCGAGCCCGCACAGAAGCCAGAGACACACGGGGGCCGCCGTCGCCGCGACGAGCACGGCCGTAGCTCGCTGACCGTGGCGGAGCTTCTGGCGCGGGCCGAAAGGAACGCTGAATAGATGGCGCCACGCCTCACCATTGGTGCGGTTGTCACGGAAACGGAACTCTCGCGCGCGCTCGCTCGCGCGGGCCACACGGTGCGCGGCCTCGACGCGCGCAACCCCGGCAGCGTCGCGGATGTCGACGCGGTGCTTCTCGACATGTCCGACACCGTGCGCATCGCGGAACTCGCCGACGCGTTCGCCGCCTACGTCCGGCCGCGCCAGATGTTCATCCACACGGCGCTTGCGCAGGGAGCGCAGCTTCTCGACGCCGTCGAGACGCGCGGGGCGATCGTCATGGCGGCGCACAACGTGTTTTCCAACCATTGGGTGACATCGGCCGCCGACGAGCTCGGGGAAACGGTGATCGGCCTGCTCATCGCGGAGATCGGCGGGATGTCGCACACAATCGCGGACAGTCAGCGGATGCGCGCCGCCGCCGCACTGCGCATCCAGGCGCACGAAAGTGTGCTGCGTGCCGACTCCTTCGACCTCCTGTCTTCTGCCGTGGAGTCGTTGGAGGCGTTCGGCCACGAGTACAGTGTGGCGCCGCGTGGGAGCGTCGATAAGCTAAGCCCCGCGGAGCTGGAACGGATGCGCCAGGCGATTGATGACCCGGGCGTGGCCGCTTTGTTCGTGGAGCTGCAGAGGCGCTCGGCGCAGCAGCTTGGCGACGCCGAGACCGAGCTGTGGTCGATGTTTACAACGAATCAGGAAGGAAAGTAAGTGGCTTTCGAACCAGGCGCGGCCGTGGTGGTGACGGACCCGGTGCAGCTAGCCACCTACGGCAGGGCGTTTCGCAAGGTGGGCAAGTCCGTCGTGGTCGTGCCGCTGGGCGAGGGGATCCACGCCGGGCACGTGCAGCTCATCCGCGCGGCGCGTGCGCTGCTCGGGGCAGTGGTGATGGTGACCTACTCCGGCGAAAAGGTCCCGGAGGTCTTCGCCGCGGAGAAGGTTGACGTGGTGTTTCACGGTTGCCTCGGCGGCGGCGTGTGCGTATCCACCGGCATCGACCACCTCGAGGACGCCGGGGAGATCGACGCGGCGGTCGGCAGCGTCATCGCCGCGGCGGGTGCGACGCACGCGACCGACATCGTGCTGGGGGAGAAGGACTTCGAGCTGCTCGTCGCGCTGCAGCGGGCGGTGACGGCGCTGCGCATGGAGGTCAAGCTGCACAGTGTGCCGATCGTGCGGGCGTCGTCAGGCGTGGCGATGTCGCTGCGCAACGATCGCCTCGCGCAGATAGATTGCGAGAGGGCGCTGGCGCTGTCGGCGGCGCTGACCGCCGGGGCCCACGTCGCCGAGCGCGGCGCGGACGAGGTGCTCGCCACCGCACGCGGGGTGCTCGAGGCGGCCGGTGTTTCGCACGACTACCTCCAGCTGCGCTCGCTGGGCTTTGGGCCGGCGCCCGCGCAGGGCGACGCCCGCCTGCTCGGCGCGATCACTCTGGGCGGGGTCCGGCTGATTGACAACGTCGGCGTTCCTGTTGGGGTGGGGTTTAAAAACATCGGGGGATAGCTGCGAGGTCGAGTTCGCCCCGCCGCGTCGCCCCGACTACCCTTGAGCAGGTGACTAACCAGAGCCAGGACATCAGTGAGCAGCAGCAGTTTCGGCGGGCAAAGCGCCAAAAGCTTATCGACGACGGACGTGGCGCCTACCCCGTCTCGGTCGACCGCACGACGTCTTTGAAGGACCTCCGCTCAGCTTATGTCGTCGTGGCCGAGGACGATGAACACACCCCGCCGGAGGGCGTGACTGCCCTGGGCCCGGGTGAGGAAACCCAGGATGTGGTCTCCGTCGCCGGGCGCATCATGTTCAAGCGCGACACCGGTAAGCTGTGCTTCGCGTCCCTGCAGGAGGGCGACGGCACCCAGCTGCAGGTCATGCTCTCGCTCGCCGAGGTCGGCGCCGATGCGCTGGCTAGCTGGAAGGACGACGTCGACCTCGGTGACATTGTGTCGGTGACCGGGCGCGTGATCGCGTCGAAACGCGGCGAACTTTCGGTGATGGCGTCGTCGTGGCAGATGGCGTCGAAGGCGCTGCGCCCGCTGCCGGTCGCGTTCGCCGAGATGAACGAGGAGCAGCGCGTTCGCCACCGCTACACGGACCTGATCATGCGCTCCGCCGCGCGCGACAACGCGATGACCCGTATCAAGGTCATCGCGGCGGTGCGCAAGTACCTCACCGGCCTGGATTTCGTCGAGGTCGAGACCCCGATGCTGCAGACGCTGCACGGCGGGGCGGCGGCGCGCCCCTTCGTCACCCGCTCCAACGCCCTCGACATAGACCTCTACCTGCGCATCGCTCCCGAGCTGTACCTGAAGCGCTGCGTCGTCGGCGGCATCGAGCGGGTCTTCGAGATCAACCGGAACTTCCGCAACGAGGGCGTGGATTCCTCGCACTCGCCGGAGTTCACCATGTTGGAGACCTACCAGGCGTGGGGCACCTACGCCGATGGCGCGAAGTTGACGAAGGGCCTCGTGCAGTTCTGCGCCGAGGAAGTCTTCGGCTCGCAGAAGGTCACGCTTGCCGACGGCACCGTCTACGACTTCTCCGGCGAGTGGAAGGTGCTTCAGATGTACCCCTCGCTCAACGAGGCGCTGGCCCGGAAGTTCCCCGGCCAACCAGAGGTGACCATTGATTCCACGGTCGAGGAGCTGACCGCGATCGCCGAGGCCATTGGGCTGAAGGTACCCGCCAATGCGGGCTGGCTGCACGGCAAGCTCGTCGAGGAGATTTGGGAGGAGTTGTGCTCTGATCAGCTCTACGAGCCGACGTTTGTGACCAACTTCCCCGTGGAGACCTCGCCGTTGACCCGCGACCACCGCGATCAACCCGGGGTGACCGAGAAGTGGGACCTCTACATCCGCGGCTTCGAGCTGGCCACCGGGTATTCGGAACTGGTGGATCCGGTGATCCAGCGCGAGCGCTTCGTCGACCAGGCGCGCCTTGCCGCGCACGGTGACGACGAAGCCATGGTGCTCGACGAGGACTTCCTCGCCGCGATGGAGCAGGGGATGCCGCCGACCGCCGGAACCGGCATGGGTGTCGACCGCCTGCTCATGGCCCTGACCGGCCTGGGAATCCGGGAGACGGTGCTGTTCCCCATGGTCAAGCCTGAAACTAATTAGGTTTGCGAAATTAAAACCGGTTTACGGCTCGCATCGCTTGTCGACGCGGTAGGGTTGCGTACGGCTTTTCATAACACTCGTACAAAAGGATAAATCTCGTGAGCACCATCTACCCCGGCCCCAACCATGAGGAATTCGACCGCGACGGTCTGCCCATCCGCAAGAAGGGTTCCGCCGGCGCGCAGCCGTCCAACCCGTTCGCGCAAACATACGCGGCAGCGGATCCGTACGCAGCGGCGGATCCTTTCGTGACCGTGCAGCCGCAGTACCCCGTGCAGCCGAGCGCGTACCCTCCGGTGCCCTACGCGCAGACCCCGTACGCCGTGGCCCCGAAGAGCAAGATCGTGGCTGCGTTGCTGTTTTTCTTCCTCGGATCCTTCGGTATTGGTAACTTCTACCTGCACCAGAACAAGCGGGGTATTGCGAAGCTGATACTCACCTTCGTGGGCTTTATTACGGCGATCATCCTGATCGGATTCGTTATCCTGGCGGCGGTTGGTTTCTGGGCGCTGATCGAGACGATCCTGGTGCTCGTCGGCGCCGGCGGATACGACCGCGACGGCAGGGGAGTGCCGCTGGACTAGGCCGAGACCTTTGGGTTTCGCTGGTGACCTAGGGTTTTCGCCTGGGTATTCTTTGACCGTGACATTTCGTCGGCTGAGATGTCACGGTCAAGCCGTTTCTGGCCGCGCCGACCTGGGGTTTTGCACCACGGCGTCCGTTGGCCGTGACATTTCACCGCCCGAGATGTCACGGTCAACCCAGAACCGCGACAACTGACCTGGGGTTTTACACTGGGCAACCCGTTGACCGTGACATTCCACCGCCCGAGATGTCACGGTCAACCCAGAACCGCGACAACTGACCTGGGGTTTTACACTGGGCAACCCGTTGACCGTGACATTCCACCGCCCGAGATGTCACGGTCAAGCCGTTTCGGTACCCGGCAACCTGGGGTTTTGTGCCTCGGAACCCCCGACCGTGACATTCCACCGACCCACAACCGCCGACCAGGGGGCGTCGAGAAGCAAACGCGTATTGCGATTTTGTTTTTCTATTACTAACATCACCGATAACACCAACCAAGGGTTGTTACCCGCCGCAGAAGCTGGCGGGGCAAGACCTGGAGAGGTCGCGGTTTCGCGTTGTCTCCGGGTCTTTTCGCATTTCGAAAGGAAGTGAACAGTGTCCACCACAACGTCCAGCCTGAGCGCGCAGGCGAAGGACATCCTCGACGGCGTCGGCGGCGCCGACAACATTGCCACGCTTACCCACTGCGCAACCCGTTTGCGTTTTGAGCTTAACGACGCCTCCCTGGCCAACAAGGCCGCCCTCGAGGCCGTGCCGAAAGTCATGGGCGCCGTGCCCCAGGGAGGCTCCCACTACCAGGTCATCGTCGGCGGGGACGTCGCCAACGTGTACACGGCCATGAACAACCTGCCGGAAATGCGTGAGCGCTCCAACTCCGCCGTCAAGGCGCAGCAGCGCGCGAAGGCGCAGGGAAAGCTGCCCTGGCTCGACGCGTTTTTCGAGTACCTGTCCGATTCCTTCCGCCCGATCCTCGGCGTGCTGTTGGGCGCATCGCTGGTCATCGCGTTCGCCGCGGTGATGGACGCGCTGGGCCTCGTCGATTTCCGCGCCGAGGTCAAGAGCCCGGGCTGGCAGTTCGTCGACGCGATGTGGAGCTCGGTGTTCTTCTTCCTGCCGGTCATGGTGGCCTACAACGCGGGCAAGAAGCTGGGGATCGACCCCTGGGTCCCGGCGGCCGTGATGCTGGCGTTGTTCACCCCGAACTTCACCGGCTTGGCGGATCACCCGGACGCCGTGACAACCCAGAACGCCCTGCTGGGCAGCGAGGTCACGCGCGTGGATGTATTCGGCCTGCCCATGTACCTGCCCGACTACAACGGCAACGTCTTCGTGCCGCTGATCATGGCGGCGATCGCAGCAGTTGTGTACAAGGGCCTGCAGAAGATCATTCCCTCTGCTGTCCACATGGTCTTCGTGCCGTTTTTCACCCTGCTGGTGATGATCCCCCTGACCGCCCTGGCGATCGGGCCCTTCGGTTACGCCCTCGGCGCCTGGATCGGCACCGGACTCGCGTTCTTGAACACCAACGCCCCGTTCGTTTTCGCCATCGCCATCCCAATGCTGTACCCCTTCCTTGTCCCGCTCGGCCTGCACTGGCCGCTCAACGCGCTGATGCTGGTCAACATCCAGACGCTGGGCTACGACTTCATCCAGGGCCCGATGGGCGTGTGGAACTTCGCCTGCTTCGGCGCCACCGCGGCTGTGCTGGCCATCTCCATGCGGGAGAAGGACAACGTGATGCGCCAGACCTCCGGTTCGGCGCTGGCGGCCGGCCTGTTCGGCGGCATCTCGGAGCCCTCGCTCTACGGCATCCACCTGCGCTACAAGCGCATCTACCCGCGCATGCTCGTCGGCTGCTTCGTCGGCGGCGTCACCATCGCGATCCTGTCCGCGCCGTTCGCCGGCGTGCAAACCAACGCCTTCGTGTTCACCTCGCTTCTGACCATCTCGGTGTTTAACCCGGCGTGGGTTTACATCATCGCCATCGCCGTGGCCTTCTTCACCTCCTTCGCGCTGATCTATATCAGCGACTACCGCACCGCGGAGGAAAAGGCTGCCGCACGAGAAGGCGCAGCGCAGTCGGCTGAACCAGCGCCCGCCGCACAGGAGCCCGCCCAAGAACCCGCCGCAGAAAAACCCGCAGCAACCACGCGCGTCCTCGCCCCCGCAGCCGGAGAAATCGTCGCGATGGAGGCGCTTGCTGATCCCGCGTTTTCCGCCGGCGCGCTCGGCCAGGCGGTCGGGGTTATCCCGGAGGCCGGCGAGGGCACGGTTGTCTCCCCGGTGGCCGGCACGGTGATCTCCGTGGCCAAGACCGGCCACGCCTACGGCATCAAGACGGCCGACGGCATCGAAATCCTCGTCCACATCGGGATCGACACGGTCAAGATGAAGGGAGAGGGCTTTGAGCCGCTGGTGGACAAGAAGCAAGAGGTCACCGAGGGCACCGAGCTGGCGCGGGTCAATTTCGCCGCGGTCAAGGCCGCGGGGTTTGACCCGACGGTGATCACCACGGTGGTCAACACCAAGGCCATGGCCGGTGTCGCCGACGTCGCCGACGGCACCGTCGGTGCGGGCGATCCCGTGCTGGAAGTAACCAGGTAGAAGCACGGGCCCGGCTACACTTTCAACGCATGCAGATATTGCGCGTGTTCAACAACAACGTCGTGCTCGCCCGCAGCGGTGAGCACGGCGGGGAAGTTGTTGCCACCGGCCGTGGGATCGGCTTCGGCAAGAAGCAGGGAGATGTGCTCGACCCCGCCGCGGTCACCCGCGTGTTTGTCCCCGCCGAGGGGCGCGACCCGGACCATTCGGCGCAGATGCTCGCCGGTTTGCCGGCTGAGCGCGTCGCCCAGGTTGCCGCGGCCCTCGAGGCCGTCGGTGCACCAGCGGACAGCCGCAACCGGTTGACGCTGGTCACCGCGATCTCTGATCACCTCGAGTTCGCCGCCGCCCGCGCCGCCTCGGGCGAGGAGCTCAACTACCCGCTGCGCAGCGAGGTGCTGCACCTTTACCCGCGCGAGTACGAGATGGGTGTGGAGCTGCTTGCGGAGATCAACCGGCGCCAGCGCGCGGCGGGGGCGACCGAACTGCCGGACTCCGAGACCACGGCCCTGGCTTTGCACCTCGTCAACGCCGGGTTCTCCACGGGGGATCTGGCCCAGACCTACCAAATGACGGGTGTGATCCAGCAGATGCTCGAGATCGTCGCGGCGGGGCTGTCGATCACGTTGAACACGGCGTCGATAAGCGTGGCTCGCTTTATCACACACGTGCGCTACCTCCTGGTCAGGCTCAGCCACGGTCGCCAACTCGACCACGGCCAATCACCGCTGACGCGCCAGCTTCTCGACGCCTACCCGCGCGAGGTCGCCTGCGCCCGCCAGGTCGCCACCGTTGTGGAACTGCGCTTCGACTGCGCACTTACCGAAGATGAAATCGCCTACCTCGGCCTGCACATTGTCAGGCTGGGAGAAACCCAAAGGATGAGCCAATGACTGACCGATCAGTACTGCACGGAATCGGCGTGTCCGCCGGAACCGCTTCCGGCCCCGCCGCCGTAGTCACCCCGCCCACCGGCGTTGACGAGGCCGAGCCGCCCAGCGTCGACCCCGAAGCCGACGGCGAGCGCGTGCGCGAGGTGTTAGAGCAGGTGGCGGCGTCGCTGCGCGAGCGGGCGGGCCTTGCCAACTCCGAGACCTCAGCCGCCGTGCTCGAGGCCACCGCGGCCCTCGCCACGGACCGCGGCCTGATCAAGGGGGTAGCCAGGCAACTACAGAAGGGTTCCGGACCCACCCGGGCGATCTTCGACGCGGTCGAGGTCTACGCCGCGAAGCTGCGCAAGCTCGGCGGCTACATGGCCGAGCGCGTGACCGACCTCTACGACATTCGTGACCGCGCCATCGCGCGCCTGCGCGGGGTGGCGGAACCGGGTGTGCCGGCGCTGAGCCGGCCGAGCGTGCTTGTCGCCCACGACCTCGCCCCCGCCGAGACCGCAACCCTAGACCCGGCGCTCGTGCGCGGCATCGTCACCGCCGGCGGGGGAGCGACCTCGCACACCGCGATCCTCGCTGCCCAGCTCGGCATCCCCGCAGCCGTGCAGGTCAAGGGAATTGACGCCCTTCTTGCGGGTGAAGGCGAGGTAGAGCTAGCCATCGACGGCGGCGTCGGTGAGGTCATCGTCGCGCCCACGCCCGACGACGTCGCCGAGCTCGAGGAGCGTTCGCGCCGCCGCGCTGCGGCGCTTGCGGGGTCTTCCGGTGAGGGTGCGACACGCGACGGGCACCGGGTGAAATTGCTGGCGAATATCGGCACCGCCGCCGACGCGGCACAAACCGCCGCGGCGGACATCGAGGGCTCCGGATTGTTCCGTACCGAGTTTCTTTTCCTCGACCGCGAGGCCGCCCCGAGCGTCGAGGAGCAGACCGCGACGTACGCCGAGGTGTTGCGCTCTTTCGGCACCCGCCGCGTGGTCGTGCGCACCCTCGATGCCGGCGCCGACAAGCCGCTGAGCTTCGCCGACCTCGGGCCCGAGGACAACCCCGCGCTCGGCCGGCGCGGTCTGCGGCTGTCGCAGGCGCGCGAAGATCTTCTCGACGCCCAACTAAGCGCCCTGGCCGCCGCGCACAAACTCGTGCCGGAGGCGGACCTGTGGGTGATGGCACCGATGGTGACCACGGTGGAGGAAACGCAGTGGTTCGCCGAGAAGACCCGGGCTCACGGACTGCCCCGCGTGGGCGTGATGGTGGAAACCCCGGCGGCCGCTGTGCGCGCCAAACACCTGCTCGCGCTGGTGGATTTCGCCTCCATCGGCACCAACGACCTTTCGCAGTACACCATGGCCGCCGACCGCATGGAAGGTGAGCTCGCGCACCTGTTGAATCCGTGGCAACCGGCCGTCTTGTCCATGGTGCGCGCAACGTGCCGCGGTGGGGAAGCCACCGGCAAGCCCGTCGGGGTGTGCGGTGAGGCGGGCGGTGACCCGCTGCTCGCCCTCGTGTTGGTTGGCCTCGGCGTAACCTCGCTGTCGATGGCCCCGTCGCGGGTGGGCGCGGTGCGCGCCGCGTTGCGCAGCCACGACATCGACACCTGCCGCCAGATGGCGAACTTCGCCGAGGACGCTCCGACCGCGGCCGATGCGCGCGCTGCCGTGCTCGCTCTGGCTGACCCGGTGTTGCGCGACCTGCTCTAGCGGTGACCAGCCCATGTTCGCTACTGGCGAACATGGGCTGTGACATGCCCTTTTCCTCCTTTTGTACGAAAGCACTCCAGAAAGTTGGGAAAGGTTGTCGCGCCCGCGCGTTATGGTGGAGGACAACTATTTTTACATAACTTTCTTAAGGGGTTGCCTGATGTTCGAGCGGTTTACCGACCGAGCCCGCCGCGTTATCGTCCTGGCGCAGGAGGAAGCGCGCGCGCTGAACCACAATTACATGGGCACGGAGCACATCCTGCTCGGCCTGATCAAGGAGGGCGAGGGTGTCGCGGCCAAGGCGCTGGAGTCCATGGGCATCAACCTCGAGGACGTGCGCCGCGAGGTTGAGGAGCTCATCGGCCACGGCACCCAGCCCGTGACCGGTTACATTCCGTTTACGCCGCGCGCCAAGAAGGTGCTTGAGCTGTCCCTGCGCGAAGGTCTGCAGATGGGGCACAAGTACATCGGCACCGAGTTCCTCCTGCTCGGCCTCATCCGCGAGGGCGAGGGCGTTGCCGCGCAGGTGCTGATCAAGCTGGGCGCCGACCTGCCGCGTGTGCGCCAGCAAGTTATCCAGCTGCTCTCCGGCTACGAAGGCGGCGAGGGCCAGGGCGAGGGCGGCGAGCAGGGGGGTCTCGCCGGTGCGGGCTCCGGCCCCGCAGCTTTCGGCGGTGGCGGCGGTTCCCGTGGCGGGCAGCAGGGTGAGCGTTCGAACTCGCTGGTGCTCGATCAGTTCGGCCGCAACCTCACCGCGGCCGCGCGTGAGGGCAAGCTTGACCCGGTGGTCGGCCGCGACAAGGAGATCGAGCGCATCATGCAGGTGCTCTCGCGCCGCACGAAGAACAACCCTGTACTCATCGGCGAGCCCGGTGTGGGCAAGACCGCCGTGGTGGAGGGCCTCGCACTCGACATCGCCAACGGAAAGGTCCCCGAGACACTGAAGGACAAGCAGGTGTACTCGCTCGACCTGGGCTCCCTGGTGGCGGGTTCGCGTTACCGCGGCGATTTCGAAGAGCGCCTGAAGAAGGTGCTCAAGGAGATCAACCAGCGCGGCGACATCATCTTGTTCATCGACGAGATCCACACCCTCGTCGGCGCGGGTGCCGCCGAAGGCGCGATCGACGCGGCCAGCCTGCTGAAGCCGAAACTGGCTCGCGGCGAGCTCCAGACCATCGGCGCGACCACTTTGGACGAGTACCGTAAGCACATCGAGAAGGACGCAGCGCTCGAGCGCCGCTTCCAGCCCGTCCAGGTAGACGAACCTTCCGTCGAAGACACCGTGACCATTCTCAAGGGTCTGCGCGACCGCTACGAGGCGCACCACCGCGTTTCCTACACCGACGACGCGCTCGTCGCCGCTGCGAACCTGTCGGACCGCTACATCAACGACCGCTTCCTGCCGGATAAGGCCGTTGACCTGCTCGACGAGGCCGGCGCCCGCATGCGCATCAAGCGCATGACCGCGCCGGAGGGGCTGCGCGAGGTCGACGAGCGTATCGCCGAGGTGCGCAAGGAAAAGGAAGCCGCGATCGACGCCCAGGACTTCGAAAAGGCCGCCGGCCTGCGCGATACCGAGCGCAAGCTCGGCGAGGAGCGCCGGGAGAAGGAAAAACAGTGGCGCTCCGGGGACCTCGAGGAGATCGCCGAGGTCGGCGAGGAGCAGATTGCCGACGTCCTGGCGAACTGGACCGGAATCCCCGTGTTCAAGCTCACCGAGTCCGAGTCCTCGCGCCTGCTCAACATGGAAGATGAGCTGCACAAGCGCATCATCGGCCAGGACGAGGCCGTTCGCGCCGTCTCGCGCTCCATCCGTCGTACCCGCGCGGGTCTGAAGGACCCGAAGCGCCCGTCTGGCTCGTTCATCTTTGCCGGCCCGTCCGGTGTGGGTAAGACCGAGCTGTCCAAGGCGCTCGCCGAGTTCCTCTTCGGCGACGACGATTCGCTGATCCAGGTCGATATGGGCGAGTTCCACGACCGCTTCACCGCCTCGCGCCTGTTCGGTGCTCCTCCCGGATACGTCGGCTACGAAGAGGGTGGCCAGCTCACCGAGAAGGTCCGCCGCAAGCCGTTTAGCGTCGTGCTTTTCGACGAGATCGAAAAAGCGCACAAGGAGATCTACAACACCTTGCTGCAGGTGCTCGAAGAAGGCCACGTCACCGACGGCCAGGGCCGTCTCGTGGACTTCAAGAACACCGTGCTGATCTTCACCTCGAACCTGGGCACGAGCGACATCTCCAAGGCTGTCGGCCTCGGGTTCAGCGGCAGCACTGCCACGGATTCGGAGGCGCAGTACGACCGGATGAAGAACAAGGTCCACGACGAGCTGAAGAAGCACTTCCGCCCCGAGTTCCTCAACCGTATCGACGAGGTCGTTGTCTTCCGCCAGCTGTCCCAAGACGAGATCGTCCAGATGGTCGAGCTAATGATCGCCCGCGTGGACAAGAACCTCGCCGCCCAGGACATGGGCATCGAGGTCACCGACAAGGCGAAGGACCTGTTGGCCCTGCGCGGTTTCGATCCCGTGCTCGGTGCGCGCCCGCTGCGCCGCACCATCCAGCGCGAGATCGAGGACATCTTGTCGGAGAAGATCCTCTACGGCGAGATCGGCGCCGGAGAAATCATCACCGTCGACGTCGAAAACTGGGACGGCGACGTCGAAGCCGCCAAGCGCGAGCGCGGCAAGGTTGCGGAAGAGGCTACCTTCACTTTCACCCCGCGGCCGAAGCCACTGCCAGCCGAAACCTTCGATGTGGAGCTCGAAGACGAGGTCCGCGACATCTCCCCGACAGACGGCGAGGCCGATGCTCTAGTGCCGGATGTCCCGCCGGAGACGGAGGGATCGGAGGATGACGGCGGCGCGACCCCGCCGCCGGCTGGGGCTGGTCAGCCGCTCTAGAAGGTCCCGCAGTTCGAGCCGGCGGGGACCCCGTTGAAACGGTCCATAATCCACCTAAACGAGGTGGGGGACTGTGTGATGATGCCCGCGGCGTGGTTGACACCGAATTTGGTGCCCGGGGTCAGCGGCGGGATGTTCTCGTTGAACATTGTGGTGGTGACCCCCAGCGCGCAGTAATCGCGGGCGAGCTGGACCACCTGCGGGGTGGGGACGAGGTCGTCGTTGCCGCCGGTGGACACCATGATCGGGGACGTCGGGGCCGTCTCGCCGAGCTTCTGGTCCACGAAGAGCTGCTTGATGTGCGGCAGCGAGTTCACGATTTCGTAGAGGGACTCGCCCGTGGAGGTCAGGTCGCTCGTGCTCGTGAAATGGCGGGTCAGAGCGTCGTCAACCATGCAGGAACCCTTGGTGCCGTTGAGAAACTCCCAGCCACGGTCGTTGAGTTTGGCGTCCAGGACCGCGCCGAGCTCGGGGTAGCGCGCCAGGTAGCCGTTGGCGGCGTAGCCGAGCACCGAGGTGATGGTCGAGGTATCGACACCCTTGACCACCTCCATCAGGTCGGCCGGGGGCGCGCCGGCGAAGGTGCCCTTGACATTGAGTTCCGGGGCGTAGGTCGGCTGCAGTTCGGCGGCAGCGGCGGACGCGCCGCCTCCCTGGGAGTACCCGTAGAAGGCGACCGGGGAGCCGGCGGGGACCACCGCGCGGGCGGCGTCGAGCATGGCGTGGCCCTCTTCGTCGTGGAGCACGTAGGTGTGTGCGCCGGGGGTGCCCAGGCCGATGTAGTCGACCACGACGACGCGCATTCCGGCCAGTGCCGCGGCTTCGTAGAAGACAAGCTCGTAGTTGACGCCGAGCGCCGGCTGGGCTGCATCCAGTTGGGCGGTCAGCCACGGCCCGCGCGAAGGTGCGCACATGTCGCCTGCGCCGCGGGTGCCGGGGGCGAAGATCACCGTCGGGGTGGGGCCGTTGCCCTGCCACGGGTTGGCGGGTTCGATGACGAAGCCGGAGGTGGCCACGGGATCCCCGTGGACCGTGGTTGAGGTGTAGAGGATTTTTTCGGCGTAGCCGGGGAAATCGGGGCCGAGGATGTTGAGCAGGTGCGGGGCGGGCTGGGTGCGAAGCAGGGTGCCCGGGGTGCCGAGGTTGTCCACGGGGTCGTCGTAGAAGGGGTCGTAGCCGTGGATAAAGGAGTCGGCCGGGGTCGTGGCGGCGTGGTGGACGCCGTCGGCAAGCTTCTGGGCTTCCCCGGAGCTTTGGGCATTAGCGGTGGTGATCGACGCGGTTACAGACGCGGTGGTCAGCGCGAGCGCAGCGCATGTTGTGGCAGCAGTTAGCTTGAGCAAATGTTTCATGTGTGGAAACCCTACTAATTTTCCAATGCAAAAACTAAATAATAGCGATGAAAAGTATTGGGCACACCCAATTTTAGGGTGGGTTAACGCCTAGGCCAGCGCGACGAGGCTCGCCGCCATCAGCGCCATGCCCGCAATCACCCCGTAAACCGAGTGGTGGTGCTCGCCCGTGGCGATAGCGCTGGGCAGGAGCTTGTCAAAGCTGATGAACACCATGATGCCCGCCACCGCGGCGAACGTGAGCCCCAAGGTTGCCGGGCCCATAAACGGCATGAGCAGCGCGAAACCGACGAGCGCGCCAACCGGCTCGGCGAGGCCGGACAGAGTCGCCCACCCGGCGGCAGTCCACTTCTTACCCGTCGCTTCACGCAGCGGCACCGCCACGGCAATGCCCTCCGGGATGTTGTGCACCGCGATCGCGAACGCAATCGGCAGGGCAATCTTCGGGTCGCCCAGCGCGGTGACAAAGGTGGCAAAACCCTCGGGGAAGTTGTGGATCGCGATCGCAAAACCGGTGAGCAGGCCCGCGCGCTTCATCGCCGAGCGCGCCTGGTAGCGCCCGCCCTCATCCTGGAACTCGTGCGGGTTAATGGATTCAGGCACGAGCCGGTCGATCACAGCGATCACGGCCACGCCGGCGAAAAACGCCAACACACCATAGAGGCCGGCGCGGTGGCCATAAACCTCGGTGAGATCGTCGATGCCACCCGGAAGAAGCTCGACTAGTGATATGTATACCATCACGCCGGCGGACAGCCCCAGCGAGCCAGCGAGGAACCGATTCGACGGGCTCGATTTCAACGCAACGAGCAGTCCGCCGAATCCGGTGGACGCGCCGGCCAGAAGCGTGATGGCGAAGGCAACGGCCACCGCCTGAGAATCAAAGGTAAGTGCGTGGTCCACGCTAACGCAGTTTAGAGCGGGTGCCGATAAGATTGCGCCATGGGTCTCTACTACCGAAAGAAGAAAAAGCTCGGCCGCAACTCCTGGCTGAACCTGTCCAAGTCCGGCGGGTCAGTGTCCAAGAAGGTCGGCCCGATCACCGTCAACTCCCGCGGCGGGCTGTGGGTGAATCTTCCCGGCGGGCTGAACTTCCGCGGCAAGTGGAAATAGAGCCGGCGCGCCTTTAACTGGGCAGCCGGAATGTGCCGTCGGCGTTCTGGGTCGCCAGGCCGTCGTCAAGCAGCGAAAACAGCGCGCGGGAGAGCTGCGCCGCGTCCGGCCACACGACGTCGATACGCTCCTGCGCAACGGGCCCGGGCGCCTCGCGCAGCACCTTCATGATTTTGCCGCGCACCTGGCGGTCTGTGCCGGCGAACTTTTGCACTTTCCTGCGCTTGAGCTCCGCCTCGCTCGGCGCGGGCTTGCCGGCGGCGACCCACGCGCACTGCCTTTCCAAGGGACAAGATCCGCACTCCGGGTTCGTCGCGGTGCACACAAGTGCGCCGAGCTCCATCAGCCCGGCGGAGAACACCGGCCCGTCCTGCGCCGGCAGTAGCGCCGCGACATCGGCGATCTCGCCCGCGCGGGGTTGCGCGAGAAACCTGCCTTCGACGGCGCGCGCGTAGACGCGGCGCACGTTCGTGTCCACCACCGCGACGTTGGCGCCATAGGCGAAGCAGGCCACCGCCCGGGCGGTGTACGCGCCAATTCCCGGCAGGCTCAGAAGCGTATCGACGTCGCGCGGCACCTCTCCGCCGTGATCCGCGACGATCGTGCGCGCGCAATCGAGAAGCCTCAGCGCGCGGCGCGGGTACCCCAGCGAACCCCAGGCGCGCAGCACTTCGTCGCCGCTGGCGGCAGCGAAGTCGGCAAGGGTGGGCCAGCGCCTGATCCACTCCTGCCAGATCGGGGCGACGCGCGCGACCGGGGTTTGGTGGCTCATCACCTCGCTGAGAAGCACTCCCCACGCGCTCGTTCCGGCGCGGCGCCACGGCAGGTCGCGGGCGTTGGCGCGAAAATAGTCGATAACTTTCGTCTGCATGTCCACAATGAGTGCCACAATAGTGGGCATGACCGAGCCCACTACAGCCACTCCCGCCGACGTCTGGGAGCACATGCTCGCCGGTAACGACCGGTTTGCCACCGACAACGTCGAGCACCCCAACAGCACCGTCGAGCGCCGCCTCGAGCTGCGCGAAGGCCAGGCCCCCGTCGCCGCCGTGCTGGCCTGCTCCGACTCGCGCGTGCCCGTCGAGCTGCTTTTCGACGCCGGCCTCGGCGACATGTTTGTCATCCGCACCGCAGGTGGCTGCGTGGATGCCGCCGTGTCGGGCTCCGTCGACTTCGCGGTCACCAGCCTCGGCGTGAAGCTGGTGATCGTGCTCACCCACGAGGCCTGCGGCGCGATCGGCGCGGCGCTGACCGCCGTGGAAAACGCCGAGATCCCCCTTGGCTTGCAGCGCGTGTTCGTGGAAAAGATCGCGCCGTCGGTGATCTGGTCGAAGGGCCATGGCAAAACCGGCCGCAACGACATTGAGCGCGAGCACGCCCGGATTACGGCGCAGCACCTCGTCGATCGCATCCCCGCGCTTCAGGACGGCACGGCCGACGGATCGATCGGGGTTGTCGCGGCGCGATACAGCCTGGCGGATGGCCGCGTCGAGACCGTCGCCACGCATTTCGCGCGCTAAAGTTCTCAATTGTGAACAACCAGCCCCACCAGAACCCAGACAGCAGGCCGCTCCCGCCAGAGATCTACATGCGTCGCCGCGTAGCCGCGCTCGTGATCCTCTTGGTGCTCGTTGCCCTGCTCGTGTGGGGGCTGACTGCGTGGGCCCGCTCGGGCTCCGACGCTGGTGAGGCGACGGAATCCACCGCGCCCGCAACGCCGACGGAGCAGATCACCACCGAGCCCACGGTCCCGGCCCCTAGCGACGAGGAAACCACCGCGTCCACTACGACGACCACCGAGGCCACCACGACTTCGGACACGGCCACGCCGACGGTCAACGCCGCGGGCAAGGGCACCTGCGAGCTGGCCGACCTCGAGATTGAGGCGCAGACCAGCGAGCCGAGCTACGCCGCTGGCGACCAGCCGGTGTTCTACATGAAGATCAACAACCCGACCAAGGCTGAATGCGGAATCAACCTTGATGACAACCAGCTGCGCTTCGAGGTCTACACCATGAGCGACAACCAGCGCGTCTGGTCGGACGTGGACTGCTACCCGCCCGTTGTTACCGGCGAGGAGACCTTCAAGCCGGGCGAGCCGCGCATGTTCGAGGCTCGCTGGTCGGCGACCGGGTCGAAGCCCGGCCAATGCACGAACCGCCAGCCGGTGGCCCCGGGCGCCTACTACCTGCACGCCGTGGTCGGTGATTCCGCGTCGAACCCGGCCGACTTCACCATCCGCTAGGTCAGCCGCCGCAGTCCCTCGTAGATGTGGCGCGCCCACAGCGGAGAGACGTGCTCGGCGTCCGCGAGCCGCTCGGGCTCCGCGCCGAGCAGCTCCGGCAGCGAACCGAACTCGGAGACCACGTGGTCCATGAGGAAGCGCTGCACGCGCGGCACGCGTGAGAGCGCGCGGTAGCCGCGCGGCACGACGTCGTGCATCAGGTTTTCCTCGGTGGCGGGCAGCCCCAGCGGGCGCGCTAGCGAGGCGGTGTTGAGCAGCTCGGAATCCGGCAGCTCACCCAACGTGGCGAGCGCCGCGGCTACCTGCTCGTCGGAGGGCACCGTCGGGCAGGCGATGTAGTCGCGCACGAGCATCTCAATGTCCTCTTCGATGCTGCCGCGCAGCTCGGTGAGCTGCAGGGCGAGCTGTCGCGAATCGACGCCCAATTCAACGATGCCCTCATCCATGTCGTTTGCCGCGCGGGCCAGCATGATCTGGCGCTGCAGGACGTTGAGCACGTCGGCGACCGTGGCGTAGTGGTTCATCTCGGCAACGAACAGGCGCTGGCCGGCTAGGTCGAGCCTGCTGCGGTAGCGCTCCACGGTCGACAACGCCTGGTTGGCGCGGGCGGTGAGCACCGCTGGCTCGTCGAGCAGGTGGCGCTTGCCGTTGGCGTAAAGCGTCAGCGTGTTCATCGACGCCGATACTGACACGGTGGGTACGCCGGTCTGCAGCGCGGTGCGCTCGGCGGCGCGGTGGCGGGTCCCCGTTTCCACGGTGGGGTACGAGGGCGAGGGGACGAGCTGGACGTTGGCCCGCACGATGCGCGTAACGTCGCTGGAGAGGATCACCGCCCCGTCCATCTTGCTCAGCTCGCGCAGAAGCGTCGGCTGGAAGGCGACGTCGAACTCGATCCCGCCGTCGCAGATCTGGGTGACCTCCGGCC
The DNA here is from genome assembly GCF_007641235.1 of Corynebacterium sanguinis. Classification (NCBI taxonomy): domain Bacteria; kingdom Bacillati; phylum Actinomycetota; class Actinomycetes; order Mycobacteriales; family Corynebacteriaceae; genus Corynebacterium; species Corynebacterium sanguinis. Next base: position 1,153,943 of record NZ_CP038157.1, read on the forward strand.
CGTCGCCGAGCACGATCAACCCGCCGGTGTGGCCGCGCTGGATGCGCTCGAGCCCGTCGCGCAGCGCCGTTCCTGGAGCGAGCAGCTCGAGTGTGTTGCGCAGCGATTTCGGTTCAGAGGAAGGGTCGGTCATGGTGGCTTATTCTATCCCTCGGCAACCATAGCGATGGCTTCGCCGAGCGTGGAGACTTGGCTCACCCGCATCCCTGGGATGTTGATCTTTTCCCCGGCAGGCGCGATGGCGTACTTGTAACCCAGGCGGGCGGCTTCCTGCAGGCGGCGAGACAGGTTGGGCACCCGGCGCAGCTCGCCGGCGAGGCCGACTTCTCCCACCACAACAGTTTTGTGCGGCAGCGGCTTCTCGTGCAGGCTCGACCAGGTGGCCAGGGCGACGGCGAGGTCGGTGGCTGTCTCGGTGATTTTCACCCCGCCGACGGTGGCGACGTAGGCGTCCTTGTCGTTGGTGCGCTCGTTGCAGCGCGCCTGCAGCACGGCGAGCACCATGGGTACGCGGTTGAAGTCGAGGCCGGTGACCACGCGTCGCGGGCTCTTGTTCACTGGGTCGACGGTCAGGGCCTGGACCTCCGCCAGGATCGGGCGCACGCCGTCCATTGCGACGGTGACCGCGCAGCCGTCCGGGGTGTTTCCGCGGTGGGAGAGGAACAGCCCGGAGGGGTCGGAGACCTCGCGGATGCCCTCGGCAGTCTGCTCGAAGCAGCCGACCTCGTCGGTAGCGCCGAAACGGTTCTTGATGCCGCGCATCATCCGCAGGCTCGAGTGCCGGTCGCCCTCGAAGTTCAGAACTACGTCGACGAGGTGCTCGAGCACGCGCGGACCAGCGACGTTGCCGTCCTTGGTGACGTGGCCGACGAGCAGGATCGGCACGTTCGTGGTCTTCGCCAGCGTGGTCAGGGCTGCGGTGACCGCGCGCGACTGGGCGATACCGCCTGCCACGCCCTCGACCCCGGGCGCGTGCATGGTTTGCACCGAATCGACGATGAGCAGCGACGGCTTGATCTGCTCGACGTGGCCGAACACGACGTCGAGGTTGGATTCGGCGGCCAGGAACAGGCTGGGCTGCAGCGCCGCGGTGCGCTCGGCGCGCGAGCGGACCTGACCGGCGGACTCCTCGGCCGTGACGTAGAGGGCCTTGCGCTCGCCCAGCGCGGCCCACCGCGAGGCGACCTCGAGCAGCAGGGTGGACTTGCCCACGCCGGGCTCGCCCGCCATGAGCACGACGGAGCCGGGGATCACGCCGGAGCCGAGGACGCGGTCGAGCTCGCCGATACCGGAGGGCACGGCTGCTGTCTGGGCGGGGTCAATCGCGGTAATCGGCTGCGCCGGGGCGGCCGGGGCAAGCGCCTGCAGCCGCGTGGGGTTCGCCGAACTCGAGGCGGCTGCCGCGAGCGGCGTTTCCTCCTGGAGCGTGCCCCACGACCCGCACTCGGGGCAGCGCCCCAGCCACTTGGGGGAGGAGTAGCCGCATTCGGTGCAGGTGTGGACCACGCGCTGTTTCTTCGCCATGCCGACACTCTAAGACACGGGTGTGACACGGCCCCTTCTGATACGCGAAAACCGCACCTCGCGGGGGCGAGGTGCGGTCGTCGTCAAGCGCGGCTCTAGTGGCCCGAGTGGTCTTCGCCAAGCTCGCGGTTGGACTCGCCGGAGGGCAGCAGCGGCGCGGAGACCGGAGCGTCGACAGCGACGGTTCCGGTGTCGAAGGTGAACGTGACACCGACGGTGCCGCCGTAGGCGAACGCGTCGTTATCCAGGGAGGTCTCGACGTACTGGATGCAGTCGGTGTCGGCCTGCGGCAGGGCGTCGAGCCCCTCGGCGGAGTCACCCACCACGGAGCAGCGAGTCGGGATCTCGCGCGGGGCCGGGTTGAAGTCAACCTCTTGGTCACCAACCTGTGCGGAGACGAGGCGGTGCGGGTTCATGGAGGGATCCTGGTTGATCGCGGTGAACTTCAGAGCGACGCGCCCGTCCTCATTGAGCACGACCGTTACGTCCTGGACCGCGACGGCGCCGTTCTCGCTGGAAACGCTCGCGCCGTCGACGGCCGCGACCTGGGAGGAGGTCTGCGTGATCTGCCCGGCAGAGCACGAGGCGAGCAAAAGGGCGGACGCTGCGACGGCGGAGGCTGCGGCCACCGGCTTCAGGGACTTCACTGTGATGTCCTCCATAATTAATCAACAAAGGGGATTTCTCTTCGCTAACACTACTGCGTGTCCCCCGGATTTTCCCAGTTTTACGTCTGTGGTGGGGGCAACGTCATAGTGTGGCGGGGGTAGCGGTAGTCGGCGCGGTGCCGTTGGAAAACAGGTGGTAGGGTGGTGGGGTTGTAACCCCCGGTCCCGGCAAGGAGAAACATGGAATTCAAAGTCGGAGAAGTTGTTGTCTACCCGCATCATGGCGCGGCACGCATCGCCGACATTGAGGAGCGCGAGATGGGCGGGGAGACTCTCGACTTCCTCGTTTTGAAGATCCTCCAGTCCGACCTGGAGGTCCGCGTCCCCGTGAAGAACAGTGAGCTCGTCGGCGTGCGCGACGTGGTCAACGAGGACGGGCTTCGCAAGGTCTTCTCCGTGCTGCGCGAGACCGACGTCGAGGAGGCCGGCAACTGGTCGCGGCGCTACAAGGCGAACCAGGAGCGCCTCGCCTCCGGCGACATCAATAAGGTCGCCGAGGTGGTGCGCGACCTGTGGCGCCGCGACCAGGGCAAGGGCCTGTCCGCCGGCGAGAAGCGCATGCTGGGCAAGGCGCGCCAGATCCTCGTCGGTGAGCTCGCGCTCGCCCAGCCCGTTGACGAGGCCAAGGCCGAGGAGATGGAGAGCGGGATCAACGAGATCATCCAGCGCCAGGTGGCCGCCGGGATCTCGATCGATCCGCGCGACGAACTTGACGACGATGTCGACCTCGACGACCTGAGCTTCGATGACGTGGATGACGCGGACGAGGCAGAAGACACCAACTCCGACGAGGCCTAAATGAAGCGCAGGGTCATCGCCCTGATCGCGGCGGCGGGGCAGGGAACCCGGCTCGGCGCGGCCATGCCGAAGGCGTTCGTCCCCCTGCGCGGCCGCAGCCTCCTCGAGCGCTCCGTCACCGCGATGGAAACCTCGCAGATTGTCGACGAGATCGTCGTCGTGGTCAGCCCCGAGATGGAGGAACTGGCGCAAGCCGCGCTGCAGGGCAAGCGCGTGCGCTTCGTCCACGGCGGCGCCGAGCGCGCGGACTCGATCTGGGAGGGGCTGAAAACCATTGCTGACGACGACGCCGTGGTGCTCATCCACGACGCCGCCCGCGCGCTGACCCCGCCCGGCATGATCGCCCGCGTCGCCCGCGCGGTGCTCGACGGCAACCAGGCGGTCGTGCCCGTGGTGCCGGTCGCCGACACCATCAAGGTCGTCGACGGTGAGCGGGTGACGGCGACGCCGGACCGGGCGTCGTTACGCGCCGTGCAAACCCCGCAGGGCTTTGACCTAAAGGTTCTGCGCGCGGCGAACGAGGCCTACCTCGCGGCCCAGGACGCGGGCTTTACCGCGACCGACGACGCGAGCCTGGCCGAGTGGCACGGTGTGGACGTGGTCACGGTCCAGGGCGACCCGATGGCGTTTAAGATCACCACGCCTATCGACATGCGCCTGGCGGCAAGCATTACCGATGAGGCCGAACCGACGATCTTCGAGGTCCCCGGCACCGTGAGGAAGGACTAAAACATGGGCACTTTGCGTGTGGGCACAGCCTTTGACGCCCACCAGATTCAGGCGGGCAAGGAGTGCTGGATCGCCGGCATCCTCCACGACGGCGTCGACGGCTGCGAGGGCCACTCCGACGGCGATGTGGTCAGCCACGCGGTCGTCGACGCGGTGCTCTCCGCGGCCGGTCTGGGCGACCTCGGCTCGTTCGTCGGCGTCGGTAGGCCCGAGTACGACGGGGTGCGCGGCCTGCAGCTTTTAAAAGAGCTGCGCGAGCTTGTCGACGCCCACGGCATCGTAATCCACAACGTCTCCGCGCAGCTCATCGCACAGACCCCGCGCATGGGTGCGGTGCGCGAGGAGGCGGAGCGCGCGTTGACCGAGGCGCTCGGGGCGCCGGTGAGCGTCTCAGCCACGACGACCGACCACATGGGCTTTACCGGCTCCGGGCAGGGCCGCGCCGCGGTGGCGACCGCGCTGGTAGAGCTGGCGGGCGGGCCTGGACCGGCCAACGGCTAGACTGGCCTGCGTGACTTCCGGTATCCAACGCATCTTTGATACGTCCGCGCGTGAGCTGCGGGTTTTCGAGCCGGTCCGCGAGGGCCACGTCTCGATCTACCTCTGCGGCGCGACGCCTCAATCCTCGCCGCACATCGGCCATCTGCGTTCCGGCGTCGCCTTCGACATCGTGCGCCGCTGGTTTCTGGCCAAGGGCTTTGACGTGGCGTTCGTGCGCAACGTCACCGACATCGACGACAAGATCTTAACCAAGGCCGCCGAGAACGGTCGGCCCTGGTGGGAGTGGGTGTCCACCTACGAGCGCGAGTTCACCCGCGCCTACAACCTGCTCGGGGTGCTGCCGCCGTCGGTGGAGCCGCGCGCGACGGGGCACGTCACCCAGATGGTCGACTACATGCACCGGTTGATTGACAGGGGCTTCGCCTACGAGGCCGCCGGGTCGGTCTACTTCGACGTCGCGGCCTGGGTGCGCGCCGAGGGCAGCGACTACGGCTCGATCTCGGGCAACCGGGTCGAGGAGATGGAGTCCGGTGAGCCCGATAACCGCGGCAAGCGAGGCCCGCACGATTTCGCGCTGTGGAAGGCCGCGAAGCCGGGTGAGCCGAGTTGGCCGACGCCGTGGGGCGAGGGCCGCCCGGGCTGGCACATCGAGTGCTCCGCCATGGCGACCTGGTACCTCGGCGGCTCCTTCGACATCCACGGCGGCGGCCTTGACCTGCGGTTCCCGCACCACGAGAACGAGCAGGCGCAGTCGCACGCCGCCGGCGACGGGTTTGCCAACTACTGGATGCACAATCACTGGGTGACCATGGCCGGGGAGAAGATGTCCAAATCGCTGGGCAATGTGCTCTCGATCGACAACATGCTGGCCACCGTGCGCCCGGTGGAGCTGCGTTACTACCTCGGCTCCGCCCATTACCGCAGCGTGCTGGAGTACTCCCCGGAGGCCTTGAGCGAGGCAGCCGCCGGCTACCGCCGCATCGAAGACTTTGTCGCCCGCGCCGGCACCCCGGAAAAGACCACGTGGACCCCACAGTTCGAGCAGGCGCTTAACGACGACTTCGGCGTCCCGAAAGCCCTGGCGGAAATCCACAACCTCGTGCGCGAGGGGAACAAGGCGCTCGCCGCGGGCGACGCAGCTCGGGCCGCAGAGATCGCCGGCACCGTCCGCGCGATGGCCGCCGTGCTGGGCGTAGACCCTGGGGAGTGGTCGCGCGCTGCTGGTGGGGGCGCGCAGGGGGCGTCGTCAAGCGAGGCGGCGGACAAGGCGCTCGACGTGCTTGTGGCGGCGGAGCTCGACAGGCGCAGCGCCGCGCGCGCGGAGAAGGACTGGGCCAGCGCGGACGCGGTGCGCGACAGACTCGCCGCAGCGGGAATTGAGATTACTGACACCGCCGACGGCCCGCAGTGGGCCCTGAAAGACTAAGGAATAAAAACTCATGGCGAAACCGTACAGGCGACCCGACGTGATCAAGACGTCGAAAAAGGGCGCCACCAAGGGCTCCGGAGGCCAGCGCCGCCGCGGTCTGGAGGGCAAGAAGGCCACCCCGAAGGCGGAGGACCGCGTCTACCACTCCGCGCACAAGCGCAAGCTGGAGCGCCAGCGCCGCGACTCCGGCAGGCACGAAAAGGAAAAGGCGGACCTCGTTGTCGGCCGCAACCCGGTGGTCGAGTGCCTACACGCGAAGGTGCCGGCCGAGGCTCTCTTCGTCGCGCTCGGCACCGCGCATGACGACCGCCTTTCCGAGGCCGTCACCCTGGCCAACTCCAAGGGCCTGCCGGTGCACGAGGTGCCGCGCCACGATCTCGACAGCATGACGGGCAACGGCCTGCACCAGGGCATCGGGTTAAAGATCCAGCCCTACAAGTACGCCGATGTGTTCGACCTGATGGCCGGCGTGAAGGACCGCGGGCAAACCGGGATGTTCGTCGTTCTCGACAACATCACCGACCCGCGCAACCTCGGCGCGGTGATTCGCTCCACCGCGGCCTTCGGCGGCCACGGCGTGGTCATCCCCGAGCGTCGTTCCGCGCAGGTCACGGGCGTGGCGTGGCGCACCTCGGCCGGTACGGCGGCGCGGTTGCCAGTGGCGAAGGCCGTCAACATCACCCGCACGATCAAGGAGTTCAAGGACAACGGCTACATGGTCGTTGGGCTTGACGCGGGCGGCGATCATACGCTCGACACCTTCGACGGCGGCACGGACCCGGTGGTCATCGTCGTCGGCTCCGAGGGCAAGGGCATCTCGCGCCTGGTGCGCGAGAACTGCGACGTGCTCATGTCCATCCCCACCGAGGGTTGGGTGGAGTCGCTCAACGCCTCCGTTGCCGCGGGCGTTGTGCTCAGCGAGTTCGCCCGCCAGCGCCGCGCCGCGGCGAACTAGAGCGCGAAGAACCCTCTGACCAGCTCCGCGCCGACGACATGGTCGGTGCCGGGGCCGAGGCGGGGGTCGAGGCGCTTCGGGGCGGGCACGAGGTGGCCCATGCCCTCAATCGACCACAGCTCGACCGGTGCTGCGCCTGTGAATCTATCGACGCGCACCCCCTCGACGGGCCGGGTCGTCGAGTGCTCGCCCGCGTGGTTAAGCCGGGCGAAAAAGCGAGCGGAGTCGAGCGCCGAACGTGCTTTCCCGCGGTTGAACTCGGAGATGCCCGCCAGCCCGCCGTCGTAGGGGACGATCGGGTCCGCGGTGCCCTGGACGCTCAGAATCGGGGTGGGGACCCAGCGCTCGGTGGAGCAGATCATGTTGTCGTCGGTGGGCGCGGCGGAACCGAACAGCGCCACGCCCGCGAGCGTAGACGGGGCCTCGCACAGCATGCGCAAAAGCATCTGGCCGCCGTTGGAGAAGCCGCAGCCAATCACGCGCGCCGGGTCGTAGGCGGCGATGAGTTGGAGAAGGAAACCGACGTCGTCGACGCCGAGCGTGCGCGCCGATTCGCTAAAACCGCGCCGCAGGTCGTTGAAGTGGCGCCCCACCCCGTTGGGGTAGAGCACCGTGGTCGAGTCCGTGGCGAGGGCGTCGAAGGTGTGCGCCGTGAAGTTGCGCGCCACGCTTCCCGACTGCAGCGAGCCGTGCAGAAACAGCACGAGCGTCTCGGTCTTGGGCGCGGGGTTGTCGCCGGTGACTTCTGTGTAGCGGCGCTGGCGGCCCTGGTGCTCCAGCGTGCGGCGCGAAACTGCCATGGGTCTTTAAGCGTCCATCTTCTGCAGCCGCGAGACGCGGACGCGCTCCACCAGGCGGCACAGGATGTAGATGCCGAAGGAGATAAACGCCACGGTCACGCTGATCGGGATGCCGGGTGCCAGGGAGAAGATCAGGCCGCCGACGGCCGCTGCCTGGGCGAAGACCACCGACCAGACGATCGCGGCGACCGGGTTGTCCGTGATCGCCACCGCGGACGCGCCCGGGGTAATCAGAAGCGACATCACCAGCAGCGCTCCGACGACCTGGACCGCCTGGGCGGAGGCGATGCCGAGCAGCACGCCGAACGCGACGGCGAAGAAGCGCACTCGCACGCCCGTCGCCGCGGCCATCGCCGGGTCCACCGAGGCGAACATGAGCGGGCGCCACAGCACGGCGATCGCGACCAGGATGATCAGCGTTGAGACGGCGAGCACGACCAGGTTCATGTTGCTCACCCCGGCGACCTGGCCGGTGAGCAGGCCGAGCGCCACCGTGGAGTTGCCAGGGTAGAGGTAGATGCACAGGACGGAAACGCCCATGCCGAAGCTCATCACCGCGCCCACTGCGGAATCGTTGCCGCCGCGAAGGCCCAGCATGACAAACGCGATCGCAGCCGTGACCGATCCCGCCACCGCGCCGAGCGACAAGTTCACGCTGGCGACTAGTGCGATTGCCGCTCCCATCAGAGCCAGCTCGGAGGTGGCGTGGACTGCGAACGCCATTTGGCGGATCACCACCAACGGCGCGAGCACGCCGGAGAGGAATCCCAAAAGCGCGCACGCAATCAGTGAGGCGATGACGAAATCAAAAGACAGCAGGTGCGCCGTCTCTTCGAAGAACTGCCGCATTAGACGATCACCGTCTTCCCGCGCACGGAGACGACGTCGACACGCGTGCCGTAGAGCTCGCTGAGCACGTCGGTGCGCAGCACCTCGCGCGCTGGGCCAACGACGTGGCCGTTGGGGCCGAGGTAGAGCACCTTGTCAACCACCTCGAGCACCGGGTCGATCGAGTGGGTCACCATCACGATCGCCGCGGGGGCCGCCGCTAGCCGACGCACGGTTTCGCGTTGGCGGGAGGCGTCGAGCGAGAGCAGGGGCTCGTCGGCAAGCACGAGCTCGGGGTTGTTCGCAAACGCCTGGGCCTGGCGCACCAGCTGCTGCTGGCCGCCGGAGAGGATGCCCACGCGGGCGTTGGCCAGGTGGGACGCGCCGACGTTCGCGAGCGCGGCGTCGACCTGGGCTCGGCTCGCGGAGCGCTTACTTACCACCCCGTGGCGCAGCGTCAGCGAGACGACGTCACGCGCCCGGACCGGCATGTGCGGCGGGAACATCCGCTGCTGCGGGATGAAACCGACGCGCTCGGGCAGCTCGACGCTGCCGCTTGTTGGGCGGCGGATGCCGAGCATGGTGTTGAGCAGGGTCGACTTGCCCGAGCCGTTGGGGCCGAGCACCGCGATGAACTCGCCCTGGTTGATCTCTAAATCGATCCCTGACCAGAGCGGCTCGGCGGAAAGTCCGGTTAGACGCGCAATCACTTCGGAAATGTTACTTAAGAATTCGCGAGCTTATCGGTCAGCGTGTTCGCGATCTCGTCGAGGTAGTCGAAGAAGTCGACGCCGCCCTGCGGGGTCTCCGCGATGTCGATCACGGGGACGTCGTTCTGCTCGGCGGCGGCGAGGATGCGGTCGGTCAGCGCCGACGGGGTTTGCGGGTTATTGATAAGCAGATCCACCTCGCCGTTCTCAAGCTGCGTAATCAGGGCGGCGACGGCCGCGCTCGACGGCTCGGTGTGGTTGAGCGTGGCCTGGCGGTAGTCCTCGGGGGTGACGTCCTCGAGCGCGGAGTTCTCCACGATCGAATCCGCAATCGGGTGGGTCTGCGCGATGCGCGCGACGGGCAGCGCATCAAGCTTGGCGTCGACGTCATCGAGGCGCTTGTTCAGCTCCGCGGTATCCGCCTGCACGCCGTTGTCTTCCGCGGCCTTTGCCAGCTTGTCAGCGACTTCGCGCACGACCGTGGTGTCGTACCAGATGTGCTCGTTTTCGTCGTGGGCGTGGTCGTGGCCCGCGTGCTCACCCTCGTGCTCGTGCTCGTGGTCGTGGCCCTCGTGCTCGTGGTCGTGCTCCTCGCTTGACAGCGGCAGGGCGCTGATCACGTTGGCGGGGTCGGCGGCGGTGTAGATCGCGTTGTCGTAGGTGCCGCCGTTGGCAACGAGGACCTTCGCCTGGGTGACCTTGGCCAGGTCGGCGGCGGCAGGCTCGAAGTCATGCGGGTCGGTGGCAGGGTTGGAGATCACCGCGGGCACGGCCTCGCCGAGCACGGAGCCGGCGACATCCGCCCAGACGTTTGTCGTGGCGACAACGGTGTCTGCCGCGGCCTCGGCCGGAGTGCCCGAGGCTGCGGTGGTGGTGGTGTCGGTCCCGCCGGTGGAGCAGGACGCGAGGAAGAGGGACGTTGCGAAAACGGCTGCGCCAGCGCGCAGGGACTTGGTACCGATCATGTCAACTATTCAAGCACTAATGAAAAGCGATTTCAATTCCGTGCAGGTAAGAGCGTTGCTGGCCCGCGGCGTGCCTACAATAGCAGCCATGTCACCTCGGTCCCGCCCCGCCAAAAACAGCACTCTGGCGTCCATCGCCGCCGAGGTGGGGGTGTCGCGCACCACGGTGTCCAACGCCTACAACCGCCCGGATCAGCTTTCCGACGAGCTGCGCTCGCGCATCCTCGCCGCCGCAGCGAAGCGGGGCTACGCGGGCCCGAACCCAACCGCCCGCTCGCTGCGCACCCGCCGGGCCGGTGCGGTAGGCGTCGTGCTCACCGAGCACCTGCACTACGCCTTCGAGGACCGAGCCAGCGTCGATTTCCTCGCCGGGCTGGCCCGCCAGACCGATTTCTCGCTCACCCTGATTCCCGCCGGGCCCGGTGAGAACAACCCCGCCCCGATCACGAGCGCGATTGTCGACGGCTTCGTGGTCTACTCGGTGCCCGCCGGCGACCCGCACCTCGCGGCTGCGCGCGAGCGCGGCCTGCCCGTGGTGGTGTGCGACCAGCCCGCGGACGAGGGCGTGGCGTACGTCGGCATCGATGACGCCGCCGCGATCACCCCGGCAGCGCAGGCGCTTGTCGCCGCCGGCCACACCCGCATCGGGATCCTGGCCAAGCGCCTGTTCAGCACACCTCGCAACGGGCACGTGCGCCGCGAGGAGCTTGCCCAGGCCGACCTCCACGTGCAGCGCGCCCGCGTGTCCGGCGCGCTCGACGTGTTCGACGCCGCCGGGATCACCGACGTGCCGATCGTCGCCCGCCACTTCAACGACCGGTTAAGCGCGGCCGACGGCGCGGCCGAGCTCATCGGCGCCCACCCCGACCTCACCGCCGCGCTGTGCACCACCGACTCGATGGCGCTCGGTGTGTTCGACCACTGCGGCGCGCGGATCCCCCACGAGCTGTCCGTGACCGGCTTCGATGGCATCGAATCCGCCCTCAACCTAGGGCTGACCACCGTCGATCAGCCGAACGTCGCCAAGGGCGAGGCGGCCGGTTCGATGCTGCGCTCGCTTATCGACGCCCCCACCCCGAGCCCCGCAGCCACCCCGCGCGAGATCCTGCCGACGCGCTTTATCACAGGGCGGACTGTCGCCGCGCCTCGGCGAGACGCGTAAGCACCTGCGCCATCTCGTCCACGCCCGCGACCCGGTGTGTGGCCACCGTCGGCTTCGGCCCGACCTTGATGCCCAGGTCGGCGGGGCCGAGGGCGCGCAGCGCCGTCTCGTCGGTGGTGTCGTCGCCGGCGAAGAGGGTGGCCGCGAAGTCCTTCTTGTGCTCGCGCAGCCACGACCCTTTGGTCACCTCGATCGCGGAGAACTCCACGATGTTGTGGCCGCTGAGCACCGGGCGCCCGGGTGTTGCCAGGGCGCCGGTGCGGGCGAGGATATCCTCCGCCAGCTCGGGGTCGGTCTCAGCGAGCGCGGCGACGTGAATGACGCGCTGGTAGGGCTTGGACTCCACGAAGGCCGGCGGGGTCGCGATGGCCTCGAGCTGGCGCGCGATGTCATCGAGGTATGCGCGGTCGGCGGGGGCAAGCTGCGGGGCGCCAGCGGTCGTCTCCGCGCCGTGGGAGCCGACGAGCACCACCGGTTTCTCCAGCCCAACGACGCGGCGCAGCCCCTCGAGGTGGCGGCCCGACAGCACGGCGACCTGGGTGCCCGGCAGCGCCATCAGCGTTCGCGCGGCGCGCAGCGCCTCGGGGTTGGGGGTCACCGCGTAGGCGTCCGGGCCGAGCTCGCAGATCGTGCCGTCGAAGTCGAGGCACACCAGCAGCGTGTCGGCGCGCGCGATGCGCTCAATCTCGTCCGCAAGCGCGCGGTGGCCGGCCGTCACAGCGCCATCACCCTGATCGAGGGCCTGTCGATCGCATCCGACACGACGGTGAGGGTTGCCTCCTTGTCGTTGAGTTTGCGCACGTCGAACGCCGCTCCGGGGGTCAACAGCGAGGTCAGCGTGTCGTGCACGTAGCGGGAGCCACCGATGCAGCCGTCGGCGTCGGCGACTTCGACGTCGACAAGCGTGAGCCGCTCGCTCGTCTGCTCCACCTTCGCGCGCAGGGGAGCGCAGCCCGTCATCGCGTTCATGGAATCGCCCGCGATGCGTAGCGACGCCTTCCCCGCCGCGTCGGCGGGCAACCCGCCCGGGGTGCCGGGGTCGGTGTACAGCGCCACGACCTGCCAGGTGGCTCCGCTGAGCCCGGTGGTGTCGGCGTCGCCGGCGCAGCCGCCCAAGGTGAGCGCGGCTGAGGCGAAGGCGGCGAGGGCGGCTTTCCTCACAGCGCCTCCAGGAAGGTTCGCGCCCACCGCGCGACGTCGTGCTCGGTCACGCGCGCGTGCATCGCCCGCATCGCGTTGGCGTCGCCACCTAGAGCCGACAGGATCGCCTGCTCGATAGATTCCAGGTCGAAGGGGTTGCACAGATACGCCCGGTGTAGCTCCACTGCGGCGCCCGCGAACTCGGAGAGCACCAACGCTCCGTCGCCTAGCGGGTGGCAGGAGACGTACTCCTTGGCCACCAGGTTCATCCCGTCCTTGAACGGGGTGACCAGCATGACGTCGGCCGCGGCGTAGTAGGTGCCCAGGTCCTTCTTTGGCACCGGGCGGTGGATGTAGTGGACCACGGGCCACCCGACCCGGCCGAAACGGCCGTTGATCCTGCCCACGGCTTCCTCCACGTCGCGGCGCGTCTGCCGGTAGTGCTCGATGCGCTCGCGCGAAGGGGTGGCGAGCTGGACCACGGCGACGTCGTCAAGCAGGCCCTTTTCCAGCAGCTTCTCGACGGCGAGGAGGCGCTGCAGGATCCCTTTGGTGTAGTCCATGCGGTCGACGCCGAGCATGAGCGTGCGCGGGTTGCCCAGCTTTTCGCGCAGCGTGACGACGTCCTCCCGCGCGCCGGGCACAATCGCCGCCGGGTCGATCGAGATGGGAAACGTCCCCGTGCGCGGCCCGGCGTCGCCGACCAGGGCGCGGAAGTTCGCTTCGTCCTCCTCGCGCTGGAACCCCACCAGGTCGCAGCCTTCGAGGCCGCGGGTGATCTCCTCGCGCCACGGCAACTGCTTGAACAGGTCGGGCGAGGGGAAGGGGATGTGCAGGAAAAACCCGATCTTCAGGTCGGGGCGGGAGCGCTTCAGCATGCCCGGCACGAGCTGGAGCTGGTAGTCCTGCACCCACACCGTCGCACCGTGGGCGGCAACGGACGCGACCGCGGCGGCGAAGGTAGCGTTTACCGTCTCGTAGGCCTCCCACCACTGCGCCACGTACTGCGGGGTGACAATCAGGTCGTGGTAGAGGGGCCACAGGGTGGAGTTGGAAAACCCCTCGTAGAAGTTCTCGAAATCCCAGCGGCTCAGCGCCACCGGGTGCAGCGAGATGCCCTCGAACTCGAACGGCTCCACGCGCGCGTCCGGCTCGCCGGGCCAACCGACCCAGCAGCCGGCGTGGGCGCGCAACACGGGAGCCAGCGCCGCGACCAGGCCCCCGGGGGACGCCTGCCAGCCCGACTCGGTGCGGTCAACCGGCAGCCGGTTGGCGACAACGACGAACTTGTTGTCCCCAGCCATGGCCCGCGCTTAGGCCTCGTCGCCGGCGGCGGAGGAGGACGTCGCCTTCTTCGCAGCCTTCTTGGTCGCCTTCTTCGTGGCCTTCTTCACTGTCTTCTTGGCGGCCTTTTTGGTTGCCTTCTTGGTGGCTTTCTTCGCGGTCTTTTTCGCGGCCTTCTTGGCAGTCTTCTTAGCGGCCTTTTTCGTGGTCTGCTTCGCCGCTGCTGCCGGGGCCTCGTCCGTCTCGGCCTCGGCTTCGCGCTCCTCGGCGTACTTCTTGTACACGAAGCCCTGCGGCTCGACACCGAGCATGGACATCAGGGTCACGCCGTCGAAGAAGTCGTCCGCGTAGGTGGCCACGATCCGGCGGGCATCCGCCGCCGTCTGCTCCTCAACCGCGTGGATGGCTTCGGGGGAGGGGCGAGAATCGGTGATCTTGGGTGGCACTGCAGGTGTCTCCTTCATCCGGGGTGCGACGTCAAAAACACTATTCTACGCCACCGCGGCTGTCACGTGGGAGGGTGCGTGAGCTTCGTGGACCCGCCGCGCTTGGGTCGGGTCGCGCGCCGGGCCGCGGACTCCGCGCGGCGGATCTGCTCGAAGGTCAGCCGCCCGGCGCGCCTGAACGCGCTGTAGGGGTTGAACAGGCGCGGGCGGCGGATGCGGCGCGCCATCCACTCGCCGAAGACGACGCCGCCGGCCAGCGCCATGCACGTTCCCACCGCCACGATCAGGTTGGTCATGCCGACAACAAGCTGCTCGTTCATGATCGCGTACATGCCGCGGTACACCCCGGAACCGGGGAGGAAGGGCGTCACCCCGGCCACGGCGGTGATCACCGGGTTGATCATGAAAAAGCGGGCGATCAGGCCACCGGCAAGCCCGACGACGATCGCGCACGCCGCGGTGGCCATGAGCCTTCCTGTGCCCAGTGGGAGGAGAAAGACGTAGTACATGGCTGAGCCGGCGAACGCGGTGGCGGCTGAGACCAGCACGGCCGGTTTCTCGGCGAAGCAGGTCACCGCGAACGCTGCGGCGGCAATGGTGCCGCCGAGGACACGCGCCAGCGCGGAGCTGAAGGTGGGCGCGCCCAGCATCGTCTCCAGCGGCGGAAGTTGGATGCCCAGCATCTCGCCGAGCGAGATTCCCGTGGCGACGCCGGCGACGATGCCTCCGGTGAACAGAAGCGTTTGGAAGAACCGCGCTGAGGCGGTGACGGGGGCGCCGGTGATGCCGTCGAGAAGCGATTGCACGAGCGTGAGGCCCGCGAGCAGGACGACGATGCCGGTGGCGATGACCTGGCTGGGCACGATCGTGATCCCGAGCTGGGCCGAGAAGTTGTAGAACAGAACGGCCGGCAGCGTCGCCAGGGTGCCGCCGAGGACGCAGTGGAAGAAGTAGGGCAGGTCGTTGCGCGAGAGCACCTTGTTGATGCCCATGATGAGAAACGCCGTCAGCCCGCCGAGGCCGGCCATAAAGAAGTCCCCGCCCAAAAGCGTTGCAATGGCGGCGCCCATCACCGCCCAGCCGAGCAGAAAGCGCAGGTTGCGGTAGGGGATGTGGCGGCGTTCGATGTCGTCGAGGATCTTCTCCGCGACCTCGGGCGGGGTGGCGCCGGAGCGGATCGAGCGGATCAGGCGGTCGACTTCCTGGAGCTTGTGGTAGTTCTCCGACATGTCGTTGACCACGCGGAACACGCTGACCGGGGTGCGGCGGTTGACGCCGATGATGGTGTGGATGGTCATGGTGTTGACCGTGATGTCGATGTGGCAGTAGTGCAGGCCGTACGACGAGGTCACCGTATGGATCGACGCGCGCGCGTCCGAGCTGGTCGTGCCGTTGGCGATCAGGATGGACCCGATGCGCGCCGCGATGGTCATCACGGCTGCGACCTGCGCCGGGTCCGTCAGGTCGACGGGCGCGAGCACGGACGGGGGAGGGGAGGTGCGCACGTCGTCGATCGTCGCGACACCCCTGCGATTGCTGCCCAGGCTCTCCCGGAGCCTTCTCAACGCGTCTACCACATCCGACACCGTAGCCTGCGGTAGAAAATGTCGCACCCGCGGGCTTGCCGCCACCGGGCGCCGTGTAGAATCAGCCGCACTGCTGGAGTGGCGCAATCGGTAGCGCAACGCACTTGTAATGCGTAGGTTGCGAGTTCAAGTCTCGTCTCCAGCTCCATGAGCTAACGCGCCGGGCTCTTCGGGTTGCCGCGAAACAGCCAGGCGCACGCGATCGCGCTGGCCAGAAGGATCCCGGCGGCGATCGTCAGCACGGTGGAGTACGCCATGTCGTAGGCGGTAAGCGGGTGCGTGGTGGGGGCGTCGTAACGCGCGCGAGTGGCGCTCATGAGGGTGCCCAGTAATGCCACGCCGGTGAGCGCGCCGAGCTCGAACGAGATCTCCTCCACGCTCGCGGCCATGCCCTCGCGGTGCGGCGGCGCTGAGCCGACGATCGCGGTCGACGCGACGCCGCCGACCGCCCCGATGCCCGCGCCGACGAACAGCATCGCGGTGAGGAAGACGGCGAGCGTGTGCACGCTCAGCGCCGCCACGAGGGTGCCGAGCGCGGCGACGAACAGCCCGCCGCTGATCAGCGGCAGGAACCCGACGCGGTGCAGCACCATCCCGCCGATAATCGACGACGGCAGCGACGCCACGACGACCGCCGAGATGATCGCGCCCGCCTCGAGCGGGCTGTAGCCTGCGACGATTTGGAAGCGTTGGGTGGTCAAAAGCTCCACGGCGGCGAGCCCGGTCAGCGCGAAGCCCGCTGCGACGACGCCGCCGCTGAAGATGCGGTTGCGGAAGATGTCGAATGTCAATAGCGGGTGCTCGAGCCTCGCTTGTCGACGCACAAACAGCCACGCCCCGAGCCCCGCCGGCACCGCTGCGAGCAGGTGGCCCTTGATCACCAGCGTGAACCCGGTCAGCGTGAGGATGCTCAGCAGCGTCGATACCGCGTCCCAACGCGCCAGGGGGTAGGGGTGGTTCGCGGGGCGCAGGAGAGCAAGCGCCGCCAGGGCGGCCGCGACGATGGGGACGTTGACTAGGAAGATGGAGCCCCACCAGAAGTGCTCGAGCAGGAACCCGCCGACGAGCGGGCCGGCCGCCGCGCCCACGGTGGCCACGGAGGCCCAGATGCCGATCGCCGTGTTGCGCTCGCGCTCGTTGGTAAACGTTTGCTGCACCAGCGCGAGCGTGGCCGGCATCATCACGGCCGCGCCGAGGCCGAGCGCGCCGCGCGCGGCGATGAGCAGCTCCGGCGTGGGGGCGTAGGCGCAGCAAAGTGAGGCCACCCCGAAGATGACCAGCCCCGTGGCGAACATGCGCGCGTGGCCCACCTTGTCGCCGAGGGTACCGGTGCCCAGCATCAGCCCCGCCACCACGAGCGGGTAGGCGTTGATGATCCACAGCCCCTGGGCCTCGTCGGCCCCGAGCTCGGCGCTGATGGTGGGCAGCGCCGTGTAGAGGATGGAGTTGTCTACCCCGATGAGTAGAAGGCCGGTGGAGAGGACGCTGAGCAACAACCAACGCATTGCACGGAGTATACGGGTGGGGAAAAAGGAATCTCCCTTCAGAGGGCGTACAGGAAACGTTCAGGGAAGGTGGGTTTACTGGTCCTCAGACACTACCGTTGGAGGAAAATACTCATGCCTGACATGAACGAGGGCGTTAAGGTCCTGGTCGTCGACGACGAGCCGAACATTGTCGAACTACTCACCGTCTCCCTGCGCTTCCAGGGATTCGAGGTCGAAAGCGTCAACTCCGGTGCCGAGGCGCTTAAGGTCGCCCGCGAGTTCCGCCCCGACGCCTACATCCTGGACGTGATGATGCCCGGGATGGACGGCTTCGAGCTGCTGTCTAAGCTGCGTGCCGACGGGCTCGACGGCCCTGTGCTCTTCCTCACCGCAAAAGACGCGGTGGAGGACCGGATCCACGGCCTGACCATCGGCGCCGACGACTACGTGACCAAGCCGTTCAGCTTGGAGGAGGTCATCACCCGCCTGCGCGTGATCCTGCGCCGCGGGCACGTCACCGACGACGCCGACTCCGACTCGACCCTGCGCTACGCCGACCTGACGCTTAACGACGACACCCACGAGGTGACCAAGAGCGGCGAGATCATCGACTTGTCGCCGACCGAGTTCAACCTGCTGCGCTACCTCATGCTCAACGCCGAGGTGGTGCTGTCCAAGGCGAAGATCCTCGACAACGTGTGGCATTACGACTTCGGCGGCGACGGCAACGTCGTCGAGTCCTACATCTCCTACCTGCGCCGCAAGGTGGACACCGGCGACGTGCCGCTGATCCACACCGTCCGCGGCGTCGGCTACGTGCTGCGCACCCCGCGCCAGTAGGTTTATGATCCGCCCCCACCTCTCCACGCAGACGCCGACCAGCCAAATCCCGCTGCAGAAGCGTCTGTTGGCGATCGTGCTGCTCATCACCATCCTCGGCATGGCCTTGAGCTCAGTCGCGGTGTACGCCTTGATGCGTGGCCTGCTCTACCAGCGGGCGGATGATCAGCTGCGCGAAGGCTTGGACACGTGGGTAGGCCAGGCCACCCCGTGGCCGTCGATGGGCGCGCCGAGCGAGTTCCGCCAGGCCGTGCGCTACCCGCAGCTGCCGGGCTACTACTATTACGGTTCGTACGCGGCGAGCCAACCAGATTTCAGCGAGCTTGAGGGCTTTCACGCCCAGACGGTTGACTCCCTGCCGGGATCCGGCGGTGATATCGAGTGGCGCGCGATGGCGATAGCCAACGACGACGGTTCCATTGAATTCGTCGCCAAGTCGCTCGAGGCCGAGCACCGCATGCTCGCCTCCTTGGCTATCGTCTCTGCAGGAATCGGAACCTTGACCGTGATCTGCATCGGGTTCGCGGGCAACTTCTTCATCCGCCGCGCCCTCGCCCCGCTGCGCGAGGTCGAGCAAACCGCGCTGGCGATTGCCGACGGCGACATGGAACGGCGCGTGCCGGCCTGGTCGCGCGAGACCGAGGTGGGCAAACTGTCGTACGCGGTCAACACCATGGTGGGCCAGCTCCAGGAGTCCGTGGAGGAGTCGCGCGCCAAGGAGGAGCAGATGCGCCGCTTCGTCGGCGACGCCTCCCACGAGCTACGCACGCCGCTAACCAGCGTGCGCGGCTACACCGAGCTGTACCGCACCGGCATGGTCGACGACCCCGACATGGTGCTGTCGAAAATCGACGAGGAGTCCGGCCGCATGAAGCTGCTGGTCGAGGACCTGCTTGCCTTAACCCGCGCCGAGGGCGCGCGTCTCGACGCCCGCGAGGTCGACATGTTCGAGGTCGTCTCCTCAGTGCGCTCCACCGCCCGCGCCGCCTTCCCCGGCCGCGTGCTCAACGTCAACAACGAAGCGCTGAACGTGCCCATGGTCAAAGGCGACCCGGATCGCCTCCACCAGGTCATGCTCAACCTGGTCAGCAACGCCTTCAAGCACGGCGGCAGCGACAGCGAGGTGACGATCACGCTGCGCGAGAACCTGGACAAGGTATTCATTGACGTCGCCGACACGGGCGTTGGCATGTCGCCGGAAGACGCCGAGCACATCTTCGAGCGCTTCTACCGCGCCGACGCCTCCCGCAACCGCGCGTCCGGCGGCGGGTCCGGCCTGGGCCTGGCTATTACCAAATCGATCATCGAGGCCCACGGCGGCGCGATCTCGGTGCGCACCGCGCCCGGCGAGGGCTCAACGTTTACCTTGTCGCTGCCGATGGTCTAAACCCTTGACCCTGCCCCCGCAGTCACCATGCATGCCATCAGCGAAGCAACCAGCTGGCTCGGTGCCACACCCAAAGCGTTGCGGCACTGGGAACCCGCGTGCGACGGCACCTACCGCATCTATTCCGACGCAGACCTTGGGCGCTGGGCGAGATCGCATCGCTTTTCGACGCCCCCACCAACGCCACCGTGGGCGTCGCCCCAGGGCGAGTTGCTGCGTCGGCACCGGGCGTCGATAAGCGAGTGGTATGAGGTCACTGCCTCGCGGCAGCTGATTCTCGCGCGCATGTACGTTGCCGACGAGCGTTTCGGCGCGGTGTACGGCGGGCAGCAGGACTACCTTCTGGAACTCGTCGAAGCCCAGGCCGCGGCCGAGGGCCTCGACGTGAAGAATCCGGCTTGGTAGTTACGTTTGGGCGAAGGCTGGATGTACTTGCTGATGGGTTCCAAAGGAAAGATGTTATGACTGACCACAACCCCGCCGACGACCTTGACCTCGGCGATGCCTCTTCGATTCTCCGCTTTGTGGAGAAGGCGCTGCTGGTGGATCCAGTTTTGCAGGAGAAGCGGCCGTGGCAGGGCTTTATCACCGTTGCTAGCTTCGACGACTCTCAATCAGCCGTCCAAATTTTTAAGTTCGACGGGATCCTCACGCTTCCTGGCGCGAAATCACCCAGGACGGCGAGAAAGGCCCGTGGCGGACCTGGATTCTGGTGTACAACGAGCAGCAGCAGGGCTTCAGCCACACATTTCTTTGGCCCGACGAAGATGCTGAGTGGAGCGTCAACCCAATCGATCAGAGCTGCTCGACAGCCCTTTTAGCGCCACAGGGGCCCACTGGCTGTATGCACGATACTCCCGGCACAACGATATCCCGGGGAACCCCATGATCAAGGTTGGAGAATTTAGTGCTCACCGTCTCACAGGCGGTTGGCGAATCTACCGCCGGGCTGATGGGCAGCCGGCCAGCTCGTCTCTTGAGGCAATCAACGAGGACGCCGGTGGCATGGTGTTCCTCGTCTCGGACTCCACTGCCGTCGTACACACCACCGAGGACCTGGCGTCACACGAGCGTATTCTTTCCAGTCTGTAGCGAGCGACGTGAATGCCGCGTCGACGTGAACAATCCGGCCTGGTAGTTAGGCGCGGCCATCCTCACCCACGCCGAGGCGCTCGCGCAGCGCGGCGGCGGCCTCGTCCATCTTCTCGGGGTCCGTCTGTTCGGCGCGCATGACGTTGGCCAGGCTGTAGCCGCTCATGTCGTCGGCGGGGAAGACGTGGATGTGGGCGTGGGGCACCTCGAAACCAGCGATGAGGTAGCCGGCGCGCGAGGAGCCGAAGGCGTCGATGACGGCGCCCCCGATCTTCTGGGCCAGATCATTCATGTGCGCCCATGTGGCCGGGTCGAGGTCGGTCCACTTGTCTACCTCGGCCACCGGCACGATCAGCGTGTGCCCGTAGGCGATGGGCTCGATGGTCAAAAACGCGGCCACGGTGTCGTCGCGGTAGACGAAGCGGCCCGGGATGTCTCCGTTGATGATTTTGGTAAACACGGTGCTCATGCTCCCCAAGGCTACCTGTAGATTGGGGTGCATGCGCATCCTCGTAATCGGCTCGGGCGGCCGCGAACACGCCCTGCTCAAAGGCCTAAAGGGCCACGACCTCTTCGTCGCGCCGGGCAACGCCGGGATGGCGCGGCTTGCGCAGGTGCACGCCGTCGACGCGGCCTCGCCGGAAGCCGTCACTCAGCTCGCCCGCGAGGTAGACGCGGAGCTCGTGGTCATTGGCCCGGAGATCCCGCTCGTCGCGGGGGTGTCCG
The DNA here is from genome assembly GCF_007641235.1 of Corynebacterium sanguinis. Classification (NCBI taxonomy): domain Bacteria; kingdom Bacillati; phylum Actinomycetota; class Actinomycetes; order Mycobacteriales; family Corynebacteriaceae; genus Corynebacterium; species Corynebacterium sanguinis. The sequence goes on from NZ_CP038157.1 coordinate 1,175,000, forward strand.
ACGTGCTGCGCGAGGCCGGTTTCAACGTGTTTGGCCCGTCCCAGGCGGCGGCCCAGCTGGAGGGCTCGAAGGCGTTCGCGAAAGACGTGATGGCTTCGGCCGGGGTGTTTACCGCGTCCGCGACGCAGGTTACCGCCCTCGATGAGATCGACGCGGCGCTCGACGGCTACGGCCCGCACTACGTGGTCAAGGACGACGGGCTCGCCGGGGGCAAGGGCGTGGTGGTCACCGACGACCGCGAGGCCGCCGCCGCGCACGCCCGCGCCGTGATCGAGGCCGGCAACCCTGTGCTTTTGGAGTCCTTCCTCGAAGGCCCGGAGGTGTCGCTGTTCTGCCTGGTCGACGGGGAGACGGTCGTGCCGCTGCTGCCTGCGCAGGACCACAAGCGCGCATACGACGGTGACTTGGGACCGAACACCGGCGGGATGGGCGCCTACACGCCGCTTCCCTGGCTGCCAGCTGATGGGGTGTCGCGCATCGTCGCCGAGGTGGTTGAGCCGGTGGCGCGCGAGATGGTGGCGCGCGGCATTCCTTACCAGGGCTTGCTCTACGCAGGCCTCGCGTGGGGCCCGGAGGGGCCCGCGGTGGTGGAGTTCAACGCCCGCTTCGGTGACCCGGAAACGCAGGCCGTGCTCGCGCTGCTCGAAACGCCGCTTGCCGACGCCCTCAACGCCGTTGCTACCGGAACACTGGCGCAGCTCGGCCCGCTGAGCTGGACCAAGGGTTACGCTGCGACGATCGTGCTCGCCGCCGAGGGGTACCCCGAGTCGCCGCGCGCGGGCGACGCGCTGAGCGGGGATAACCTCGATGATCCGACAAAGGTGCTGCACGCGGGCACCGCCTCGCGCGACGGGGTGTACGTCTCCAACGGCGGGCGGGTTCTCAACGCTTTGGGCGTGGGTGGCACCCTTGCGGGGGCTGTCGAGACGGCGTACGCGCAGCTCGAGGGCGTTGAGCTGCAGGGCGCGTTCTACCGAAAGGACATTGCGCGCGCGGCGATTGAGGGAGCAATCTCCCTCTAGCGTTACTTCTAGGCAGGCGTGCGCCTACGCCGCTGCGGCGGGTGGAACATTGGCGGGTCGGGGGCTTGGCGGGATTCAATCTTGTGGTCCCGTTGCCGTAGTTTCGCACCTGGCGATTGGTGGTACGAAACGGTGTCGTTGAAGGATACCGTACCGTCGGGTGCGACGACCGCGATCCGTCCTGTATCCGAGCACTTTGCCACGTGGGATTTGCCGCCTCGACCGTCTCGGTAGTCGTTGTTCCACGAGTGGTGCCGCCGACATAATCCGGTTAAGTTTGCCAAATCGGTTTTCCCGCCTTGGATGTAGGCCAGTATGTGGTGCATCTCGGTTTCCGACATGGGCACGTCGCAGCCGGTCCAGGCGCACACTCCCTGAATCGCGAGCATCGCGATGCGCTGCTCGACGCTGGCCAGACGAGTGGAGCCCAACGCGATGGGCTCCCCGGTGACCCTGTCGATGTGGAGGATGAAGTCCTTCGTGTCACCCATGCCGAGACGCACTAGGTCGAAGCAGTCGACCTCGACACCAGTGTTGGTCATAAACGTTGTGTGCCAGTCGGCGTCGGCGAGGTCGTCGAGCGTGATGGCGAGCACGACGGAGGCCGCGCCGCGGTTTTTCACCTGCCGGTCGTTCTCGAATTGGGTGAGGATTCGCCAGAGCTGGTCGAAGCGGCGCTGGGTCGGTGTGCGGTAATCCTCCTTGGAGTCCGCGCTGATGTTGGACCCCGGGGCCGAGTCCGAGTCGAGGAGCGCCTTGAGCAGCGCCCAGTCGCCGGCCGTCATTGTCGCTGTGACGTCGAAGGTCCCGTCGGATTTCTTGCGCGATGCCCTGACGCCGCGCGAGGAAAAGCCCGCGTTGGGGTCCGCAGCTGGTTTGTGGGCCAGGTTGGCGCGATCCACGAGCCTGCACACGAACTTGCGGAGGTCACTGACGCTGCGCCCAGCGGCTTCCGCAAGGGCCTGGGCGAGGATGGAGGGACGCTCCTTCGAGGCCTCCTTCGACAGGGCGCGCAGTTCGTTGTCAATGGCTGCCTGCTTGTCGGGCCCGATGCCGCGCGCGTCATCACGCGCCTTCTTCTGCTGATTGCCGGGATCGGCGGTTTCGCCCCGACGCGGGGGAGCGCCAAAGTCGAAGGCCGGCTCCGACTCCGCATCATCTGCAGGGGGCGCGAACAGATCCCGCCCGCGCTGGAGCCTGCGGGAAGCTTCGGCGCGCGAGAGGTCGAGGGCCTTTTCAAGGTAGTCGTTGGCGTATGTCGCCCCCACGCTGCGCCCAGCCCCGTCACGCTCGCACAGGTAGGCGAATGAAGCGTCGACGAGGCCTTTCTGATTCAATGATTTCTCGAGGCGCTCCATATCGGCGCGGGTTGAGTCGAAGGTGAGCGTGGAGGGGTCGTCGAAAAGCGAGCTGAGCTCGTTCATGGCGTCGGCGATGGCGTCGACAAGCGATGTGAGTGTTCTCATGATGACCCCTCCTTTCGTAACTGCCCTTAGTCTAAAAACGCCTCGGACACCTACCCCCAATCGGGGGAACACGCATTCGAAACACCTGCTCAGGCCGTCCTTGACCACGCGTCGTGGAATAATCGAAGCCGTGTCTGAAAAGCCGATGAACCCCAACGTCCTGTCCAACCGCTACGCATCGCCCGACATGGCGTCGCTGTGGAGCGCCGAGCACAAGATCGTGCTGGAGCGCCAGCTCTGGATCGCCGTGATGAGGGCCCAGCAGGGCCTCGGCGTCGACATCCCGGACGAGGCAATTTCCGCCTATGAAAGGGTCATCGACGACGTTGACCTGGACAGCATCGCCGCGCGCGAAAGGGTCACCCGCCACGATGTGAAGGCCAGGATCGAAGAGTTCAACGAGCTCGCCGGACACGAGCACATCCACAAGGGGATGACCAGCCGCGACCTGACGGAAAACGTGGAGCAGCTGCAGATCTACCGCTCGCTCGAGCTCGTGCGCAACAAGGCTGTCGCGCTGCTCAAGGCAATCGGCAACCGCGCTGAGCAGTACAAATCGCTGGTCATGGCGGGTCGCTCCCACAACGTCGCGGCGCAGGCGACCACCCTGGGCAAGCGTTTCGCCTCGGCCGCGGACGAGATCCTCATCGCCACCGAGCGCATCGAACAAGTCTTGGCCAGCTACCCGCTGCGCGGCATCAAGGGCCCGATGGGGACGGCCCAGGACATGCTCGACCTGATGGGCGGCGACGAAGCCAAGCTCCGCGAACTGGAGACCGAAATCGCCTCCCACCTGGGGTTTGAGCGCATTTTCGACTCCGTCGGACAGGTGTACCCCCGCTCGCTTGACTTCGATGTTGTCTCCGCGCTGGTCCAGCTCGGTGCGGGCCCGTCGAGCCTGGCCACGACGATCAGGCTGATGGCCGGCAACGAGACGGTCACCGAGGGCTTCAAGGAGGGCCAGGTCGGCTCTTCGGCGATGCCGCACAAGATGAACGCGCGCTCCTGCGAGCGCGTCGGCGGCTTCCAGGTAATACTGCGCGGCTACCTCACCATGGTCGCGGACCTCGCCGGCCAGCAGTGGAACGAGGGCGACGTGTTCTGCTCGGTCGTGCGCCGCGTCGCGCTGCCGGACGCGTTCTTTGCCATCGACGGCCAGCTCGAAACCTTCCTCACCGTCCTCGACGAGTTCGGGGCGTTCCCCGCGATGATCAACCGCGAACTGGACCGCTACCTGCCGTTTCTGGCCACGACCCGCATCCTCATGGCGGCGGTGCGCGCCGGCGTTGGCCGCGAAACCGCGCACGAGGTGATCAAGGAGCACGCGGTGGCGATGGCGCTGGACATGCGCGAAACCGGCGCTGAGCAGAACCTCATCGAGCGCCTCGCGCGTGACGAGCGCCTCCCGCTCGATCGCGCCGGGCTTGACGCCGCGCTCGCGGACCGCCACGCCTTCATCGGCGCCGCAGAGTCCCAGGTCGACGGCGTCCTCGCCCGCATTCAGCTGCTTATCGACGCCCACCCCAGCGCCGCCTCCTACACCCCGGGCGAGATCCTGTAGAACGCGGCGCTACTTCCAAGTAATCGACTGCCAGGGCTGAGCGCTGTTCTTCGGGCTCTGCACGGTGTTGAGCTCGACGGCCGTGCCCACGATCCCGGGGTCCGTGGCGCCGGTCCACGTAACAATGGCGCGCTTGTATTCGCGCCCTTCCTCCATGTCCCCCGTGAACGCGGGGACCTCGTCGTCAGGGTTGACGCCACAGTAGGCGTTGTCGCCGCGCTCGACGAAGTTGGCGTTGAGCCCGCCCGGGTCAAGGATCTTGAACCACGGCAGAGAGACGGAGTAGTTGCCCTCGCCGACCGCGACGGGCGTGAAGGTGACGATGAAGCAGGTGAAGCTGTCGTAGCGCTCCGGCTGCGGGGGGTCTTCGCCCTCCTCAGGCTCGGGCAACCCGATCTCGCCGGGGTCCTGGCCGATGTTCTCCTCAACTTCGGCGGACGTGAGCTTTTTCGGTTTTTCCACGGTGACGTCAAAGTACACGGGCTGGCCTGTGTCGAAGCCGGTGGTGACAACGTGGGCGGTCTCTCCAAATTCAAGCGCTTCGCCGCCCTCGGTGGGGGTGAAGTCGTCCGGCATGCCCGGCAGCTCGGTGAGCGTTTCCGCACTGTGACCGGCTGCGGCACTGCTATCCGCCTCGCTTGGGGCGCAGGCGCTCAGCGCTGCCGCCTGGGCCACTAACGCTAAGCCGAGTGCTGCGGTGCGTCGTTTCATGGCCTCTAGATTAGGCTATCGCCTGCAGTTTTCCGCGCGCGCCCACCTGCGCGCCCTCGCGCGATTCGCCCTCGCGCGCTGCGGGACTACACTTGCACACCATGCGCCCTGAGTTATCCGATTACGCTCACCTTTCTGGTGGCAAGGTCCGCGAGATTTACCAGGTGGACAGCGACACTTTGCTGATGATGGCCACCGACCGCATTTCGGCATTCGACTACTCCCTCGAGCCGGAAATTCCGGACAAGGGCCGAATCCTCACGGCGACGAGCACGTTCTTCTTCGACCTGCTGGGCCGCGAGCTGGGCATGCCCAACCACCTGGCTGGCCCGGTGGAGGACGAGCGCATCCCGGAGGAGGTCCTAGGCCGGGCGCACGTGGTGAGGAAGCTGGAGATGATCCCGTTTGAGTGCGTGGCGCGTGGCTACCTCACTGGCTCCGGCAAGAAGGAGTACGACGCTACGGGGCGAGTGTGCGCCGTACCGCTGCCGCAGGGCCTGGTGGAGGCGTCGAAGCTGCCCGAACCGATCTTTACCCCCGCGACGAAGGCGGAGCAGGGCGATCACGACGAGAACGTTTCGTTTTCGTACGTGTCCAACAAGCTGGGTGCGGAGCTCGCCGAAAAGCTTCGTGACGCCACCCTGGCGGTCTACACCACCGCCGCCACCTACGCGCAGACCCGCGGCATCATCCTCGCCGACACGAAGCTCGAGTTCGGCCTCGACGCCAAGGGTGAGCTCGTGCTTGCCGACGAGGTGCTCACCCCCGACTCCTCGCGCTACTGGCCCGCGGACTCCTACGAGGAGGGCCGCGTGCAGCCCAGCTTTGACAAGCAGTACGTGCGCAACTGGCTCACCGGGCCGAAGTCGGGCTGGGACCCGTCGAGCGGGTTGGAGCCGCCCGAGCTGCCGGGTTCTGTCGTTGAGGCGACCCGCGACCGCTACATTGAGGCCTACGAGCGCCTGAGCGGGGAGAAGTTCAGCCACTGGCCGGGCGCCAACGCCTAAGAATTCGGTCGCTACACTAGGCGGGTATGAGTAAATCAGCCCCGCACGCCCCAAAACACCCGATCACCCGCTCGTTCCACGGGCGCGATGTGGTGGACAACTACGAGTGGATGCGCGATAAGGCCAGCCCGGAAACGCTGAGCTACCTTGAGGCCGAGAACGCGTACACCGAGTCCCTGACCGGCCACCTGCAGCCGCTGACGGATGCCATTTACGGCGAGATTAAGGGCAGGGTCAAAGAGACCGACATGTCCGTCCCGTCGCGCCAGGGCGGCTGGTGGTACTACGGCCGCACGGTCGAGGGCAAGGACTACGGCATTTCCTGCCGCGTCGCCGCCGAGCGCGAGCAGCCGTGGACGCCGCCTCGCGTGCCTGAGGACGGCTCCCCGCTGCCCGGCGAGCAGGTGTTGCTCGACATCAACGAGCTCGCAGCTGACCACGAGTTCTTCTCCCTCGGTGCCTCCCGCGTGTCCCCCTCGGGCCGCCTGTTGGCCTACTCCTTTGACACCTCGGGCGACGAGCGCTTCGAGCTGCGCGTCAAAGACTTGGAGACGGGCTCGCTTTACGACGACACCCTAACCGACATCTTCTACGGCGCAGTGTGGGCGGGCGAGGAGCACATCTTCTACGTGCGTGTCGACGACGCCTGGCGCCCCCACCAGGTGTGGCGCCACACGCTCGGCACCCCCGAGTCCGCCGACGTGCTGGTCTACGAGGAGCCCGACGAGCGCTTCAACGTCGGCGTCGGTGCGGACCGCGCCGAGCGCTTCCTCTACATCGTCTCGAGCTCGAAGAGCACCAGCGAGTTCCACGTCCTCGACTTCGACAACCCCACCGGCGAGTTCCGCATGCTGTGGCCGCGCCAAGACGGCGTGGAGTACGACGTGGACTTCATCGCGCCCGGCGGCCAGGAGAAGTGGGTGGTCACCCACAATGCGACGGGCCCCAACTTCGCGGTGGGCACCTGCCCGATCGATCAACTCGCCGACCTGAGCGAGCTTGACGACGTCGCACCGCACGACGACTCCCGCCGCATCGAGGGCACCGACTCCTACCGTGACTTCCTCTTCCTCAGCTACCGCGCCGGAGGCATCGGCCGCCTCGCCGTGGCCGATCTCACCGCTGGCGGCATCGGGGAGTTCACCGAGCTCGAGTTCAATGAGGAGCTCTATACCGTGAGCCTCGGCGGCAACCCCGAATGGGACGCCCCGGTCGTGCGGCTCAGCTACACGTCGTTCACCCAGCCCGCGCAGGTGCTGGACTACACTGTCGCCGACGGGGAGTTCACCCTGCTCAAGCAGCAAGAAGTCGAGGGTGGTTACGACCCCGCCGAGTACGTGGCGGAGCGGATCTGGGCGACGGCCGAGGACGGCACGCAGGTGCCGGTGTCGGTGGTGAGGCGCGTTGATGTGGGCGTCGATAAGCCGCTGCCCACGCTGTTGTACGGCTATGGCTCGTACGAGCACTCGATCGACCCGGCGTTCTCCGTTGCGCGGCTGAGCCTGCTGGATCGCGGGATGGTGTGGGCGTGCGCGCACGTGCGCGGCGGCGGCGAGATGGGCCGGCTGTGGTACGACAACGGTAAAATGATGTCCAAGCGCAACACGTTTACCGACTTCCTCGCTTGCGCTGACGCGCTTGTTCAGAGCGGCGTGACCACCTACGGGCAGCTCGTCGCCGAGGGCGGCTCCGCCGGCGGGCTGCTCATGGGCGCGGTGGCGAACATGGCACCCGATAAGTTCGCGGGCATCCTCGCCATCGTGCCGTTCGTCGACCCGCTCACCTCCATCCTCATGCCGGAGCTGCCGCTGACCGTGACGGAGTGGGAGGAGTGGGGCGACCCGTACCACGACCCGGGGGCCTACGACTACATCGCCTCCTACGCGCCGTATGAAAACGTCGAGGCGATAGACTACCCCGACATCCTGGCCGTGACCAGCCTTAATGACACCCGCGTGCTGTATGTGGAGCCGGCGAAGTGGATCGCCAAGCTGCGCGACACGGCCACCGGTGGGGAGTTCTTGCTCAAGACGGAAATGTCCGCCGGGCACGGTGGGGTTTCGGGGCGCTACGCGCAGTGGAAGCAGACCGCGTTCGAGTACGCGTGGGTGCTGGACAAGTCCGGAGCTGATGCGCGCTAACGGGTCGACTGTGCGATAATTGCGGCTATGCCCGGCCACGTTCTCGTCTCCGTGTCGTCGATTTTCGACGACACTCTAGACGACGTTGTTCGCCTCACCGACGACCTCGACGCCGCCGAGATCCCCGTCTCCCTGCTGGTCGCGCCGCACATCGACAAGAAGTGGCACCTGGCCAAGGACAAGAAGACGCGCAAGTGGCTGCTCGAGCAGCGCGAGGCGGACAGGGCACTGATCCTCAACGGCTTCGACCAGCCCGCGCAGGGGCGCCGGGCGGAGTTCGCCACGCTCGGCGCGCACGAGGCGCGCCTGCGCCTGACCGGGGCGACGCGGCAGATGGAATCGCTCGGGTTCTCCTTCAACATTTTCGCGCCCCCGCGCTGGCGGCTGTCCGAGGGCACCCTCGAGGTGCTGCCGGACCTCGGGTTCTTGCTGGTGGCGTCGACAAGCGGCCTGCACCAGACGGACACGGGCATGTTTTACCAATGCCGCAACCTGTCCGTCGGCGAGGGCTTCGGCGCGGCCAAGTGGTGGCGACGCAACATCATCCGAGCCGCCGAGCGTGGCGCGGCGAAGGGCAACATCATCCGCCTGTCTGTCTCCGGCCGCGAGCTTGACAACAAAAAGGTGCGCCGCGACTTCCTCAACGCCGCTACCGCGGCCATCGAAGAAGGCGCGGAGCCTGCCGACTACCGCGCCTTCCTGGCCTAGCGGGCCCCTTTCGAGCCCCGCTCGCCCCTACAGCCCGAAGCGGGAGAGAATGGACTGCACCGCGTCCGGGAACAGCATGTTTACCAGCGCCGAGATCAGCGCAACCAGCCCGGTGCCCACCAGCAGGGCACCCAAGATGCCGCCGATGCTGCTGCCGGCCGCGACGGGCGGCTCAACCGGGTCGACCGGGTCGACCGGGTCAGTCGGCGCCGAGGCGTCGAAGCCGAACCCGACCTTGACCGGGTCGTGGTCGGAGGAGCGGAAGGGATTGTCGGCCCCGAAGAAGTCCTGCGCGTTGTAGTTGCGGCGGGAGTACTCGAAGGCGACGGATTCGTCGGCGTTGATGTTCCACACCGCCGCGTCCTTGACCAGCTTCATTGCGGCCTCGTTGCCCATCACGTGGTCGAGTGAGCCGAGCTGGCCAGCGAACTGGTAGGAGGCGTTATCGAACTCGCGTCGAGAAGCGATGTTGCTAAAGCCCTCCTGCTCGAGGTAGCGCACGGCGTCCTCCCTGGAGTAGGAGTTCAGGTCGCCCACGATGAAGGTCGGCTTGTTGGCCCAGTCGTCCTGTTCCTTGAGCACCCCGATCAGGGCCGTGGACTGCGCGACGCGCACCTGAGCGTTGTTACCCTGGCCGTCGCCGGTGTCCGCATCGCCGTTCGCGACGGACCCCTTGGATTTGAAGTGGTTGACAATCGCCACGAAGCTCTTGGAGTCGTCCGCGCCAACCGGCTTGAACTCCTGGGCCAGAGGCTGGCGCGCGGTGCCGGTGAACGCGGGGTCGTCGAAGATGCGCGATTCGCCAACCGGCTCCACCTCGGCCTTGTTGTAAATGAACGCCACGCGGATCACGTCCTCGTCGGTGCCCAGCTCGGCCGGGGACTCGGCGTAGGCCCAGTTGCCGCCGGCGGCGTTGAGGGCGTCGACAAGCGTGCGCAGAGCCTCATCGCGGCGTGCGACATCGCCGGTGACGGCGTAGGTGTTTTCGATTTCCTCCAGGCCGAGGACGCTGACGTCCAGGCGGTTGATGGCGTCGACGATCTTCGCTTGCTGGTCCTCGAACGCTGCTTGCGAGTACGCGCCGCGCACCTTGCAATCGCGCGCGGACACGCCGTTGCCGTAGATGTCGGTGTAGGCGCTGCAGCCAGCGACGTCCTCGCCCAGGGTGGTGAAGTAGTTGAGCACGTTAAACGACGCGATGGAGTACTCACCGCGCACGGAAGCCGGAACCTCAAGGGTCGCCGCGCGCGAGTCCTGCCACGCAATCGGCAACTCGTCGGCCGCGTTCTTGCCGGTGATCGGCTCCAGCGGCTGGAAGCGCCAGAAGTTGTGCGAGAAATCGACGACGACGTCGGTCTGGAAATCGACCTGGTCGCCGGCGCGCAGCGACTTGATCCCCTGGTCCGACGTCACCAGGTAGGGCAGCGGGGTGGAGGAGTCGTTGTTGAGGTAGTTGCGCGTGCGGCCGTCGTCAAGGTAGACAACCTCGGCGTCCTGCTTCGCCTGGAGCGCGTTGGCCTCCGCTCCGGGCAGCACCACGTCGGTGGGGGTGCGGTGCGCGGACGCGCCGGGGGCGAGGCCCACCTCGCCGAAGGAGTTCAGCGAGTAGTTGTTGGTCACGGTGTAGTCGCCCACTGGGCGCACGAGCATGCCCTCGTAGGGCTCGCGGGCCTCGTTGCCGGCCGGCAGGGTGGGGATTTCGATCGCGGCCGGAGCGGCCAGCGGCGCCTCCAGCGCGGTGATGGCCGATGCAGTGATCTGGGTCACGGTGTAGAACTCGCTGACGCCGCCCGCGACGCGCACCGAGGCGCCGATCGCGGGGTAGTCGGTGCGTGAACCCATGTAGACGAAGATGCCGTCGGAAGCATCGCCCGGCTTCTTCTCCTCGGTGCCGGAAGCTGCGGTCTGCAGGTAGAAGCCGTTCTTGCCGCCCTCGTTGTACACCGCCGTGACGACGCCTTCGGTAACCACGTTCTGCCCGCTGAGCGGGGAGACGTCGCCGGTGCCCTGGATGTCAGCGATCGGGGTCACCGCGCCGGGCTCGACGGGGTCAACCGGATCTACCGGATCAACCGGGTCGACGGGATCCACGGGGTCAACCGGATCTACAGGGCCCGCCGACGCGGAGTTCTTCGGCGTCGGAGCGGCCACGACAAAGTCGGCGGCGTTGTTGTCCGTGTCCACGCCCTCGCTCTTGCGTTGAACGGAGGTGGCGTTCGAGGTTGCCTTTGCGGGGCTACCCTCGTAAGCAGTGGCTTTGCCCCAGCCCACGAGGTCGACGGTGGTCCCGGAGGCGTCGAGAAGCGCTGCGACAGCGTCGGTGCCGGAGAAGGTCATCCCGGAGGTGTTGTCCGGGGTTGGCAGGGCACCGGTCTGGGCGTTGCCCTTCGCGCCCTGGACAAGGAGATAGCCGCGGGCAGGGACGGAGCCGGAAAGCGTGGCGCGTTGACCAACGTTGTTGGCGGCGGAGCGCTGCTCAATGGTCCAGCCCGTGACGTCGATAGGCGAGGCCGTCGGGTTAAACAGCTCGACGAAGTCGTTGGAGTAGACCGAGCCATTGTTGCCACCCCCGCCGTAGACCTCGTTAATGACGATTCCGGAGCCGTCGGGCGCGGCACTCGCGCCCGGGGCGATGACAGAGACGGTGCCGGCGGCGATGGCGATGGAGATAACAGTGCTCAGAGCGCGATTCAATGACATCGGTTGTCCTTGGCTTGTGAGTCGGGGGAGGCGAATAACAATTCCTCGGTAAAAGTAGCCCGGTACTTATGGGTTCGCTGGGTGAAAAGTGAGAATTCTCCCCGCGTTTACCCAGGCGTAACAGTTCGCGGCGCGCCCCGCTTTCAATACCGGGGAAACGGGTAGTTCGGGCGTGTCGGCGCGTCCGATATACTCGAGCGCGTCTAATGACCTACCTAAAGCGAGGGACTCCCCATGGCACGTGTCGTTGTAAATGTCATGCCGAAAGCAGAGATTCTTGATCCCCAGGGACAGGCTGTCCTGCGCGCGCTCGGCCGGATTGGGGTGAGCGGCGTCGCCGATGTGCGCCAGGGCAAGCGATTTGAGATCGAGGTCGACGATTCCGTCTCGGACGCCGAGCTCGAGCGCGTCGCACAGACCCTGCTCGCCAACACCGTCATCGAGGACTTCGAGGTCGTTCGATGACGGCTTCCATCGGGGTCATCACTTTCCCGGGCACGCTTGACGACGTCGACGCGCTGCGCGCCGTACGCCTCGCGGGGGCGAAGCCCGTCGAGCTGTGGCACGCCGACAGCGACCTTTTTGGCGTTGACGCCGTCGTCGTCCCCGGCGGTTTCTCCTACGGCGACTACCTGCGCTCCGGCGCGATTGCCGCGCAGGCGCCGATGATGGGCGCCGTTATCGACGCGGCGAACAAGGGCATGCCGGTTCTCGGGATTTGCAACGGCTTCCAGATCCTCACCGAGGCCGGCCTGCTGCCGGGAGCGCTGACCCGCAACCAAAACCTGTTGTTTCACTGCATCGACACGTACCTGACGGTGGAAAACAACACCACCGCCTGGACCTCGGGCTTCGAGTCGGGCTCCAAGATCTTCGTCCCCGCCAAGCACGGCGAGGGTCGCTTCCAGGCTGACCCCGAAACCATCGAGCGTTTGGAAGGCGAGGGCCGGGTGGTCTTCCGCTACACCGACAACTTCAACGGCTCGATCAACTCGATCGCGGGCGTGACCAACGAAACCGGGCGCATCGTCGGGCTCATGCCGCACCCGGAGCACGCCATCGAGACGCTAACCGGCCCGTCCGTCGACGGCCTCGGCCTGTTTCTGTCCGCCATCTCTTCGATCGGAGCGTAACTAAGGATGACCGTGCACAACGACACCGTCGACAACGCGAAGGCGACGCCTGAGCACGCCCAGCCGTACCGCGAACTGGGCTTAAAAGACGACGAGTACCAGCGCATCGTCGAGATCCTCGGGCGCCGCCCCACCGACGCTGAGCTGACCGTGTACTCCGTGATGTGGTCCGAGCACTGCTCGTACAAGTCCTCCAAGGTGCACCTGCGGTACTTCGGTGAGACCATGACGGAGGAGATGGGCTCCAAGCTGCTGGCCGGCATCGGTGAGAACGCCGGTGTGGTGGACATTGGGGGCGGTGACGCGGTGACCTTCCGCGTCGAATCGCATAACCACCCCTCCTTCATCGAGCCCTACCAGGGTGCGGCCACGGGCGTGGGCGGCATCGTCCGCGACATCATGGCCATGGGCGCGCGCCCGATTGCGGTGATGGATCAGCTGCGCTTCGGCCCCGCCGACGCGGCCGACACCAAGCGCGTCTTGCCGGGTGTGATTGCGGGCATCGGCGGCTACGGCAACTGCTTGGGGTTGCCCAACATCGGTGGCGAAACGGTGTTCGACGAGACCTACGCGTCTAACCCGCTGGTCAACGCGCTGTGCGTGGGCACGCTCAAGGTCGAAGACCTCAAGCTCGCGTTCGCCTCGGGGTCCGGCAACAAGGTGATCCTCTTCGGCTCCCGCACCGGGCTCGACGGCATCGGCGGCGTGTCCGTGCTCGCGTCGGAGTCTTTCGAGGACGGCGCCGAGCGCAAGCTGCCGGCCGTGCAGGTCGGCGACCCGTTCGCGGAGAAGGTGCTCATCGAGTGCTGCCTCGAGCTCTACCACTCCGGCGTGGTCGTGGGCATCCAGGATCTCGGTGGGGCCGGCCTCGCGTGCGCCACCTCCGAGTTGGCCGCCTCCGGCGACGGCGGGATGCGTGTCGACCTCGACGCGGTGCCGCTGCGCGCCGAGAACATGACCGGCGCGGAGATCCTCGCCTCCGAATCCCAGGAGCGCATGTGCGCCGTGGTCGAGCCCAATAACGTCGAGCGCTTTATGGAAATCTGCGCGAAGTGGGACGTCAACGCCGCGGTGATCGGCGAGGTCACCGGTGAGGCGGACCGCCTGGTCGTGTCCCACAACGGCGAGGTCGTGGTGGACGCGCCGCCGTCGACCATCGCGGACGAGGCCCCCGTCTACGACCGCCCGTGGGCCCGCCCCGCGTGGCAGGACGACGTGCAGCAGCCCGCCGAGGTGGACAAGTCCGTCGCACTCGGCGACGCGTGGCTGCGCATCGTCGCCTCCCCGGCGCTGTGCTCGCGCGACTTCATCACCCAGCAGTACGACCGCTACGTGCGCGGCAACACCGTGCAGGCGAAGTACGCCAACTCCGGCGTGCTGCGCATCAACGAGGAGAGCAACCGCGGCGTCGCCGTGTCTGCGGACGCCTCGGGCCGCTACACCTTCCTCGACCCGAACATGGGCGCGCGCCTCGCGCTCGCCGAGGCCTACCGCAACGTCGCTGTCACCGGGGCGCGCCCCGTGGCGATCACCAACTGCCTGAACTTCGGCTCCCCCGAGAATCCGGACGTGATGTGGCAGTTCCGCGAGGCCGTTCACGGGTTAGCCGACGGCGCCGTGGAGCTGGGGATCCCCGTCTCCGGCGGAAACGTGTCCTTCTACAACCAGACCGGCGACACCCCGATTCTGCCGACGCCCGTTGTGGGCGTCCTCGGCGTGATTGACAACGTCGAGCAGACCATCGGGCACGCGCTGCCGGATCCCGCCGACAGCACCGTGCAGCGCGACTTCAAGCTGCTTCTGTTGGGTGCAACCCACGACGAGTTCGGCGGATCGGTGTGGCAAGAGGTCTCCGGCCAGAAGCTCAGCGGCCTGCCGCCGCAGGTGGACCTTGCCAATGAGCAGCGCCTCGCCGAGTTCTTCGCCGACAGCGAGGGCATCTCCGCAGCGCACGACCTCTCGGAAGGTGGCCTGGCGCAGGCGGTGTTCGAGATGCTGCTCGGCTCCGGCAAGGGCGCGGAGCTGGACGTCACCGGGGTGCACGACGACGCGTTTACCGCGCTGTTTTCGGAGTCCGCCTCGCGTGTGCTCGTCGCCGTGACGGCCGACCGCCTCGACATCGCGGTGCAGAGCGCGACCGAAGCGGGCATTCCGGTGGCCGTCCTCGGCTCGACGAACGAAACCGGGGAGATCACCGTGGCTGGCGAAACAGTGTCGATCGCGCAGCTCGCCGAGGCGTGGAGTGCAACCCTGCCGGGGCTGTTCGACCACGCGCTGGCGCCGAACGCCCCGGTTTAGATCCGCTAGTCCAGCCGCTGCTGGGCGTCCAAGGGGCGCACCAGCGGCATCGGGGCATACTCTTGGCGCAGGTCCTTGAGCTTCTTCGTGTGCTCCCAGAGCCGCTTGTCCTCGTCGGTGACCGGCGTGTACTGGCGTGCGGCTAGGGGCTCGCCGTCGATGTCGACGCCGACATAGGTAAACGTCGCGTGGATCGCGGGGGTCAGCGCGTCGCGGCCGCCGCGCGGGTTGCCCGAGCGCACCTGGATCACCAGGTTCATCGAGCGGGCCTCGGTGCGCGTGATACGCGCGTCAACCTCGACCAGGTCGCCGATGGAGATCGGCTTTTTAAAGCGGATGCCGCCTGCGTACACGGCAACAGTGCGCTCGCCGGACCACTCCATGGTGCAGGCCACGCCCGCCTCGTCGATCCATTCCATCGCGCTGCCGCCGTGGACCTTGCCGCCCCAGTTGATGTCCGTCGGCTTGGCCAGGAACCGGTGGATCAGGCGCGGGGCGGTGGAATCGTTGGTGTAGGTCTGCCCCTTCATCTCCGCTTCGATGGCGTTGCGCAGGTCGATGCGCGACAGCGCGGCGTCGAGCACTCGCTCTTCCTCGTCCGTCGAGGGCACGAAGGTGGGCACCTGCATGGTCTCGTTCGTCTTCGGGTCTTTGGCCACGAAGATGACTAGGCAGTCGCAGGCGCGGGTAAACACGCCCTCGCGCGGGTCGGCGGAGAGCACCTCGTTGACAATGTGCATGGAGGTGCGCCCCGTCATGGCGATGCGCGAGCGCACCTCGACAAGGTGCCCGGAGGGGATGGGGCGTGTGAAGTGGATGTGCCCGACGTATGCGGTAACGCAGTAGGTTCCCGACCATTGAACGGCGCAGGCGTAGGCGGCCTTGTCGATCCATTCGAGGACTCGCCCGCCGGATACGCCCTGGGCCCCGGCAAGGATGACGTCGTCAGGCGCGGCCATAAAGCGCAGGGTGACAAAGGGGGATTTCGTCGTAGCAACGGGGGATTCCATGATTGAACACATTAGTATGTCGCGTATGAGTGCGCGTAAGAGCGATCCCCACACCACGCGGCTGGCGGTCGAGGCGGTGGCCGAGTGGCTGCGCGGCGAGGTCACAGCAACGCCAAAGCGCCCGCTGCTTGCCGACGCCTGCCGCACGACGGCCCGCACGCTTGCCGACGAGCTCCCCGGCCACGCGGTCGAACTTCGGGTCCCGCCGTTCGTGGCGGTGCAGTGCGTCTCCGGCCCGCGGCACACCCGCGGCACACCGCCGAACGTGGTGGAGATGAACCCGGAGACGTGGCTGAAGGTAGCGACCGGGCTTGAGTCCTTCGCCGAGGCGCTCGCGGATGGCCGAATTGAGGCTTCGGGTTCCCGCGCGGGGGAGATCGCGAGCGCGCTTCCCGTGATTGCTCTACAGGTGGGGTAATCCGTTAAGGTAGGGCACGTGCAAACCTTGAGTACTCAGGAAACTCACGAGGACATTCCCCACGACGAATGCGGTGTGTTCGGCGTGTGGGCTCCCGGGGAGGACGTGTCCAAACTCGCCTATTTCGGGCTCTTCGCCCTGCAGCACCGCGGCCAGGAGGGCGCGGGCATCGCAGTGGGCGACCACGAGAAGATCGTGGTGTTCAAGGACACGGGACTTGTCTCCCAGGTGTTTGATGAATCCATCTTGGACGCCCTGCAGGGCGACGTCGCGGTCGGCCATACCCGCTACTCCACAACCGGTGGCGATAGCTGGGAAAACGTCCAGCCGATGTTTCGGACCTCGCCGAACGGCACGGATGTGGCGCTGGCGCACAACGGCAACCTGACCAACTACCAGGACCTGCAGGCCAGGGCGATTGAACGCAAGCTGATCCCGCCGCAGGGCGTGGAGGGCCAGGGCTCATCCTCGGACACCGCGGTCGTCTCCGCGCTGCTTACCGACGCGATCCGCGACGACAGCTCGCTTCTCGACGCCGCCCGCACCCTCCTACCCACCATCGAGGGTGCCTTCTGCTTCATGTTTACAGACGGGCACACGCTCTACGCTGCCCGCGACCCGCACGGCGTGCGCCCGTTGTCGCTGGGCCGGCTCGAGCGCGGCTGGGTCATTGCCTCCGAGACGTGCGCCCTGGACATCGTCGGCGCAACGTACGTGCGCGACGTCGAACCCGGCGAGCTGATTACTATCGACGAGACCGGCGTGCACACCGAGCGCTTCGCCGAGACGCCGAAGGCGCACTGCGTCTTCGAGTACGTCTACCTGGCGCGCCCGGACTCCGTCATCGCGTCTCGTTCGGTGCACGCAACGCGCATCGAGATTGGAAAGCGCTTGTCCCACGTCGACCCGGTCGAGGGTGAGCTGGTGATGCCGGTTCCGGAATCGGGCACGCCCGCGGCAATTGGCTACGCGGAGGAGTCGGGTATCCCGTTCAAGCAGGGGTTGATGAAGAACGCCTACGTGGGCCGTACCTTCATCCAGCCCTCGGACACCCTGCGCCAGCTAGGGCTTCGCTTGAAGCTGAACCCGGTGCGCGAGATTATTGAGGGCAAGCGCCTGATCGTGGTCGACGATTCCATTGTGCGCGGCAACACGCAGCGCAAGTTGATTAAGATGCTGCGCGAGGCGGGCGCGGCCGAGGTGCACGTGCGCATCGCGTCGCCGCCGGTGAAGTGGCCGTGCTTCTATGGCATTGACTTCGCCAGCCCGGGCGAGCTGATCGCTAATAACGGCAGCGGGTTCGACGACGAGGCGGCGCGTGATTCGATCCGCACTATGATCGGGGCAGATTCATTGGCGTTTGTGTCCACCGACGACATGATCGCGTCCACGAGGCAGCCTGCGGACAATCTCTGTACCGCCTGCTTCACGGGCAGTTACCCGCTGGGGTTGCCGGAGGGCAACTCCAACGCCGAGCTCGTCCGCCGCATGCAGAAAGGTGAACACTAGCCATGACGACCAACCACAACGCCGAGGCCGGCCCGGTCTCGTACGCGTCCGCGGGCGTATCCATTGAGGCCGGTGACAAGGCGGTCGAGCTGTTCGCGCCGTTAGCAAAGCGGGCCTCGCGCCCCGAGGTGCGCGGCGGGCTGGGCGGCTTCGCCGGGCTGTTCGCGCTGGGGAAGTACCGTGAGCCGCTGCTGGCCGCCGGCTCCGACGGGGTGGGTACCAAGCTCGCCGTCGCACAGGCGATGGATAAGCACGACACGATCGGCATTGACCTGGTCGCAATGTGCGTCGACGACCTCGTGGTCTGTGGCGCCGAGCCGCTGTTCCTGCAGGACTACATCGCCATTGGCAAGGTCGTTCCGGAAAAGGTGGCCCAGATCGTGGCGGGTATCGCCGAGGGCTGCGTTCAGGCGGGCTGCGCCCTGCTCGGCGGGGAGACCGCAGAGCACCCAGGGGTGATGAACCCGGATGACTACGACGTCTCCGCCACCGCCGTCGGCGTGGTCGAGGCCGACGAGCTGCTGGGCCCCGATCGGGTCCACGAGGGTGATGTCGTGATCGCGATGGCGTCGTCAGGCCTGCACTCCAACGGCTACTCCCTGGCGCGCCACGTGCTCCTAGAGCGCGCCGGGCTGCCGCTCGACGGTTACGTCGAGGAGCTGGGCCGCACGCTCGGCGAGGAAATGCTCGAGCCGACGAAGATCTACGCACTGGACTGCCTGGCCCTGGCTTCGGAGTGTTCGGTGCGGACCTTCTGCCACGTCACCGGTGGTGGGCTGGTGGGCAACGTGGAGCGCATCATTCCCGAGGGCAAGGTTGCGGAGATGAACCGCGCCACGTGGTCGCCGTCGCCGATCTTCCGCTTCATCCAGTCCGTGGGCGAGGTCGCCCAGGAGGAGATGGAGAAGACCTTCAACATGGGTGTGGGCATGGTTGCCGTCGTCGCCCCGGAGGACCGGGACCGTACCCTCGCGATCCTCGCGGCTCGCCACATCGAGAGCTGGGTCATTGGCGAGCTGCGTGCTAGCGGCGAGGGTGAGACCGCTCGCGCGGTCCTGTCGGGCAGCCACCCGCAGTTCTAGTCAGATGCGAGCGCACCCGCCCCGAAGTTCTAACCCGGGGGCGGGTGCGTGCAAATTAGAGCTGGCTAGCGGCGACCGTCTGCGTCCCAGTCGGGGTAGTCAGAGAAGCGGTCATCCACCTCGTCATCGGTATCGCTGTAGCTCCGGGCCGGGGACTGGCCTGCGAGTTCGCGCTGCAGCGAATCGAGATCCATCTCAGGCGTTTGGTACTTGAGCTGGCGAGCAACCTTGGTCTGCTTTGCTTTGGCGCGTCCGCGACCCATGGCGTGACCCCCTTGAGGTGGTTCATTGGGCGACCCGCTTGCCGCGGGTGGCCACTCATTTTCGTATCAATATAGTCCTGTGGGACACTATAGCCTGTCACGAAAGAAAAATCTTAACCGCCCCTTAACCTGGGGATATAGGTGGAGCTACTGGTTGGATCTCAACCTTTCGACTGCCTTGCGCCCCGCCTTCTCGCCCTCGTCGAGCGGCAGCGAATCAGGGTCGACGGCGGCCGAGACTTCGACCTCGCCGCTGATCGTCAGGTCGCCGGAGTTGAGCGCGGAGCGCTTGACCAAGGCCAGCGCGATGGGCCCGTAGTCCGCATCGTGGACGACCGTGCCGAGGCGCCCAACGCGGCGGCCCGCAAGAGTGATCTCCGCACCCGGCACCGGATCGACGGGGGCGGAGCCGTCGAGGTGGAGCATGACCAAAAGCCGCGGTGAGCGGCCGAGGTTTTCCACGCGCGCGACCGTTTCCTGGCCCCGGTAGCAGCCCTTCTCCAGGTGCACCGCGCCAATGTGGGAGCCGCGGTTGATCAGCGAGGGCGCTTCGTGCGGGATGGATTTCTCATCCAGGTCGGCGCGCAGCTCGGGCTCACCGGCGCGTACGCGCAGCGCGCTGAAGGCCATTAGGCCTGACAGCCTCACCCCTTGAGCACGCAGCTTATCGACGACCTCCCCAACGCGGCCGCGCTCAACAAGGACGTCGGTGCGCTGCGTCTCGCCCCACGGACGCGTCCTGGTGGCGGCTGCCCCCTCCACGGCGGGCGCCTCACCCAGCACGGTGATCACGCCGAGGTCGGTGTCATTAACTTTAACGTCCGACCAGAACACCATTTTGGTCAAAAAGGAGTGTAGCGTCTCACACTGGTAGGCGGGCACGTCGAGGTAGTAGACGCCGTCGGTGTAGGCAACGTCGGCGTGGTGCAGGATGTGGCCCTGGATGTCGAGGTCGAGTGCGGAGGCCGCGAGCCCCTCGGGGGCGTCGATAAGCTTCTGCGATAAAAGGTTGTTGAGGAAGGTCGGCGCGTCCGGGCCGCTGACGGCGATGACCCTGCGATGCGAGCGGTCGATCACGATTGGGCCGCTTGATAGGGCGCGTTGCTCCCCGAGGGGGTCGCCGTAGTGCCATGCGACGCCGTGGGCGTCGATAAGCGAGGTCTCCGCCTCGGGCAGCTCGGCCGCTCCGGGGGAGTTAAGGAGGACTGAACGGTACTGGCTAGGAGTTTCCACAGGCCCCATCCTACGTGCATAATGGGGCATCATGGCCTCCTCGCATATTCCTCCGCAGCCGGTGATCTACCTCGTGGAACCGTTTGGAGGCTCTGTCCGCAGGCAAAACGCGAACATGGCGCATGTGTTCTGGGACGATGCGGGAGTGACCCGCGGCGACGGGATCTTTGAAACCCTGCTGATCCGCGGCGGCGAGCCCGTGAACGTGGACAAGCACGTCAGCCGGTTCCGCCGCTCGGCCGAGGCGCTCGACCTGCCTGACCCGGGCGTTGACCGCTGGATTCGGGCGATGCGCCAGGCGGTGGAGGACTACTACCGCGAGCGCGGTGAAGGCGAGGGTGAGCGCTCCGAGGCGAAGTGCGTCTGGACCATGACGCGTGGTCGCGAAAGCACCGGTGTGCCCACGGCCTGGCTGACGGTGCGCCCCATCGACGAGTCGATCATCCGGCAGCGCGAAACCGGGGTCACAGCGCTGAGCTCCCCGCGCGGCTACACCCTTGCCCACGGTGAGAACGAGGCTCCGTGGCTGAAGGTGGGCGCGAAGTCGCTGAACTACACCGCGTCGATGGCGGCGCTGCGCTGGGCCGCATCCCGCGGAGCCGACGAGGTGATCTACGTCGACGCAACAGACGGGCGCGTGCTCGAGGCGACCACGTCGAGTGTGATCGTCGTGCGCAAGGACAAAAAGCTGCGCACCCCGGCCCCGGGGCCCGACATCGTGGCCGGCACCACCCAGCGGGCAATCTTCGAGCACGCCGACGCGTTGGGGTACAGGTGCAAGGCGAAGGACCTGTACCTCGAGGACCTCTTCGCGGCCGAGTCGGTGTGGCTGGTCAGCGCGGTGCGCCAAGCAGTTCGGGTTACCGAGCTTGACGGGCGCCCGCTTGCGGCGACGCCCGAGGGCGAGCGCGAGTTCCGCGCTCTCGTGCGCGCCGCGCTGGACTAGCCGGCGACGCGGGTGAGCTCGGCCGACATGTAGGGCACCATCTTGCCGTCGACGGCGCGCTCGTCCACCCAGCCCAGGTTGTTGTTCGGCATCAGCCCGTAGAGGCGCTTGCCGGGGCCGTGCTTGTCGGGGCCCGTGGCCGTGACGATGGTCGACGCGCTGGTGACCTGCCAGGCGCGTTCGTTAACCGGCTCGCCGTAGAGGATTTCCACCAGCCCGCGCGAGTTGGTCAGCGTGACCTCCATCTCGTCGGAAAGGGAGATCCGCCAGAAGCCGACCTCGCGCTGGTCGGCGCCCTGCGGCTGGCCGTCGTCGTCGAGGCGCCAGATGCGCGACTCAAAGCGCAGGTAGTTCTCCCCGTCGTGGGAAACCACGAGCTGCTGGCCGAAGGCGTACTCTTCGCCGCCGTCGTTGGCCTGGCCGCGGCCCGACCACACGCCGACAAGCGGCAGGAGCGCGAGCAGGCCGTCGTGAAGCGACGGGCCTTGGCGCAGGTTGGCGGTGTCATCGGCCAGGGGGAAGTCCTCGAACCCGAGGCCGGGGATGTTGCGGTGGGCGGTGTGTTTCGACTGCTTCGCGGCCAAGTTGACGGCCTCGCTGCCGTCGAGGCGGGCAGTGTTATCCGATGTCGGCGTCTCGCTCATGGCCCCCACGCTACCCTCTGGCTAGCTCTCCGGCGGCAGCGGGGCGAGGTCGAAATCGCTCAAGGTGACGTTGAGGCGCTGGCGGAAAAACTCGATCGAACCCCCCGAGAGCAGGACCGCGTCCGCTGGCCCGCCCAGCGGCAGATCGCGGGTGTCGCGGTCGAGGGTGTAGGCGTCGAGGATCTTGTCCTCGGCGCCGGGCGGGGCGTCGAGAAGCAGGCTCGGCCGCATCTGGAAGGTGGAACCGTCGAGGCGAAGGGTGACCACCACGGTGCTGGGCGCGTCCGTGCCGGGGACGGTGCCGGTGAGCTGGGCTTCGGATGCCGTGCCGCCCGAGGGAGAGATGTTGTAGGGGTTGGCGATGTCGAGGTCGGTCATGCCGAGCAGCTCGCCGAACGCGACACCGTCGAGGCGCACTTTGCGCCGCACCATGGTGGCGTGCGCGCCCGCGAACTCTCCGGCGAACGCGGCCTCAGCATCGATATCGACATCGAAGGCCTCCGCCGTGGTGTTGACCGTGCCGAGGCCCTCAACCGTCGCGTCGAGCGCGGAGACGGACACCCGGGGGATCGTACTGGTGACCGCGACCAGGGAAAACGGGAACCCCGCGACGTAAGCGTCGGGGGTGGCGGAGAGCCTTTCGTCGGCGCTGGCGCGAAGGGCGAGGGTGCGCTCGACTCGCGAAGCCGCCGCCGTGTCCACGAGCAGCGCCACGGCAGCCACGACCAGCACCACGACGATGATCGTGGCGGCCACTTTGATCCCGCGGACGCGCGAGAGAACACTCATGCCTTTATTTCTACCGTAGCCTGAAGTTATGACGAACAAGATTGCTGAAGTGACATTGCCCGGCGACTCCGCCCGCAGCCTCCTGACCACGGTCGAGGCTCACGATAAGGTCGCGGCGTTTTCCGAGCAGTTTCTCGCAGGGCTTGACGACGCCCGCCTGGAGCACACCCACCTCGCCTGCATGGGCCCCGACGGTGACCTCGTGGCCATCGCAGCGCTCGCCCCGGACGACTCCGCAGAGCTCGCCGTTGACCCTGAACACCGGGGCCGCGGCATCGGCACGCAGCTTGTCGACGTCCTCCTTGAGCGCAATCCGAAGGCCGGGCTGTGGGCACACGGGGACTTGCCGGCCGCTCGCGCCTTGGCGAAGAGCCGTGGGCTTGGCGTCACCCGTGAGCTGCTGGTGATGGCGATTAACGGCGATGAGCTGCGCGAGGCCGCGAAGGTGGAGCTGCCTGAGGGGTTTAGTGATCTGGGTTACTCCGAGGCGGTAGAGCGCTGGGGTACAGAAACGGTTGAGCAGGCGTGGTTGGACGCCAACAATCACGCGTTCGAATGGCACCCGGAACAGGGCGGCTGGGATCTGGACAGGCTGCACCGCGGGATGGAGGCCGAGTGGTTTGACCCGCAAGGGGTGAGGTTTCTCTACGAGGGTGACTCCCTTGCGGGCTTCCACTGGACCAAGATGCACCCGGACGTGACAGGTGAGGTTTATGTGGTGGGGCTAGATTCCAGTTACCGCCGAAAGGGGCTAGGAGATCCGCTGCTTAGGATCGGCCTGAACCACCTCGTGGGCCAGGGATCCTCCGAGGTCAAGCTGTATGTTGAGGCGGATAACGGTGCGGCGGTGGCGCGGTATGAAAATCTCGGGTTCCTGACAGTGCAAAAGCATATTGTGTACCAACAAAACGCCTCCTAGCTGCGAAGATGTGAATATCCGCAAAAGTTAACCTACTGTTCATTGCGTTAGACACCAACGGTTAACCGTTGACACGTACCTTATCCAAGTGTGAGTAATCGGATGAAGTCTGTCTGGACCATGAAAATCCAGTTGGGCTTCTCTTTCCACCAGGATCCGATGCTCGAACTCTTCATCTGAATTCGCACCGGAAAGGTACCCCGTGATTCGCAACTTTAAGCGCACCGCCGCCATCGTAGGTGTCGTCGCAGCATCCTCCGCATCCCTCGTCGCTTGCGGTGACTCCAACGACGCTTCCACCAACGACACCACCGCAGCAGCTACCAACGCAGATACGGCCACCAACGACGCCGCTGCTGGTGACTCCAACCTGACCGGCACCACGGGTCAGCTCGTCGCTGAGGGTGCAACCTCCCAGCAGAACGCGATGGATTACTTCGGCGCCCGCTACGCTGAGGCTGTCCCGGGTGCAAACTTGGCGTACAACGCAACCGGTTCTGGCGCTGGCGTCAAGAACTTCATCGGTGACCAGGCTGCTTTCGCAGGTTCTGACTCCCCGCTGAAGGACGACGAGGTCCAGCCGGCAGCTGACCGCTGCGGCGGCAACGAAGCTTGGCACCTGCCGATGGTCATCGGCCCGGTTGCCATCGCTTACAACCTCGACGGCGTCGAGGACCTCAACCTCACCGTTGATAACCTCGTTGACATCTTCAAGGGCGACATCACCTCTTGGAACGACCCGGCCATCGCCGAGGCTAACCCGGGCGCCGAGCTGCCGGACGAGAACATCTCCGTCATCTACCGCTCCGACGAGTCCGGCACCTCCGACAACTTCCAGAAGTTCCTCTCCGCTGCCTCCGACGGCCGCTGGGAGAGCTCCGGCAAGGCATTCCCGCAGGCTGTCGGCGCTGGCGCCAACGGCTCCACCGGTGTTGCTGAGCAGGTTAAGGCTATCCCGGGCGCCATCACCTACGTCGAGGCTGGCTTCGCTGACCAGGCTGCCAACATCGACTTCGGCAACGGCCCGGTTGAGCTCAACGAGGAGACTGTGGGCAACGCACTCGACGGCCTCGAGTTCGAGACCGAGGGCCACAACATGGTCGTCGACGCAGCCAAGCTCTTCGCCATGGACGGTGCTGACACCTACCCGCTGATCCTGACCACCTACGAGATCGTCTGCTCCGCTGGTTACGACGACCAGACCCGCGACATGGTCAAGGACTTCCTGACCGTCGCACTCGACTCCCAGGATGAGGAGCTCGCTTCCGAGGGCTTCATCCCGGTCTCCGGCGCACACGCTGACCGCCTGCGCGAGGCTGTCAACGCCATCAGCTAACACAGCTGTTCTTTCCCCTCAATAGGGAAAACGTCTGCCCCCTCGCGGCCCCGCCGGGTGGGGGCAGACCCGTGTATGGGCTCGGTTAACGAGACATGTGCAATC